>JAFGAR010000036.1 GCA_016933575.1 Candidatus Thorarchaeota archaeon
AGGGATGCTCGTTTTGCTTCTTGTGCTTTCAGCATTGACTTGAGCAGTAGGATAGACTTAGAATCCCATCCATTTTGATAGAGGAATCCGATGAGATTCAGGCATTCTTTTTCGTTCTCATTTAGCATGCCCTGGCAACTCCCGTGTACTGTGATTTGACTAAATGTCCTTTCTCAATATATAATCTCGTTTCATCTGCTTCAGCCCACTTCACATTTCTGTCCTCCCCATTCCACTTCTCTTCATAGAGAAGAATTCCCCCATCTTCCGTAGCAACCCGATCTCACCAAGTCCCATACTCTCGATTCTTTCCTTGGTCATATCCAATATTGAGATGGCACTCGCCCAATTACGCTCAAAGGTTTCGTTCACCTCGTGAATAAGAGTTGGATTGAAGTCCCGTGTTACGAAAGTCGCTGTCATTGGCGATTCTGTGATTATCAATGCCATAGCAGCATCATTAAGAGTAGAATGACTGTAGGTAAGAGGTCCTTGAAAGATGCGCACATCGATTTTGTAGCCCTCCTCCTTCATTCGCATGATCGAAGCCAATGCGGGAGCTACTCTTTCCAAGCTCATATCGTTGAGCTCACGATTCTCCACTAGTGCACTCATTGATACTAGATATCTGACATCCGCTCCTCTCATAGCTGCATCCAAGAATTTCTGGAACCGGTACACCATATTCTCATCGACGAAGGAGGTGAACCAGTTCATCGTGCTACTCACCATGTCCCCTTCGCCAGCTGGACCTAGGACATGATTAGAGAGGATAATGTGAAGATCCTCGACTCGCGAGATGAATCTGCTTCTCAAAGACTGTGACTTTCCCGTCAATGATTCTACCAGTAACTCACCCAGTCGTCCAACCTCAGCTTGCTGCAACGATTTCAGTTTGCTATGAAGGAGATCCATCTCTGCTTGGATCGAACGCTCTTTTCCTTGCTTGGATGCTTCCAATCCTATGACTACTGTTTCGATGTTTGCGATGTATCGTTTCCTAGATGAGTCTGGGTGCTCACATCGTATGAATCTAGATTCGATCAATGATTTGAGGATTCGATGGACATAGGGTTTGCTCAGTTTCATTCGCTTCTCTTGGGTCAATCTATTGAAGATATCACTGAACATCACAGGCATCCCCAGCTCATTGCTGAGCGCTAGGACGACCCCGAGAATAATCAAGAGTTTCGAGTCTTGGTCCGAGGATTGAACTATCCCAAGCTCGCTTAGGATTCGACCCATGTCATCACTCATAGACATCATCCACTGACGTTTCTAGCAAAACTCTTCGCTTGTAGCTTAAGCTAGCTATATATACATTGAAAAACTGACTCCTTTTTAGGGTTTTTGACACCTATGAACTTGAATGACTGGGCAATTCAGGTCGGGATTGAAACGTCGTTCGACGCCAAGCTGGCATGCTGCGGAAATAGGCTGGTGAGGGCGGGGGGACCATCTCCGCCCTTTTCCATTTTTCTGGTCTTCTCTTGATGTGTAACCGAGCACATACTAGCTTCACTATAGTTGACTTCGTTCACAAAGCGGTTCCTCGCTTGATGAGGGTCAGCTAGGCTGGATCAGCTCCAAGATGTTCACCAGCTAACTATATGAATATTGAAAGAGTTAACATATAAAAGCAGGTTCTGTCACATACTAATCCTCTAGGTCAGAAGTTAACACTTCGCTATGACGTTAAAAAA
>JAFGAR010000037.1 GCA_016933575.1 Candidatus Thorarchaeota archaeon
CTTCATATCCGCGTACCTTGCAGTAAAGGGTCGCACTGCGGAGAACAAGGCTTATGCTGAGAAGGAGTTCTTCCGTCCGGTCCTTGATACGATTCGAAGTGGATGCCTCGGCACCATCTCTGATATGTTCGACGGGTCCAAGCCACATCGCGATCGCGGAGTGGTATCACGTGCTCGGAACGTTGCAGAATTATTGAGGGTGTATTTCCAGGAGTTATAGCTATTGCAGCTGATTGAAGGCATTCATCAGATCGAAGTTCCAACTCCCTTTCCCGTTGGTGCGGTGAATTGCTATCTCCTTGAAGGTAGCCCGTTGACGCTCATCGATACAGGTGTGAAGTCATCCTTAGCAATTGGCACACTAGAATCTGGTCTCTCTGAAGCCGGTTATTCGATCGAGGACATCGAACAGATCTGTTTGACCCATGGACATGTCGATCATATTGGTCTTGCCCGTACAATCATGAACCGTAGTGATAGAAGCATGAATGTCTGGATTCATCAAATGGACTCGGAACGACTGATTGATTATGAAGGATACATTGACGACCGAATGCGTGCCTATCATCGAATTGCAACTGAATCAGGCGCTCCTATTCAGGAAGGCATTCTTGATTCACAACCTGCACTAGCACGATATTTCTTGAAGCTTGGAGAATCAGTTGAAGAAGTTCGATTTGCTGAGGACAAAGGAATGATCGAAACAGGCCTTGGTGCTCTTACAGTCGAGTGGGCCCCTGGGCACTCACTTGGCTCTGTCTGCTATGCATTGGATTCGAAGAAGGTCCTCTTTTCGGGAGACCATGTCCTCGGTGATATCTCCTCGAATCCAAGCCTTGACTTTGATGGTATTTTAGGCATCTCTCTCCTGAAGTATTTTGAGTCCCTTGAGAAGATACGGAAATACTCCGGATACTCTGTGTATCCTGGACATCGAAACGTGATTGGTGATCTTGCTGCAAGGATCGATGACCTGCTTGCTGACTATGAACGCAAATTCAACCAGACTGAGGAGCATTTGGGAGATGTACCAACCACCATCTATGATCTTTCGAGGAAGCTCTATGGTGAATATGACTCTGGTCAACTGATTCTGGCTTTAGCTGAGACTCAGGATCTTGTGCGTGTCCTAGAAAGCAGAGGGCAAGCCAAGCTGTTGACTCACAATGGCATTCTGTGCGCCTGCAAATAGTGTGGATGCTTTTTCTAGACGATTCATACATCGGCCTTTAATACTAATTCTTC
>JAFGAR010000038.1 GCA_016933575.1 Candidatus Thorarchaeota archaeon
CATCCGTTTCGATGTTCGCTTTTTCCTTAATGAACTTGAGGAACTCCGCCCACTGACCCGTACTTACTTCCCAACAATGAGTTGCCCAAGTATCGACTTGAGCTTAGCGTTCCAAGGAAAGCCATCGTTTAAGTTGAGAATATCTTCAGATCAAAGAATCGCTCAATATCTCCACTTGGAACATCTTAGCGTCATTCCATTGTTCACACGTTTTGTACAAGCCCCACAGGTACGTACCGTCCCATGTTATATCCGAAATCCCCGCTGCGACATCGTAAGCTTCTTTTTCAATGATCCCAGCTTTGTTGAACGCAAAGAAATTCCTTCCGCTTGAAGACCAAAAATGGGTGCCATCCCAAGTGAATGGACCGGAAAGGTCGATTCCGGGCAGAGCGATCTCCCTGTTGACAGTACCGTTCTTGTTTAACTCGAACAGCTTTGAACCATTTCTATTGGGGATGTAGAGGTACGTCCCATCGGTTGCCAATCCCTCACGCCCACCAGTCTCTTTTTCTGGGATGTCGAAAGAGCCATAGATCGTGACCGCAGTATCATTGACTTTGAACTTGACGATCTTCAGCAGAGTATGGTCGTGGGTCCAGAAGTACTCACCATCAAAACAGAGTCCCCTTGGTCCCGATATTTGGGATGTGTCGACCGAGAACGACGTGTGATTGCCGGTTGAGGGGTCGATACGAATCAAGTCGCCGGTTCCAAGTTTCCAGAGATAACCATTCGCATATTCGAAAGCCCAACCGAAACCCAGGCCTTGTCCCAGCCTCTGGACAACATTTCTTGTTTCGTCCTGAGCGGGATAGACGTACATGTATTGATCCTCTGGGTCGCCGGGAGTATACCCCAGTACATGGTTACTAACATCATCGAAATCAAGTTCGGGAATAGTCACAGAACCGACACCAAAATCGTTATTTGATGCCATAAGAATACTCATGGGTTGAAGTGCGAGTATCGCGGTGTCGTTGTTGAAACCGTCGAATCTGTTACCAGTCACCGTAGCATTTGATGTACCAGCTACAGAGATCGCTGGTGATGTTGGAGTATCGTAGTTATAGAAATAGTTACCTTCGATGGTGACCGTTGAATCGAAGACGATGAACGGCACATGACCTCCGGCAAATGTGTTGTTTCGAATCTGTACATCATGATTGTATTGTTCTAGTGCGATCTCATGGTAGCCATTGCAATACAAGAGATTGTGTTCGATAACAGGTGACGAGCGTTCCATGTAGATCCCCTCAGAATTTGTCCAACGCACAATTGAATGACTGATATTGGCTTTCGAATCGAACTGTGCGATCCCAAAAACTGAGAACTCCACTATAACGTACTTGATAACTGTTGAATTTGTATGATGAATTTCAATTCCAAACCAATCACCATTCAGGGGGGTTTCAGCATCAGATGTGAACCATATTTGTTCCTCTGGTGTTCCAATGGCATTTACTGTGCCCCCATTCACTGCAAAACCAACGGTATTTGGATTCTTATAATCCCGGCTTGGTGCGAACATGATTTTCGTTCCGGGATCTATAGTCAGTGTGACCCCAGTAGGTACAACGATGAATTCGTTTACGAATATTGCTCCAGACCAAGTTTCATCTTCAGTTATTGTTCCGCCTTTGAATACAGTTTCGTCTTCTGATCCTGGAGATAGCGCATAATAGACAAATGCTGATGAGGCCAATAATATAATGGTAAGTATTATCGCGAGTACTTTCCTACCATCCAACACCATTGCCCCCTTGTAACTAATAAGTTGTTTCATTGCTATTTATTACCTTTGAGCACAGCTCAATGAAGCAGTATGTGGGATGAGATAATCTGCCCGGACAGGACTTTGTTGCAAAAGCCGTTCAATGAAAAACGAAATGTGTACTTCGCTATCATACCCTCCCCCCCGAACCGTAATTTATATGGTCTAATATGATCTACAATTCTGAGGGGAGTCAGGTATCATTCGATCATGAAAGGAGGCTCATCCGGACCTTTTATCCGGTTAATAGGTCCATGAGGTTCTTCAGAATATGGCTTACATCTATGCCGTTTGTATTCTTGGCTATTGATATCTTTTTAATATACATGATGTTCTTCCTTTTTGGCAACGATTGGCCACCCATATTCATTTTCATGACAGCTTCTGTCATTACACTTGCATTTCCCCTCTATACAATCGCTGACAAGGTCGCTAGTATTCATTTCAGACCTACATTCATATTCGCCGATGGGGTGAGGGGGTATCGCTCCCTTTTCTACCGCCTCATGGGTTTTCACTCTTTTCTGCACAAGAATGATATTGCTGAGATAAGGTTGAAGTCAGTCTATCTAGAGTCCGCAATCGAATCCGGTCAGGTCAGCAGGGCGATGGTCGAATCGGGCAATATCCAGGTGGAGATCGTTCTGATGAACGGAAAGAGCAGGATCGTGGCCATGGCGTCTCCCAATGAAGCAAGGGACCTTGCAGAATTCATGGCAGAAAGCTGGGGGATTCATCTTCACGATAAAACAAGAGAATTCCATTACATCTCCTCCTCTATGCTTGCGCAAGAAGAAACCAAGATCTCTTGAATCCAGTGGCGGACTCATTAGAGTTGTGAAGGAAGGGACGAGAAAGAGAAGGATTGAACAGGATTGATCTATGAATCCGAAGAAGAATGGTAGAGTGAACCTGACAATTGCAATAGGCGATCAGGATTTATTATCTATATTCGTGACCTCTACAAATAATGGATATGTCTTTGGGATTTCTGACCGATATAGGAGAATGTCTGGATGGTCATTCAGCCCCGGATATTTTCATCGTGCTTTTGTCACAAGAATTTAATATTTCCTCACGAATAGCTTTAATCTGGTGGGAGTCATCTTGGATACCTCGAAGACCTATTGTCCAAACTGTGGAAAGAGTCTCGAAGGTAGTTGGGAATATTGCCCTCATTGCGGGCAGATACTTTCACCGAAATGTCCTCGTTGTGGAGCCGATATCATTCCCGGAATGAAATTCTGTCCAAACTGCGGCGCTCCTATAGAGACATCCAGCATTGATATTGGAACGAGATCTTCGATTGATAGCCGGGTGGAGAAAAGGGACGATATGTGGATACTGCTGGTTCTTGGAGTTATCATGATCATTGCTGGGTTGTTCTTCGGAGTCTGTTTCTTCTTGGGAATAATAATGATAGTGATTTACGTCATCATGGGGGCCTCTAAGAAACCTCGGAAGGAATAGCGAGGCGCGGTCAATATCGAGGACATCGCTTACATTTTCGGTCAACAGGACACCAAGGCCACGATTCATTATCTCGGCTTAGATTACGACGATCTCAGCGATGCGATGCGGGTTTACGCCCAGTATCAAAGAGATCTGATTTGCCCTGAAAAGGGCACTTTTGACGTAAGCCAGTGTTTTAGTGGACCGAACGGGATTTGAACCCGTGGCCTCCTGCTTGCAAAGCAGGCGATCTTCCAGTCTGATCTATCGGCC
>JAFGAR010000039.1 GCA_016933575.1 Candidatus Thorarchaeota archaeon
CATAAGTCCAGTTTCCTGATGGATTCAAGGTACTGTAAATTCTCCACAGCCTAGAACTCCACGATTTTGCCTGAATGTTCCCATAAATATACTTCCAGACAAATGGTTCGTTACTGGCTGGATCGTACAGACCCAACTCAACAGCTGTATCAAGGTAATTATCACAAATATAAAAGTCTTCTTCTGGTACATTGGGGGGTCTCTTGGTCTCAGGGTCGATCTCCCCAATCATACTGTAGTTCACAACTGCAGAAATATGTTCATCGGGAACTCGCTGTGCAGCCCACACTGCTCCAGGTCCGTCTCCCGGCTTCCAAAGCGGGCCGACTCCATAAACTTCGAAAACCCAAGCTTCTTTACCATCAGCCAGGGTTATACATTCGCCAAGGTTACAGGACTCTCTATAACCGTATTCCTCAGCAAGTTCTCCCATCAGGAGGATAGCTTCTCTTGCAGTTGTACATCTCTGAAGAGCAAACGCTTGGAGTTGCTCAATTGTCATAATCGCATCAGGGCTGTTTGCTGTGGCTTTTGCGCCCCCAAGAGTTGTTTCTCCCATTAAGAGTCCCTTTTCATTTCCAAAGGGATATGATGTCAGGAAATACTGGTAGGTATGCTCCACTTGAGGAATTTCCCCCAGTTTCTCAAGCGGTCTCCTATCTGCGTAAACAATCCATTCCCAAACAGGCGTCATACTACCAGGTTCATGGTCTGCTGCAGGCTGTATCAGAATTCTCGAATCATATGTTCCGTCAACTGTCTGAGAACAGATCACAGATCCGTCAACAGTTGCCAGCTTTGCAGCAAGGATATCCGTACACGCAATCAGACTGGTGTAAAAAAGGGCGATACCTAAAATTGCAATAAGAAATACTTTCTTCACCCTTACTCCCCTCCTTTGTGATTATCAATCACAAATGTTCTGGGTTACTCGTAATAAATGTCCTGTGTTCTGGCTTTTGAAGGATCCTGGAAATAGTAACCGGTTCCATTGCTTACTACCTCGTCATACCTTGGAACTCCTTCGATTACAACCTCCTTTCCGGGATTGAAATCACCCCATAGTTCAATAACCATAAGGGTTGAAGAACAGTGTCTGCCAACCCTTACATCGATTGGCCAACCGTTTTCGTCAATCTTTTCGTAGAGCAAACCGAACTTACCTGCTGTCATAACGAATTCATCCTTACCTGTCATAAGAAGAGCCTCATCGGTGATTCCCCTGACTCTATCAAGGAAAGGTTCCGGTGTTTCAAACAAAAGAGATATGGCGTCGGAATGGTCTCCCACCTCTCTATGGGATAGTCCGTGGAGGCTGGGAGGTGAGAACTCCATACCAATTCTGAATTCAGATGAGGTAAGTATCATTGAAGCCAGTCCGGCAATATCGGCCGCCTCTTGATGGGCAACTATAGTGCTAATAACGGGGTATTCCAGCTCGGCTTCGTGTAAATCGACGAATATGTCCACATTCTCTTCTCTTATCAAGTTCATGAAGGCATAGTTTGTCTGTTCGGTGATCATCCCGTTCTCTCTTCCAGGCCACGTTCTGTTGAAATTACGAATATCCATATAAGCCAGGAGTTGGCCACTGGGATAATGAACATACGCTTCGGGATCCGGCCATGAGTCAAGCGGATTGGACCATCGGTCTCCCATCCTGAATTTGCTCTCTCCCCATGGAGTCTCTATTGTGTAGTACATAGGATATGCATCTCCGGGTCTGGTAACCCTTGAAGCACTCTGATTAGCGCTAATGACAACTATGAGTCTTCCCTTCGTGAGTTTCGCGTTTTCAACAAAGATCTTGGCAGCCAGATTCGTTGCGGGTTCTTCGGGATGTGCCCTGCCTATCAACATAGCAGTCCCACCCGGTACACCGCTGTCAATTATGTAGATATTCGTATCGTTTATTGTTCCTTTCAATGGAGCGAAGTAGTCACCTAATGTTTTGACTTCAGTGACTCCCGATCCGACAACGACTGGTTCCTTGAAATTTCTGTGATTGTAGAACTCTACACCGGAGATAATTAGGGCAATCCCAACTAAAACACATGATACTATTTTGACTATCGCTAGATTTCTGTCAGTCATCGCAGCACCCCCTACTTGATTCTCAAAAGTCTCAGGATGAACGGCATGAGCATGACAGAAAAAAGGATTGCTTCTTGGAAATTCTTCGTCTTCACCAAGCTTCTAGCTATAACAAAGATGATGAAAGCCGTTATCAAGTAGTAGCATACACTGATTATCGTGTACAAAATAGCCATCAAAAACACTTCCTTTCACTCATGACATCACCCGCCAACTAAGAAGGAGAGTTCATTACTGAAAATCAGGAACAAAGTGGCAATCAGAAGAATGAACCCCATCGGTACGAGAGAAGTCTTCAAGAAATCCCTGTAGTAGTGCCCTTTGAACTTCAATTCCATCGCCGTCGCTCTTCCAACCACCGCCGTAGGAGGAAGGATATCTCCTACAGGCCACATAACAGCCATTGCAGAGAGCGCTATTATGGCATCCATCCCCTTCATGTTAAAAAGAAGAATTAGGGGCACTCCTAGAAGCGGTGCAACCGCGTACTGAAGCAATCCCTCTGAAACTGGAAGAATAAGCCATAGCGCCGCAAACAAAACCCACATTGGCAACGTTACTACCGCAAGAGAGATCAATCCTCTTGCGCCGCTCAAAGCCATAATCTGAATCAGGATTCCTACAACTATCATGATGCCTACCAGTGGGATCAATGTTTTGATGGTATCCGATGCGATTCTGAGGATCTCTAGCTTCTTCGGGCTAAGCAGAATTGCGAATATTGATGCGACAACGAACATGAATGGAAGCCCCAGAGTGGGGATTGAGTGAGGCCAAATTCTTCCGGCCATTATCAGGAATATGAGAACGACAAATGGCATTCCTACCCTTATCCAGTTCATCTTAGCAGGTGGTTCAGGAAGTTGCTTAAGAGCTTCACCCAGTTCTACTTTCTTACCCTTTCCCCCAAGGAAGAACATTGCAAATAGAGAACCGGCTAACGACAATACCAGCAGTGGAATGAAGAAACCCACGTAAGGCATGTTAGATCCAGCCGCGGCCATCATTGCCCAGAGATTTACTGGCGGTGCAGCGGCACTCATCGCAGCACAAACAAAGATTATCGCCGCCACCCTTTTCTCAGATATTCCCATGTAGGTGAGGACCGTTCCTACCAGTGTACCAACCGTGAGAACTGTGGTGGCACCCGATCCAGTAAGGGCGCCTGGAATCAACAACAACAAGGTAAGAAAGAAAAGACAGAGCGCTCTGCTCTTGTGAAAGGCCGAGACAATACGTCTTACAAGAAAAGCGACTCCACCGGACTCCTTAATCAGGTTCATGAAAAACGTTGCGGTAATAAAGATCAGACAGACATCAAGATAAGTGAAGGAGCCTTCCACAAGATGACGTACCGGAATCGCTCCTCCCGAATGGACAATAGCGGCTGCAAGCGCTGCAACAAGCATCGACAGTTCGACACTTAGCTTGAGTGCCTTTGCAATTCCAAACGAAACTGCTATAACGAAAAGTATCAGACCAGCGTGGAAGTACACCAGGACACTCCCCCTTTAGAATCGACCTAAAGGTCGACAGATAAGTAGATAATTGCTTTGCTCTACTCTTGAAACAGTTCTTTTAGAGCCAGCCCGATTTCTAAGGACTCTTTCACTTTTACAAGAGGGATTCCGTTCTCATTCGAGAAGTTTGTGAAGAATCCATCTGAATCGCTGTCTTCTATCACAAGAATCAGATCAGACTTAGGCATCACGGTGCTGATGGACTTCTCATCTGTCGAATCGACCCTTCGTGCCATACCCTCGATGTGAGCGCCAATTATAGTCATACCAAGCTCCTCGGCTTTGGCAATAAGCTCTTCAACACGTTTCACTTCGAAATTCATATCGATGCCGGCAGCCCCCATTCCCTTCAAACTGGTTCCGGTAGTTATGACCAGTGTCTTGGGTGGGTTTTCTCCTTCCACCAGCTGGACCAATTTCTCGACGGTAAGTAGGTCTTCTTGAACACAGGCAATCTGATTTCTCATACAAACCAATCTGAACATCAAAGCACCAGGGCTCTGACCCAGAGTAGTGACAACCATCGGAGGCTGGACAACAGGCATCTCAGTCTCTTCCGAGAAGAGCATGGTGCAAGGAACAGCTAGAATGAGCAGTAGAAGAAATCCCAAAGCTATCTTTCTCATAAAACACCCTCCCTTATTAACCAATAAACTGGTATATAGACCAATTTTTCAACTGTCTACGATG
>JAFGAR010000040.1 GCA_016933575.1 Candidatus Thorarchaeota archaeon
TGGATATGATTAATGTTCTCAATCCCGACACTTTGATTGGCACAGCCAACTCGCTAGCATTACGCAACCCGGGGACCTACACAGAACAGGCGATGTGGATAGCATTCAAAACTTCATCAGGCGAATCTCGACGCGTGAGTATTACTGACAATATTATGATTCTTCCAGAATATGGAACCTTACTAGAATATGCAACATCTCAAGTGATGAAACGCGAGTCCCACTCATACGTTACCGATCATCCTTCGCCTATTGTTGTGGAAGTTCGAGAAAGCGAAAGCGGAACAATTCTTATCGGAAAGGAGGCCTAACAAACTTGTTCGTATTTGAAAAGGAGCAATTAATCTACAATATTGGAGGCGTCAAGATTGGTGGAAATCTTGGAGAAACTCCAACAGTTCTAGCTGGTACCATCTTTTATGGTGGTCATAAAATCGTTGAAGATGCAAAGAAGGGTAGATTTGACAAAGATACTGCTAAGAGCTTAATTGAGAAACAGGATGAAATGTCTGTTACTACTGGCAATCCCGCTTTGGTTCAGATATTCTCAGAGTCTGAAGAAGCCATCATCAAGTACATTGACTTTGTCACTGATTTATCTGATGCTCCCTTTCTTATTGATTCCACTGAACCAATGGTGAGAATCACTGGTCTAAGACACGCCGAGGAAATTGGTCTTTTGGATCAGACAATCTACAACTCTCTGAATATCTCTGCAACAAAGGAAGAGATAGCTGCTCTGGGAGAGATTAGACATGACTGTGCAATTGTACTTGCGTTCAATCCTCAGGATTCAACAATTGCAGGCAGACGGGCTGTCCTTGAAAACGCAGTATTGGACCAAGAAAAGGGACTACTAGCTCTCTGTAATGACATAGGAATCACTAAACCCTTGATAGATACAGCGATAACAGCACTTGGTGCAGGCGCTGGCTCCAGTGCGGCCTTTACTTTTGTTGCTAAGACTCTCTATGGCATGCCCACTGGTTCAGGTGTTCATAATGCACCATCTTCTTGGTCTTGGCTCAGAAAATACAAGAAAACAAACCGTGAAGCATTTCTCACAGCTGATGCCGCATCCAATCTCATCGTACAAATGATGGGAGCTGATTTTGTTCTCTATGGACCTATTGAAAATAGTGAGCGTGTCTTTCCAGTTGTAGCTATGGGCGATATCTTTGTTTCAGAGTCTGGTTACCTTGAGTTTGGAATAGAACCTGGACCTGATCAACCCTTCAAGAAATTATTATGATTGGTGGTGCGAGACTTGCAGAGAATCCTGAAGCCTAAGGCCATTGGGGTGTCTTCTCTTCGGATGGGACCTTTCTATACAGTAGCTTCAGTAGAACTTGGTAATACTACAACAAAGTGTATTCTTGTCAGCACAAACCTTCAGACTGCTGAGATCTATGAGATTGCAAAAGAAGTGAGGATGACACGTGATGTGCGACCTCCTTTACAGAATGAACAGATCTTTGGAGAAACTCTGTTTGGCGTCCCATTGACCCGCGAATCGGTTTCAGAAATGGTTTCAGATGTCTTAACCTCTGTTATCACTCACGCTGGTATAGACATGGAGAATGATCTGCATTTTGTTGTTCGTTCGACAGGTGTTACAGCAAGTTTTGCGAATCCCTCGGATGTAGGAATCATTGTTCAAGCACTTGCTGATGGATGTATCAAAGCTGGCATTCCCCCCAGAAAAATGACTGCAGCGATGACTGTCGATAATCTCCCACCTGGATTGCGTGATTTCACTTGGCTAAGAAAGGTGTACTTTGATGGTGCAATTGCTGCATCTCTTCCTCCTACCAATACAGAGATAGTTGCAAATGAGATGGAAGGCGAATTGGTCACCGCTGGAATAAAAGGTGCTGTAAAAGGAACTGATATCGATTTTAGAAATCCCGTGATGTCACTCGATTTTGGAACTACATTAGCAGGTAGGATTACAGATAATGAATTTCCCTATGCAAAGACAATTGGTTCTTTTGCAGGATTAGCTGGAGCAATACCTGATGCTATTGTCCGTGGGTCTAGTCTTGTACCTCATGATGTTGGTTGTGTACTTGACATCCCTCATTCTAATCGGTCAAAAATTATTCAGATTAACGAGAGTTATCTTGAAGCAGCTCAGAAGTTAGTCGAAATAAAACCTGTACCCCATGATGCAAAGCGTTTTGGTAGTGTGCCCGTCAATCCAAAGGCAGCGGAAGATTCTGGGGTGGTTCTAATTGGAGTTAATGCAAATCTTAAGAAACTGGAATTGTTGGGGGCTGAAGTATCACAATCACAGAGTGAAATGCACCTCCTTGCACTCATTGATAGACTCCAATTTCATATCGTTCAGCAGCTTGTAGCAATTGCGGAATCTGAACATCTACTATTTGATGATACATCCCTCGGGCTTACAGGTAGAGCTATAATAACCGGACAAAAACCTAGATTGATTTCAGAGGGTCTCAAGCTCAATAACGGAAACCTATGGACAGATTCTCATCAGCTTGTTTTTGTCGAAGATGGCCTAGCAATGGGCGCTGCAGTAGCTGCAAGATGTATGAATTCAATGGGCACGACAAGAAATCCCATGGGTGGCAGAAAAGGAGACCGTTGTATCATGACTGAGCGAATGAAACTCCAATCCAAGAGGAGTAAATAAAATACATCGTGATAACTAGTATCCTTGAACATCTATGTAGTATTGTTTATCTTGCATCCCATCTGGAAATGATTAGGCGGTTACTTTGAAGGTATTTCCAATCAAGACACGTATTATAATCCCAGAAGATAACATTCTGAATGTTCTATTAGATGCAATCCAATCTGCAGGTCTTGAACTCTTGGAAAACGATATCCTTACAATTGCAGAAACTCCCTTGGGAACAACTGAAGGTCGTGTTGTCAAGCTCTCCGATGTCAAGGTGTCTGATGAAGCTGCTAGGATTGGTGAAAAGTATACACTCCTTCCTGAAGTTGCAGAATTGATCTTGCAAGAGGCAGATGAGATTCTTGGTGGCATACCTCATGTTGTTCTGACAATCAAGAATAACACACTCATGGCTAATGCTGGAGTTGACAAATCAAACGTTCCACCTGGCTACGCATCACTATTACCATTGGATTCTCGCTCCAGTGCTGACCGAATACGATCTGAAATCAAGCGAAGAACAGGAAAGAACGTTGGAGTGATGGTTATTGATAGCCGCACACAACCACTCCGTCTCGGGAATATCGGAATGGCATTAGGAGTGGCTGGCTTTCGCCCGGTTGCTGATGATCGTGGTCGAAAGGATCTCTTTGGAAATGAACTCAGAATAACAAGGAGAGCAATAGCTGACAATCTTGCCTCTGCTTGTACTGCTGTTATGGGCGAATCTGATGAGTCTGTTCCTGCTGCACTGATTCGAGATGCGCCTGTTGAATTTGTTAACCAGTCATTTGACTCTTCTGAGATGTGGATTTCTCCTACAGAGTGTATGTACATGGCAATTTTCGAGCAATGGCGTCGTGGTAATACAAGCTGACAATCTTATTTAGTCAGGTACAATAAAATATGATTGACTTTCAATAAATGAATAATGGTCTATCTTCGAAAGAAACAAAAGTACCAGTCGAATGAACTAAGAAGTCGGCGGAGTATTTGTAGGAGCACAAACGAATTTGGCAAAACGACGGGTTCTGATTGATGCAGCAACGGCAGGAGCATCCGGAGACATGTTCCTATCCGCTCTGATTGATCTTATCGGAGAGGATGATGTACTATTACCAGTTGCTGCAAGTCTGCTAATTTATGATCCCTCCTTCAGACTTTCTGTTCTTTCTAGCTCCCACTCTGAATATACAGGACGCCAACTGCAAATCACGAGAAATCCAACAATTCGACTTAATCCAGAATCAATGATGAATGTTCTCAATGTTGTTTCTGAAGAAGTCGAACTATCCCCAAAGGCTAAGGAGATTGCAAAAGAAGCTCTGACTATCATATTTCAAGCTGAGAGTAGAGCACATAACAAACCGATTGAGGAATTACATCTTCACGAAACTGGTTCGATTGATACAGTATTGGACATCGTAGGCACTGCATACCTCTTAGAACGAGCTGGGCTCTTGGAAGATGCTGAGTTCTTCGCTACCAGAGTTGCAGTTGGAAGTGGCACAATTAAGACAGAACATGGTGATCTTGAGGTTCCCGTTCCTGCTGTTGCTGAGATTCTTGTGGCTCATGATATACCTTTCAAGACTGGCGATGCAAAAACCGAAGTCTTGACTCCGACTGGAGCAGCTCTAATTGCTGCAATTGCTAAGGAATTTGTTGATACATATGATGGGTTCGTCGAACAGAATCAAGGAATTGGATTCGGTACTCGTGACCTTGGCAAGGTTCCCAATATGATGAGAATTGTTGTAGGCAATCTTGTTATTCCTGAAGATGAGAAACCTGTTGAAACAAAGAAGGAAGAACAAAAGCAAGAACCAAGAAAGGACGAAAAATCTGCTAAGGAAACAAAATCAAAGACTGAGGACCGGATTGAAGTGCTTGATGAATGGAATGCTGATGAAGTAATCATCATTGAAACGAATGTTGACGACGTTGATGGAGAGATCTTAGGCAATCTCTTTGACACTCTTCTTGAGGAAGGTCTTGCCTATGATGTAATCATTATTCCTGCAATTGGGAAGAAAAATCGACCATGTTTTCTTGTGAAGGTCATTGCTTCCAAGGCAGGTCTCAAGAGCATTGCAGAAATCATGATACGCCACCTTGGTACCATTGGTATTCGATATTCAACTTGGCAACGACTCAAAGCCGCTCGTGAGACAATTGTCTGCAGACTTGAGATTGATGATAAAGAATACATGGTACGTGTGAAGGTATCGCGCACTACTGATGGAAGTATAATCAGCATCAAACCTGAAGCTGATGATATGATGCGTGTATCACGCGAAACAGGAATCCCTGTCCGAGAGCTTAAACCGAGAATTGCATTGCAATCTCATGCAGTTACTGAGTAGTCAGCAGAAGCTGGTCACGGTCCTCATGTTTTATGTCATCAAGATACTGCGCAGGTATCAAACTCTCAAATGCGCGCTCACAGAGATTCGCATATGCTTTTGGATCATACCTTGTCGATTCATCGAAAAGCTCCAACGCCTTCACACGCCGCAGAGGATTCTCTGAGGAAGCATCTGTCATGATATACCGAACTCTCTGTCCAGCGTGAAGTTCTTTCCCTGCTTTTACGAGCTGCTGAGCGACTACCGCTGCCCTTGATGTTGCACGGTACTCGTGTGGTTCTCTAGTCAGATTTGAATTCAGAATGAGGTCTCTGAGATCTACATCATTCTCATAGAGCCGATCTATGTAGCTCTCACAGACTCTGAATGCATCTGGAATCTGTTGTATAAAACCCGCCCTGTCGTTGGCGCAGGCAAGCTTCTTGATCATTGCCATCTGACAGTCTCCAACATATAGACAGGTATCTCGTCTCCTTGTTTCGATTCCCCTAGTCTTTATGCCCCCATTTCTATACACCCCATAATACCGATTCAAAGGGGCAATAGACTGATGCAGACGCGAAGATGGAATGACCATCCACTTGTAGACACCTTTAGCTGACATTTTGATGTTCGTCTTCTCAGTTACTCGTTCACAGAAATCTACAATGGTATCATACTTGACTTTGCCATCTTGAGTTCGTACCCAGACCGAGTCCACGATGCCATGCAACATCTCAAGTCCCATTGCTTCTCCAATCTCCTGGGTTTCAAGCATGACCTCCCGCGCGAGAGCTGTGACAGCGGTATGTGCCTCAACTCTCCCAAATTTTGCATTCTTGAATCCAAGATACCCAAAACAGGATACCAGAACACCCTTCAGAGTGTTCTGAATGAACTCGTATTTTTTGTTGTTCTCTCCCTCATCTATTAATCTCTTGAAATCACTACGTCTATTCACCAGTAGCTCCAGTGACTTTGATACGATACCCCTTCTCCGAGTGCAGATCCTGAAACTCTGCTGCGGAATCTGAATGCAATATTCATGATCATATGGACAGTCTGTTCTTGTACAGATGGTCTCAGGACTGATATTTCTAGTGACCATCAATGTTGGATACATCGACGAAAAATCACACTCTGCAATATCTTCATAGATATCCGGTCGCGGCTGGAAGATGAGACCACCTCTATCGATTGCGGTGAGCTCTGTGACAGATTTGAGAAACTCTGGATTGCGTTTCACTGGTGGAATTAGGATGTCCATCTTGAAGGCATTGTAGAACTGCACAGAGGCATTCACTGCTCCAATTGTCATACGTGAAACTCGTTGTGGTCGTCCAAGAGCAAGTCTACAGCTCTCCACCACTCCTTCCAGTCCCACTGGAGAGTAGAAATGCATCCCTGTCTTCCCTCGGTCGATGTGTATTCTCCCATTCAACATGACCTGTGTGCCTGACCTGTAGACAATCTGATTGTATTGCCAAAACGACTGTGCATCTCTATGGATGACCTGTAACGGGGTTCCATCCCGCGATAATACCAGTTGTAATCCATTGACCTTGGCTCGTATACTGAGGTATCTAAAGAGGCTCTCATCGCCGCCTCTACTGACTATCACATCAGGATCTATTTCGTTGATGGCACTCTGAAAACGTCGGAGAATCTCTCCCTCATCTTCATCCTCAATGTGTATTACTCCATCCCTATGATAGACTACTATGTGATGTATCCTGTCTTCCATCCTTGGAAAAATTTGCTCGGTGGAGATGAGCACCTCAAAGTCCATCATATCAAGGTCTGGAATATCGTACCTTGGATCCTCTCGTCTATCAAGGCTCGCAATCTTGACAACCTCATCACCCCTCCGTTCAAATTCTACACGTCCAAAGGCAAACAGATCTTTGGCTATGAAGAGCTGCTGTACAGGGTCTATGTCTGCATGGAACACAGTAGCCCCGGGAAGTCGCTCGAGGTCTTTTACAACTTTATCCATCACGTCTGGGGTGGTAAACACCTGCAGGACCGGGGTCTTCTCCTCATCATAGACGCTGGTGTACTTGGATATGATGATTGCATCTTCAATATCTGGATGTTCGAGGACTGTGCGTAGAATATCTGTTTCTGTCCAGTCCCTGCTTTTGATTATATCTGTACTCACAAAAATCGATGGATGGAATCCATGATAGGTATACCCCTTTGTTCTCCCATCTGTTTTGATCCATAGGGTGAATGCGTGTTTCTCTTGATCCACACAGGCATCCAAGAGCCATCCAGTCATCATCAGGGGGTGTTCTCCTCAATCTTCTCCTCTATATTGTGAACCTTTCTCCCTAACTCCTCAATCTCTTCTTGCAATCTCAGAACTGCAGATAGTAGGACTACCTCCGTGATACGCGGGGTTGGCAGCATGGTTCCAGCGTCTGCGAGACTCCTTGCATGGTCGAATATCTTGTCGAAGGTCTCTCTCTGAGCTGGTCTGAGGGTGCGCCGGAACTCTTTCCAGCGTGTTTCCTCAATCCTGATACCATCTCTGAATGTTCGGACTGTACGTCCCATGGCTGCATCCTCTTAGTCGTCATATCTGGACTTGGCTCGTCCAGCCATTATACAGTGACCCCGCTCATTGTGGGTTTTACTGGTGAACTCCGTACGTCCAAGCGGATGCGAATAAAGGGGACAGTTTCCCGAAAGTAAAGTCGCTATAATTCATCCTTGGTCGCAGCCCGGTATTGGGTGTCTTTTCCATAATCAAATGATGTCATTTTCTTTGGTGTTACGATCAGACCAATCCAAGTAGTGAGTTTGAACAGACCTCTCTGGTATACTACTGCCTCGTCATGAGGCATATATCTCTCGAAAATTCTAACTGCCAAATCCTCTATATCATCCCTCTTAATCTCAGCCTCTCCATAGATGATGACTGCTCGTGTGTGTGGTGCTTCGATGTCTATTAGCAATGTAACATTCTTGTTTCTCTTGATATTTCTCACACGTCGGCTTTTGGCTGCTGCTCCTATGAGGAACTTGCCATCACTATATTTGAACCAGACTGGAACTGCATGGATTGTCCCATTCTTGTTCAAGCTACAAAACCGTGCAATTTTTGCTTCTTGAAAGAATGACTCCATCTCTTCTTCTGTCATTGGAGGCGGTTGTGTGTAAGACATAGGTAAAACTTCTTTTTGTGGTATAATCCATTCCTCATATTCTTTTGCCACACTAAAATCATGCATTAGATTCAATCGGCATAGACTCAAATACTGGAAAACTAATTAGCGCCTTAGTGTCCAGAGAGAGGATACCACATCATTTAGGGTGCGTAAAATGGTCACTGCACTATTCAAGGTCGTACTCATGGGAGACGGAAGCGTCGGAAAGACCAGTCTCCGCAGGACCTACATGGGAGAAGGTTTCAGAGCTAACTATATGATCACTATAGGCGCTGACTTCGCTGTCAAAAAGATGCAACTTGAAGGCGGTCATGATGTGAGCATACAAATTTGGGACCTTGCCGGGCAAGAACACTTCAAGAGTGTACGTTCTACCTTCTACAGAGGCGCTCAGGGAGCCCTAGCAGTCTACTCCACTGTGGAGCGGGGGTCCTTTGATAACCTGATGAACTGGGTCGATGAGTGCTGGACCAATGCAGGGAAGAAGATACCCATTGTTCTCATTGCCAATAAGATAGACCTTCGAGACCAGTTCAAGGATAATCCTGTCATGGCGAAGACCATAGTGACCACTGAAGAAGGTAAGAATCTTGCAGAGAAAATTGCCAGTCACGGTGTCATTACATCCTTCCTTGAAACAAGTGCGAAAACTGGAACCAATGTTGAAGCAGCATTTCTTGAACTAGCCATTAAGATTCTCGAAGCTGGCGGACTGACCTAGTAGATTAGAGATTATTATCCTCAATAAGTCCTAAATCAGTCTGTAATGTTTCGAAGAGTTCACTCGCAGCACTCTGTTCTATTTCAGGGTCTTCTGCAAAGATATCAATTCTTAACTTAGAGAGTTTATCACCAATATTTCCTACAACAGTGATTGTAACGCCAAGGTATTTTCCACTGAACTTGCCTTCTGCTATTCCAGCAATAACGCCCATGAATGCACCATCTCTCTCGATGGTCTCATTCTGAAAGACATGAAGATTCTTTCTCTCAAATAGGTCGCCCATCACTTCGAAGAGCTCACTGGCTCTACTGAGCATAGCATGCTCTCGGTTCCATTGTTTCATATCCGATTTCAAACGAATGAACTCATCCATAGTCATCTCGACTGGAGTGTATTGTGTGAATAATGAACGGACAAAGACGTTTCCTGCCTTTGCTGATAGATCCTCGCCTGAGTCATCGATTAGTTGTACAGATGTTATTATTTCACCCTCGATGCAATCCTGCGTTACTGAGAATCCAAAGATAAGTGCGCCTGAGTCTCCTGGTTCTATTGTTTCAATCACCTGAGTTAATTCGTCAACTGGTTCTAGACCATCTCTTGGGTACGCAAGTATCTTCACAGTGACCTCATGGATTGGTTTCTTACCTTCATTCTTGATAGTGATTCCGTACTCAAGAGTTTCTGGTGTTGTTTCGTAATCATTGATGACGAGTACATCATCCGTTTCTCGTAGTGGAATGCCATCGGTATCAAAGAGTAATTCTACAGTATTTTCTCTTGGTTCCAAAACGAGGTTTCTTTCAGGGATGTCTCTCCCATACTTTTTCAACCACTCCAGACAATAATCAATGGTATCTTTGACATAGTCATTATTATCATTGGTATATCTCTCTAGGATAGGAATGGCATCAAGTCGTCGAGTATAAGTTAACATTCCAGCTGCAAGTGCCCGTACAATCCAATTCTCATCTACAAGTGCAATCTCGAGTGACTCGAAAGCATCGACTCCATACTGACCCAATCTACAGATAGCTAGGATTCGTTGTTCTTCATCCCCGGTTAAGGCTGCATCACGACAAGCTTGAATACTTGTTATACCCTCAAGCATTCTCTCTATCTTATCATCGCTTGATTTGAATGCCTTCTTTATCGCTTTTCGAAAACGGCTAAGTGTTTCTCCTCCACCCAATGACTCTGATAGTGCTCTATCGGACTTCTTGGACACGGAATACCCTCGGAAAGTCACCCCTCCTTGCACCATTTAATCATTGCTACGATACTACATGTGAATGTGGTATTCACAAGACTTTTACGCTACCTAATGCTCGGCGGCATATCAATCAGGCCTTGTGAGTGAACTCCATGGAGAACGATGAACAGAACATCTTCTTGAAACCAACAGTACTCAAGCCACAGGCTGAACATGGCTCTGAGATAACCCGCCGTTTTGCGATGAACAAAGTCGGGCGAATGTTCGCAGCAGCTCTTCAGGATAAGAGTGTGCGACTCTATGCGGCAGAAGATTGCACAGAGATGCAGCGAATGCAGGATGAGTTCCTCAGCACATCTTTAGCTTTCAGTCCCAAGGGCGATATTGTCGCAACCGGAACCGTTGAACGCGTTGTCAAGCTCTGGGACATACGTACTGCTGAATGCATAGCTACCCTGGAGGGCCACACATATCCAGTACTCTCTTTATCCTTCTCCCCTGATGGCGATAAGATTGTTTCAGGAAGTGGTGATACAACGCTCATTATCTGGGACATTGAGAATAGGTCAAAAATAAGGCAAATGAAAGGTCACGGATTCTATGTAGTGACTGTTGATTGGGATCCACAGGGAAGTCGTGTTGTATCAGGTTCCGTTGATGCCAACATCTGTGAATGGGATGTAGCCACGGGTGATATGATCGCTCGACATGATGACCATCGAGCTGCGGTGAGAGAGGTCCGTTTTAGTCCTGATGGTTCTCGATTGGTTTCTGGCTCTTCTGATTTGACCTTGTTGTTATGGAATGCTTCATACAAACCGATGAAGGTAGAACAGATTCTCCAAGCTCATGAGAGCGAGGTTCGGGCACTTGCATTTAGCACCGATGGTCATTATCTTGCCTCAGGTTCTGGAGATAGAACTCTCTATGTCTGGGATATGGAAACACTTACCGTGAAAGGCGAGGCTTCAACAATGGGTGAGATTGATGGTATTGAATGGTACCCTTCAAGACACTCATTCCTAACTGCAGATGGGACTGGCGCAATCATTCGTTGGGATGTTGAAGATATGCTTGCAATGCTAAAACCATTCCAAGACCTTTTGACCGAGATTGAAGCAGCAAATGACCCCTCTCGCAGAGACGAATTTGTTGAGAAGTTTGAGAACTTATCCGCGCAGCATGACGAAGAGACCCTTCAGACAAAACGAATGTTCTATGTCGTCTGGCAGTGTAAACGAGCTCTAGGTCTGTTGAAAGGTACAACTAGCAAGTGATACTTGATTAGAATGCAGGTTCTCTGGGGGTTCCTTTGGCTTCCTTAATCATCCGCTTACAGAGTTTTACATACGCTTCTTCCACATTCTCCCCAGTGAGTGCACTTGATTCAACATAGAGGAATTCATGCTCTTTAGCGTAAGCCTTTCCCTCTTTCGTTGATACTGCTCTACTCTCTTCCAAATCCACCTTATTGGCAACAACAACAAGAGGTATCTCTTTACCAACATTCGTGAAGGTCTCATCTTTCCAATTGTCAATATTAAGGAAGGTTCGACGTCGAGTGACATCATAGAGTAAGAGACCTCCCCTAGCCCCTCTATAGAAGCCTTGGCGCACGAACTCGAATCGTGGCTGCCCCGCCAGATCCCAACATTGCAGTGTAACCAGTGCATCAATATCAGGAATCTCAAGGCGCTTGACTGCGAAATCTGCACCAATCGTTCTCTTGTAATCCGCATCAAAGTAGTCTTGAGTGAACCTTGTGGTCATCGCTGTCTTGCCTACTGCACCGTCGCCAAGCATGACTATTTTGAAACGGTACTCAGCAGACATCAGATACTACTCCGTATATACTCAACAGGGCATCGTGATTTAAATCTCTACTGTGCACAGGGACAGTCTCAGATGATTTAATAGGGAACCATATAATCCGTGATGACACTGTAGGAATGATGGTGAGACCAAATGGATCGACCTGATTATCGCGAGCTGCCCAAGATTCTTGAGACCATGAATAAAGAGGGTGGATATACTGCTTCAGTTCTTGCACGAGGCAATGGTCTTCTCGTCACATCAGCAACTTCTCCAACCACAAACCAAGACGTTGTAGCTGCAATGTGTGGCATGATCGCCGACGTTGCTGAGCGTGTTCGAAAAGAGCTCTACCTTGGGACAATTCGTGATATAAGCCTACGATGTGCTGATGGCAAAGCAGTCTTCAAGAGAGTAGGGTCCCGCGGTGATGATGTTCTCATTATTGGGGCTATCATGCAGCGAGATGTCCGCTATCATGCACGTTCCATTGGCAAGGCCACCACACGAATTAGACGCCTTATGGGGTACAAATGAACAACCTCTTCTAGCTCTTTTTATGTCATACATATCCTCAAAACATTCAAGTGAATACTATTTCACTTGAGGGCATCGAACCTCAACTCTAGGAGCGCATGATTTGAAAGAGGACCATGAACCTGATTCAGAGGTAGAGGATGACCAACGAATCGAGGTTGTTCTCTTTAAATCTGATACATGCGCTTTCTGTCCTAGAGCTGAGGAAGTTATTCGAGAAGCAATAGGTGACTTTGGAGCCGAGACCTTCAAACTGGTGATCATCAATGTCAGTGAGAATCCCGAGGCTGCTGAGGAGTATGGCATATTTGCCTTACCCACAGTTATGATTGGTGGAATATCAATAACGGGTATTCCTGAGCCTGAGATGTTGATGAAGATGGTACTTGGTGCGAAGGTCACTAAAAACAAGAAGAGTGTGTCTTAATGAGCGAGAATTCAATCGAACGGGTAAAGACTGGCATCCCAGGTCTCGATGAACTGATTGAGGGTGGATTTCCGAGAGGCGATACTATCCTCATTGCAGGCAAGGCTGGTACAGGTAAGAGTATCCTTGCTACTCAGTTTATCTACAAAGGTGTAACTGAGTATAATGAACCGGGGGTCTTTGTTACCTTAGAGGAGCCACCTCACCTAATTAAGAGAAATATGTTAAGATTTGGCATGGACCTTGAGAAACTAGAGAAAGAAGGAAAGATATCAATTGTCGACCTCTCCCCATCAAAGGAGGCTACTCCTATCACTGTTGGAGAATTTCCGAGCTTCGATCTCTCAGGATTGCAAGCCATAATCTTGAATCATATTAAGAAGATAAATGCAAAACGAATTGTTCTTGACACACTTTCTATTATGGCATACAAATTCAGAAGTCGTGATATTCTTCGTGAGGAGTTTTTCAAGCTAGCTGCAAGTATCACCAGGACTGGATGCACACTCTTGCTAACAAGTGAGATTCCTGCCGAAGATAGTGGGCTTGGAGTATTTGATATCGAAGCATTTTTAGCTTCTGGCGTTATTGTTCTTTACAACGAGAAGATTAGCGACACATCCCGCTCTCGCTCCATCGAGGTTCTGAAGTTACGAGGATCGAAGCATAGTTCAAGAATACATTCAATGAGAATCACAGACGAAGGTATAAGAGTCTGGCCTGGCGAAATTAGTCCTGGAAGCTAAATACTAGGAAGTGAAGACGACGAACAGCTCTGGAGGATCAACACAGGAACCTGCAAGGGCAAGACCAATGATCAGTGATCTTGTTAAGTTTGGTCAATTGACACAGGTCTCGTACATGCTCGTGGGTCCTCTTGGGTCTGGAAAGACCACATATGCTGAGGCATTTCTTGCTGAGGGTATTGAACAGGGATTCCCTGCTGTCTTTGTCACCACAGATGTGTCACCCCGAGTCATTCGTAATGATATGAGTAGACATGGATGGGCAATAGAATCTCAAGAAGCATCAGGTCAGTTTGTTTTCATTGATGGATATTCCGAGCGGATGGGAGCGCCAAAGACTGGTTCCACATGGTCTCTTGGAAAAGTGGATGATATCAGTGAGCTTGGCATTGTTCTTTCAGAGGTTCTTGACAAACTAGTTGTTGCCCGAGTTGTAATAGATAGTCTCTCCACTTTGATACTTCATTCAAATCCTGTAACAATGCCACGCGCAGTTCAAAGATTGAGTGGTAGAATTACACAGAGTTCACACAGCATTATGTATGTCCTTGAGGAAGGAGTACATGATGAGAAGACCTACGCAACTTTCTCATATCTTGCAGATGCTGTACTAAGATTCAGAATCGAAGACACTGGAACAATCCCAAAGCATCAAGTCAGAATGGAAAGGATGAGAGGAACTGAGACTTCTCGTGAATGGCATGACTTCATAATTGAAAGATAGTTTCCTGTGAAAGTTTTAAAGCGGTAACGATTTTTCCCTATCGAGAGGAGAGTCCTTTGGAATCGATACTTCTTACTACATTGCGAGATGTACTGTGTGCATCTCTGTCACTCGATGATGGACTCTCAGCTATTCAAAACATCACAACTCGCAACAATGAAGAATCAGAACTTTTGTATGACATCGCTCGCTCGATTGAAGAAATCATTCTGAGGCGTCCTGGACTCGCAAGTGCAAAATTGACCCAGTTAATTGTGAGGTTGTCTTTCAACGAGAACAGAATACTTCCCGAATTGTTAATTCTTCTCGATACCCGTTATACAAACAGTCACAAACGCTCCGAGTGCGAACTCCTGCCTGATTTAGAGGCTCTGCCTACACTTGTTGATATTCTTGGCGAACTCTCTCAAGCAATTACATCTACAATTCGTCTTAATCTGCGCCCTGTCCTTCCATTTCTGACAGATGAAGTATCTTTGACATTGAATGCCATTTTCGATCGTAGGCATAATGGCACAACAATTCTTGCACTTCATGAAGTACATTATTTGGCTTGGATCTTGATTGAATCCGGATTCTTCGAAGGAGCTGAGCTTTTACTCAACCGAGTTATCGAAATCTCGCGAGAGGTTGGTCTAAAGGAATTGGTCTTTGAAGCAACCTTTGACTATGCTTGCGTACTAACAGAATTGGGTCTCTACGACCAAGCCCGTGATATACTAAATAAATTAGAGAAAGAAGCACGTACAAACAAAGACACTCTTCGACTAGCTGAAGTCACATTACAACTTGGTGTAAACGAGACTCGTGATGATTCAATTTCTTACACAGTAGCACGAAAGATTGGTGACAAAGCGGCTGAGTTGTATGATTTGGCTCTGAAAAATGGGCTTATCAACAGAGACGAAGTTGGAATAGCCCATCTTGTGATTGGTTCTAGTATATTAGCCAATGGCTGGCGAGAGGGTGTTTCGGAGGCTGTTGATCAACTAGAGTTAGGTTTGAAGCTCTATGAAGCCATTGATAATAGAAATCCAATTCAACAATCTCATGTCTATCGAACATTATGTGGATTAGGTTTTGCTTACGGACTGATGACGGATCATGATAGTATGAGTAAAGCTATCGAGTATCTCTCTCAAGCAAGAAGTATTCTTCATGAGGTTGGCAATGATTTTCCCGATAACGAGCTAGAACTTGCTGTCTTGGAGAACACAATAGGTTGGCTCTGTCTGTCTACTGAATCTGATGAGTTCTGGAGTATGGGCATTGAATCTTTCAAGAAAGCATTAAAAATACGGGAAAAACACTGGCAATTGGGGAGTGTTTCAGATCTCGAACTCCTTGGAACTCAAATGGGTCTTGCTCTTTCATCGATGCGGTTGTCTGAACGAGCTGATTCTGAAGAATCACAGGAACCAATCCGTGACATTCTTGTCCAGTACATTCCCCTTTTTCCCACCGACAGACGTGCCTATGAAGAAATCGCCATTGCGATTTATGATATCGTTTGGCTCATCGCACGACACGGAAGCACAATTCCTCCTAGACTGAGGCGCTTGTTTGAGGATATTGATAGGATGCTCGTCGATGCCCCAGAAGCATCAGTCTTCATTGAGAGTGTATCATTAGTTGTTCCTTATTTAGAGCGGTCATGGTCCGTGCTTCTTGAGCGTTCAAAGAAAATGGCAGGTTCTGATAGCGATCTTGCAGACATTGCCAAACTTACATCTGCTCTTTCGATTATGAAGATGAACCTTGATTCGTTGAATCTTGAACTTGGTTCACGAATCCAACCCGCTGTTGACGATGAACTCTTACGTGTAGACCCTCTCTTAGCTCAATACTGGCTTGGAGAGACCTATCTCCTCCAGACAATACGGGCATTCTATAGTAACAAAGACTACTCCGAACTAGCAACTGGTCTGTATGAAGCAGCTATTGCCTTTGGTGATGTGTTGAATATTGAACCGGAATTCAACGAGTCTGTTGAGTTCATTAAAGCCACATCTGCCTCGATATCTCAAGTCTTACGGAGATTCTCTTTAACCCTAGAAAATCAGTATGCAGCATACATTGACAGAGCTAAGATGACTGGAACGCCCCCAGTTGTCGATGAGAGTCAGTACAGCTTTATTCTCTCCGACGACTGGCTTGGTCTAATCAAAATCGCTAATGCATACTTGCAGATGGTAGAGCAATCAGAAATTGTTGAGGCACAACCGTATCTCAATGCTGTGTTCTCTAATATCAATCGTGCATTGAAGATGATTGATTCTGTATCACTTATAGACCGAAGAATTCTCGCTCCTATGGGTCTCGTAATGAACAGACGTTTCTATTTACGAATGTGATGATCAATCATAGCGAATATCATCGTCATCCAGACTTCTATATCCTCCAGGACGAGCTCCCCATGTTGCCCAACCTGATGTAGATGTTCGTATCTCGTTCGCCAATCCAAATGATTCTCGAACAGGTATGTCAGCATCAATCTTGTAGAGCGTTCTCTCGGAATTAATCTCTAGAATGTGTCCTTTTCGCTTGGATAAAATCGAGGATAGTGTTCCCACATATTCTTCTGGCGCACTGATTTCCAATCGTATCCAAGGCTCCAGAATCGTCGGAGCGCCGCTCAGAACGCTCTTTCTTGCTGCTGCCAGAAGTGGTTGTGTTATCTCTCTCCATGACATTTCTGGAGCCGAATATTTCAGACTAGCCTTTTCAATGATAATCCAAAGACGCCTCATCTTTTCTCCCCTGAGTGGGCCACTTCGAATTAATGTTCTAAAGGCTTCTTTCACCCACTCTGTTTCTTCACCATATTGGTCAATTTTTTCTGAGGCATCAATGAGCCAACAGTTGGAGCTCACATCTTTGTCAATTATATTTCCAAGTGTATCCGGAGGAGCATTCTCTAAAGGCAATCGTGCGACCACAATGAAACTACTAGTATCATCATCTCCCTCTTCAACAGGCTTGCCATTCACAGTAAGTTGTTCTCTAAGTAGCACCATTGGTTTTCCAAGATGCACGTCAACACCAATTCTCGCGAGTTTCTCTACAGTTATCTCTACATGAAGCTCCCCAGCTCCCGATAATAGCATCTCTCCTGTTTCTGGATTCACCTCAAAATCAAGAGCTGGATCAGAAACAACATACTGCTCAATTGGCGCTTGAATTGTACTCAGGTCAGAGAGGTTCTTTGGTTCTACAGTGTACGTAACTACTGGTTCCATTGGGTACTGTAGTCCGCTTATCGGAATCATGCCTTCGTTCTCTTTACTAACCAGGGTATCTCCAACAGCAATCTCCTTCAGACCTGTTATGAATGCAAGATTGCCTGCTGGGACCTCTGGTAAATCTACTCTTGTCTTTGACATGTATAATCCGATTTGAAGAGACTTGAGTTCCTTTCCTGTTCTAAGATTGATTAGTGGTTCTGCACGTTTCAATGTGCCTGAGAAAATACGGACCGCAGACGCTGAAACTGCGTGTCTATCTGGTTGCACATCACCTACAAGACAGACGCATGGTCCAGCTGAATCACACCCAGTTAAAGCTAAACCTGTTGTTGTTTCTACATCTCCCGCCCAGAACAGAGGAATTCTATAGGCTTGAGCAACTGTGGGATTTGGGACGGTTCTCACAACAGAGTCCAACACGACATGCGCAACAGGAAACATGTTCATGAGTTCCTTCCTTCGCTCCTGTCGGTATATTTCATTGATCTCTTCAAGTATCTCGATAAACGCATTTCCAAGGTCTGATGGTGCTTCACTTCCCTTTGTTCGTTCTTTCAATGTGTCAATATCTAAGCCCCATTTATCAAGGGCTGATCCTACACTTAGTGATCTCTTATTGAATGATACTTCCCACTCTTCAAGTATCTCATCTGGAAGGTACTTCCCAAGCATAGCATTGAACTCACGAACCACTCGTGTAATTTCATTTGCAGTCTTCTTCGGACTGAGGCGTTTCTCTTTGAGAAGTCTATCTACCTTGTTAACAAATAGTACTGGTCTTACTAACTCTTGCATTGCCTGTCTTGCTACAGTTTCAGTCTGAACCATTATTCCTTCGATTGCATCCACTACTATTATTGCACCATCAGTTAGTCTCAATCCTCTTGTAACATGACTTGAGAAGTCGATATGTCCTGGCGTGTCAATCAGGTTGATGAGGTGATCCTTTTTCTCATATGGATGAACAAGAGAAATGCCTGAGGCCTTGATTGTTATTCCTCTCTGCTGTTCGATAATATCATAATCAAGCAGTCTTGCAGTTGCCGCTACATCCTTCGAGAGAAGTCCTGATTCCGCGATGAGCGAGTCTGTCAAGGTGGTCTTTCCATGGTCTATATGTGCAATGACTGTGACATTTCTTATTCTCTCTGTCTGAGTGACCAATTCAGCAACTCGTTCTTTGACGAACTTTTTGTAAAGATGGGACAATTAGAATTACCTGACCTTAGTCTTGTAACTTGAGCGTGGTATCTCTATGATCTCATTACACTTAGAACATTTCATTTTGATAGCTGTTTCAGATCTTGACACTTCATCCTTTAGTGGTTGACCACATTTGCATACAAATCCGACCAATCTAGCAGGATTTCCGACAACAAGACCATAGGCTGGAACATCTCTTGTAACGACAGCTCCACTTCCTACCATGCAGTACTCACCAAGAGTTACATCACAAACGATTGTTGCATGCGCCCCAATGGATGCTCCCTTCTTCACCCGGGTGGTAAAGACTTCCCATCCCTGTATAAAAGAACGTGGGTACATATCATTGGTAAATGTCATATGAGGCCCACAAAAGACATCATCTTCGATGGTGACTCCATGATACACAGACACGCCATTTTGTATCTTCACATTGTTTCCAATGACAACATCGCCATCAATATACACATCTTTTCCGATGTTACAGCCTTTTCCAATTTTGGCAGTTCCTCTCACATGTGCAAAATGCCAAATGCGAGTGCCTTCTCCAATTGTAGCGCCATCGTCGACCACAGCTAATGGGTGAATGAAAACATCGCTCATAAAGTTCACACGGTGGCACTATATCAATTGTGAGTTAACTCTTATCCTTTCTACGTTTTTTGGTCTTTGGAACCGTTGGGGCAACCCAGAGCGCTCCCTTGTAGGTAGTAGTATTTGGACAACCAACACATTTGTCCGATACGTACCTTTTACATGTTCCACAATCCATCTTGCAAGGGGCTACTGTGTCACCTGATGGTCTAGGTGCCAAGTCTATTGGAAGGTATTTTGGAATAAGTGGCGCATTTCCAAACCAACTCTCTGACTTCCGTACGCCTGGTTCATTGCGCATACTACAGGTTCCAATAATTGACTCTAGACTCCATGTATCTTCTGCAACCATTATAGCAAAGAGATTGTATCTACCAGTCACCGGAGCGAACATGAGAAGTCTGGGACAATTCTCGTACTTCTTCTGTATTTTTTCTGCCACTTCCATGTTCTCTGTTTCGAGTCCCATGAACAGCACTTTTGTATCTAAATACTCGGAGTTAATTCCTGCTGTTAGTTGAACCAATTCTGATTTGACAAGTTTGTCTAATCTTTTACTCACTGCAACGTGTGACATTCCCAGAGATTCACCAATCTGAGAAAGACTCGTTCTACCATTTCTCTGTAGGATTGACACAAGCTTCTTGTCAATATCATCCATCATTGATTCACTCCGTTAGTATAATCTTGGTTCTTGTGTTTCTTTCTGAAACCATAAGCGCCGAACAAGTTAAAGTACTATATGAATGCCTCGGCTTTTTTTAAGATTACACCTGTTCAGCCTTATCCCAGTCATTCTTGTAGACATGTGCATTAACAGAGAGTGTTGTTATTGTCCCAGTATCAATCTCTGTCTTCTCCGATACATATGAGAGCAATTCACCAAGAGCATAGACATTTGCGGGCCACGCTCCATACATATCATTCGAACGAATCATGACTGACAGGTCTAGCTTATCCTCACGTACCATGAAGACAAAATGGTTAAGGCACGGTACTTCATCAACCCGTGTATCTTTGCGAGGATCCCATGTTGTAGCAACAGCTCTCCGTGAGTTTGGGCTCTCTTTTAATTTTGCAATGACATAATCTATCTGATTGACTACTTCCTCGCCCCATGCATTGAGGCGTTCTCCATAGGTGTAATCAAAATTCATCCTATCTGGGTTAAGGAGTTGTGTAGCATATTTTTCTTTCAGAACTGTTTCACTGAATGGATATTTCTTACTAACCCGTTCAGAAAAGGGATCACAGATATGAATCATGACATTATCTAGCCACTTTGTCTTACTACCTCTCTCATCTACTCTGACCATTCCACTATCCATGATTTTACGAATGACTCGTATCCAGCCTTCCTCTGGAGTCTTTGCTTTGAGATACATAGGCATATCCATTCACCTAATTCGAATGACTGTCCCTTTCTCACCTTATTCTAGCTTTTGCCTCAGTCTTGGTGCATCAAAAGAGCCTGTTTTTCTGATTACCATTTCGCGCCAAATGGTGAGTTCAAATGTCCAACATCTTGGTGCGATTTACTAGCTGATTGTTTCATAGAATTAGGGGAGAACTGCAAAAGTTTGCATCTTAACATTGTAAATCACATCGATATTTGTATGACCTTAAGTAGTCTGCAAAGGTCTTGACAACTGAGGCTCATGATAGAAACCCGTTCTCCCCCGGTTGGCCTAGAATCTAACGAGAGGCCAAATACAGGCGCGACAATCCTTTTATTTTGCCTCGGACAGATATTCATTTACCCCTTCACGCCGGGAGGGAGAACAAGACTCATACGCCGGGAGGATTAGCTACGACACCGATTCTATACCTGTTCACACAAGAGGGCTGTGTAAACTGTCCTGCAGCAAAAGCTGTGGTCGATGAAGCTTTCAAGTATTCTAACATACAAGTCCAGACAGTTGACCTTCACAAGATGGACTCGGATTTTGAGTACAAACTCTTGGAACATCAGATCTTCATAGCTAGCACTCCAGCGATCATAATCGAAAACAATGGTAACATGAAATTGCTCTATAGTGGAAATGTGCCAGAGGTCGAAACAATTAGAAGGGAGGTTCAAGATTTCGCATGACCGACATTCGTAGTACCATCACAGACTCAGAAGACCTTCGGATGAGAGAGCGGAAAATGCCAAAGGTCCGTACGACAAGCAGTACGATGGAGTCCTTCGATGCAACGAAGATCATCGATAGTCTTGTGTTAGAAGCTGGCCTCCTTCGTGCAGATGCTCATCTAATTGCAGTCAAAGTAATGGACCGAATTGTTGCCTCTGGTATCAAGTTCCTCTCAGGCCCCCTCATCAGAGAGATGTGTAATAGTGTCTTGGCTGAGATGGGTTTTGAGAAGGAAAGAATTCTCTATACCCGAGTAGGAATTCCAATGTATGATCTCGGCTTACTGATCAACAATCCCGGGGATCACACATCCAATGCAAACCTCATGCGCAATCCTGAAACTATCGCAAAGCTTGTTCATGATCAAGTCATGGAGCAACACACATACCTCTCAATACCATCGCACCTTGCAGATGCGCATTTGAAGGGTGACATTTACATTAAGGACCGAGAGTACTTCTCAACTCGTGATTATTGTGCTACCTGGGATATGCGGCAGGTTCTGAAATTAGGAATTGCACCTGATGGTCTTGGAGGCATGCACTCTAGTGCAGCAGGTCCTGCTCAGCATCTTTCAGTAGCTGTGAATCACTCTGCAATCTGGCTTGCGGCTGCTCAAAGCTCCTTTGCTGGCGGCCAAGGCTATTTCTATTTCAATACATTTCTCGCTCCCTTCATGCGAGGTCTTCCCTACAAGAAGATCAAGCAGGCTGCTCAACAGCTTATCTTTACCCTCACACAGCAGTATGTCGCTCGTGGTGGGCAGGTGATCTTTAGCAGTGTTGACCTAACCCCTGGAATACCCAAGATTATGAGAAATGTTCCAGCAGTCCTACCCGGAGGCAAAGAGACTGAGGTCACCTATGGGGACTATGAGGAAGAAGCACGACTGTTCTTCAATGCCTTTATGGAAGTCATGATCAAAGGTGATGCGAAGGGCAAAGGATTCGGATTTCCTAAACCAAACATTGTCCTTCGAAAGGAGTTCATGGGTCCTGAGTTCGATGACTCTTGGCGACTTGTGGCTGAACTGACCGCAAAACATGGCTCTCCCTATTTCGAGAATTATCTGAACTGGCGCTCAAAGATTGAAGCTGGTTGTAGTAGTTGCTGTTCACACCTCTGGACTGCAAGTACTCAGGAGGAGTTGGATGAGTTCCTCTCAGGGAACATGGTCTTTGGAGCCTCGCAGATGGTCACACCAAACTTTGGTCGTGCCGCCTGGTTAGGGCGTACAGATGAGGATCATTTCTTTGAGAAGATTGATGAGTATGTCGAACTATCTAAACAGGTCATCCTCGAAAAGAAACGTCTCATGGACAAGCTCATTGCCAGTGGTAGTGTTCCATTCTACACTCAACCAAAACCCAATGGTGAACCACTGATTGACATGAATAGTCGAGAGTTCTTACTTGGTACAGTGGGTTTCGATGAAATGGCTGAGGTCTTGACTGGTCAACATCTTCACGAACCAGAAGGTACTCGTTTTGGCATCAAGGTTCTCAAGCACCTGAAAGCAAAGGCAACTGAGTTTCAAGAGGAAACCGGTCTCCATTTTGGTGTTACACGTACTCCTGCTGAAAGTGCCGCAGGCCGTCTTGCTGTCAAAGACTACAAAGCATATCCTGGTATGAGAAAATACCTCAAGGGGGATGGTTCGAATGTCTATTACACTAACAGTACAACGCTAGATGTTAGTGCGAATCTACCTTTGAGTCAACGTATCAAGAAGGAAGGTATGTTCCATCCCTACATGGATGGTGGTGCTCTCACTCATGTCTATCTGGGTGAAGCGAATCCCGACCCCGATGCCCTTTGGGAACTCACAAAGAAGATTGCCACAGAGACCCTCAATTCGTATTGGAGCTTCACAAAAGATGTGATGCAGTGTGGCGTCTGTAACTATCAGGCTGGCATTGATTGGAAGCGTGTATCATTCTCCTCCGTTGATGATCTTACCAAAATTCCATGTCCTCGGTGTGGTCATGTAGGTGTTGAAATTTTCAGCAGAATAACTGGATATTTACAGAGTTTGAGCAGCTTCAACCCTGCAAAGAAACAGGAGTTCCTTGATAGACACAGATATTCACTGTAGGTTTTTTCAGAAGGGCCCTTCTACAATTCTTTCCAAGAACTTGTCAAAATGATCTCCCATCATGACCTCGACATACCAAGTGCACCCAAGAGCTTCGGATTCATCAATCCATGATGGTTTTTCAGGACCACCAGCAGTTGTCCCCATAATCACGACATCATAATCCTTCATGGATTCTCGATGCTTCTTGACATAGTTTACTACATCGGAGTATTCCTCTAGAGACATATCCTCACTCATACTTAGAGGAAACACACCATCGTACCTTGCTGCTCTTCTAAATGGAGCTTTTATTGGCCAGGTACCTGCACACCATATCGGTACCCGTGGTCGCTGAATAGGACGTGGATTGAACGTGACCTCATCAATCTTGTAGTGCTTCCCAGAGAATGATAAAGGTCTACCAGACCAAAGCCCCTCAAGAATGGCTAAGGACTCGTCTAATCTCTCAGCTCGTTCTTTGAGATTAACATCTTCTCCAAACTTTCTATAATCATTCTCAGACGAGCCTCCTAGTCCAACTCCTAAAACAAACTGCCCCTTAGAAAGAATATCTAAAGTAGTAACCTCCCGTGCTACCTTCTCCGGGCGCCGTCTTGGTAAAGGAGTCACTGTTGTACCAATTCGAATCTTTTCAGTGCGTGCTGCGATGGCTGCAAGTGTGATCCATGGATCTGCAATCAATTCATCCTTTCCCGCATAATTGTGGTCCCACATAAAGAAACCATCCCACTTTGCATCTTCAGCAGCTACTGCTAATTCAAGGAATTTGTTGGGATCTCCTTGAAGTGCGAAGTTAGAGATATAGACTCCATATTTCAACGCAGTACACCAATAATCGAACTGGCCAATCTAGTAATATCGTCTTCACTCGTTTTTTCTGAGTGTTTGACTACACATCTTTCATGAATCATTTATTCACAAATGCAGAATACATCCAATCCAATCAAGAAACAAGAGTTACTTGATTGACATAGATATACTATCTCGTCTAGGTCGTTGCGATTCATTCAACCCTTCAAATATTGTGTTCTCCTGATTTCTAGATTTTAGAGTGTTATTTTCTAAGAATTGAAATTTCAAGTCGACCGCATCTGCACTAAGACGTAGTTCAATTCTATCACTGTAGAAGCCAGCATCATGATATCCATCATATTTTACTATGAACACTGGAATACCAGTTGCTGTATCAATTCTAGCACTCCATCCTATAGTAGAGTGCCACGAAATCCCAGTATAGGAGAAATAGAACTCGTTTCCATTAAGATATGCTATCCAGCGATAGTCTGGGGTATATATTCTGAATCGGTCTCCCTCGTATTCATCTGCAAATAATAAATCCAGTTCATTCCATGAACCATTGGGAAACAATGCCATTGAGATAAGCGATTCAATGAACTGGTCTTCTTCTGATAGATCTGTTCCATTCTCGAAAAAGCATGAAACTTTCAGTGGACTAACAACCTCACTAATGAATCTCCCTGATGTATACAAGATGTATAGTGACGGAAGGTTAGTCACATTAGCAATGACTGTAGTGTTATTCAGATGCATCCATCTAGGGGGTATGCGGCTCCAAGTTTCATCCCTTTCCACACTTGCAGTGACATTGAACTGAATGAGATCTCCCGGTTCAACCTCCCATTCAAGAAAGACAATAGACATCGATTGAAATTGCATAACCAGCAGAAGGCTAATGGCAAGAACCAACACGAGAAGCACAGCTCTTCTCTTAGATTTGAGCACAATCTCACCCTCTCAGACATCATATAGCAATATTGTCTTAATACTTTGTTCAATAACGTATTGAATTGCCAGTGGAGATAGCTCCAGACATCTTCTCATCATTCAATTCTACCAAGAAACAGAGTTACTCAATCAATACGGATACACATTAGATCCACTTTCAAAATTGAGTCCTATGATTTCTTTAGATGAATAGAAATTCCTTGACAAGCACAAGAATACACTTTACGTAGCATCAAACTTTGCACGTTTCTACTCATCTATAAGTGAAAGCATCGTTTCTCTCTGAAATGATTTGGAGAGATATCAGTGAGTCACACAAAGCGGCATCCTTCCACAGTCTGTGTCCAAGGAACACACGCGCAAACTTCAGGTCCCGCAGTTGTCCCAATTGTTCAGACATCCACATTTGTGTTTGAGAATCAGCAGCAGATGCTTGACTCAGTGCAGGGAAAGTCTGGTGGGCATGTCTACACCCGGTGGAGTAATCCGACGACTAAGAGTGTAGAGGAAAAGATCAGTGCGCTTGAGGGAACTGAAGACACTCACATCTTGGCTTCAGGGATGGCTGCCATATCGTCAGCTGTTCTAGGTCTTGTAAAGGGTGGAGAGAGAATCTTATCGAGTGATTCAATTTATGGTGGAACCGTCCAGCTCTTCAACAAGATGCTTCCTCATAACGGGATTCAAGTGGAATATGTTGATACTGATGAGCTGGTCGATCATCTTGCGGACTCTGGAGACAAATACAAACTGTGCTTCTTCGAGACCCCTACGAATCCGACTCTAAAGATAGTTGACATCAGAGAAATAGCTGACGCCGCTAATGCAACCAACACAATAAGTATGATTGACAGTACTTTTGGTTCTCCAATAAACCAGACACCGCATAAACTCGGTATTGATCTTGTGATGCACAGCGCAACAAAATATCTTGGCGGCCATAGTGACATTGTAGCAGGGACTATCTCTGGCTCTAGAGAGATAATGGCTAATGTACGGAGTGCCGCCAAACTCTTGGGTGGTACTATGGATCCCTTCGCTTCATTTCTTTTAGACCGAGGAATAAAGACCTTAAGCGTCAGAATGGAACGACATAATTTCAATGCAAAATACTTGGCTGAGCGACTCAAAAAAGACCAACGAATCAGGAAAGTGCACTATCCAGGTCTCCCAAGTCATCCACATCATGCTGTCGCCAAAAAACAAATGCATGGATATGGTGGCATGTTATCAATTGAATTGGATACTGATTTGGAAAAAACCGGTAAGTTTGTCGACTCCCTTCAAGTATTTCTGAATGCAGTATCTCTTGGTGGTGTCGAGAGTCTGGCAAGTATTCCTGCTTTAACAACCCATTATGGACTTGGTGAAAAGGCTCTACGAGAGATGGATATTGCAGAATCGACTGTTCGGCTCTCCGTCGGAATTGAGGATGCCGCTGATCTATTACAGGACCTATTATCTGCCTTAGATACCATAGTGTAAAAAAATCGATATCCATCAGTTTCTCAATTTGCATTAGCTTATCAATAGGGCATCCCCTCGATTCTGCATCGGATAGGATCGTCTTCCAATACTATTTGCCAATTCCCTTCCAAGTTCTTCAAAATCGAAGTAGAAAACCAGAGCTGGAGACATATACATAGATGCTCGATGTTGTTCAAGGAAGGACGGAAGCAAGAGACCTGGAAATGGAAACCAGATGAGAATGAACATGATGATATTGAAAATAAAGAGAAGGCAACTAAGTTGTAGATTAATCTCTGGTATTTGAATATCTGATTTACCTGATTTGCTATATTTTGGGAAAATTATCTTTCTTTGAACGATAAATCCGACTATTAGAAATCCAAAACAAAGGGCGACAGGATTGATGAATAATAACCAATAGAAGTCGAGATCTATCAAAGCAGTTACTATGTATATTATTCCACATGCAGTATTTAAAAAGAGAAAAAGCAGACCTAGTGGCTTCACCTACAAATTCCCCTCATGATTATCTAAACAATAAGCTCTTCTAAATGTGTTGTTAATAGGTTGTTTTTTTTTTACAAGTCTTCTGACTAGTCCCTTTCCTAGAATGGCAAAATCTCGACTTAGAACAAGTATGGCTAACCCAATTCTTAGACCGAATACAACATATCCCTCAAAAGTATGAGGTTGGGTCACGAATATTGGAAACCAGATTATTAACAATGCTATAATGTTCAAAACAAATAGACCAATTTCTAAAATACGATTCATCTCTCTAACATCTTGAGATGATGTTTTTTCCTACTGATATCTCACTATTGAAAATTCTATGAGATTTATGTTAATCTTGTACAACAATCTGTTACAAAGGAAATTCAAAATGAACTTATTAGTCTAGAAGTGATTGAGATATCATCGCGCAATAGAGGGAGTGCTATGCCGCCCAGAGGATTGCTTGCTATCTTTGTAATAATCATAATGTTAGGAATCGGTCAGATTCCATTCTGCAATACTACTACTAATGAAGTTCTAGAGACCATAGAGACAAGTCCTGTTCCACTGACACTGACATCTCTGGATGAAGACTCTCGACAACGAGTGACTATATCATTTGAACGAGAATTGACTCGCAATGAAATTGACCAGTTCGAGTCTATAGGCGTTTCATTTGGAATGTCACCCCGGCATATCGGTACTGTGTATCTTGTTGAGGTTACACAGGAAGCTCTCAATGCAATCACTAAGAATCCACTCTACAGAAATGCTGAGCCTCTTCGAACTAAGAATCTCGAGTCCACGCGTGATGTTTCAGTGGTTGAAACCTATTCTGATATTGCATGGACAATGAAAGACCTTCAACAGCGAACATTGACAGGAAAAGACATTCTTATTGCAGATTTAGACACTGGAATTCAATGGCGTCATCCTGACTTCTTCCACGCAGATGGAGGTCTCTACGCTTGGACTGACAGTAATACTAATTCCCAGTTCGATAATGGAACCGATGGTATTGAATTCAACAACGACTTCACAATAAGTGCCAATGAAACACTATACACAATCGACACGAACAATAATGGCAATTTTGATGTTGATATTGATTGGATTTGGTTAGATAATGGCACTTCTATAGGCAGTATTGATGATGGTGACACATTCTTTGTTGTAGCTGACACGAATGGCAACAATATCCTAAACGTAGGTGAGAATCTTGTTGCTCTTATGACACCAAAGACAAAGTACATCATTGAGAAGAACTTGATATCTGTCGACGTGTGGGAACGAGGTGTAAATCTCACATCAAGTACCCATTACGATACAGATGGTCATGGCACTGGTGTAGCTGGTATTCTCAATGGCGGACAACTTGGTTATCGTAAGTTTGTCGGGATTGCACCTGATGCTGATCTATTAGCCATCGATATCTTTGGTACCAATAGCCTCACTGTCGAAGAAGGATTGATTCTAGCCCGAGATTACGGTGCAGATGTAATCCTCATTGAGATAGGTGCATGGAGCTACTTATACCTCGATGGTTCAAGCAATGTTGAGATAATGATTAACACTTTGACTCAGAGCGGGATTCCTGTTGTTGTCCCTGCTGGAAATCTTGGAGGAGCCGCACGACATGTTCAGCAAACAGGATTTGCGACTATTGCCTTTCCAACACAATTTGTTGTTCCAACTGGTCTAAATGCGAATGAATTATACATCACAGTTCTGTGTACCAAAGATATGAGTCAATCTCAAATCACAATTGTGGAACCCACCTCAACAGGATCAATTGTGCATTCACTAAATCCCGGTGTTGGGTATGACAACTGGCAAAGCTCTCCAGTATCTCCAAATGTAACAATTGACTCATTTGTTTCAAGTTCAACTCGAGCAACCTTTATGCTTGCCATCGACATTCGCGGAACCATAATGGACACTCAGTTTTGGACAATAAATATAATGAATCCTAACGCAGCCAGTTACAACTTCTATATCTCAGATGATGTCACAGGCTGGAGTGGTGGAGCTCAGTGGAATCCAGCACATGGACTCAACGACCTATGCACAATAACTTGGCCATCCACCGCAGACCAAGCAATATCTGTTGCATCATATATGTCTAGAAATCTCTGGTCTCCTGGCTATGGTTGGCTTGCTCCGTATAGCTCAATGGGGCCGCGAGTCGATAATAATCCAAAGATGTCAATATCTGCTCCCGGAGGCTGGGATATAGTATCCCCATGGTCCAGTGATTCTGCTTGGGCAAGTTGGATGACTGGTGTAGGTGGTCTGCCTCTCTATCCAATGTTTGGTGGATTTCAGCTCTTCAGCGGCACATCTGCAGCAGGCCCTCATGTTGCTGGAGCAATTGCCCTGATGCTTCAATTGAACAATGACTGCGGGTCTCTTGCTAAGTTCATCATCGAAGCTTCAGCCTATACAGATGGATACACTGGAATTCTCACACCATGGCCTGGAGCGGCTAATACAAACTGGGGTTTTGGAAAGCTCAATATCAGTAGGGCAATTGAAGAAACACGAAAACTGCCTAGAATCAATGATATTGATAGGACTCCAGATAGTCCTCAATATTCGGATTCGGTGTCAATAACAGCAAATATCACAAACACAGATTTTGTAGAAATCTGGTGGACAAATAGCAGCTGGTCAAGTCAGAGTCAACTCAATATGACACTGTCCGGAGGTATTTATTCAAGTACAATACCCACTCACAGCTTTGGTACTGACATTGATTACATAATTAAAGCAAGAAATGCAAGTGCCATCACAAGTCTGGACTTTTCCTACTCCTACGTAGTTGATGACCGAGTGATCCCGATTCTAACTGGAGTCACAAACAACATGACAACAATCGTCTATGATAATATGTTTGTGGAGGTAAATGCTAGTGTTTCTGAACCCTCAGGAGCTTCGGGACTTGCTTCCGTAGTCCTTGAGGTTTCTTTCGATAATTGGGTCACAGTCAATACAATTACCATGACTGGTAGTGCTGGACAATATACTGGAACCATTTCTCCAGTTCCTGTTGGATTGACTGCAAGATTTCATGTAAAAGCCACTGATAATGCAGGAAATGTTGCCCAATCATCTGACTATTTCTTTGTTACTCAGGGACAATCTACCACAACAACTACAACCACAACATCTCGGGGTCTTGTTGATCTCATTCTTGACAACTTGACAGTAGTGATTGGAGCCACAGTAGGTCTGCTACTCATCCTAATGATACTACTACGACGGAGAAGATAGTATACATGGTTAGTCACAAATCTGGTGACTAACCTCCATTGCATCCAGTAACAGTCGTGCTAAAAAGAATCGAGTTACTCCGTTTTAGGAATCTTCTTTATTCTTCAGCCAGTCGTGTTCAATACGTTTCTCTCGATTATAGTGTCCCATCTCGCCACCGGTGGCTTTGGCATTGCCGCTTTGAATGACTCTGCCCTCAAAGAGAATCAGAAGAATTCCAGGGATGAATGGAGTTAGATCTAAGTCTAATATGAGTCCTATTACGCCAAGCCATAACGTAGTAATTACTGTCCAAATTCCAGCAAAAAAGAAGAACCATTTACGTTTCGATGCTGGAGCTTTGAGAAATGTCATATAATCAATCTTCAACGTTGGTTCATAATATTGATCTCGACACATACCAAGAATCTTGATTCCAGTCCACTTTCCGGCAATGAAACGACCAAATGGATAGAGAAAGGCTACTACTCCGAAGACGAAAAGAAATCGAACTCCAAAGATCGTCCAGTCCGAAATAGTCCATGCGAGTAGATTCATCCAATCCAAATGAAATCCTAGAGTCCAGATATAGCCCCAGAGTGATAAGAGACCTAGAAGCCCTTCAATCGACAAGGATGGTCCTAATGCAAAGGTTCTGCCTCTTTCTGCTTCAAAAAGCATCTCTCGAATCTCAGCAGCAACCACTATCTCTTTTTCATTTGGAGATACTTCTCTCTTTATCTCCCGAACCATTTTCCAAAATTCCTTGCGCACTTCCTTTGGAGTGGAAGATGGATTTCTAGAAATACTCTCATGTATCTCTTGTAGCCTATCAATTCTCGAACTCATATTGTATGACCTTTTTAAAATTGCTAGCTTTGTTTTTAGCCAATCGTTTGATATAACTACTCTGGCCGATGATTCTCAAAGAACATCTAATTGATAAGAGAATATGTCTAAAATATACTATCAACCTTCTATAGATTACAAATCTATAGAGTTAGGGAGGTTGAAGACGTGGTTAAATGGGAATTAATTGTTGCAATCGTAGCTGGTTCTCTTATTTTTCTCTCTGATTTGCTATTTGGATGGTTGACACTCATCTGTGGGCCTATTCCTGTTATCTTCATCATAGCTATAATTATTGGAATCTTCGCAGGAAATGTAGGTGATGCCCTTCTGAGTACCTTTCTCTCTTGGGTTCTTGGAATTCTCCTTGGCGTACTTCTTGCGCCGCTTATTTTTGCAGGACTGTTAGCAGAAGGTCAAGATTTCTTTGGGCTTTTCCTGTTAGTCTTTCTATACTCCTTGCGAGGAATGTTCTCATGGCAATTGGAAGGGACTATTGTTGAGGTCTTCCTTATGGGCTTTATCTATCTAATCGTAATGCTTGTCGTCGCTCCAATCATCTATCTAATTTCATTTGTCTTCGCAGTGCTTGGTGGTATAATTGGAAAGCTCATTAGAGAGCGCTTTATCAAAGAGAAATCACCTATACAACAGACTCGACAAGGAGAACCTGAATCAACTGATCTTCAGTAGCATGTATCATTCAACAAGGCTAGTGTACTCTCTTGTGAATGAACGCCTTAGCTGGTCCTTTATTTTAGGATCTAGGAATGAAGATTGAATGCTGTCCAATGATATCTTGAAAAGTTCATCAACAGAAAATCCTAACTCCTGATGCAACTGAATGAACTCATAATTCATATCGGTATGGAATAGTGAAGGATCATCACTATTCACTGAAACAAGCAGTCCTTTATCGAAGAAATCTCTTATTGGATGTTCCTTAATTGAATGCACTGCGCCAGTTCGCAAATTACTCACAGGACACATCTCAATTCCAATTCTCTTCTGCTTTAGATATTCTATCAGATTGGGATCTTGTTGAGCAGATACACCATGGCCTATTCGTTCGACGTTTAGATATTGTATTGCTTCCCAGATTGACTCAGGTCCCGCTGCTTCTCCTGCATGAGCAACTCGATGAAGCCCCATCTTAGCTGCGCGTCTGTAGACATCTGCAAATCTTTTTGGAGGATACATCTTCTCATTTCCTCCGAGGTCAATGGATACGATATTATTTGGATCTTCAGCAATATAGTCCAAAATGCTCATTGCCTCTTCAATGGTTGATGTTCGTACTATATCTATTCTAATATCAGCTTCTAAACCAAAGTCACGTTTTGCATTCTTAATGCCTCTTCTGATGGCGTTCAGCATTTTGTTAAACTGCAATCCCTTGGATATGTGATCCATTGGGGAGAAACTCGCCTCAACATATTTCGTGTTGCATCTTGCACAATTCTCCAGCATCTCATATGTGATGCGTTCAAAGTGTCTTTCATCAATAATATAGTCAACTATCTCCATATAGCACTGGATGAAGTTCATAAAGTCTGAATATTCGAAACGCTTGACAATGTCATCTTTATTGTTGTATGCTGATTCGATGTTATCGGTTTCAATTATAGAGAGCAAGGTTTCAGGACGAATCGAGCCTAGGATGTGCAGATGAAGTTCAATCTTTGGCAATGCTTTGATTAGGTTCTTCGAGGTCATTTGCTAAAATCATCATCCGTGCATGTTAAAGTTTTAGAAGTTCCTTTGCTGAGGATTATTCTCCAAATGTTTAATATGTTTCACAGACTCAATGAGAAACGAGACAATATGGCGGAAATACCATTTGCATCCGGGCCTGGTGGAGAGAACCGTGTGTATCGATCCCGTACCAATAAAGTTCTCTTTGGAGTATGTGGGGGTCTAGGTAATTATCTGAATGTAGATCCTACTCTAATTCGATTAATCTGGATTGTCTTCTCTCTTGTCTATGGGGCTGGTATACTTGCATATCTCATTGCTATCATTATCATCCCCGAAGAACCAACAATGTAACTTGTTTTATCTTTCTAGCAATGCCCATTAACTTCTGACTGGTCTTATATAATACCCAGATATATTGGCCATTTGTTAAGTCGCAGAGTTATTTGAGTATATGGACATTATTGATGCCATTGAATAGCATCGTATATTTACTGAATACAACAACAGACCCTTGTTAGAATGATACTAGACCATGAATAGGCTCATTATAATCTGGGTCTATTTCTCAATACTGGTTATATTCAGAAATTGTTATCTTTTTACTGATAAGAAATGACGATAAGAATAGAATCAGCATCCCTATCAGTTCCTATCAAAGAATGCGCATGCGGTCAGTGTAGCTGTATCATTCTGTATACTAGCCCAAAATGTATTCTATGTAATGCTGCTCTTGAAATTCTATATTCAGTCATTTCTGATTTTGGCCTTTCACAGGATGTGGTCAGTATAGTCGATATCACATCTGAGGAAGAAGCGTGTAACATTCCACCTACTGCGAGCCTTCCCGCCATGAAAATTTGTCAGGAACTACTAACTGGTCTACCTGATTTAGATGTGGCACGTGGAGCAGTTATGCACGCCGTTCTAAAAGGTTGTTTCTCTAATTAGAAAGGCTGCATCTAAATTTGCCATAACGAAAACTGCAATCCTACAAGACTATCGAGTGACTCTTAGATTCGCAAGACTTCTCCAGATCTCAGCGTGTCTCTGAAGTTCCATAATTCGTTCGTGATCTACATGATATAGTGGTTTTCTCATATCCATAAGATTCGGTACTTTTTTACAAAAGTTACCAGACTGTAATGTCTTCAGAGCTAATGTGACAGTCCTCATGGCTAGCCCACTTTTTGACGCAATCTCCTGTGGACACATTGGGCCATCCTGAGCTAACTTATCTAAGACAATCAATGTGCTCTTTGTTAGATTAATAGGTAGACTCATTCTGATCACCGGTACACAGCGGATTGAAAAGCCAAAAGTGTCACAATCACCACATATGGCTTAGGACGCCTTGCCTTCAATTCACATGCTTCATAATAAGGATTGTCAATAAAGTAATTCTTTGTGTATCTCAAGTCACATAGAGAATCGCATTTCCTTTTTTCCCTGCAGTTCTCAATACATCCATCTTTCTCAGACAATAGGTCATCTTCTGAGCTATTCGTCTTGGAATTCCTGTTATCTCAGCAAGCTGGCTTGTTGTAAATGGACGTTCCAGAGAATCAGGTATGAGATGCAAGAAATCCTTGGGTTCGTGATAGACGCGCCTATCAACGATCTCAATCAGTCTTCTATCAATACTAGACCATCCCCTTCTTCTCCAACTACCCTTTCCATCTTTTCTGCGAATCTCCTCCTCCTTAGTGAGGATGATCTCAAGCGAGAAATTGGAGTGAATGAGGAAAGTGGGTATACTCACCAGTTCTTCGAAGATATTTGCAAAATCCTTCCTTTTTGGGGAGCGTCGTCTACTAACATCGTTCTTACCATCTGGGCTTTGTCGTAGAATCCATCTCTCAGCAGCTATAGGATGTACAAGTCTAACACGGTGGTCTTTCATTAGTTTGAACAGCTTGTCCTTTATTGCAGAGAAACTACTAGTCTGTATTTCTATCAATAGGTCATCCTTGACCACATCAATTATGTATCCATCGACATTGACTTCAAACTGACTCCCAGAGCCCTCATATAGCTCTTTAATTGCAGCATGGAGAGACCTCTCTTGGAGGGTTCCTATGCCTCCATCATTCACCATAACATATCGACTTCCGAGTTCCCTTATTGGTTGTTCTATTATCTGTCCAATATACTCCATACTAGAGATGCTTAGTCCAAATTACTCCATCATCATGAGGATATAGATGGGGAATTATTGCGCTTTCTGTAAATCCATTCTCCTTGTAGAACTTACGTGCAATCTCATTTTGCTTTTCCATAAATAGGATGATAACCCTCAAATCATACCCTCTATCAGAATAAAACTTCGAGGCTTCTTTAACAAAGGTGTCAACAAGGCGCGTTGCTATTTTCTGCCTTTGGTATGCTTTATTGACTCCAATACTTACTAGTTCGACAACACCGTCGTCATATCCTCCCCTGGTGTCCCAAGTCAATGTACCACAGAGTTCGTTATCTTGCAGAGCTAGCATTGTTTTGAAATGGTGTATCAAGTCGCTTGCGAAAGTTGCTGCTCTTTCTTTGTGTTCTTCGACTTCGGTGAGATACATGTCCTCGAGGAGTTTTTGGTCCGCACTGGTTGCGTTTCTTATTTCCAACATTGCATCTTCGAATGCGGATCCACTCCGTTTATTATTTTCCTAATTCCATTATTCGATGATAACTACGGCATCCACGAATAACTCGTAATCTTCATCTTCATCTAGATTCTTAATCAGTACTCTCTCAACTTCAAACTCACCACGAACTTCCAAGAGTCTTGATTGATACAAGACCTTTACACTTGAGCTTGCCAGATTCTCTGCGAGTTCGGGACTGATTACAAGAGTATCGTCCGGTGTAAGAAGCACAACACGATCTGTAACTTCTGTCAGATTAATTGCGGTTTTGACTGATTCATCACCTGAATAGAGTATCAGTGTTCTCTGATCCTTGAAATCCTTGAGATTTTCCACACTAAGATATACACCTTTATCGAGGAATTCGTCCTTTCCAACGAGACATTCGACTTCCTCTTGCACTTTCACGTTTTCCTCTGAAACTTCTTCGCCCCGACCTTTCTTGTAGGTTTTGATTGCTTCATGAAGTGCATCAGCAGCAAGATTCGAACAATGCATCTTGATAGGTGGTAGTCCGTCAAGTTCATCAGCGACATCCTGTCGTGTAAGCTTCATCGCCTCATCAAGGGTCATTCCAATGACCATCTCAGTTGTCATACTCGTTGTGGCAATTGCAGAACCGCATCCGAAAGTTCTGAATTTTGCATCTGTAATCTTATCACCATCTACTCGAATGAATACCTCCATGATATCACCGCATGTCGGATTCCCCACTTTTCCGACAGCCACATCATCTCCCTCAAGTGTACCTACATTCCGCGGATTTCGGAAGTGGTCAAGAACTTTCTCACTATATTTAGTTGATTTCATTATCACTACACCTTCTTTGATTTGTAAATCGGGGACAAGTTTCGAAGACGTGTCACAATCTCTGGTACAGCCTCCAAGACAGTATCTATGTCCTCATCGGTATTGAATCGCCCAGTTGTAATTTGCAGAGAACCATGTGCTTCCTCATGAAGTAGACCCGTAGCAATGAGGGTATGCGATGGCTCTAGCGTCTTTGATGTACATGCAGATCCTGTGGAAATCGCAATTCCTTTGTCTTTAAAGGATAAGAGTATTGATTCACCTTCAATACCATCGAATCTGACATGTGTGTTACTCGGGAGTCGTTCAGTAGGATGTCCATTGAGATAGCTATCAGGTACTTCTTCCAGAATGTGTTTTATCATCCTGTTTCGGTACCCAGTGAATCGTTTAATCTCTCCAAGCATTTCTTGCTGCATAATTTCCGCAGCCACCTTCATTCCAACTATTCCCGGAACATCTTCACTTCCAGACCGTAATCCTCTCTCTTGGCCTCCACCAATAATAAGGGGATTGACTCTGTACTTCTTCCTCATGTAGAAGACGCCAACACCTTTTGGACCGTATATATCATTTGATGATAGTGCCATTAGATGTACACCATCTCTCTTGACATCGATAGGCATCAGACCTTCTGCTGCGACTGCGTCTGAGTGAAAAGCAATATCTCTCTCTTCTGCAAGCTTTCCAATCTCTCTAATTGGTTGGATTGTACCAATCTCATTGCTAGCATAACCCACTGAGATGAGAATGGTCTTGTCAGTGATTCTCTGTTCCAATTTTCTCAGACTCACACGACCATATTGATCCACTGGAATCCTAGAAACCTCAAACCCTAGTCTTTCGAGATGCTTTGCAATGTTATGAATCGAGATGTGTTCAACCTCTGAAATGATGATATGATTCCCTTTGTTCTTGTTCCTCATGGCATACCCGACTATACCCATGTTGATTGCTTCAGTCGCACCTGATGTGAAGAAAATCTCGTCTTCATCTGCGTTTATGAATTCGGCAATAACTTTTCTACTCTCTTCTAGAGCTTCGGTCCCCTCATCGCCAATAGAGTGTAAAGCTGATGGATTCCCATATTTTTCTCGAAAGAAAGGCATCATTCCATCTATGACTCGTTGGTCCACTGGTTTTGCACTTTGATAATCAAGATAGACCTGTTTCATGAGATTCTAGCCTCTAATACGTACGATTTACTAGTCTTAGTTACCCTTCCTTTCGTTGCAGTAGAATCCGTTGGATTCCATCTGGAAGTCTTTTGACACTGATTAGTACATGTCCTGTTCTTCTAGCAAATCGTTTGATATCCTCTTCTGCAGCAGGATCATCTGCTAGTATCTCAAGTATCTGACCCGGCTTGAGACTCTCAATGGCTTGCTTGGTCTGGAAAAGCGGTTGTGGACAAAACAACCCCACACAGTCCAGACATTCGTCTGGTTTTACTTCTGTCACGGATAACACCTAGCTACTAATAAACTATTGTTAATTTTTCCTTATAACTTTATTCATTCATATCTGATTGAAGTGTGCATTTGAGCTTCTTTTTATTGAGGTTCTCCATCTCGAAACAAAACCCCAAAGAGCTGATGAATAATGGTCACAAAGAGCAGGGCTGCTGTAATACCTAAACCAAATGCTCCTCTAATCATTCAAGAGTTCGAAATTCCAGAGTTAACTCCTGGAGCAGCTCTCTTGAAAGTAGCAAATGCTGGTGTATGTGGAACTGATGTTCACTTATGGCACGGAAAATTAGCAGGTGTGCCATATCCACTTATTCCCGGTCATGAAGTTGTAGGTACGATAGAAGCTATCGGTCCTAGACCTGTAAAAGATCTTGATGGAAATGTGCTGAAGCCTGGTGATAGAGTCACATTCCATGATGTCTACAATACTTGCTACAGATGTTGGAATTGCTTGATTGCAAAAGCTCCAACAAAGTGCACGAACAGAACAGTATACGGTATTACGATGGACTCACAGAAACACCCACATCTCATTGGTGGCTATAGCGAGTACGTCTATCTCTCTCCAGGTACGCATATCATCAAGATTCCAGAACATGTTAGCTTTGATGGTGCAAGTGCTGTAGGGTGTGCCATGCCAACTGCAGTGCATACAGTCCTACGAAGTCCTCTAACGTGGGGTGCGAATGTAGCTGTTCAAGGAGCTGGACCTGTGGGACTGATGATTGCTGTACTTGCGATAATCAACGGTGCTGCAACAGTTACAATGTTGGACCAAGCTAAGAATCGTCTGGAACTTGCCAAGAAATTTGGTGTGACACACACTTTGAATATCGCAGAAACCTCTTTAGAAGATCGAAAGCAGAAGTTAATGGATATCTCTGGCGGTCATGGTCCTGACATAGTCTACGAAGCCACAGGTAATGCTCGTGCCATTCCTGAAGGTATTGAGTTGGTCCGAGAGGGTGGTAGTTACACGATATGCGGGCAGTACACTGATAGTGGAACAATTGAGATCAATCCTCATTTGATGAATAGGAAGCATCTGGACATAAAGACAGTTTGGGGATCTGAAACACTCCATGTCTATAAAGGCGTAAAGACAATCGCAGACAACTATCATCGATTCCCCTTTGATGATCTTGTTACGCACAAGTTCAGCCTTGATGACGCACAGAAAGCCCTTGATGCTCAAGAGTCCCATGTTTCATTGAAGGCTGTAATCCAACCAAATGCTTAGATTACTTGGAGGTCTCATAATGCGAAGTAACCTTGAGAAATCTAAATGTGAACAAGCGTGTGATATCCTAAACGAGTTAGGCTTAGACTCATGGTTAGTCTGGGTTCGAGAAACCTCGCAGATGGTTGATCCTGTATTGCCGCTCATCTTGAGCGGCGATGTGGTCTGGCAGTCAGCCCTCCTCTTCACCAGGAATGGAGAAAAACTTGCGATAGTTGGTAATTTTGATGCTGGTGGTATTGAGGTCAAGAACATCTATGATCGTGTTATCCCTTATACACAAGGAATAAAGGAACATCTTCTAGCTGAACTGAATCGTATCGACCCAACAAAGATTGGGATTAATTTTAGCACAGATGATGTGGCTGCAGATGGAATGACTCTTGGGATGCATATACTCTTGAAGAGCTATCTTGAAGGGACTCCTTATGGAAACCGTCTTGTTTCTGCTGAAGGTCTTGTCCAACGATTACGTGGTCGAAAAACACCAGAAGAAATCAATCTCGTGCAAAAAGCTGTTGATATCACTGAAGAAATATTTCGAAAAGCAGAGCACTTTGTAAAGCCCAACCAAACAGAAATTGAGATCTACAAGTTGTTTCATAATGAAATGAATAACTATGGCGTGACTAATGCTTGGAATGAAGATCATAATCCAGCTGTGGATGCTGGTCCAAACAAGGAATTCGGTCATGCTGGTCCTACAGACAATAAGACAAAAGACTCTCAGCTTTTGCACTTTGATTTTGGAGTTCGTTACAAGAACTATTGTTCAGATATCCAGAGGATGTTCTTTTTCGGTCATGAGAGAGATATACCTTCTGAGATACAGGATGCTTTTGAAGCAGTTCGTGATGCAATCCAAGCAGCGTCAGAGTATATCAAACCAGGTCGTCTAGGTTATGAGGTTGATGCAATCGCTCGGGATTATGTCAAAGATGCTGGATATGAAGAGTATCAACATGCATTAGGTCACCAGATTGGAAGACATGCTCATGATGGTGGCGTTCTACTTGGACCTAAATGGGAACGATATGGTGACTCAATTCTAGGTTCTGTTGAACCTGGAAATCTCTTCACATTGGAACTATATGTCACTACAAAGAACTATGGCCAAGTGAGTCTAGAAGAGGACATTGTAATCACGGAAAATGGGTGCAGATTTCTTTCTCACCCACAGAAGAAACTGATATGCATTGTATGATTTTCTATAAAACTAGATTCTCATCCATAGCGCCAGTCCGGTATCCCCGAAGATCAAGTGTAACATAGGTGAAACCTACCTTTCTTGCAATCTGCTCTATTTGATTCAATTTTGTGATATCAAACATAAGATTCAATTCGTCTTCACCCACTTCAATACGAACAAGGTTTCCATGATATCTCGCTCGGACACATCTGACACCAAAAATATCAACAACTGCTTGTTCTACAGTGTCTACCATTCTCAACCGATCTAGGTCTATCTTAGTTCCGTAAGGAAATCTAGTTGCGAGACAAGCCATTGATGGTTTATCTGCAACAGATAGACCTCTCTCCCGTGCATATTCTCTTATTTCCTCTTTAGTAATCGCCGCATTAAGAAATGGTGATTGAACTCCTGACTCCTCAAGTGCTTTTAATCCCGGTCGATACCCCTCTGTTTCACTTGAGGTGGTTCCTTCAACAACGATGTCTAAACCCATACTCCTCGCAGTTTCTATCCACATGCTGGCAAGTATCTGCTTACACGAATAGCATCTGTCTGCCCTATTTGCAGCTAGTCCTTCATATGATAACCAGTCTAAATCCTTCATTATAAGGTCTAGTCCAAGTCTCTCAGCAATTGATATAGCACTGGCTACTTCTCTCTCTGGAACAGTAGCACTTGTAATTGTCAATAGAGTAGTCCTAGCAGCAGTTTCACTCACAACACTTGCGAGAACTGTACTGTCGACTCCTCCACTAAATGCGACTAAAACATTCTTTCCAGATAGTTTCTCTCTAATTGCGTCGAATTTATTCCTTGTCCGATCTTTCATTGGTAGAATTTGTGACCTTATCCTTTAGTCTTAAGCTTTCAGAAGAGGTCCTTAGCTTGACATATAGGGATCCTCATCGATGTCAATGTCTGCATATCCTGCATCTCTAAGAAGATTTTCAATTGGTTCCGCTCCTGTGATCCAAGAGATTTTCCATGTGTTATCTTCCTGCAGTCGTAATTCCACATCCGGCAGGTCTCCAAGTAAATTATGGTCCATCTCAATAGCATCTTGATAGGCACCAACGAGTGGGAGAATAAAATAAGAACTTGGAATATTTTCTAACACTCCAATTGGTATTCCCTCTCCCATCTTTCCTCCCGGCATTGTAAGGGGTCTATTATCCTCGGAGAACCATATTTTTTCCGTATTTTGCATATAGAAGTTTGAGATTTCACCATCAGAATCACAAGTGATATCGACCAGTCTTACCGTTGTCTGAGGATGTTTCTGCAAATCTCTTGTTGGGATGACAGGGAAATGTTGCTGAACTAGTACATAATCTGCAATGCTGTTGAATACACTAAAGTTCCCAATAACAATGTGCTCAGGATACCAGAAACTTCGGGCCAGTCGATCAGAATGATATGAATCAAGTTTCATCTCTCTCAATCGTGATCTGACCGTTCTCTCAAGATTACCAATCACCATCTCTTTCTCGAAGATAAAACCAAGCCCTGCAAGTGTCATACCACCAAAGTACTCATGGAAGTCGTTCCAGATATCAACCATATGATCCAAGGAAGTGGCTTTATCGATCCTGTCCAAATACTCTCGTTCTTTTTCTAGGGTACTCTCGGTTTCATATCTCCCGCTTCCTGTCGGAAATACTGATCTGACTTCAAGTGCTTGAACCACGATGAGTGCAGCAAGTGCTGTAACTCCTCGACCCGACTCAATCATGATGTTCGGCTCTGGTTGTCTATTGTGGTCTTCCTTCAACTGCTCCTTGATACCACTGACAATATTCCTTGCATATTGAAGCATCAAATCGGGTGGATATGCACTCTTGTAGTCTATGGCGAGACCTCCGCCAAAATCAATAGCATCAAGTCTAGACAGTCCCATTTCCCGTAGTTCAGAATATATCTTTGTCATGAATCTACCAAATCTGGTAAAGGCCTCAATATTCGTTATTTGAGATCCAGCATGTCCTAGAATTGTCCGAACAGAACCAGCGAATCCAGTCTGTTTAAGCAAATCAACTACATTGTACAGGTCATGGATGCTTAATCCAAATTTAGAATCACGGCCTGTTGAATGTGACCAATGGCCTTCAACACTGAGGTATGGTTTGATTCGAAGAACAAGGTTCGTATTCTCGGCTTTGAAATACTTCGTTACTAATTGAGCTTCATGTATTGACTCGATAGAAATAGCTATGTCATAACCATCATCAAGACATTCTTGAATCAGTCTAAGATATTCAGGATCTTTAGCACCATTACAGATGATATGTCGATGCTTCTCATGCTTTGTGACTGCCTTGATAAGTTGTAACTCTGCCTTCGTGCCTGCCTCAAGACCATATTCAAAGTCCGACCTAAGAACTGCAGTCACGAAGTCACTTCTTTGATTGACTTTGACTGGATAGATACCAATGAATTCACCAGAGTAGGCCAATTCTTTAAAGGCCAAATCAAAGGTGGTTCGTATTTTTTTTATCTGATAGGTAATTAGTTGAGGGATTCGTAAAGTGAAACTAGAAGTGTAACCTACTTGATTTCCATTCATGGATTTGACCGTATCAATAACATCTTGCAACGTGATTCTTTGATCACCAAGTTTTATGTATAGGTCTCCATTATCTGTTATATCTAAGAAATGTAGGTCATTTCTATCAATACCAAATACGGTCTTTGATTTATCAACTGACCAAGGGTGCTCTATCATTGTTGTTACTCCTGCAGATTGAGGAGAGGATACTAGACATCCTCATCCTCTTTTATCGAATCTAACATTCCTTGGAATGCTCGAGCTAATTCACCAATCTCATCGTCTTTTGAGATATATGATTGGTCAACTTGTAGGTCTTGAGTATCTAAGGGTTGTTCCCTGATTCTTGCTGCAGCATTTCTGGTAGCTAAATCCATAAGATATTGTAATGGCCGAGTGATTGTGTTAGCAATTGATACTGCGACGATTCCTGCTACAATAATTCCTCCAATCGTTGCAAAGAGGATGAATGTTGCAGCTTGAGCATTTGTGTCTGCAATTCTTTGCTCGAGTGGTGGAATTGCTTCTAGAACTTCATCTAGAGGAACTGATATGATGCAGATGTAGTCTCCTTTTCCTACTGGTGTGTAAACCAGAATTCGCTCAGAACCATCTCTAGTGTATCTGAGAGTTCCTGATGTACCTGGTATTGTTATTGTATCAATCTGCGCTTGGGTCAATGCAACACTGCTGTCCGAATTGTCTTCAACATCGATTAGATCGGGTAACCCCGAGATGTAGGCATTATCCGGCACTTCAGGATGAGCGACTACTCCTCCATTTGCATCAAGTAGGAACGCATAGCCTGTTTCAAGAACACTAACATCGATTACCTTCTCACGAATGTCCTCTATAGTGATGTCACCTGAGATGACAGCACGTCTCTGACCATTCCAGGACACAGCTTTTCCAATGGATATCAGTAAGACATTGTCGAACTCGTCATAATAAGGCTCAACAAAGACAGTTTCTCCATTGCCTGCCCAGATATCAAGATACCAGTCTTCGCCTCGTGGATTATAGGGATCTGATCCTCTATCTGCATCAGTACCCGCAAATATACTGCCAGGATAATTGATGAAGAGACCATCATCTGCAAAGGCTATGTATAACCAGCGAAATTCCAACTGATCATGGATTGCTCTGAAGATGAAGTCCATATTCGATACACGACCCAATTTGTCTGCATTCGTTGTTTCGTATGTTAGATAGTTTGTTGAATCAGTACCCGCAGTATACCAACTACTGTAGGTCCATGATACATTGAGACCATAGTTAGCATCATACACATTATCTGCAGGGTCTGGTGCTACTGAATCATTCTCGAACAAGTAGTCATAGTAGACTTCTCTATTTGCATAAGTCGAGCTTGGATCAAAAAGAGCTTCCAGTTCCTTTGCTGCTGCTTCTATCATACCCTGTGCGCTTGTAAGTTTCTGATTGATGACTTGGGCAGTTTTCTGAGCTGTTAGATCCATGTTCGTTTGAATCTGAGTTTCTAATGCTAGAGAACTCTCGTCTCTTGTAAAGGTTCCAATGATATCAACAAAGGTTAATGATATGATTCCAGTTGCTGAGAGCGATACAAACGATATCACCAAGAAGGTGAGAATGACGTTTGTTCGAAATTTTCCCTTTTTCTTTGTTTGAGTTGTTTGTGCCATGTTCTCCTTCACCTCCCTAGTAATCTACAGTTGTTCCTCCCACTTCTAGTTGTGCCATTAGAACACCTATCCTATCAAAGGCTTTCTCGATGTCCATCCTCACATCAATACTGTCCACGACTGAGAGATATTGACCTTGGGGGATATTCTCACAGATAGACTCAAGGAGTTCTTCAGTTGTCATTTGTTTTCCAGTCTTCTTGGAGCGGACTCGTTTTTCAACCGCTGCTTTCAGCTCCTGTCCCACTCCAATGACTATGAGATTCACATCAAGATGATTATCCCGAATGAATCCTTCAATGGTTAGTGGTCGGTTTCTCATCAGACGGTCTTTCTCCGTGAGAATACCCTTCAGAACATCTAGCGAGTATGTATCCGAACTATTGTCTTGACCATCCGTAAGAGCAATGACCCATCTGTGTTCACTTGACTCTATTTTATTGAGTTCTTCAAGTGCTCTACCAAGTGCATCGTAGAAGGCTGTTGCATAATTTGGATACTTTAATGCACTAAGCGCTTTGAAGATAGGACTGTCTTCTTCATCATATTCTCCTTTTAATGTAAGGGGTAGAATTTCACGATACGATGAATTGAATATGATTATTGAAACAGAGTCCTGTGGATTGACTTGACTACGGATGATTTCCATAGCTCCATTGACGGCCGCCTTGATTCTCTGTTGTGCTTGCATACTTCCTGAATAGTCAATTACCAAAGTCACGCTCTTCTTGTAAAGAATCGAGCGTCTGAGTTTCTCAGCTTTTCTTCGCACATCATGACTTGGTTTATTCAACTGGTCGAGAACATCTGCAAGTTTTTGCATAGCAAAGACAACAAGCCACATCTCATCTGTTGATTCCGCAAAAGAGATAGCCTGGTTATAAGCATCTTCTGCTTTTCGCCAATGTCCTTGGACTTGGTATAGTTGACCTTCATGATACTTGATGTAAGCCAAGCTTCTCTCATAACCAATAGATTTGGCAGTCTTCTTTGCTTCATCAAAACGTGACTGTGCTTGACTATATCTGCCATCTCTCATGAATACAAGACCCATGGCATCATATCGTCTCGCAAGACCATAGGAATTCTTCAAAGTGAGGTCGATAGCTTGGGCATCTTCAAGAAGTTTCATCGATTTCTCAACATTGCCTCTATCCATCTCAACGAGTGCCATATTATGATAGATAGAAGATATCCTCATCATTGCATCTTTCTCACTTCCACCTTCTTCCTTTGTCTTCTCCAATAATCTATTAGCAATGTCAAGCGATTGTTCATAATAGTCCATGGCATTTCCAGGGTCGCCTCGTTGTCTGAACACGTTGCCAATATTCAGTAGCATTGTTTGTTCACCGACATCAATCATGAGTCTTCGACTTATCTCGAGAAGATTCTGATAGTTAGCAAGAGCTCTTCTAAGGTCTCCACGGATAAATGCCTCATTTCCAAATCGCATGGCCTCTTGGAAACTTAGCAATGCATCGACCGTTGTTCCAACCTCTTCATACATCGCGCCTGCAGTTGTCACACCTCTTGTGAAATCTTGACGTGACATCTTGTTTACTAGTCGAGTCATCTCAGATATTGGTTCAACAATTGCACGCCCTCTTCGTCTTGATACACTGAACACTACAGCTGATACTCCGGCAAGGATACCTCCAAGTACTGCAGTAAGAATTAGAGTTCTTGTAGCTACAAGATTGAGGATATTCGTTGCAGGTCCGATGACATCTGAGTCTGGAACAACAACTACCAGAATATAGTCTGTGCCTTCTATTTGAGCAAAAGAGAGATGCCAAGTACTGCTCTGTTTCTGATAGGTCAACAGTCCTGCTTCATCTACTAGGACATGGCTTGTCAAAAGACTATGGAATGCAGTAGCTTCCGCACTACCAGATGATCCAAACTCAAGGGTTTCAATCGATGCAACTTCTTCATCGAGAGCCTGATCTTTATGTGCCACTACGTTGCCAGCTGTATCAAGCATGAAGGCATAGCCATTTGATAACACATTGAGGTTTAGTACTCTATCAAGAATTGTAGCCATGGTCACATCTGCAGAAACAACACCGATGAGGGATCCATTGTCAAATCTTACAGGTCTTCCCATAGATATGACCAATCCCACAGGATCGACATAGGGAGCTGTGAGAATCACCTGGTCATTGCTAGGAGCAATTGAGGCCACATTGGTATACCACTCCTGAGCATTTGCATCATAATCAAGCCCTGGCCCATCATAATCTAGAAAATAACTAAGGTCGTCAAAAGGATAGTTCTTGAAAAGGTGTTGATCTGAAACCGCTAAATCGTATCCCATGTACAACCACTTGTAATCATTGTTCATCTCATGAAGTGCTTTGAAAATGTTAATCATATTTGAAGAATAATCCAAGGCAACTTGTGTACTGGATGAAAAATCGTGAGGATCATTATTGTTCCATTCTGATCTTGGAATGAAATAGCAGTCAGCTGCAAATGAGATGTATTCTGATTCGTATGCTTCGACTATTGCATCATCGGTTTCAAATGTTCCAAGCAAGTCTGACCAATGCGGTTCTTCATTAATGTCCCAATAATAGCTATATTGCGGGGAGGCAGAAATTCTACCATTAAACAAATCCTCACAATAAGCCTCCATCATAAACACACCATCGACATAGCTTTGCCATCGCTCTCCGATGAAGAGAGCTGTGTCATTGGATAGCCTCTGGAGGTTTGCTAATTCCTCAGATTTGAGAGCCTCCGCTGCATCTCCTGCATTAGCATTTGCAACGGTGAAAATCTCACCCATTGATAATGCGGATATCGCTAGCATTGGAACCAAAGCAACGACGATGAATGTGACTACTATTCTCTTTGAGATGTCCATCTTCTCTTTCTCCCTTTGATTCTATGAATTATCATTGTGTTAACATCAATTTCCAAACCTATCTTCCCTACCTTGCTTGTGCGTTTAATTCCTCTATCAATTTCTCTGTAAAATCCCGTAGGTCCATTTTTTCATCCAGGATGAATAGGTCTCCTTCAAGTGTCCCTTTGACTGCACCTTCACCCAGAAGTATGATGAGAGTCCTACGAAGTATTCGTCGATCAACTCCAGTTTCTCTCTCCATCCGAGAAACATCAACACTGTCAGTTCCTTGCAATAGACTATAAAGTGTAGAACGTATCTTCGAAATATCTTGCTCCTGAAGTTTCCTTATTCCTTTGAGTTTCTTGGTTTCTGTCCGTACAAATGTACTTCCATCAATATGTCCATCAATATCATTACACTGTATCATTGCCTGTAGACTACGGCGTAGATTATAGGCAGCAGGTCTTGGAAGCGTTTTTCTGAGGATTCGATCAAGCTCCTTCAACTTGATTATATTATGCTTAGACGTGATAGAATCGATACTCTCTTGGATATATTCCTCAATGACATACTCCTCTATCATCTGGAGAGCTGCACCGCATGCACTGCATTTTGCGGCCTCTGGCGAGGTAGGAGCCCCACAATTCCCACATTTTATCGCTCTTCTATAGAGTATCTCCTTTGTCGAACCTATTTGTTGAAGAATCACCTGTTCAGTCCTGCTTGCTTTTCCTGTCTGTCCGATTTCCCAAAAACTAAGTTTCCTATCCTTTGTACTGACCACGAGATATGCAATATCGGAGATGTCATCTGGTACTCCTGTCGCCATTGCTCTTGGGATGTCGCCAATATCTATTCGAGTTACTTCATTTCCATCAATATCCCAGACTCTAAGTGTCGGTGATAGGTCTCCGGTAACGAAGAGAGTTCTCTTTTCGAAAGATAGAACTGCAAACACCATGATTCTATCACCGAGCTGGAGTTCTCGTAGTTGATAACCAGCAGCTGTCAAAATCGTAATCTTTCCGGTCTTGTCTGCAATAACCGTTTCAAGCTCTGTATCGTGTGTGATATCTTCTAGCCAGACATCAGCAATTGGCTGGTCGACATTTCTTGTGAAGATTGTATCCTTATCATCATTGTAAAGAACTACTCTATTGTTTTCCAGTGCGACCACAACTTCTGCAGCATCATCCCCATCGATGTCTCGTGCATCACAGGCAATCACATCGCTCTCAAGTCGGATGTTCCAAACTGTACTTCCTCTATGGTCAACAACAAGTACTTTTTTGCCAACCCCGCCAACAAGAGAATCTGTTCCCTCTCCTTCAACATCTGCAACAGCGATACATCTGACCTTACTCGACCATTTTCTGGTGCTTGTGAGTGTACCCTTCGCATCGAAAACTCTTAGTCTATCTCCATAATCAAGGGAGAATACCTGTGTACTTGAATCTCTTCGTTGTCTTACATAGACCGAATATACATTTGCAGCAATAGGTACACTTGCAACAGCGCGAATCTTCAAATCGTTGATAGCACCTATTGGGAAAATTGTTGCATAGCCATATAAGTATACATAGATTTCGAGTAAAATGATGACAAACTCCGGTCAATGTAGAATTGGCTTCCTCTGGAGTCCACTCCTAGAAACATTTGATTTCGGACGAAAGCATCCTATTCGAGTAGGCCGATTCAAACTACTACGAGACTTTGTAGATGAAGTTGGATTTCTAGATCTTCCGAATGTTGAAGTCATTACCCCTGAACTTCTATCTGAAGATCTTTTAAAAACCATTCACTCGGAGGAATATATCGCAAAAGTCCAACAGATTTCTGAAACAGGAATTGGTGATATTGATATAGATACTCCGGGATTCAGAAATATTTACTTCAATTCTCGAATTGTATCTGGAGCTTCAGTTACTGGGATTAAATCAGTGCAGTCTGGACTGGTAGATCACTTTGTTTCCCCAACTGGTGGCTTCCATCACGCCAAGTTTGGCGCTGGTGGCGGCTTTTGTATTTTCAATGATATTGCTGCTTGTGTTTATGAACTGAAGAATCAGGGAATCAAAAGAGTGCTAATAGCCGATTTTGATGTTCACCATGGCAACGGTACACAGACCTATTTCTATAATGATCCCGAAGTAATGCAGATCTCATTTCATGAGGACCCTGAATGGATGTTTCCACATGATGGATACATTCAGGATATTGGAGAAGGCTCTGGTCGTGGATACAATATCAATATGCCTTTTCCAATGGACTCGGGAGATGCTGTCTATCGCTATGCTTTTGATGAATTGATCCCCCCATTAGTTGACTCCTATCAACCTGAGTTTATCATCTTTATACCTGGTTTTGATGCTCACTACAAAGATCGTCTTGCTCATCTCACTCTAACAACTGACATGATACGATACATCGCATCTACAATCCATGATTTCGCTCATGAATACAGTTCTGGAAAATTAGGTGTCGTCACTGGTGGCGGTTATCACCATGAATCTCTCTGTTGGGGTCTTGGTACGGTTATGTCTGTTCTCTCTGGCTTGGACTTTGAACCACCCCCACAGCAACCACCATTTGATGATAATGAAGAAACTTGGGAAGAAGTAAAAAATAATGTGGCTCTCGTGAAAGACCTCATCTTTCCAATTTTCAATCTCTGATTGTTATCCAGGTCTCCAAAAATCAAGTATGTACTCATAGGTTGTTGAGAGCGTGATATAATTCGAAGGCCAACCAAAGATACCAGCTTTATTCACGATATTCCTTCTATCCCAGATAATGGTATTTCGAAGTTCATAACCTGCATTTTGAAGAGCATTCGTTACATGGATGTGAGCAGGAATACGTTTTCCCTTCCACCAATAGTCGGTGATATTGATAACGCATCGGCCTCTTGGTTTCAATAGGGGAAGGATGCCCTTGAAGATGTCCTGAATAGCCAAAGAATATTCTTTGATATTCATAGTTCCTAAATCTGCTGGATGATCTGAATATTGTTGGACCTGCAAATAGTGCTCATCATCTCTTAGGTCTCCTCTTATGCTCTTGTTTTTTCGCTTACGATTCAGAAGATTAGCATATGGTGGTGACGTAATACAGAGACTAACTGTTTCCTCCTCGAAATAATCTCCAATGTTCAAGGCGTCTGCACATATTGCTATCTGATTAGAGGTCTTCTTTGTTGTTTCTAACAATCTGTTGTTGCTGAGGTCAACGTACTCCTTTTTTAGATCGAAACCAACTGCATTTCTATCCAAATCCTGAGCAGCTAATAATGTCGTTCCTGAGCCAACAAACGGATCTAACACTAGCTCTCCTCTGTGAGTAAACAGGTTGATGCATTTAGATGGAAGTGCAATTGGAAAGACTGCAGGATGAATTTTCTTGTCACGTATGTCTCTCTTTTCATAGTAGAACTCCCAGACAGCAATCTGGTGTTGAAGCCACTCTTTTGCAGATAGGCAATTAATATGGTTCGATGGGCACCCACATGTCCGCTCATGTCGGATTCTGAGAGGTTTTGATATCTCCAAAGGTATCCCGTACCTACATAATCTCACTCATCAATTTTCGGGCAAGATCAATAGCACTCATTGCATCTCTTCCAAACGCATCAGCGCCTGTATAATCCACAACATTCTGATCGATGTCTCCCCCACCTATCATTACCTTTACTTTGTCACGCAATCCCGCCTCTTGAAGGGCTTCAACTGTCCTCTTCATTACATCATGAGTGGTTGTAATCAATCCACTTAATGCAAGGACTCTCGCTTGAGTTTCCTCTATTTTTTGAACGAATCTTTCAGGTGCTACATCTTCACCAAGGTCATACACTTCGAATCCATTGGCTTTCAGGAAAGCTACTACTAGATTCTTCCCAATATAATGAACATCTCCCTGGACAGTCCCAATTACTACTTTCCCACTCTCATTCTCTCGCTGTGTTGATAGTAAGACCGGTTCTAATTTTTGCATTGCTCGCTTGAAGACATCTGCTGACATGACGAGTTCAACTAGAAAATATTCATTCTTTGAGAATCGTTCACCAACAATGTCCATACCTTTCTTCAAGGCGTCAAGAATTTGGAATGGGTCTATTCTCTCAGATATATAGGTGTCAACTAGGTTGAGGATTTTGGATTCATCGATCTCTGCCATTGCTTCCATTAACTCTGTCATTGTGCATTGACCATCCAGTTCATTTCTAAGCGTTCTAACTCTTATATTTGGCATCATATATCTTTCATCATGGTAGCTTGATTGATTCGATGAAGGTCTTTTGGAAGTCGCTATGGGATGCCAGTTCTATATAGTGAACACTCTCAATTATGTGGTCCGCATGTCTTCGACTTTCTGATGAAAGAAGAAGTCCTTTAGCTCCTTCTCCGGCAGCATTACCTACTGGAACTATCTTTGACACATCTATTTGAGGTAGAAGTCCAATCGCAGTGGCACTTATTGGATTGATGTAATTGCCAAACGCTCCTGCTAACAAAACACGGGCTATATCTCCTCGGGAGATTTCCAAGCTCTTGAGAAGCAACATAGTTCCTGCTTGAATTGCCGCTTTTGCCAGTTGTATTTGCCTGACATCTCTCTGTGTGAAAATGATTCGTTTCTCTTCTTTCGCCTCTTCTGAATCAACAACAACGTAGGAAAGTCCATGATCAGCATCTTCGATAACTCTCTTCGATACCTTCTGCATCCTCCCATTCTGGTCTAGGATTCGAATACGTCTTAACTCTGCTACAATATCTATGATGGCTGAGCCACAGATTCCCTGTGGATTGGCATTCCCAATGACACTGATCTCTGGTATGTCGTCGATTCCATGTATTTGGAAATGCTCTATCGCTCCATTCTGACCCCGCATACCTTGAAAGATAGTAGCACCTTCAAAGGCTGGTCCTGCGGCAGCGGAACAACAAAATAACTGACCATCTGTAGCGAGAACAATCTCACCATTTGTACCAATATCTATTCCGAGTACCACATCCTTTACAGAATCAAGTTGCTGAGATAGAATGAAAGCGACTGTATCTCCTCCAACAAAACCTGCTATATTCGGTGCTACGTAGACCTCGCAATTCGGATTAATATTTAGATTGATATCTACTCCTCTCATTGTTACAGCTTCTTTAACTGTAGGAGTATATGGTGCAAATGCCAGTGGTCTCACCTCAGTTCCTAAAAACAGGTGATTCATAGCAGTATTCCCAACTACTGATATTCTGGTTAACGCTGATGGGTCTAAATCTGCAGTTTCATAAAGCACCATTACCAACCGGTTAATCTCTTTGAGAATGGTATTCCGAAGAAGATGGATTCCGTCTTCCTGTCTTATCGCATATGCGATTCTTGACATAACATCTTCTCCAAAAGCAGTCTGAGGATTTAGAGATGATATTTGTGCTATCTGAACTCCATTTACTAAATCCATCAGGTATGCAGCAATTGTTGTTGTCCCGAGGTCAAAGGCAATACCATAATGGCCTTCTTGATATTTGTCAATATCCCACTTCCTCGATACTCCCTCGGATAGTATCTTAACATCTTCAAGTTGATATGGCACGAGAACACGAATCGGTTCTTCCACAACATGTTGACACGCTAGTCTGAATCCCTGCTGAAGTTCTTCAGATTGGATATGTTGAGCATCTCTCTCTGTTGGCATACTAGGCGGTTGAACAATGATTTTGCATTTGCCGCAAGAACCGATTCCTCCACAATCAGCTAAGATATGGAGTCCCACTTCTCGTGCAGCGTCCAGGATGGTCTTTGAAGAATCCACAGAGATCTTCAAACCAGAAGGTTCGAATATCACTAGATGCTTGTTCATAAGATCACTTATCCTATTCTAAAACGTGGGTGGTTCCTATCAGGTCGAATACCATCTTCCAACAACATTCCTGATAGAGCAGTATCAATCATAGCTATCGACGGGAACACAATTCCAGCGTTCTTGATTGGCCCATAGAGAACAAAGTCTGCACCTAGAACTACTGGCATCAGACTAGAACCCACTAAGGCTGGTCTTTTAGCTTCTTTACCAAATTTCTGAGTAAGACCTGCCCATGTATTCACAGAATTGTGAGCTCCGCAACCTACAGGATATCCAAGTGTTTCTTTAATAGTCCCCAGTGCTTTGCACGCAAGTCCAAGGGTCAACATATCAACAACACCTGTATCTATCATAATATTATCAATCCCAACGCTCTTCACACGTTCAACTAGTTTATTGGCTAAATCTACTCTCTTACTTGCAGACGCCATGGATTCGCTATCAAAAGCTAGGAGTATTGCATTCTTCAATCCCAGCTCTTTTACATGTTCAAGTGTTGAATCACCAGTTTCAGGGATGATAGAGTTTAGGACAACTCGGTCCAAGATATCCAAGTTACGGGCAACCTCGAGTCCTGAAATATTAACCTCATTAGAACCTGAGCCATCAATTAGAAGGGGCATATCTGTTATATCTGCCAGGTAACTGAGATAGTTTCTCATTGCTTCCGGAGTAGTAGCTACAACATCTAGCATACTCGGAAGTCCGGTTGTTTCAGAAACATTAGTCAATTTATAGAGTTCGTCTTCAACTATAGACTTGTTAATGGTTCCAGTTCTATCATTCTCTACAGATTTATCTTTCGAGTAGAATATAGAGCCAATTAGGACTGTTGGTTCCAGTCCTGGTCTTCCTCCCACATGAACCTCTCCAATTTGAAGAACCCGTTGTTCTGTTGAGAAATGATTCATAGTATGTTCCCCATAGTCATCATTATGATTCATTAGAACATGGTCCCTTTAAAGAACACAGGTCAGATACCATTCAACATAGGGAAGGATGTAAAAGTACCATTATCACCAGACCAACTTCGTAGGAAAATGGCGATTCAAATTCAGCAAAATATCTGTAACACAGTAGTATGCAATAGTCAATGTCTGATGGCTTGTATGAGAGTACACGGCGATAATCCGCCATTAACAATACAATCTGATCTAGCTTTTCCAGTCATCGACTATAATCGTTGCACGAGTTGCTTTGCCTGTGGTCGTGCTTGCCCCCTTGATGCAATAGTCATAGGAGACCGTGGATTGGTATCTACTAAGAGGATTACTACTGAATTCGATAGGACTGAAAACAGTACTCTCTCGAAACGCCCCTATGAAGTTGCGGATTCTTATTCAAGCATGTCAGAGGCAGATACTATATTCGCACGAGTACAGCTGGATACAGAATTTGAGTACTATCACCAAACTGAATTTTCTGGTGCTCAAAAAATGATATCTAAACAGATTCCTGGATATGGTCGTTTTGAACATGAACTGAGTGTAGCCGCTTGGAAATTGTACGACTCACGTCATTCAATAAAACGCCCAGGTATTGGTCTTGATCCTAATGCTGAAGAGATTGGGAAGAGAATCGATTCAAATTCAGAAGAGCTCACAGAGATGGTCAAACGAGCAGCTCTATTCCTTGGAGCTGATATGGTCGGAATTGCAGAGCTCGATAGAAATTGGCTTTACACGCATAATAGACAGGGTGAACCCTATGATATCCCTCTGACATTTGCTAGAGTTATAGTCATGCCAATAGAGATGGATTATGATGCAATTGCTACATCTCCATCCTTTACAAGCGCCGCAGCCACAGGACTTGGTTATTCGATGATGGCATTTGTTGAGGCAGAATTAGTATCATTCATACACAGAATGGGGTATAATGCTATCACTTGTGGGAATGATATCGGTTTGAGTGTACCTATGGCAATTGATGCTGGTCTTGGTCAGTATGGTCGCCATGGTCTACTCATAACAAAACCCTACGGCCCCCGTGTTCGAATTGCTAAGGTTCTCACTGATATGCCCCTCTTGACAGATTCGCCTGATGAAGACTTCTGTAAGGCTGTAATCAAGTTCTGTGAAACATGCGAGAAGTGTGCTCATACATGCCCTTCTCAAGCAATCCCCTATGGAAAAGAGCAAACATGGGAAGGTAAGACCAAGTCCAATAATCCTGGTATCAAGAAGTGGTTTGTAGATGTAGAGCGATGTTATGGCTTTTGGATTGAAAATGGCTCCGAGTGCTCGAACTGCGTGAGATCCTGTCCATATAACAAGAGAGATGGATTCCTACACAGAACTATTATGTGGGTAGTTCAACATATGCCTTGGTTGAACCCTCTTGTAGTAAAAATGGATGACCTTGTTGGATACGGTAAACAACGAGATGGAAGAGGATTCTGGCGGAAATTCAACTATGAGATTTAATTATTCTTGAAAAATCGAAAAGTAATACAATATGATTTAACATATACATCATCATTGAATGTTGCATATTGGAGTCTGGTGACTATGCCAACTACTCAGAAAAATCCTAGGAAACGGGAACAGAAAGACAAGTTAACATTGTCCTTGGGTGGCATATTACCATTAGACGAGGTTTTGCTTGATGCTATTGTGAATGGTTCGCATGAGGGAATAGCTGTAATCGGAGATGACTTCAAGTTACTCTATGTAAACGATCAATGCTGCAAGGTGTTTGGGGGGACTAGGGATGAGTTAATTGGGTATGATTTTCGACAATTCATCAACGAGGATTCCCTGAAGACTGTCACACAGAGATATCTGCAGAGGCGTTCGGGAAAGCGAGTTCCAGATACTTATCCCATCCATCTGACGCGAAAGGATGGAAGTACAGTAACGGTTGAAGGTATAGTTGACATTACAACGGCTCTTGATGGCACTACTCTGACGATTGCACATGTTCTTGATATTACACCAATTCAGAGAGGTCAAGAATTACTTGAACAATCTGAAACAAGATATCAGATACTCGTTGAAACGATGAATGATGGTCTGGCTATCGATGACCGAAAGGGGAATATAACATATGCAAACCGAGCATTCTGTCGTATGCTCAACTGCTCTGAAACTGATATCATAGGAAAACCATGGGTGAATTTTACAACTAATATTGATGAGGAGAGTATTAAGAGGAAAATTGATGAACGCCGCACAGGCATATCAGAACGCTATGAACTGACTTGGAAAAGTTCGACTGGCGAGTTAGTACCAACAATTGTTTCTGCAACGCCGCTCTTTGATCGTTCTGGTGATTTTATCGGTACTTTTGCGATAGTGACAGAGATAACAGCACAAAAAGACGCAGAAGAAACTATTCAATTCTATCTTGACCTTCTATCTCATGATGTTACGAATCAACTGCAGGTCATTATGACAAGTAGCGGTCTCTTAGAGGAGGAGGTGCCTCAATCATATATTGCTGATGCTCGAAATGATATACTGGAAGCTGTTGAAAGGTGCAATAGGCTTATCACAAAGGTGAAGCGTGCAGCTCAGATTCGGCAGATCCCAATTTCGATCGTGGAACTATCGCAGATTCTTAATGAACGAATTTTAGTTCTTGAGAAGGTCTACGGTGCAAAAGTGCACCAGCAGGGGATAAAGAAGAAAGTGCTGGTCGAAGCGGATGTTCTACTTGGGGAGCTAATCTGGAACCTCCTTGAGAATGCAGCACGCCACAATCCAACAGAAAACAAAGAGATTTGGATATCTGTAGAGCCCCTAAAGGATGTAGTCCGGATTGCCATATCAGACAATGGACCTGGATTAAGTGACTCTCGAAAGACTGTACTCTTTACTGAGCGGAAGCATGGTGGTGGAGTTGGTCTTAGACTCGTGCGTCAGATGATTCGAAAGTATGGTGGTATGATTGAAGTTACAGACAGAGTCAAGGACAATCCAAGTGAAGGCTTGAAATTCATAGTCACTCTGAGAAAAACACAGAAATCAAAATAGAAATCAATCTCAGGTCTTATTCTGAATTCTCTGGTACAATCCTTCAAAGAAATCCTTCTTCTTGATTTTTCCTTCGTTTATCTTGAAGAAATTGGTTTTGATACGATATAATCTTCTCTTCACTTGTTCATACTCTTTGATGCTTTTTTTTCCAACAACACTATCAATGACTTCAGTTACTGCTTCTGGAAAATTGTCAATATATTGACACTGCTTTATTTGAATATGAAAAAGGGTACTTTGTAGAATATCTGTTCTAGAGATACATCTGTTTTCCATTGCGCACGGTCCCCACATTGTAGGAATGTAATTTTTCTAATAAAAGTTCTAATAATTCTCACACAGCATCTAGTAAATACATTCGCGCGTTTTCATGGTGAACAGCGTTGGAGTTTTAACATGCAATGCACATGTAAACTTCGAGTCTGTTTTAAAATGAGAATTGCCTCTGTTATTGACATCAGTTTGGTTGATGTTCCAAAAATCCCTGTTACCGTATTATTTACTGCAGGATGTAATATGGACTGTCCCTATTGTCAGAATGCTGAGATTATTCCTCTGGATAGTGGTTCGGAGATGTCCATTCCCCATATTGTAGAACGTGTAAGAGGCAATCTAAGCGATGGATACTGCATCACTGGTGGTGAGCCTACAATACATCGCGATCTCCCTGAGCTTGTACAAGCATTAAGAGAGGACGGTGCCGGTCACATTAACCTTAACACACAAGGATCAGTTCCAGACGTGTTGAGAAAGTGCCTTCCTTTCCTAGATTCTGTTTGGTTTGATTTCAAGACTGTCCCATCAAGGTATGCTGAGATAACACGTACTAAGAGTGACCCGTGGCCAAGAGTAATGAAGAGCATAGAATTGCTTGTATCCTCCAATGTTTCGTTCTGGCCACGAACAACTTACGTGGGGAATCTCATGAATTCTGAAGAGATTCTTCAAATCTCCCAAGAACTAGCTCAGATGGGGTTTAGAGGAGAATATTTGGTACAGAACTACAAACGTTCTTCAGGAACTCGAGAAAGTCATGTTGTTGGTTTCGTGGAACCAGAACGAGACGAGATTGAATCATTGATAGATAAAGTACCATCACAAATTTCATTGAAACTTGAATGGCGCTGAGACCAAGAGCTAACACACAGACAACCTTTTAAACGCCGTAGAGGTGACCTTGATTTGACCACGCCAGAATCTAGGTGTATATCTCCTGGAGTGTTGTCTTATCATGTTTCCAACACAAAGTATGGGCTACGACCGAGCAATCACTGTGTTCAGCCCTGAAGGACGATTATATCAAGTAGAGTATGCTACAGAAGCAGTTCGCCATGGGCCTCTCGCTGTTGGGGTCAAGGCAGTCGATGGTGTCGTATTGGCTGGCGAGAAAAGATCGCCTCACGCACTTGCTGATCTTGATACCCTGAAGAAGCTCCTATTGATCGATGATCACATCGGTACTGCTATTGCTGGTCTTCATGCTGATGCAAGAAAACTCATTGACCAAGCAAGAGTCCAGTCACAAATCAATAGACTGAGCTATGATGAGCCAATCTCCATTCAGTCATTGGTCGTCAATATCTGTGATACCAAACAGCAGTATACTCAATATGGTGGAGTTCGCCCCTTCGGAGTTTCACTACTTGTGGCTGGTGTAGATGATCATGGACCCCAACTCTATACAACTGACCCATCTGGTTCATTCTGGGGTTGGAAAGCAGCAGCTATTGGTAAGGAAGCAGACGTTGTTCGTGATTTCTTCAGTGAAAACTACAAGAACAATCTAAAACTTGAGGCAGCACAGACTCTTGCACTCAAAGGTCTCTTAAGGTCTGAGGATCTCAGTTCAATTGATTCTGCTGAGAGAGCAAAGACAATCGAGATTGGCAAGATAAGCACCACTGACAATATGTTCAGAATTCTCGCACAGGAAGAGGTTGAAACTATCCTCTCAGCGCTGTAGTTGAGTTGGAATCAGCTTCTTCTTTCTTCTTCTTTTTATTTCTTAGAGCACTCAACCAGTCTATCCACAATTAGTGCAGCTATATCTAATCCTGTGACACGTGCTAATGCACTCCATGATGGTGCTGCATTTGCTTCAATTACACAAGGCCCATTTGGTGATTCGATGATATCTATTCCAGTATAATCAAGTCCCAGTACTTCTGCAGCCTTGATAGCACATTCTTCGTATTCTGGAAGGAGTTCTGTGAGCTCTGCCTCTCCTCCTCCATGGACATTGGTGCGCCACTCACCCTCTACTCCCTTGGGAAGATATCGATACATTGCCCCCACAAGTTGACCTCCAATGACAAAGGCTCTGATATCTCTGTCAGGTTTTTCTATCATCTCTTGAACATAGAGAACCTGTCCAAGTTGGTGAATGAATTTCATAGCTCGATAAGTCAGTTCTCGATGTTCTGCACGAATTGCACCCATCCCCCTTGCTCCGATGAGCGGTTTAATCACAACATCTCCTACTTCCTCTGTGAACTTGATAGCTGCCTCGAGATTTTCACCAATGAATGTTCTTGGGACTAGAATTCCTGCCTTATTGAGAGCTGTCAATGTGGCATACTTGTCCTTTGCTCTTCTGAACGAGTATGCTGGGTTCATTACATAGATACCAGCGTCCTCGAAGTGCTCAAGTAGACTGATTCTATAGGTTATTTGATCCCCAGTTCCAAATCCTATCGTTCTCACCAAGACTCCATCCATATTGGATACATCTTCTTCATCAAGGTACATGAATTTGTTAGGAATCTCTGCAGATACATCCGGCAACCGAAATGGCTTAGGGACGTGACCTTTTGCCTTCATTGCATCAATCAGACTTGCTGTTGCCCAGTTGTTTATGTTCTCATGATAAACAACACCAAATAGACGGTTCTTCAATGATAATAACCTCTGATTTCAGTATCTAACCTGCACTTTGCTTGGTTAAAAGACCTATCCACTCACAGATTATTGAACTATTCCTTTTCACTAGAATTTTCAATGATTCGCCGAAGATAAGCGTTAAGTACAATTCATCGTTGAGATTCTCAGACCTATTAAAGCAGGTGTGTTGTTTGATTAACAGGCTTGTTGAACTTGCTGACGAATTGGCACAGAAAAGGAAACAAGATCCAGAACTCTTGAACAGAATGGAGATTGCATCTCAAGGACAGTCACCTGGATTTCTTCTAATATCACCCATCAACAGAAGTTCACAAGACCTTCAACTATTTGGTATGCTTACTGGTGATGCATTTCATGGAACTAGAGTGCCAAGAATGCCAATCCTTACTCCAGAGCTATCTCCTGTCCTGTTCAAAGGACCTGCTTCATATAACCGAGTTTTTCCAAAAAAGCGTGGTGTGATTCTCACATTTGAGCATGACGAGTCAGATGAAGTTGTTAAGGACTCACTTGAAAATCTCACACTACATCCAGATTTGAAAGGCGTACCTATCAGTGCATTTCATGTAGACTATGAAACTGGTCGCGCTCGTATTGTTGTTCATGGAAAAGGTAGAAGCTATGAGAATGAGAGCTGGTTACTTCGACGTTTGAAATGTCCGGAGTCTGTCGATACTAACACACTTGTTCTGATCTGTTCTGACTCTCGAGTACAACCTCCAGTCACCCCTGAAGGTCTTCCTATGGCAATTCAGACACTTGGTGGATATCTTCCCAGATTCAGTGGAGTCAATGATGAGACCCATCAACTGAGTACTTTTTTCAAAGGATGGCTAACAGAAGAGTCTGACAAACACATTCTAATCATCGCCCACGGGAATTTCAAAGATGAAGGACCATCCTGTGGTGCAGCTACTGCTTCTCTAAATCCTGATGAAGTTCCGAATCCAATACTTCGTCCAATAATTATGGAACTCCAACAAGCAGCATTGCCTTATGAATCTCGCAAACCCGAAATCCCCGAGGATCGAGTAAAGTCATTATCACTAGCGATTAAGGAGAACTTGCTCTCCTATCGAAGCGTACAAGTGTATCATGAAATCCACCCCGAAGGTTTCATCGATATCTTATTGATGGATACAGTGAGTAACGTGTTATCGACCGCTGAAATCTAGCTCATCAATAGATTCCTCGATATGAAACTACGATATCTTGAAACTGCTCAAAATCAAGAATAAACGAGTTGAATTTGAATACTGGTACAACTGGCACACCATCATGGAGTTCTAACTCCTCTACTAGCCATGTTACAATAATCGGAATTATCTCATACTCACCACGATTCATCGACCCAATTCTCTTGGAGAGTTGATCGAATTGGGACGTGAGTCTATATGTTCTCTCCTTCTGTTTTTCAGCAGCCTTACGTAAGGCATTTGATTTGCCGCCTCGAATACCCCACATTTTGGCATCGACAGCAAGAATGGTCTTTCCTCTTCTCCCTACAACATCTATTTCCATTCCTTGGATTGTATCCGTACCTTTTCTTCTAAAACTCTCGGTACACCTGAAACCATTTTCTGTCAGTATTCCTGCTACTAATCCCTCGAAATCCTTCCAGGTCAATAATTCGATGATCTCTCCAATAGCCACACCTTTCTCAACAAGCGTCATAGCGATGGAGATACGTTTCTCTCTATCAACAGAAATCTGTCCCTCTACATTTCTTTGGAGACCTAGGTCTAGGATAACATCTGAATTGATATGTTCATTTTCTGAAACAATATTACTATCTGTTGTTTCTTTGAGAATATCCAGTGCCGTTTTTATGAAATTGGAGCTCATGCTATTTTATTTCTATCGCGTTAGTTTATAACCTCAATTGATAACACAAGGTTTGGTGGATTCATGTCTGAAGAGGAATTTGGCTGGAAGCGGGTTCTCCAAGCATTCGATGATTGGATTTCTTATGAAGCTGAGGAATTTGGCCCCTATACTGGTTATTTCTCTCTTGAGAATCTCCGAGACCTTATGCACGTCGAGCGCCTTAGTTGGATGCACTCCATGGTTGACGAGATAATTCCTGGTCGTATTGACAAGTGTCGCGAAGCTGCAGTCGCCTTTGAAGATTTTATGCCCTACATGCCTGATCCCGATGCTAGAGAGATTGTACAATCAATGATCGAGCTAAGTCAAGTAATTGAAGATGCGATGCTAGCTATGAGTGATACAATTAGCAGTATGAAAGATGATTATGAGGAAGGGGGTATGGATGAAATCGTTACCTATCTATCTGACCTTGCTGATGGTGAGGAAAACATACGCCATCATATGAGTCTCTTTAGCCAAGGCTTTGCTAAATTGCGAAATCTAGGACTGGAGATGCCTGACATGGAATGATTTGATCAACCAAAACAATATCCGCAATTACTGCAAAAATCTTAATATCAATTGATTTGCCAGTCCCCTTCTTGAGGGGTACATTTGTCCAAAAAACTAGCGTGGATTAGCAACTTCTTTTCAGTGCTATCAAAAAAGGCTCTGTTTAGATGGTTCATTTTTCTGATCTTCATTTCTGGAGTGGTTTTCATCTTTGGAAACTATGATGAATTTAACACTCTTAGTCTATTGTTCTCATTTGTTACTAGCATGGGGTGGTTCATAGCAACTGGTCTTCCATTTGTAGTTGGAGCATCACTAGTCTTTTGCTCCAAGGAAACACAAAATAGCATTTCAGCAAAGATGAATACTGAATATCAAGTTCGATTTTCAATTGTCTTTGTTTCATATTTGATTCTCATGCTGCTTGGAAAGTAGTTATTGGGCTCTCCATGATACAGCTTCACGCAAATCGGATTTTCCCTCCCCTCTGATGACCTTTTAAAAGCGAAAGCAGGTATTGAGGACAGAAGAAAAAAAGCAATAGCCGTAACTATTACAATCATCATATTCATGTCATTTTCTTCTTATAGCTACAGTCAGATACAACAAGCAGAATCCCCGTTCGTCGTGTACGAGAGTCCTTATGGAGGAGAAACTGTCAATATTGGAGAATGGATATATGGTTCGTTCGTAGGTCAAGAACGTCCCGAATTAGATCCGTTATACACGAAGTGTTCTGGTCAAGTCCTTAACTGGCTCTTTTCTTCAGGAAATATCACTTTCAATTTTAATTCCAAGCAACTGACAATGGTTGAATTCCTTGAATTAAACGATACTGAAATCTATGATTCATTCCATACTGGACAAAATATCCATACCACTATGGATGGAACCTTTCAAGATGCTGGAGTGGATGTTACTCAAGAATCTGAATACATTTGGGTTCTGAGGTTCGTCGATATTAACGGAAAGACTTCAGGAACAATAGATGTTTGGTTTCAAATTTACTTGCATACATATCATTAACAAGATTTAAGTCAGAATTGCTAATTATCACTATTGACCCAACAGAAAAAGAGGTGAAAAACGCAATGGGTACTGAACCAAGATCCGCTGCCCATCAATATCGGGTCGCAAACGCAAAAGGTGACTGCCAAATTAAGTCATCAACACGAGGTGAACGTGTTCTTACGGTCTAGTGACCGTGAGGTACATCCTACTTTTCAGAGTCTTGTTGCATCATTCTTCAAATTAGCCGAGACTAGAATGAGTGATACGCAAAAGACTGTATTGAGGACAAGTCGTCAGCTATTGAAATTCCGTGATATATCCTTGACATCGCTGGCTGATTTAGTTTCTCGTCGTTCTGAAGTCCCTTACAGCACCGTGAAATGGAATCTACGCTCTCTAAAAGAGATGGGTCTGTTAACTGGTGGGGATATGAGTTGCAAGGGAGAACACGCTCGTCTAACGCATGCGGCTCAGATGTTAGCGGATCATCTGGAGAAAGAGTATTAGAACAAAGGGGCTTCTTCAGCCCCCTTTTTTTGATTAGGATATTCGAAAGAAGAGTAAGGGTGCTTCCCTGTCTCAACCGATACTGCTTTGCTTTACGTACCGATATCATTGAATCTTTTTATCGAACATCTCCAAGCCTTTTTGTGCAAGAGCTTTCGCCTCTTCAGGATTGGTCGCAGCTGCAAGAACGACATCCACAGTCTTGTGTTCTCCAGAATCATAGGATCCAAGATTCCATTGAAGCGCTGTGGCAATGTCTCTTGGTCCAAGCTCGAGGTTCTTACTTAGGTCGCGGTTTTCTTCATCGATTCTGAGTTTTGTGGGACTGCCAATTTCCCACGCATCAGCCTTCGGATTTGAAACCATAACCACACATAGCGGGTTGTCGTCGTAGGCAGCCATAATTCCAGACACTGGATCATAGGTGCCGACATCATCCTTATAGCTGGTTGGTCCACCAACATCGAAGTCCATGAAATTGTAGAGTTTCAAGTCCTCAATGGTGGAACTGTTCGATAGGTTTGTCGTTTTGAAACGTACCAGCAATATCGGTGTGTTATAGCTCCACACCTCGAGATCAAATCGTGCCATGGGTGGTTGTCCTTCTACTGGAGAATGATCCAGAACAACGTGTAGTCTTCCATCCTGCGCATCTTCAGTTACTACGGAGATTGTGGCAATTTCAGTAGAGCTTACTCTGTGAACAATACCGTCCACAATGTACGTGAGCGAAAATCCACCTTTGTAATCTGCAGGATTTCGTAGTAGTAGTCGTTCTTTCCCACTAGCATCGATCAGACTGAGGCGCTTGATGTAGAAACCTAGGCGACCTTTTCCTCAGGATGAACACTCGACAGCGTATGCGATATCCAACCTCGGACTGCGATTGCCCGTTTCAAGGATTTCAGACATGACCGATCACTTTACCAATGCTATTGCTGCTGACTCGCTCTTTTGATATAAACCTCAGGATATATCCTAGTTTATTCACAAATTGGATAATTCCTCATGATTCATAAAGTTGATAAACAGCATAAGACAAATCGGTTTTGTTTTTGGTAGGTAATTCCATGACTAATCTCACAGTTGAACAATTGCAGAAATGGTATCGTAAACAGGTCCAGAAGAAATCTAGTGATTTCCTTAAACAGGCTGAAAAAAGTTACAAGATTGTCGAAAGGGCTCTCAAAGATATAGAGGAGTTAGTCAAGGCTTTTGCTGTTGAAGATGAGGATGATCCAGAATCAAGTGGCATAGCTGCACGATTTGCGTTCAAAGTCAAGGAAATGATTGATAATTTCTATGTTGATAAAGAGATTTCTTATGAGAGCACAAAAGCAATGCAGAGTGAGATCCAGAAATTTATCCAGGAGTTGTGGGGTGCAGGTGCTCGTTGGATTCGTAAGATGGACAAACGCCACAAGGCAACGATAAAATCAATAGACGTTGCTATGAAAGATCTTGCCAAGGAAATGAACAGGATTGGAAAACTTCTCTACGACTTTGCATGGGTTGATGATTTAGAGCGAATTGGTAATCGTATTGACACCCTTCATGACCTTACATTCAGCAAAGATGTTTTTGAGGAGCAGATCAAGACTGTTAGATTAAAGATTGACACTGCCACTAACGAATACAAAACTGCAAAAGAGAATTACGACAAGTTCACTGAAACATCAAATGTCGCAGAGCTACTGAGTCTTGATGAGCAGGCTGAGCATGTGTCCACACTACTCAGAATGAAGCTCAACCCATTAAAGAAGCAAGTGAAGAAGTTTCAACAAGTCGATACCGGCGTTCGTGTAAGTCCTGCTGGACAGATAGCACTGAATAATTATTTTGATGATCCATATACAGCAATTGTTGCTGAACCCGTTGGATATCCTGCCCTTCTCGAAGGATTTCAAGGCCTTGCAGAAGCGATTGAGAACGACAAATTATCCCTTAAGGACAGACTAGCTCGACGTGCTATTGAAGAAATTGAGGCTATACGTAAAGGTGGACTACAAAAGCTACAGAATCAAGCCAAGGATATAGAAGACAAACGACATACCTATACTGGTTCTGATATCTATGCTCAGAGTCAAAAACTAGAAACATCTCTAAAAGAAGCTGAAAAGAATCTCGAATATCATCGAAACGACCTACTCAGGATAAAAGATGATATTTCCCGCCAGATCGACAAAGTGAAGGAATTTAAAACAAGAATTGAGTCCGAGATACTTCAATCCTTTAACGAGAAGGTAACAATCGAACTTGAGGTGTCTCTCGAACCTTTGCTTGCAATGTGTACTATTGAATAAATGAAGGCTGGATATATTGCGTGTCTTAGTCACATCTGAGAAGGATATCGCAAGTCAAACCATCAAGCACGTTCTTGTCGAAGAATATGGATTCAAACCTAGTGAAAGAAGCTTCGAAGGCAATCCAATCTTTAGTTATGATGATTCTACAATCCTAATAACAACCCAACGTGACATGATCTACTGTGACCATCTTGAGGTCTTCTTTGATGCTGATGTTTTCATCTTTTGTTCTCGGCATAGAGCTGAGTCTGCTAAGCCTGCTCTGCTGGTTCACAGCACGGGTAATCTCGGATCAGAAGCCTCCTTTGGTGGTAATCCTAATGAGGTATCTGTTTCTGCACCTTCTTTGGTTTCTGCAGCTTTAAAGCGTCTATTCAAAGAGAGAAACGATCGAAACCTCGATGAATTTGATGTTTCTCTTGAGGTCACGCATCATGGACCTACATCTATGAAAACGCCTCTTGTTTTTGTAGAACTTGGTAGTACCGAGGAATATTGGGTACACACTGAAGGTGCTAGAGCGGTTGCTGCTGCTATCATGGATTGTGTCCGTACGCCTCTCTTATCAACTACTGCAATAGGTTTTGGTGGGACTCATTATGCTAGTAAGTTCAACAAGCTCGTCTTGGAAAAGGATTACAATTTTGGGCACATTGCTCCTAAGTATGCTATAGATGGTTTGACTCATGATGTAGTACGACAAATGGCCACAAGAACCACCTCTGAATCTAAAATCGCGATTATCGATTGGAAAGGCATGAATGCTGAGAACAAAGCCAATGTTTTTCCTTTACTTGAGGAGCTTGGACTTGAAATAATCCGTGATAAAGACGCATAATACTGTTAATGCATTGCTTGTAAACACTCTCTGGCATAGTAATATCCCGTTTACTACATTCCCGAAAGGCTAATTACTCTAATTGAACAAAACGCGATTACTGTCTTAGGGCTGGGGATAGTATGGCCTCTAAAGAAATTGAAACTGCAATCGATGAGCTGACTGAAAAAGTAGACAAGCTGACTGATGAGTTAGCGAGTTTACGTGAGGAACTTGAAGTCCTTAAATCCCTTCCAAGTGTGATTGATAAAGTCGATTCCATTGAATCTGAATTGAAAGAAGTTCAATCCACAATCTCTCCTATGACTAAAATGGATGATCTGATTTCTTCTATTGAATCACTAAATGAGGATATGTCAAGTGTAAAGGATTCCAAGGAATTAGAGAAATTGGGTAAGAAACTTGCGGATCTTATCAAAACAGTTGAGAGTGTTGATTCAAATATAGAGGGAGTAAAAAGTTCTCAGGGATTAGAACTTGTTGATAGTAAAATGGATGACATTATCTCTTCAGTCAAGAATGTTGATGAATCAATGAAGCAGATTCTAGATTCTAAAGAATCTGAAGTAATCATAAAGAAGGTTGATGATATACTAATAGTGTTGTCAGAAACTGAAGTGATTAGCAAGAAATTAGATGATCTTCAAGGATATGTTGCGAATCTCTCGGGAATTGAGGAAAGGGTTCAAGACCTCTCAAACCAATTTGAAGAAACAAATGAGATCGTCGGTATTATTGTTAGACAACTTGATGATATCGAGCGGAAGTATAATCTTTCCATTGACAAGATTTCTGAAACAGCTGAACTCGTAGAAAAAATCGCCATGGGTAGTACTACTGAACAGACCTCTTCTAAATCCCCAGGAAAGAAACCTTCCAAGGAGATAGAAGATGAGGAAGAAAAGGATAAACCAAAACCAGTATCAAAAGTCAACCTCCCGTCAACCATTGATGCACTCATGGAGAGATTACTCGGACTGGTTAATCCTCACACTGAAGCCAAACAAATGGCCGAGGCCTTGGAAGACGTACGTGATCAATTAACAACTATGATACAGGGACACACACCTGTCCTCTTCCAGTTTGGAAAGAAAGCTAGGGAACTGAAGTCTTACCCACCCACTGCTACACTAAATGAAAATGACATTGCAATTCTGAATAAAGACATCAAATCTTGGGCAAGTAAACTGAAAGAGATTGCTCGGGAGTCATAATCTTCAGTGTACTCATTCATAATATTGATTGATCCATGAGATTATTCAATAACACCACACATTCGGGTGGCATAGGTTTATCTCGTTAGTTCACAAATGCGCAATTAGATTTGCCTTGGGTGATAACTTTTCACCACGGATTTGTATATTTAACAATCCGTTTCTTTCATCAAGTGCAATAGGTGTGAAATGTCATGGAACTGGTAAAACACAACGATGAACTTCAAAGGAGAATCGAATTGCTCGATGTAACTGCCGATTTACAACTAGCTAAAGAACTGATGGAACTACATCAAGCGAAATGTGCAGCATGTCAGGAAGATCGATTGCGATGTGCTACACGTCCTGCTTGTAAGGATCGCAATTTTCTCAATGCCCTTATCGAAATCGGTGTTGAAGTCATTGATTTGCCAGATTTCTGTTATAGTCAAAATGTCGAACAGATACGTCGTCTTGTCCTAGAGAAGAAAGGACGGAGGATGATTGACCGTAGGCTTCCAATCAAAGACCTTCTACAATCTCTCGGGGTTAGCTCAATTAGACATTTCACAACAAAGTACAAGAAAGAATGGGATAATTTTGCTTCGGTACACGAGGGAAACCTCATGCTAGTGACAGGAGATGGTCTCCTTTTCCGCTTTGATTTCACTCGTGGAATAGTTACAGTAAATCCATCGAAGGACAGAATCCGCTCCTACAATATATTCAAACTTTACTGCGATCTATTTTCTGAAAGATATCAAGTGAATATGACTGTCAAGGATGTTACACAGAACTGGTGGATTCTTTCCCTAACAGTTGATGATTCTGATGCAGCAGCAGTAAAAGCACTGCAAAAAGGTGATTTGGCTGAATCTTTCGACGCCATTTACCGGACTGAATCCGAAGGAAAAGTCCAGATTCAAGTTGAAGTTCTACTAGATACTGATGCTAAATATCTGGAATCTGAAGACCTTAGCGAACTATTTGTCAAAGCATCAAAACTCTGCAAGTAAATGTTGCAATGAATATCAGATAGTTCGAAAAACCACAGATATGGTGGGATGCACATAATGAGTGATGACACATTAAGTAAATCAATGCCGGTGCTCCGGCAGAGTCTTGGCCTCACAGAGGCTGAGGCAACAACAATCGTACCAATCTACTTGGGTGGTAATATGACAGCTGGAGGCGTATCTCTCCTGACAGGCGAGAAACTAACCACTGTCACTAAGACCCTGAGTCGTCTTGTTGAGAAAGGATTGGTCAAGGAAATTCCTGGAATTGTACCAGTATATCGCGCTTTGGCTCCAAGCCTTGCTCTATCAGGTACTTTGAGTGAATCTCTAAAGGAAGTAACAAGCCTTGTTAATGAATCCGAAAAGATTCTATTAACCCGGATAACCCAAACTGATGAAGCTATCGAAAAGACAATTGATTCACAGAATAAGACCATCAATGAAATTAGGACTTCTCTTACTTCTTATGAAGAAAACATCCTTAATCTTGTAAAGAGTCAGATCGAACAGGTTGTATCAACAACAACAAACACAATGACGAGTTTCTCTGATGAGATTGAGCAGGCAATGATTGGACTGGATACCATCTTAGATGAAAATCTAGGCTCCAAATTGCTAGAGCTTCAAGGAGAAATCGACAAGGCACAACTAGCCTTAGAGAAAGATATGAAGACTACTGTTCGAGATTTCGATAAATGGTTGAAACCTGAGAGAAAGAGCACATTTAACTCGATAACTGAATTCGGGACTAAATCTGGCTCAATTGTCGCGTCTGCGAAGGCTACTGTAACAAAAGCGCTCTCAAAGTCTTCTGAGTCGATTCATGCTCTAGCGCGTGATATATCTGAGCATCTCACATCCTTAGCATCAACAGCTTCTGATGAAGGTCTCGCAGTACTCAATGAAGTCTCAAAGGAAATCTCTCAATTATTGAATAATCTCGATGGTGAATTAAGTCAAGCTTACCTGACAGGGCAGGAGTCACTCAAGGAAGTCATCACTCAAGCACGATCTATTTCAAAGGAATATGGTGAGTTTGCTAAGAACCGAATTGGCGACGCTGTAGAGATTGCAGACTCTGTATGCAACGTTGTAGAAGATTGGAAAAATGAGGTTTCTGGATTTATGGAGGTTGCATCCCAGTCCGTAACATCCCAACTCAACCAAGTTGCATCAACTGATGCCAAATATCTTGAAGCGACAAAGACTGCACTTACCCTACATATTGACAAAGTCAATGGCGTATTAAGTGATGAATATGGACAACTCATCTCTCTTACAACAGTACTTGGGAACGAGTGTGAGAACTCTCTTGCTGAAAATCGTACATTAGTACTCGAACTTCTTCAGGCTCAAATTGATAGTGAGCAAACATCATGTGAATCTGCTCAGACGCAACTTGATTCTGCATTGAATCAATGGGTGGGTGATACTGTTGTGTTGATTGAGAAGAGATTGAAGGAGACATCAGCTGATGTGTCTAGTATCTTAGGTACTGAAATTTCTGAATTGAATTCTATCTCGGATACTATGAATAGTCGACTGAAATCTGCCTTCAATTCGGTCATTAAAAGCACATCTACTAAGAATGAGTCTCTAATTACATCCTTAAAACAGACAACCCATGACTTTGAAGCAAATATTGGTTCAAGACTTGAGGAACTAATCTCCAGTTTCACAACCGCAACAGAAAATCAGGTCAGAGAGTCGAAGGAGCTATATGAGGGACTGAGAAATAGACTTGATCAACGCATGTCACAAAGTGTGAATGCAATCAGTACACAGTCAGAACGCATTCAGAAAGAGATTGGCAATATCATCACAGAGCAAAACGATCGAATAGAACAACATACTCTGGTCATAAGAAACGAATTTCATTCACGTCTTGAGGAGATCACTACGCAGTTCATAAGTCTCACGCAAGGTCTCGAAGCCACTTTCAATGGATTACTCTCAGCACAGACAGTCGAAGCACGTGATATCATTGCATCTGCACATTCAGAATTTCGTAACTCATTGAAAAACGAGGTTGCACACCTCAAAGATGATTCTGTGAAGTTACAACAAGAATATTCAGCTGAACTTGTTCTTAAAGTTGAAGAGGTCGCTTCCTCAGTTTCCTCTGCTAAGAAGACTCTAGAAGAATTATTAGTTGATAAACGGACAGAGATTTCAGAGAATATGCAGAAGACCCTTACAGATCTTGAGTCTATTATCCGCAGTACTGAAGAGAGTCTGCGTGATATAGAATCAGGTACTGTTAAGCAGTTCATTGAAAACATGGAACAAGTATCCCAAGAGTTCAATGTAACTGTTGAGGGAGCGAGTGCAAACATCTCAGAACGTCTGGACAATATCCGTGCACTGACTGCTTCGTCTCTTGAGAAAAGTGTAATTAATGCAAAGAAGATAGCTGACGAGTTCGTTCAAGAACAGAAGAATCAGAAACAACGATTCCTCGCTGATACTAGTAAAAAGATGAACCGGTTATCTACCAAGAGCGTTAAAGATTCTGCAGGAAAGATTGAAGCATTTCAGACTGAACTTTCTGAACGTCAGACAATTGGTGTCAAAGATCGAAGTACAGCAAAGGAGGATGTTCTAGCTGCTGTTGAAACAAGACGTGCTGAAGTGGCCAATGCGTTTGATGCTGCAGCGACATGGGTCGATTCATCGGTAGCGAATGTAGCAACTTCTCTTGATGCTTTTGGTACTAAGTTGAAGAATGAACTTACCATCATGCAGAAAGGATTGCAGAAATCAGCTAACGAAGCATCCACAGCCATAGAGGAACGCGGCGATTCAGATATGGATATCTTTGAAGAAATGGTGATTACTCTGCTTCAGAATGCCGAATCACTCGTAACTGCACGACTAAACGATTTCGGTGATAGTGCTGCTGATGCATTATCCGAAAGTAACGATTCATTTACATCGCTACCAACAAAGATTGGAGACGATTTAGCTAAATTGGAATCATTAATCTCTGAAAAGACATCGAAGGATTACAGTTCCATTTCTGGTGACTTAGCAACATCCTTCACCGAGTTTATCAGAAATGCTGAATCTGCATCTGAGGACTTGAAACAACTAGTTGAGAACATCTCAGTCAATATCACAGAGAAACGTGATGAAATAGTAGAACAGGCAAAAAGAAATGCAGAACTATCGAATCAACATGCGTCTCGCAAGTTCGAATCAATCGGTTTAGAGTTGAAGACCCAACTCAGCACAGATACGTCTCGGCTCCTTGAGAATGCTAGGTCTACATTTTCTGCAAAGAACCTTGAGATTAATGATACAGTTACAAAGGTGACGAACACAATCAATGAGGAAACCTCTAGTTTCAAACAGAAACGAACTGAGGCTTTATCTCAATTTGGCGAGCAGAGCGAGAAAGCACTCAAACGTTGGTCTAGTGAACAAAAAGACCAGATGAATGCACTGAAGACTAAGATTCTTGAAACAATTAATGGCGTCACAGAGCAGACTCAATCAACAATCAGTATGTTGGATGCTATCCACAGTATCACTGATTCTATGATCCGAGAACCTTCGAAGAGAACATGGTATCTCTCAGGCACTGAGGAAATCTATGCTCACATAGTGGACATGGCAAATAGAGCTGAGGAATCTATTGTCATCTCACTTATTGACATTGCATCTATCGACCTCAAGAAGCTTGGTAAGGTGAAACAAGCAAAGCGTCGCGTGCTAATTGTTCCTGAAAGTGAAGACCCTGATCCTGCTCTCGAAACATTGGATGGTTGGCGAATATGGCAAACTAAGAATCCAATGCTCTTATCAATTGCAGATGATAAAGAGCTCTTAGTAGGCGGTGCAACTGACTCAAAGGACCTAGTAGCTCTGATATCTGAACATGATACATATCTTCGTCTATACCATGATGTTATAGGCCCTCGTTTGGTCAAGAGTAGAGTGACTTGATTAAAAATCGATAGCATAGATGATAGCGTCTTCGTCGTCGTAGTAACCTACGCTTCTATCGACAGCTATCATCCCTACCTTTTCATAGAGATGTCTAGCTCCTTTATTGCTCTCTCTCACTTCGAGATCACAGGTCTCTATTCCTGATTGTTTCATATGTTTGAAAGCAAATTCTAGCAGAGAAAGTCCATTTCCTCTATTTCTTTGATCAGAAGCCACAGCAAGGTTCAAGATATGTGCGTGTTGGTATTCAGAACATTCATCCCATACAATATACCCAACGATTCTCTTCTCACTTGCTATTACAATCATAAATACAGTAACAAATTCATCTACTTGGTAAATTCCTTTTTTCGAAATAATTTCGTGAAAGATATTCTGGCTCCATGGTGTCGAGAAGCAATTTCGTTCTAATGTCATAATATGACTAATATCGCTCAATATTGGTTGACGAAATCCATGGACTATCATTTGTCAATGCCCCGTCATTCTATATATCATTGTCCAGTCCATCACCTTGGAGGATTATTTCTCCACAGTATGGACAGAAAGATGAATCATCTGGTATTGCTTCAAAGCAGTAATCGCATCTTCTTGAATATAGAACCTGTTCGTTTCTACTTCTACTACAACTGATAAGCGGATAGAGCGCAAAAGATACGAATAATACTGTGAATAGTAAAATGAAAAGGAGACCGGATGGTTCAGAAGCACTAAAGAAGAAGAAAGGGAAGATATAGAATAGTCCTCCTTCTGTTGAAGAAGTCACAGCTATAATGAAGGCTCCCGATATCACAAGCAGAAATCCCAAAATCAGAGTATTTTGTGAACCTTTCACAGGAGTCCAACTCCTCATTTGACTTCTACATCATTCCACGACTCTTCATCTGCTCTACGATACTGTGATACTTCTGATTGTCACTAATCATATCATTGACTTGAGCCTCTAATGAATGCGAACCCGGCAAAACAAGGACTTCGATCTTTTTGTCAGGATATACCGATTCTAGTCTATTCCGAATTAAGACTCCAATCAAACCACCCATAGGACAATAGGGAACTGTGGGCTTGAACTGGACTTTGATCGTATCGCCTTCTATTTCGATGTAGTCTTCTTGAACAATTGACATCTGTGGATCTGTAATTGATATTGGATGTTCTGGATCCATTACTGGTTCGAGTGCTTTGAAGACTTCTCCAATTGTTGCCAAATTAATCGCCAAGAAGATGCCCCTTTCAAGTCTGCTTAATAATCTATGGCTTCTACTATTTCATTGACCATTTTCTCTCGAAATAGATGGCTACACAAGGTATATCTAGCAAAGCACTCCATTGAATTTTAATTCACTAAATAGAACTTAGACTAATTGGCTGGTTAGCTGCTCTGGAGATAAGGAAATCATGGCTCCTGCAAAAAAGAAAACTACCACACCAAGAAAGAAGTATCTGTTTAAAATCACAGTTGTTGGACCTGATGATAGACTGTTGGAACAGGTTCTCTCTACCTTCGACCCCGTCGTTGCAGTTGATGGAATTCGAATAGGTTCAACTGAAGTCGATCTTGACTCGTCAGAGATACATGCAGTCTTTATGTCGCCCCGTCATTCAGCATTAGATATACTCCTGGCTCTCACATACAAAGGGGCAAGTGCAGCTATCATTGTTCTCAGAGAATCTGATCCTGAGATAGAAACTATCTACAGAAATGAAATTCGTGAGAATCTAGGTTCAGGCATACCAACGCGTGTAGTAACAATAGGCAGCACTCTTGATGATTACAAGATTAATGAGATACAGCACACATTTGATGATGTCATCTCTGAGATACTGGCAATGAAAACAAAAAAGGGGTCATAGTACAAACCTTTTTTTCAATTCCAAACTCCAAAAACTCGGTGTTCTACAGTGAGTTCTGAAAATCCCGAAAATAAGAAACCCGATGAATATTGGATGGGCGTACGAGATGCGCTGAGAATGGTTGATAGTTTCAATAAATGGGCACAACGCAATCCTGGTAGAGCAAAGAGTCTCGAGGATTTCATACATGATGGACTCATTGCAGCAGCTAAGCGGTGTGAATCATGCCTCCGTGAGAAACTTGGTCTAAGTTTTGTTGAGGATTCAGATGATGTGGAAGAAGTTACCATACCCGTTGAATCTAGCACCTTTATGGGAGAAGAAGAAATTATACCTGAGTTCGAATCTACTCCTGAGATTGAATTTAGCCATTCATCCGAGGATATTCCTGAACCCCCTGATGAAGTATCTGTACCTCTGGAAAGTTCTGTATCTGTATCAGAAGCTGAGTCACCTATTGATTATGAAGATGAATTGGTTTCTCTTGATAATGTTGGAAGACTAGAAGATGATTCTATGAACGATCTAGATATAACAGGTCCTCCACGTGATTTCACGAGTGATTTTAGACTTGTAGAACCTAAACCTCTGGTAGTAGATGAAGAAGAACCAGAAACACAGACTCTCCATCAAATAGAAACCCCTGATGATATTCTGTTAGATGAATCTGATGACCTTGATGAATCCGAGGAATTTCTTGATGAAGTGACACGCGATAACCTCGAAGAAGAAACAACATCCGAAGTAGAACCTGAAGAAAGTCATGAAAAAACTTCGTTTACATGGTCCGATTATGAGGCTGCTGTGACACCAGTAGTAGAACCTGAACCTGCGGATGTTGAGGAAGAGGAACCAAGTCTTGAAGAGGAAGCATTTCATGAATCACCAGAAACTACAGAAGATTCTGAATCTACAGAACCACCCAAGGTCTGGACTCCCTATGACGAACCATCTCTCCCTGAAGAAGATGTCTTTGAGGATGAGGATGATCTCCAAGATGCAGAAGTAGCTGAAAATGATGAATCTGATAGCTCTTCAGAGCCAATCATTGAACCTCCAGCACCTCCGCCACCCCCGGAGAGCGAGGAAGATGAGGAAGAACGCCGCCGACGGGCTCGAAGGCTATTCTTTGGAGCTTAGTCTGGTTGTCCTAAAATTTCCTCGTAGAACTGAATGGCACTCTCGGGAGTACTAGCTCCCTTTATTATTGCACTACCTGTAGGCATTAGAGTGATCTTTTCTCCTGAAGGCTTTTCAACTATCAAATATCGTTTCGCCAATTTGTGGGAGTATGATTTCTTCAGCTTAGTTGATATCTGCTTGAGGTCAATTGACAATATAGTATGTGGCGAGATATTGTAGCTTTCAGAGCATAGATGGGTGATTACAAGATCTTGCTGTTCCTCTTCTACTGTACCAACTGGTTTTGAACACACAGGACAATCACTCACTTTCCCTACGTCAAAGAAATCGAAACTGAGAAACGACGAGTCAATTGTCATCAGTCGATTTGCTAGTTGAGTCTGATGCCCTGTAGCTAAAAGAATTGCTTCATTGACCTCTATAGAAGATGCCAGATGCAGAAGGACCGGAGAAACGCCTACTCGTGCGCAGGTATTTTCTGGATTGTCATCTGCGTTTCCCATTACACACTGCAAGCACCCAGTCTGTCCAGGGATGAAAGTCGAAAGGTTAGCATAGTGCTCGATAGCACCAGCAAATATGTAGGGAATATCCAGTTCAAGACTTGCTCTATTCACTGCTCTGCGTGTTCTAAAAGAGTCCAATCCATCCAGAATTATATCAGACCCACGTAAAAGGTCGCTTGCATTTCCTTCTCCTATTGAGATGACCCTGGGTTCAAATTTCACCTCAGGATTCATAGCAGCAAGGTTTGTTGCTGCAATCTCTGCTTTTGGTTTACCAATATCTTCTGTGTTGTAGACAGTCTGTCTTTGGATATTCGATAATTCCACCACATCTCTGTCAATAATTCGAATGGTTCCAAAACCAATTGCTGTGAGAAGGCGTAGTGCAGGACTTCCAAGGCCTCCAGCACCTACTACTGCCACAGTTGTTTTTATAATTGACTCCATATCGTTTTCACTGAAGTCCCTTAGAGCCAACATTCGGGAGTATCGCTCCCTTTGATTCTTTGTTAGTGTCATCCCACGATAAATAGACACAATGCACTCACTTAAAGCCTTGGACATCATCATCCCCTAGATATGGAGTACACATCAGAGGTTGCTATAGGACTTCGTAAAACTGTGAGTGAATCTTTGGATGCAGCTCTTTCAAAGCTCTCCAAAAGACTAGATATTCCAACGTCAATCTCACAAGTCCTAATCAAGCCATCAATCTATGATCCTACCCTCGTCGGAAATACCGACGTCAATCTGGTAAGAGCTGTCATTAGCAAGTTCACTAACCTCGGACCCGTGTTTGTTGTAGAGAGTGATAATCCTGTTAGGACAACACATTTTGCTTTTGAAAAATGCGGATACACATCCTTGGTCTCAGCAGATGTATCATTAGTCAACCTATCCGAAATACCGACCTCGAGTGTCAAGATGCCTGGTTATTGTTTCAATGAACACGAAATGCCTACACTGCTATCTCAATCGAACTTCTTCATCAACATTCCCACAGTAAAACTTGAACCCAATATCTGTACTATAGGTGGTGGCGTTAAGAATCTCTTTGGTCTTCTTCCAGAGAAAGACAAACGTCATTATCACTCCAATATAGATACAGTCCTACTTGATCTTCTATCGGTATACCAACCGCATCTCACAATCGTTGACATGTCAACTCTGGTGATCGGAGACCGAGAAAATGCGAAGACCAAACACATCGGTGCTGTCATTGTGGGAACCGATTCAATAGCTGTAGATTCTTTTTGTGCTAGTTTAATGGATATAGATCCACTGAAGATTGCACACCTAAAACGTGCGTATGAACTTGGTCTTGGTGAGGCAATTTTAGATAGAATACGAATAAGTGGTACAGAAACGCAAATTGAACGATTATTCGAGCTTTGCAGAGTTTGACAGAACGGAATGCATTTATTTAGATAAATATAACCAGCGAAATTGCAGCGTAGATTAATGAATCTATTCTGGTCATCAATGGTCGTGTCTTATATGGACTGGACATCTCATACGATGGAGCGAATACCCGAATCTGGCACTTTACGGATGTTTGACCTGGCTAAGAAGCTAGAACGAAACGGGAAAAAGATCTATCATTTTGAAGTTGGTCAACCTGATTATCCCACTCCTGATAATATTGCAAAAGCAGGCATAGAGGCTATCACGAAAGGCTTCACTAGGTATACTCCTGCTAGAGGTATTCCCCCCCTTCTCGATGCAATAGAAGACTCCTATAAATCACGAAATATCGATATTGATGGTTCAAAACATGTCATCGTAACGCCTGGTGCAAAGATGGCACTGTTCCAGGGATTTCTAAGTAGCCTTGATGCAGGCGATGATGTTCTTCTTCTTGCTCCAGCTTGGCCAACTTATCGAGTAATGATACGCACAGTGAATGCAAAACCAGTTGATGTGTGTATGAAACCTGACCATACTCTCAATGAAGAAGCACTGAAGCATGCTATTGCTCGCACTGTTAGTGCTCTGATTATTAATACTCCAAATAATCCTTCTGGAGGCGTTCTAACTAAAGAGGACATGAAGGTCATTCACGATTTGGCAATGGATCATGATTTTGTTGTTTTCTCTGATGAGATCTATGAGATGCTGGTCTATGAAGGTTTCAAACAGACATCTATGCTCGAAGTCGATCCTAATCTGGAACGTTCCCTCATAATCAATGGTTTTAGCAAGACATATGCAATGACTGGCTGGAGACTTGGATATGCTATAGGAAATGAGGAGACCATCTCAAATATGGTTAGAATTCAACAAAACACAACCTCTTGTGCTACTTCCTTTGTCCAATATGCTGGTGTTGAGGCTCTCACTGGTGATCAGAGTTCAATTGAGAGAATGGTCCAAGAATACCAGAAGCGCCGCGATGAGATTACTCGCCTCTTTAATAATATTGAAGGTGTTGGATGCATTAATCCCATGGGTGCATTCTATGTATTTCCTGACTTCTCTGAATATGGTCTAAGTAGTACAACGCTTGCTGAGCTGATACTCAAGAAGATCGGTGTTTGTACGACTCCTGGAGTTGCATTTGGAGCGAAGTACGACAATTTCCTGAGGTTTTCATATGCTACATCTCTTCCTGAGATACGAGAGGGGATGGAGAAATTAGCAGAATTCCTGCCTACGCTCTTATAAGCTAAAAGTTGTTTAAATTACTCACTAATAATAGAGCTCGAGTAATTTCAAATGACACGTAAAAAAGGGAAGAACTTAGTAGAAGAAAAACCCCCTCATTTTGAGTGCACAAAATGTGGGACCTGTTGTCGTGATGATTCAATTCTAATAACAGTCACGGGAGGTGATATCAAGAATATTTCATCTGTTTTGGATCTAAGTCCCGAGGAAATCCTTCGAGCACTCGACTTCTATATTACCTCAGATGACAGACCAGCTCCCCTTGGTCTAAAGGATATTCCCTCTCCAATCACTGAACGTGGCAAGGCATTGATTGCTCTTAGAAAGATGGAGAATGGGGAATGTATCTTCCTCAAGGATGACCTCTGCATGATTCACACATTTCGTCCAGTGGTATGTCAGTCTTTTCCATTTGTGTTTTCTATAAAGGGTGGTGAGATAATGTGGGGGCTAAGTGCAAAGAAAGAAATCTGTCCCGGGCTTGGAACTGGTCCACTTGTTTCTGTTGATGAACTTGGTAGTCTTGCAGAATTGGTACTAAGAGAGATAGGCAATTATCACGTATTTGTAGATGAATGGAACCAGAATGGAGGAGGGTCTACACTCAACCTCATTCGTACTATTCTCTCTGATGCGCGTTTCTAAATTCTACAGTTTTGTCAAGATTTGTAGAATATTCCCAAAATTATGCTCAACTGTTCTACTCTTCTCAGCATATCCAGAAAGTACTTTCAATCGATCATCATTCTTTTCCATTTCCATAAACCGGTCAGAACGTATCTCATCATGAATGCTCTTATTGAGACTAAGAATCTCATCTGACGACCTGAGGATATATTGAAGCATCTTGATTAGCAGGTTGAAGTCATTGATATCTCTAAGTTGTAACGTTTGACTATAGAATTGAAATTCCATCCTTGCCAATCGTTCACGCATTCTGATGAGATTGAGGACCCATGATTGAGCTTCGTCATCTTCCAATTTTTGATGAAGGTCTGACCAATAGTGCTGTTGTTCTAATAGCTGTACAAGATAGTTCTGCAGAAAGAGGAAATGGTCCACTCCATTCTCAATGTCATCTTCTGTTCCGATTGGTTTCATCATAGAGTCCATTTGACTATGCTTTACAGCAATTTTGAGTGAGAATTTGTCAACATATCGTTTGATCTCATCGGTCTTCTCTCTTTTTGTCATGAGGTCTGCGAAAGTGTCACCAAGAGTCAGGATGAATTTGTAAAGACACTCGGAACAAATCTCAGCATTTGCAGTTGCTTCTTTTGTTGATAGAAATTGAAGTGCATCTTCTAGGTCGTCCGCTGGTACATCTTTTCCATGAATTCTAAGAACCCAACCCTGAGAAATGCAATACACCTTGTTATCGGGGTAATTGATGAAGATGGAAGCATAACATACATTTCCCTCCGATGCTTGTTCTTCCTCCATACTCTCCTTATCGCGGTGAAAACCAAATATGGATGGGTCTATCTCAATGGCTTCAATCTCAAGAACACTATCATCATTGACACAGAGTTTCTCATCTCCAAATACCTTGTAACATGGACACCCTCTGACCATTTTAATTGAAGATGATTCTTGATCGCTTAACACATTGCTCTGCTCCAGACGATAATATTCCGATTGTTAGCTCTTTTTCTACTCTAAAAAGATATTTCTAGTTGGCATTTAGGAGTTCTTATACGGTGTGTTGATCGATTTCAGTTAACACTCTCACAAGATTACTAAATCTGTATTCCGTCCTCTTCCTTTTTTCAGAATGCGTGTGCAATTTCTCCTGTAAGTCTTTACTCAGAATATTGCGTTCCATCAGGTCATAGGTCTTCTCTCTGATCAGATCGCTTAGTTGTATTACTCTCTCAGACACCCCAACCATGAATCTGAGTGCCTCCAGCGCATCAATCTCCTGTGGCGGATTTTCCAACTCTAGTACCTGCGATAAGAAAATGACCTCAAGTCTGTAGAACTCTCTGTAGCAATCAACAAGTTCTATTAAAGCAATATCAGCTTGTGACTTCTTTAGTTTTAGCGTTAAAGCCGCCCATTGAGACCGAGTGGAGTTGATTCGTTTGATATGTCTCTTCATAGCTTTGGCATAATCGCTAATTGATTCACCTTTCACTGAGTAATTAACTATCTCAGCTGCCATTTTCATAGAAACCTCTTTCACGTAGGTTGTGACTATTTCACCTCTTTCCGTATCTGTCAGGAATCCCTCTGATGCCTCTCCAAGTGTTCGCAGATATTTATACAGACACTCTGAACAGATTATACCATCACTACTCTTCTCTGTGGATGTTACGAATTGTAGGGCACTATCAACCTCTGAAGATTTGACGTCCTTGTCATTGATTCTTATCCTCTTGCCTTGACTCACACAATAACAATAGCCCTCGTTTCTATCAAGGTAGATTAGAAGATAGCACATATTCTCATTGTTACTCTTATGCTCTAGGAGTTCTTCAATTGTATTAATTTGTTCGAAAAATGAAGGATCTACTGAGATTGCTCTGATTGGAAGAACATCATCGTTATTTAGGCACACTTTCTCTTTTTCTTCTATTCCAAATTCCTTGTAGCACGGACATCCCTTGACCAAGCATGTTGATGTCTGATTGGAGTCAACTGGATTTGAATCAAGATCAATTCCAGAGGCCTCATGCTTAATCTGTTACACGCTCCTTTGAGGGGGAATCCTCAGTATTAGATATAACCTAATATGAATAGATATCAAGGTTTCTTATATGGACATCTAGCGTATCACTCGACGCGCCAAAGACAGGCCTCTTACCTTCTATACACTTTTCAATCATTCTCGCATGTCGAAATAGTGTACTATCTGCTTGATTTTGAGATTGATTATCCCCAGAGCTCTCGTTTGAGTAGATCTCGAATCGCTATTCTGATTGCCTCTGACCTGTTTGGGTAGAGATTGTTTTCAACCAAGCGTTCAAGTCCCTCGACGTATTGTTCAGGAATATGCAATGTTACTAGCTTCATGATGAGTAATCTCCTGATAGGGTTCTGTGTCATACATGAATATGGTTGTGAGTAATACTCGCTTGGCACTAGAATTCAGAAGTTTGATATTGATTCAAAATAATAATTGAATGAGGTAGAGTATTGAGCGATTGGGAAGAACGAAGACGAAAATCGTGGGGATATTATGTATGCCTTCTCATATTAATCTGGCCTGTTTTTTTGATACCAGTGAATCTATTTCTTGCTATTCTGTATTTAGAATTTGATTATCTAATTCTCTCCTTCATGTACGCAATACTAGTAATTGGACTTGTTCTTGGTTTTGGCGCAAGATATCGCTATCGAGGGATAAATCCTGCATCAAGGAATCCAATCAATGTGGGTGATGGCCACTATTTTGAAAGAATAGGTGCAGATGAGTCAGAGTACCCATAATACTTCTAGCAACCTGCTAAGGTATTTGAAACTAATTTGGCCGTCAGGATAGAAGTTATATGACTGAGGAATTGAACCCCGACCTGTGCCCAACCATAGGTCGTGTACAAAATGGACCGGCAGAAAGGAATCGACGTATTGTTCAATCCTCGCACAATAGCAGTGATTGGAGCATCAGAGACCCGTGGGAAACTTGGTAATGATGTCATGAGGAATCTTATCGAGAGCGGATATGAAGGTCGAATATATCCAATAAATCCAAAATCGAGTGATATTCTTGGTCATAGAGCATATCGGTCGATTATAGATATAGCTAGCACCATCGATGTTGCTGTCATTGTAATACCTGCCAAATTTGTGCTGAAAGCTGTAGAAGAATGCGGAGAAAAAGGTGTCAAAGCCTTAGTCATCATTACAGCTGGCTTCAAAGAGATTGGTCACGAAGGGCAAGAACTCGAGAAGAAGCTTGTTGATCTCGCTGAGAAATATGAGATGGTCATCCAAGGTCCCAATTGTCTTGGCATCATCAATACATCATCTCCTTACAACGCTTCATTCTCTTCAGGAACTCCCAGTAAAGGAACAATTGCTTTTGCCTCACAATCTGGCGCTCTTATGACAGGTATTCTGGATTGGAGCCTTATGGAAAAGATTGGATTCTCAAAATTCGTAAGTCTTGGAAATAAGGCTCATCTCAATGAAGCTGACTTCATTGAGGCTTTTGGTCGCGATCCCGATTCAACGTTTATTCTCCTCTATATAGAGTCTGTAGTTGATGGGCACAAGTTTATGGAAGCCTGTCGAAAAGTCATTCCACAGAAACCAATCTTTGTTGTGAAATCGGGAGTAAGTGCTGCAGGCGCTAGAGCCGCATCTTCGCATACAGGATCTTTGGCTGGAAGTGATACTGCTTATGATGTCGCTTTCAAACAGTCGGGAGTTCGAAGAGCTAATGATATGGCTGCTCTCTTTGACATTGCATCAGTGTTCGATGACATGTATCTGCCATCAGGAAACCGTGTAGCAATTGTGACAAATGCTGGGGGTCCGGGTATTCTCACAACAGATGCCTGCGAAGCTAGTGGTCTTGATATTGCTCAACTCTCATCGCAGACAATAGAATTCCTTAAGGAAAATCTGCCTCCTGCTGCCGCTGTCTATAATCCCATTGATGCGCTAGGAACTGCTCAACCTGAAGATTATGGACTTTGTATCGAGGCTGCACTTCGAGACGAAAATGTCGACTCAGTATTAGTTCTCTTAACTCCCCAAGCTATGACCAAAGAAACTGAAACTGCTCAAGTGATTGTTGATGCCCATACAAAATATCCTGACAAGCCTTTGATCGCAGTATTCATGGGCGGTAACTCGATGGTCTACCCAAGGATTGTGTTGACAGAAGGTCATATCCCCGTTTTTGATTTTCCAGAGCGAGCTGTGCATGCTCTTGCAGAGCTCTACAAATATACTGTAAGCCGGGATAGTCTTAGAGATGAATCCATACCTAAATTCAAGGCAGATAAAAAGAAGGTTGAGAAAATCATTAGTGATGTGCGAAAAGATAACCGACGCGTTCTCCTTGGCAATGAAGCTCATGCTATAGCTGAAGCGTATGATATTCCGGTCGCAAAAATACGACTTGCAACGAGCTCGGAAGAAGCAAAGAATCTTGCAGAAGAACTTGGTTATCCAGTGGTCTTGAAGATAGCAAGCCCTGATATAGTTCATAAGAGCGATATTGGTGGAATTAAGGTAGGTCTCAAGACGCCTGAGGAGGTTGAGGCAGCATTCCTTCAGATTCTCGATAATGCCAAGAAACATATGCCTAAGGCGATTATCTATGGTGTCGACATACAGGAGATGGCTGAAACAGGAAAAGAACTGATCATTGGATGTTCTAGAGATGTTCAGTTTGGTCCTCTGATAATGTTTGGAGCTGGTGGTATCTTTGTTAACTACCTCAAGGACATCTCCTTCAAACTTGCTCCTATGACACGAACTGATGCTAATGAGCTCATCATGGAGACCAAAATTGGTACGCTTTTGAAAGGTGTCCGTGGTGAATTACCAAGTGATGTGATTGCTATAGAAGATACTATTCTGAAAATCAGTCAGCTTGTTACTGATTTTGAAGAGATAGTTGAACTTGATATCAATCCCGCCTTTGCCTATGACAAAGGAAAAGGTGTATCAGCAGTTGATGTGAAAATTACAATCGGCGGGTGATTATAGTGGCGAGGAACATTGTGATTACAGGCGATACTGTAACTGGCAAGACAATGGTTGCAATTGCCTTGACAAATCGGTTCAAGGCAAATGGCAAGTCCGTTGGATATTTTAAACCCTCTGGCATGAAGAGTTTCATTCATAGTACCCCTGATGAGGATGTTGACGAAGATGCTGCAGTCATGAAAGAACTTCTAGGAATGGATGAGAAGTTGAGCTGCATCTGTCCAATTGTCCGCCATCTGTCAAGTTACGACGAACTACTTCGTATTGGGAAAGAGACCTTACACACTCGAGTATTCAAGTGCTATGAGCATATCGCAAAAGATAGTGACTATGTCATTATTGAAGGTACGAAGTCACCATGGAATCTTCTACATGTTGGACTATCTACACCAGAGATTGCTCAGGAGCTTGATGCGACTGTGATTTGTCTTGTTAACTTCCCCGATATCACTGCAATTGATGATGTTTTGATGCAGAGCGAGCTTTTCACAAGTCATGGTATAAGTAAGATTGGAATTGTGCTGAATCTTGTGCCTCCTATGTTGAAGAAAGTTGTAAATGAAAACATCCGACCCTTCTTTGAAGAACGTGGAATGTCCTTCTGTGGGGTACTGTACGATAACAGGGAACTGTTCAGTCCCACTATTGGAGAAATTTTGAGAGCCTTGAATGGTGAAATGGTCATTGGTACTGAAAAGTTGGATCTGCTTATTGACCAGTTTATTGTGGGGAGCATGGCTCCTGAAAACGCACTCAAGTGGTTCCGTAGGTCAAAAGATAAAGCAGTAATAACAAGTGGCGACAGAACTGACATCTGTCTTGCTGCCTTGGAAACTGACACAAACCTGCTTATTCTGACTGGAGGGATTGGTCCTGACATCGGTACACTGAGTAGAGCTCGTGAACTTGGTGTTCCCGTTATGATGACTGCACTCGATACATATGGAACAAGCAGAATTGTTGATGGTCTAATTGGAACCATCACCGTAGAAAATAAGGAGAAAATCGCGGCTGTTGGCAGAATTGTGGGTGAAGCTCTCCAGCTCGATTCACTAGATTTGTAAAATGGGGAAGGGAGCAATAAGTGCTCCCGACTTAGAAAGAAGTGATTGTGCAATCGCCGGGAGGAGCTTGCACATTCAAAACGAGTAGTAATAGACCTCCCATAAGTCCCCTTGTATAGTTGAGCTATTACATGGTTATTATACAGGGGGTATTCTGTGTGTGATACAGACACTGTCACCATAATTCTAACCAGATATACATGGTAAAACCTCAAAATTGCTCATCTGAGTTTGTTTTTCAATTCCTAGCAATACATTTATGCTAGGGTAAATTATCGAAATTCTGTTATTCTTAAATATGAGGTGAATAAATGGCTTCAGATGCTGAAAAGTCAGAAGCTGCTGGTGAAGCTCTTGACACTGTGAGGACCGATAAAGAACTCGAGTCTTTGAAGTGGATTAGAGAGCGCCGTTCTATAAGAGAATTCACTGGCGAGCGTATACCTGACGAACATATAGAATTGATCCTTGAAGCTGCTCGGCATGCACCAAGCCCTGAAAACATGCTGATGATACGCTTCGTTGTGATCCGTGATGATCAGGACATGAAAGTTTTTCTTTCAGATATTGCTCAAGAGATGGCTCAGACTGCTTTTGGTGGAGCCCCCTTTGAACTCACTAGTGGTCGTAATTGGTTTATTGGTGATCCACACAGGGCTGCAGTCTATGCGCGTCTACGAGATGGCGAGCTTTTCCGATATCCGGAAAAGAGTGATGCAGTAATTATTGTCTGTGCAAGCGAGTCTTGGCATGATGCAGGCTATCTGTATCCGAACGAGCTTTTCGGATCAGTTGTTTCTGGTATGGCAATCCAGAACATGTGGTTAACAGCCACAGAGCTTGGGTATGGTTGTGGATATGAAGCACTTGTTTGTTCGGATCCACGACATGCTGAATTGATACGTGATAAGTTAGGAATTCCTCCAATCTGGGTTCCTCTAACTGCATTCTGTATTGGTAAACGAATATCTCCAAGAGCACTTGGACCAAGCAGACCTCCACTTGAAGGATTGATGTATGCTGAACGTTGGGGACATCCCTACAAGCGTCTTGCTTTTAGAGAGGAGGGTGAATAAATGGACGTAGAATTCAAAGGCGAAACCCTTGCGAATATGAAGAAGCTTGCAGAAGAGGCTGGTCTTACTCCTGAAGGTCTTATCGAGGTAGTAATGCAACAATTCGTTGATAACAAAGGCGCTAGAGTTTACACTGGCCGTTGGTCAAAGGGTGAAGTGGATGGTGTCAAAGGCTTCAGATATGTGCCTCAATGGCCATTCAGACCTGGTTTCAAGGAAGCTGACGGTTCAGAGGTCAAACGATGGAAATCCGATTCTAAGAAATTCCGGAAACATCCTACAGGTGCTTGGCCATTCTATCCCCATCTGAAAGAAGGTGACATTGAGCACGAATATTGGAGTTCAAAGAAGATGTACCATCAAGCCTTCTTGAACGATAGAAAAGGTCGCATTGTGACCTTGATGGATGGTGATAAATATGAAACCTTTCTCGATACCGTCAAAAAGCGAAAGGGCAACTTCTGGACCACCACAATCGAGCAGGTCATATTTGAAGCGATCGATGACTGGATGGCAAAGGAGGAATAAGAATGAGTCAATTACAAGAATTTTTCAAATTCCTGATGTCGCAAGTTAACTCAAAGGATGATATGAAAGCTCACCTTGCTACGTGGGTCGGACCCTATCATGGCAAGATACTCCAAGTGCATACCGAGGAAGGAGCTCAATATATCGTCGTGACAAAGGAAGGCATGAAACTCTTTGATGGTGTCTATCCAAGCCCTGATGTAATATACAAGGCAAACTCATCGATACTACTTGGTATCTTTACTGGTGAAACACCATTCAAGGATACTATGAAAGATGGCAGTCTTCAGGTCATTGGAAATGCTAACGAAAGTGATCCCCTTGCCAATCTAATCCTCGTTGCAATGACAGGTGCACTCTAGGAGGTCCAAATTATGGCTGTCAATAAAATCGCGGTCATTGGCTCTGGACTCATGGGCTCAGGGATAGCTTATGTTTCTGCTTGGAATGGGATTCATGTTACTATGGTCGACATAAAGCAGGAATATATCGATGCAGGAATGGAACGCATTCGAACAGATGTGATGACTGGAATCGATAAGGGCAAAATCTCAATGTCCGAAGCTGAGGGTCTCATGAGCAGGCTCAATGCTACTATTGATCTTGAAGGCGCTGTAAAAGATGCTGACATGGTCATCGAAGCTATCTTTGAGAACATGAAAGTCAAAAAGGAGGTTTTCGCGAAGATTGATGCAGCAGCTCCTCCACATTGCATCATAGCGTCAAATACATCATCCTTGAGTATCGATGAACTTGCTACAGCAACTAAACGTCCTGACAAAGTAATTGGAATGCACTATTTCTCTCCTGTTGCAGCAATGAAACTCCTTGAGGTTGTCATTGGAGAAAAGACTAGTGAAGAGACTATTGCTGCTGCAATTGCTGTCGGTGAGAAACAAAAGAAACAGACAGTAAAGGCGAAGAATAGTCCTGGTTTCATAGTCAACCGAATCTTGATGCCGGTACTCCGAGAGGCAATCATTCTCTACGAACAAGGCGTTGCTACAAAGGAAGAAATCGATAATGCAATGACCACTAAGGCAAAATTCCCAGCAGGTCCCTTTACTCTTGGAGATTTTGTTGGTCTTGATGTAGCCTTCAATGCAATGAGTACACTCTATCGTGAACTCGGCGACTGCTTCAAGCCTCCTGAGGTTCTTGCCAAACTTGTCGAAGAAGGTGCTATAGGTACTAAAGCCAAGAAAGGTTTCTACCAATACGGTGCTGAGCAAGCAGAACCTGAAGAACCGAAAGGTGTTGACAGTGATTGGCTTGTGAATCGAATTACAATGCCTGTTCTCCGTGAAGCAATGATTCTAGTTGACCATGGTATTGCTAATGAGAACGATATTGACATTGGAATGAAGCTTGGAGCAAGTTTTCCAGCTGGACCTTTTGAAACTCTGAACAAAATTGGCAAAGACAAGGTCCGCAACGAGTTGGAAAAGCTACACAAAGAACTTGGTGAATGCTATTCAGTGCCAAAATACCTTGGATAATCCAAACTAAAGGCAGGTATTTCATCCTGCCTTCTTACCTTTTTTGAAAATCACGTATTTTCGAGATTATAGAAGGTCCGACTCTGTCAAGAATGGAGTTTATAAGTGAGACCGGTTCTCATTTTTGTTATCGTCTCCGTAAAGGTGGTATCATGCCAGAATTTGAGACAATGCTATACTCAAAAGAGGGTTCGTTCCTTTCACCTGCAAAGAACGTAGCCGTAATTAAAATGAACAGAGTCGATGCTCTCAACAGCATTAATGACCAATTCCTCAAAGATCTTGTTGCTGCCCTTGAAGCGGCAGAGAAGGATCCTGAGGTCAGATCTGTAGTTATTGCATCTGCACATGATAAAGTGTATTGTACTGGTGCAGATCTGAAGATGGCTCAGGGTTACCTCGGCAAACCCGATCAAGTCAAACCCTTGCTCGAAGAAGGTCAGCAGGCAATTGATGTCATTGCAAAGCTCAGCAAACCAGTAATTGCAGCGATTAATGGTCTCTGTCTTGGCGGTGGCGCTGAGATTGCTCTTGCATGCGATATTCGCATCTGCGACACTGAAGCAAAAATTGGCACCCCTGAAGTATCTCTTGGACTCATACCTGCTTGGGGTGGTTGTATGAGGCTTCCAAGAATTGTCGGTCTCGGAAAAGCCATGGAGCTTATCCTAACTGGCGGCCAAGTAACTGGACCAGAAGCTCTGGAGATCGGTCTTGTCAGTAAGGTAGTTCCAAAAGAGGAGCTTCTCAGCCAAGCTATGTGGTATGGAGCCAAACTTGGTGGCAATGCTCCAATTGCAGTCAAACTGGCTAAGCAGGCGACTCACATGGCATTTGAAGAGAATTACCAAAATAACTTAGTATTCCAAACCAAGGCTGGCGTTGAGTGTTTTGAAACCAAAGACCTTGGAGAAGGAATCTCATCAGTCTTTGAGAAACGCCGCGGCAAATTTACAGGTGAATAGTATTTTTCTTGAGACCCCGGTCATTCCGGGGTCTTTCTTAATTTTTCATTGTTAAGCGTCAAGCTTAAGTCCTCGTTGGTAATCGTCGATTGTCTTACAATTTAATATAGACAGAGTTCTGCTACAATACCCTTTGCAGACTCTTCACACGGAGGATACAAAATGGTAAGAAAAGTCGCTGTGGTCGCAGGTGGCCACAGTAAATTTGGAAAAAGATATGATGCGACTATGCGAGAGCTATGCGCAGAGGCGTACAAACCAATCTATGATGAAGGTATTACGCAAGATAGGATAGACGCAAGTGTTCTCTCATATGCTGCATCACAGTTTACAGGCCAAGGTGCTGGCTCAGCTCTTATGGCTGATTATGTGGGTATGCAGGAAAAACCCCATCTGAGAGTCGAATCCGCATGTACAACTGGTACTGCAAGTCTCCGAGCAGCTTGGGGAATGGTTGCCGCAGGTCTGTATGACGTCATGCTTGTTATGGGTGTGGAACAGATGAATCGTGTGTCATCAGCAACTGCCACCGAATATATGTCACGAGCTGGAGACATGCGTTGGGAATATCCCTATGGAATATCATTTCCAGCGTTCTATGCTCTAATGGCTTCTCGATATATGAGTGAATACAATATGCCTCATGATGTGCTAGCAAAGATAGCTGTCAAATCACATTTCTATGGTGCTCAGAATCCTAAAGCACACCTTCCAAGAGAGGTTTCCTTTGAGGAAGCAAATAACGCTGTCCCGATTTGCAGACCTCTTAATTTGTACGATTGTAGTCTGATTACAGACGGTGCTGCTGCTGTTGTTATAGCTGCTGAGGATCGAGTAAAGGAGTTTACAGATCGACCGATGTGGATTAAAGGCATTGGAGCTGGAGCATCAGAGATGATGATTCAGGACCGTCCAAGTCTTACCTCCATTCCTGGTGCAAAACGAGCTGCAAAGGCAGCCTACAAAATGGCTGGACTGGAACCAAAAGATATGAACATGGCGCAGGTACATGACTGCTTCACAATTGCAGAGCTTATTGCCTACGAGGACTGCGGATTTGCGGAACCTGGAAAGGGCCGTGAGATTGTCGAGAATAAGGAGAACTACATTGATGGTAGAATCCCTGTCAACTGTGATGGTGGTCTTAAGAGTAAGGGTCATCCTCTCGGAGCCACAGGAGTATCGATGACCTATGAGATCATGAAGCAGATGAGAGGCGAAGCTGAGAACTTATCACGACAGATCAAAGATGTGCAATATGGCTTGGCACACAACGTAGGACAATCCGGTCAATTTGTCAATGTATTCATCTTTGAGAGGGGATGGTAAAATGGCAGAGAAAAAAGAAATCTACTTAGGATATTCAACCGACAAAGCAATGACTCCGTTCTTTCAGTCGTTCCTAGAGGCTCTCGACCAAGAGAAGCTCATGAAGAGTAAGTGTACAAAGTGTGGAGCAGAATATCTTCCACCAAGAGAACACTGTCAAAAAGACATGAGTAAGTGCGAATTGACTGAATTAACCGAAAAAGAAGCAAAACTTTACTCCTATGTCATTGTTGACTTTGCTCCTGAATCTCTTTCATCAAAAGCACCTTATGTCGTAGCCATCGGTGAATTCCCATCAGGCCTGCGGTTGACAGCTCATATCACTAATCTAATGTCTATGCCTGAAGTTGGTATGCCGCTCAAGCTAGGCTTTGAGAAAGTTGATGAAAAGAAAATCACTTACAAGTGGTTAGTATAATCGAACGGGGGTTATTACCCCCATCTCTCCTTTTTCTATTTCTACTTATGATATTTTGAAAACATCTCTAATAGCTGTGTCCATCGTGATTGCAATAGTACAGCCTTAAGGGTCTCTAAGTAGATTTTTGATGCTTCAACAGAATTGCAACATCCAATCTCTGCAAGAGCTTGATTAATAACCTCAGTGATATCATTGAACCGTCTTCTTCCTTCGTTCCTTAGATACCCCGCAAATCGGATGTAGTCTCCGTTCTTTTTATCAAGACCTTCAAGGATATGACTCTCGTCTTCAACAAGGACTCTTAGTTCATAGGAACTCTCTAGGGATTTTTTCATGGCACTAAGGCTTTCTATATACACTTGTTTAGTCCCTGCAGAATCCACGCGATTTCTCTCCTTGTATTCCGCTTTCCCATATACTCAAAACGACTAATTAAGCATTAGGGACTCTATCTACTGGAATGATGATTCTATTCCACTTACAATTTATAACCTGTATTCAATTGATTTTGTATCCGACTACGACATGCTTTTCAGTTTAAGAGAATATCTGCTATTTTTTCCTGATTATTATCACAATAACTATTAGTATACTCGCAACTGAACCAATAGCAACAATCATTGTAAGAGCTGAACCAATCATTGGTTGAACAGTGACTATTACTGAACTCATTGCAGAATTTCCGGAACAGTCATAGAGCCATAGTGTATAATTGTATGTTCCCACTGATAGACCATCAACGTTTTGTGTAATGTCCGAACCATTCCAGGAGTTTGTAACAAAGGGTGTTGATTCTGTATCCTTGTAGATTTTGTAAAGATTCGGATTGTCGTCAGAAACTTCCCATACTATCACGTTACCGGTTGTACCTTCTACATATGTGATACCTTCAACGCTGCTTACAATTGGAGCCGGATTGACTGGCATATAGTAGTGTGAATTCTTTGTAATTCTGTACCATTCTCCCTCATCGTATGAATCGAAATTGAATGGTCCACTTGTCACATCTGGACTTATTGATGATGTCCAACTTGAGTATGGAGTATTTTTGTAGATATGATAGGGAATGATATAGCAAAAGGCAAAATTCGAGAACGACCAATATGATTCTATATCAAACTCAAATACAACTGTATATGTCGATGTACTTTCTACAGATACCAAATTATCGAGTTCAACACCCGCTGGATTACCATAGGCATAGCTCCCAAGTATGTATGTGAAAGTGAATTCAATGTCTTGTGCTGTAAGAGATATTCCATCATTCCATGTTGCATTTTGGATAATATCAATAGTATACCTCGTATGTCCTGCTGGAACTGCAATATTATCATCATGAGTTTCAACTAGCATACTCTGTGCAAGGTCTGAGCAAGGTAGTAAATCGGGACTGTATTTGTAGAGCGATGAATAGAGGTTTGATAGTATGTTTGCAGAGTGGGGTGACGATGTTGTATAGATGTTAAAGTAACCGGGTACATCAGCGATAGCAACTGTAACAGTCCCTCCGTATGTTCCATCAAGTTTGTGGATATTCATCATAGTCCAAGGTCCTGTAATGGATCCTGCAATGTCCTCCACATACCCACTAAATCGGTCAGTCCTATAGGCCTGCAAACTCATTCCTTCATCGACCACAAGTATTGGCACATTATACTGAATGATTTCCTGCATTGCAGCAACTGCTTCGTAGACATCCTTGTAAGATATGCTGTTAAGAAGCTGGTTCCTCCAATTGTCATAGGTCGAGTTTTCAAAATTTGATGGATTTTGAAATGGGGTGGTTGAGTACTCAGACCAATATTGATACGCAATCCAATCGACATCATTGCCATAGAAATTGGTCTTGTAAACGACCATGTCATAATCGCCATGAGTAGATAATCTTGACATAGACTGGTAAAATTCTGTATCCGTGGCATATGCATCAATGTGCAAAGCTGTAAGTGCATCCACTGCAGCTTGAGCTATTGCATCATAATCTTCATACATTGATGTGTATTCTATATTAATGTCAAATGCGGAACCATTAGGTGCATTTCTAAATCCTGTTTCACCATTAATACTAAATCCTGCTGCATCCAGAATTGCATTACCAACATCCAACTCAGCAGTATAATAATGATATGAGAACTCATCCTCAATACACCAGCTACAAATACTTGGCACAATAGAGTCATGTTCTTGTGCGAAACCATCTAAATTATCTGTCACTAACTTTTTCTTATCAAAAGCATAAGCGAAAGCCTTCCTAAGTGCTGAGATATTTAACGGATAATCTCTGCAATTTATTGTGATATGTTTGTATCCATTACACAATACTTTGTAAATGGCAATGTCTGGGTCCGAATTCAGGGTATCATAATGGATTGGATCAAAGTAACTCGTGTCCATATCTATTGTTCCAGCTTGCAGAGCAAGAATACGATTATCTTTGTATGAGATAACTTCGAAGTTAATATTGTCTACATATGGAAGCATATTCAAATCACTAGGAATCGAATTGTATGCGGTAATCTCATTACTTGCATAGATTATCATAATCGATAAGAAAACGGCAATAGAAATTGCCTTGTAATTCCTCCAATGCATCTCCAACCACCTCTTTCTTAAAAATTAACTTAGCCCGCTTTTTTAGTTTTCTCTTTCTGATTCTTGCATCTCTGTTGTTTAAATATTCCGAAATCTTATTACCAAATATGAATTTAGAGAATTATATATATCGGAGGAACCAGCTATGTCCGAACAAGAAGTACTCTACGACAAATCTACTGGTGTTGCGACAATTACTATTAACAGACCAGCAAAATATAATGCTCTTAACACGTCTGTAGTGACTACTCTAAGGGAGCTATTCAAAGAAGCTGAGAATGATGATTCTATTCGTGTCGTTATTCTTACAGGCACTGGTGACAAGGCATTCGCAGCAGGTGCTGATATCACCGAGTTTCAAGGCCGGAACTCAAAATCCGTCCGTCCTCTTGCTGAAAATGGACAAGAGCTCTGCAAATACATTGAGGCAATGAGTAAACCCGTCATCGCTGCAGTCAATGGTTTTGCTCTTGGTGGTGGATGTGAGATTGCGATGGCATGCGACATCAGACATGCCTCATCAAATGCAAAGTTTGGTCAACCCGAGATTGACCTCGGCATCATACCTGGATTTGGGGGAACTGTAAGACTCCCTCGACTTGTAGGTCTTGGTATGGCGAAGGAGCTTGTTTACAGCGGTAACCAAGTGAAAGCAGATGAGGCACTCAGGATTGGCCTCGTCAATAAGATCTATGACTCAGTAGAAGAACTTCACAAGGGTACGCTAGAACTAGCGAAGAAGCTAGCATTGAAACCGGGAGTAGCAATGAAACTAGCCAAGCAATCAATGAATAATACATGGGCAACTCCTGTTGCGGATAATCTCGAATTCGAGGTTGATGTCTTCTGTAAGACTTTCGATACGGAGGACAAAGATGAAGGCGTTGAAGCGTTCTTGACAAAGCGAAAACCTGAGTTTAAACATAGATAGAATTGAGTGCGGGTCAAAATGACCCGCTATCACTATTCTAGTCTGAAATGCCCATCATCTTCGATGATTTTTTCATCTCTTATCAACAGAGCAATATGCTTCTCTAACATGAACACTTCGAAGGCAAGGTAGACTTCCATTGGTATTCTCGGATAAATTGTCGGAACCTGCGCAAGTTTTTCAATAGTATCTATCCCTTTCCCAATATTCTCAAGAATCCTCTTCTCTCTCTCATCAAAAACAGATCTGAAAGTTTGTAATCTTGCTGCAAGATTGTCTGTAACAGGATTAATGAGATGACTACTGATTCCAATTTTGGGTTTCATTGCAATGACCTGATCAACCGATTCCTTGAAGACCTCAATATCACTCACTTCATTTCCATACCAGGGTCCAAAACTTGTAAGATCAATATCAACCAAGAAGAGCACTTTGTAACCATTGATCCCAAAACAAGTATGGTCAAGGGTATGTCCAGGAAGATGGATAGGTATTAGCTGGATCTCTCCACTGTCTACAGGCTCTCTATTGCTGAAAGTTCCAGTGACATCATAATTGCCTGTGATATCTGGGAATCTTATATCAAGTAGATTTCTCCATGAGTTGTAGTATTTGTTTCCTTCAATTCCATAGTACTCCACAAGTCCATCAAAGGATCGTACTCCTTTTTCAGCAAGAGGATGACAAAGAATCTCGCAATTAGATATCTCTTGAATTTTAGATGCATGATGCTTATGGTCAATATGAAAATGTGTCAGTATGATTCTATCAATATCTGCTATTTCATGTCGTAGGTTCTTTAATGCGGTCTCAATATTCTTCATACTTGAACCTGCATCTACAAGAGTTAGAATCTCATCATCGATGACTAGAGTATTTGCTTCTGGGAACCTCGCTCGATTCTCTCCTCTAATGAGATGCACCTTTGGCATGATTTCTATATGCACAGGATATTCTGACATTAAGAGGTCAAGTCTCTTTTCACTAAATAACTCTCACTGTCGCACAATCTATATGCTGCCCTGTGTATTGTTTTGCTGTCTATTTGACAAAGGTGTATGTCATGAGTCAACGAATGTTTGCCATATTCGACATAGGAACCACCGGAACACGATCGGTAATTGTTGATGAAGAAGGACGTGAACTTAGCAAAGCATACGAGGAATATCCCTCGAAACCTAAAGAGTTACAGACGCATGAGCAGCTTGCTGATACCTTCTGGCGAACTTCAGCAAATACGATGCAACGTGCAATTGCTGCATGCAAGCATGGTGCTGAATCAATTGTTGGCGTTGTTGTCGCCACAACCAGAGACAGTCTTACTCCTATCGACAAACAAGGAAAACCCCTAGCACCTACTGTGACCTGGGTTGACAATCGATCTAGTGCTAAGAGCAAAGAACTCGCAGATATCATTGGTCCCCGAAAGAGTGTCAACAAGATAATGTGGTTTCAAGAGAATCGCCCAGATTTTTTCAAGAAGGTCCACAAGTGGGTTCATCTTGATGCATACATTAACAATAAGCTCTGTGGATCTCTAGCTAGTTCTCCAGCTGATGCACGATTTGGTCCAATTGACCATGGGACCCTGCAATGGTCCGAAGAGCTCTGTGAGGCAACTGGCATCCCGATTGAATCGTTGACCGATATTGTAAATTCTGGCAAACTAATTGGAGAGATTGATATGGATGCTGCCAAAGCTACTACTCTCCGAAAAGGAACTCCAGTCATAATGGGAAGTGGTGACCAGCAGTGCTCAGCTCTTGGAATGGGCGTGATAGAACCCGGTATTGTCAAAGCAACAACTGGTACTGGAACATTTGTAATCACTCATCTCGACGAGTTCTTCGAAGAACCCTATGTCATGTTTTGCAATCCTGCAGCAATCCCTGGAAAGTGGATTCTCGAAGGCGTCATTCCCGGAACTGGTCTCACCTATAAGTGGTATCGAGATCAGTACTGTGAGCCCGAGATGGCATTAGCTGCAAAAACAGAAACGGATGCATACCAGATAATCGAATCCTCTGCTTCTTCTGTTCCTGCTGGCAGTGAGGGTCTCATCATGTTCCCATTCATGGCATATAGACTAGGCATTCTCTATCATTTGGGTTTCAATCATACAAAAGCACATGTAGCTCGAGCTATTCTTGAAGCAAATGGCTATGGAATCAAGATGTACCTTGAGATGATGGAGGGCATGCTCGACATGCAATTCAATGAGCTTAGAATTGATGGCGGTGGTGCTAACTCACCTCTCTGGAGGCAGATACAGGCTGATTGTGCAAATAAGACCGTTGTCTTGCCTAGAGTACGGGACTCGACAGTAATTGGTGCGGCTATACTTGGCGCAGTCGGGACAGGTATCTATGGCGGCTATAGAGAAGCTGTGGAAAATATGTTTCACATAGAAGAACGACGCGAGCCAATACCTGAAAATGTAGAGGTATACAAGAAGCAATACCAGATTTTCAATAAGATTTTGAACGCTGAGTTGGGTAATATTCTTGAGGCAACATCTTAGGAAAAGGAAGGACTGCCTAGGCGGATATTGCCTGGGCAATTCATCTGGGTAGTTATTTATCCATCTATTCTTCTTCTTCTTTCTGGTTGTCTTCCCAAATTCTCCCAAAGAAGACGAGGGTTAGGACAAGCTCAGAACCTTTAGCATTCTTAGCAATGAACTCAATTGATTCGCTAATGGTATCTTCGTATTCCCAAGCTCTACGAGCTAAGTTCACAAGATCATCGAAACGGTCATCAGGTATGTTGAGTGCTTGAGTAAGCTTTTCAACATCATGACCAATCACAGTAAGAGTGCCAAGGTCATAACTTTCAGGCAATAATATACACCTTCAATCTCAGCTTATCATGACCATTTTTAATCTATCTACGTTATCTTGAATCCTGCAAACCATATCAGTCAAATCGAAACCCTTGTATTGTGCGCAGCGTCTGCATCAACTACAAAAAGAAAGAGTAGAAGGAATCGATTGATATGACCGAATCTGAATTTGATGTCGTCGTGATTGGTGCAGGAAGTACCGGGACTGCTGTAGCCAGAGACTGTGCTATAAGGGGACTCAAGACAATTCTGCTTGAACGTGATGATATAGCTTCAGCCACAGTTGGCACCTGTGCAGGAATGATATCTTCAGGTCTGAAATACAGCAGTGAGCCCGAAATAATGGCACTATGTTCTCGAGAAGTAGTCCATCTCAATCGCATTGCTCGTCATATCATTATGAAGAATCCAATATTAGCACCTCTCCTTGATCTTAGTGATGCGGCAAGTGATAGTTCATACGTGGATTCCTATTCAGAACATGCGGAAGAACGAGATGTTCCATCAATGCTCTTTCTGACTCCTGATGCATCATTGGAAATAGAACCTTCTCTCCATCAAGACATCATAGCGAGTGTCTATTATGAGGAGTTTTTCCTTGATCCGTTCCGTCTATGCCTTCTTCAAGCCTTAGATGCTAAACGTCATGGAGCAAAAGTGAGGACCTATTGTGAAGTCATTGATATAGAAACGGATCCTGAACATGGAGTTAAAGGGATCGTCTTCTATGATAGGGCTAGTGGAGTCAAAGATCGAGTTACGACTAGATTCATAGTCAATGCTACTGGTCCTTGGGCGCACAAGATTGCTAAACAGGCTGATGTAGGACTTGCTATTAGACTAAACAAAGGTGCACATGTTATCTTTGACCGACGAATAGTCAATGTTGGAATTACTGTTAAAGCAATAGATGGAAGATGGATTTACTTGTTTCCTCATGAGAACACGACCCTTCTAGGTACCACTGCTCTTGATACTTGGGAAGATCCTGATACTTTGGTTGCATCCTTCGATGAGATTGAATACCTCTTGCAAAGCATTGAGACTGTTCTTCCTTCTATTCGCAAGGCACGAATTATCCGAACTATGAGTGGTGTGAGACCCCTTGTTCCTGAATGGAAGATACCCGAAGGCAAGGTCACCCGAGGGTATCAAATTATAGACCATGAAAGCACAGATGGCTTGAAGGGTCTGATCAGTTTCACAGGTGGCAAACTTGTCATGTGTCGTGATATGGCTGAAGCTGTCACTGATTTGATATGCAAAAAGATTGGATTAGAGGTAGCCTGCACCACCCATGAGAAACCACTACCCGGGAATGAAGATGATGTTGATGTTCTCGCGCTCTCAAAGGAGTACGGAATCTCTCTTCATGCCCTTGAGCGCATGCGGGCTCGCCGTGGGACCGAAATGCTGAAAGTTCTTGAGTTAACCAAGGAACATCCTCAGTGGAAGACTACAATCTGCACATGCGAACCTGTTATTGAAGCTGAAATCAGATACGCAATAAGAGAGGAATTTCCAAAAACGTTGAATGATCTCAGGAGAAGGCTTCGGTTAGGAACCGGTCCTTGTCAAGGGACATTTTGTACATATAAAGCTGCAGCCATTCTCTCTGAAGAGCTTGATTTAGGCGGGGATGATTTCTTGGTTGATATACTCGACTTTCGTTCTGAGCGATGGAAAGGTATACGTCCATCTATGCGGGGAGAACAGTTAGCTCAAGAAGAGCTTGCTCAGGGTATGTATGCATGTGTAGCGAATCTTGACCAATCGGATGTGGACTATGACCTAAAACCGTGGGAGGAGGGACTCTAATGGACCTACAGACAGATTTCCTTGTTATTGGAGGTGGAATGGCTGGCCTTGTCGCTGGTACTATTGCATTAGAGGCTGGAGTATCAACTATTCTTCTCAGAAAAGGACAGAGTGCTACTGCATATTCTTCAGGTGCTATTGATGTAATTGGCTATCTTCCTGAAGCTAGACAACCATTCTCGTCTCCTGAAGAGGGATTGATAGCAATCTCGGGGCTCTATCCCCTTCATCCATATAGTATCGTTGGTTATAGTGATGATATAGCTCCCAATGCTGTTATTGATACTATTGTCAATAAGACGAGGGTCTCAATTGAGTGGTTGAGAAATCACCTTGAGGAAGTCAACCTTCCACTCCATGGAACATTTGACTCAAATATGTACCCAATCACTATTCTGGGAACTACAAAACCAACATGTCTTGTGCAAAAGACAATGGATTTTGGAGACCTTCACGAAAGAGAGGATAGCGTACTTCTTTTTGTAGGGATCCGAGGATATCCTGATTTTAATCCCGCAGCTGCAGCCAAGACCTATTTAGAAGATAGAATGGCAATTGGTGAACCTCCCCACAAAGTAGTGCATTGCATGCTTGATATTGCTCCCTTTGGCAATTCGTTCAATATTTCATCAATAGAGATTGCAAAGCATTTGGATCATGAAGGCTCAATCAAAGCACTAGGTGACCAATTAAAGGAACAAGCAGATCAGATTGGAACAACTCATATCGCTTTTCCACCCATACTAGGTGTGCATAATACACAGACAATCAAATCTCAACTGGAAACTCTGACAGGAGCAACAATCTTTGAACTCCTAGGGTTTCCACCATCCGTTCCAGGACTCAGGCTTCAAAGAGCTATGGATGAGATATTCACCAAGGCTGGTGGTAAATTGTTAGTTGGATTCGAAGCCAACTCCTTCTTGAAGTCCGGAACCAAATTAACCCAGATAACAGCTTCTTCTCCAAGACGCGAAGTGAATATTTCTGCAAAAGCTTTCATCCTTGCTTCTGGAATGTATATTGGTGGTGGCATATCTGGTGATGAAAAAGGAGTCAAAGAAACGTTATTCAACTTGATGACAGTGACTGGCGACTATCACTCTGCGTCTGAACTATTACCGTCACGTTCTACTCACCGTCTAGCGATTAGCCCTACTGGACAACCAATACAATCTTGTGGACTGAGTGTTGATCCGCAATTTCGCCCCGTAGGAGAAGAGGGAATCGAATGGGCTGAGAATCTCTTTGCTGCAGGATCAATACTGGCAGGTTACAACTATTCGGTCGAAAAAAGCGGACTTGGCGTAGCTACAACAAGTGGATTCCATGCGGCAAAGAATGCAATCGAATTCCTCATAGGAGGTTGATTAATTGAACGAAGATGAAGCCTATGAATACGTCAAGAGTACTCTCAAAAAAGAGATGATTACTCCCTATCATCGTGATGAGCTCGATATAATCAACTCGATAGGTTCCTGTATTAATTGTGGTCTATGTATCAATCATTGCCCTGTGGTGGCATCGGTTGGAATAAACAAATTCAGTGGTCCTCGAAGTATTGCAGTAGAACTCTCTCGGTCTCCGCCTGAATATTGGTCAACGGCTGACAAGGTATACCTCTGTACTGGATGCGGCACATGCCGAGAAGTATGTCCAAAGAATGTGAATATCCCTGAGATCGTGAATGCTATTCGCTCTAGAATTCTTGATCATCGTCCTGATTTAGTACCAAAAGGATTGATGCTTGTCAAAGAGACTATCACCAAGTACAGTCTTGCTTTTGAACCCTGGGAAGACAAGCTAGAGAAAGAAGAGAGTCGTGACATGCGACGGGAACGACTAGGACTCAGATTTGTTCCCGATCGAGTGAAAGAAAATGCTGAGGTTCTCTTCTATCCTGGCTGTCAAGCTGAAGAACGAGCTCAAGAAGTACGTGAAGCTGCAAAGGTGATTCTTGATTACTTTGATGTTGACTTCACCCTGCTTGATGAATTCTCTTGCTGCAGTCTTCCTTCACATCTTATGGGGGATGCAACAACTGCTCGAGACCTTGCTAAACGATTAAAAAAGAAGGTCAAGAAATTAGGAGTAAAGAAGGTAGTAACTACTTGTGCTGGGTGCACATCTAATTTGGCTGACCTAGCAGATCGTGATAATTGGGGTGTTCCTACATACCACCTATTGGAGTTCTTGGCTGAAGTGATTGGTTTTGATCGATTTGCCAAAGCAATGCAAGGAAGCAATTCTTCTGAGCAAGTTCATGTATCAGTCCATGATCCCTGCCACTTAATTCGCCACACATCTCGTCAAGTAATGGATCACGCATTGACAATTCTCTCGTTAATGCCTGGAGTCCGTGTAACTGCATCTGAAGCTCACGATTCCTGTTGTGGAGGCGGAGGCATGGTCTCTTATCATTCAGGGGATGTCGCTGATGCTGTAGTAGCTGAGAACATCTCAGCACTCAAAAAAACCGGAGCTGATCGTCTTGTGACTCCCTGCCCACTATGTACTGCTCAGATTGAGAACAATCTATTCAAGAGTGGGAGCACGATCGAGGTCGACGATCTAACAGTGTTTATTGCGCAAAGATTGCCAGATAAGGAGTGATTGTGAACTTGCTTGATTCTAAGTTTCGCGAGAATCTATCCAAACGTCTAATCTCTGTTGTTGGTGAAGAACATGTGATGACCCAAGAGACCGATCGTGTGTTGAATGCTCATGATGCTTGGCCTTTGAGTGAAGCAAAACTTCGCGCTGGAGAATTGCTACCTCTTGCTGATATTGTAGTCTTTCCAGCAACAAGCAAAGAGGTTTCTGAGATACTTAGAATTGCTAACGAACTAGAAGTACCCGTCACTCCTATTGGAGGTGGTGCTGGTACTTGTGGTGGAACATTGGCAATCTATGGTGGAATTCAGTTAGACTTGAAGCGAATGTGTAAGATCTATGATATTGATCATCAGTCAATGACAATCCGCGTTCAAGCGGGAGTTGTAGGAATAGATCTTGAGGAAGAAGTGAATAGACATGGATACACTCTTGGTCATACACCAACTTCACTTCGTGCATCCAATATTGGAGGATTTATTGCCACGCGTTCAGGTGGTTCAATGTCATCGCTCTATGGTAAGATAGAAGACCTAACTCTTGGACTTGAAGTTGTCTTGCCAAATGGGTCCATCGTTGAGTGTAAATCTGTACCACGCCATTCCGTCGGTCCTGATTTACGCCAATTGTTTATTGGTTGCGAGGGGACATTAGGTGTTATTACCGAAGCAACACTCAGGCTGTTTCTAATCCCTGAGGTCAGACGATTCAGAAGCTTCTCATTTCCTGATGTGCATAGTGGTCTAGAAGCAATCCGCAATATATTCCGGATTGAGATTAAACCATCTATCGTTCGACTCTACGATCCAGAAGATGCAGCAATGAGTTTCTCGATGCAATTTGAGTTTGGGGACGGTCATTGTGTTTTACTTCTTGGATTTGATGGTGATATCACACACGTTGAACTCGATGAGAAGGAGGCAGTCAAAATCTGTCTGGAACAGGGTGGAATCGATTTGGGTGAAGGCCCCTCAAAACGTTGGTGGGAGCATCGTTATGACATGTACTATCCCTCACGCCTAACAACCTCTGGCTATGCCATTGGTGATACGATTGACATCGTTGCTACCTATGATAAACTTGAGAATGTGTACCATGCTATGAAAGAAGCAATGGAGGCAAATGAAGTCATAGTGATGTCCCACTTTTCACATATGTATCAGAATGGCGGAAGTATCTACATGATTTTCTTTAGCTCCCAACCGGATGCGGAAACCGCATGGGCCGTATACAAGAAGGTCTGGGATGATGGAGTTTCTGCATGCCTTCGGGAAGGTGGGACTATGAGTCATCAACATGGTGTGGGCCTTTCAAGAAGCACATATACCGAAGATGAATTGGGATCAGCCTTTCAGGTTCTACAAGACATTAAGTCAGTGCTTGATCCTAAGGGAATAATGAATCCCGGGAAATTGGGCTTGGGGGTGCGAGAATGATTTTTGATGAGACCCTTGCTGAGCAGATTAGGATGTGTGCTGCTTGTCCTAAGATGTGTCGTCATGTCTGTCCTACATTTTTTGCTTGGCGTTCTGACTCTCCAACACCTCATGGTAGAGCACTATTGCTACATCAAGAACAAGTGGGTACGCGTGAACTTGATACCAGAGCTATTGAAGTCCTATATCAGTGTCTTGAATGTAGCCATTGTCTTACATTCTGCAAACCTGAAATTGACATTGCCAATCTAGTGGAAGAACGACGCAAGAGTATTGTTACTGAAGGTCGGAGACCCACTGGATTGAATGAATTGGCATTTACGATAGACAAATATCACAATCCATACTCTGAATCACATGAATCCCGAAATGATTGGTTACAGACAAACACAACTGGCAGCAAGCATCTGTTTTATTTCACAGGATGCACAGCAGCATATCGTGAGAAGGAGATTGCTCGTGATACCGTGGAATTACTACAGTCAATTGGATATGCTGTAGAAACCTCGCCAGGTGAGTGGTGTTGCGGCTCTCCTTTACTTCGTACTGGAGATGTGGAATTGGGTCTTGAACTTGGCCGCCATAATGTCGATATATTGAATCAGATTGCTTCAGATGAAATCGTTGTCACATGTCCTGGCTGCTATCGTGTTTTGACGCAGGATTATCCAAATCTGGGATTAGAGTTGAAGAAGTTTGTTAAACACATTAGCCAGATTCTAGTTGAGCAATTGGATAATTTACCAGAAGGCGATTTCAGTGAGACAATCACATATCATGATCCCTGCCATCTTGGGCGACACTGCGATATCTATGATGAACCTCGAAGTGTTATCACGAAGATTTCTGGGAAACCGATTGTTGAAATGGAGCGGTCTCGAGATAATGCCATGTGTTGTGGGAATGGGGCAGGACTCAGGACACTTTTCCCGGAAAAAGCAAAGAAGATTGGTACTGAACGTGCACATCAAGCAAAAAGTATTGGAGCTGACATCTTAGTTACTTCATGTCCATTTTGCAAAAATATGCTTCAATCCCAGTCTGATGATAATCTGCAAGTTATCGATTTACCTGAACTGGCACTAATGGCAAAAAGAGGCCGCAAGGTCAATATAGATTAAGGAAAAACACGAGGCTATTGGGAACCATAATGGATGCAGAAGAAATACTTCACCTAAAGATCCGGCTTCTCACCGAAGGTGCTACATTGCCTGAGAGTGAATATGGTGGACGAAAAGGTGGAGCTGGTCCAGTCGGGGGACGATATTTCCTTTTACCAAATGGTCGTGCTTGTGGCATTCCTATTCGTTCTGGAGAACAAGCGATTCTCTACAATTCTGCACCCCTAATACCCACAGAGAATCCAGCTGTCTGGCTCTACGATGGCATTATAGAGTTGCAAGCAATACCCCGACCAAGATTCTATGATTTGAAAACACCTGATGGAATTCCCTATTATCAGATAGCATTACTCCATGGAGATCGGACTCTTGCAACTACTGTCTATCAATCTTGCAGATACTGGTCACATGGAACACAATGCAAATTCTGCACAATTCCCTTGTCTTATCGATCGGGCGACACAGTTCTAGAGAAGAATCCCCGGAATATAGCTGATGTTGTCTTAGCTGCAGAGCAAGAAGGGGTCATTGATAATGTACTACTAACAACTGGCACTCCTGAGTCCGAAGATATGGGTATTGAGCGGCTGATTCGAGTAATTGAGGCAATCCGAGAAATCAGCCAGATTCCGATAGGAGTCCAATTTGAACCTCCTATAGACAAGAACGAAATACATGCAGTTTCTAATGCTGGTGCCACTGCGGTTGGAATGCATATTGAGACTGCTGATGATGCAGTTAGAGAGGAGATTTGTCCTGGCAAGTTTCAATATGGTCCATTAGACCTGTATAAACTGAGTTGGCAATACGCTCTCGATTACTTTCCTAAAGGACATGTCAGCACTTTCATTCTCCATGGATTAGGTGAAGACTTGGAGAAAACATTGAGCTTGATTAGAGAATTGGCTGATGTTGGTATTATGCCTGTTGTCACTCCTGTAAGGCCATCTCATGGCAGTCAATTAGCCAATTTTAAACCTACATATGTTGGAAAACTCAATGAGACCTTGTCATTTTATCAAGAAGTGGGGAAAATACTATTTGACTCAGGTCTAAATCCTGAAGCGACACTGGCGGGTTGTCACAGATGTGGGGGATGTACTCCAATTCAAGAAGCCTATGATTGGGCTGCTTCCATCGAAACCTTGTGATTCTTAACATTACCCTAGGAGTTATAGCATGGTATGAAGAAGGAGTCTTGACCGTCATGTCCGAATTACCTGCTGAAGAAATTCGAGTGATAGAATTCACAGAGGCTGACGCTGAAGAGATTTCAGAGTTGTTCAAACAAGTATGGCCTCTTGCACTCGAGTATCCTGAACATTGGCGAAAGAAACGGATGTACTCTCCAGAGCAGGTAATCGATGACATGCACAATGGTTACCATTATTTTGGAAGTCGTCTGCAAGGGAGAATTGTAGGTCTCTACAAGGCGCGAATCACTGACGAAGGTCTCTTTGGTGAACATCAGACTGTGCGTCCAGAGTGCAGAAGCACAGGCCTTGCATCAGCTATGTATATTCAATTTGCAGAATACGGTCGAGCTCATGGTTGTATACGGAATTACTGCAACATTCTTGTTGGCCAAGAAATTGGTGAAAAACTCATGAAAAAATATGGGTTCAAACCTTGGGGTGAACCATATGAACAGGCTGAAGGAATGTTTGTCCAGAGATACGAGCGACTATTGTAGGATCAATTCAGAGTCACTCCGAAAGACCTTTAGAGACGACTTAATGCCCAATCGTCGTCTAACAATCTCGGGGAATAAGTATGGAAGTCTTCCCAATTCTTGTTGATGGTCATGAGATAGATACTGGCAAGTACACAATCTTTCCAGATATGGAAAAGGTCACTCAGGATCCGGGTTTAGCGATTGCATTGCAGATGCAGAGTGCCTCTACATTCTCAAAGTTTGCTTTTTCGAAAATTCCTGGGATGATTCCAGCCAACTCTCCAGATATGCGATTTGTCAGAGACTTTAGGAAATATCATGGAGTCCCAAAGTATTCCAAAGATGAGCTTGATGAAGTCGCCTTTGCAAAAGTATCTGTAGCCAGAGAAGAAGATATCAATCGTGCCCTGAGTGCTGGTATCCGTGACCACAAGAAATTGTTCAATCCTTTCAAGTTACCAGATATGGGTGTGACAATAGAGGAACGCGCTGATGCTCTTTACGAAGCTGGCCTTGCACTCAAGAAGAGCTGGGAAGCAGTCAGAGACATATCGATTAAAGAAGGAGTGCCTCTTGGTACATTGAAATGGACTTGGGAGCTCTTTGAGCCATCTGCATACCGTAAATCTGTTGATGAATGGGGACGACTTCTAGATGTTATTGAGAATCCCGGTCTCGATGGTGGCCGGAATTACAGATTTAGAGAACCCTATGGTATCTCCTGTCTATTTACACCATACAATTCGCCTATTGCTCTGGGAATATTATCAATAACTTCCTCTATTTTAGCAGGGAATTCCACGATATTGAAGCCTCCAAACAAGGTTCCTCTAAGCACCATTTTACTTGGACGTATCTACATGAAGACCTTTCTTGAACGAGGATTGCCTTCTTCTCTCTTACAGCTTCTTACTGGCGGTGGCAAGAGGATGATGAATCGTTTCATGGCCGACTCTCGAGTCGGAGCTATTGTCTGGTACGGAGATAGTGACACTGGCATTGAGTTATGGTCAACAGCCATAACGAAAAGAATTCAGATGGCTCCTGAACTTGCAGGAAGTGATGCTTGTCTTGTCTGGGGAAATGATGTGGATTTGGAGCGAGCTGCAGATATCATTGTTAGGGGGCGCTACCTTGGAAGTGGGCAGGCGTGTATGGCAGTAAAACGACTACTTGTTCAGGAGTCTCTTCATGATGAATTGGTTAGGCTATTAGTCGAAGAGTCTGAGAAACTCAAAGTTGGACTACCTTCAGATCCTGATGTCACTCTTCCCCCGGTTGGTTTTACTGCACTGTATCTGTTAGTTGATCAAATTGAAGATGCTCTTGCCAAAGGCGCAAAAATTCAGACTGGAGGATACAGAGTCAATTATCTTGACGACCCTGATCCTGCTGGAATGTTTTACAAACCAACCGTCCTGACAAACATCTCTTTGGATATGCGATTGATGAAGGAAGAAGTATTTGCTCCAGCATTGCCGGTATATTCGGTAAAGAGTGTCAATCAGGCTCTTGAGATTGCGAATAACTCCCGGTATGGCCTTAGGTCCTCAATTATCACTGATGACATTAAAATCCGTCAGCAATGGATAAAGGAGATTCAATCTGCTGGCGTGGGAACTGGCGATGACCATGTATACTATGATCCATATATGCCCCATCTTGGAGGGTACAAAGATTCTGGGATTATTGGTGGAAAATATTTCACTGAGATGCTTACTCGAATGAAGTATGTACATACTGGTCCTGATACAGGCATATAGTAGAAACAGAGCATGGAATACTTCATTTGCATCTCACTCCTTATCAAGAGTGATATTCGATGAGAAATTCACCTCGAAATACAAGAGATCTTCCGGACCCAAGGATTCGTCAGGAGGCACTTGAAGCACTAGCTAAATATCAGGACTCATCAATATCTATGAAACGCATTCTGCGTGAAATGCGCACTGAATCCGTTACTGATCAATTATTTGCCCAAGAAACTCTTGCACTTGGTGTTATTAGATATCTCAACACAATTGATTTTCTTATAGCAAGGTCTCTGGGAAGAAAAAGAATCACAGGTCTGACAATTGACCAGCGGAATATCCTGCGTCTTGCCATTTATGAAGTACGATGGTTAAAGATGAAATTGGACCCAAGCTATTCTCAGCAACTAGGCAGTTCCCTATTGAGAGTTTTAGACAAGGCTCTCAACATAAATTTGGATTCTATACTAACCAGATTTGAACGAATAAATCAGCTGAGTCTTGAATACTCCCATCCAACTTTCATCGTAGAAACACTATTGGAACATCTCGAAGAAAAAGAAACTATCGCACTACTCTCAGAAAATAACTCAAATCGTACTCACTATATTCGTTTCAACAAACTTAGGTCCAATTCTGAAGACAATCTCCAACGAATAATGGATGCAGGTATCAAATTGGTCTCTGACAAGGATATTCCAGATGTCTATCAAATCGTGTCTGGTCTTGATTTACTTGTTAGTTCGAGGTATTTCACCAATGGTGATATTTTGATTCACGATAAGGCTAGTATTCTTGCAGTTGAAGCATTGTCACCAAATCCTGAAGACACCGTGTGGGATTCCTGTGCAGCTCCAGGAATGAAGACACAGCTAATTTCTGAAAAATTACAGAATACGGGCCATATCGTTGCTTCAGATATCTATTCAGATCGTGTAAGGGCTGCAAAAAAGAGATCCCATTCTTTAGGTCTACTAAATGACTCTTGGATACAAGCTGATGCTTGTAAGGCAAAAATCGAAGGTGCTACTAAGATTCTCATTGATGCTCCTTGCACTTCAACTGGAATGATTCAGGGTCATCCCTCTTTCAAATGGCGTCTGAATAAAGATACACTCATGTCAATTATGTCTGTTCAGAATAAGATTCTTGATGGAATTTTGAATAGTTACAAAAATGAGCCTGGAACAGAAATCGTGTATGCTACCTGCTCTATTTTGCCTCATGAAGGCGAGTCGCAAATTGATTCAGCTATGAGTCGACATGATATACAACTGATAGATCCCAAAATACCAGCAAGTTCTGGCTATACTGGTTTCAAATGTTCTCAAAGAGTCCGAAGACTTTTTCCACATAAGCACGCAACAAGTGGATTCTTCATTGCAAAGATGAGAATCAATTGAATCCTAGGCGCTGATCCTTCTTTCTACAGATTCCATTACGCGTCTTGCAAACTCTCGATCATCTTTGAATGACCAAGGAATCTTAAGGAATAATTTCTTAGCGCTTACCAACATATCCTGATCTCGGCTTACAAGAATCTTGAAAATCATCTTTGTCCATTCAAAACAAGGATGCTCGTGAAATACTTGACTAGTTTCACGTTTTGAGGCGATGTCAGTGAGATATGCAATACCCTCTTTTGGTTTACCAAGCATTAAGTCCGAAAGTGCACCCATGCATGCGAGGATCACTGCATTCTTTGTCATTCCTGATTCAATGTAGGACTTTGCTCCGTCTTTGTATTCTCCTGCTTTTTTCTCGTATAGCGCGTGTCCATGACTAATGATTAGGTCTCTCGTATCATCAGAATCAGCTTTCTTTAGCGATACACCTCCCATAACTGCAGCTTTTAGCTCAGCTTGCATATCTGTTAGTGGAGCGGATTGGTTCAATTTACGCATTTTCTCGATAATGCTATTCCCAGATTTCACCAGTGTTTGTTTAACAGCAGGATTGTTGAGAGAGATGTCCTTTTTCTGGAGACCATTCTCGTAGGCATTTCTAGCAGCTCGAAAGAAATCATACGCTCTCTCTGTAAGGTCGTTTTTGTTTGCAAAATTTATCGCTTTCACATAAGCCATAATTGCATTGTCTGTTTCGCCTAAGTTCTCAAATTGCGATGCTGCCTCAACTAACCACGGAAATGCATCAGTACTATTGGTATCTACCGCTTCCTGTCCTCTTGAGAGAGAGCTATAGGCATCAACGCAGATTGTTGCAATGTCAGGTTGCTTACACTTCACAGAAATTTCTGTTTTTGGTAACGCAACACCTCTGAGCCTGCACATACTTGCTCCAGTTTCTTCTCTAATCCCTAACCATGTGCATTTCTCGACCCCTGACAATTGAAATCACTCCAATCTTCAACATCATTCTTCACGCTGAGGTTTAAAAAAGAAACCCTTGTTGTATCGTTACCTTTAACTATGTACAAAATCCGGACTTTTTTTCGAGGTTCTCGCACTGACAGATGATGATGATGAGCTTGCATTGTTAAGACGGAAAAAAATGGCTCAGCTAGTCGCTCGGGAGAAGCAATTACAAGAAACCCGAGAGCATCAGGATAAGGTCTCTGTGGAGCGTGAGAAACTTCTCAAGCGATTTTTAGATAATGAAGCATTGACCTATTTGGACGCTCTTAAGAAGAACGAACCTGCTATTGGAAACAGAATACAAGAGATTCTTCTCTATCTAATCGTCTATAGAGGGATTCGGCAGACAATAACTCAAATCGATGTAAGATATATTGAACGTCAAATCAAAGGTGAGGGACCAAAGATACGTGTGCAACGAGATGGCGAAACTTCTGATTTCGGATCTTATGTTCGTGATGCGATTAAAGACAGTAGTGATAAGAATAACGCGGATTAGGCAAGTGCTTGTGCTCTCCCTTTCCAATCTCTGATAGTGTACCTCAATTCTTCCAAGTTACTTGGTTGTTTGCGCCATGAATCTGCAGTGCGTCGCATTTGAAAAATCAGTGCTCCTCCTCTTGCCATTTTTTGCTCAAGTATTTCTACTGCAGTTTCTATCGCTCTGATAATACTTGAAGAATCATCGGTCTTCCCAACGAATTCTTCTAGTTGGAAAAATATATCCGATGGTTCAAGTAGTTTCCACTCCTCTTTGGGAACTTTCAATTCTCTGTATTTTCCTGCAGGAAAGACAGTATTCCCATCCTTGATCTCGACTTCTCCTGCTGTCTGCAGATCTTCAACATACTTGAGTGCTTGGGTCATATCAGTTACTAGAGTTGAAGCTATCTCTTCAAGACGAATCGATTTTCTCGCTAGAACCATATTGAGGATTCTATACTTCGGGTCTCCAAATTCTAGCAGTATTTCTTTAAGACGATCTCGTGAACCCTCTTCATCATTCAATATAGCTGTTGCAGCCTTAGAGAATGCCTGCAAATCAGTTCGTAGTCGTTCTATGGTCATTTGAGCCAGAGTCAGCTCATCTTTGAGAGAGGTTGTTTCTCCTCCTGGTTTCTTCTTGGCGAGTAATTGTGTTTGTTCAGATTTGATTTCTTGTATCTCCCTACCCACAGTATCCAATGCGCCTTTTGTCTTAGCAAGTTCGGACTTCAGCATCTGGATTTCAGATTCTCTCTCTACTATTGTAGATTCTAATTCTGAGACCTGACTTCCAAGTTGGTTTGCTCTTCGTTGAGATCCAGTCAATTGTGCCTGTAAGGCTTCCATCTTCTGATTAAGGGATACTATTTGCACAGTCTTCTCCCTGAGTCTTTCGTTGACATCATCTGACATAATCGGTCCCATCGCAAGTCCATAACCATCGATAATTAAAGGAGTCTCGTCTGGATACACGCTTGGAGAGCTTGCAATTGAATCTGTTCGATTCTCACACTCACATAGACATGAATCATTTCCAAAACGATCTTGAGAAGGTCATTCATAGAGCAAAAGAAGCTGGACTCGTGGGAATGGTCACTTCATCAATGGGACCAGGATCATTTCGAAGAACAATTGGTATCCAGAAAAAACACCAGAATTTTGTCTTCCATTCGGCTGGAACTCCAGTCTCTCAGTTGACTAAAACTGATGCTGATAAAATAATAGAACTGACAAGAAAGTATGCAAAAGATATTGTTGCAATTGGGGAAGTGGGTCTTGATTATCATTGGATTAAAGACAGTCGAGGGCGAGAGGCACAGGAACCACTCTTTTCATTATTCATACAACTTGCAAAGGATCTTGACCGACCAATCGTTATTCATTCTCGAAAAGCAGAGGAACGTGCAACCGAGATTCTAGAAAAACAATTCAATGGTGATGTATTGATGCACTGTTTTGATGGATCTGTTGAAATTGCACAACGTGTAAGTGACAATGGGTGGTACATCACACTCCCAGCAAATTTTGAGAGGTATCGAAACAGGAAACTGGCTGCAAAGATTGTACCGATTGAACAGATAATGCTTGAAACGGATGGTCCTTATCTCTCTCCTACCAGCGAGCGAAATGAACCTGCCAATATTAGATATGGTTGCGAAGCACTTAGTCGAGTCTTGGAGACCGATTTACTAAGTGTTGCTGAAATTACAACTGAAAATGCTAAGAGATTCTATAGACTATGACCGATAGAGCCAAGTGTGTTCTCGTGAGTCTTCTTGTATGCATTTACGGCGGTATATGGAAATCAACTCTAACTCACTAAAATCTCCCATTGCACTAGTTGGTCTTCCTGGAATCGCAAGTGTTGGAACAATTGCAATAGAGTCATTGTCACAAATTCTAGATGCGCAGCCTATGATGGATATTTACAGTACTGATTTTCCTCCAAGAATACTAGTTCAGAAAGGCCTTACATTCATACCTAAATCGAGTGTTCTATTATACCGTGCCGCACCTGATGAACCTCATGACTTGATTTTTCTTACTGCAGATTATCAGCCCTCATCTAGTGGTGGCGTATACGAATTTGCAGATTATGTAGCCCGAGAACTCAACAGCTTTGGCGTAAAGGAGATGTACGCACTAGCTGCATATGAACAAGGATATGAGGAATACTTCAGTCATTTTCCAAATTCTCCTAGAATCTACGTTTCTGCAAGTTCTGAAGGTCTTCTGAAACGGGTATCTTCTGTAAATGGTACTATCATTACAGAGGATGGCTCAATTGTTGGCGCTAATGGTGTCATCCCTGTGTGGGCTTCTACAATGTACAATATGGAGAGTGCTTGTCTTCTTGGTGAGACACTTGGTGTGATAAAAGCCGATTATCGTGCCGCACAGCATCTTCTCGAAGTTATCATAAATCATCTACATATGAAGGTTGACCTCGAAAGCATGGAACCTCAGATTTCGAAAGTGCTGGAGTTTATAGAGTGGGCTCGTAGTGAGATTGCACAAAGAACTGATTCGCCTAGTGAGGATGATCTACCGTCTGATAGATACATTGGATAATTATTCCACCATATCTGGATGGAGGATATCCGTTATCCAAGCTTGACTATCCAAATTGATATAGAAATAGTGGTCTTCGTGTTTCACCTTTACAGTATAAGGAAATCTTGATGCCTTCTTAATTACATCTGGAGGGACTTTTAGAACCGTTCGTTTTTCACAAACGGGACACTTGGCATATCGTTCAAACATCATAATGATCCCTCTGTGTGTTTCATTTGACCATTGAATCCTCACTAAGGATTAACATCGTATCATTTGAATCTGGCTTTTCTAGGGCATCAGTGAATATCTGGATCAATTCATCTGGAGCGTGTTGTGCGAATTCTTCTGAATCTGTTGCTACAATCCTTAGGTTCTCATACACACCCGATTCTGCTAGTACTCGAAATTCTGAATCACCATTTTTAATACGTAGAATTAGGAATTTGGCAAAGTCCTTAAATTCGCCCTTAGGTCCTCGTAATTTGCCTGGTATTCTCTCAATTCTGTTACTCGCTATCATATCTTTTAGCAAATATGCCCTAATGACTTGATTCCCTACCTTTCTGCGAATATCTATGAATTCATCTACATTTGAGTCTTCTTTGATTAGTTTCCATGTAGGTCCTGATATCATCTAACACCGATATTTCATATTTCGGGAGTAAATATAGGGATTATCTGACTGTATATTACCCTGATAGAAGGCGCGGTAAAGCTTTATTTGTCAGGTAGTAATGAACTATCAGTTAGAAGGAATAGGATGGAACGAAAGCTATGCAAACTGTAGACATGATTATTCGAGAAGTACATGCAGGATTATGGTTTCTTGTTGTTGGATACTACTTCTTCATCTTTATCTTCCTGTTGTTCTTTAGATGGAGAAATACTAGAAATCCCTTCCAGTTCGCTATGGCCATGTTCTTTCTGCTTCTTGCTATAGGCCGTTGTTTCTACTTCGTTGGTGACTTCTATGCTGATCCTAACAGTCTGATAAACTTCATAGCACCCTATAATGTTCCGTTTCTTGGCGAGTCTCCATTCTGGCTTATGGCTGGATCTTTTATCCAATGGATTGCACTAGCAACACTCTCAGCTACAGCGGGTTTCATGATTTTTGGAAAGAGATGGGCTGAGATAGCATTTGCAGTTCCTGCAGTAGTCATTGCAATAATTCTTGGATTCATTTCATTAGATTCCACTACAAGAGGTCTGCTCTCTGGTGGTGCAGGGGCTGTGTATGCTTTATTCATCCCACTTTTGTTCTGGTATCTTGCATGGCAATCTGGTGGGAAATTACGCCGTTCCAATTTGCTCTTAGGATTAGGATTCTTTATTCTATTTGCAGGTCGTGTCATCCACGCGATTCGGTATCCAATGGCAGAAGCTCTATTCAATAACTCGATAGCAATACCCGGCGTGATTGCACCTGGTCTTATTGTTATAGGATTAATCCTCATAGCCACTGGTAATGAATGGGGACAATCTGTCTAAGCGAAATTAACCGGATTGTATCTGAAATTACGTTTCAGATGTGAAAACTTGTGGTTGAGAGAATTAACCAATCTCTCGCCACTCGAGAATCCTCATATCTTCCAAGGTGTGTAGTGATTTCTGAACTTCTTTCATATGCTTACCAAGTTGGTCCGCGATATCAAGTGCAGTTAATTTTCCCTTACACATATTTGCGACATCAAAAGTTTCTTGGCTCATTTGCCCAAGTCTAACAAGCATGGGCGAGACTTTTCCTTTTAGGACTGGAACGACAATCTTGGTTTCAGATGCATGTCCGTTGCTTGTGATTTCATCTAATTTTTGATAGAATCTCTCAAAGGGTTCAAGGTTTCCATCCCACTCTTGTAGCATTGTACCATATATCTTGACAAACTCATTATTGACTTCAGCAAGTACAGCCATTGCTGCATTTCCATCATCGACCTTGTCGACTATGGCAGCGACAATTACGTTATCCTTCAGAGAGAGGCAGATATCGAAGGCACCGAAATCGATTACATGTACTCTATTTCCATCACTCAGCTCTCGTCCAAACTGAATGAGTGCTGTAAGGAATCCGCTGATTAGATTCGGATCCATATCCGCTTCTCCATATTTGCGGTCCAGAACACATAGACCACTATCAGCGATCAATATGTATACAGCTTGAATCAAGGTGTGTATCTTCCTCTCTGAACTTTGAATCGAATAGCTCGTTTGTCTTTATAGAACTTCGTGTGGCCTCCTAAATTGATTGGAGAGGTTTATCAAGACAGTTTCTTTTTGCAATATAGGTGAGTTCTTTGGATACAGCAAAGGATGCACGAATACTTGTGGCAGAAGACGCACTTCGTCGTCTCAATGAGATTGTTAATAATCGAAAATTGAAGCTCCATATTGAGTATAACAAGATTGGAACAATCCTACACCAAGCTGGAAGTTACTTCTATGAAGTAAAATATTCATACGTTCCAGCAGAACAAGTGGCAAAACTTGAACCCACACAGAAGATTGTCGATGATATCATCGAGTTTAAGAAAATGGTCGAATCAGCCTTAAAATCAATTGGTTTCAAACCGTCCACAATAAAAGAAATTCTTGTCTTTGCAGAACTGAACTATTCATTTCGTACTATTGAAGGACTAAAAAGAAGACTTACAGAATTCGATGAAGAACCAGCATATGCTATTGATATTTTAGCTGTTGAGGTTTCGGAAGTAAAACCAGTTGAAGACTCCAAGAATCTAACCGAATGTCGTTGTACTGATGGAAAACGAATATGGAAAATTCTCACAAACATCGAAGGAGTCCAATCTGGAGAGATATATCCCTGTGCAGTTCTTCCACCTGTCGAGATGGTTGGTATTGTTAGTGAAGCGATGTTCCTTGGAGGCGAGCCATTACCTGAAACTACAAATGTGGGACCTTTAACTCAACCATCAGCTTCTGTTCTAGATCAGGCTAGAGCTCAAGTCCTACATATCATAAAGAGGATGCAATAGATGCACTTGACTGAGATTCAGAAGAAATTGAAGTTGTTCGAAATAGAGCGAGGGTGGGACAAATTTCCCCCTTCACTTGTCTTTGCACATCTAATTGAAGAGCTAGGAGAAGTGTCTCGACATATCACAGTTGATGAAGGGTATAAGGTAATAGGGCTTGGACACGAGGCTCCCAAGAAATCGGATTTATCTCGCGAGTTTGCACAGGTTTTCATTCTCTTTACCCAATTAGCAAACCATTATGACATTGACCTCGAAGAAAGTATCCTCTCAGAACTAGTTATCATGGAAAAACGGTTTTCAGCTAAGGACTGGTCTGAACATATGAAGGACCGCTAGCTTAACTATCCCATCTTGCGACTTGCTTCAAGAGCTTTCTTTGCCATATCCTCTAGATCTTTGGTTGCTGCAAGAAGTCCTAGGGCCTTGTTTCTAACCTGAGTGATATTTTTCTCTTTAGCCCACTGAGCTAAGCCTGTAACAAGAGGACCAAGAGCAGTTCGAGCTGCTTCTACTGTACCTACTGCTTTACCAAGAAGCTCAACGCTATGTTTCTTATCCTTTCCTGCCTCAGCAACTCTCAACCAGACTAAAGCATGGATCATATACAGTGCATCCAACATTAGTGTTGGCGATTTTGGATTGTCCTGAACCTTTTTCAGAAGTCTTTCTTGTCGATCTTCGAAAACATCTTTGAAATAACTGAATGCCTTACCATCATTTCCTTTATCAAGTTCAATGATGCCTTTCTGTAGCTTCTCATCATGCTCTGACAATGTTGAAACACTCCTTGGTCTAACTATCTACTTCAGTAAATCTCTAAGTATTTGTGTGTTATGACTTTCTATATCATATCTTAAAGGGTTGTATTTCCTTTTCTTAACTCACAACATCTTTATGCCGGTTATTTTCTTGACAACCTGTCGAATCTATGTTTGGAGGTTGTCGAATGGTTAAGACCACTTTCACATTTGATGAATTGAAACGTACGAATCATAAAGAAATCAAAGAGATGCAGGACAGAAAATTCCGTGCATTTATTCGGTATCAAATCTGGCCTAATCATCCCTACTATCGACGACTATTCAAGGAAAACAATGTTGACCCATTCAATATTACATGTTTTGAAGATTGGGCAAAATACAACATTCCCCTTGTGAAAAAAACTGATTACAAAGATCATCTCACAGAATTTGTGCTTAATCCATCGCAAGTTGATGGAAAGGATCGTGATCCTGCAGATATTATAAAGAATATGCTTACTTATTCAAAGGAATCTGGCAATCAGGAACAATACAAATTCATTCGGAACAATGGTGCACGAGTTAAGCTTCATCTTGGTGCAAAAGGTGCAATGGATCGATTAAAACAACGATTGACATATACTTATTCACCGCTTCAATTCTGGCTCAGCTCAGGACGTGCCTCAGGACTTCCATCTCCAGTCTTTCTAACACGGTATGATAACATGCTTCTTGATCAAAATAGCATAAAATGTGGCCAACTAGCAATTGACAAGTTTGTCCAACAAGGTTGGGAGGCATCTTCAATGAATCTATTTCCTTATGCTCCTCACCTTGGATGGCATGCTGTCAATGCTGGCCTAAGACAGATCAGCAAATTCTACATCGCAACAAGTGCAGGTGGTGCAATACCCAGTGAGAAGCTCGTTGAGCTTGCAGGAGTATTCAAGGCAAATGCAATTACTGGAATGCCAAGCTATTTGCGAAATCGCTTCTTCAAAGCCATGGCCGAATCTAACTATAAGGCTCCGGAGAAGGTGGTAGTCCTCTTAGCTGGTGAAAAGATTTACCCCCGTGTTGCTGATGATATTGTTCAGACGCTTCATGACAAAGGTGCAAAAGATGTCCATCTCATTGGTGGTTATGCCTCATCTGAGAGTAAGGTTTCTTTTGCTGTGCAATGTGATTATCATGGGCCATACCACAATCTGTCCCCACTCATTATGTCTTGGGAATTCGTGCGGCTCAATGATGATGGAAGCTATGAGTTCGTAGATGAAGATGAACCCGGGCATACTGTTCTATTTCACCTTGATAGTACAGGAACTGTCTTTGAAGGATTCCTCTTGGGTGATGTAGCTACAAAACATGAAGCTGGTAAATGTCCAATTTGTGGTCTTGATGGCCAGTTCTTCTGGGATATTGGGAGAACAAATGATGCTCAGACTCAGCTAGAAGTCATGGGCCTCACCGAGAAAAAGATCAAAGGAGCCACTGTTAATCTCACAGCACTTCGGACAGATGTCCTTCAACTGGGAGAGGTGGAAGAAGTACAGATTGAAGTTGCCAAGGAAAACATGTCAGATCCCTATAGCATGGATGTTTTGAATCTCTATATTGCTCCTAAAGGCCCTAAGAAATCAGACTATTCGTCATTGATTGCCCAAATTCAAAAGATAACCAAAACGAGTACTGAGGTCACACCAAAAGTTGTGATTATTGGGTTTGAGGAATTGGTAGAGAAAGCTGGTGGTATGAAATTCATGGAAATCATCGATAGCCGACCAAAGCCTGCTTAGATGAATACTCTGTGTAATTCAAAAGAGGAGTCAGCTAGACTGACTCCTTGAACCTACTTTTAATATCGGGGAGATTCAAGTACACCACAATTATTCCTGAAAGAATGGCACCAATCAGGTTGCTACCTAAAAGAAAGAGTATGCATCCAATGATATTGAGAATAAATGCCCAGGTCCAAGCATAATCCTGTAGTGTAAATAGACCATACGCAATAACAAGTCCAAACAGGCCAATAATTCCAAATGGAATTGCTACGAACAATCCAAGTATCGGTAGTAAAAGCCAAACTGCCCCAACAAATAGAATCCCTAATGCCTGAAGTATTTGTAATCCTGCAAGCAACAATATGCCAAATGGTACTCCATTATCGCTCAAGGAAACTCACCTAACATTCATTCATCAATTTTCGAAGAAGTAGGAGATGCCCAGGATAGACTCCTGGGCTGAAGAACTCTACTTCAGTTTATGTTTTTTCACAAATTCTGTGAGCACATAAACCAGATCGGGTTTACCAATCTCTTGGAGATCGTATCTCACCCGTACACTTGGTTTATTGATCCTGATGACACGGGTCAGATCTATTGGTGTGCCAATCACAACAGCATCTACATCAGAGTTATTGATCGTCTTTTGAAGTTCCTCCATCTGTTTCTTACCATAGCCCATAGCTGGCAGTACATTTTCTAGATGGTAATACTTCTCAAAGGTGTCCTTAATACTTCCAACTGCAAATGGTCTTGGGTCAACAATGATTGCTCCAGCCTTTCTAGCAGCAATGAATCCTGCTCCGTAGGGCATCTCTCCATGAGTAACTGTCGGTCCATCTTCGACGACTATGACACGTTTTCCACGGATAGATTCCATGTTCTCAATAGTGAGTGGCGAAGCTCCATCAATGATTATAGCATCAGGATTAACAGCCATTATGTTCTCTCTGACCTCTTCTACATCCTCATAATCTGCAGTGTCGATTTTATTGATTATTACTACATCAGCCATTCTCAGGTTCGTTTCGCCTGGGTAGTAAGATATCTCATGACCAGGTCTGTGCGGGTCCGCGATGACGATCAGAAGGTCCGGTTTATAGAATGAGAAATCGTTATTACCGCCGTCCCATGTGATGACATCAGCTTCTTTCTCAGCCTGTTCGAGGATTTTGCCATAATCAACTCCTGCATAGAGGATTACACCCATGTTGATCATCGGTTCATACTCTTCACGTTCCTCGATTGTACATCTGTATTTGTCCATATCTTCAAGAGTTTCATATCTCTGGGCAATTTGAGATGTGAGGTCAGGATCATAAGGCATCGGATGCCGAATATTGACAGGCTTCAATCCCATGTCCACGAGAATTTGATTTACCCGTCTTGATGTCTGGCTCTTACCACAACCAGTTCGTACTGCACATATTGCAATGACTGGTTTCTTACTTTTAATCTCAGTATTCTTTGGTCCCATAAATCGTATATCTGGACCAAGTTTGTTTACCCACGCAATTTTGTGTCCAACCACTTCATAGGGAAGATCTGAATAGGCAAGTATGCATTGCTCCACATCGAATTCCTTGATGAGCTCTGGCAATTTTTCTTCAGGATAGATCTTTATTCCCTTTGGGTAAAGAGGTCCTGAAAGTTCAGGGGGATACATTCTATCTCCAATTCCTGGAATCTGTTCAGCTGTGAACGCAACAACTTCATAGTTCTCATTCTTTCTGAAATACACATTGAAGTTATGAAAGTCACGTCCAGCAGCACCCATGATAATGACTTTTTTCTTACTCATTTTCAAGTCCACACCTGAGTGATTGAGTTACTGGTTAGCTGACCTGATTCCGCGTTAAGTAATTGTTGGTCTAGTCATGAGTTTCTTGTACGTGTTCTCAATCTTGAAAAGATGCGTTGATGATTTGGTTTTTCGGTCAGTTTTACTAGAATGGATTAATATGTAAACGACATTCGGAAAATCGTAGTGTAAATCTTCCGAAAGTTCTTTCGGAAAATCGTACCATATATTTGAGCAATACAAACCATTAAATATGTGGTACGTAAAACTTAATGGAAGTGTGCTCTTTGGAGCTCGCCGCCGGATTGATCAGTGGGGTGCATCGTTGAAGCTAGTTGAATTGGCTCAGGAATCAGTTAGGATTCTGAAGGAAGCAGGAGAAGAGGGATTAAAGAGCGAAATACTGGCTCAGCAACTTGATACACCTAAGCGTCGTGTATACGATGTTGTAGCTGTGTTGAAAGCTTTGGGTCAGATAAAGACGAGTCGTAAGTTTGATGGTACAACCATAATATGGATTGATCGATCAAAGGACTATGTATCTAAGACAGCTCATGAAGAATTACGCACTCAATTGACCCAAGAGAATGAACAACGAAAAGACTTGCAGGTCGAAGTTGCTGAACTAAAGGAACAACTTCGAATAGCAAGATCAAAACTGCGTCGAGATTCTCAAGCTATTGAAATGGCTGAGAAGACAGAATTTCTTACAACACAGCTTCGGGTTCGTGCTCTCTCCAGTAATGGAATAAAACGTGTTGAGCATTCTGGAATCGAAGTCCTCATTGAGACCCATGAATCTGGAATGGTTGTTGATCCATCTGAAGTTGAAGTTGATGAGAACGAAATCCTTCTCAAGAATCTACAACGCATTTAGAATCTCTCAGACCATTTTGATATGAACAAGGCTTCCTCTTCTTACTTGTTTCAATGACATCAGATCGTTGTCACTCGAAGTTATTTTACCAATAACATTGACTTGACTATAGGTCCGCATGTCCTCAAGATAGATACAGAGTGAATCCCCTAATGGTAAATATGAAATATCTCCTCTCTTTACCGTGTTTGTCGGTTTTGCATTGCCCTTGGATATTCCTAGAGTTATTTGCATCTCATTCCTCATGAGAGCTGTACGACCTTCTAAAGGAAGTCTGAGTTTTATCTCTTCGACAATAAGTGGCGCATGAATTCGGTTGATATAACCTCTAAGGATCAAATCTCCCTCAAACACAAACTCTAGATGAATATCAGTATCACTCAAATCTGGCATACACTTTCCTCAACACATAGTCCTAAAATGTTCTACGTTCTATTCTTCGGCAAAGCCTTAATTGGTCACACACATTTTTACAATCGGAGCGGATACGACTGTCAAAAACCAAAATGGATGTCGCATTTGTTGTTGATACAACAGGTTCAATGAAAGACGACATCAAGGCTGTGAAAGACAGTCTATATGAAATTGTTAATCACATAACTTCGAGAACCAAAGACTTAGCTATCCGTTTTGGAGTTGTGTCCTATCGGGATCATCCTCCACAGGACCGGTCTTACATTACAAAGGTATTTGATTTCACAGAGAATGTGAAACGTGTTCAAAAACTCATCGCAGAGCTAAAACCCTCTGAAGGTGGCGATACGCCTGAAGCTGTTGCTGATGGATTACATGAAGCAAGAACTAGATTATCTTGGGATCGCGAAGCCTACAAGATCGTACTTCTTGTTGGCGATGCACCGCCTCATGGCAGAAAGTACAATTCTATTGGTGATGATTATTTCACAGAAGGTTGTCCTAGTGGTTATGATCCCATAGATGAAGTCCAACAACTTAGGAAGGACTTTGGTTCAACTATCTTCATCTTTGTATGCGGCTGTAATCCCCTTGTAGAGGTATCATTTCGTCAGATTGCTGATTCAATTGATGGTGGGAAATACTATTCATTACTTGAAGCGCATGAACTGCCCCAAGCGATACTCAATATCCTTGAAGGCGTGAGTGACCTTATTGAAGCAGATAGAAAGGTTCTCTCTTACTATGAATCACATGATGGGACATTCGATATGGGTGAGGCTGCAGCAACTTTGAATTTGGAGCTTCGCGTATTAAAAACCTCACTCTCAAGACTTCTAGAGCTGGGTCGGATCACTCGTTGGCCAAAGGGACGACCCCTTGCATCTGACACCCTAGGAATATCTGCAACACTAGGTGCTATGCCGAACAATATTGTCGCTGGGAAAGCATTCAACTATTCAATTCACATAAACAATCCAAGTGCAGCTGTGGTTCGAGTGAGAGTAATTGCTTCACTTGTAACTTCAGAAGGTGTATCTGAAGTAACTAATGAAAGCCATGATGTACCACCTCAATCTGAGAAAACATTAGACCTGAAGCTTGTCGCAATGACTGACATAAAAGGCAAAGCAACTCTTCGTGTAGAGGTATTCTATGGCTCGCAGTCGATAGCTACTGAGATTTACCCAACACGATTGTACTGAAGGAGGACCTTCCAGTGAAACTGAAGGCAAAACAAGGCCGCAATCAAAAGGGACTCAGTTTTATTCTCTCTAAAGAGTCAGAATTCAAATCCGGAGTCTATTACCTATCTCATAAGATGGTGGATATTCTCGCTGATGTTCGTGTTTCTACGCAAGTACCAGAAGGGTATTTGATCATAGATCGTCGCATATTCGATTGGTTATCCTGCGATGAAGCATCTGATATCATAATGACTCCTATTGACTCTACTATTCCTTCATGTGAAATACTTAGACTTAGTGTCAAATCAACAAAAGGTATAGAATCTCAGACTATAGCTGATATACTCTCAAAGAGAATTAATGATCTGCAAGATGATCTTGAGGGCCTAGTGCTCCAGAAAGGTCAGACATTTCTAATACAAAGACTTGGAATCCAGTTCACTGTGCTATCTCTTTCTCCGAACGATCCTAAAACGTCCGCCGCACGGATATCTTGGAGAGCACTAAAGAAAATACATCTGGAACCAATTCATCCAGCTAAGGCTTTCAATCTGTGTTGCGTCGTAGAGGTAGCTGCAGCCTCTCACATTGCTGATGTGACAAAAAACACGACTGGTGTTGACACTGAGAACATCCCCCGATATGAAGCATCTCTCGAAGCTCTGAAGCAAATTGCCTTGTCTTATAGTGGATATGGTTCTGCCGCTCAATTTTCAGGATTAATTTACTCTGATGATGTCATCGCCTACCAACAATACGATTCCAAGACAGGAAATCCTACTGAAATATCTCCATTATATTCTGAATCACTGTTACTGTCCTTCATTGAGTGGATTCGGATGCTCATAAATGAACATAAGAACATCACCTCAAATCCTGGTGTGGCGCTTCAAGAGGCATTTAAAAAAGCCAGAGAACTAAGTGAGTCCAATGGAATTCCATCAGTGATTCTCTTCTTCTCAAGTGGAGCCCATTCTTCTGGTCCTAATCCCCTCAAGATTGCAAAGAAATTTCTTGAATCAGTTACGGTTCCCATCATCTGTTTCTCTTTCGGTCAAAATGCAAACCAAGACCTCATGAACGCGATTGCTGATATTAGTAAGGGTGTATCGATAGGCATTAGAACTATGAGCGAGATGAACCAAGTTGTGGACGAATTTGAAACATGGAGTACATCTGGAGGCTATTAAGTGACAGATGATTTACTTACTCTGATACAGGGGATGTACCATAGTAATGAAATCTATGATTTCATATCAGCTAGATTGCCTGATGATAAACTCTCAACAGGATGGGTCGAGCAAGGTCTTGTCTACAAGGGTTTCACTGGAAAGATGCACGATAAAAGAATCCAAGAACAACTTGTGATTCCAACGGACCGATTTGCAAGACTAATTCAGGATCGGGCTGTGGATTCATCTAGCTTGATTGGTTTACTTCTCTTCGGAGAACATGGTATTCGAGAACCAAAATTTGTAACTTTGATTTTTAATGAATCTCCTGATTCTCGGAGTACATTGATGGCACTGACCTTTAGATCAAAAGAAATGAGTCAATCTGAGATCATCCGTATCATCTCAAAACATGTACTTGGAAATGATAAAGCACCTAGTAACATAGAATCCAAACTAGACTATGTTGAACAATTGAATACAGATGCAGTTCATGGAAATATAGAGGCATTTCTGTCACTACGTTTGCCGTCCCCGAAAAAAAGCGTAAATGAATGGATTCGTTCATCAGTCAATGGCATCAATGACCCGTCAGAAGTCATTGCATATCATGGAGATTTGGATGAGCTATCTTCAATTGCACTTCTCTTTTCAAGATGGTTGACCTCCTTAGATGCTTTCAAGAAGATTCGAAAAGGAATTGCAGCAATCTTTCTCAAATATGGAAACAAAATTGAATCCTGCTTTTGGGATATACCACAGAATCTTGCAACTTTTGTCATAAGCAATGAAATGAATCTTGAGCGATATGTGAATGAATATGCGTTGGCTCTCTGGTCAAAATCCAGTGATATCGTGGATATCAAATCTATGAAACCTGAAGTCGTTGTGGAAGAACGAAAATCCTTAGATGGTAGACTCCACACCATAATTGATGAACTCAATCGTAGACTGACAACCTTCTCTCCGACTGAACTAAGAAATCGCATTGAGACATTAGAATCTCGTTTAGATCTCTTGGAACAAGATATTAAAAGCAAAGACTCGCCCGAAATTCGATCCATCTCTGTAGTAAAGACACGACTTGAGATGACCACAGATCGTCTTGAACAATTACTGAGCCGCCTAAGTGCTTTAGAAGAGCGTATCAAAAAAGTCAGTAAAGAATAGTGGTGATGTTGAATGGAGCAACCATCTGATGACACTCTACAAGAATTGAAGAAGATTGAGAAGGATACACGGATATTGGAACAACTTACTGAAAGCATTCGTGTCATGGAGCAAAGACTGGAGCTATTGCAAACAGCTCAATCCTCTGATACACTCTTTGATCAGACTCAACTTCAGGAGATTGTATCCAAACTATCTACCATCCGTGAAATTATGGATAAAATCGAGGTTGAAATTGAACAGCTGGATTCTCGAATCAATGATATACAATCATTGAAATTTAAGCGTCGGACTGGAATCTAGTACTTATTGGGATTAAGGTATCTATCACATCTAGAAGATGACCAAGAAATAGCTGGGATGAGAATGTATCAATAGGGAGTATTCTTGCATTTATTCCCTTCAATAATCTAAGAGCACTACGATGATTTTCCTTATTTTCCATAACGAGTAACTCTATCTGATAACGTTCATGTTTAGCGATTGCTTGCGTAAATGCGAGATGCTGTTCATCATATTTTCCTGCACTTCCTCCAATCACAACCACGAGTGTAGGCCTTTCTGGTCCAAAATCTTCAAGGAATTCTGCTATTCCACGGAAAGCACACGATACATCTTCACGTCCACCTGTTTCTTTTATTGTGTCAAGAATGGAATAGATTAATGATACCACTACTTCTTCTGATGGTAAATCATTGGCGAATTCAATATATTGCCTGACTTCTTCACCATGTTGCACAGAGAATTTCTCGAGATCTTCTGCAAATGTCACTAAACCTAGCTTTCCTTCTGTCTGATTGTGATTCATCATATTCATGATCAATAAGGCTACCAATGCAGCAATATCTGCTCTTGATACTCCGCTTCTTAATCCATAGAGGTATTCTTTGAGATCATCGACTTTTTGTGAGAGTGGGTCTAGATTTCTGATTATAGTACTCAGCGTCTTCAGAGGTATGTCTCTCTTTCTCATATCATTCCCTGTTGAAATACAGAGTACAATATTCAGTTCTTGAAATGCTTGAAGAGGTCTCAGGAATATTTCATTGTCAGGAATTCTACCTATCTGTCCTGACATAAGTTCAGGTTTTGTCTGTGCGATATTCAGAGTGATTGGTGTTTTCTCCGGTCCAATGAATAATTTAGAACCAAACCCGACCAACATACCCCTAATACTATCTAGAATCTCATTTTCATGAAGATGGATATATGACAGTAGTTCAGTGTTTACAGGGAACTTGCTGCTACTATACGACAACACAACTCGAGATAGCTTCCCAATTTCGTCCTCAAGTTTCACAATATTTACCACTGAGGAATTTCTGAAACCATAGAGTGATGCATCTTTTTCAGAAATCACAATTGACCGTTCGTTACATTTCACATGTTTCTTTATCTGCCCCGCACACCATTGCCCAGTTCTTGTTTCTAGAGCCAATACAAAATCGTCAGATGATACATCTAAGGCATCCATATCTGATGGAGCCATTAGGAATGTTCCAGAGTCAATCTTTGCAATCTCGATACCGAAATGCAATGCAGACATGATATCTTTTGGATTCTCAACCTGAAGACAAGAGAGCAAGGTCTGATCAAACCTTACAAGGTGGGCAGGTGATCCAAATATTGGACCATCCAATTTAGCATTAGCTCTAATCAGAGTCTGAAGAAGCATTCCATCTCTCTTCGTCATGCTATCAGTGAAAGCCTTCTTCCAACCTGAAACCATCACAACGCCATTTTTCTCGACAAGAATGGAGAGACTTGTGGCTTTTTCACCACTAGGTTCACTCACAGTAAGAACTGCATTATCTAGATGAACTAGTCCTCCTTCGTCATCAATCATATGATCGACAGAAACTATGTGGAGAATATTCCGTGCATTCAATAATTGCAGGATTCTAACTAACTCATTCATTGCTGATTTTCCAAGATTCTCCTCTGCCATTACTGAAACATTGTTCTCAGTGTATACCATGAATGGCGGTCGTGGAGGTAATAATGCAAGCATATTTCCTCCAAGAACTCTCTGCACATCCTCTGAGGTTGCAGAAAGATTTCTGCTAAGAAGGAAGCTTATGATTTCAGAAACACTATCACCTATCTGTGTTTCAGGATAGGATGAGGCAAACATCAATCGCTTTGACCAGAATACATCATTCTGTTCTCTCTTCAGATATCTAATAATTGTAGATAGAGATGATATTGTTGCTCCTGCAGTAAGCAGTCGACTATCAGGAATATCTAAGAGTCTTGTGATATCTTTCTTCCAATCTTTTTGACTTCGTGCCTTTAGAACCAGTTTCGGGGTTTTCAATCCCGCTTCTTTCAGTATAATTAACCAATCAACCAAAGGATCAAGACTGTTGGGGGAATCTAGCTCCACAAAGATAGGTCTACTTGATTTAACATAATCAAGTATGTCTGTTCGATTTAGTCCCTTAAGACTCTGAAGTAGATCTTCAGATCTGAGGATGCAACCCCAACCAGTAGGTGTTCTTCGGTCAAGACGCATATCTTGAAGATGGTAGAACCTTGGACTTGTTGGTGGAAGTGTCGCCCAACGATAGGTCGAGTCAGTATTCGCAGTCTGTTGTGCAGATGGTAACATTGCATTACCGAGGTCTATCAATGGTTGAACTACGAAGAGGTCTGCCAACCAACTTAATTGAGAGAGTTCTGAAGCACCTTGCGAGAACTCATCAAGAAGACGAGGTTTCTTGAGATAATCATAAGATCTTCTTGGGAGGTATTTGAATGCTCCCGGATAACTGCTGGCAAAATCATAAAGCTGATTTTCAACCATATTGTAAAACGAATATATCCTATCCGGATCAAAAGTACGAATATATGTTCCAGCTCTTACAATTCCAAGTTGTATTGCGGCGTCGATGACCATGAAGCGGCGTATCTCGTTTGCTTCAATATCCTCGACAACTATCATGTGTACAACCCCGATGATTAACTGATTCTGTACAGTAGTTCATATATGCATAGTGCCGATAGTGGTTATACTTGGATTTAGCAGATACCAATGTAATGATTTATCACTTATTTAACTAGAAGAATCGCGGAGGACAAACACACGTATGCTCATTGTGAGAGCTGTTGAAGATATTCCAACACACAATATCCGAAAAGGTGATGAATTTAGACTATATATCGTAGATGCTCATCATCACATGGGCAAAGAAGGAAGCCATCGGAACACTCCAGCGGGTGCTTACGATTTCTATGCACAACTCTGGTTTGAGATACAAAAACAAACAAAACAAATGTTAGACGATGACGCTCTATTATTTGAACCTGTGAATGTTGTTGGTCCAGATTTGCCATCAAGATGTTTTCGCACTAGAGATAGTTGGAATCGTCTCGATCATGGTTGGCTTGTTGATAGAACAGTAGTTTTCCCCTATACTGATGATTACTCTGTATCTGAGAATCGAAATGAAGCATCATTTAAAGTATCTAACGATAAAATTGCGGGATGGACTACTCGTGCGCCTCACTCTACCAGGTTGATTGGTTTCGCTCGAGTTGATCCAATGGATGAATCTGTGAAGGAAAATCTTGCCGTTGATGAGCTTGAGAGAAGTATTTTGGAACTTGGGCTTCGTGGACTCAAGCTTCACCCACTTGCCCAGTTATTTGTTGAGTCCATTGAAGGAGAACAAACAAGATCTGTAGTCACACGTGCAGGCGAATTAGGGATTCCTGTAATATTCGATACAAGAAATATTAGCACAGTGCTTCGGATTAGAAATCTCGTAGATTCAATTAGAAATGATCCAGAATGTGGAACGGCAATTCGAGGACTTCGTGTTATACTAGCTCACTGTGGAATGTCACCGGGTGATTCTCGATTGTACGATGTCCTTCGGGATCCTGCAATCTTCATTGAGACCTCAACACTTCATGATCTAGATGTACCAGTCCTGTTCGAGTCTGCGAAGGATAGACTTGGCAGAGTTGGTGCCTACTGGTCTGAAAAGATATTATTTGGGACTGATTTCTCATTCCTCTCAATACAAGCTGTTGATATTGTCATGTATCTACTCTCTCGCGAATTTTCTGGAACTTTGGGAGATATGCAACGAATTCTTGGTGGAAACGCTTTATCTTTAATTCAAAGACCCTATTCCACTGCAAATAAACCACAGATTAATCCTCAAGACTATATCACAATCGACAGAACTGGTTCTGGGCAATTAAGATTGGAAGATTCATTGTTATCACTCATCAGTAAAAATGAATGGGATCTCTGTTCCCTTGATTTCATGTTACCCCCGAATAAAACATGGCCAGAACCTCGACCAATTTCCAGTGGTGGATTCAATGGAATCTATCTTGATTCCTATGTGTTAACTCTCCGGAAGAAGAGCAATGGCAAAGAACTTCATGTTTGGATTAGACGAGGTCCTGACCAATCCCTTCATTGCTCCTTGTTGAGTACCGTTGGTATGTCAAAATTAGACACTATGGAGAATGCCTCACAAAAAATCAATCCAATACTACAACAATTTCTGAAGGACCATCAAGTAATCCTACCATCCGTTGATGCAATGGCTGAAATGGTGATACATCAAATAAAATAGCGTGAATCTCATATTCTTTATAACAAGACAAGTAGATTTATTCATATTACACAAAAGGAGGAAATTGCCATCACCAAGAAACTTGAGTTGGAAATTGTAGATGGTGGAGACCTTCGAGGTTTTACAAACCTCCATCCAAAGACAGCTGAATCTATAGATGCAGACATAGGGTCGATAGTGGTCTTTGAGGATCCTCAGAGTAGTTTCTGGGGTGCAGCTGAAGTTCGTATAAGTAAAGATGTTTCTGAAGAACAAATCATCATTGACACATTGGTCCTTGAAGCGTCGTTGTTAATGGAAGGGGATCAGGTAGAAGTCACACTCTATGATGAAGATATGATAGCACTTGAATTCGTAGAATTTGGGCTAAAACCACTCTCTGAGGATGCTAATACCGAAGATTTGGTAACAAGAGCTGCTGATAAGGTCAAAGCTTTGGAAGACATTATCGGTGGGCGCCTTGTCTATCCTGGTATGTCTTTCAATTGGCCAGAACTAGATGTGAAGGTTGAAATTCTGAATACAAAACCTCTTTTATCAGGCAAGAACTTTGCAAAACTTGCATTTGAAGCTTTGAGAGAAAAGACCGGATATCAGTTCAAAACGATTGGTGTTGCCACACCCTTCAATGCTGTTCTCTGTATTGATACAAGTGGTTCAATGAAAACCACAGACGTTCCTGTCCAAGATATTGCTCATGCACGCGAAGGACTCAAGGATTTGGCAGGAGATAGTCCAGAAGTGCAGGCTTTTCTTAATCGATTTGAAGAGGGTAAGAATGTTAGTCGAGCTGAAGCTGCAGCTATGGCCGTCCTACTTTATCTAGCTGAGAAGGTTGGTCGTGGTTATGGTGAAAAAGTAGGCGTTATTACATTTGAGAAGGAAATCAGTGAAATGACTTTTCTCAATTCAGAAACCGGAGCAGTTCAACCATTTGTCGAATGTACTGGCCGTGAAAAGGCTCTTGGCCTTCAGATTGTGAGTACCCATGTCGTAGATAAGGTCGAAGAAGGTGGTACACTTACTGATATGGGTAGTGCATTGGCTAAAGCTAGCGAAATCATGGAGGAGTTCGGTGATCCTGATAAACCCGCGATGCTCATTATGCTTACCGACGGCATGACCACATCTGGGCCTCCCCCATTGAAAATATTGAAGGAGCGATTCTCTGATCGTTCGAAGCTAGTCATCTATTGCATTGGTCTTGGAGAAAGAAGTGAAATTGATGAAGAATTGATGTTGGCAATTGCTCAATATGGAAATGGTAGTTACCGTCATGTGGATAATATGAGGGATCTTTTAGAATGGTATGGCAAGTTGGCAGGTGAATTTGCTGTAGTAATTCGCGGATCAGAATAGGATACTGTCAACGAGGTTCTAAAGCCTGAGTAAGTCCTTCAAGGGTCTCAAGATCCATTTCTTTGATTTGCTCTTCAGGTATCCCTTCTAACATGTTTTCAGGAATGGTGATTAATAGTTCTGCTTTCTCCTTTCCATATTTCTCGATGAACTCATTCATTCTAGGATCATCATATTCTTCTTTCACAGGCGCTTCTGTTTCTTCTGGTGTCTCTCCATCGGAAGTTGATGCAAGTAATGCTTCCAGTTCATCCATACTCAATGTGGCTAGAGTTTCATCACCAACTGATTCACGCACTTCTTTTGGCAGTCTCTTAATGAGTGCATCTCTATCAGGCTCTATTTTCTTCTTCTTTACCTTGGTGACTTTCCGGACTTTCACAGCTTTCTTCTTTTTCTTCTTCTCAGTTGTAGGTAGAGCGACTTTTAGTTTTGAAACGAGTTCTCGGGCGGACTTTGGAGTTAGCCTTTTGAGGTCCTCAGGTGGTAGGGTTGCAATAATTTCATCTGGGAGTTCGCTGAGAATAGCTTCTACTTCATCCGATAATCCTGCTACTTCTGGTATTGCTGTTGCATCTTTTCTGTCATCAGTAAGAAGGATTGGTGCGCCTTCTAACTCATCAACAAGACTAGTCACATCAATCTCAATATCAAAATTCTTTGAACGCCAATTAAGAAATTGATTTACTGCATCAGGCTTCATCTTAATTGATGTCAGTAGCTTGTTAATCTCTTCATCAGTCATATCTGGGAGGTCATTGATCATCTTGTCAATAGAATCATGGTTTATTCGAGCCCAAATGGGTCCATTCAATAGTTTTGAAAGCCCTACAGCACAATGAGATCTGACCCACGGGCTAACATCTTTGAGTCCTTTTAGGAGGATTGGAACCGTTTTTGGTTGATGATAGAACGCTAAGGCTTGAGCAGCGGCAATTCGTACGTTAGCAACATCATCATCCATAACTTTTGTTATATCTTCGATTATTGTAGGATCTGCAACTTCAATTGCTGCAATAAGCGCTCTTTCTCTGACAATATCTGAGGAGTCTGTAAAAGCTTTAATGAGTGCTTTTTTCTCATTTGCGTTCTTTTTTGCCAAGCGTCCAACTTCGTCTGTATCGAATTCCAGTAACAATCTCCTGGTATCAGGCACTACTACTCCTCCATGGACTAAGTACAATCTTGATGACAATCTGTTAAATAGCCAACTATCTTGTACTCTTATCAGTTGAAATACAGATGCCTGCTTATATCAGTTCGCACTATATATCTACTATTCTCTGATGTCCTATCTTCAAAATCTAAATCGAGATACTAGTCATGATTTTTTCAGCACAAAACTAGCGAATGAGTTTTAGGTATGATAATTTGCCTAATAACCGGTGGTAATTGTGAAACAAGATCGCGGTTTAGAATCCTTGAAAGTAATTCTCTTCATGACACTTATGCTTCTAATCGTAGAGATATCACCAGTTATGTCGAAAATATTCACGGGTGACTTATACGCTCTCGTTGGAACACTTGTCTTTTTTGGTACCTTTTTCTTCATGTATATAGTACTGGAAATCTTCGTTCATTGGGACCAAACTTCCATCACAGAACTAGGTGTTGATTTTGATGATAAGACCATTTCACATATTACCATAGGAGCAATCGCTGGAATAATCGCTGCTGTTGTTGTGATAGCATTTGCCTATTTCTTTGGGGGTCAATTGAGACCTGCTGATGAGATTACTACTGACTTACTTCTGAATGAAATTATCATTACTACTCCAACAGCATTTTTCGAGGAACTAGCCCACCGGGGGTATATACTTCCCAAGATTGAGAATATACTTGGTCAAACAAACGCAATTCTGATTAGTTCGATCTTTTTCTCATTACTTCATTTTAGCTGGTGGGCAACGCCAGGATTTCCGCTTTACCTTATTGTAATCTTTTCTTTCAATATATTTCTTGGTGGCGTGGTACTCTCACTCAGCTACTACTGGTCTGGGAAAAAACTCTGGGCGCCAATTTCATTTCACTTTGCATGGAATATGATTGCGTACATGATTTTTCCAAACTATCCACGAGTCCCAGTTCTTCAACCAGAAATCTTTCAAATTGAATGGGGAATTACTACGATTGTGGGTTTCTTTATTGGACTCTCAATTCTCTATGCATTCTTAGCGAATAAAAGAAAAATGTAGGGAGCTAACAGCCTGTTAGCTCCTCTTCTTTCAATAGTCTTGCCCAATCACGATATCATCTGGTCTTGCGACCAGCATAGTCATTCCAGTGATACCAACAATAACAACTCTCTCTCCAGTTTTAATTGGAGGTCCTGTTGTTTTTGCCCACCAAATCTCTGCTCCAGTCTTTACTTTCCCCTTTGGATTAATATCGCTAATGGCATGAATATCTGAGTATTTGAACTGCGAGTATGCAGGCCACTGATCATAATCCCTCAGGAATACAAAATAGAGTATCATCATGCATCCTACCGTTCCTGCCATGATGTAAACAGTAAGTTGTCTTGTCGGGTCAATGAGAACTGAGAGAAAGATAGCAATTCCATAGATGGGGAAGAGCTTCAAAGACACCTTGGCATCTATGAATCCTCCTTCAACAAAACTACTACCTCCCGTGAATACGGTGAACATGATATACAAGACGAAACCAATTACTAGTAACATCCAGTATTCGAATACAATCGGTTCTGGACTGAATAGATTTGTATAGAATACTTCCATCACAAAGAGAATGACGACTAATGGCACTGTGACCTGCGCCATAGCCTTTCCAGTTGCTGGTTCGAGTGTTATCACTAATAGAGTTAGAATGACAGCTAGTAAAATCAAGCCTACGAGTGGGTCAATCAAGAAATAGGTCATGACCATACTCAACATTGAGAACATGATCATGACAACAAAGATTTTGATCCACGCATCCATTCAATCACCTCCACAATTGCTGGTCTATCTCTCTCCGGGATCTACCATTCCTTTGTTTGGAGGTAGCTTCAACCCGCCTGTCCCAGCAGACATTGCTGCTGCCACACCTGTTGTAGTACCTACTTCAGGTATGTTAGTTGGCACCATAATTATCAGGTTTGCATTCTTTGAAATCTCTTGCATGATGTTCCATGTTCTGAGAACAAAACCAACTTGGGACTCCTCGTATCTCTTTGCAGCTTTCAACATATTTTCTGCAGCCTCGAGTTCAGCCTGAGCCAAGATGATTCTTGCTCTTCCTTCTCGATCTGCCTGAGCTTCTCGACTCATTGCATCCTGCAATGCTGATGGGATGACGACATCTCGAATTTCAACACTAGTTACTTTGACTCCCCAGTGTTCTGTCTTTTCATCAATGAGTTCCTGCAAATGTTGAGCAATTGTGTCACGTTCAGAGAGTAGCTGGTCTAGTGTAACCTTACCAGTAGTTTCTCTCAGTGTTGTCTGTGCTCCTAGTTCAACAGCCACAGTATATCTTTCAACACTTAGTATCGCTTTCTCAACATCAATAACTCGGAAATACATGACTGCATCGACTACCACAGGTACGTTATCCTTTGTCAGAGACCTCTCTGTCTTGAAGGCATAAGTCAACAGTCTCAAAGAGACCTTCATAGCAATTCTATCAAGAATTGGTGTAACCCAGATAATCCCTGGTCCTTTTACTGCCTTATACTTTCCAAGCCTGAGTATTGCAACACGCTCCCATTCTTTCAGAACCTTGATCCCGCTAGCGACGAACATCAGGATAAAGAATCCTAAAACAACAATGAGCCCTAATATCAATGTGTAAGTATCAAATTGCAATTTTGTTTACTCCTGTCCACAACATCTTGTGTAGATTCTCAACAGAATCCTCGCAAGAATTCTGCATCAAGTGAAACTTTCCCCTGAGAGCTTATGAAGCTTCGTCTCCATGCGATATGTCCATAGAATCGTAAACTTGCGATTGGTCCAATAAACTCTCAAATGGCGTCTTTCTGAGAGCCTTATCCAATGCTAATAGCACGGCAGTTATTACAAAGGTTACTGCTATCCTCTCCAAGGGATAAACAAAAGCTGCACCATTGTATATTCCTGCTAGCGCATCAATAGGAAAACTAAGGGCGAAGACAAAATAGTACGCTGCGGTTGTTCCCCCAACCAGACTATCTGCAAGTAATGAGATGAAGCAGAGGATCCAAAGAGAAAAGAATGTATTCTCAGGTTTTGATTCACTTAGTTTCATGCTCTCTCTTAGCCATATTCCTGTTTGTGGTATTATATACAGACCAACCATTATCATTGCGATAACATGGAGCCAAATATAACTCAATGCTGCTAAACCAATGGGTCCTATGAGGAATGCAAAAAATGTGGTTCCATAAACGATTAGAACAACCTGAGGCCTTTTTGTTCTCAGGCAACCTGCGACTAGAGCTCCTGCTGCAGGTGCTATAACTGGAACGATTGGTCCTAGGATACCTCCAATATTAAAGAGAATGACTCCAAGTCCTGAACCAATAGTGACTGAAACTGTTCCATAGAATGGTCCGAGGAGAAAACCAATCATAACCGCAGTAACGAGACCAATTGATATGAAACCTTCTCCACTTGTGAGCATAAAGAGAGGGAGCATAGTCATGACAAGGTGTAAAGCGGCGAAAATGCCTGTTAAGGCCCAGTAAAATGTAGGAGAACTCCTGTAATCTTGCAGTTGTAAACCTCCAGTTTTTCCACTACTACTTCGGAGAAAACTCATCCTAAAAATGATGCTTCCACTATTTGAAGGTGCCCAATATTCTTGTTAAATGCAAATCTGTGACTAGCTACTTGATGAGGCTGCTATCCAGAAGAATAAACCACCGAGAATCCATACAAATAATCCTGCACCTAAAACGACACCTAGTGTTGCTCCTAGTCCTGATGAACCAAGGTTAACGTGCATGTTTGTAAATCGCTTGAAACCACCAATGTACTTGGTTTCATAGTCGCAGTGAAACTCCTTGTCAGTTATCGCACCGCAGATTTCGCAGACGTATCTATTCTGAAAGACTGCTCCTAACAAGCTGTCTATATTGCATCCTATAAATGCTGTAAGCACAGAGAGGGGTATCAAGAACAGTACATAGTCCATTGTGACAGTTCCCTCCATTGTCATGATTCCTGGGATCCAAGTTGGAGTTAGAACTGCAAACAGAATGGCTATTACTCCAATAAAAAGGCCTGCAAATAATGCAACGCCTTCTCCGAGAAGTGAAACTGCTCCTATTGTACCACTAGGTACCTTCCGTCTAAGATTTGTGATGAGTCTTGGTTTACTCTTGCTAAATACTCCCACTTCACTTGCCAGGGTGTCTGCACTTGTTGTAGCAACTGAACCCACATAGCCACCAAATAGGAAGAATGGCCACCCAGCTGCAGCTAAATCTGGAGTAAGTGATGCAATGTACATCGCTACTGAGAACATCATGGGTATGATTCCACTACCAAATACATTCACCCATGATCTCTTTCCCTTACCCTCTTGGGCTACATTCTTTACTACTTTAGCTTTGTATTTGTATTTTGTAGCAAGACCTGCGCTCATAAAGAAGAAGAGGATGATGACGAATGCTGGGACTCCTCCAGTGTACCAAATTGTGAATCCAACGACAAAAGCACTAATGAGACCTGATATATCAACAAAATGGAGTTTGTAAGCTAACGCTCCAACAATACACATTACCAATAATCCGGAAATGGCCGGATGCATGAGCATCTCAAACATTCATTACACATCCATGTTTTTTTGCAATCAAACTTCGGTCATATCAGAGCAAATCGATACGAATGTTCTATGAGTATATATCAGGTCCTAGTAATGTCGCCTGATTACCAATCTGCGGCCCAATTACTGCATTTATACGTTTGCCTTAAGTATGATTACAATTCGCTTTTTATTAGCCAATATAACCATTTTCCTCTGTACTTCGGCATTAGTCGAACAGTAAATCCGTGAACTTGAAATCGACAATGGCCGTAATCCTTCGTTCGAAACAAAAAAGAAATATGAATGCTTTATTTCAAGAAAAAAGGATTATGAGTGTTTTATAGTCATATAATTCTATGCTCATCTAATACACTGTGAATTGCTTCTTCACGATGTCTAACGCCCGTGTTGGTAGATCCCGATCATTCTGTGAAATCATGGCATCTATGTAATAACCTGTGACTACATCAATAGGAGGAGTTAGCCATTTGAGGCTTACATTATTCTCTCTTTCCCCAGTGAGTGGAATCTCAAATTCCTTGACGATATCTCGTCTTGACATAACTCGGAGATGTAGTTTGAGATCTTCTAGACCCTCCCGTATACTCTCAATTTTCATTGTTATGTTAATATGACTTAGTCTTGCGACTAATCCAGGGATCTCTTCTCCTGATTCGTTCTTAATTGAACATCGAATTTTGAAAATGGGTTTCTCAATTGCCTTGATTTTGAAACGTTGACTGCTTTCAGATGATTGTCCACCACATTCCACAAGGGCTTTGACATGTGCAGTACTCATCTCTGCACCCAGTGGTACACGAAATGGAACAGGTATGATTTTTGTTTTCATGGATTCTAATCTTATCACTCTTTGAAGTAATAGAATTGTACCAGCAATAGACTCTAACTGTACGGTTAGATTACAATCTTGTTCCTTCAATAGATTACTATCCAGTTGTATTGTGAGCTGTATCATCTGGTCTGGATTCGTGAAATTTGGAAGTCCTTGAAATGTTATTTTTGCAATATCAGTGGTTGGCCCTCCAACAAGATCGATTTCTACAGATCTCTTATCCATCTCCATCTCAGCATATACTAAAGTGGCAACCAATGTGACAGATTTTGGATTCGTGATTGACTTTGGCGCTGGAATGACTAATGGTCCAAATGCAAATGATAGATTTCTACTCTGTTTTACTGACTGCCTTAACGCGATATGTTCTTCGCCATCAGGAAATACAAGAGTCAGAGAAAGGAATGCTGGGTCTCCCTGCTCTGTGTTTCTCCTTATTCTAAGCCAACCTGATATTTTTCCCCCAACATGAGAACGCTGAGGCACACGTATTGAGTCAATGTTGACTCTGGTAGTTACATGATCTATACTGAAACGATCTGATTCAGTCGAGGTTATTGTCTTTCCCCCTTCTACTAATCGCAATCTAATCCTGCCTAGTCTATCTGCTTGAGAACTAGCTTCGATTTGAGGCACTCTCCAATGAAAAGACGAGTCCTTTTCATGAAAATCATCATATTGAATTGTTTCAATTTCACGAACGGTTTCTGAATCAGAAATGAACTCAATGATGATTTTTGCTGATGGACCAACTAATCTGTTGCTATCACTAAGTACGATTGTACCTGAAAGATACTCGCCTGGTAAATAATTATTACTCATATCCGCTTCAAGAATAATCTGAGGTCCTTTTCTAACAAAACCAACATAGAATGGTTTTGAAGTTCCTTCGGCAATCTCTTGCCCCTCTTCATTCATGAGTCTCATTTGAAGAACGCAACGTTCAACTCCCTCAGCTATATCTGGAGGAATAATAAGCGATGGGAATTGTGAGCTATCAAAAACCGAGACCTCTCTTCCTTCAATTTCAATTACTTCAGTAAAACCTGCAAGAATACTGCCTAGACTTGGTGAAAGGATATTCATCTGACAGCTGACGAATGATTTGGATGGGTAGTTAGTCTCTATCTCCGCGTTAAATAATACCGGCGTCTTCCCGTCTGCAAATTGAGTAGTTGTCCCTGGTTTAATCGAAGCTCTCATCCAATACATGTTAATTGTACTATTGAGATTGATATGGCGTCCAGCAAATCCAACTTCTGCAATTATGTTGTATGCAGAAACCCCTTTCCGTGTTTCGAAAGTAATACGAGAAACATGAATCTCTCCGCTTTCGACACTATTGATGGGCAATACATTTGATTCAAGTATGTTTCTCTCTGAATCTTCTATCGAATATGAAAGAGTCAGATTTTCGAGATTTCTACCAGTCGAATTTCTGATAAGAATAGTAAACTCAGCTTCTTGTCCAGCAAATGTGCGGTCTGTATCCGTAACGATCTCAGGCTCTAATCCCTTCCACCAACACAACCATGTAGGAAGATGAGGCGTTCCCTCAATTGGATCATACAACCAGTTAGTACTACACTCGCGCGTGATTTCTTCAAGGCGCTTCAAGAGAACAACCATATTGAAGTCTGATTTTGCATAAACATCAAGCTGGAAATCAGCTTCAGTTGTACGATGTTCAGTAAATTCACTTCCAAAAATCGAAACTAATAATGCCTGCATGAATGGGTTTTCAATGACTTTAAGCTCATCTAATTCTTCTCTAATTAGGTAGAGCATGGAGCTAACAGCATCTCCAAGGTATCTATTTCTTTTTTCCAAGTTGATGTTTCCATCATCAGCAATTTGATGATTGTAAATCATCTGAAATTCATCTTTTCCGTCACTTGGTCTAAATGGCCCCCAGAGACCTGCATTAACCGCAGAAGCTCGATTTACACTAAGCGATTTTGCTCCGATATCTGGTATTACTTGTCCTCTCTCTATCATTCTTTTTGCCTTGAGAGCGAGAGCTTGTAGAATCAATGCAAGTCCCATTCTTCTTGGGATACTCAATTGTGTATCAAAAACACGTAATTCAATTGTGCCATAATCTGTATAGGGATAACAGTCAACCATTCTTGAATAGCTTCTATTAACATGTCTTGCAAAAGCTTCTTTGTCAGTTTCTCGAATATATGGGATGAGTTCAAACTCGTTTGTTGGTCCCATCTGTGTTGTGTTCTTAAATAACCGAATTGATCTTTTGCAACGAGGTGCTCGGACTTTTCCCTTTTCATCAATCGAAATCTCATCACTAGGTTTCTTATTTTCAAAAGGTGAGTTTACCGACAGCGCAATCAAGTGTGGTATGAAATTTCTAATCATATTGTATACAGCAATCTTGGTAGGCTCAGCTATATCTGGACTCAGGATATGATGGTGCTCTCCAAAAGATAGGTTCCTCAAATATTCCTGAGTTGGATTGAGTCCCGTTGATACCAGAATGGCTTGGGAGTCTCTTGGAAGGGATTCATATGAGATTGCTAACAGATTTTGCATCCACCATGCTAACTCTTCTAATGTTGTGCAAGGCGGTGTCGCAATCTCAAGTATCCATGTCAGACTAACAACGTTCGGATCATGTCCAAGAAGAGTATATTCTTTTGGTTCTCCAGATGGATCTTGGTACACTACTACGATTCTAGATCCTCTCTCTCCTTCTTCTGTCTGAGCTGATTGTGAGTATTTTCTTCTCACCGATTCAATTGAGGATGCACGTATTTTCTTATCTAGAAGCCCTTTTGCATTTGATACGATTTTATCAAAAATCTCTAGGATCTCCTCTCCTCTAATCCACGTTCCATCTTTTCTAATTACCTGAAGCTCAACCTCAATCCCATGGGGAAAAGGCAATTGCATCTCCACAGATGGCAAAGTTGAGCTCAATCGTAGCACCTACAGAAATGATGTTGCCTCTAAAATCTCTATGACTTTTTCAGAATTTTCCGCTAGTGATTGTGAAAGGGTCAATTCAAGAACCATCACATTGTCCAAGTTTTGAGCATATCTCATTATCCTGAATGTCAATAATCCTCCTCCAAACTCACCTTCGTCTCGCAAAACTTGCAATCCTAGTTTCTCAAGTCGATTACTAAATTTCTCAATGTCCTCCAATCTACCAGTTCTATATCGCATACCCATTATAATCGTATTTTCTTTATCATTCATGATATGTAACTGCGACCATCTTAGATTGAATATGAAAGAAACTGGGGATCTTACTACTTGTGACTCTATTATCTTCATAATGGCATCGCATGTTTCTGGTGACTCACTACGGTCTGCATACTTGATCATCGATGGTAAATTCAGTCCCTTTCCAGTTGCTTGATTTAAAACGAAATTGATTGGATCTCCCTTTATGAGGCCTGTTGGGGCACATACTATTCCTCTCACAGCTCCAGGAGTCAGAGTACCATTAGAAGAAAAATCATCAACAAACAACTCGCTCTCTACAGGCTTCAATACATTGTGAATGTCAAAGAGTTTCTGAAGCGTTCTCTCAAGAACATTCTCTGCCCTCTCAATCTCTTGAAAGAGGCTACTCTGTTTATTTGAGCTGCTCATAGATTCAGACCACTCTCAGGTACAATTGACTAATCAAGAATCCTGACCAATCGTTATTATCTTTACTAGCTCTATATAGAAAAGACTCTCATTCATCTGCAACTAGATCAATGAGTTCTTTGATTTTCAGTTTGAGTTCTCTCAATCGATACCAAGTTGATTCTCTCCCACTCTGTTCAACAAGTTTCCTGATCAAGATGCCATAGTCCATACCTGCTAGGTCTCCTAATAGAACTAATGCCCTCTCTGTTTTGAAGTGAGATTGATTCACTCTTCCATCCCTGAATCTGATTATTAATGGTTCCAAGGAACGCTCTGCTGAATCAATTTCTATCAATGCCCCTCGATAATGACTCTTTGGATCTTTGATTGCATATCCCCCAATGAGAGGTGTCATTCCAACACCCAAGTCGCCTTTACCAATCTCATCCAGTGCATCCATAGCTTTCTGAAAGAAATCTTCTCCGTCGGTAAGACATTTGTTTATAGCTCGTAAGGTGCGCGGTCTATCAGTATCGTTACTCATTCTATCACCTCATAGGAATAAAACGGGAAAAGGAGTGCTCACGGATGTAGCCCTTGATACATCCGTGATTCTCGATTTAGAGCTGTACTTCAGGCAATTCGCCTGCAAAGTGACAAGCCACAAGGTGTCCATCACCCATGTCTCTATCTTCAGGTATTTCTCTAACGCATATCTCTTGTGCATAGGGACATCTCGGATGGAACCTACAACCTGGTGGAACATTGATTGGACTTGGAGGTTCACCCTTCAAGGACTCGACACGTCTCTTGACTGTGGGGTCTCCTGATGGTACAGCTGATATCAGAGCTCGAGTGTATGGGTGCATTGGGTTGAAAGCGACCTCATGTGCAGGACCCATTTCCATTACCTTGCCGAGGTACATAATCCCGATTCTATCAGCAATGTATGTTGCAACAGCAAGATCGTGAGTGATGAAGAGGTAAGTAAGTCCCAGTTCTTCACGCAGGGTCAGCAGTAGATTGAGAATTTCTGCTCGAATTGATACATCGAGCATTGATACAGGCTCGTCTGCTACCATAAACTCTGGATGAAGAATAAGTGCTCTTGCAACAGATATTCTCTGTCGCTGACCTCCAGACAGTTCGTGAGGATATCTATCAATGTAATCCTCAGCTGGGGTTAGAGCAACACTTTCCAATGCCTCCAAGACTCTTTGTCGTCTCTGACTTGGTGAGAGTGGAATCTTGTGAACCATGAGTGGTTCTTGGACAATGCTGAATATACTCTGTTTTGGATTGAGTGACTCATATGGGTCTTGGAATGTGATCTGCATTCGTTTTCTCAATTCTTTAATCTCATTTCTATCCAGAGTTGCGAGGTTCTGACCTGCATAGATGACTTCTCCATCTGTTGGAATCTCGAGATGGAGGATGCATCTGCCTGTTGTTGTCTTTCCACAACCAGACTCTCCTGCAAGTACAAGTACCTCTCCCTTCTTTATATCGAATGAAACACCATCGACTGCTTTAACGAAGAGTTCTTGTCTATACAACATTGAGGAGAGAAAACCAGTGTTGACTGCAAACCACTTTCTCATGTTCCTGACTGCAATCAGAGTTTCGCCGTCTCTAATGTCAGTGGAACCTTGTAGAATTCTTGATTCGTCTATTGTCATTATCAATCACTCCAAATTTATCTCAATCTCGCCTCTAAGCTGCTCTGCAAAGTGACATGATACGAACCTATCTGGCTCAATCTCCATAGGTTGAGGATCTTCCTTTGAACAGATATCCTGTGCATACGGACATCTCGGATGGAACCTACAACCTGATGGCGGAGAAATCAGATCTGGTGGCGAACCAGGGATTGATGTTAGTTTCTTTTGTTCAGCTTTTACCATGCTTGGAATCGCACCTACAAGACCAGTAGCGTATGGGTGGACTGGATCCTTGAAGACTGATACTACATCAGCCAACTCTACGATTTTCCCAGCATACATGATTGCTGTCTTATCGCAAGTTTCAGCAATGACACTCAGATCGTGTGTGATTAGAATGAGTGAGAGTCCAAGATCTTTCTGAAGCTTTTGCATCAACTTCAAAATTTGAGCCTGGATTGTAACATCTAGTGCTGTGGTTGGCTCATCTGCAATCACAAGATCTGGGTTACACGCAAGAGCCATGGCAATCATGGCCCTCTGACGCATTCCCCCAGAAAACTCGTGGGGATAGTTGTGAATACGACCGGGATCTAGACCGACCATCTCAAAGAGCTTAGCACAACGGTCTAGCGCTTCCTCCTCTGTCACATTTTCGTGCATAAGGATAGCTTCAGCAATCTGTTCTCCTATCTCGAAGACTGGGTTCAACGCATTCATAGCGCCTTGGAAGACGATAGCAACGTTCTTCCAACGGATGTCCCTCATCTCCTTTGCGGTCTTGCGAATTAAGTCGTCACCCTTGAAGTAAACATTTCCTCCAACTATATTCGCTGCAGGTGGAAGAAGCTGCATAATTGAATACGCCAAGCTTGACTTTCCACAACCAGACTCACCTGCTAGTCCCACAGACTCACCAGGTTCCAATGTTAGGGAAACGTTGTCGACTGCTTTCACAAGACCCTTCTGTGTTTGATAATACATCCTTAGATTTCGAATGTCCAGCAAGGGCATGATTGTACACTCCTTCGAGCCAATAGTGGCCACGGGTATGGCATCTGCCTCACCCTTATTGAAGTAGCAACCTTTAGGGTCGGCTTAAATATGTTGCTTTCAAAGACATTCGTCCCAGATTGTTACGTAGAGTCGGGTACACATCTGATACACAATCAGTTGACTATAGTGAACTCTAATTTTCTAGAAAGTAACTCCTACTTTCTAGACACCGCCTGATTAGAAAAGGTAAAAGGGAGTTCGGCAAAGACACTATTGTTGATAAAGATGTCAAGAATGGCTGTCAGATCATTTCCTAGAACCCGTAATAAACCACAGAAACGAATCCTTTTGATTCCATTTATTCTAATGTTTGGTGGATGGGCGATGACATTCATCCAGATTCTCCAATTCATCGGATCAATCATCGCCTTGACTGGAGCTCTTACTACCTTCCTGGTTGGAGCTGTTTTTGCTGATTTATGGGCTGCTGAGCGACGAACACGTCAAATGATTGAAGCGCGTCGTGCAGAAGGTCAAGAAACACAAGTTGAGGATATTGAAACTCACGATATCAAGGATCCTTTTGAAGAAACTTATGATGAAGAATGATTGTATCTCTATCTAAACGATTGGAGAACTTATTAAATATAATTAATCATTCGTCTTGTGCTCCTTTTTCTTTTGCACACCCGAACCATTGCCTTTTTTAAGCGAAATTTTCGCTCTTTCACCATCCATATGAGATAAGAGAACTATTCTTCTCATTTGAGTGAGGGACCCTCATTCATCTGAGAATGTATAGTCAAACTAGCGGAGGATTATATTTGTCCGGATCCAAAAAAGGTTGGAGAGACAGTAACTGGTATGTAAGTATTACTGGTTTCTGGAGAGAATATCGCAAACACAGAATTGGTCTTGTTGGACTGGCTCTGATAATAATTTTTGTAGGAATGGCGATTTTCGCACCAATATTGGTAACACATGATCCCACGCCGCAAGCAAAGGTTGCTCCCACATATCTTGCTCCATCGTGGCTATCCGTGTTTGACCCTAACGGTGTTGTAACAGGTGATTTACTGACAGATCCAAATCTAGAAGAAGCACCACTCATCGTGACGAACGGGACGAGCACAGAATTCAGTGGTGTTCATGTTCCAACAAGCGAATCGAATAATCACAGCTATGTGAATTTAACTTGGTCACATACAGCTGGCAATATGCTTGATTATAATGTAGACCCTGAGAATATCCTGCCAGATTACAATGATTTTGTGTATTTTGAGCAGAATTTTACTTGGCCCTACAATAATAATCCAAGTGACGTGAATATGTCTATCTCTTTCGGGACAACCCTCACAGGAGACTTTGCTCCTGGTGTACAACTTAGTAATAATCTGATGTTTCGAGTCTATGTCTGGCTTATAGATTCTAGCAATCAATGGACAAAGGTCTATGAATCGAGAGAGGCAACTTATGTCGAAGCCATCCAAGAGAAACGAATCAGTATGAACTATCTGAGCATAAAGGATGTCTTTGGTGGCATGGTTCTTGTTAATGGTACTCAAGAAGACCCATCGAATGATGTTCGAGTTCTTGTTGGCCTATCTCCTTATCGCTATTTCAATGACACAGTGACTTATGGAGATCCATGGAGTTTCTATAATGGTAATGTCACCTTTACCTTTACGAGTCTTAAGATGATTGCATACGGTAACTACTTTGGTCTGATGGGTTCAACTAACTGGGGTGCTGATGCATATTCCCAACTCATCTATGGTAGCCGAATCTCTCTGATTATTGGTATTCTTGCAACCGGTCTTTCTACAGCTCTTGGTGTAATTGTAGGAATGGTTGCTGGTTATTTTGGAGGAAAAGTCGACGAAGTACTTATGAGAATTGTTGACTTCCTTCTTGTCATTCCAGGATTGCCGCTTATGATGGTGCTTGCAGCGTTTCTAGGTGCATCTATAGGAAATATCATCATAGTCATCGCGATATTGGGATGGACCGGAACGTCTCGGTTGATACGGTCTCAGGTCTTGGCAGAAAAGAATAAAGCCTATGTCGAATCAGCAAGAGCTATCGGAGCCTCAGACACCTATATTATGTTCCGACACATTCTACCCAATGTCACTCCTATTTTATTCGCAAATATCACTCTTGGAGTCGTTGGTGCAATCCTATCTGAGGCTGGTCTCTCATTCCTTGGACTGACCGATCCTGAAGATCCTAGCTGGGGAAGGATGCTTGCTGACGCACGCACTGGAGGCGCCTTCAGTACTGGAGCGTGGTGGGTAGTACTCTTCCCGGGGTTGATGATCACTCTGCTCTCACTTGCATTTACATTTGTAGGGCATACATTGGATCAAGTTCTGAATCCAAGACTGAGAGAAAGATAAGCACATATATTCGGGTAGGTGAGTAACAAACTCCCTACCCACATCCCTTCTTTTTCTTACTTTTCCATCTCGCCGCCTTGAACACTATGCTTATTAGGCAGATAGGCGAGTTTCAAACCATAGTACTTAGTGTCGCTAGGTACTGTCAATAATGGAGTGAGTCTGGTAATGGGACTTAGAGAATATATCATACGAAGAAGCATCTACATGTTTCTCCTAGTAGTAGCTGTAGTTTGTTTCAACTTTTTCCTGTTCCGACTCCCAACGTTCTTGTATGGGGCTAGTCCAGTTAGCCTGATGCTCAGCGACGAACTTCGTCGTAATCTGACGCAAGACTTGCTTGAATCCATGTACGCGAACTTCGGTCTCGTACCCGATCCAGATATTTTCGATTGGATCTATATGTTCTGGCGATATCTTGTCAGCATGTTCACAGGCAACTTTGGAGTCTCATTCTTGACACAGCGACCAGTGATGGACTCGATTGTAGAACGCCTACCCAACACACTCCTATTGATGGGTACTTCTTCAATGGTTTCTATCTTGCTTGGCATCTACACTGGTGTCAAAGTGGCTGCTGATCCTGGTTCTCGAAAGGATGTCAGTGCAGTCACGGTAGCCCTCTTCATCTACGCTTTACCTGTATTCTGGTTAGGCATGATGCTCTTGCTGATCTTTGGATTTATGCTTCCGGAGTGGACACAAGCTGTTTGGGGAGTCCGTATAGGATTCCCGCAGTTTGGTACTATCAGTTATGATGTCTGGGAGCTTGCAAGAAACAATCCACTGGGGGCTCTTATGGTCACTGCAGACGTGTTGCACCACCTATTCCTACCCATGATTACTCTCGGTGTAGGTGGGTATGGTGGATACTTCCTCTACATGCGTAATAATCTCATTGACGTCATGACTGAGGATTATATCCTGACAGCACGTGCAAAGGGTCTCGATGAGAATCAAGTGCTCTACAAGCACGGTCTCAAGAACGCCATGCTACCAATGGTTACAATTATCGCAATGAACTTTGGATTCCTCATTAACGGAGCAACGCTTACAGAAACGGTGTTCACGTGGCGAGGTCTGGGGCGATTCATATTTGACAGTCTGTTGTTGATGGATTACCCAGTTATCCAGACCATCTTTATGATTATTGCAATCACTGCAATCTTGGCGAACTTTGTAGCGGACTTGCTATACGGAGTACTAGATCCAAGAATCAAGTACGGGTAGTCGTTGAACTGAGGTGGTCGTATTACGACCCCTCTCTTGTTTTTTTCATATTCTCATACAAAGATTGAATTTGCAAGGCCAATAACTTCGTTGTTCTATTTTTTTATTCGATAAACATCTAATCAATTATAACTAATGCTCACATATACACAACGCTTACAGGATACAAAATCCTTTTATTGACCACTAGTGAAAGTCCCGTATCCGAAATCGACTCGGAACGGAAAGGAGATAGAGAGAATATGCTTGATCGTAATAAGCGACTGGTAGCTATCACTCTCACCGTAGCATTTCTTTTTATGGCAATATCACCTGCAATATCAACTGCAGTAGATGTGCCTGCTGATTTGAACTACGGTCCATATGTAGATAAAATCGTCTACAAAGTGATATCAAACCAGGACCAAAGGATCCTCGCTCTCCAATCTGGCGAAATTGAAATGGACAATAGCTTCTTTGATCCAGTTCACCTTCCCACTTTGGATGCAGATCCTGATATAGACATTTTCAGCGCTATTAGAAACGGATATGGTCACATCACTATTAACTGTCGTGACTATCCATTGAACATTAGCGGTCTGAGAAGAGCCTTTGCATTTGCGTTTGACAAGACACGAGTCACCGCAGAGATCTTGGATGGCTTTTCGCAAGAGCACGACTCATTAGTGCCCTACCCGAATGGCTGGTGTGTTGAGGACCAATTCGGCTACCACTACTACACAGCTCAGGTAGCGATTGGCAACCAGATACTCGATGATCTTGGATTCGACATCGACCCGGTCTCCGGGTACAGAAACGCACCAAATGGTCAACCCTTCGACATTGAGATCGAATACGCATCATCATCAGCTGAGATTGCTGGTGGTACTGCTCAGATTGGTGTGGATGCTCTCACAGCACTTCACATCAATGCTCGAACCCGTGCTGCAGACTTCAACGAGTACATCTCAAGGCTAGACAGCCATGGTAATTATGACATGGTCTTCTACGCTGTGAACTTCTACAGCAATGATGTTGACTGGCTTGCCTATGAGTACTGGTCCGAGTACGCAAATACTCCCTACCAGAACCCAACCAATTTCAGGAACTCAACATATGACGGCTACAGACAGGATCTCCTCTACGGCACAACCTATGAAGAAATCTATGCTGCAGCGAAAGGCATGCAAGAGGTCCTCCAGTACAATGTCCCGAGACTTGTTTGCTACGAGAACACTTACATGCAAGGTTACAGGAACGATAAGTTCACTGGCCACGTTGAGGACCTTGGTCGGTACATCACTGGTCCATGGACCATGCGAAAGATCCACAAGATCGATGGTACTTGGGGTGGTACACTTCCAATCGCAATCAGCGAGGAACCAGACAGCTTCAACATCTACGTAACCAACTCTGCTTACTCTGCAGCTATCTTGGAGAACCTCTGGCCATCACTATATGGCTTTGGTCCAGACCTTAATCCATATCCTGATCTTGCAGAGAACATGATAACTGAGACTCATGCAGAAAATGCGGCAGTTCCAGCAGGTCACACTCGATTTATCATTGATATTGTCCAGAATGCAACCTGGAGTGATGGTACACCGCTCACAGCGAATGATGTAGCATTCTCATTCACCTACGCATTTGAAAGCGGAGCGCTAGGTAACCCAGCTGGTACAGACATCGGTGACCTAGTCGGTGCAACTGCACCAACTCCATACCGCTGTGTGATCGAGTTCAACACTGAGTCATACTGGCACTTCTCCAACTTCGCATACGATACTATTATTCCACAACATATCTTCAACGATGTCGATGGAATTGGTTATGCTGGTTGGAACACCTGGAACCCAGTGTTCGATCCTGACGTGCCCAACGTGAACTGTGGTCCATTCAAATTCACCGACTTTGAAGCTGGTGAATTTTATGAAGTTACATGGAACCCATTGTTCCACTATGCTCCACCAAACCACGACAACCCAACAACTGGCGGTGAAACTACCACAACAACCACTGGTGGTGGCTTCAACACAATGTTGGCAATTGTTGCTGGTGCTGTTGGTGCAGCAGTAGTCATCCTCGTTGGTGGCTTTGTACTGCTCAGGCAGAAGTAGACTATTGTAGTTTAAAGGGGACAATTGTCCCCTTCCCCTTTTCTTTTTCAATTTTTATAGTATTCAATAGAGTTGATTGTCTTCTCAGATTGCGTTAAAGATAGTCTCTTTAATAGTAATTACAATCAAAATGTTGAGGATGCAAAGCATTGAATATTGAACGATCACGGTTGAACATCATCGCAATATCATCTCTTCCTTTGATAATTGGTACTGCATTAGCTTTGATGATTCTTGATTCAGCAACGATTGGCGACATTCTCAATATGAATTTGCAACCTATTACAATCGTTGATCTACTAATCCAAGCAGGAGTATCTGCTGGTCTTGGTACTTTGATTGTGCTTTCATTATTCTATGTAATAGAACGAAGAGGTCCAGGTGCCAAGAGAACGATTATTGCTCTAGTTGTATCTCCAATATTGACAGCTTCGTTCTTCCTTCTTGGACAGTCATTACTTCTCATTCTATTCAAAGGAACATCAAACTCCCTTGTACCTAGTATTCTCTCCTTTGCCACTCTAGGAGTTTTACTGATGTCTTTTGTTTTTATCATGATGGATTCAGTACCCCCTATAATGAAAAATCTCTTCGTAGCCTTTTACGGAAGTGTCTTTGGTACATTTCTTGGGGTCATGTACATAACTGCAAGCATGTTCGTACTTGTCATTGTGGTTGTTCTTGAAGATTATTTCCTCACAAGACATTCACCTGCCGCTAATGCTGCATTACTAATTGATACTCCGGGTGAGGATCCATTCGATTATACTCGAATTCAATCGAAGAGTGCAGCAGTAGGCGTGGGTGATTATATCACATTCTCATTGATATCTGCTCATTCATTGATTTTCTTTCCATTTCATGTATGGTTGATGTCTGTTTTCTTGGTTCTGGTAGGAATTACAATAAATGCGACAATCCTCGCGAAAGAGAATCAAATCCTTCCAGGAATCCCACTACCCGCAATTATGGCACTATTCCCATGGGTAGTTCACATCATCAGTTATGGTTTCTTCCTATGAAAGCTGCGCGGAGCGTAAGTCAAATATGTGTCAACGAAATTTCGATGTGTGATGTAATATGATTGCTAGCGAACGAATCCAAAATATTATCCTTGTTGTTACAATAATCACAGCAATCATAAGCTCAGGGTTCCTTGTTGGAAATGCTGCTTACTATGGCGGGAGTTACGCACTTGCTGGTCGTCTAGAGGTCAATTTGACTGATATTCATGTAAGCAACGTTAATCCCACAAACGAAACACTCAATCCTGGTGTAGTTCTGACTTTCACCTTGGCAACATCTGCAGAAACAGAAGGCAATGTCCGCATAACGTTCATGGGTGCTGCTTTAACACTCAATGACGATATACTATCTTACATGGCTTTTGCATATACGCCTGCTGTTGTCAATCAATATCTCTATCCCTCCTTTAATGTAAGTGTATCTATGAGTCAGACTGCGAATGAGGATGCTGATAGACATACAATTATTGATGCATATCTTGCTGACACCTGGCATTGGGAAATAGTGTTCAGGTATTCATTCATAATCTTCGATGAGCCTGGCTCAATTATGTGGCGATATATCTACTTCAATACAACTCAATTTACTCTGACATGATGTATCTGTCTGTTACGAGTGCAGATTATAGTCGTTTCTTAAGTTCGCTGATCTTTTCAACCATCAAGGAATCTGTTCCATTGATGTCAGCAAGTTCAACTGAAACGCTGTCTAGATAATGTGTTAGACTCAACATTTCCTGAATAGCAGAATCGCCTTTTGCAAATATTTCAATTGTTCTAAGACCCATATTTTCGTAGACACTTTTTGTTACATCAAACCGTTTAGCAATTCTAGGATGATATTGAGTGCTTCTTAATAGGATCGGCAATACTGAGGTCCGATACTTGTTTGCAAAACCTTCAATTTCATTATGATTTGCCTCTGGTAACTCCGAATAGAAGGCGACTGATTTTGAATTCTCATTGATTTGGCACTTTGCTCTGTATGCCACAGGAATCAAGTGTTCCGCACCCATGAACAAAGGAATACTGTTGGATATGGACTTGATTATTTCAATTGGCAATTCAATCCATTTTCCCCATTCATCTGATGATTTGACTAGGAATGATGATATCGTTTGAAGGTCCGTAGTTACTAGATTCAATAGCTTTTCAGTGACCGGCAAGACAGCTGATAGAATAAGGGGTAGAGCTGCTCGTGGTTGCAAACCACCAGGCAACTGTATAATCGTTTCATTCTTTCTCTCAGACATCTCTCCGCCAGATGTGATCAAAATTCTTCTAGCACCACTTGCTGTTGCATTATCCAAAGCTGAGAGTGTTTCTTCAGTATTTCCTGAATAACTTACAGCAATAACAATCCAATTCCGTCCAACACATTTTGGCAAGACATAATCTTTGACAACCATCATGGGTATTTCTGAACTAGACTGAAGTATCGCCTTTGTGTAGCTACCAGCAATTGAACTCCCGCCCATGCCAATGAAACATATCCCAACAATTCCCTCTTCTTCATATTCCTTACAAATCTTGGTAAGATTTGAGTCCAACTCAATAGAGCTTAGTAATTGGGGAAAATGAGTCACCATATTTCTCATATTATCCAATTTAATTGTGCTAGGGAGTGTCATTTTTCAATCGCTCATATACAACTCAGTTCCATAAATGTAGTTATTGTTCATCCTGTAGAAAAATTTTCAATAAAGACAAGACTAAAGTAATCCTGATATTTCGACCTACTAGCCAATAATCTATTGGAGGTATACCTATGGGTGTGATGAAGACTGCAGCTGTGAAAGGCATAATTCCATCTGGGAATAAAGTGAGTGAACTTCGATCTAATCTTCTACGATTAATAACAGAAACATCCATTGTTCTTGATGAGCGATTTGGTTCTGATGGTCTTCAAGCGATTGAAGAGATTTTTAGAAGATTGGGTGAAGAAGATGCAAAGGCAATGAAGGAGCGTCTTGGTTTTGGAAACTCATTAAAGGATGCTCTTGATGCATGGATGGTTATCGGTCATATAATGGGATCAAAAATGGAACCAACTTGGGTGTCCGAGAAAAGAGTTGAAGTAAGTCATAGTTATTGCCCACAACACGAGGAATTCATGAAACGTGGCAAGCTTTACTGCAATCAAGCATGCTTACCATATGTTGGTGCGATTGGTGAGAAAATAGGCCTCGGAGTTAAAATGGATGTTGTTCGTCCTGCGGATGAGAAAGATACCTGCATCAAAGCCCTATATGTACCATAAATCAAGAATGCGTGAAACTCTTGGAATCAACTAGATTTGAGTTCGAAGTTGAAGAATTGACATTAGTAGGTATATTAAAGAAACCAGATATAAATTCCAATACTGCTGTCATTCTTCTTCACCCTCATCCACTTTATGGTGGAGATATGAATAATCATGTTGTAAGAGAGATGGAATCTCTCTTTCTCAACCTGGGATATACTACTCTCCGTTTTGATTTTAGAGGAACACAATCTCATCCTAAGGCATTTTCTGGAATATCTGGAGCTACGAAAGATGTTGATGAAGCTGCTATCGCTCTAGAAGATAGAGGTATTTCAATCAACGGTGTTATTGGTTACTCATTTGGAGGATCGACCACTCTCCGTTTTGCTTCGAAAAAGTCTCTGAACTTCATTATTACACTGAGTGCTTCATATACTCTACTTTGTGAAAATGAGTATCATTCAAATGAGTTATCATCCATCAAATGTCCCGTTCTTATGTTTCATGGGATATCTGATGATATGGTTCCATTCATGGATATGAATTCAATTTCACAATTATTGACCTGTCCTGTAAAATTGGTTGGTTTGGATCAAGAAAATCATTTTTACCAACAATCACTTGATCTTGTTAAAGACGAGATACGCACTTTTATCAATAGTATGTAAGGATTTGTTACCTCAGGGTTAGCCTTAAGTAGCCACTTTTTTGAATTTACGCAGGGAGTATACCTTGTTGAAGGCCTTTGTATTTGATATGGATGGAACAATAACCGAACTCTCACTCCCATTAGAAGCAATGCGGCAAGATACTAAAGATTACTACATCAATAAGGGTCTACCTAGTGAATTGCTCGAGGCTGCTGATGGTATCTCTAGTTCTACAGCGAAGGCAAGAGACTATTTTCTTTCAAAAGGCATCAACCTGAATGAATGGAATCAAATGGAAACAGAAGTTGATATGATTCTCAGCCAGCATGAAGGATTTGCTGCACAGTCTGCTAGACTATTGGATGGTACTCTGGATGTGGTAAAGAAACTCAGGAAACTTGGTTTCAGTACTGCTATTCTTACAAATAATGGTAGGTCTTCTGTCGATAAGATTATGGAACAAATTCCATTAGTAGATTATTTCGATATTATCCAGACCCGTCACGAATCACCTCGCCCCAAGCCTTATCCAGATGGCCTTCTGAAAATAGTTTCTGATTTGGGTCTTAACAAGAATGAAATCGTCTATGTTGGGGATGCATTGATAGATGCAACAGCTGCAAAACGGGCTGGTATAGAATTCTGGGGTGTAGCAACCGGAGAAACACCTGCGCAGGCTTTGGTCAAAGCTGGAGCCTCCAAGGTATTTCCATCTCTCAATGGTATCTTAGAAGAGTCAACTTCTAGAATGCAAAAGTATGATTGAATCCCTTGTCCATTTGTTAAGTCAGCAAAAACGTTGCTGACTTATTGTTCTTTCGCTATCTAGTAAGAATCAACACGGATTTGTTGCATCTGTCATCTTCATTGACTGATATCCGTAACCGGCTTGTGGCCTTGTTAGAATGCAACTCTGGAGAGCTATCTTGATGAATACTATCTGACTGAAGGTTATATACGGTTTCGCGTCTATTTCTATTGTGACAGGCAGTATTTCAATATTCGAAGAAGTAAGCACGCAACTTGAGGTCAACGACCAAATGACAATTGATGAGGGAACATACTTAGTATTGCGTTCAGCATCTGGAGCATTCACTTGTAGATATCCTCCTGTGCCTCGTATTTGGAACTCAGTTGACCGACCACATGTTGCTCTTCTTCTGCCTGATACTAAAGGTATCTTCACAGTATTTCTCTCGCAGCCTGAACATAGTGAATTTCCACGAAGCAAGAAACTTGATACTGTAGATCTCAATACACTACCATCAAAATCTATCATTGAAATCCGGCATAATAATGCACACTATGCCTATTATCGTCGGGATAACGGTTCTTGGACAAAAGTCGCTGAGGCTAATGATCCATTCGTTGTTGAAGTATTTTCTCATGGTTATGCTCCAATTGTAATGAATCTTATTCCCACGATTTGAATCAGCTACTAGTTTATCAATTCTAGAAGAAGCAAATCAATATTGGGTGTGGTAGCGGGATAATTTTGAAGGTGTGAGGAGCGCAAGGAAAAAAAGATTGCATGGTTGTTTGCTTGAGGAGAGGATGTGTGTTAGGATTTCAGGAGGGAGAAATGCGCTCCTCAACATCTATCAATATTATTTTACTTAATTTACATATAAAAATTATATGATTTATGAAATCACCAATTGATTTTACACCTTGCAAGATTTTCATCTTCATCAACTAATTTGGCGTGGAAACCACTGATCACACCATAATTTCTCTAGTAATAATATTCGCAATCCGACATTTGCTTAAATGTATTCATAACTATACTCTATTAGAATTAGGGGGCCTTTCTCTCTCAGAAGCGTTTCTCTCCTTCCATGTTCTCTTTGGGCCCCCTCTCTCTCAACACTATTTTTTCAGAGATCATCATGTTGATATCGAAATATCATTCTTCTCACGATACTCATGTTCTCGTGCCAATAATTGAATAATAGTATAGGACAGTTACACTTATATCCTAATATGAACTATTATAATATGGACTGGGGGTCCGAAACGACCTTCACAAATCTGTTCAATCTCCTCTCCTCTCTCTCCCTAACGTCCGACCGAACCGCGAATTCTCGTTTGTTCTCAGGACCCCCTCTCTCCTCCTTCTAATGTGTGACATACAATTATTCAACAGCCAGCAAGTTTTAAAGGAGTTACTTCTGGTGCCATGCCAAGGCGAGAAACCGTGTCTGTGGCAAAGAAAGCAATTGATAGCTCACTTCGACGAATTCTTAATTACACAGCAGAAATTATCATGTCCATCATTTTACTAGTAATACTCTGCATACCCCTAATGTTCACTATTCCCATGTGGTTTCAATATGTCGTGCTTGGCGCACCACGGTTTAATTTGTCACTTGATCCTGTGATATGGTTTGGTATGGATGGAGCACTCTGGGTAACACTATTTCTTGGTCTCGTGAGTTTCGGAATATCATACGTTTACATTCTCAAGATGCACCCTGGTATCTCTTCAGCTAGTGATAAGGTATCTGATGCCGAGTTATCTCTAGAAGCGGATGAGGATAGCCTTGAAGAAATCGAAGATGAAGATATCCCATCAGAAGAACTGATAGAAGATGAAGATATTCCACTTGAAGACCAAGAGGATGAAGATACGCCTGTTTCAGACATAGATGAAGAAATCCTTGAAGAAGATGAAACCGAGGACGAAGAATAATTCTTCGTCTCTGCTTCTATTTCTTTTCCAATTTTATTTTAGTTGATAAATTATCAACAAGAGCTGAAAATGATTTTGAAACTATAGACTCTGGTTCTTCCATGACAAATGGAGTGCCTTCATCACTAAGCGTAATCACTCTTGGGTCAAGTGGCAATGTGCCAAGATGTTCTATTCCATATTCTTCAGAAGCTTTCTTAGCTGCACCTTCGCCGAAGATTTTGTAAGATTCGCCACATTTTGGGCAGACAAATTCAGCCATGTTTTCTATGATACCTAAGACTGGAACTCCCATCTTTTCAACAAGTTGAATGGCTCTTCTTGCATCTAAAACAGCTACTTCTTGAGGGGTTGATACGATGATAACGCCATCAATATCTGGGATTGATTGTAGAATACTTAGAATTTCGTCTCCAGTTCCAGGCGGAAGGTCGACAACAAGCATATCTAGTTCTCCCCACTTGACATTGGCCAAGAATTGACTAATAGCTTTTGCTACCAATGGGCCTCTCCAGGCTACTGCGTCATCATCCTTTCGTAATAGAAATGCCATACTCATGACTTTCACATCAAGAGGTCCGAGGATTGGATCAATAAAGTCCCCCTCTGCAGTTGGATGTTGTCCTTCTAATCCGAGTAATTTGGGTACGTTAGGACCGTAGATATCGACGTCCAGTATTCCCGATGAATATCCTCGCATCGCAAATGATATAGCAAGATTGGTTGCAACAGTTGTTTTGCCAACGCCACCTTTACCTGATAAAACAACTATCTTATGTTTGATAGATTTCATATTCTCTGCGACTTCTGGAGGAACTAATGATTTTGCCATGGTTATCGAAGCTGAGTCGCTTGTTGATTTCTAATAAAATATCGCATACGTCCAAAAATCAATTTCATTCTGTGCCATTGAATCTATTCAATATCTTTCTTGCGAGATGTTCATTTGAAGCTGCAACAAAGCTCATCATCACATCCGGATTCAATTTGGTATGAAACCGGTTTCCCTCGGAATCAAGGACGAATCCACCAGCTTCGTTGACCATGTGTGTTCCTGAGAGATGGATTATTGGAAGCATACCTCGGAGATCTACCATACCATCAAGAAATCCAGAGGCAGTCCAACATAGATCAAGAAGATTGCTGGCTGTCCTTCTTGTGTCTTGGAGTGAGCTAATTGTTTTAGTTGAGTTTTGAATGAATGTGGCGTCCCGTGTCTTCTTTGTATCATAGGATACAATTGCCTCTTCCATTGGTACTGGATTCGCGACATGAACCGATTTCCTGTTCCTTGTGACGCCTTTTCCTGATATTGCAATATAGCACTCATCAGTAAAGACCGATTCAATTATACTCAATTCTGCATCATCTGAGGTCATGATATCTTTGTAGGGAACAATTGAGATGCCAATCGTTACTAACGGAATCCCTCTCGCAAGATTAGCAGAACCGTCGATTGGATCAACTAGTGCCAAGTATTCTGGTTTCTTCTCACTCTGGATGTATCCTCTTTCCTCGGTTAAAATAGCAAAATTAACATCAGAACTTTGTAAAATAGAAATAATCTCATCTTCCGCTTTGAGATCAAGAACTAGTGTTTTATCTCCATATGGATTGACGGAGCCTGATTTTGCTTTAGCCTGTTCCAGATTTTCAAGAATGCATCTCTTTGCAGTGATCACTGCCTCCTGAATTGTATCTAGTATTGTCATATCCATCAAGCTCAGCTTTTCTTTTGCCTTGTAGCTTGTAAATAGTTATCCTAATGGTTTTGTTATTGTATCTTCATTGTTCTTTACTAATGGTTTCTGAACGAGTACCGATATTATTTTGCTGTATTTGTTAGATACTTAGCCAGTTAGACAATACCTTAAATGGTTCAAAGCATGAAATTAAATCGTAAAGAATACCATGGTGAGTTCAATGGGTTTCCTAAGTGGTAAGAAGAAAGTTGATGCCGAACGTGGAATTCTCGAGATGAAGGGCACAATGAATGCATTGACCCTTAGAGTCAGGCGACTTGAGACTAGAATGGTTGAGGAGCAGAAATCCGCAAAGGAAGCTATGTCAAAGGGAAACCGCTCTATGGCTCGTTCTCACCTCAGTATTGTAGTAGATCTTGAAAATAGAAAGGCTAGATACCAGCAGCAGTTCCTGACTTTGGAGACCGCACTTCTTAATTTAGAGGAAGCAAAAACACAATCAGAAGTACTTCGAGCCTTCAGTATTGCCAATGACGCTCTTACGGAGGCAAGGTCTCTACTAAAGCCTGAAGAAATCCAGACTCAACTTGATAGACTCTCTGAATCCTTTGAGCACATCTCGATAGCTGGTGAGTTGTTATCAGAAGACCTCACTGGTGCAGATTCAACAATTGAGATGGAAGAGCGCGTTGACCGTGAGCTTGATGCAATGGAAGCAGAGATTCTATTAGAGAAAGAAGGTGTGCTTCCGCCACTTGAAGCTGAGGGTGGGAAGAAACTTGGCGAAGGCACTGCAGAGACTGCGGGTGAAAAGCGGATTGATGACCTTCTTGCTGAACTTGAGAGGGAAGCCCGTGAAGAACGCGAGAGGGAAGCTGAGGGTTAAGCTTCACTTGTATCTTTTTTCCACAGGTGCTATGTATTATGGATATTCAATTAGTTGTCTTCGACGTTGATGGCACTCTTACTCAACACAGTAGCATATGGTGGCGATTGCATGAGCTATTTGGTACCACCAAAGAAGGTAGAGTATACTTCGACCAATATTTTGCAGGCAAGATAAATTACCAACAATGGGCTGATTACGATGCTGCTCTTTGGACTGGAAAACCAGTGGATATCGTTCTAGAAGCTGTGAGGAATACAAAGCTTGTCCCAGGGGCTCAAGAAGCTGTTTCAATATTAACTAAGCACAATATTCATTCAGCTATTCTTTCTGGTGGATTAGACATTATGGCTGATGACATAGCCGAACGAATCGGTATCGATTATGTGTTGACCAATAAACTTGGACGAAAGAATGGATTCTTGACCGGGACTGTAGAAAATGTCATTGGTTGGGCAGAGAAAGCTGAGCATATTGGTAAAATTACGGATCATTTTGGTGTGACACTCAAGCAGACCGCGTTTATTGGTGATGGGCGTAACGACATAAGTGTCTTTTCTGTTGTTGGACTCTCAATCGCATTTAATCCCGAACATCAAGAGGTAGCTGAAGCAGCCAATGTTGTCGTGAGAGAGAAAGATCTTCGCGCTATCCTTCCTCATATTATATCGGAGTACCAGTGATTAGCAGAACAAAGACATACACCTGTAGAAGTATGATCATTGCTCCTTCAAAGAAATCTAGTTTGTGATCGTCTGTAATTGCTCGTTTCAAGAACCACAGACTCCCTGCAATTACTATTATCTGGAATAGAACATAGCGGTCCAATGGTACTGGTACAAATATTCCAATACCACCCATAACAAGTAAGACAATCTGGAGTACACCTCCAATTAGATTACCTACTGCAAGTCCAACTTTTCCTTTTGATGCTGCTATCAATGCAATTCCATGTTCTGGTAATGCTCCTGCCGAACCAAGAATGAGGGCTGCCACGGTTATATGGTTGACACCTAGTAATCCAATTGTTGTGGCATGTTCCTCTAGAAGAATCTCAACGGAGTTTGTCAGTATTTCGCCAGCGAAGAAAATACCGACGAATCCCATAATAGTTAGAATAAGGGCACTTTTCTTGAAGTGACTCGATTTTGCAGGAACACTATTTTCAGTGACATCTCCAGTTGCTAGTGACCAGGAATAGATTATGTATGAAAGGAACAGAACAAAGGCTGCAATTGGAGGGAATTTTGGATCAATCGGTGCATTTGGTCCTATAATATCTACAATTCCCAGAGCGAACATACTGACCAGTGCTACTATGGTCCATCTGATTAATACAGAGTCTTTCCTGATAGCTTCTGCTGGAACCTCCATATCTGGAGCGCCTTTTGTTGAAATGACGATTGTAAGTCCCAGCAAGAGCATATTGAAACCAGCTGCAATAAGAACCGAGAGAACTGCAATATCTAGCAAATCTGGATTGCCACTTGACCATCCGGTGTAAGCTGCTATTCCACTAATTACAGCCTCTGGCATGTTACTAGCTAGGCTGGATAACATTCCTGCCATATATGCAGTGTACCCAAGATGTCCTGCCATGCTTTCCATTCCTTCGACTGCCCATTCTGATGGTCTGAATGCAAGCCATATGCCCACCATAATACCAAGAATCAGTACCAATGTAGGTTCAATACCCGTGAGTCGAAGATAGAAATAGACAATTATTAGGAAACCAATGACAGCGAATTCCTTCTTTCCTGCTACTAGGGACTCTCTTACTCCATGAAAATGTGTGGTATCATTGGTCAGATCTTCGATTTTTGATTCCCCCAGGTCAGTTATTTGCTAGAACCGTTTTTCAAAATGATTGCTAATAATAATGATGGTTCCTAGTATTATCACAGCTTAATGTTCGTATATCTTGCTCCGTTTCCTGTATTAAGAAGAATTACTTCTTCATCAAAATCGATTGCACCCGATTCAATTAGATTTCTAAGGCCTGCAATCCCCACAGCGCTCTCAGGACAGATATCAAGTCCTTCTAATTTGCCTACCATCCTTCTAATTGGAGCAATATCCTGATCTGCCACAGCAACTGCTCCTCCTCCTGATTTTCTAATAGCATTAAGTATCTCTCTCCCAGCAAAAGGACTTGGAACTCGAAGGCCAAGTGCCGTTGTGTCTCCATTCACCCAAGGTTCAAGATTATCAGTACCCTTTTCAATTGCTCTGACGACAGGTGCACATCCACCACTTTGTGCAGCATAGAGTCTTGGTCTTTCACTTCCAATCAAACCCAATGCCTCTAATTCTTCAAATGCTTTCCAAATTCCGATGATTGCCGTTCCTCCACCTGTGGGACATATTATGACATCCGGAACAGACCACCCCATCTGTTCAGAGATTTCAAATCCGAGAGTCTTCTTTCCCTCAACTCTGTATGGTTCTTTCGTAGTGGAGAGATCAGTCCAATCTCCATTTCGTTTTCGCATTTCTTGCCCTGCTTCAGATATCGTTCCTTTTACACGAACTATTTCTGCACCAAATAAGGTACATTGCTCGAAGAATGGTTCTGGAGTATCATCAGGCATGAAGATGTGAGCTGATACACCCGCAGCTGCACTATACGCACTTGTTGATACAGCGGCATTTCCAGCTGATGGAAGACCAAAACTCTTGGCACCTAATTCGAGGCTTTTTGATATTGCAACACAGAGACCCCTATCTTTGAAACTCCCTGTCGGATTCTGAGCCTCATCTTTGATTCTTAACATCCTCAAACCAAGATGCTTTCCCAATTGTCTCGAGAGAAGAAGAGGTGTCCACCCTTCACCAAGGCTAACAACGTATGATGGGGATTTCACAGGTAGCAGTTGAGAGTATCTCCACATTGAGTTCATCTCAGATGGAAATACCTCAGTATCAATTTCCTCTCTGACACCACTCATATCATATACTACAAACAAGGGAGACCCACATACACAATATGTTGCTAAATTGTCTGCTGAGTGTTTCCTTCTGCATTGCGGACACTCAAGATGGGAAATATGAGAAATCAATAGAAATACTCCACCTCTAGACATTATTTATTCGGTCTACTTATAGATAAGCATGTAGGATTGTTTGAATGGACACCCTTATTTATTGTTAAAGACCCATGTCCTGTATTATAATTCAAAGGTGCGACATACTTGGGCCAGCTGAAACGTACTACACTGCCTTTTACAGCAATTGTTGGTTTAGATAAGTTAAAGCTAGCCCTGATTCTAAACGGAGTGAACCCTCAAATTGGTGGTGTCCTGATATCTGGTCCAAAAGGTACAGGTAAGACCACTGTTGTCCGTGCTTTGGCTGATTTACTTCCAGAGGTTGACATGATAGATGAATGTCGTTTTGGTTGTAATCCTGAAAATCCTGAACTCTATTGTGAAGATTGTCGATCACGATTAAACAATGGTCAAAAGTTGAGTTCTATAAAGAGAAAGATGCGTGTCGTCAATCTACCGTTATCAACAACGGAAGATAGACTGATTGGTTCTCTCGATATCGAGCAAGTCCTTCAACAAGGAATACAGGCTCTAAGACCTGGAATTCTTGCTGAAGCTCATCAAAACGTATTGTATGTTGATGAAGTGAATCTACTCCCTGACCATCTTGTTGATGACCTTCTGGATGCAGCCGCAACCAAGATCAACACAATAGAACGCGAAGGCATCTCAATCTCTCATCCTTCTGATTTTGTACTTATAGGCACAATGAATCCCGAGGAAGGTGAGTTGAGACCTCAGCTATTGGACCGTTTTTCTCTTCATGTTGCAGTTGGTACAAATCATACAATCGAGGATCGAATGGAACTTGTACGGAGAAATCTTGCTTTCGAAAGAGACCCTTCCCAGTTTCATGACGATTGGTCCGCTGAACAAGAGAATCTAAGAATGAAGATCGAACGGGCAAAGGAGCTACTAGACCAAGTCACTCTCTCTGAATCTAATCTCCGAGCAATCGCTCTTGCTTGCGATGCTCTCGAAGTAGATGGTGTCAGACCGGATATTGTGATCAGTAAAACAGCTATCACTCATGCCGCTCTAGAAGGTCGTACTGAAGTGACATTAGAAGATATGAGACTAGCATCTCAACTTGCATTGAGTCACAGAACTCGTAGAGGTGGTCTCCTTGAGCCTCCTTCTTCAGACGATATTGATCGTGCAATAACAAAAGCCTCTGAAGTTGCAAAGAAGAACGACCGTCGAAAATCACCAACTGAAGTTCCCAAAGAAGAAGATGAAGAAGGGGAAAAAGGAGAACGTAGAAGTGGAGGGCGCTTTGGGCGACAGTCTGGATTTGCTCAGTACGGGAGACAAGAGGGCAAAAAAAAACGCCCGGTAAAATAAGAAACCCTCAAGGAGATCCCATCAAAGGCACTATCTGTGCTGTGATGATGGTCATGATTTTTTCATATTTTCTTTGGATTATTGTCAGTCCAATCAACTGGTTGTTTGGCTATTGGATTCTCCAATTTCCACCAATTCATGTTGTTATTATCGATACGATTGTTTTTGCGCCTCTCATGTGGCGACTTGTTCGTAAATGGTTGGAAGTAATGACCCGCAGGAAAAGTGGTCCTACGGCAGGGATTGACACACTAGAACCTGGCAAAGCGCAACCTGAATCTGGAGATGAATGGGGATTAGCTACTCGTCCATATACTCCAGAAAAACCTAGTCTGATCACTGGACCCAAATCTGATATCCGTGATTCTCCATTTGGTTTGGACAATGGTTTCTTTGTGAAGTCTCCTGACATTGACACTGGAGAAGAATTGTTTGACACAGAGAAATTAAGGCGTCGAGCCATTATTCGTTCTCGCGTGACTTCAGGAGGTTGGATTCACAAAAGAGTCAGTTCAAGGACAATGGGTTCTCTGAAAGGTTCTGACACAATGAAACATGGTAGACCTATTCGTTCAAGGATACCTAGTAGAGAGATTAGCAATATCCATCTACCATCTACAATCATGGCCGCAATTTCGAGAAGTGGTCGGTCAGATGAATTTCCAATTATAATCAGCAGGGAGGATGTCCGTGAAAGTGTCTTTACCGGGAAGACACCTCTTACAATCATTCTAGTGATTGATGTCAGTCTATCCATGAAAGGAAGCATGGATGTGGTCCGACAATTCTTAGAACGAATTGAGAGTGAAACGAGAGGTTCCAAGGATCGGACTGGAATAATTGCGTTCAAAGATAGTGGAGCTGTCGAAGTTCAGGCACCTACGACAAATTGGAATAAGATCTATAGAGCATTGGGTCGTCTAAAGGTATCTGGCTTAACACCACTTGCTGAAGCTCTCAGAAAGGCGATGGAAACAATCCGGCGAGAACGAATGCGAAGCGACAATATTGAACCGCTGATAATTGTCGTTTCTGATTTCTCTCCAAATATCCCCCTTGCCCAATCTGTAGGACCCGGACACAGTCAGTATACACCAGTTCAGGACCTGATTCGGACCTCTCGAATAATCCGAAAGGCGAAGGTTCGACTTGCTGCTGTCAATGTTAATCCTGAGCAAGCAAAATGGCCTAAGTTTCTGAAACGCCCTTATCATGAAGCATTAGAACTAGCAACAATGCTCAGGACCAGAAAAGAAGGTCTTGATGATCCAATTGAAACTATTCTTAGTGTTGATGAATTTCGAAAGACATTTGGAGCGTATCTGGTCGCTAGAACTGCTGGTGGTCGTGCCTATCTCTCTCGTGAACTACTCAGAGAAAAATCAATACTCGGTACAATTCTAAATACAGCTCAATCGAAGTCTCGTTTAGACATAGCCCAACTACGAGAGGTTGATTCATACCTTCCGAAATAATGCTGTAAGAATTGCATTCTCGATTAGATTATTAACGATGACTCAGTTTCCCACGTGCGCGTATGACTGATAAATGTCTGATGTCATAGTGAGCGAGGAGAGCCCCGTAAGGGTTTCTATGAATTTGCTTTTCATGCATCAGACACAAGTCATACGCGCACCTTCATAGGAGATTAAACCAGATGCTACCGGGCAAAGTACCAGCAGAAATTCTACAGAGTATTGTGTTTTCACATCTTGGAAAAAGTGATCCCTCAGTAATCTTAGGCCCGGGACTAGGAGAAGACGCCTCCCTCATCCAAGTTGGTGATCAAATCATTGTTGCTGCAACAGATCCAATTACAGGATCCGTGGAGGATTTGGGGTGGCTTGCAGTGCATGTTAATGCGAACGATATTGCAACTTTCGGAGTCAAACCTAGATGGTTTCTTGCAACGATTATGCTTCCCAAGGGCTTCAAGACGAGTGAACTGCAAAAGATAATGCTACAAATTGATAGCGCCGCCAAAGCGCTTGATATTGCTGTGGTCGGAGGTCATTCCGAAATTACAGAGAAACTTGAACAACCTATTATTGTAGGTTTTATGATGGGTCTCACTAAGGAAGGTCAGTATGTAACATCAAGCAGTGCACAGCTCAGTGATGCCATTATTCTCACCAAGACTATAGGTATTGAGGGTACTGCAATACTAGCAGCAGAAGGGAAGAAGTATCTCTCTAAACATCTTTCTAAAGAGACTATCCAAGCAGCCCGTGATTTGCGAGAGCAAATAAGTGTAGTCAAGGACGGAGTTGTTGCTTTCGAAACCGGTTATGTTCATGCGATGCATGATCCAACAGAAGGTGGTCTCTCTGGTGCGATTCATGAAATGTGTGATGCTAGTGGTCTGGGATTTGAGATTAATTTTGAAAAGATTCCGATAAGTGAACCTACAAGAGAAATCTGTGAATTACTTGAAGTGAATCCTCTCGAATTGATTAGTAGTGGTTCTATGATTATTAGTTGTGACTTGGAAAATACCAATTCTGTAATTCAATCTTTAGAATCTAATGGAATCCAGGCAACAATGATTGGCACACTGATTGAGGATCCTCACCATCGGAAAATTCTCAAAGCTGGTCAAGTTAGCGATTTAGCGAAACCTGATAGCGATGCTCTTTGGGAGGCTATTAAAAAAATCAATCCGCCATGAATTTTCTTAACGTTTCAATGTCTCTTTCATGAATAAACTCAATTATGACTGGAGATAGTGAAATGTTATTTTTTACCAGAACTTCATACGCGTCAGTTCCCTCTGGCGGATCGGTTTCAATCCCAAGATACCAAAAATAAGGTCGACCATTTGGATCAACTCTTCTTTCAACTTTATTATGCATTCTAATTTTTGTTGGTTTTGTTACCACCAATTCACTAGTATCCGATAAATCACATGGGAAATTCAAATTGAGTAGGTCTATTCCTTTTGGCATTCCCTTGTCAAGTACTCTCATGACAATATCCTTTGTCATTCGACACACAATTTCACATTCTCGTGTCGAACCTGTAGAATCAAACCACTCTTGGGGTGATGCTTCACGCGATACAGCAATCGCTGGAATTCCTCTAATAGCCGCTTCAAATGCAGCACCTACAGTCCCACTTGTAAGCATGCTTTGATAGCCTAGATTCGCTCCAGTATTGGGACCCGAAACAAAAATATCAATATTCTCAAAGAATGATTCTGCAAGAATAACGGAATCTGCGGGGAGTCCATCATGACTGACAAAAGTGTAACCATTCTGCTTGTGTTGTTCTGTGATTCTTATTGGGCTCTTTAGCGTAAGTGCTTTCCCTGATGCACTCCTCTGTCCATCTGGGACTACTACGAAGAGCTCTACATCTTTACTCAAGACTTCCGCAAGTTTCAAGAGACCATCACTTCGCGGACCATCATCGTTCGTTAAGCAGACTCGATACATCAGAAACCACTCTTAATAATCAATGAGCATGTCGTTGTAGAATACTGATAAGAGTGGTGATATGAAAAAGAAAAGGTTGTGGAAGCATTAGAGCTTCCACTCCCGGCATCGTGAGATTGTCTTCTATTTAAAGGTCGTAAGGCTTGAGAGTCTTACGCTTATTCTCGTTAGTCCTTTTAGCTGCATGGTCAAGGAATTCGCCAACCTTCTTGTCCAAAGCAGCATAGAAGTCTCCACTAACTTGGAGGTTCTTTTTCTTAGCATAGTCTTGAATTGCTTTCTTAACGACAAAACTCATTGTCTACATCACTCCTCCTAAGAGTGCTCTAGAATGCGTTCTAGTCCCTTATAAGGCTTTACAGAGATGTCAATTTATCGGCGCGAAATGGCTATTTTAGTGAATTTGCGCATTTTGAAGCAAAAATTGGCTTTTCCCACTTGAATTGTCATTCTTTCCATAACTGAAGAAGCTAGGTCCATTCAATATAGCATCAGTGCACCCATTCTCTTTCGCTGATAATAACCTCAAAACATCTAAAAGACTGCATCACTTTGTGAAATCAGATATGTGGTTCTGAGGTGAGAATATAGATTGAGATATGCTCTTGGAGTCCTTATCGGTGCTTTGATTCCCGGTATCATTTTTATGGGAGCCGCTGCAATCAAGATCGCTGGAATTGGCGCAGATGCAGTAGTTCGTGCTGCTCTATGGAGTGTCTATACTCTATGGTTCTTACTCAGTATCGTAGTATCAGCTACTATTCCTATCATCGTGTATTTCGCAAAGAAGGACCTGTTTCGTGAATTCTTAATTTATGAAGCTGGAGGTTTTGGATTCTTCTCCCCTCTCTGGCTTTTCTTTGCAACCGAAATCTCTGGAAACTCTTGGACAAGTCTTTTCATCTATGGAATCACTCAAGGTCTAATTGGCCCTGGTCCTGAAGGCAATTTAGTTGGAATCGATATCAGTAATTCATTCTTGATACCTATCCTCATACTATCTATGATCCTTGGGATCATTTTTCTAAATCCGTCTTTTGTAGCAAAGCATAGTCAGCCTTCCGAATTACCAGAGTTGACTGCACTCAAGAAAACAAGTGCACCTACTGAAGAAGAGGAAATGGAAGCTGAGATGCCTGATGTAGCTCCTCCTGTCACAACAGTTGACAGTGTTTCAAATCTCAGGGATATTTTAATTGAATTGGGTACAACTGATCCGATTATCAATTTGATTCTCAATGCAGGAATCGGAACCACAACAGAGTTTGTTGCAACAAGTCCTGATCAGTTAGCTAATCTAACTGGAATTGACAAACGGGCTGCTGAGACTCTGTTAATCTCAGTTCAGAAGAAACTCTGGTTCAGCGATATTTGATAGGGTCCTACTCATGATACAAGTCATATAGTGCATCAAGAGCAATTGTGACTAAGTCGTCTATAGGTGGCTTTCCAACAATCTTACTTTCTTTCTCAATATTTTCACCGATGGCCACACATATCGCACCGACTCTTACATTCCGAAGTTGCCCTATTACAAATAGAGATGAAGCTTCCATTTCTGTTGCAAGAACTCCAGCTTGTTTCATTAAATTCCACTTTTTGCGCATCGATTCAGGATCTGCAACATATGATGAATGCTCACTATAAAATGCATCCTTGCTATGACCTATACCTACATGAAAACGACTACCCCGTTTTTGAGCAGTTCTCGCTAATGTCATCACAACTCCTGGATCTGCAACAGCTGGAAATTCAATAGGAACATACTGCCTTGATGTTCCTTCATCTCGAACAGATCCTGTAAATATTACAACATCCCCTGAGTGAACCTTATGACTAATTGCTCCTGTTGTACCTACTCTGATGAAGATCTTGCACCCAATCTTGATTAACTCTTCAAGAGCAATTGCAGCTGACGGGCATCCAATGCCTGTTGAACAAACACCAACTGGTACTCCCTTCCACGTACCTCTGAAGCTCCAATATTCGCGACATTTTGCAACCTCAATGGGATTTTCAAAAAATGTGTTTGCTATTTTCTTTGAACGATCTGGGTCGCCAGGCAGCAGAACTAACGCAGGCATTTCACCTTTGTTAATTCCGATATGATATTCCTTCTCTGATTCCATTCTTCAACACAGACGCGCTGGTAGACCCACCTGAGAAAAGGATTTCGTATTAGCCCCCCTTTTCTGTTTCATTCATTGCATATAATGTTTAAATCTCCTTCAATCCAATCAATCAATTGAGCGGGTGAAATTGAATGAAGAACTGACAGAAATACAACTACATATTCTCTTGATAATAGAAAATGACACAAAACGTGCTTCTGCAATCACTTCAATTTTATCCAGTCATCATTTGACATGCAATCAAAATCAAGTGATTCAAGCTCTTAATGACCTGAAGAAGAGGAGATTTGCAGTAAGAAGTACATCGAAGGGATGGTCTGCGCGGAGAAGAGCTAATGAACCTCCCAGATAGTAGTTCTCTTAAGAATCAAGGAAATCAACAATAGTATCTGCTACATTGTAACAAAGATTCTGATTTTCCTTACAGAAGATTTCATTATTCACAGTATTTGATGTAACAATCTTTCCATTGCATTTCTCAATGAGGCGTTCCAATAATTCCTCGCCTCGTTCTATCAATGGGACCACGTGAGCAACGGCTAACACAACTTCTTTGGCGCCTTGATCCAATAGCCTGTCTCGAGCCTTTAATAGCGTACTCCCACTCTTTGTGAGATCGTCAATTACAATCACATTTAGATCTTTAACATCAAGGTTTCCATGGAGTTCAACTCTATATGAGTTGGTCCTACTCTTTCCAAAACCATCTATTTTGTATCGCTCTTGAGCTCCTTCATCTGGAGCAACAATAACACAATCATCAAACGCAAACTCTCTTTTGGCGTGTTCTACTAGGTCCGGAATCACATCAACTATCTTGTACAATCCTCTATCTTTGAGATTTTTAACCCAGTCAAGACTATCTGGAGCATGCGGACTTACTACATACATCTTATTGCAAGCTTTTGATATCGTTTCAACTGCCCACCGACCAGATGCAGCCTCTCCAGTTTCAAATGATTTATCCTGCAAAGCAAATGGTTGAAATGTCAAAACGACCTCCACACTTTTTGGGGGCGGCACAGGTGTACATTTGTACTGCTTATGCCCCGTTTTCTCTACTTCAAGTGGTCTGGAAAGCATGTCCAAAATTAGTAACAGTTCAACAACTCTATCTGATGTAGTATACTCCTCTGCCTCTGCAGGTCCTGACCCTGTACAACTTTGCACAACAACAACACGTCTTCCAGAGAGCTGAGCAACCTTACCAATTTTGACATAGATGTCAGCATTTGGAAACATACGCTTGTGGTCATAATTTAGGTCCGAGGTATACACCCGAAAACCAAGTTCCTCAAACCTACTCTCAAGGTGTTCTGCTCCGCTTGCTAAAATGACATCATAGTCTTTCATTACTAGCACCGTCAAATGTGGCCAAAATCTCCGCCTTAAAGATGTTTGTCCCTCTCAAAATATGTTGTTCTTCAGTTCTAGAGCCAAATTATTGAAATAGACTCTCTGAGGAATAACCTAAAATAAATGTCGTACAAAGAAACCTTGCTACTATAGGGCTGTGCTTTGATTGAGTCTGACTGCAAGAGAGCTTTTACAGAAGCTTGCAACTGATACGGGTCTATCCTATCACTCAATAGCTAGACGTGTTAATCGATTGATGGAAAAAGGCACGGGCTTGCTGGAGTCTGTTCAAATAATTGCGAAAGAACAAAAACTCAATTCTAAGAAGTATAAGATTAATCCTGTAAAGATTGTTGAAGAGGCTGAGAAGATACTTAGAGAGGATTATACTCAGACCTTGATGATATCTGCAGTACTAGGTCAGATGGTTGAATCCAAAGGGAATGATAGATTTCCGCCACCTGCTTTTTTTGCATTTATCGAGATGTTATCTATAATCTCCGATGCTCGAAAAGATCGAAAGTCTGAAACCTCGATTGAGATAGAAGAACGAACAACCCGAATTATTGAGTTAATGACAACACTTGTATCTGTTTTATGTGAGTGGTCTGAGCAGGGTATTGTAGGTGTTTCTGCCGATTGTCCGGATTCACTTAGAGAGATGGCTCGTGCAGTCTTTAGGAAGACCAAGCTGCTTCAAGGTGGTCTATGGACTTGCATTTCTTGCGGTAACATTGTTGAACTACGGGAAACAAGAGCCTTGATGTGCCAAGAATGTGATAAGAATGTATCAAGTAAGATATCCCTTGAGGAACGCTTTGAATCAATGGGCGGCAGAAATCGTACTGGATATGGCCGAACAGGTTAGATTATAGTTTCAATATGGCAAGCTCAAATCAAGTCCTTTCTCTAATAATTCAATAGCATTATCCACTTCTGACTTTGTCACAGAAATATCATCTACCTGAAGAAGAAGATCTTGTTCTTGAGATTCTTCCAAAAATATTACAACCGGATCCAGACCCGAAACAGGTCCTGCGCTCATCAATGGTGCTGTTACACCGTCATAGAAATCTCCTCTACCCAGAGGAATTTCCATCCTTTTCAGCAACCTATCTCCTTTCTTAGAAATCACCTGTCCGCAGGTTGGTCCATCATGGGTAACGAATGAGAATACGAATCTCGTGGGAATATTTCCTCGTAGGTAGAAGAGCATGTCTGTCATCCAATCATATTCTTTAACCATCACGTCGCCAAAAATTAGCATCAATTCATTTGATACCATCGCATGCACTGGTACTACAGGTGCTTTCATATCCACGGGATAACGATTCCATGCTGAGAAAGCAGGGGAGTTGAAAATGAATAGGGTTTCGAATTCACTTCTTTCATAGAGGTGTCTACAAAGAGCCTGTCCCATCGGATTAAGTCCCATAATGACTGAGTAGGTCTCTGTTACTTTTTCCTTCTTATAGACTTCAAGGATTGGCGAAATCCATTCCTGCTCAAATGTTGGCATGTTAATTAGCCCAATTTACGAACAACACCGTTTCTAATGACTCTTCGTGTTACTTCATCTAATCCTGTTGAGATTCAATCAGACCTTTTCCAGGTAAATGACCCATCCGATTCATTTATACGGAAGCCCGGTCGACCCGACTCGTCTAACACTACTGGTGTGTGTGAGTATGGACAAATACATAGAGAGTGTTTACAATAGGGTTGTCGCTAAGGACCCCGATCAGAAGGTCTTCCATCAAGCAGCGTTGGAAGTACTCGAATCTCTTGAACCTGCTATCAAGAAATATCCAAAGTACGAAGAGTTCTCTATTTTAGAGAGAATCACTGAACCTGAGCGTATAATTCAGTTCCGTGTTCCTTGGAAGGATAAAGATGGAAAGATACAGGTCAACAGAGGATATAGAATACAATTCAACTCCGCTATTGGACCTTACAAGGGAGGTCTCCGACTTCACCCAACAGTGAATCAAGGTGTGCTGAAATTCCTAGGATTTGAGCAGATCTTCAAGAACAGTCTGACAACACTGCCAATGGGAGGTGCTAAGGGTGGCTCAGATTTTGATCCTAAAGGCAAGACTGATGCAGAAGTAGAGGGTTTCTGCGAGAGCTTCATGCTTGAACTCTATCGTCATATTGGTCAATTCATCGACATACCTGCTGGAGATATAGGCGTTGGTGGTCGTGAAATTGGCTATCTTTATGGAGCTTACAGAAAGATCACAAACCACCATGGTACAGGTGTTTTAACTGGTAAAGGTGGTGGCTGGGGCGGATCATTAATTCGACCAGAAGCTACTGGTTACGGTTGTGTGTACTTTGTACAAGAGATGCTCAAGACTAAGAAAGAAGATTTGAAGGGTAAGACAGTCTGTATTTCTGGTTCAGGCAATGTCGCTCAATATGCCACTGAGAAGTGCATTCAACTTGGAGCAAAGGTCATCTCCTCGAGTGATTCTACTGGTTGGATTCATGATCCTACTGGTATAACTCAAGAAAAGCTTGAGTGGGTAATGGACTTGAAGAACAATCGAAGAGGCAGAATCAAGGAATACGCTGACCACTTCAATGTTGATTATTCATCCACAGGAAGTCCCTGGAGTCTTAAATGTGATATTGCTCTACCATGTGCCACTCAGAACGAAGTGGATGCTAAGGAAGCAAAAGCACTAGTTGACAATGGTGTCATGGCAGTCGGTGAGGGGGCTAATATGCCCACTGTTCCCGAGGGTGTCGAAATCTTCTTAGAGAACAAGATTCTCTACGGTCCTGGTAAGGCTGCTAATGCTGGTGGTGTATCCGTTTCTGGGCTTGAGATGGCTCAGAACAGCCAACGTTTCTTCTGGACTCGTGAAGAAGTCGATGCAAAGCTACACCAAATCATGCAGAACATTCATGCCAATGCTTACAAGACATCTGAGATTTTCGGTGTCAAAGGTAATCTAGTTGTTGGCGCAAACATTGCAGGCTTTATGAAAGTAGCCAATGCAATGATTGACCAAGGTCATGGCGCATAGACAATATAATTTTGCAGGGTCTAGCAAAGATCCTGCATCACTTTCTTTTTCAAATATCTAATGAAAATCAGCTTCTAATAATCTGAAGCAATTCGGCTAATCTTCGTTTGACATCAGATTCAACGGTACGAAGCTCTGCAAGTTGACGAATCTGCTCAATTCTCTTCTGCCGATATTCAGCCTCAGATATTTTGTTATTTCTCCTAGCAATCTCAATCCTATCAGATTCAAGATTAATCTCAGCTCGTCGAGCTTCTGTGAGGTCAAATCCCTGCTTAAGGCTCATCCATTCAATCATCGCATTGCTCTTTTCCTGCTCTATTCTAGACCGTCTCTCTCTCTCAATCTCCAACTGTTTGAGTTGTTTATTGGCTGATCTAATCTCTTTTTGAATTTCATAGAGTCTTGCCTCAACTTCTCGCTTTACTTGAATCATCTGAGTTGATGTAGCCCACTTCTCACGATAGAGGAAAATATGTTCCTTTTCTGTAATCGACCCCGAGGTTAGTTTCTTATCAAGATCATTCAATTCTTGCTGAATTTCACTAAGCTGATGTTTCAATTCGTCATAGGATTTCTTTAGAGAAACCCACTCTACGCTATATTGACTAAGAACCTCTTTGGGATCTATGGAGAATAGATCATCCGGGGAAGCGCCTTCTCGATGACTCATATGCGGTAATTCTCCTATCTGACGATAAAGTTTGATATGTTCGCATCGATTTAAGACATTCCCTTTCGTCTTGATGCCTACATATGAATTGTATCCTTATCTTAATACAGACCTATCCTCTTAAGAGGTACAAGTTTTCTTGTATACCTGTGTGAAAACCATGAAGATTGAGATGAATCTTCTACCTCATGAAAAATTGAAACAAAAACCACAAGATGTTCTCAAGATACCATTTGGTACGGTTTTTACGGACCATATGTTTTCAATGCATTATTCTGGGAATTCATGGCATGAAGCTAGGATCCATCCTTATGCTCCTCTGGAGTTAAGTCCTGCTGCTCTCTGTCTGCACTATGGCCAGGGGATTTTTGAGGGAATGAAGGCATATCGTCGTGATGGACGAGTCCTTCTCTTTAGACCTGAGAAAAATATTGAACGATTCAATATCTCTGCTGCTAGAATGGTGATGCCTGCAGTTGAAATCGATTTTGTTCTTGATGCCCTTAAAGAACTATTACGAGTCGAACGAAATTGGGTTCCAGATGCTCCTGGGAGTTCACTCTATATTCGACCGACAATGATTGGAATTCAGGCAAAACTGGGTGTTAAACCTTCAGAAGAATATCTGTTCTTTATTATTCTCAGTCCTGTAGGTCCATATTTCAAAGAAGGATTTAGCCCAGTGAACATATACGTAAGCACTGAACATGTTCGAGCAGTCAGAGGTGGAGTTGGGGCTGCCAAAACGATTGGTAATTATGCAGCAAGCCTCTTTGCTGGAACTGAAGCAAGTAAGGTTGGATATTCGCAGGTTCTTTGGTTGGATGCTCTTGAACTCAAATATATTGAAGAAGTTGGAACAATGAATCTCTTTGTTAGGTTCGATGATGAACTTGCCACACCACCACTTACAGGCTCAATACTTGCTGGAATAACAAGAGATTCAGTTCTAACAATAACCAAAGATATGGGTATGAATGTTAAAGAGCGATCTATATCTATTGATGAAGTAATTGAAGGATTAGACTCTGGTAAAGTAATAGAGATGTTTGGATGCGGAACAGCCGCGATAATCGCACCAGTTGGCTCCTTATGGTATAAAGGAAAACCCTATGCAGTTTCTAATGGAAAGACTGGTGAACTCACTCAACATCTCTTCGATGAACTAACAGGTATCCAATCCGGTGAACGTGAGGACCGATATGGGTGGATTGTTGATATCGATTGAAGCTTTCTATAGATCAAGCTCTCTTCGTTCTGCATCAGAGACTTCTGGTTCTTCACTGTCAAGTGAGTCCCATGCTGGTGGTGGGTCTAATGTTGGTTCATCACTACTAACTTCGTCAAGTGCTTCATCATCTGCTATTTCATATTGTTCCATTATCTCTGGTGGAAGTTCTTCCTCTTCTTCTTCTTCCTCCTCCTCCTCTTCAGGTTCAATTAATCTGAACTCTCTGACTAGTTTTCCTTCTTCTATTCTTTCGAGGAGTAGTCGGAACATCCGTTCAACCACAACACTCCGACCTTTTGCTTCAAATTCAATGTTACCGATTTCGAACTCTATCTCAGCATAGTCCGATTTCTTACCTTTTTTGTCTTTAATTTCATCCTCCGACATTGTACACAACCTAAAATTCGTAAATGCTCCAGCCTTAATAAACAATGTAGGCATTGCATAAATATCATCGTTGCCAAAGCATTTTAGTGTGAATTCATCAGAACTACACTCCTCGAGGTGACACCTTTGCCTTCACAATTGATGGTTGACATGAATCGTTGTACTGGTTGTCGCATCTGCGAATTAGCTTGCTCTGCAAAACATGAGGGCAAATTTCAGCCAAGTCTCGCACGGCTGAAGATTGTACGATATGATGATCTGGGTCTTGATATCCCTAATGTATGTGGGCCCTGCGAGACTGCACCGTGCGTTGATATCTGTCCCGTTTATGCGATGCGTCGAGATCCTATCTCAAAGATGACCTTTATTGATGAAGACAAATGCATCCTCTGCAAATCATGCGTTGGTGCTTGTGTAAATGGAGTCATCCTTCTCGATACAGTGAGAATGCGGATCATCAAATGTGATCATTGTGGTGGAGACCCTGAATGTGCAAAGGCTTGCCCAACTGGTGCAATAAGTTACCAACCTGTTACATCCCTTTCCTCAGTAGATCGTCATGGAAAGATATTGACCTATCTAAAGGAAATTGACCGTACAGAGAAAACACAGGAAATGAGTGGAGCTGAGTGAGCTTGACTGGTGGTTATACAGGAAAAATCTTGCGTGTCAACCTTACAGACGAAAACTTCCAAGTGGATTCCCTCCCAAAAGAATGGATTCGTGATTTTATTGGAGGCGATGGTTTTGGAGCAAAACTCCTTTTCGATGAAGTCCCTGCAAAGACAGACCCTTTGAGTCCAAGTAACAAGCTCATAATTGGTACAGGACCTATCACTGGGACAATGTGGCCCATGAGTGGAAGGACCGTCTTTATTTCAAAAGCACCTCTAACAGGTATCTGGGGCGAAAGCCACGTGGGTGGACACCTTGGACCTGAATTGAAATATGCTGGATATGATATGCTTGTTGTTGAGGGAAAGTCTGAGAAACCTGTCTATATCAGTATTGAAGATTCTAATCTACAGATTCTGGATGCAAAGCATCTATGGGGCTTGACAACGGACAAGACGACTAGTGAAATAAAGACTGAACATCATAATCCCGATATTCAAGTAGCAGCAATTGGTCCGGCTGGTGAACGACTTGTACGTTATGCATCTGTTATTGTGAATTATGCACGAGCCGCTGGTAGAACTGGAATGGGCGCAGTACTTGGGAGTAAGAATGTGAAGGCAATTGCCATTAGAGGTACCGGTGCTGTCGAAGTTCATGACCACGAAGGTTTTGTCAACCTAGCCAAGGAGGCACACTCTAAGGTTCGGATAAATCCCCAAGCTCGAGAAATGGGAAAGTACGGTACTTGGGTATTAACCGCTGTAAAACAGGAGATTGGTGAACTACCCACCTATAACCATCAAACTGGTGTCTTTGATGGTTGGGAGAAACTTAGTGGTGATTACATTCGTCCTCGATATACTGTAGCTGATAGAGCTTGCTTTGGTTGCAGTCTCGGATGCAAGAAGGTGAATTATATTGCAGAAGGACCATTCAAAGGCACATTAGAAGAAGGTCCTGAATACGAAGGCTTGATGGCTTTTGGCAGTTCACTTGGTATTGACGACTATGCGACAACACTGAAAGCAAATCAGATATGCAACAAATATGGAATGGATATCATATCTGCAGGAGCAACAATCGGGTTTGCAATAGAGTCATTTGAAAAAGGTGCTATAACTGAGGAAGATACGGGTGGATTAAGGCTCCAGTGGGGCGATAGAGAGCAAATCATTCACCTCTTAGAAATGATTGCTAAACGAGAGGGTTTTGGAGAGCTTCTTGCAGAAGGAAGTAAGAAAGCCGCTGAAACTTTGGGACGAGGTACCGACAAATTTGCGATTCACGTTAAAGGTATGGAAGTCTCAGGACAAGATGGTCGGACTCATAGAAGTATTGCTCTTGGCCACGCAACGGGAGCTCGGGGTGCAGACCATCTACGAAGCCTAGTGGTTGTTGATCAATTGGGCTACGAGGATGTTGCTGCAAAGAGATGGGGAGCTGATAAACTTCCAGAAATCATCGATCCATATACTGAGAAGTACAAAGCGAATGCTGTATTTGAGTCAGAGAATGCCTATTGCATTCGGGATACACTCATTGTGTGTTGGTATTCTGTTTCGTGGCCCCCAATTTTTTGGATGGAAGATTTCGCTAAAATGCTACCTCTTGCAACAGGTGATTCATTTTTTGGTAAGGTGGAAAATCTAACGAAGATTGCTGAACGTCAAGTCACTCTAAAACGGCTCTTCAATGCTAGAGAGGGGATTACAAAGAAGGATGACCAGCTTCCTGATCGATTTACTAAAGATCCAATGCCTGAAGGTCCTGGTAAAGGGCAAATAGTAAATCTTGAACCTATGCTGCGTGACTACTACTCATTAAGAGGTTGGGATTTAGAAACCGGACTACCAACTACAAAGACTCTGAAACGATTATCATTAGAGTGGGCTGCCGCCCACCCATAAATGGTAAATTGTAACTACATGCGAATATAGTCCACTCGATGTGGATTACCACATGATGGGCATGCATATTGATCGGGACCAATCCAATCTATCTGCTCCCATGTCATGGGTGCCCCGCAATGTACGCATCTATCTTTGATGACTGGTTTCACAAAGACAGTACCTACACCGGCACTTCCACTCGTTTCCATACTCTGTGTTGTTTCGGTTGCAACATGACTTGGCGTTAGTTTGGCAAGGTCACTCCCTTCGTACTGACTAAGAGGATGATGTGGTACGATATAGCTATGGGGGCGAATTAACCAATCCAATCGTTCGCTGACCATATCACCCCAGGCCCTTGTTTGCCAGACAGTAACCATGTGATCTTGTCGTGGAACGCGACCTCTGATCTCAAATTTTCCATTAGTTGCTTTGATCTTCAGTTTATCGCCTCTTGATTCGAATGTTTCAACCATGTATAGTGGGAAGATGAATAATTTACGACTCTTCATATCCATCTGGTACAGTCTGTAATTTGTGAGAATGAAGTTGTCAGGATAATATGTGAATACTTCTTCGCCTTTAATCCAAGCAAATGTCTGATAAAAGTGTCTTGAGAAGGGCCTATGAAAACCAATAGAGATCCACCGATTATATGGGTGGTCTGGGTGGACAAAAGGCACTCCACTGACTTCACATATCTTTCTTTGAGTACCAACTGTTAAACCGTCGAACTCCCTGAAACCAAGAGCTGCTCTCATCTCTTCTCTCTTTGGCATAGCGCCTACAATATTGACAATACCATTAACTACTTTGAACATGGCTGAATTTGGAGTCAGCTTATATTCCTTAATGATATGTAATGGGAGACTTATGCTAGTTCTTGATCCTCTATCAAATTGGATCAATCTGTAGTTTGTAACAATGTACTCCTGATGTTGAGCTAGTACTCGTTCATTTTCAATTGGAATATAGGTTAAGGATGACAATGTAAATCACACCAACTGCATCGTTATGGTAACATCTCTAAAGGAACTTTATTGGAATTAAAATCTTGGCTGTACGAGGCCGCACAGCCCGATGGTTCTCTAGACCTGCATCTGCCGAGGAATCGATACATAAAGAACATCTTCGAATCCAAGTATTCCATGCCCACTTGGATTCACTAGTTTTACATAATCATCGAAAACATCCTCAACTCGAACGTTGGGTATCTTCGCTAGAGTATCCTTCTGCATGTATCTCAAGTATACAGTGAAGGTTTGTCCTGTTGTCTTTAAATCTTGGAAAATGCTCTTCCAATCTGGCAAGCTGTCTTTCCTCCTTATCTCAGTTTCATCTGTATAACCATTTAATACTTGCTGCTTAGGTACCTTGAAGCCTTCCATCATATGTAGTCAAAGGAGTTAACCCTAGATGAAGAAATACCTCTTTTACTCTCTTCATCAATGCTGTTGTTCTGTTTGTACAAAACAGATGAGTTGAGCACGAACTCCGACAATCAGTTGACCCAAATCCCCTTGGTCCTGGTAACATATCTTCAATCTGCTTTATACCATGGGCTAATTCACACTCGACAGATTCCAAGCTTTCTGACCAGATGACCGATTTCAATGTGGCTCTCTCCTTGAGAAGGTAGTCTATATGCCAAAATAGCTTCTTGTCTTGACGAAAATGCCTTTGTATCCTTTTCTCAAGACTTGTCGATCCTTCTCCCATTGCGGATCCAACATAGAGGTAGGTTCCTGAATCAATCGTGGGTCTTCCAATAGATTTTATGTCTAGAATCAACTCATTTGGTATTTCGATAATGAGCACATATGCTCCCTTCATTCTATACCACTACACATGGCGCAATGAACATTTTCTGACCAATAGCCTTGATAAGCTCTCCCTCTGCGATATTATCATAAGGACTGATATCGTGAATATGCTTAGACATGGCATCAATTGAAATCATACCGGGCATTAATGTTGTTCGCGGGAAATTTGCAGGAGAATTTGGATTCATCGCCTGTTACCTGGTCATCGATGAAGGAGAAGCACTTGTTATTGATCCGGGAACTGCAGGAGACCCCGGTGATAGAATTGAAAAAACAATGAAAAAATTTGGCCTGAATCCGAAGAGTGATCTTATTGGTATTCTTTGTACACATGGCCATCCTGACCATGCAGGAGGCGCAGGCCGGCTAAAGAAATCCACTTCTGCACCTATCATGATTCACTCCAATGATGCAGAACTATTGCGAAACCCACAGTCATTCTTTGCAAAACGGTTGATAATGGATCGTGCAACTAGATTATCAATGAAACTGGATAAAGGACCACTTCGAATTAATTATCGAGGTCTCGAACCTGATGTACTTCTTTCAGATGGTCAAAAGATACGGGTAGGTACAAAAACCCTCGATGTCATCTTGACCGGAGGCCATTCTGGCGGGCATTGTGTTCTCTACGAAGGGTCACAAAAAATCCTTTTTTCCGGAGATGAAATAAACAACTTTCCGAATGATCCCAGGAAGTTCTATGTTGATCTAAGTGGTAGTATGGTCTCTAAATTAGCTGCTATAAACCGGTTGTCGAAGTTTGATATTGAACATCTTCTTCCATCTCATGATGTGCCCTATCTCTTTGGTGAAGCGCACCTTCAATTCGAATCAGTTCGAGATGGAATAGTACATCTTCAAGATACAATTCTATCTCATCTTGGAGCCAGAGGAGATGCCGACATCGAGCAGTTAGTCTTCGATATCAAACAATCACGAAGTGTACCAATCCCTGAGAGTTATGATGCTTTATTAGCAACAACTATTCAAGTTGTACTTGAGGGTCTCGAAGAAGCTGGATTAGTTAGGCATCTTGGAAAAGGAATCTGGGATAAATTGTAATAGATAGGCTACGCGCAAGCTAGATTCAAATGAAAGCGGTTGATTACTTACAAATCCATAGAATGGAATGTCTCCGCAATCGATATTGAAATGGAGGACACATCTTGAGTAGTAGGATTCGAAGAGATGTACAGACACAGAGTACAGTAGAGGCTATACGGATGGCATCAGCATCCGTTCTGGGATCTACAACCGGATTGGGATATCCAGTGGGTAGTGCAATGGGCGTTGGCAGTATGCTTGAGCAGCATTCTGACACAGTATCAATGAATATTGCTCCCCTCATATTCTCTATTCGTGATACACTCATGTCTTCAGAAGGCTTGGAGCTACTGTCTATAGAATGGAACTTGGAACGCAAGCCCGGTCCCGGTGTATTACCAGAGCAATTAGTCGTCACTGGTGGTTCTGAAGGAGGAGTGGGCTCTCATGCATGTATTCTTACATGGGAGAAAGGAGTTGTTGATCCTTTCAAAATTGACCAGTATGTTAGTACTCTCTCTAAGAAAATTGGCGATATCGAGTCTGCGGTAATAAATAATGAGATGAATTATGAACTTGAAGGACTAGCGATAATTCAACGATTTGTTGATAGACTTAATCGTGTCCTTTTCGTTGATATGATTGACCGAAGATTCCAAGGATCTTGGGATTCATTTCAAATAAAATCCGAACATGTTGATATTGAAGCAATTGCCAAAATGTCTGTATATGATGATTTTACATTATTGCCTCCTGGATTGAAAATATCCGCTCGAAAGAGCTTGGATTTTAGGCTCCCTTCATTTACCAGAGGAGATTTGGTGGACCACTTCCAGCATAGAGTATTGACTCCAAGTGCTATCGACACCTTGACTAGAATTGTTCCTGAAACAGGTCAAGCTATTCTTGAAGAAATGAATACCTACGCCTATGCTATAGAAGAAACTGATGTTGTGGAAGGCGTGATACTAGTATTGAAGGAGTATCTTCAGACTGATTCAGTGACTCTAACAGATTTTGAAATAACTAAACCAAAAATTGCGGAGTTTTCAAATCACTTGAAAGATACCATTGATGCGCTGGATAGTATCGTGGAACAACACATTAGTTCCGGTAAGAATCTCGGTGTCGAGGAGCATGAAAATGAGCTTCTACATGAAATACAAGATAAAAGTGACCGATTTGATGGTGTCAAAAGTACACTTGCAATAGCTCTTATCAAGGAATTAATGAAATCTGTTAGGCGTGAAGCAATCGATGCAGAAGAAGTACGTGCTTGGCAGCTTAAGAGCACATTGAGTTATGCGGTGGCACATGCTAAGAATGTAAGTAATTACTTTTCAGAGGAACTCGATCAATATCTTGTTTCATCGGCTGCTAAGAGTGCTTTCTTCACTGCGTTACGCGATTTTCGCCAAGAAATTATCCAGAAGGGATTGGACTCCACTGAAACAATGCTCTTTGAGAAATTCTATGCTGAAGTGCGTTCACAACTAAATGCTGCTTTTTCAAGAAAGACGTATGGAGGGCTCCAGTACAGTGGTTTCAAACAGATGATGGATGCAATCACACGAGAGATGATTGATTCCTTCAAGCATATTGATGTCTGGAATCTGATTGACTTTTCTGATGTTGCTGACATTGCTCGTTCTGAGATTCAAAAGAAACATTCAGTGCCATCACCTGATGGAGCTCTAACAGCTGATGGCAAAGCTCTCATGGATTTATTGACTGAATTTCAAACCGCAGTTTCTGATATTATTCCTGATGTTGCTGATACAATATTATCAAAACCATTGATTCGCCGGATGATTGAAAAAATGAAATCCGACGGAACAAAGTTGGTAGATGAACTGGCTTCAGCCCTTGAAGGAGCTGGAGAAAAATCAGATGAATGGAGAAAGGAAGCTATGAGCTGGGTTGAAGGTTTCAGAGAGAGTGTCGATGAAACCAAATCTCAATCTGAAAGCTTCTTAACACTCCTCCAATTTGTTCACGAGCTACTTGGTGAGGTCGTATCTGCAAGTGCTATGGCTGATCGTGTCAAGATTGAAGCAGATAAGAGGGAGGCTGTCTTTCAGACAAAGTTCAATGAATGGCAATCAATCTGTACTGAAATTGAATCGGAGAATGAAAAGATTCGGGAACGGAGGAGAAGACGGGAAGAATTGATTTCAGAACTAACAAATCAGTATGACGCAGATATGAAGTCTTATGAACAGGCAGTCCGGGAGTATCAGGGAAAACTCGAACAAAGAAAAAGTGCCGAGGAAGCCGCCCAGGATGAGGTCATTGGCACAGTTGAGTTACCACCTTTACCTGTTGAACCACTCAAACCGAAGGATATACAGCCAAGAATCGATGAAATCAAGAATGAGTATCCTGCAGAATCTGAGAAGTCCTTTCCACCTGAACCTCAACCTGAACCAAGCTTACGCTATCATGTTGAACTTCGTGACTTGTTATATGATAAATTAACCGAGCTCAAAGAACGCGAAACTGATATGGAAGAAACATTTGCAAAGCGGATCTTACGGCTTCAATCTGAAGGATTGGGAGTCGCTTCACAAATAAGTCTGAATATTGGTGATGATTTCTTAGAGTATCTTAAGGGGTCAAGAATCCGAAGTCTAGGAAGGTTATTTCCTAGAATTTCCCGAGTATTCCTGAGGGATCCGAAAGAGCCAGATTTACTATTTCTAGTTACATACGAGCATTATGATGGAAATCTAACAGCATCAATAGGGAGTACTTTTCTGAGGTGAAATGAATGGCAAGTTCTTGGGTCTTAAAAACACGACAGGGCAGTGAGGCAGGAAAAGAGATTCTTCTTAGAGAGGCTCTTGTAACTCATATGCGAAGCACTCGAGATCGTCAGCTCTTTGCTGAAATTCTGAGTGAAACTCAACCTCTGGAGGATGTATTTTCATTCTTTGCATCATTCTACCTCCATAGCTACCAAGGAATTCGATTGCTTAGTGCCTCTGATTCTCCAGAACTCACAGGCGAAGGCAAGGATGAATTAGGTCATGAAGAACGGCGTCAATTGGAACTGGAAGTGCGCCAATTATTTGGAGACAAACAAAGAGAAGAAGTTGACATCGCTCGAATTACCAGTGAATTGACATTAGAACTATGTGATAGGTTGGTCGATACTACACCTTCTCCAGAAATCTTTCAGACAATAATTGAGATTGTCAAGAAGTATCTTGGGAAGATTCCATCCGAGTATTCTCCTAATCATGACATTGATCTTATCATTGAGATAACAGGTTGGGGGAAAGAATGGAGAAATGACCTTTACATGAAAGCCTCAGGACTGAAAGAGAGTGCTTTATCACTAAGAGAAGAATTGCTTAGAGAACATCCCTCTGAAGTTCCTGAGACCACTGTTCTAAAGATGGGATTAGAGCGAATCTATGGTCGAGTAGAGTACGCTAAGAGTCGATTAGTCACTACCCAAATTCCACCTCGAGGCTGGGATGAAATCACTAAAGCAATTTCAGAACGATTCTGCAAGAACGGGGAAGAATTGAATGGTGTTAAGCAGGCACATAGAATCAGACTAGAATTTCTTGAAGCAATTGATGAGGAGTATGACATTCCCACAACAATTGAAGACTATGAACGACGACTTGGTAATGTAGTGATTGGACCTGTTGCGGACATGCTATCCAATAAATCAGATTTCATCTTGGATACTCTATCTCATCTACTCAGTATAGAGTCTGATGATTTGAAGGCACAGCTTCGCAGGAAAGGCATTGATGATATGTCCATCATTGGGCAAGGTTTGAAATCACTTACAGAAGAAGAAGAAGAAGTTCAAACCGGACCCCAAATCAGTAAAGATGAAATGGAAATGCTTGAGCGTTCATTGAAGGCTTTGGAAAAGCTTGAGAACACTCTTGAACGACCCGTCAAAGGATTATTACGTTCAAGAGGAATGAGAGCTTCTGAACTTGACAAGATATCCATCAATCTTTTCTTAAAAGACCATTCGAGTTTGGTCGGGATTGAGATTGAAGTTCTTGAGGAAATGAAGAAGAAGATGCGAGTTCCTCCTCCAGAAGAAATGAAACGGCTAATCGAGATCCGAGAACAAGTAAAGAGTGGAGCTTTGAGTTCTCTGGGTATTTCCACTGCACAAGATTTCAGTAAACAGAGAATCGAAGAGGAAACTATTGCCTCGATTCGTCTGGATATAATCTGGCATTTCACCACGAGTATTATCACAAATCTAACACGTGTTGTCGAATCCTACATTCGCTCTAAACAGGATCTACTTAGGATAAAGGCTCTTTTGAAGAGTATATACGAGGACACAGATGTCACCCTTCAATTTCTAAGAGAGGAGATACTGATAGATCTAGCTTCAATGCGTATCTATGAGATGAAAATAGTACATCCCGAACTCGATGCAACCGGAATTTGCACTTGGATGCATGCTCGTCTATCAAGTAAGGATATGATGGCTGCAAGGAAGGACCTTGAGAATACTCCAAGTCCTGCTTTCGAAGGCATTGTGGACAAACCTCTTGAAATGGATAGCCTCGAATATGATAACTATGCAATAGCCTTTGACATAATGCAACGTTTTCTGAAGAAGGAACGGCTCGAGAAAATTGCCAAGGAAGAGTACGCATTTGAAGTAAAGCAGAAGGAGCAGGTGGCAATTAGCTCAAAGAAGGAATCAATCGATGTTTTGATGTATCTACATAACAAAGCTCGCACGGTGTTTCGTGCAATAAGTAGAGTTGGCACAAAAGGTCTTGAATGGTCTCCAACTGATACAACTAAGTGTGCTAATCTCTTGGCATACTACATCAAAACAAATCGAGGGAGAAAAATCTGTAGTGCTTGCGGTACTGTACCTAAGGACAATAAATGTCCGCAACATGGTACCTCTTTCATCAAAGATGCTAATGATATGGAAAACCTATCGATATTCATGATGAGGTCCCTCTATGAAATAAAGGATGGGCTTGCCGCTGGTGCTGAGCAGATGCCCTGGGATAAGGCTAAAATAAGCATAGACCGCGAGATTGGAATCCTAAAGCGGAAGGGTAAATTGACATCAAAGACTAATTTGAAAGAGTTACTTCCTGGTGAGATCAACTATATTGTCGGTCCCGCTATTTGTGAGATTGTTGGCAAATACTTCAATGAATCATTGGTCTATGCTGCACGTCGCGCAGACATTGCATGATTTCAATATTTGATTTGACTTGTGATTTTTTCAACAAGTGTGCAAACGAAGCCCATTTATACGAGCCAGCTCGTGCAAGGTCTTGGTGATTTCGTGAATAAGTTTGTGCCAAAAGGGGTTATGCCTGCGCTTGTGACGCCATTCACTAGAGACGGCGATATTAGTGAGGATGGTTTCAAACAAGTTATTGATTATACTATCAGTAAAGGTGCAACTGGAGTCGTTCCAGCTGGAACAACAGGAGAATTCTCCTACATGCGAACCGAGGAACGAAAGAAGCTCTTGAAACTCACAATTGAATATGTTGATGGTCGTGTTCCAATTATCGCTGGTACTGGTCAGCACAGCACAAAGGCATCAGTCGATTTAACCAAATATGCAAAGGATATCGGTTGCGATGCTGCTTTAGTAATCTCACCATATTTCCTAAGACCTACTGATAAAGGGTATTATGAGCATTATGAAACAATTGCTAGGAAGGCTGATTTACCAGTAATTATGTACAATATACCTCAATGCACACTTGGAGTACTCACCTCGAATGTTGTTGAAGATTTAGCTGAAGTAGATAATATCGTAGGCATTAAAGATAGTAGCGGCAATGTCCCATACATCCTTGAACTTATTCAGAAAGTTAAAGGTAAGATCGAAGTCATTGTTGGTGCAGATGAATGTTTCATGTCTGCAGTTGCTGCAGGATCAAATGCAGCAATTCTTGCATCGGCTAATCTTATTCCTCACATCTGGCTTGATATTATGAAACACGTGAGAGCGGGTAAGATTGATGAAGCTGCCAAGCTCCAAAATTCTGCTCAGACCTTGGCTAGAATCATCTTGAAGAATGGAGCAGCACCACCAGTTAAAGCTGGTCTAAGAATGATGGGTATCAATGCTGGAAAAAGTAGAATGCCTCTTGATTCAGGAGGAACTTTAACTCCAGAGATAAAAGAAGAAGTTCGTCTTGAACTTGAGAAACTGGGAGTTCTGGAGCGTGCCAAGTCACCTCCTATTCAAGAAGAAATTCACATCTTAGAAATACTCAAAGAACAGGGAATATCAATTGAGGACGACTCGAACATACTGGATGCTTCAGCAGCTAACGATACAGTTTCTGTCGGTATTGTCTCAGGAGCTAAGAATGGAGCACTAGGTCGTGCTTTTGTAAGACTGTTGACAATGGCAAAGACAGGTCATGAAGCTCTGACAGTAATTCTCGAGCCCAATCTACCAGTACGTCCGAGTAGCTTGATGTTGCCCACAAGAAAGATCGAATCAATGAGACAAGCATCACTCTTCTACGGACCTGTGCAGTCCGGTGCAGCTCGTGCTATAGCGCATTTTCTTGAAAAACGAAAAATACCTGGAAAATCGATCAAGAATGATATCATGATTATGGCGTTAGACATCGACTTGAACACCAGAGACAGGCGTGATCTCACTGCTGCAACACAGAGTGCTGTTGAAACCGCTTTAGCAGAGATATGGAGGTAGATGAGTATGTATGAAGGTAATTATCGGTTTCAAGGTGTCTATCCCGCACTTGTGACACCCTTTGATGAGAATGGAATCAATAAGAAACAATATCGTGGACTGATTGAATATGTGATTAAAGCTGGTGCCACTGGAATTGTACCCTGTGGAACTACTGGTGAATTTACTAGCATGAAATTTGATGAAAAGGTCGAAGCTATCAAGATTGCTTGTGAGGTGGCAAAAGGACGTGTTCCCGTTCTTGCAGGAACTGGTGCAGCATATACTAGTGACGCAATCAAACTCACACGTCGAGCAGCTGAACTCGGTGCATCTGCAGCTTTAGTTGTATCTCCATACTTTCTAAAACCCTCTTCGAAAGAAATCTACGAGCATTTTGAGAAAGTTGCAAATAACAGTGAGATACCAATCATTGTCTATAATATACCTCAAGTCACTGGTGTTCCAATACATTGGACGCTCGTTGATGGATTACGAGAGATTGATGGAATTGCTGGGATGAAAGATTCAAGTGGTGACCTAATCAATCTAACAACAATTCTAGTTCGTCGACCTGAAGGATTCCAAGTTATGGTTGGCCACGATGAGGTAGCTCTTCCTGCCCTTGCAACAGGTTGTGACGGAGCAATTCTTGCCAGTGCTAATGTGTTCCCTGATAGATACATCAGGATGCAGGCAGCACTAGCAACAGGTGATCTCAAAGGAGCAATGATTATTCAGCGAAGCATTCAGAAAACTGTCCGCATCTTTGTAAACAAGGGCGGCGGAATGGCAGTCAAAGCTGCGCTTAATATGATTGGTGTTCCTGTTGGTGATGCTAGACGTCCTCTCCAAATCGGTGACTCTCTTGACTACGGTGATCTTGATGAGCTTCGTGCTTGTCTCGAAGACTTACAGATGATTCCACGAGGTCCTGTCACGTTCAAGATGCATGGTCGTTCACTTGTCGCGGAGAATTATCCCAAGGCCGTGGGTATGGTCCCTGATACAATAGAGGATCTCACTCTTCTTCATGGAGAAGCTCTCTTTGGAGGGGATAGTGATGTAGCCCATGTGGATCTAGTTCTCGGTATAAAAGACGGTCCAATGAGTGAGGCTCTTGTTAATGCTGGTAAGATAGTCGACGACACACATCCTTCGAATGTCATCAAAGACCTCGAGTTGACGACTGTCTTTGCTCCAACTGTCACTATAACATCTGAGAGTCACAAGAAGATGGTGTATGAGGTTGCACAAAAGGCTGTGGCAGATGCTGTGAAGAGGACAATTACCGACATGATCATCCCTGAAGAGATGATTAAGGATCTTGTCCTAGCTGTGAATGTCTTTGTTCACCCAAGTGCAGCTAATCCAAAACGAGTGCACATCAATAATTTCATTGCTACAAGGCATGCGATACGCCGTGCTATTGAAGGTAGACAGAGTGTTGATGAGATTATCAAAAGAAAAGATTCAGCTAGGCATCCATTTGCCTACGGACCCTAGGATAGTTTCCGCAAGTATGAATTTGCTCTCAGTATAAGATTGTGGCCATTTGTTAAGTGGCTATTGACCGAGATAAAACGAAAAAGAGTGTCACATACATTAATGAAAAAATACTAATCCTGTGTCTTCCAGAGTTGCTTTCTAGTGCGCTCCTAAGTCATTTTAAGCCAGCTCATCGTCTGATTCTTCTATATATACCACAATGCAGTATGATATCTTAAGTCTTGCATCCCTCTTAGACTGTCGCGTCATCACAACATCCGTCGGAGAAGCGAGCAATGGCTGAAACTTACATCATATGCATCAGCGACATCCCCTCTCGAAAAATACGCAAAAGTGTTCGCGGGTTCCTCGAGAATGAGGATGTCGCAGTTGTCATTGATGATGGACAGACACTCGGAGTAACGCTCGAAAAGAACCGGCTTGTCATCAGGCCTGATGACCTGTAGATCATACGAAGAGGTTGCGATTGGGCAATCGATTCTCTCTCCTCCCAACGTAACTGCTCCACGATTTTGGTGTGAGTTTCAGCCCACACAAATTTTCTCTTTAAATGTTGAAAATAAAATGGCAAATCTCAGCTTGCTCTTGGTTCGTCATCGCCTTAGCTCAGACAGGGGTAACGGCCTCATCGATTGCCACATATGTGTTGTATATCTTTCCTTATGAAACTGCGCAATAATGAATCAGAACCTTATTAGCGTAGAAGACTTCAGGTCTGAATGGGTGAATACTCTCATGAACCAAGCAAGAGTCCTGTCACTTCTGAAAGAGCTAATTGCTACAAACTCTGAAAATCCTCCAGGACATGAAGCTGAGGTTGCAAAAGTACTTCGCGACCATATGGAGGCTCATGGGATTTCATGTGTTTCAATCGGTTCTAACGAACGTCCAAACCTAATCTTTTCTAGCCATGATGGAGAACGAGGGTCTCTTGTAATGCATGGACATATGGACACTGTTCCTGTCGGAAATCTTGAGAATTGGTCATACAATCCATTCAGTTCCGAAATTAAAAACGGATTACTCTATGGTCGAGGATCTTGTGATATGAAAGGACCTGTAGCCGCGATAGCAGAGGCTCTCATTATCTATACTGAGGAGCGACACAAGCACCCTCTCTTAGTTCTTAATACATCTGATGAAGAGAGTGGGTGTTCAGGTGCTGAAGAAGTAGCAAAGAGTAACGAGCTCAAAGGTGTAAAATACGGAGTCTGTGCTGAACCTACCAATCTCCAAATTCTTGTAGGCGAAAAAGGTCTCTTCTGGTCCCGTGTGATTGCCAATGGAAAATCCGCCCATGGTTCTCGACCCGAGGAAGGTGTTAATGCAATCTCTCTGTGTATGGATGCTATCAGAATTCTCACATCTAATCAATATCCATACGAAACGGACAAGCATCTGGGTTTCCCAACAATGAATATTGGAACCATTAAGGGTGGCATAAAGGTCAATGTTGTTCCTGATAATTGCGAAGCTCAATTGGATATGCGAATAGTAAAGGGTCAGACCCCTGAAGCATTGATCGATCTTATGAATGAACGTCTATATGTTGCTGGATTATCAGACCGAGTGAATGTGCAGTACATCCATGGGAAACCTGCAGTCTTGACTCCTGAAGATTCAGATATTGTCAAGATTGCTGCTAATGCAGTAGAATCAGTGACAGGAACTCGTCCTGAATTGGGTGTTGCTACCTATGGTACTGATTGTTCTGTCTTGCAGCCAAAGAATGGCATTCTTCATGTGATATGTGGTCCTGGTTCCATTGAGCAGGCTCATCAGCCAGATGAATTCATTCACTTGGATCAGCTTTACCAGTCAGTAGATATCTATCTCGCCATTGCAAGGTCGTTTGACTAACCTATTTGTTCATACGAACTGCTCTCTTAGCTATAAGTGTGGCAACTGAAGCCGCTCCAAGACCATTGCCGATATTTACCACAGCAAGTCCTGGAGAGCAAGATTGTAGCATCGAAGCCAAAGCAGTTTCTCCTTTCCCACCATATCCATATCCTGTTGGTACTGGTACTCCAATCACTGGTATATCTATGAGAGCTGCAATCACTGTTGGTAATGCTCCTTCCATCCCAGCAAATACAATCACTGCATCTACATCTTTGGCTATGATTTCCTTCAATGGTTCAATTAGTCTATGGATTCCGGAAACTCCGACATCATAGAATGAAATAACATCGACTCCCATAAGTCGTGCAAGAGCCTCAGATTCATTTGCATAAGGGATGTCCGATGTTCCAGCAGTTACAATTGCGATTCTGCCTTCTTTCTTAGACGAAATCCAATTCCCTGTAGAAATCAGGACCGACAAGATTGGGTGCCTACCCATTACCTCTATCTGGTATCTCGACATGTTTTCCTTAAGACTGACTAATTTTTCACTTGTCATTCTTGTTACAAGTACTACTTCCGTTTTTTCTAGCATTCCTTTTACTATGTCAATGATATCAACAATATCCTTGGAATCTGCAAAAACAACTTCAGGAATTCCGCTACGATTTCCTCTATCTACATCAATTTGTGCGATACTCCCGACTCTATCAAGAGCTAGTGTTCTAATTCGCTTTTCAGCCTCTTCAATCGATATCTCGCCACTAAGCAGATTGTCCAGTATTTTTCTTGTATCTGACATCGATTTCACCAAGGATATTTGTTTTCCATCTCAATAGGAGAAACTTTAAAGTTGACGTTGTGTTGATTTTCTTTGCTGGATTGATATACCCTAGCAGAGGGGCAACCATTGATGCAAATACTTGACCTCTTAACCGACCCATTAGTCTTAATCATCATAGCTTGGATTGTGGCTGTAGTTGCTGCAGGAGTTTGGATTCGTCGACCCAAAACCAAGGTAGTAAAAGTCAAGGGTCCTTTAATGAAACCAATTGGAAAGATGATTGTTGATATTGAGAGAGGGAAAGACCTGACCCCTCCTCCAACAAAACCAAGGCAGGAAATAATTACTGAATTGTTCACCTCAAAAATGAATGCTATAGGTCTTGAACCATCACTTGATAGTGGGTATATTCCAGTTTCTCATACTCCTCTAGCTAGATTCCTTAAGGATCGCGGAGTTGCTGATGATACAGTAAGTGCTATTATTGCAGGCTTAATGGAGGAGGATACTGAAGAAGCAGTGCGAGAGATTATTGATGCAACTGCTGAATCACCTGAAGTCAATCTTGTTGGTTCTGAGTTGGAGAAAGCAAAACAGCTTGCTGTTGATGAATGGAGAAATATGAGAGGTCAGTAGAAATTGAGGGGTTATCCCGAATGACCGAGCTTCTGCATATGAAAGATAATTATCTACGAGAATTTGATGCACAAGTGCTGGAAACTGGAGTTGACTATGTAATTCTTAATTGTACAGCATTTTATCCTGAAGGTGGCGGTCAATCAAGCGATACTGGATTTTTATCAGACGGTTCAAGAGAAGTTCGAGTCAAATCTGTGAAAAAGATAGAGGGACGAATCCACCACGTTCTTGAAGGTTCTCCTTTCAGTGAGGGATCAAAAATACATGGCCAGATTGATTGGGATTCTCGTTACAAATGCATGCGATTCCATACTGCTCAACATGTTCTATCCCGATATCTTCAATTGAATTATGGTGTTGAAACCGTTGGTAATAGCATTTCACCAAATGAAAGCAGAGCTGATTATGCTCCATTAGAGTTATTTGATGATGAGATGAAGCGCGAGGTTGAAGCTGGTGTCAATTCGATTCTGAAGGATAATATTGATGTTCAGATACTCTTTATGCCTCGCGATGAAGCTATTTCTTTTCTCAATGAGAAAGGTTATCAAACTCGTTATCTAGAGATGGTCCCTAAGTCAGTAAGAGAATTCAGAGTACTAGTAATTGGTGATTATGATGCAGCATCTTGCGCAGGAACTCATGTTGCGAATACCCGCGAAATCGGTGAGATTCGTATTGGCAAATCCAAGAATGTAGGTGCTGGAAAACGTCGCATTTACTTCACTCTGGCTGACTCCTAAATGGTACAATTACACAACAGCCAACAGTTTTATGCATCATCGAATAGAAACTAGGTAGTGTGAGACTAATGAGAGCGCTTGTGCTTACTGCTGGAGAAGGTCAACGATTACGTCCTTTGACTAATCATCGGTCAAAATCTATGTTGATGATTGCAGGAAAACCAGTCCTGCAATATATTATTGACAGTCTTGTTGAAAATGGAATACATGATTTAGTTATTGTAGTTGGTCATGGACGGGAGGAACTTATTGACCACTTCCAGATGGGTGGCGAAGAAGTTCGTATCAAATATGTCATCCAACATAAACAGGAAGGCGCTGAGTCTGCTATTCTCACAGCTAAAGAGGAATTAGAAGAAGACGATGAATTTCTTCTAGTCAATGGTGATGTCCTCGTTGAACCTGAAATGGTATCTAGAACTCTTGAAAATCATAAAACCGTTGATAGCGATGTTTCTCTATTAGTGACCCTAGTTTCCAATCCTGAGCAATTTGGAACTGTGAAGATTAGTCCTAATGGTATTGTTGAGAATCTAGTCGAGAAAGGTGGTCCTGATCGTTATCTGAGTAATTACGCAGTTGCTGGAGTTTCTGTTTTTAGCAGAGAGACTTTGGAACTTCTAGACAAAAACAAGACGATGGAGAAAACCTTTGAGGAGCTAATTCAGAAGGGTAAGAAAGTATCCGCGGCTGTCTGGGAAAAAGAATGGGCTGAATTTACGTGGCCTTGGGATATTTTGAATGCTAATAGAATTGTTATGGATAGACAGCTTAGAGGGAAAGGAAGTTTCATTTCAGAGTCTGCTGATGTCCATTCGAGCGTAGTAATCGAAGGTTCTGTCTTTATTGATGAAGGTTGCATTGTACGACCCCATACGACACTCAAAGGACCAATTTATGTTGGAAAACAGGTCTATATCGGAAATAGTTCCCTTATCCGTGATTATAGTAGTCTTTGTGATGGCGTTCGCATAGGGTATGCTGTTGAACTCAGAAATACGATGGTGTTTGACCGAGTCAATCTTGGTAGAATGACATACCTAGCTGACTCAATAATTGGTGCAGATACATGCATTGAAGCAGGAGCTCAACTATGGAATTGGAGACCAGGTGGTGAGCCTCTATTCCTAAAGGAAAAGGATGAGATTATCCCAATCCCTCTACAGAAATTCGGTGCAATTATTGGCGATAATGTTGTGATTGGTGTGAATGCCTCAATCTATCCAGCTACTAGAATTGGTGGAAATAGCTCGATTTCAGCAGGATGTGTAATAACCGAAGATATCCCTCCCAACACAGATGTTGTCTTGGACCAAAAATTGAAGTTCTTTGAAAGAAAGGACACCTCGAAATGTTGAGAATATATTCTCTTAGTATGAACCAATTTCACCACCATTGACATATACAAAGGTCATATCACCTTTCTCCAATAGAGATATTTCTATGTTGTTCACTGGAAATGAAGTCGTGAATTCATATCCATCAACTCGTATTTTTGTCACTTCTTGATCTTGCTTAACAAGAATATCATGATGTTTGAAATGTTGTTTTGACCTTCTCTTTGGGATTAATCTCATCTTGGTCAGTAGTGCATCCAATTGGCTAAGTTCATGTTTCGATAAATGTTTACGAATTGAGGAATAGCCCAAGTACAGATCTTTTCCATTCTGAATAATATGATCTTCATATTTGCCTGTTAGTATGCGTTCAACAGCAAGGTACGGACCTAGTCCTCTCTTGATTACATCTATGTCCGTCGCAGTTTCAGAAACACATGCTGAATTGGTATGACTCATTTCATGAGATAATAGACCAATCAAAGCCGCTTCATGCCATTTTCTAGTGGTATTGTTGCATTTGATTGCTATTTCTTGGAGGTTTTTTGACCAGCTTATCACCGCAAAGCTTGACGTTTTCCCATAAACTGCGAGGATATTACTACCGATTAACTCTGAATAAGCATAACTTTTTAGCTGATTGACCAACCTCATCAAATCATCGTTAGGCTTCATATCGATTTCTTCCCATTCGAATTGACAGACTAATGAGCATCTTTAAAAGTCAAACTCAAGTTTTCGGGTTTGACCTAGTGAGCGGTATCTAGGAGAGTAATTATCATCAGCAAGAAGAAATGGGGCAAATCAGCCACCAAGACCGAGAAGACAATTCGCGACGCGATTCCAAAAGCTGAGACATTAACTGGAATCAACGAGTATCTAGGCAAGGCTAGGTCTGTTACTTGCTACGATCTTGCCAATCGTTTCAATATTCGGATGAGCGTTGCTCGTAAGATATTGAGAGAGAAGGAAGCAAAGGGTGAGGTCATCCCCTATATCCGCGAAAGTGGTTTTGTCGTCTATACAACACCTCACGAAATGGAGAAGAGAGAAGGTGGAGTACCTATCATGATCTCTGATGCACTTGAAGAAGTTGCATCTTCTGTAACAGCTGAACCTGTTATTGATGATGAGATGGAGATTGCACTTGCTGCTGCAGGCACTCCCGGTGCAGTAAAACCAAGCAAGCTTGCTCGAAAACGAAGAGAGGCTGGTGAAAAGAAGGAACGAAAAGATGTTCGACCTGAAGTAATAGTCGAACCTCTAGAACCAAGTCCTGTAAGGGTTCCTGAGCTCAGATCTGAATCTCCTAAAAAGGTTGTAGAAGAGAAGGAAGAGAAGCCAAAGAAAGAGGTTTCGAAGAAGGCAGCTGAGAAGAAGGAAGAGAAGCCAAAGAAAGAGGCTTCGAAGAAAGCAGCTGAGAAGAAGGAAGAGAAGCCAAAGAA
>JAFGAR010000041.1 GCA_016933575.1 Candidatus Thorarchaeota archaeon
AACGAGGACTATGGCCATATTGGATCCTGAGTGAAATATGTTGAAGACCATCCGACAGGTAATTATACTAACATCGTTATCACTCATAACGATGTCATACACAATCAAACAAAAAGACAAGAACGGGAATATGTATGCATACCTGGTGGAGAGCTACTGGGACAAAAAAAAGAAACAATCCAGGCAGAAAAGAACATACCTGGGAGCTTGGGATGAGAAAAGTGGCACCATCAAGGAAAAAGAAAATCAAAGATCCATCAAGACCACCAAATCATATGGGACTCCATATCTATTGCTGAAAATAACTGACGAACTGGAGATATCCACCAAACTGAACGATGCGTTTGGTGACATTGGTGGAGAAATTATGGCTCTTGCCTTTAGCAAGATCATAAAACGATCATCACTGAAGAACATACATCATGTGATGGAAGATACATTCATTCCGGAATTGTGCAACACCTCAAACGAGTTCAGTTCACAATGGTTGTCCAGGTTCCTGGAAGAACTGGCCAGCAAGGAGAAATCACAACAGGAATTCCACAAATCAATGATATCAAAGAGTGACAAGGACACTCTGGCCTTTGATATCACATCGTTATCATCTCATGCAAAAATGATCGATATACTCGAATACGGATACAACAGAGACGGGCTTGACCTACCACAAATCAACCTTGGACTTGTGATGTCCATCATGAGAAAGATCCCGATCTATTACAAGATATTTCCAGGCAGTATCAACGATGTTGTCACCTTGAAGAATCTGATCATTGAACTGAAATCATCTGGTGTTGACTCATGCCAGATCATTCTAGACCGGGGTTTTTACAGCCAGAACAACATCAATGAGATGTTGAAAGAGAACATTGAATTTGTTGTTCCATTGCCATTCAATGTCAAAGCTGGCAAGTTCCTTATCAGTGAAACAAACAAGGATATCTTCAATCCTAATAATGCCAGACGATATTCAAGTGACATTTACAATGTCATTGAGAAGGACATTGACCTCTTTGATTCGAAGGTATATGGATATGTGATCTACAGCAAGAAACGAGAGAGTGATGAGACAACAGCATTCTACAACAGACTGATGGACATCGAGTCAAAGCTGGATAAAAGAAAGATCTACGGAGATCCCACAGAGTTGATTGACAGAACTGCCAGAGGGTTCAAGAAACATTTCCGGTTCAATGTCAAGGATGGAATATTGCATGTCAAGAGAAAGCCCAAATCAATAACCCAGACAACCAATCGGTTTGGGAAAATGATATTGATCTCATCATCCAAAAACAACTGGGATGAAGTGTTGAGCCAGTATAGACAAAGAGACTTAATTGAAAAGGAATACAAGTACCTTAAACAGGAACTTGAAGTAATGCCCATGAGAGTTCACAAACATGAAACCTTGATGGGATTGTTGTTTGTATTTTTCATTTCACTGATCATCAGAACCCATTTGATGAACAGGGCAAGAGATGCTGACTTACTTGAGAAGCAGTCAGTATCCGATATATTACTTGAAATGAGCAAACTCAGAGTGGTTCATATTGGAGGGAAATGGCGATTATCTGAGATCACCAAGAAGCAGAGGACGATACTGGAGGCGCTTGATATTGGTTTGCCTGTGGATCCATAAACCTCGTTACTATTTTTCTGGGAGTTAAGG
>JAFGAR010000005.1 GCA_016933575.1 Candidatus Thorarchaeota archaeon
CTTCGAAGTTGAGATGTCCCTGATTGGTCTTGAGCGTTGTCAGATTAGGCACCAGGCACTAGAGGCAGCTCGTGTTGCAGCTAACCGAGACCTGACCAAGAAGGCCGGTAGGTTGAATTATCACCTTCGTATTCGAGTTAAGCCCTTACAGTATCTTCGTGAGAACAAGATGATTTCAGGTGCTGGAGCAGACCGTGTACAGGATGGAATGCGAAAGGCGTGGGGAAAAGTAATTGGTTCAGCTGCACGAATCAAACCAAACCAAGCCATTGCTACAGTCCGCATTAACCGCCAACACATCAAAGTGGGCATGGTTGCGTTAAAGAAGGCTGCAGCAAAGATGCCTACTCCCTGTAAGATTGTCTTTGACAAGATTGATCCAGAACTTAAACGTACTCTGGGATATGGAATCTAATCCTCTGACTCATCGCACATCTTGACTAGATCATTCAGTTTTCGTGCGATTCCTGTCAGTGTTGTTATCTCACGTCCAGTAATATATGATCGACCCAAGATATTTCTGAAGATCTGCTTTGCTATGGGTTTTCTGAAGTCCTTGATACTGAGATTGTCAATCACTTCGTCGAGAAAGACCATGACCTGAGCTCGTTCTTCACGTGTTGCTGACCTTGTTTCATTTGGTTCTCTTCCCTTTTTTGTTGCATACTGTGAGAAGAGGTGATAGAGGACCACAGAGACTGCATGACTAAGATTCATACTAGGATATTCTTCAGACGTAGGAATTGTGAATACTAGATCGCAGAGAACAATCTCTTCATTCGTCAATCCCTTGCTCTCTCGGCCAAATACTAAAGCAATTCTACCTTCGATAGCTGTCGGATCTGGTAATTTTTGGAGTGGCACAAGAGCTCTAGTGACACTATGATTGCCTCCCGCTCTTGCTGTTGCACCCCACGCAACATCAGTATCCTCTAGAGCAGTCTCAAGGTCCGGGACAATCTGTGCAGAATCGAGTATAGTGTGTGCATGAACTGAGAATATCTGAGCTTGATAGTCCTCCCGCGGATCGCAGCCCACAATCTTGAGTTTATCCACTCCAAAGTTTGCAAGGACGCGTGCAGCAAAACCGACATTTCCCGGGTTTTCAGGCTCTACCAGAACCACAACAATGTTTGGGAATTCAGTCACTGGACCACGCTCTCTCTGTGTCTATGTATGAGCTAGCTGAATGACATCGCCATCTTGGAGTGGGTAGCTCAGACCAACAACCCTGCGTTTTATCTTGTCATTATCCCTAAGAATCACAGCTGAACGGAATCGCTCTACGAATAATTCCTTGTGAACTTTTGCAGCTGCATCTTCCACCACGGATCCCTCAGGGAGAACAATGGGTTTACGTTCTCGCTGTTTTCCAGGTATCTTTGTATAAACACGTAGAATATCGAGGTGTCTGTAGAATGCCCAGCTCATTCCATCAAGATTCTCTTTCCTAGCTGCTGATGTTGGAACAATATCAAATCGGTCTCCATACTTCTCCTCAAGTTCTCTAAAGCGGGCTCCTGAGCCTTCTGCATCTCCTTTCGTAGCAACAACTAATGCTCGTACATAGGCAACGCTCGTATCAAGTGCATCTATCAGTTGTTGGAATGTGGCTGTTTTTTGGAAACGGACAATAATATTCGTAATTCTACGGGCAACGAGGAACTCTTTCACTTCAGCGATATCTCCGTCGTAGTTATGTGCTCCATAGATCATATGACCGCCAAGCCCAACTTTCTCTATTCTAACTGCGGTCTTCTCCTTATTCAGACGAATTCGTGCAGAATCTAATTCGCCTAGAATAATCTTCATCTGGTAGTCAATATCTTGTGATAAATCGATGACAAGTGCAATACAATCTGTGTTTCTCGCTACTGCCAGAGCTTGTCTTCCTATTCCAGCTTCATGACTACCTTCAAAGACTCCAGGTAACTCGACTAATTGAATATTGATATCTTCAAGATTCAGCATGGCTGGAGTTGGAATCGGTGTCGTGAATGGATAGTCTCCCACATCCAGCTTTGCATTCGTTACTGAATTGATGAGTGTTGATTTACCACTGTTTGTTATACCAATAAGACAGATTTGACCTGCACCCTCTTTTCTGACAACCCCTTCTTCTACACCGCCTCCTGAACGACGAGCTCGCTCTTGCTCTTTCCTCTTTTCAAGCAGTGCCTTGAGCTGAGCAAGTTTCTTTCGATAGTCTGCAATCATCCGCTCCGCTCCTTTATGATTCGGAGCCACTGATAGTAGTTTCTCCAGTTCTACTATCCTCTGAGCAAGGTCTTCTGTTTCTTCGTAGATGATTCGTTGTCTATCGAATTCTGGAGTGACATTGGTCGGCAATGATGTTCATCTATTCTCTGAATACAATGATTATGAAGCTTTCTTCATGAATCAATTTCTCTGGAATCTTCTAACATGTTGATGTCTAATATGAATCTCTCAGGGTGTGGTGTATATGAGAGTGTTACGTAATCCCGGACAAATCTCGTAGATATGAAGGTGGTCCTATTGCCAACTGGATAGACTAGTAGAGAGTCTGCGACAATATCCGGAGTCATGGCTTCTGGTTCTTCCTCATCATGAGCAACAAATACTCTTACTGGTGAACATCTTTCAATGAAATTCATGAGTCCAGTCCTATTTACAACAATTCCATTATCCAAAGTCTTTGATTCATCGAGGATAAGGTTCTCTCCAACTTGGTCAGCTTTCAATAGAAAGAACGAGATTGACCGCTCATCTGGTGATACTCTCTTGAGAGTGTTTCCTGCGAAAGAGAATACAATCAGGTCATCAAGAGATCCTTTTGCAATTGATACAGTCACATCTCTTCGGAGATCTCCAGAGATGAATAGTCCGACATTGACACACCTACATGCTGTGATGACTTCAGGAGAATTAGTTCCCGCCTTCACAGACGCCTTATCTATGGATAAATCATCAAATAGGACTAAGAAATGACGCATGGCTATTCAAATCCAATCTACATCCCAGGAAGCCCTGGTATACCTGGAATCCCGCCACCCTTTCTTCCACGTCTCTGTTTACCCATCTGCTTCATCATTCTTTTCATCTGTTCATGCTGCTTTAGCAGATCTCGTACGTCTTTGGTGGAGGTACCTGAGCCCTGTGCGATTCTTTTAATTCGCGACGCTTTGATTAATTTTGGTTCATCCATCTCTTCTTTGGTCATCGAATTCATGATGACCTCCCATCTCTTCATATTCTCTTCTTGAATCTCAGCAATTCCTTCAGGTAGCTTGTATTGAAGACCTAACATCTCCATTACCTTTCCAAGAGGTCCCATCTTCTTTAGTTGCTTCAGTTGTGCCATCATATCCTTGAGTGAGAATTGTCCTTTCATTATTCGTTTCACAGCATCTTCTTCGACTTCAATCTGAGCTTCTTTGACTTTGTCTACAAGGCCCCTGATGTCACTCATACCAAGAAGTCTGCCAGCGAATTTGGTAGGATTAAAGGGTTCAATAGCATCCATTCCCTCTCCAGTACCAATGAACTTGATTGGAGCCCTCGTAGCAGCTACAGCAGACAATGCTCCACCACCTTTTGCACTACCATCAAGCTTTGTTACAATAATCGATCCCACATCAGTAGCTTTTCGAAATGCGTCTGCTTGAACTCCAGCTTGTTGGCCCAAGGTACCATCGATTACGAGAATGATCTCTTGTGGTTTGACAGCTTTGGAGATATCCCTCATCTCTTTTATGAGACTGGTCTCTTCACGGTGACGACCTGAGGTGTCTAAGAGAATAAGTTCAATTCCTTTGTCTTTCATCTCTTTAAAGCCATTTTTGGCTAGCTTGACTGCATCCTTCTCTTTCTCATCACCATAGAATGGTACATTGGACCGTTCTGCTAGCTGTTTTAACTGACTATACGCTCCAGGCCTGAAGTTGTCTGCACAGATGACTCCGCTCTTGATTCCCCTTTTTTGGTAATAGCGTGCAAGTTTTCCAATAGTTGTAGTCTTCCCTGAACCTTGAATACCAATCATCATGACAAGGTTTGGTTTTCCAGGATGAATTGTTAGGGGAACAGTCTTCTCCCCGAGGAAGAATGCGAGTGTGTCCCAGACAACACGGATGATATGTTCTCTCCGTGAAACACCTCTTGGAAGTGTTTCATCTAATGCTTGCTCTTGCACTCTCTCCGTGATTGCCATTACAAGATTGACATCGACATCTGCGATAAGTAGTGCCCGTTGTATGTCTTTCACTAGCTCTTTGACTAGCTCTTCATCGATGACGCTAGCTCCAAAGAGCTTCTTCAGTGCTGAATTAAGTGATTTACCAAGACCTTCTAAGACCAAGACCATCTCACCGTGTACTTACGACAAGTCGGGTCGTTGCCCATATCAACTTTCGCTTCTCACGAGTTATTTGAACATTGAAGGATAATGTCTAAAACGCAATGCAATCCTCACAAGAGTCGTTGGTGACAACTATGTCTGAAGAAGGTAGTGGAAAAATTCGAATTGTGAAGATAAAGGATGGAACTGTTATCGATCATATTCGAGCTGGGAAAGCATTAGAGGTTCTCAAGATACTCGGAATTACTGGAAAAGAGGGAAATGTTGTAACATTGGCAATGAATATCAGTAGTTCAAGAATTGACACAAAGGACATTGTCAAGGTCGAGAATCGTTTTCTCGACTCAGCAGAGGTTGCACGTATTGCCCTTGTAGCTCCTGAGGCGACTATCAATCTAATCAAAGATTCAAAAGTCATCAAGAAAACTCGTGTAGAACTCCCTGAAACAATAACTGACATCATGAAGTGTCCTAATTCACGATGTGTCACCAACAAAGAGAGGGAGCCGATTCACAGTAAATATCAGATTGTTTCAAAGAAACCTCTTCAGTTGAAATGTCTTTACTGTTGGACCTTGGTAGAAGAAGAGGAAGTAATCGCACAATTTACCGGATGAGCTCACCTATCGGAGTACTTCAGTCAGTTTCCAAATGCTTTTTAGCATGCCAACAACGCAAAGGCGTACGTCGACGGCAGTGGGAATTTCTATGTCTAGCGAAAAGATAGCAGTCATTGGTGACCGCGACACAGTCACTGGGTTTCGATTAGTCGGAGTCAGTGAGTGTGCAACACCAAAATCCCCTGAAGAAACACGAGAGATGCTCTTGGACTTCTTCCGAGACCCTAGCATGGGACTTATCATCATCACTGAGCCTCTTGCCTCGGAAGTAGAAGACACCATTGTCGAGCTCTCCCAATCTCCTGTACCGGTCATCCTCCTTATTCCAGATAGGAATGGTACTACTGGTACTTACGAAGCGGTCCTGAAGGAAATGATTCGGAGAGCAGTTGGAATTGAAATCAACATCTAGGAGAATTATGACGGGGTTGTGAACTTTGACGAAACAGATTGGAAGAATCGAAACTATTGCAGGCCCTGTAGTGAAATGCTCTGGTTTACCATCAGTTCGAATGTACGAGGTTGTACGAGTTGGTAATCAGCAGTTGATTGGTGAGGTCATAGAGGTAGGTGACCATGAGTTCACAACACAAGTATATGAGGAAACATCCGGGGTGGCTCCCGGTGAACCCGTTATCTCTACTGGTGACTCTCTCTCTGTAGAACTTGGACCTGGCTTACTTGGATCAATATATGATGGGATTCAACGTCCACTACCCACTCTCCGTGATATGTCTGGAGATTTCATATCAAGAGGACTTAATGTAGAAGGCTTAGATAAAACGAAAAAGTGGTCTTTTACTCCTTCCAAGGCAGTCGGTGAAACCGTTGTTCCTGGCGACATTATTGGAGAGGTACCAGAAACTGGCATTCTCAAATCAAAGATCATGATTCCACTTGGAGTCTCAGGTGAGATTACTGAGATTGTATCCAAAGGTGATTATACTATAACTGACACAATCTGTAAGGTCAAGGGTTCGCATGGTGACATTCACGAAGTTGTAATGATGCAGAGAACCCCTGTCAGAGTTGGCCGCTCCTTCAAAGATCGTGTACCAATGGACACACCATTACTTACCGGGCAACGAGTTATTGACACCTTTATGCCCCAGGCAAAGGGAGGTACTGGAGCAATTCCTGGTGGCTTTGGTACAGGAAAGACTGTTACTTTACACCAATTTGCTAAATGGGCTGATGCTCAAGTAGTTGTTTACGTCGGATGTGGTGAACGAGGAAACGAGATGACTGAGGCCCTTGAAGAGTGGCCTCATCTAAAAGATCCAAAGTCCGGTCGACCACTTATGGAACGTACTGTCCTAATAGCAAACACGTCAAATATGCCTGTCGCTGCCCGAGAAGCCTCAATCTATGTTGCAGTTACAATTGCAGAATACTTCCGAGACCAAGGATACGATGTTGCATTGATGGCTGACTCAACATCTCGATGGGCTGAAGCACTACGTGAAATATCAGGAAGACTTGGTCAATTACCCTCAGAGGAAGGTTATCCCGCCTATCTTGGTTCACGTCTAGCTCAATTCTATGAGAGAGGTGGAAGAGTTGAAACGTTGGCCTCGGATAGCCGACTTGGTTCAATCACACTCTGTGGTGCAGTATCTCCTCCTGGAGGAGACTTCTCTGAACCAGTGACGCAGGCTACGCTACGAATTGTCAAGGTCTTCTGGGCACTGGATAAGGACTTGGCAGCCAGAAGATTCTTCCCTGCTATCAATACCCTTACCAGTTATTCTCTCTATCACTCAAACTTAGAGAAGTGGCATCGTGAACATCTAGGCGATGACTGGCCAGATCTTGTGAAGGAATCCCTAGCTATTCTACAAAAGGATCAGGAATTGAGAGAGATAGTCCAACTTGTCGGACCTGATGCACTTCCTGAATCTGAACGCGCAGTACTAGAAGCTGCACGAATGATCAAGGAAGACTTCCTAACACAGAGTGCAATTCACGAGATTGATACATATTCGCCGATTAGTAAGACCTATCGGATGCTAAGAGTGATTATTGGATTCACTCGTAAGATGACAGCTGCAGTAAAGATGGGGGTTCAGGTTCGAAGAATCCTTGAGCTAAGTATCCTCGATAATATTGCTCGCATGAAAATTATGCCCTGGGACTCTTTTGAAGAGCAGATGAATGCTATCGAGAAGAAGATGGAACGCGAATTTCAATCGCTCTTCCAAGAACTCTCAGAATCTGGTTTCCTCTCTGAATCTTTGGTGTAATCGAAAACGTTGGCTTTATCGGTATCGCGGTCCACAATATTATTGAAATGACTAGAGAAAAGGAACTACTAGCTTTACATGAGTCTATCAGAAACTGCACCCTCTGTCCTCTTCATAAGACACGCACACAGGCTGTACCTGGCGAGGGACCAGTACATGCAAGAATCATGTTCATTGGAGAGGCTCCAGGTGTTCAAGAGGATGCTACTGGTCGACCCTTTGTAGGGCGGTCCGGCGAATTATTGACGGAGATGATTGAAAGTATTGGTCTAACCAGAGAGCGCGTCTTCATTACGTCTGTCTTAAAGTCACGACCCCCCAATAACCGAACACCAACACAATCTGAGATTGAAGCGTGTAGACCATATATTGATAGACAGATTGAGTTGATTGATCCCCGGATCGTCGTACTTCTTGGAGGGGTAGCTATATCCTCAATTGTCGGACCATGGAAGGTCTCCGATTCTCACGGTGATTATTTTGAAGCAAAGGGTCGAATCTTCTTTATGACATATCACCCAGCAGCAGCACTACGATTTCCAAAAGCCAAGGCCTTGATGAAGAGTGATTTTGAAGTTCTGCGATCATTACTGGTTTAGGTGGGCATTAAATCTGCAGATACCTAATCTATACTGTGAGTTCAATGTTCGCTTTAACAAAACTAATCCTCTTTGCACAGTCACCTTTCGATTTTGCACTCCCCTCTGATCTCTTGGCTGCATTGACTCAGATATTGAACGTGTTTTTTGCCTTTGCTATTCGTGGGTATCTTCTCTTACTTCTTATCGGTCTGATATTGTATGCAACTGGTCTTAGCGATGGTCTAGCAAAACTTCTTGTCGTTGCTGGAGTAATCTTCTATTTTGGCGGACCTCTAGTTATCAATATCTTTGGAGCATTTTCAACTGTTGAGCCAGTTACTATGGAGAGTGCAACATCTGCTTGGTTGCAGTTCTTTGGAATGACTGATTACGAGATCATGTACATATTGGTGTGGGTCGGTGAGGTAATTGCAGGGGTCTGCTGCCTAACAGGTGCAATTCTCTATTTTACTCCTAGCACAAACGAACTCAAATCAAGAGGACAATCACTCATAGTGAGGTCTCTCATGCTTGCACCTGTACTTGTCTTCTTCCACATCACCCCATTGTTATTATAAGATGCACTTCGCAACTCTTAAAACTCCGCTAAGACTACGAGCCGCTGTCGATTATCTAAAAGGCCTCGGCGGTTTCTAAGATGTCTAAGGAATCCTCTATTGTCTATCGCACCGTTTCAGATGTTAGTGGTCCACTGTTAGTTGTGGAGCAAACACATGATGTGGCCTACAACGAAGTGGTCAAGATTCGAGCACCAAATGGCGAGCTTCTCACTGGGACTGTTCTTGAAACAGGACATCACAGAGCAGTCATTCAAGTCTTTGAAGGTACAAGTGGATTAGATACCGATTTGACGTCTGTAAGATTCACCGGAGAAACAATGCGCCTCCCAGTTTCAACTGAAATTCTTGGAAGAGTTTTGGACGGTGCTGGAAATCCCCTTGATAAGGGTCCTCCCCTAACAGCAGAGGATCATTGGGATATCTATGGCTCACCTATCAATCCTTATGCAAGACAGTACCCACGTCAACCAATACAGACTGGTCTATCATCAATAGATGGTCTAAATACATTAGTACGTGGTCAAAAGCTACCCATTTTCTCAGGTTCTGGCCTTCCACACAATAGAATTGCCGCTCAGATTGTACGACAAGCAAAAATACCTGGAGAAGAGAGTGATTTTGCCATAGTATTCGGTGCTATGGGAATCACAGCAACTGAAGCACAGTACTTCATGGACTCATTCGAAGAAACAGGTGCTCTTGAACATACTACTCTATTTCTCAATCTTGCTAATGATCCAGCTATAGAGAGAATAATCACACCTCGTGCTGCACTTACTGCTGCTGAATACTTAGCATACACTGCAGACATGCATGTTCTGGTCATACTTACCGACATGACAAACTATGCAGAGGCTCTGCGGGAGATAAGCGCAGCAAGGTCTGAGGTGCCTGGTCGTCGTGGCTATCCTGGTTATTTATACACGGACTTGAGTCTTATCTATGAACGCGCAGGACGTATTAAAGGTCGTAAGGGAACCATCACCCAAATGCCTATACTATCAATGCCACAAGATGACATGACCCATCCTATTCCTGATTTAACGGGTTACATCACAGAGGGTCAGATAATAGTAGGTCGTGGTGTGCATAGACGTGGTATCTATCCTCCGATTGATCCAGGCCCATCCCTCAGCAGGCTCATGAAGGAAGGAATTGGTGAGGGAATGACGCGCTTTGACCACAAAGAGATACAGGCTCAGCTCTATTATGGATACTCCGAAGGTCGTGATCTCCGTGACCTTGTTGCTGTCGTTGGTGCAGAAGCATTGACAGATCGAGACCAGAAATACCTGAAATTTGCAGACCGGTTCGAAACCGAATTCATCAATCAAGGAGAGTTCGAGGACCGCTCATTTGAGCAGACCTTGGACATTGGTTGGAATCTTCTCAGTGACTTTCCAGAACGAGAACTAAAGAGAATTGACCCGGAAACTATATCCTGGGCAAAAGAACAGGCTCTGTATCGACCAAACTAGAACTAGGAGTTCTTATAGTACCATTTACAGTCTACTTATGAGTGGGAGTTTTCGTGAGAATTCTAGTCGTGGGTAGCTGTGGCAAGAGGAAACGCGAATCAAGTCCTAAATCACCCACATGCAAGGACATCACGTCTAAGGTAGATCTAGCTACGTGGCGTGAGAAGTTCAAGGCACAATCCTATCCAGCAAGGGATATGTACATAGGATTTCAGGCACAACAACTTGTAAACGGTGTGGATGTTCTGCGGAAGATTGATGGAGCTGATGTGACCTTAGTCATTATATCTGCAGGATTTGGTCTTATCTATGAAAATGAAGTCATTCCTCCCTATGACTGTAGTTTTTCAAAAATGAAGAAATCAGAGATACTGGACCGTGCTGAAAAACTGTCAATCCAAGATGACTTTACCAGTCTCTGTGAGGATAGATACGATCTCATCTATCTAGCTCTTGGTAAGAACTATCTGTCCGCATTAGGCGTGGACTGGTTGTCATCATCATCATCCACAATAATCGTGTTCAATGACACTCTAGCCGGGGATGGAGTGGTATTCATCCCTGCGAACCATCGAATCGTACACGCACTCTCATCGAGAGGCTATAAGATACATGGAGTTTCTGGGTTCAAAGGCGATCTCTTTAGAGTACTTACTCACTTCGCCTCAGAGAGTGATAATCCCTACAAGGAGATAATGAAATGGAGGTCCTCAGACTATCTCAGAGAACTTGTTCATACTCTATCTGGTATTTGAACTTAGAAGAGTTGCAATGTTGTACGAGAGAGATCGGTTTCGTCTACAATCCCCCTGTCACAATTATCATAGAGGACTTTGAAACCAATGTAAAATGATTTACTCCTTTTTCGAACATCAAAATCCATCACAAACGATGCATCAAGTGGGTCAATTCCTAGTCCTGCTTCTAGAAAACCTACGTGAATTAATTTCTCATTAGGTAACCAACTGTATGGAGTAACACGAGTAAGGACCAAGTTTGGATCAATATCTAATTCAATCGTGATGTTTTGATACGGATGTATGTAGTTGTTCGTAAGAGTTGAAGTGAGTCTAATCTTATCTTTATCAAGGACCTCCAGTTGTTTCATAATATTGAGTTCAGGAGGTCTATGTTTTCCTTTCTCTTTTTTCCGTCCTCTTTTGTTCACTCTCCTAGAAATCTTTGTAGATTTATGTTCAAGATCTTTCATTCTCTTTGGAGAGTCCGCCCATCTAACCAATGTTCTGAGTGCGGCCAATTTCACTTCATTCAACAAGTACGAGGTAATTCCCTGTGATGACTCCGCATCTCGAATCCCTTTTACGATTGCTGATTTGATGTCTGCAATGCGCATACTCGAGATTTGTGGCTCTTGATGTAATGATTTGCTTGTTTCTTCTACAAAATCAATAATCTCTTTCCCTATCCTAACGCGGAACTTATTTTCTTCAAACCACTCCTCTCGAGTAGTATTGCTATATTTTGGTGGAGCTAGTGATTTACAAGCATGTTGCCATGATGTAAGATCTACCTCCTTAAGTCTTTCAAAGACAACCATTTTGATATACTTGAGTTGTTTCACACTCGCATTAGACAACATAATTTCCCCCAGATTACCAAGTTTACACACTCTTAGTAATCCGCTCTAGAGTATGGCCTGTTGATAATTAAACTACTAGAAAACTGGAACTTCTGATTTTGCTCCAAACCACAAGGTCACGCAGTTCACAGATTACTCTAGTCCATGATGCAAGTAGTGATCTTTCTCCTTTTTGGCACCAAAACTTCGTATTCCCTCAGCCCTGAGCTGACTCTTGATAGCCTTGGCTTGTGAGGCGGAAATTTCTCCCTGTTTGGCTAGGAAATCGACTATCTCTATAGCTTGTGGTACTGTATCACAGCGTCGTATATAGTCTATAACATCAGGAGTGAATGTCTGTTTCTCCTGGTCTTGTTCGGATTCTTCAGACATTGTTCGAACACCATCTATCTTGAAAGACTGTGTAGTACCCTCCTCAAGTTCCTTGGTAAGGGATGGGAAGGCCTGACGAAACTCTTCGTCTTCTGTCATTAGTTCTCACCAGATACATGTGGCCAGTCACTGCCATAGCATCTTTCAGGAGTATCTTCCTAGGATTGACTTAAGAGCTTTTTCAAGACGCAATGGGTCCATTTAGAGGCAGAATCACTGAAGAAAGCTCCAAGGTAGGTTTTCTTTTCGCCTCTCCGTGTTGTTAGCCAGTGAAAAGAAGGGCACGCCTGTTTCTTTTTCTGCCCTTCTCCATCCGCCGAAACCTCCGTACCTAGCTGCGGCCTTAATGACTTTCCCGAGAGACCTATCTCCTATTGATAGAGCTGCTTGAATTCTTGCACTCCTTAAATCAAGAGTTTCCACTGTAACTCGTGGAGTGTTTCTTAATCCCTCTTCAATCTCTTTGATTTTCTTTCGAAGTACCATAATTTCTGGTTGAGGTTCAAGCTGCCAGCGTGTTTGCGCCTTAGGAACAAAGGGGTTTACACTTACGGTTACCTTCATTGATGTTTTGTTAGCTATCTCACGGACCATATGTATAGTCGATGCAATATCAGAAGGGGTTTCTTCTGGCAATCCAATAATAAAATACAACTTCACAGAATTGTAACCAACTCTCTCTGCATACCCTACTGCTTCATAAATATCAGAATCACTCAGTCCCTTTCCCATGTTCTTCCTCAGAACTTCGGAACCTGTTTCTGGAGCTATTGTAAGAGTACGCTGACCTCCCTTGACAAGACAGTCTAAGAGGTTCTCAGAAACAGAGTCAGCTCGTAATGATGGAACCGAAACCTCCAAGCCTTTATTGACTATCCAACAGACCAGGTCTTCTAGACTATCAAGGTCCCCTAATGACGACCCGATCAACGAAACTTTCTTTGCAGGAGTATGTTGCATACCAGTTTCTACGAGTTTCTTCAAACAATCCAGTGATCTAGTTCTTCTCGGTTGGCATATATGCCCTACAAGACAAAATCGACACGAATGCCCACACCCTCGGGTCACTTCAAGTAGGAATGACTTACCAAACACAGGTTCAAAGGCTGACCCATCTTCAACGTCTGGGATAATCTGCCTTGTCGGATATACCAACGAATCGAGATCAATGATTATATTTCGACTAACTGATGATTGAGTAATTCTTGGTACATATACTCCCTCTATTTCTGCCATTGCTGCAATAACATCATCTCGTGACTCCGCATCCTTTACTGATTCAATGATATTATGAATGACCACATCGCCCTCCCCAATCACAAAAGCATCGATAAAGTCTGTATAAGGTTCAGGATTTGCACTTACCACTGGTCCTCCAACAATGACTACAGGGTCTTCTGCTGTCCGATCTATAGAAAGTACTGGTATCCCCCCCATCTCGATCATCTGAACGAGATTGAGTATATCCTCCTCATATGTAAGTGTAAAACCGATAATGTGATTGTTTCTCAATGGACGACCGGTCTCTATTGATAATACTGGGGACTGAGTTTGATATCTGAAATATCGTTCACAAGATGTATCATTCCTTGCATTTAATGCTGAATACAGAATGTGCAGAGCCAATCCAGTCATACCAGCACGATATGTTGATGGGTAGCAATAGCCAAAGAGAACATCAACTTGGCTCGTATTTTTGATGATTGCATTGAACTCTGTTATGGTCTTTGACACCAACATTGTAACCTCATTTGGAGGTCTCTAAGTCTATCACAGTCTGATTCTGTTTCACAATAACGAGTCTATGTGGCTCAATATCTTTGTCGACAATGACTCCGATTCCTGTTCGCGAATCTTGATGGATTACTACGCCTGGGGCAATCGATGTACCAATACCTGTCTTGACATCGTCTCCAATTATCGTTCCTAGTTTTCTCCTTCCAGAGGACTGTCGTTTTCCTTTAACGGTGACAAGCACTGAAGAATTATCATGTCGTAGATTTGCAATGATGGTACCAGCACCAAAATTGACACCTGAACCAATTATCGAGTCGCCCACATATGACAAGTGTCCAACTTTTGTGTTGTCCATGATTATGCTGTTCTTTATCTCAACAGCATTTCCTATCTTGACCTTTTTACCTATCGATGAGTATGCCCTGATATAGCAATTTGGCCCTATTACTGCTCCCTCTCCAATGAAGACTGGTCCTTCGATGTATGCCCCTCTCTTTATGATTGCGCCTGCTTCTATCACATTCTCTCCCTTGATAACCGCTCCATCTTCAACAGATCCAAGATTTTTACTGGGCATCTGCTTTAGGATAATTTCGTTGGCTACTAGTAAATCCCAAGGTTTGCCAATATCTAACCACCATGATGGCAGAGTATATCCTCCAACATTGCCTCTCTCAATTAGCATCCTCAATGAATCAGTTATCTCGTATTCTCCTCTTGGTGATAGTTTTGTCTTTTCGATGGCCTCCCAGAGTGACTCTCCGATTGCATAGAGCCCTGCATTCACAAGATTGCTGACCATCTGATCCTTTGTTGGCTTTTCAATCAACTCAACAGCTTTCCCATCTTTTACCAGTACTACACCATATGCACTTGGGTCTTCTATCGCTCTCACGGATAGTGTGAGTTCAAAATCCGATTTCTCATGATATTTGATTAACCCGCTAAAGCATCCTGGTCCTACCATAATATCTCCATTCATCAAGAGAGCTGAATCATTACCAACGAACTCTCTTGCATGACCTGCAGCATGAGCTGTTCCTTTTCGTTCTCCCTGTGTTATGAAGGAAATAGAAGATCTGTCCCATTTTCTTGATTCTACAGCTTCTCGCAACTTCTCCTCATGATATCCACAGATAATTAGAATCTCTTTAATGCCAGCCTCTTCCAATCCTTCTATTGTATGGAAAAGCAAGGGTTTTCCTACAATGGGAAGTAGATGTTTCGGTCGTTTTGCAGATAGAGGTAACATCCGGGTAGAATCTCCGGCTGCCATGATTACTGCTTTCTTCATCTTGAGTCGCGATTGTTGTCTCTTCTGCCACATTAAAGGCTTTGCAGATACAACAACTGTACAATTGGAAGCATAACGTCAGTAAGAAAATGTCAATCCATGATATGATGATGCCTATACTGCTGTTAGCTGGTAGTTTCGTATAATACGAGGAATTAACAATGTTAATAACGCAGTCACACACCGCGTTACAACTTTTCCAGACGGCGATAAGTTAATAAGGAACTTTTCTTATTCAAATGATTAGTTGATTGAGGCAAAAACTGTCATACAGCGCCTCGTCCAATTTAACCCAATTATAGGGAAGGTAATACAAAATGATGAGCGATATTGAACTTCAGGAAGAGCTCAAGAGCATGAAGCTCACTAAGAGCCAAATGATTGTCCTGGATATTCTACGAAGCAGTGGTCAAAATGGTGTAACTCCAAAACAACTACTGGACAAGGTTTCCTTTGCACCACGAACTGTGAGATATGCACTTCGAAAACTTCTGAAGAAGCGATTGATCAAACGTGTTCCATGTCTGCAAGACATGCGACAATGGATTTACGTGCCTGCATAAAGCACGTTGAAATCCGTTTTTTGTGATAAAACGAAAACACCGACGCTAGTAGCCTCTTGGCTATTAGCCGTCGAGGACATTAAAGAAACACGCTTGTACGAATTGAAAAAAATGGAGAAGACATTCTATGCATGGGCCAAATCCACTTGAAACTCTCAAGATTCTGACAGGAGAACAGGCAATCGATGCGTACAAGGCACTAAGTGATGAACATCGAAGACAAATCCTTCATGCATTGCGAGCAAGGCGAATGTCGACCTCTGAACTCGTTGAGTTTCTATCTGCCCAAGATCCAGAAAAAGAGGTCAAACCTCAGACTGTTCGTTACCACATCAAAGAACTTGAAAAGTGCGGTCTGGTTGAACAAGATGGATACGAACCAGCTGGAAATGGTGATAGCCACATAATGCAGAAGCTATGGCGTGCTACAGCTGAGAATGTATTCATTACTACTGGTAATATGGACGGTCTTCCTACGAGAAATGGTTACGATCTTGACAAGACCTTGGACATTGTTGCCACAATGAAAAATCTCGGTCTTCAATTCGAGAGCGAGGATGAAATACGCGAAATTGCAGACGCAATGACTCTACGTGATAGAATTTATTTAACAGGTCTTGAACGTGCAAAAGAATCACTCAAAGAGGCCTGTGAGATTGACCCAGCACTCTATGTTGTCTTTCGTAGAATTCTTAGTGTAGTCAGACTAAATCAAACTGATTACGAAGAATACTGGAAATCCAGTCGAAAGATTACTGATGGTCTTAGAGAGGCATACCGACGAGGCGAGGGTAAGAATCCTCGAGTCTATTAGATTCCAATATTTACTCTGGTTTCTTCTTATACTCCGGATACTCAACTTGAAGCAATCTGAGTATTCTAGATGCTATCTTTGGTCCCACACCCTTTACTTTCTGCAGACTCTTGACATCTTCAGAAAAGATTCTCTCAAGAGATCCAAATGCTGTGAGTAAAGCTCGAGATGTTACGGTATCAACTCCTGGGAATCCCGATAGAATATATTCCTGCGCCTCCGCATCACTTCCTTTAGTTTCTCCAGAACGAGTACGAAGTGGTTTTTTCGAGGTCACCTGTTCTAGATGCGCAATACGATACAGAACATTAGCTGTTTCTTCAGCATTTCGTGTCCATATGATTGGTACTTGGATTCGGATTGCAATGGATGCTAGCGCACCGTATATTGAAGCTGGATTTACAGCTCTTAGACCTGTTATCTGTTCGCCCTCTATGATCAAGACCGGTCGACGGTATGCTGATCGAAGCGCAGTCAATTGAACAAAGAGGCGTCCGTCAATTAATGATTGTATGAAGTCTGCAGACTCTTTCCGTTCAACCGCAACATCTTCAGATGCAACATAGTCTCCTATCTCTAGACTCTCTCCTGAAATCTCAATATTCAAGCGAGCCAGTTCTCGGGCAACAGCTGTTGGCAATTCGCGGGAATCTACAATGAGTTTGATATTTTCTGGCTCCTCCTTCCTAGGGGCTATGCTAGAAAATGGAACTTCAGACTCATCATTTACTTCATCATCCGCAAATTCTTCCAAACTAGTCTGTTTCTGTTCCTCCTCCTCCTTTTCTGCATCTTCTAGGGCTCTTGGCATCTTCTTCAATTTACTCATCACACTCCAATGATAGAATTCATCATGAGTTCCCTTTGCTACGAAAATCACTACTCTTCCTGGTGAACGACGCCCTGTACGGCCTCGTCTTTGAATATAGGGCACAACTGATGGAACACAATCATAGAAAATAACGAGATTACATTCAGGGATATCTAATCCCTCTTCACCAACTTGGGTTGCCACGAGAACATTGAACTCGTTGTTTCTAAATCCGTCCAGCACCTCAACCTGCTTCTTCTGGGTGAATCCCTTATCTAAACCTCGCGAGCTTTGGCCAACGAAGCGACTCACTCTCACATCATCCAATTGCTCCAGTGTTTCAGTGACCTCAATAGCAGTATCTCGAAAACGTGTAAAGATCAAGATTCGAGAATCAAGATTAACCGAGAGCTGTTCACTCACTATCTCAAGAATTGAATCTGCTTTTGGATGCCTATGATTTTTTGATATAAGGGCTTGAAGGAGGTTCTCAAATTGAACGAACTCAGCCTTTGTGACAAGGTCTTTCACACCTTTGGAGCTTTTCTTATTGCGTATCTCTTCATACATCCCTCGGATGTATCTCTGTGTGGGTGCTAATCCCTGCGTTCCAATAAATTCAATGAGATGGACAATTCTCAATAATGCTGTAAGATTTCTGATAACGAGATATAACCCTCTCGGTGGGCTTGTATATGACCCAATCTCTTTTCTCACAGCACTCTGTACTCTGAGAATCTCTTTGCGAGTCATCCTTCGACTCTCAGGTAAATTAAAACCATGATTTCCAACTGGTGCTTTGTATTCCTCAATAAGGGAGTAAAGAATGTCCCTTAAGACCTCAATCTCAGAGGGTAATCTGATATAATGTACTTCAGAGTCGACAGATACAATGTAATCTCTTACGTCCTTGCTCTTTTCATTTCGTACTTCAACATGGACCAAGCTAAGATTCTCACACACTGTCTTTACCTGCTCAGCTTGATGCCCAGGGGAGGCTGTGAGACCAAGTGAAAGTTGGTTCTTTCCATGCCTTTCGTATAATTCTGCAATAAACGTGTATGCATAATTACCCACGCCGCGGTGCGCTTCGTCATAAACAATCAGTGACACATCAGATAGATCGTAGCTTCTCTGAATGAGATCATTCTGAAGTGCTTGAGGTGTCATGACAATGACCTTTCCATCCTGCCACGAACTCTTTCGAGTTTCTGGCGAGTCCTGTCCAGTCAGACAGAGAATCGTATCTTCATCCAGATCTAGCACTCTTCTCATGTAACGCGCTTGTTGGTCCACAAGAGGTCTTGATGGCGCAAGAATCAATACTTTTGAATCGTTATAGAGTTCTAACCTTTTTGCCGCTACAAGGGCTGCAATTACAGTCTTTCCAAGTCCTGTACTCAATACAATCATTGTGCTCTTCTTTGCGGCAATTTCTGCAAGGTTGACCTGATATGCCCTGTAATCCACTGTTTTGGCTTTAATCAGAGGCCTTGTAACATATCTATCAGGTTCAGTCATGAAAATAGCCTCAGAGACCGGACGAATCTTTACTAATGAGATAATACTCACTGTAAAAAGCCTCCTACAAATACATCTTACAGAACAAGGAGTCTAGATATGATGACTACTACAGCCAAGGAACCAATGCCAAGCATCGAAGCAGAACTCTATGAGCTAAAGATGCCAGGTCGACTACTGGGGAAGGAAGTGCTTGACAATAGGGCTCGGCGTATTGGGATAGTACGAAGTATACGAATTGCACTTCATCCAATTCGCTCAGAACTTATCGTAAAAGGTGCTGAAGTTGAATTTCCTGTTGATTTTTCAAAGGTGGATGCTGTTGGTACTGTTGTCCAGCTTAATTCTGTGGTAAAAGAAGCAGAAGAAATAGAGGTTCATGATGTCATTCGACTACAAAAAGAGGTTCTTGATGATATCAAGTCATGCCTTGGAGGAAGATGATTCCTTCAGATACCAATTCGAAGGGTTAATACAGACTGAGGTTCTTTTCCACATCCGGAGGCTTACCTATGGTCCTCTCTGTGGAAGAATTGGCTCAGCTAATTGATCATACTGTACTGAAACCAGAAACAACACGAAGCAAGATTAAGCAACTCTGTGAAGAGGCGATAGACTATCACTTTGCCGCAGTTTGTATCAATGCTGTACATGTTGAGTATGCTGCTGAACTCTTGAAGAACTCAGAAGTGAAAGTCTGCTGTGTTGTCGGATTTCCCCTTGGAGCCACACTCTCCAAAGTGAAGGCTATAGAGGCAAAAGAAGCGGTTGCCTTGGGTGCTCATGAAATTGATATGGTAATGAATATCGGAGCTCTCCGTGATGAGAACTTTGACCTCGTTAAGAGTGATATCGAAGCAGTTGTTGCTGCATCTGGGGACGCACACGTGAAAGTTATTCTCGAAACAGGACTCTTGAAAGATGACCAAAAGGTAAAAGCTTGCCTGATATGCAAGGAAGCCGGAGCTGATTTTGTCAAGACCTCTACTGGATTTGGACCCATGGGCGCAACACCTCATGATGTTCGATTGATGCGTGAAACCGTTGGGCCAGATATGGGTGTGAAAGCAGCAGGAGGAATTCGCACTTTCAAGGAAGCTCTCAGAGTTGTTGATGCTGGAGCAAACAGAATTGGCACGAGCTCAGGCATTGCAATAATCGAGGACTATCGTTGGGTCCAATACAGTGATTCTTGGATGCAACCTGACAAACCCTGCTGGACCTGTCCCAGTCGTATGGCAAATCTTTCAAAACAACCGAAGGAAGTGTACCTCTGGTACAAACAACGTTGCCTGACATGTCCTGATAAGGACCAGAATGTGTTCACTGATTAGGAGGTTTAATAATTGTCTGATTCATCATCCCAGCTATTCTCTGATTCTACCATCCTCTACGTATCCCTTAATGAAAAGAAAATCGAACGGAAACCAATACCTGAGGATCTATACAGAAATTATCTTGGTGGTCGAGGCCTAGGTGTCAAGCTGTTATATGATAATCTCGCTCCTGGTATCGATCCACTATCACCAGATAATTGGCTCATCTTCGCAATAGGCCCTACAACTGCAACTTCAGTGCCCACTTCTGGCCGTTTTGTGGTAATTACAAAGTCACCTGCTACTGGAACAATATTTGATTCCCATGCAGGTGGATATTTCGGAGCTCAACTTCGTCGTGCTGGAATTGCAGTAATAGTTCTGACTGGTGCATCAGAGAAGCCTGTCTATCTGTGGATTAACAATGGGGATGTAGAGATACGTGATGCTTCTAAGGTATGGGGCAAGACCACTGATGTCACGACTGAGAAACTTCTAGCAGAAACAGATGAAAAGGCACAGGTCGTCTGTATAGGCCCTGCTGGCGAAAATATGATTAATCTTGCTGCTATTATTACTGACAAACACAGGGCTGCAGGGCGTGGTGGTGTAGGGGCTGTAATGGGGTCCAAGAAGGTCAAAGCAATAGTTGTTCGTGGCACACAGGATATAGCGGTCAGTAACCCCGAGCAGCTTCGAGCAGCTGTAGAGCATTCACGTGTACTGATTAAGAAGAATCCAGTGACTGATAAATCCCTTCCAATCTATGGAACTCCAGTTCTCGTCAATGTGATCAATGAAGCTGGTATGCTCCCCACCTATAATTTTCAAGAAGGTACCTTCAATGATGCCGATGGAGTGTCCGGAGAAAAGCTTCTGGAACGATTTGCGGACAAATCCTACAATTGCTTTGGATGTCCAATTGGCTGTGGACGAATGAGTCGTATTCAAGGACGTACTGTTGGAGGTCCAGAATTCGAGTCAATCTGGGCTCTCGGCCCTCAATGTGGCATTAATAATCTCGAGTGGATTGCTTTGGCAAACGAGAAATGCAATCACATGGGTATAGACACAATATCTGTTGGTAGTACTATTGGTTGTGCAATGGAATTGGTTCAGAGAGGGAAGCTTGAGCACTCACTAAAATTTGGGGACACTACAGGTATTCTTGAACTTCTAGAAGATATTGCCTATGCACGAGGTCTGGGAGTTGAATTGGGTAGAGGCTCTAAGGTGTTTGCTGAGAAATACGGAGCTCCTGAATTGGCCATGCAAGTAAAAGGTCTTGAGATCCCTGCGTATGACCCTCGGGGCGTTCAAGGTCATGCTCTTGGTTATGCAACGTCGAACAGAGGCGGTTGCCACCTTAGATCCTATCTAATTGGTCCTGAGGTGATGGGGACTCCAGTGACAGTTGATCGTGACAAGACTGAAGGCAAAGCTGACCTGGTTATTCTATTTCAGAATCTCTCTGCAGCAATGGACTGTATGGTTGTCTGTAGATTCACTAACTTTGCGTGGACCGTTGATGATTATGCTGAAATGCTTGCAGCAAGCACAGGATTGCCTATCGACGGAAGAGAATTGCTTAGAATTGGTGCTAGAGTATGGAACCTTGAGAGGTTATTCAACAATCGCGAGGGATTTGGCAAGAGTGATGATGCCCTCCCACCAAGATTTTCTTCACCCCTTCCAGAAGGTGGCTCAAGGAAACGCATTGCGCATATTGATGTCATGCTCCCCGAGTATTACTCTCTTCGCGGATGGGATAAAGATGGAAAACCCACTGCTAAACTACTGAAAGAACTGGACATCCCTATCGAAAGGTGAAAATGGGCTAGATGCTCAGACTGACAAAAATATACTGATTGGAGTTGTATCAACTGGCTAGAGGAAGACATAGTCGCAAGAAGTTTCGAAGAGGCCATGCACCCTATTTAGCAAAGATTCGGTTCTTTTGGTGTGACTCATGTAATGTACCAAGAATTGCTGAAACCAAATGCAGCACTTGCGACACGATTCCTCGAAAAGTGGAACTCTCTCCTCCCGGGGATCCTTTCCCAGCCATGGATGGTCATCTCAAGAGGATCATTGATACAATCGATTCACAGTTTGGAGAAGGCGTCGGACTTGCAATTATTCCCCCCACAAAGACTGTAGTCCTAAACAAGGTGTCTTCTCTCGATGCAATGTACGAGATAGTCTTGGACGGTCACATTCTTGGGAGACTGCGTTTCGATATTCCAAGCCGTCATTACACGTTTCTTCTGTCACTTGAAGGTGCTCGTCGAATAGGGAAGGAAAGCAAGGAGAAATGGGTCTCTCTGCATGATGGTGTGTTAAAGTACCTTAAAGATGGATCCAACTTGATGCTTCCTGGAGTCCAGGGATGTGACTCTGGAATTGAAGTAGATGACGAGGTCTGGCTTATCGACTCAGATGGTCTTGTTGTAGGTTCGGGCATTGCCCGAATGAGTGGAGTTGCTATGGCAAGAGAAACCAAGGGGTTTGCAGTAAAGATACGTGATGTATCTGATGCAGTTCCTTCTGCAGTAAATCTGAAATATGCAACATGGGATGAAGCTGTTGCTGCAAATGAAAATGACCTTGATCGCATAGAGAAAGAAGCCATTACTTTTGTCCGAAGAGTCATCGAGAAGAATGCTGGTCTACCCGCAGTTGTGGGATTTAGTGGTGGAAAGGACTCACTTGCAACTTATCTCATTGTTGAGAACGCTACAAGCGAGAAACCACCTCTCTTTTTTATGGATACAGGTATTGAACTTCCTGAAACTGTTGAGTTCATTGATAATTTTGCCAAGAAGCGAGATGTACAGATAATCGGTGAAAAAGCTGGTGAACGCTTTTGGGAGTCTGTTGATATCTTTGGCCCTCCCGCGAGGGATTTTCGGTGGTGTTGCAAGATTCTCAAACTAGGTCCTGCAGCTACTGCGATTGCTGAAGAGATTGGTAGTGAAACCATCTCCTTTATGGGGCAGAGAAAGTTGGAGTCATTTCAACGTTCAATAGAACCGCGAATAACAGAAAATCCATGGGTTCCCGGTCAACTTTCAGCCAATCCCATTCAGAATTGGAATGCGTTGGAGGTATGGTTGTACATATTTCAGAAGCAAGAAGACTTCAATCCGCTCTATAATCGAGGATATCATCGAATGGGTTGTTATCTATGTCCTGCATCTCCACTAGCTGAGATTGAGAGTCTTCGCCAAACCCATCCCGACCTCTATAAACGATGGGCGACGAAGATGGCAGACTGGGCACAGAGATATGGCTTTCCTGATGAATGGTTTGAACTTGGGTTCTGGCGATGGAAAACACTCCCTCCAGGACAATTAGACCTTGTTAACAGTCTTGGTCTCAAAATCACATCAACCCGTCAAAGTGCTGGTGAGCAGATTGAGCTCAATGTGACAAAGGGTGTTTCTCCCTGTACGAAGTCTGGATTCAGTCTTGAAGGTTCATTTTCATCCGGCATAGATCTCAACAGAATCTCTAGAATCATGCCGATATTTGGCACTACAAAAATATCTGAGGAACTTGGTGCCTTAAGAACAGTATCTGGAGCGAATCATATCTCTATATTCAGTTCTGGATCCATTGTCGTACGCGGTCCGAGCGAAAAAGCTGTTGAAAGACTAACAGAAAAGCTACACCGGGCTGTCAAACGTGCGCTTCTTTGTCAAGCCTGTGGTTCATGCGTTCCACAGTGTCAACATGGTGCGCTAAATCTTGATGAAGGTAAGATATCCGTTGACGAGAGCAAATGCACAGGTTGTCTTGATTGTGATACTTGGCCATGTCCGACCTATCTTACATAGTTCTGGTAATCCATCAAGAAGGCGGAAATTTCTTCTTCCAACGTCTTGCTAAATCACTACATGTCAATAGTTCCGGATCTGCATCTTGTATTATCTTCAGCAGGGCCTTGTATGCTCTATGATGTTTTGGGTGCCCAAAGTCTTCCTGGTCTGGATGGAGAATGAAGCCTGCAAGGCCGCCTCTTGACTTGATATACTCCATCTTCTTCTTCCACACGCGTAATATACTCTCTTCTGAGAGTTTGTAGTAATATAGAAGGGTCCAGTCTTGGGGCATTGAAACTGGTATCTCCACAAGAGAGCTTTGTATCCATCCACCCTCTTTCCGATATAATGGATAAAATGGAAATATAGTTCGACTTCCAGTAGATGCATAGCCTATGGTTGAATCGTCCGTATCAGGGAATGACGAATCCCAATCATATCCTGTTTCTGTGAGATACTGGACCATTCTCTTAGTTCTATGAAGCCAAGGAGCTCTATATCCTATCGAGGGTAGTTTGAGGTTCTTGGCACACTCTGCCGCTCTACTAATCCTCTCTCTTTGTTCTTCCTCTGTTAAGAATGCAAATTTACCATCATGATGCAGTCCGTGCATTCCAATATCAAATCCATCATGAACCAAGGACGCAATGAAATCTGGATCTATCTTGTATTCAAATGAGTCAGGCACAATATTGAACGTTGAGACCATGTCCATCTCTTGTTCCATTTCAACGAACTTCGAGAGTCCAAAGCGGTAGCCTTCTTTGGTATCAACATCATGAGTTATTATTACACCAAACTCCTTCTCCCAGAATTCACGTTTTTCTGCTGTTGTAGGATCTAACTCATCTGCAAGATCATCAATTGGGAATTTTCTCCTCTTCAGATCTGTTGTTGCTTTCGGTCGTAGAAGGGAGAGAAGGGACACAAAGGAATTTCTAATCTGGTAGGGAATATATTCAACTAGACCAAGACCTACTCCCAGTTGAAGAGCTCCAGGCGGCTGATACTGGATATCCATCTCGTTTCGATAGTAGTCACTCTTTGAGACCTTCACTATTGGCTCACCTATTTTATGATGTATATTTCATCCAGTGACCATATCTTGATAGCCATCCATTTATCACCATACTCACCTTAGTCCTCGGTCCTCCCCATGTGCTATTTTCAAGGTCAAACCACCAACAGCCTCTATACTCCAGTTCTCTTCCTCTTGTGATATCGAGTGGGAAGAGTGTAATCACAAAGGTTCTATCTTTCACCAACTCCCAGATTTCATTCTTATCTTCGAACATGAAGATAATCTGATTATCTTGTTTCGATGAAGGCCCCCTTGGTGTTCTAAAGGACGTCATCGCAAAGTCTTGGTCAAGTTGTGGATCTTGTATTTTCCAATCCTCAATTCGAAGATATCCTACAAGTTCAACAAGCATATCCTTGAGGATCTCTCGCTTCTCAGTATCGGTGTATTTCTTGATGTATTCCTCGTCTTTTCGAAGCACTCTTGCAGGAACTCCGGCGGCAAGACTACGGGCTGGGATATCACGATTAATCACTGAGCCTGCACCAATTGTTGCTTCTTTTCCGATATGCACGTTGGGAAGTACAAAGACACGCCATGGAAACCATACCCCATCTTCGATAGTAATTGGCCCGAAGGCAACAGGAAAGCCCTGAAGAATCGGTTGCCAAGTTCCATGAGTGAACAGGAAATTCGAACCGCCAATTCCGACTCTTTTTCCAATCTTAATGGGATGGGTGGGATTGATTACACTCTGAGCAAAAATCATTGACAGGTCGCCAATCTCGATAATTGACTTGTCTGTCTTAAGCCCCCCAATATACACCTGTTCTTGGATTGTGACTTCTTCGCCGATTGTCACTTTGTGTGTATCAATAATTACTAGCATCCCAAGGCTTGAGTACCGCCCCATTGTGAACTCGTTTGCTCGAATCATACAGGCCATTCCTATTTTTGCATGGTCTCCTATAATCGTCTTCTTGCAGTCGAGTATGGCTAGTGGTCCAATTGACACTCCCTCTCCAATCTGAGCTCCTTTTCGCCGATAATATGCAATCTTCAGACTTGATGGAAGCAATCCAATTGTTGCCATTTTTCCAATTGGCATATCAAACAGGTCTGGGTCTCCAATATGCGTACGGACCATAAGAATGGGTCCAAAGAACATCACCAGAAGGGCAAGCCCACGAAGTCCACCCACGAATAGATTGTAGTCCTGCAGTACTACTGCAGGGTCAATACTCTGAAAATAATATTTGAACAGAAGATCAAATGCGATGAAGAAACTGAGCCAAAGGACTCCAACGACTATCATTCTACCTCGATGATATCGCGGGATGAATCTCTTGAAAATCAGATTTGAAACGAGGATGAGAATGAGAAAGAGTAAGAGATTCCGCAAGACATAGGAGACCGCTATGTCCATCCAAGATGACATTAATGGTAATGCCCACAACCACTCAAAAAGAATGGTTGTGACTGGTATGAACACCCAGGCTATAACTGCATATGACCTATTGTTCTTGATGAATTCTTCCAAGTGTTAGTCCTCCATGTTTGCAAAATCCATTAAGACTCAGCTTGTAGACAACTAAGATGCGCTCGAGCTCTATGTGGTATATTACAGTTGTCATGGACATGTTAATTTTAATCTAGCAAAGGTAATATAGAGGGCCAGCCCTCACTCGAATGGTTGACCATCACATGCTTGCAGCGATTAGTCTAAGCATCTATGAATACAGGAAGTATCTAGTGCTTACACTGGCAATTTCAATGATTGCTATTCCTATCGCGAATGGCTTGGTCATCCAGCGAGACCGAAACCGGAATGAGATGTATGGTGAAGCATTCTGGATCTATGGTTTCACGGTCTATAATATGGATGATGATCAGCTAGCAGAAAATCTCGATACTTATTATGGCTTCAATTTTAATGACGGCCTTCACACATTGCCTGAATATCTAGGTGGCGTGAAATACGAATATCCTGTCTTTGGTCTGATATTCTTCGCTATAGCCACATGGTTATTTCCAGGGTCTGGCCCTGACAGTCTTCAACCCTTATGGCTGAATTTTCTCTTGGTCTTGGTATTCAATCTTAATCTGGCTCTACTAGCGATTCTCCTTCGTGATAAATTGGAAAAGGTACGGTGGGCTCGTTTATTCTTTGGGGCCTATTTTGTGTATGGTCTTGTAATGGCTGCTGCTGGAGGAAAGCTTGAACCTATTGTTGATTGTCTGCTTTTGATGTCACTTGTCCTTTGGAAAGAGAAACAACATGGTAAGTCTATGTTTGCCCTTGGTCTGTCTGTCCAGACGAAGGTCTATTCCTTTGTGGTATTTCCAATGTTCTTTCTTATCAATCCTGTCTCATCTATCTGGTTTATTATCTCAATGTTCCTAACTGTGTTTCCAGTGTTCTTTGGCGCAAGCTTTGACTCTCTGATTTCCCATCTATTCAATCTCTCAAGCTATAGTTCATTCATAGTCAATCCTCTATTTCCAGGTCTAGCATTCAGTACACCAGACCTCTATTCGCCAGACCCTACGGCATCTTATGTGTGGATTGCGGCATTGATTCCTCTGATAATTTATCTATCCTTTCTGGTCCTCACAATCCGTCGCTATATACCAAAGAAGGAGGAATTCAGCGATTTATCCAGAATTGAGAAGATTCGCGCATTAATTCCATTGTACCTATACCTCATTCCTGGATCGTTGTTCCTATTTCGCTGGGTAATGCCTTGGTATCTTCTCTGGTTTGGACCTGTAATAGTCCTCTTCACAAAGAACGAGCAGGCTGTAGGGTATCTTAAACAAATCACTCTAGTAGGATTGCTCTATGTGCTTGGTATCCTTGTCAATTGGCCCTATTTCATTACAGGCCCATTACCAGCATTCTTCACCCATTTTCCAGCCAGCGCTCCCGAAACTATTGGTGGTGTGATTCTTCTATCAATCTTAATGGCTGTAGCATATTTTCTTTGGAAATTAGAGATTGACCGCAGAGAAAGGAAATCTGTGTTCGTGAAAGAAGCAGAGGCTCGCGGGGAGCTCATTATCTAGGTGTCTATTTGACAGTACCATTCTCTCGATAGAAATCGATGATGCGTTTCCGAATCATTGTGGATGAACATAGACCATCTGCTGTTCTCTTTTCCAGCCTCACGACTTTTGTGTTAAGCCCTTTTTCAGAAATACGCTCTTCAAGCCGTTGCAAATCTGTGTATTGGTCATACCCTAGTGCCACAATGTCCGGGGCAGTCTTGACAACGATCTCTGTATGATCTTCAGTGTCTAGTCCAATCAAAGCTCTGTCAACAATCTTTAATGATTCAACCAATTTTCTTCTCTGTTCTTGAGGGAAGACTGGTGGAGCTCCCCGTTCTCTCAAGATCGTCTTATCCAGAGCGATAATGACAACTAGCTCTCCTGTTTCTCCTGCAAGCTCTCTTGCTTGTTGAAGATAGGCTAAATGTCCAAGATGGAGAATGTCGAATTTTCCTGCTGCTAGAACTCTTTTTCTATCCATAACAACAGCACCCGCAGTGAATCTGAACTAGTCCTCATCTACTGCAAGGAACTCGTGAGCGTCAGATATTACTTCAATCCTTCGTTTTGTCTTAGTGATCTGACTGACATGGATTAATCCATTGATTTCGAGCTGGAGGAGCGCTCCGTTCAATTCACCCTCACTTGGTTCTGATCCAAGTTCTTTTTTCAGAGCTCTAATCAGTTCATCGTCAAGAATAACGCCACGTCGTTTCGTGACTATCGAAACTATTAGATTTGTCATTGGCATTATGTTCCATGGGGCCATTTGTAATTATCACCTTCTTGCTATGCAAACATTGATTGTGCTGCTGGGTCTGTTTCGATTGTTCTTCGCAATATCTGATCTAACTTCCTAAATCTCTCAAGCATCTCCTTTGTGGTAGATGCATGAACATCTTTCATTGCTTCCTCAAAGTGTTTCCAGCTTACTTTTTCAATCTCCATATCATCTCTAAGAGCTCTCATTCCAGCCTCTCTGCAAATCGCCTCTATATCTCCACCAACAAAATAGTCTGTCATGGTCACAAGTTTATCAATTGAAACATCATCATCAAGAGGCATACTGGCCATGTAGATCTTGAAGATTGCCTTCCTACTCTTTGCATCAGGTGCATCAACATTCACAAATCTATCAAATCGCCCTGTACGAAGTAGCGCCTTATCAATAAGCTCTGGGCGATTGGTAGCTGCAATAACTACGACATCTTTCATCGATTCGAGTCCATCCATCTCTGTCAAGAGCTGACTGATGACTCTCTCTGAGTGATGGAAATCTCCTGAACCGCCGCCTCTAGATGGTGCAATTGCATCAATCTCGTCAAAGAATATGATTGATGGAGCAGCTGTTCTAGCCTTTCGGAAAATCTCTCTAATTGCTTTCTCGCTCTCACCGACCCATTTTGAGATGAGTTCAGGTCCCTTTACACTAATGAAGTTCGCTTCACTCTCTGTTGCTACAGCTCTTGCAAGTAATGTCTTACCGCACCCTGGAGGTCCATATATCAACACGCCTTTTGGCGGTGTTATGCCTAATCGACGGAATGATTCAGGTTTCTTTAGAGGCCATTCGACAACTTCTACAAGTTTCTGAATGACATCTTCCAACCCACCAATATCACTCCATTTAACATTAGGCACTTCGATGAAGACCTCTCTTACGGCTGATGGTTGAATCTCTTTCATAGCTTCAAGGAAATCTCCATTATGGACTTCGAGTTCATCAAGCACATCTTGGGGTATCTCTTCATCTTCAAGGTTGATTTGTGGTAAATATCTTCTCAGCGCCTTCATTGCTGCTTCCCGACAAAGCGCTTGCAAATCTGCGCCTACAAATCCATGAGTAGTCTTTGCCAGTTTCTGCAGATCAACGGTGCCATCTCCTTCAGAAGTAAGAGGCATTCCTCTTGAATGGATGTGAAGTACTTCTAATCTTCCTGTTTCATCCGGAACACCAATTTCAATCTCTCTATCAAATCGACCTGGTCTTCTAAGGGCAGGGTCCAGAGCATTCACACGATTGGTTGCACCAATCACAACAACTTGTCCACGTGACTTGAGTCCATCCATTGTTGCTAGTAGCTGAGCAACGACTCTTCTTTCAACTTCGCCCTGAACATCTTCTCGCTTAGGAGCAATTGCGTCTAGTTCGTCAATGAATATGATGCTTGGGGCATTCTCTTCTGCCTCTTCGAAGAGTTTTCTCAGTTTTTGTTCTGACTCTCCATAGAACTTGGACATTATCTCTGGTCCGTTTATGTGGACGAAATTAGCCTCCGACTCACTCGCAACAGCTTTAGCCAATAGTGTCTTTCCTGTTCCGGGTGGTCCATGCAAAATCAAACCTCTGGGAGGATCTATTCCCAGTCTTTTGAATATCTCTGGGTGTTTCATTGGTAGTTCGACCATTTCTCTGATTCTCTGGATTGCATCAGAGAGCCCACCAATCTCTTCATATGTTACAGAAGAAGTTCCAACGACATCTCCCGTTGGTTTCTCAGCTATCGCAAGTATTGTAGAATGTTGAACAACTACAGTACCTGCTGGTTTTATTGAAGTGACCTTGAACGGGATTGCTCGACCTAGAATTGGGATGAACACAGTGTCCTGTACGGTGACGGGACAGTTCAATAGTTTCCTCTTAACAAACTCTTCGAAGCGTGGTTCTGGTCGAATTGGAACAGATGTTGGTGCTAGTGTCACGCTCTTCGCTGGTTCTTCATTTGCTCGAGAAACAGTCACTTTTTCACTGAGACTTACACCCGCGTTTCTTCGAATTCTCCCATCCATTCTGATGATCTCATGACCTTTATCTCCCTGATATGCAGGCCATGCAATGGCAGCGGTGATTCTCTTACCTTTAATCTGGATAATATCTCCAGTCCTCACCCCAAGCTTCTCCATTGACATAGCATCAATACGTACTATGAATCTACCAATGTCTCTATGTTCGGCCTCTGCGACCTTGAGTACAATTTCGACCACTCTAGAAGCATCCTCCAAGACTATTACCTTTTTCAGAAATCGGATGGGAGCCTTGAATCATTACACTCCCTTTTTTATCCGCTATTCAATGTTTCTTTCTCTACCAATATAATCCAGTATACAAATTGTTGAGGAACTGATTATTTGATAATACCCCTTTTTCCTGTCAGAACAGGATTCTGAACGAACTGGATAGTGTTCACTTTTCTACATGCGAGATACTCGTTCGACTTCGACCTGTGATACGCCTTCAATAGCGCTAATCGCAGTTTCGATGTCATCAGTACCACCCATGGACTCTTCTCGTGCAAGATTCATCCGGATTGCTTTCAGGCCAAAAGCTACTGGTTGAGTTTCAGTTGCACCAATATCGGTCCCCTCTGGAACAGCACTCTTGATTCGCTCAAGGAGATCATCCAAGTCTATGTCTACGCCATCCGGCATTACCTTGATTGTCATAACTACTCTTGCCATTGAATCTCATCTCCGTCTGGTTCTATGGGCCTTCAAAACCACAGTTTGGGCAGGTGTATCTATTGGAAAAGCGTCTGCATGATTCGCAACGCCAAATTGTAAATTCACCACATGATGGGCACTGGAACTTGACGCTATTCTCTTGCGGGGAAATTGAAGAGTGGCAAGATGTACACCTAGTAGCTTTCATTATTGTAAACCATCACCAGAAGGGTTGTAACCGACACACACTGTACCAGTTTTGGCCCCGATTTGACCAGTTGTTATAAAGTTGTCGAAGTGTAATTCCTCTCAAAAGAATAAAAGGCCTGATATCCATACTTTGGGTGAATTCCAAGGAGTTGATTGGATGGGAACAAAACTCGCTGACATTATTGAGGCACAAACACTCGCGCTCACAGATCTTTCAGGTAAGACTTTGGCTATTGATGCCTTCAACACTATCTATTCCTTTCTTGCAACAATTCGTCAACCTGATGGAACCCCACTCACTGATAGACATGGGCGAGTCACAAGTCATCTCAGCGGTCTATTCTACCGAAATGTCAACCTGCTCGAAAACGGAATAAGTCCAGTCTATGTCTTCGATGGAGAATCCCCAGAGCTGAAAGCAGCTGAAGTGCAGAGAAGACGTGAGATTCGTGATAGCGCATACGAAGAATGGAAGATTGCTAAAGAAGAGGGACGAATTGAAGATGCGAGACGAGCCGGACAAGCTAGTTCAAGGCTCACAGGTCCTATGATTGATGAATCCAAGGACCTATTACACGCCCTTGGAATACCTGTGATTCAAGCGCCTTCTGAAGGGGAGGCAATTGCTGCTCAGATGGCCAGAGACAATCTTGTTTGGGCAAGTGCAAGCCAAGACAATGACTCTTTGTTATACAACTGTCCCAGAATGATTCGAAACCTATCAATATCTGGTCGTCGAAGGGTCGCTAGATCTCAGAAGTATAAGAACATAGATCCGGAATTAATAGTACTTGACATCAATCTAAAATTACTTGGAATATCTAGGGAACAACTCATCGATATTGCGATTCTCGTGGGAACTGACTACAACGATGGGGTCAAAGGAATTGGTCCCAAGACAGCACTAAAGCTAGTCAAGGGTCATTCTAATCTCGAGGGAATTGAAAAGGACCGTGGCGAGAAATTTGACATTCCTTATGATGAAATCCGCGAAATCTTTCTACATCCACCAAAGATGGACATCTCAGCCCCCAAATGGACTGATCCAAAACCTAATGATATTGTCAAAATACTCTGTAAGGAACACGATTTTAGTGATTCACGTGTTGAAAAATCACTAGAACGACTTCATGAAGCCTTAGAAGAAAACAGAGGATCAACCCATCAGAGCGCGCTCTCAGATTTCTTTTAGCTTTCATAGGAAAACAGAGATAAATCAAACACTCTGAGATGAACTAGTTCCCGTGACTCATAAATAGCTAGAAACCTATCAATAGTTGTGGAAAAGGAGAACCCCACATATGCAAGAAAGAATGACTGCAGTCAGAGCATCAGTGTCTGACATTGTTAATGGAAAATTTGGAGAGGGAAATGGTGCCCATGTAATCTCTCCTCTTGGTGTAGAACTTAGGCGGGTGGTCCTCGTCGGGTTTGTAGTGAGTAGATTTCAGAAGAGTGCTGATTCCGATGGAAAACGGTTTGAGAGCATCACACTCGATGATGGCACAGATACAATCCGTATCAAAGTGTGGGGTGAAGAAGATGCTGCATTACTCAAGGATGTAAAGGAAAACATCCTTGCACTTGTCATAGGAAAAATCAGAAAATATGAAGATGAGATCTATATCATTCCAGAGATTGTGCGAGAACTAAAGGACCCCAATTTTATGGGCTTGCACATGGTACAGAGATATCAGGCTATTCTCACACGTAGTGGTGTATCAATGCCTGTCACTGCTGAAAGCGGTCAACAATTACTCACACAATCTCCTGCAAGGATGAAGGCTGCAACTCTTGGAGGTGTAGCAAAACAAATCCTCAACTTCATCGAACTACATGCTGATCCTGAGGCTTCTCCACCTCAGGGGGTTCATATGCAAGACATTGTGGCTTTCTTCAAGGGAAAAGGACACGAGTCCATGGACATCCAAGTGAAGGTCTTTGACTTATTGGCTGATGGACTGATCAGTGAGATTGATCCAGCTCGATATCTTCCTGCTAGTTAGTGATATCAACAGCCACCAGAACAATACCTTCAATAGTGTTCAATGAGGAATTTCAACTATGGACGACTACGATAACCTTCTTGAGCGAGCAAGAGCTCAAGTCCCTGAAGATGCATTCAAGCGCTCTGGTGAACGATTCAAGGTACCTGAAGTACAATTGATGGTCCAAGGCAACCGTAGCATGTGGCAGAATTTTCAGGACATCATCAACGTTCTCAACCGACCCGGTAGGGAGGTCTTGAAGTTTGTATCAGGACAGCTTGGAACTGCTGGAAATGTTGAGGGTGGTAATGCAATCTTCAATGGTAAGTTCACAGCAGAACTGGTGAACGAAGTCCTTCTCCGCTACATCGATTCCTATGTGATATGCCCAGTCTGCACTCGTCCTGATACTGAGATCACTAAGGAACGAGGAGCATATTATTTGATCTGCTCCGCTTGTGGCGCGAGAACGGCTATTAGGCCTGTTTAGAATCAAATCAATTCTTCTCTATTTTCAATTTGGAGGAAGTTTGAAAATACCTGGTTGTGCATCTGCTTTCGAGTGACAGCTTTTGCATAGAACCAGAAGCCACTCATCAGGATAATCATTTGGATTACACCCTTTGTCAATCCAATCATCCAACGGAGAAGCATTCAGTTCTTAGATTCTAAATTTAAAAGACTATTCAGATAGCCATTAGAGGAATAGAATGATGTTTGATAGAATTATGAATGAGATCAAAGACGCTTTTCTAATCAATCAAGAAATTATGCTGAAGGCAGGAATTGAAGAGAATGATGTGTTTCCTGAAGAGTTGATAGAATACTTTTCAGGTAAAACCCCCTCTGATGATATGACTACCTTGGAAGATGTTCTTTCGCACCGATGGCTCTTACTACATGAGTTAGCAGAACTAAAGAATTTGAAACATAAGGGGTATCGAATCTCAAGAACGCTTGTATGGGAGCATTATGAAGATGTTCTTGATGCACATATTATAGCCACCACGCTTGAGCTAAGGATGGCTTTGGAGTACAATGACGTTGATTGGGTTAAGGCGCGTGTCAGACTAATTCCATCATGGCTTGAAGATCCAAATGTATCGCAGAATTTCCGAAAGGCTTGTGAAACTCTAACAAAAGAGTATACGACCGAAATCTAACATTGAGGTACTAGTGAGGTCTTATGATTTAACAGAGAACTTCATAAGGACACACCAAGAGTCTATATTGAACTTGGACTTCCAACGTATAAACCGGAGAGTTCAATCATGCCTCAAGTCTACCTGCGTGTCAGCGAAACTCACGACCACTATGTTGTTGCAATATGTGACAAACCACTTCTGGGCAAGACCCTCACTCAAGGTGCAATCAAGTTCAAAATAAGTGAGGAGTTCTATGGAGGTGACTTGGTTGACCAAAAGACTTGCCTCAGCCACCTTGAAAGGGCGACGATTGCCAATCTAGTGGGTAAAAAGTCAGTCCAGACTGCAATCAATGCTGGACTGGTACATGAACAGGCTGTCATCTATATCGAAGGACACCCGCATGCACAATGGGTCAAACTTTGATTCTGTTATCTGATTGATTAGTGGCTATGAACTCCACCGCCAGAACAAAGACCATCACGGTCCATCATCTGACTTCGACCAGCGATATACTTGTGAACTGCCTCTCCAGCTGTTTCGCCTTCTCCTCTAACAACGGTCAATCCTACTTGCTGAGCCACCATGTATGGTCTCATGCCCATACCCATCGTTATGAGGACATTTACTCCAAGATTAGCTAGATTGTTCACTGGTTCTGCGCATGAACTGTGTGAGAGATTTGGAACAGACATAACATCAACAATCTCTCCATCCTTTACAGTTGATACAATAAACGCTTTACAGTGGCCAAAATGTCCACTCACAGGGCTATCAAGCCCGTTATCAATGTCTGCAGTTACTGCTATTTTTTCAATGCTCATCATTCATCACTTTCTCTCTTCTTTTTGTCCCATCGAAGCCATCGTAGTCTCTTTGAACCACATTGCTTGCAAGTGCTCTTATCTTCAGAACTCATGTCCATAGTAGCCCCACAGTCCAAGCATTCTAAGGTCCCACTTCCATCAGTCAAGACGTATCTTCCTCCTTCAATGCGGAGAACAAATCCTTGAACCAACATCTTTGCTACTTTTCCTCTCGCTGAAGATAGGACTCTGTTGAACGTTGGCTGACTGATGTGCATTTCTACACTTGCTTCTCTCTGGCTAAGACCTTCAAAGTCTGCCAGTCGAATCGCCTCGAATTCATCAATAGTAACTAGAATCTCATCCAATTCTTTTGCTGGTATTCCTGCCGGCTTATAGACTGACACAGGTGGTTCTCGTGTGACAATTCGATGCCGTTTTCTTCGAGGCATATGTTTTCACCAGAACAGACTAACAAAAGACTTGTGCTCTTACCTAATTCTTGAGGAACAGTCGAATAGTCCACATTTTAAGCACAAAAATACAGCATTTTATTGTTGATGCCTGTGACAGCCCCATGTTATATCTGTGGTAAGAAGTCGGTTATTGATGGCTTATGTGCGACCTGTTATGACGAAGGCCATCCATTGATTGAGATCTCGACGCCACTGACATTACTTGCATGTAAAAAATGTGGAGCTATAAAGGTTCCCGGGGGTTGGAGAAAGGTATCTTCCAGATATGAATCACCTGAAGAGCTTGCAGATTATCAGATTGACATTGTTCTTCAAAATGAGATCAAGTATCTTGTTGATGATGTTAGTATTTCTTTAGAAGAGATTAGAAAGCTTGATCGGGTGACCCACTTGGTCATCCAGGCGATTGGAAAATCTCATGAGAAACTTCCGCTGCATGAGGAAAAGTATCCAGTAGAGATTCGATTCAGTTATGGTACATGTGATACTTGTGGAATGTTAAGTGGAGGGTATTATGAGGTCACTCTTCAAATCCGTGCAGATGGTCGAGAATTAAATGACACAGAAAGAAGAGATATTGAAAAATTAGTGACCAATATGACTGTTGCAAAATACACTTCTGATGACAAGGCCTTTGTAACCAGTATGACCGAGGACAAATATGGTCTTGACATTCTAATTGGGTCTGAAAACCTTGGCAAGACTATAGCTGACGAACTTGAAGCTCGATACCTTGCTGAGCGCAAGGAAAATTACAAGCTAATTGGGGAAGATAAGACTGGGAAGAGGAAATATCGCATAACGATACTGATTAGACTTCCTCGATTCTCTGTGGGCGATTTCGTTCTAGTGGATGAACGACCTTGCCAGATACTTGCAATGACCAGGAATAATCTCACATGCTTCGACTTGAAGAGCAGAGCACGCTTCACCATGAATCCCCAGAGTGCACGTTGGCGGACATTGCAGTTTTTAACCCCTCAGTCTGAAAGTCGTGAGTTTATGATCGTCACTCATGTCTACGGGCAACCCGTCCAGATTATGGACTCGACAAACTTTGTAATCACTTATGTGGATGAAGATCTGTTCGAGGGTGAAATAAACACTGGAAGTAAAATTTTTGGAGTCGTCTTTGAAGATAGACTGTACTTACTACCTACTCAAAATCAGAACAACGAGAACGAGGTGTGAGAAAGGCTATTGACTCAATCAATTCGGTACTCTTAAATGTCTCACTTCCGAATCAAGATTAATCGCTACAGGACTTTGGTCCAGCGGTTTACCGGAGGAATATTTTGTCCTATAAGAAACGTGGTGGTCAACCACCTACAAGTCCAACCGAACCCATGAGAGTCAGGACTCCAAATAAGAACGATGGAGAGATGTTTGGAATAATAATTCAGATGCTAGGTTATGATAGAGTCCGAGTTAGATGCGAAGATGGTAACATAAGAGTTGGTCGTATTCCTGGTCGTATGAAAAAGAGGGTTTGGATGAGAGTTGGTGACACGGTTCTTCTTGTCCCTTGGGATTTTCAAACCGAAGAGAAGTGTGATGTCATATACCGATATCGTGGAAATGAGCTAGATTGGCTTGAAAAACGCGGAATTCTCAAGATGTTTTGATGAAGCTAAGCCTTTTCTGAAATCTGCATATTACTAATGTAGATGAATATACCTACATACATTGGGATGGCATTATCAATTGAAGCGAGCAGAGAAAGAATACGAACGGTATCAGTCTGAGTTGGATAACCGCAGAATGAAACGTCGTAAGGATGTGGATGAATTCAAAGTAGTAGAAGGTGTCATCGATCCTCCCACCTTGAAAATTCTCTATAAACTTCTGAATCGCGGTATTATCAAGGCTCTACATGGAGCAATCAGTACAGGAAAAGAAGCAAACGTGTATAGGGGAATTGATAGTGATGATCATCCTGTTGCTGTGAAAATCTATCGGGTCAGCACAGCAGAGACTGATTTCATGTTAGAATACATCATCGGAGATCCTAGGTTCAAGAAAGTAAAACGCCAGAGTCGAGCTTTGATTCCCCAATGGGCTATGAAAGAGTTCGTTAATCTCAAACGCTATCATGGCGCAGGTATTCGCGTTCCAAGACCTATTGATATTGAACGAAATGTGTTGATCATGGAATTCATAGGCGATGTTGAACAGACTCTTCCGGCTCCTCTCCTGAAGAATGTTGAAATTCCATCCCCTGTAGACACATTCAATGAGATAATTGACATGATTGAAAGAGGATATACAAAGGCAGAGCTAGTGCATGCAGATCTCAGTGAATATAACATTCTTTGGGACAATGGTCCTGTCTTCATTGATGTTTCTCAGTCTGTTCTCCTCACCCACGGTAATGCCAAAAAGTACCTCCTCCGTGATATTCAAAACATAACTCATTTCTTCACGAAACTTGGTGTAGCAACTGAAGACCCTGAGAATATTGCCCGACAGATTATTGCAGAAGGTGTGAGCTAAATTGGCATTCAAAGATATCATTAGAGTTCCCCAAGACAGAATTGGTGTAATCGTCGGACGTAATGGTAAGGTACGAAAAAGAATAGAAGAATTGACTAATGTCAAACTCGACATAGACTCAGAAGGCATAGTGACAATCAGTAGTCCATCTGGCACAGAAGATCCTATTCTAGCATGGAAAGCAAGAGATATTGTTCGAGCAATCGCAAGGGGCTTTAGTCCAAAGAATGCCATGACTCTCATAGATGAAGACGCAATGCTGCTTGTAATTTCACTTCGTGATGTTGTTGGCACATCTCCTAATCAGATAAAACGGGTTGCAGGGAGAATAATTGGTGAGAATGGTAGGACCCGACGAGTGATTGAACAGGTCACAGAGACCAAACTTGCAGTCTATGGCAGAACTATTTCTATTATTGGAATGAATCCTGGACTTGATTACGCTCGCAGAGCTATTGACATGTTAATTGCTGGAGCACCACATAGTGCTGTATATGCCAGGCTCGAGAATATGCGTCGTGACATGAACCGTCAACGAGCAGAACTGTGGGAGGAAACAGACCTCTAGCTATCTGTGTAATACCCCGTCTAATATCGCAAGTTCTCGAATACACTCTTGAGCAACATGAACCAAAAGACACCTCTTGAAACAACGTTTGGCAGTATCTCTCCAGCTGAGTTTTTCTACAGAAACCGGCAGATGGCAGGTTTTGGCAACTCTAGTCAGGCCGTCTATTCAACAATAAGAGAACTCGTGGAGAATAGTCTAGATTCGTGTGAAGATGCAGAAAGATATCCTGACGTCCATATCAGAATCTCATGTGAAGAGTCTGACATTCTCTCAGTTCGTGTTGCTGATAATGGAACTGGTGTCCCTGCTGAATATGTACCAGAAGCTTTTGGAAAAATTCTCTTTGGCAGTAAATATCATGAACGACAAAGACGAGGCACGTTTGGACTTGGTGTGACGATGGCAGTCCTTTACGGACAAATTACTGCCAATTCTCCAGTTCTTATCCACACGAGAAGTAGAAATACAAGTGGTACGGAATATACACTCTTCATTGATGTCGAATCAAACGAACCTCTGATAGAAGCAACCAACCTCCAAGAAAGAGAATATGAAGGAACAACGATCACACTTAGAATTCAAGGTGATTTGAAACGTGTTCAAGAGCGTATTGTTGAATATCTGCGTCTTACTGCAGTATCTACACCCCATTCAAAAATCTCACTAGATATAGATGGTTCAGAAACTATCGAATTCGGAAGATGGTCTAATGAGATTCCACCCCTTGTACTGAGTTCAAAGCCACACCCTCGAGCCGCAGATTTGGAGTTGTTACGCCGTTTCATGCAAAGAGTAGGCAACAAACGGCTGCAAGATTTCTTAATTGATTCATTTCAGAAGGTTGGTGTGAAGACATCTACGCGCTTTTTGAGGTTCATCTCGTTCGATCCGAACCAAGAAACTAACACATTGACGAGGGATGATTTGAGTCGAATCAGTGAAGCACTACGTAAGTATGATGACTTTGAGAGTCCAGACCCAAGAAGTCTAAGTCCTATCGGAAAGAGTCCTATCATTGATGGATTGAATTCGACATTCAACGTTTCAAATATTCACTATTCCATTCGTCCCCCCTCTGAGTGGCAAGGAAATCCATTCATTGTAGAAGGCGCAATTGTTCTCAGTGATGACTTCGCACGTTCTGAGATTCCAACTCTCTATCGTTTTGCTAATCGTGTCCCCCTTCTATACGACTCCAGTGAAGATGTCATGACAAAGGCACTGAAACGAATTAACTGGAAACGATATACCATAGGTGCATCTTCTCCTGCTGCTCTCTTTGTTCATTTGTGTTCCACTCGAATTCCTTACAAAGCCGCAGGAAAACAATCTATTGGTACAATCTCAGAAATCGAAAATGAGCTTCTATATCTGTTCAAAGAACTGGGTCGTAGATTCAATAAAGGGCTACGGAAAGAACAGAGATCCGTCCGTGAATCTAAGAAAATGCGTGAATTTGCTAGGACTTTCAGGAATCTCGTGAAATTTAGTGCAGATCTCGCTGATTTTGAAGGAATCCCGAAGACTAGTCATCTAATACAACAACTATTCGAGGTCGCCTCTGATGAATGATATTGCTCAAGCAAATCGTAAACTCTGTGAATTAGGTCACAGAATTCTCGAACCCATTCTTGATGATAAATTCCCTATCATTGAGATTCCAGATAGGAACACAAGTAATATCGAATATGAAACCAGTCGTAATCGATTCGTGTTAGGTTCATCAGTTACTATCAGGGACTCCAGTAATATCAAACATATCAGAAGTTTTGCACAACTTGCATGGGTAGCCTCTTTTGCAAAACGGCTTTTAGCAGCCTCACGAACAAGTTCTCTTCGTGATGTATACTATTCCAGCGAAGCCTTTGGTGTAAATTTCAAGGACCAAGCGGAATCTGATCGAATAGTGTTGGATTTGGAGTGTATAACTGGGCTTTCCCGAGAATCCTTTGGTATATTTCCAGACGAACATTCTTCTGTCTATGGAGATGTTCAGATGAGGTATACAGTCCCAGGGTATAGTGGCCGTGAGATTGACTTAACTATCAGTCCAGATGGACTTCCTATTGGTCCTGCACTAATGACTGCTGAACCAATCCGGACAAATGCAGAGATAATCCTAGCTGTGGAGTCTGGAGGTATGTTCTCTCGTCTTATTGAAACCAGGGCTTGGGAGCGATTCAAAGCTATATTGATTCAACTTGGTGGTCAACCACCTCGTGCAACTAGGAGTCTAATACGGACTCTGCATGATGAATTAGATCTTGCTGTGTATATATTCACTGATGGTGATCCCTGGGGAATGCACATAGCCCGTGTTATCATGTCTGGCAGCGCAAATTCTGCTCATATTGAAGGCTTAACTACGCCAACAGCAAAATGGATTGGAGTCACTTCTCAAGACATCGAACACTATTCTCTCCCCTCCGAAAAGATGAGTGATTCTGACCTCAAACGGCTCGATGAGCTCTCAAGAGACCCTCGATATTCTAGTAAGGAGTGGCAAATGCATATTGATGGTTTCAGAAAACTCAGAGAAAAGGCTGAACAACAGGCATTTAGTAGATATGGAATGGATTTTGTAGTAGATACATACCTACCTGAGAAATTGGTCTAGATCCAGCCAACTCCATGTGGGTATCCAATCAGTAGTAGGAGCACTGCACCATAGACTAAGATTGCTTGTAACAATAGCAAGATTTGGACATTTCTCTTTTCTGTCATATCTTTGAAGAAATGTGGCAATATCCAATAGACTGTAAATGGACCAACCACTTCCAATGAGCCATCTTCTCTTGGTTTAGCAAACTTAACCCATTGCATTTGTTTTCGCTTTGCGTAAAATCTATAGACGATATAGAGGAGGAAATTGAGTCCAAATGGGATATACATGATTATAGCAAGCCTATCCATATTTCCAATGATAAGGGCTGCTGCCATTGTTGCGCCCATAGGTAAAGTCCCTACGTCTCCAGTCAATATCTTTGCTGGATATCTATTAAAAATCAAGAAACCAATTGAAGCCCCTAACAGGGCTGCGGCTACGACTCCTGCCTCCATCTGTTCAGTAGTTATTGTATGACTATCAAAATAGGGTATAAGGAGAACGAATGTAACAAGTCCTGAGGCATTAATGGCACTCAGTCCAGCCTCAAGTCCATTCATCCCCGCATACATATTGGTTGAATCAATGATGAATGTCATCATGAGGGGAACAATTAGAAGTGCATAGAATAGTCCGAAATTGATAGTCCCAATGAATGGAATTGATATTGTTGGTGTTCCTACACTCATGGCTGCCATTGGTATGGATGCAACCAATGGAAGCACGATTTTCGTTCTATTCTTGAAATCCAAGTTATCATCCAAGAGTCCAATCATCCCCGCCATTAGGATTGAAACCAAAGCGGCGAATAATCCTACCATCTCGATCTCAAGACTCTGGAAGGTTGTCAACCCAATAATAACAAGCAACGCAAAGACAATTGCAAAGAGGATGACATATCCTCCTCCTTTTGGTATCTCAGGTCGATCTAGCTTATGAACATCAGTCCCAGTGACACCCTTTTCCTTGAGGATTTTTATCGCATTAGGTGTAAATAGCACAACGACAATAAACGACACAATAATGGCGATTAGTATTTCCAGCAAACCTTCACACCTATTCACTCAAAACCAATCAGTACAGTTTTGACCTTTTCGGACAGGGAGCAAGTTCGTGCATGCTTTCAACGTCCGAAATCTATTTTAACGAACCCGAAGCTCGAGCGCATCATCCATGCTCTAGTGGACCCACCACAAACATGGAGATTTACCCCAATCAAACACGGTGATTTGCTTTGAGCCAAATGAACAAACGGATAGGGACAATCATACTGCTAGCTCTCGTAGTGACAAGCAGTATTCTTGCACTGAGCCCCATCTCAGATACAACAGAAAATAACTACATGGTTCAGAAAATTGATAATGGATTTGCCTTGGCTGAGTCATCGATGAACATATCGATTCCATATGTAGACAATCACTATGGCTCCGCAGATGGATTAATAGATCCCACAGAGTATGCTTATCATTTTACAGATCCAGTGACTGGGGTTAAATCATATTTTGAGCACAACGGTACAATGTTATTCGTAGGTCTTGAAGCCCTGACTCACGGTTGGATTGGGTTTGCTTGGCAGAACTATACCTCTAATTTCACAACCGCTGGTCTGAATAACAGTGATGTTATTGTTGGATACGCTCCTGGTACAACTACTACAAATGTATGGCGCGTTATAGGCACAGATGCTGTGACTGTACATTATGTTCTAAGTCTTAGAAATGGTACAACAATCCAAGACGGATTTGTCCCCGATGAGACCTCTGTTGATCCAATTGAGGAAGCTGGAGTCTTGCAAGCCTATAAGGATGCAATCATCGGCATGAGAATTGGAGAAGTTCGACACTTCGTCATTCCTGCTGCTGACGCATATGATACATCTGGTCATGAGCTCTATGGACAAGACCTAATCTATGATATCACTCTGACACGCATCTACAGGTCTGGAATCACGAGGACACTTGACCCTACAGATCAGAGCCTTATTATCTACAGTGATGAACATGGTACAAACACCTTCCAACATCTTCCTGATGCTGATCAATCCCAGATTATTCAAGCCGACGGTTCTGATAATGGAACAATAACGCAGCTTGAATATATCATTAAACTGAACAGTACAGACCCATATGACATCCCTCTGTTCAACAATACAGATTTGACATATCCCTTCATCTTTATGTATGGCCTTACTGAAGAACTCAATGGACTTCCTGTTCAACATACATATTGGACAAATCCCGCCAAAGTTCAGATTGTACCCAACACCCCTCCTACAATGGTAGTTATTTCTCCTGAGGCTGATTCAACAATCCAATGGGTTTCTACATTGAAGCTTAATGCTACAAATGACTATGTGAGACGAGCTTTCTATCAAGTAGATAATGAAACCTGGGAAACTTTGACATACAATTTCCTTACAGATCTCTGGGAGAAGAGCGTTGATTTCTCCTTATACGATGAGGGTTTGCATGTACTAAGTTTCAATGCATCCGATACATCAAACGCAACGGGTCTTGTATCGTTTAATTTCACCATTGACCGACCATACACGCCATTGCTGGGTATGAAATTGAGAGTAACTCGAAATCTCATAACGATGCCAAACTTCGGTAGTAGAGCTGAAGATAGCTATGTTGTTACTAATAACGGGTCAGCTCCAATCAATTCAATAGACATATACCTTCCTGACGAGTATGAGTCCAATATTCTTGATTTTGTAGTAACAGATAGTAGCGGTGGTACTGAATTCCCTGCCATTAGGCTATCAAATGCAAATGGACTGGTACGCTGGAGAGTACACTTTCCAGACCCTGTTGGATTCCAAGAATCTCTCTCATTTAAGACAATAACATACCTACACAGTTTGTTCTATCTGACGGATGAAGATACATTTGAATACCGAATCTCTTTCATTAGATATCCGATTCTGCCATATGTACTTACCAGCGCAGAGTTCACTCTCAGTTTCGAATCAGGAGGTTCTCTAGTTCCAAACGAACCATCTCCTAACTTGAAAGAAACAAACGTCGCACCTTATACAACATCACCATTCTCTGTATTGCTTCGATTATTCACAGAGAACATCATTGCCAGACGTACTACTACAATCGTTGTAGATGCGTGGGGCTGGTTATCCTATGAAGAAGTAATCTCATTAGAAAATACAGGCGGTGGTGAAGTAGTTACACTTCCAATGACACTACCTGCATACTCCGCATCAATTCGGATTTACGACGAAGTAGGTGATTTGGCTTCATCCCAGACACAGCCGGGAGTAACAACTGCTGACTATAACGAAACACGACAGCTGGAAATAAAATTGGCAACGGATCGATTTGGACCGAATGGATTCCAGCCCTCGTTCAAATATACATTCAAGATCTCTTATGTCGTTCAAGCAAGCGCTTACCAGAGTGCAGCAACTGGTGGAAGTCTGCTCGAGTTTCCAATGGCTCTTCTAGGCGATGTCCTGATTCTTGTGCATGATATCAAAATTGTCATGACTACATCAGTTCAAGCATTTGACATCGCAGAAGGTCACCATATAATGTACGGAGTCTTTGATACCTCCTACCTCTATGAATATACCAACGAAACACAACGAAATCCTGCAGAACTCTATGTCGTATACCAAACCACCCTCGGAGCTGCTGCAAGACCTGCTCTGTTCTCGCTGATAATTGGAATTATCGCAGCATTGTATGTTTCATATAGAAAAGTGGAGCTACCTGAGGAGGTTGTTGGTCCTCATATCGATGACACTGATATTTATCAAAAACCAAAACAGGTTGGAGCCCCTGCAGATCTTCTATCTGAGTTTGCTAATCTTTATTCTCGAAAGACCACTCTTAACATAGATTTGGAGAAACTTGATGCCTCCAGACGAAGAGGGAAGATAAAGAAGCGCGAATATATGATGCGTGAGAGTGACCTGAAAGCACAGATCGAAGAGATTGATAAGAAACTGCCCTCAGTCAAGGAAGAACTAACGCGCTACGGAGCAAGATACCGGGATCTCATTGCACAGTTAGAGCTTCAGGATGAGCGGATAGAAGGTGCAAAAGCTGGTCTTCGTCAACTCCTCATGCGAAAGAAGAAGCAGAGGATTAGTCGAGTTGCTTTTGAAAAGTCCCGTCAAGATTACTTGAAGACAATCCAGAAAGCAACAAGTGCTACAGACAGAATTCTGCTCTCAATTCAGGAAGAAGCCGGAGAAGCCTAGATAGTCTACCTATCTAGACTCTCCCAGTTTGTTTTTGCGAGGCAAGCTAGAAAATTCACTATTCGCAAGTCTTATCAAAACAGACGGATTTCTTCTATGTCCCTAAGAGTGATAGTTATGAGTACTCCGACCATCGACCGTGAATCAATCAGAGCACGAGATCTAATACCTGATGAATCTAAAGCCCTTGAGATGTATCAATATCTGACCGGCTCACCCAGGGTGCAATCATATCTGCGAACTGCAAATAGAATGGCTGTATCCAGATTAGGTTATACTGACCATGGCCCGGTCCATGCAGAGGTAGCTAGTTGGAACGCACTCAAGGCATTTGCTATTATTGAAGATACTTTCAAACCGAATATTGTAGCTGAAGGTATTGGGGACCTTGATGACGCACGTCTGGTTGTTCTCGCATCTACCTATCTCCATGATATTGGTATGGTTGTGCATCGCAACGAGCATAATCAAGCAGCAATACAGCTAGCCAGTCCAATTCTTGAATCAAAACTGCTGGATATGTATGGCGACCCTGCAAAGGCCACTGATATCCTCTCATTCATCTTTCATGGCATCTACGCTCATGATGATGACACGCAATGTCTTACACTTGAAGCAGGAATCACTAAGATTGGTGATGGTTGCGATCTAACCAAGGGTAGGACGATTGTGCCATTTCAGCAGGGAAAGGTGGATATCCATTCAGTTTCAGCAATGGCTATCAATAGTGTAATCCTTGAGAAAGGGACTGAAAAGCCACTTCAGATTACCGTTGCAATGGATAATCCTGCAGGAGTATTCCAGGTTCAGGCAGTACTTGAGAAGAAATTATCCACTTCAGGTCTCAAGGACCACGTTGATATTGATGTTGAAGTCAATGGTGAGCGACTTGTACTCTCTCATGTAAAGCGTCTCTTCAGAGTACAGATGACAGAATCTGACAATGGTCTCAGTGTCAAAGAAAAATAGTCCTATCTTGCCCCTTTCTAAGAATAACCCCTAGTCAGAGTGCATATATGGATGTAGAACATATAATATTGCAGGTATGATAGATATTGGAGAAGAGGACACTCCTGAAGGCACTATAATTGATACTGGAAAAGAACCCTGGTTTGACGCACTAGGCAGTGTAATGTTTCTTCTCTGGGCTATTTTTGGAATCTCAACAACTACAATTTTGATTAATTCGCCATCGACTGTATTTCTAGGTTGGATTGGAGTACCATATGTAGCAAATGGATTACTATGGCTCGTCTTTCGAACAACCAACTCTCGTATATTTCTGACAATCATTGGACTTGTAGGATCACTCTATTCAATAGCCTTCTGGGGCTATAACGAATCACTACTTGCTTACCCCATGGGTCTCTTTGCTACGCTTCTGTTATGTACTTGTATAGGTACTCTCTGCATGCGGGGATTGACCTGGTTTGAATGATACAATAGAAAAGTGGTAGCCCCGGGAGGATTTGAACCTCCGTCAGCGAGGCCAAAACCCGCTATGCTGGACCGCTACACCACGGGGCTATTGTTCAGTAAGCCCGAAGGGTATACCGTTCTTCAATATGTCGGTCGGTATATTTTCCTTCCACTTTTCAAGAAAGGCTGTTTCCTCTCTATATTGCTTACCTTCCTTTCTCAAGTCATCTGGGAGCATGCATGCAATCCCGTCGATGACAGGGTACCATCTACCACATTTTGGGCACCTGATGAGTGCTTCGTCAATCTCTTCGACCACTTCATCCTCTGTTTCAAGATTATGTGATGTGTAGACTTCAAGATTGAGTTCACTTCGACAATCACTTGCAGGACATGCAAGAATGTCCATCAGCCAACGCTTCATACAGATGCAACTCCTGTGGTATAGTGTCGATTCATCAGTTGTAGTTAAAAATCATTCTGGCAAAATATCAAGAAATACGCTCAACCCAAAAGCTATTTTGGGGACATGAATTGCCTGCAGGCCTAGTGTAATCTGGAGAGAGTTGCAATGGAGTACAAACATCCTTGGATTCCAATCACACGCGATATAGAGAAAGAGATGCTTGAGTCTATAGGAAAAAGAAGCTTGGAAGATCTCTTCTGTAACATTCCTGAGAAATTTCGGGTGAATAGAAATCTTGCTCTTCCTGATTCTCATACAGAGTATGAGGTCAGTAGAAGAATCCAGGAGCTTGCTGGTAGTAATAAGTCCGCAATTAATGGGGATGTATTCCTTGGTTCCGGTGTCGGGATGCATTATATCCCCGCAATTGTACCAGCATTGGCTGGGAGGTCTGAATTTGTGACATCCTATACAAGTTATCAGGCTGAGATAAGTCAAGGTATGCTTCAGACCCTTTTTGAATATCAAAGTCTGCTTGCAGAGATTCTCCAGATTGACATTGTGAACTCATCAATGTACGATTATGCAACAGGTGTTGCTGAAGCTGCAAGGATGACAGTACGTGTAAATAAGAAACGTTCCAAGTTTTTAGTTCCAGGTACGATTAATCCCGAACATTATTCTGTGATACATACATACACAGAGCCTGCAGATATTGAGATTGTGAAAGTAGATTATGATCGTAACACAGGTCTACTCTCTCTCTCCGACTTGAAGGCAAAGATGGATGATACGGTCGCAGGGGTGTATATCGAAAATCCAAGTCATCTTGGTTTTATAGAGACCCAAGTCGATGAGATCTCGAAGATTGTTCATGATCATGATGCGTTGTTCGTGGTTGGTGTTGACATTCTCTCACTTGGAGTATTGAAACCCCCCGGGGGTTATGATGCTGATATTGTGGTTGCTGAAGGGCAACACCTTGGTGTGCCTATGAGCTATGGTGGACCCTTGCTTGGTATTTTTGCTTGTAGGAATGACCGGAAGTTGATCTATCAGATGCCTGGTCGTCTTGTCGGAATGACCCGGACCGAAGAGGAACCTTATGAACGAGGTTTTGTCTTAACACTGAGTCCAAGAGAACAGCACATTCGTCGGGAAAAAGCAACTAGTAACATCTGTTCTAATCAGGCTCTTGTTGCAGTTACTGCTGCAGTGTATATGTCTACCCTCGGTCCTAGTGGCTTGCAGACCTTGGGAGAAACCATTGCATTGAAAGCAAATTATGCTGCAAAGCAACTAAATACCATTAAAGGAGTAAAAGCTCCTGCAATTGGTTCATTCTTTTGGAAAGAGTTTGTAGTTCAATTTGAAAATGGAGTCACTGCTAGTCAAGTCCACACATCACTCTTGAAACAAGGAATTCAAGGTGGAAAAATACTCACAGATGAATTTCCAGAACTAGGAGAGGCAATGTTGTTCTGTGTGACGGAGATTCACAGTCAAGAAGCAATAGATAATCTCGTTCGGGCAGTTGAACTAACAATGAGTAATGGGGGTGCACAATAATGAACAATAAATCAGAAAATCGTTCAGCGGTGAGACAGGCAAAATGGATTGAGCCCCTTATTTTTGAAAAGAGCACACCCGGGGTCATTGCCCATCAATTTCCAATAGCTGAGGCGATAATAAGAAAGGCGGTAGATCTTGGCAAAGTTCTACCCTCAAATATGAGACGAAAGACACTACCAATGATACCTGAGGTCTCTGAACCAACCGTTGTGCGTCACTTCACAAGACTCTCTCAGATGAACTATTCAGTGAGTCTTGGTACTTATCCTCTGGGAAGTTGTACAATGAAATACAATCCTGAAGAGAACAATTGGGCGGCCTCCCAACCCGGTTTTTCATGGCTTCATCCACTTCAGGATGTATCTTCCACACAGGGAGCCCTTGAGATGATGTGGGAACTCGAACAATGGTTAGGCGAACTTACAGGCATGGATGCGGTCACATTGCAGCCTGCTGCTGGAGCTCAAGGCGAATGGACAGGAGTGATGATGATGCGCGAATATCATCGGTGTGTCACCAATGAGTGTGAACAACGATATGAAATGCTCATTCCTGATGCTGCTCATGGTACTAATCCTGCATCTGCTGCCATGGCTGGCTATGAAGTAGTCGTTCTCCCCTCTAGTAATGAGGGCCTTGTGGATATTGACGCATTAAAAGCAGCGGCTGGACCTAAGACTGCAGGTCTAATGCTCACGAATCCTAATACCATCGGAGTCTTCGAGAAAGATATTGCTGAAATTACAGGGATTGTTCATGATGCCGGTGGTCTAGTGTATTATGATGGAGCCAACTTCAATGCGATCATGCACAAGGTCAGGCCTGGTGACATGGGTTTTGATGTTGTGCATCTCAATTTGCACAAGACATTCTCAACGCCTCATGGTGGTGGTGGGCCCGGTGCAGGTCCTGTAGGTGTTAAAGAAAAACTTGCAGATTTCCTACCTGTACCTCGTATCATTCAGAACGAGAATGGACTATTTGATCTGGATTACAACAGACCGGAATCTATTGGCAAAGTGAAGTCTTTCTATGGAAACTTTGGAGTTCTAGTGAGAGCATATGCCTACATGTACTCACTTGGAAGGGAGGGTCTTAAAAGAGCTTCAGAAGTTGCTGTCCTCAATGCCAATTATATTGCTAATCATGTTCGGAAAATTCCTGGATTTACTTTACCATACTCTCAGGATGCACCTCGGATGCATGAATGTGTCATCTCTGCAAAGGAATTGAAGGAAAAGACAGGCGTGACCGCAATGAACGTTGCAAAGCGCCTATTAGACTTTGGAATTCATGCTCCAACTGTGTATTTCCCTCTGATTGTACCCGAGGCATTAATGATTGAACCTACGGAGACAGAATCCAAACAGGAACTTGACTATCTCATAGATGCACTCCGACAAATCTCCCGTGAAGCCCACGAGAATCCTGACCTAGTAAAGACAGCACCTCATTCCACGTCAGTACGTCTCCTTGATGAGTACAGATCAGCTCATCCTAAAACACTCACTCTGTCTTACAAGATGTATCTGGAACGCAAAAATGCAGGAGAAGAAGAAGACTAACACAATCACAAACCACAAGTGTTAGAGGGTCTTACGTACAGAACGATATCAATGATAATCGAGAAGAAAGCAGGTCGTCACTCACTCATCCTTGATACCAAGAACATTGGCAACGACCTATTGGTTGCAATTCATGGAGGCGATGAACACCATATCGGAGGTGTAGCAATTGCATATGAAACCCCAAGTCACTATAGAGAGGCATCCACGATTAGCGTCAACACACTCACATTTCCAGGTCACAAAGACTATGTAGTAGCTAACTCCGCAGCAGAGCAAATCTGTAAGACACTTCATCGACCAACTGTTGTTACAGTTGGGATCCATTATGAAAATGCAACTAAAACTGAGATAGATGAGATACTCAAGACTGTGGACTTGCTTGTAAATGAACTGATTTCGTACTATCAAAAGGCTGAATAGTACACCTTGAAAGGCGTCAATGTGAATAGAATTGCGTGTAAGATTCAAGTCCTTTGGACCAATACGTAGGTCTCTTGCTCAGCAGGTATTGGAGATAGAGGTTCCAGATGGGGCTACTGTCCTTCAGGTTATTCACAAAGTGGTGGAAATTGGTGGGGACGCTCTGCGGGACTTGGTTTTTGAAAATGGAGCGATAAACGGCAATCTTATTGTGATACTTAACAAGAGAGATGTTTCCACGATTGGTGGTATTTCGGTATATGTTTCGGAAGGTGATGAAATAGCCCTTCTTCCTCATGTTCAAGGAGGGTAATATTCATCAGATGAAGATCAAGTATTTTCTGGAAACATATGGCTGTTCCCTCAATTCAGCTGATTCAGATATTATTGCTGGAAGACTGCAAGATATCGGCGCTCATCGGACTACTGATGAAAAGAAGGCTGCTGTCATCATTTTGAATACGTGCGGTGTGAAGGAACCTACTGAAGATCGAATTATCTACAGGCTTGAAGAACTGGCAAAAGGAGAAACGCCAATAGTAATTGCAGGGTGCCTACCTAAAATCTCCTTAGATCGCATACTACGGGCAATACCTACCTATGCAGCAATACTCGGTCCTCAATCCATCGACTCAATGATTGATGTTCTTCCTAGAGTCCTACGTGGCGAGCGCGGGATTGTTCATCTGGAATCCAGTTTCGAATCTAAATTGAAATGGTTACAAGCCCCTTCCAATGGTGTGATATGCACAATTCCTATCTGTGAAGGGTGTTTGGGGAATTGCTCCTATTGCGCTGTGCGATTTGCTCGAGGTCAGGTCAAGAGTCATCAACCCCGAGAGATATGTAAGACGATAACAAAATGTGTTCGATCTGGACATAGGGAGATTCGAATCACGTCACAAGACTTGGGTGTGTACGGTATTGATATCCAAAGCGATTTGATATCGCTCTTGAAACAGATTGATGAGATCCCTGGGGACCACCGATTTAGGCTTGGCATGTTCAATCCCAATCTTGTTCTAGAATCCATCTCAGCTCTCATTGATGTAATGGATTCTGACCATTTCTTCAAATTCTTCCATGTTCCTTTACAATCAGGCAGTGATATAATTCTAAAAGAAATGAAACGCTTGTACAGTGTTAATAATTGGGAATATGTCGTAAACACCATCCGTTCTTCTTTTAGTAATGCAACGATTGCGACTGACATCATTGTTGGGTTTCCTGGAGAAACTGATGAAGACTTTGAGTTGACGATGGACTTGATACGAAGAGTTCACCCTGCTGTGGTCAATATCTCAAAGTATGGCGATCGTCCTGATACATTGGCATCTAAGAGACAGGACAAAGTGGACACATCCATCAAAAAGAAACGCAGTCAACTTCTGACAAGGCTTGTGAACAAGATTATTCTTGAAAACAATGAATCCTGGTTGGATTGGACCGGACTTGTTCTAGTAACAGATAGAGGATTACGTGGTGGATATCTGTGCAGAAACTATGCCTACAAACCCATCATTGTACACGATAGACTCGCATTAGGTTCCACTGTAGAAGTTCGTATTGTTGATGCTAAACGCACTCATCTCGTGGGTGAAACTATCTCTTCAGTTTGACATCGATATTGACAACTTTCCCGGTTCTCGTACTCTCTCTCGTGCTTTCAACTATTTCCAGAGCACAGAGTGCATCATCGATACTTACTCTTGGTGTTTTTCCACTCTTTACACATGAAATGAAATCAATGAGTACTTCTCTTACAGGCTCTCCATATACTTTGATTGTTGCGCCTCTCTCAGGAAGCTTGATAGTATCACTCGCCGCCATAGGTTCTTGGTCTAAATTCTGAATCTTAATGATTTGAGCAAAGAGATCCAGTGTGAGTGACCCCTTAGTTCCTGAAACATCCATGTATCTTCTTCTTCCTGTGTATTCCCTAGAGAGGTGAAAGACATGCTGTGTTCCTGATTCAAAATTCACCAACACTGTGCCACTGTTGTATATGCCACCTTCCTCCTTAGATTGAGCATAAAGCGTTGCTTTTCCATGACTGATACGTGCCATAATATCAAAATCATGAACGCCTATGTCTTCATAGACATCTCCAAGAGATGGGATTCTCGAAGGTTGTACGAAACCCCGTCTATCATGAATCACAGTACGAGGAACTCCAATAGCATCAGTCTTGATCAATAAGAGCGCCTTTGTCACAATTGGATTATAGATCTCAGAATGCGAGACCTGGGTGACCACGCCTTTTTTGTTGACAATCTCTGCTACTTTTTTAGCATCCTCCAATGTGCTTGCTAGGGGTTTTTCAATAAGGAGGCCTCGAACACAATCGTATTTCGATAGGATTTCCTTTGCAATTGCTGCATGTGATGAAGTTGGTGTAGAAATAATCAGGGCATCTGGAGTAGTATCTTCAATAAGTTCCTCATAACTACTGAACGCTGGAATGCCGTATGATTTTGCTACATCTGTTGCTGTATCCATATTTGTATCAGCCACACCAGCTAGAACACCCATATCACTCAGAATCCGTGCATGAATGCGTCCCATATTACCAGTGCCAACGATACCTATCTTTAAGGATGTCATACTAATCTACTCCGGTAGGGCTAAGGAACTCGGTTGATAATCTTCCTTTATACATTGTCATGAGTCAGATACAATGTCTATACCAATTCAATGGTCAAATCTGCCGCTTGTTTGCATGATGGCTTTAAATTTCAGGGTCTCTACTATATACTGAACCAAAGTACTACACCCTCCCCGTGTTTGGGACCTCAACGCGTTATATCTGCTTTGACGCTCTTATGACAACTCCCTCCCTCGGACCCACCTGTGGACGCAGCACAGATCCGCCTCAATCTTGCTGTAGGTGGGTCCTATTAGATTGTCAGACTTGTTCTATCAATTAACTAGATTGACAAGATCCCAGATGATAGATTGACATGAACGAAATAAAATCTTGACAGATTGCAATCTTAAAATAGAATTTTACTATCTGTTTCACAGTTGTGATATTATGAATAAGAATCAGAAACCAATGGTCGTCTTTGATATGTATGGACCCTATATGATTGTAGGTGCACCAAAGGTAGTGAACTCAAAGGGTAAGGCTATCGATATGGGTCTTGTAACTGCATTCTGTAGATGTGGGAAATCTGAAAACAAACCTTATTGTGATGGCACTCACTCGAAAGTTGGTTTCTCTGGGGAAAAAGACCCTGATAGGCGTGAGGATACGGTAGTTGAATTCAAGGGAAAAGACATCACTATCCTGGACAATAGAGGGGTCTGTTCTGCTGATGGTGCCTGTGTTCGAGAGAGTCCTGAGGTCTTTCAGAAGGACAAGAAACCTGCATGGATCTTTCCTGATAATGGACCTGTGAGGAAGACCATCAAGACTATCGAGAAGTGCCCCTCCGGCGCACTCAGCTATAAGATTGGAACCCAGCGCATTCAAGACCTGCAACGCAAGCCTGCAATCAAGATTGCAAAAGACGGTCCCCTCGAATTTGTGGGATGGATTGAGCTAATCGATGATCAAGGATCGAAACCAGAATCCAGCGAACACTATACTCTCTGTCGTTGCGGCGCGTCAAAGAACAAGCCATTCTGTGACAACTCTCATAAGAAAGTAGACTTCAAGGATTCAAAGAACTGATAGTTCATTCATCTTTGTCCTGTTTTGAGTGAAATAAAAAAGAGAACTGGCACAGTAAGACGCATCGTTGGGGCCTTCATCCAACAAGTTGAGGATTCTTGTATGTGCCTATTTGTTCTCATGATATCATTTATGAAATCAGTATATAATAAAAAGCCACAAGACGGGGTCACATTATATAGTCCCAGATAGCAATCACATCTTGTTACTATTAAGGTCACCAAATTAATGGTTGTTATCTTTTAATTCCGTTTCCAAGCTACTCACGGACATGATTTGACTATCTTGGCAAAAGAGGACCCTGTACACAAGTTCTTAAGCAAACTTTCTGAGCTTCATCTTGCAGGTACACGAGAAGCATGAAGCGTTTTCTATCGTAGGAATGGTCGAGAGTTTTTTTTTCAATCATCGCAAATTTCACAGAAGGACACACTAGTTTTGACGACTTGCATATCGCATTTAGCGAGTGAATAATAATGGGTTATGAAGAACGTGAGCCAATTGAGGCTACTGTGGCTGAACTAAAGCCACGAATGAAGAATGTCACCATTTCTTTCAAGGTGATCAGCATGGGTGAAGAGCGTGAGATCGAATCTCGTAATGATGGAGGATCTCACCGTGTCTGTGACATCACTGTTGGTGACGCAAGCGGAACTGTTCAGGTTCCACTCTGGGATGAAGCTATTGATAACATTACAGAAGGCGGTAGCTACAATCTGACTAATGGATACACTGGGCTCTTTCGAGGAAATCTGCGATTGAATGTTGGTAGATACGGCAAACTTGAGCAGGCTGAAGAAGCTATTGAGGATGTCAACATGAGCATTGACATGTCCGCTGAGGAACACGAGGACGACCGACCACGAAGAAGTTTTGGTGGAGGCGGTGGCCGAAGTGGAGGCGGTGGTTATGGTGGCGACCGACGAGGCGGCGGCGGTGGTTACAGCGGCCGAAGTAGCGGTGGTGGCTATGGCGGAGACCGGCGTGGAAGTAGCGGTGGTTATGGTGGTCGCGACCGAAGAAGCGGCAGCGGCGGTTATGGCGATAGTGGTGGCGACAGTCGTCGCAGATACTAGAAGCCAAACTTGAAAGTGATTAAATGCAGCAATAGCTGCTCAATTGTGGGTAATCATTAAGGTTACTCACAAATCCTTATTTTTTGAGTTACATACCTATTGCAATTTCTTTGAAGAAAGTAGTGCAAAGGGTTAGTTTTACCGGTAAAATCGAACAGCACTGGTTCGAAGTAGAAGCACTAGAAATCGAAGATATCGTATGTTTCTTTCTCTAATTGATTGTTGCAGAAACCAAGAGTTATAGGAATCTCTACAGACTCGTCTTGACCCCACGGAATATTCAAAGTGACCTTGAGACTGACCTCATTTCTTATGATTGGTCTGTTGAAAGTAGCCTGCATCGATTCATCTGTATCGAGTTGTATATCCATCCAGACCCCCCTCTGAACCTCATCGTCATCTATGGATTGTTTAGCAAGTGTCTTCCATGAATTTCGCTCAAGTTTCCCTGCATGAACGATCTCATCTGATTTCAATTCTACACGTACTTCTCGTATCTTTGCGTCGTGAGCGACTCGAAATCTCAGAGAAACTGGGTCTCCTAGACAAAAGCTATTATTCTCAATCTCTACATCTAGAACTGGGTATCCATCTCTTTCAGCGCACTGATGCTGAAGTTGTTGAGGCAATTTTTCCATTGCCTGTCTGAAATCAAGATCTTTTTTTTCCTTGAGGTCACTTGCCCATGAGATCTCAACTACAGCCTCTAATGTGTACTCGATCCAACCATTTCTACCAGAGTAACTACTTAGAGTCCCCTCAGAATTATCCGGGAATTGAAAACTAAATGGTAATCGTTTCTCTCCAGCTTGCATACTTCCAGCTTCTTGCAGATAAGATGTGTCTTCAAAATATACATGCTCATCAGTATGAACGTGGGTCGTCTTTCCAGTGCTAACTACTATACGAGTATGTTCACGCCCCTTGAAGGTAATGTGAATTCCGTTATGTTTGAAGTCATCATCGCACTTTATGATGACATGCCCCTCCACAGTTTCTCCAGCTTTGTACTGAGTTTTTGTTGCTATAATCTCTACATCTCTCATGTAGACACACTCTTCATGTATTGAAGGTGTGTTCATCCGAAACCTTTTGATATTTGCGAAAACTCGTGTGTACTGAAATTTGTTTCAAGAAGACGATGGTGCGGAGGGCGAGATTTGAACTCGCGAACTCCTACGAGAATGCCTTTTTGTGAAGATTTCACAGCCTCACAAAATCTAGGCCCTCAACCTAGCGCCTTTAACCAGGCTGGGCAACCTCCGCATATGATTGAACAAGGACCAACACTCCTTATTCCTGGCAAGCGCTTTAGGAGTATTGGATTATGGAGTTCATCGTTTTTCGTAAAGGTTTGCATGATAAGGATTTCTGTTGAATACAATTAGATGACTAACTGGTTATTCGTGCGATTATCGTCTCAGGCTCCATATTCTGACTGAAATACTCCTTTCTGTATAGAATATTTACTTCCGAGATAGCAGAATCCCGCCAGCAACACGATTAATAATCCATAGAACAAGAACGCATCAATTCATATAATAGAAGTCGTAAAGATTAATCCAAAGATAGCCTGAGCTCGAGGCCAACTTCGGTACTCCTTGATGTTCCTAGTCAGAAACTTGAGGTCATGTCCATTCATTCTACTTGGGTCTTGTGCAACAATTATCTGCAGATAGCGTTCAGAATTTGATATTTTATCTGGACCACTATGTAGCGCCAGTGAGAACACAAATGCCACAACAAAGAACCCAACATTGGCATAACTTACTACATAGGTAACTAACGCTCCAAAGATAGATAAACTGAGTGAAATGAGTAGAAAGAGGGCAAATGGTCTATTGCCGATAGCAGCTCCAATCCCTGGGCTCCATTTTGCCCCCTCACTAGGACTAACAAGTATTTTGTAAGATACACAGTTATCTGGAATTCCCTCCTCGTTTTTATTCAAGATTCTTGCACTGAATTGACCTGCTGTGTCAACCAGATCGAGTCGTCTAGCTCCTTCAAAGAGAACAAGACAGCCAATTCCTACTATCAAGAAATTAATGTATTCCATGACATCCCCTGAAAACATTGTACATGAAGGCGTAAATACTTTCTAATAGCCTCTTTCTGTTCATTCTTCTGATATATCATACATTGCTTCAATGCTTCTAAGATATTGGCCTGTAGTTGCGTCCCACACATTTGTGATCCTAAAGTCGTGTGAGATGAGTTCCTTTCCATTAGGCGACCAGTACCATCGGTTCATCTCGGCTTGGATTGTGACAATCTTTGTACCTGTGACTGTATCCCAGACGGTAGCTTCCGTTCCATAGTTTTTCCATGCAACAACTCTACTCTCATCGGGTGAAAATACCAAGTGATCAAAATCCTTCTCTAGATCTCTTACCAGTTGTTCGTTCATAGTAAAACGAGTTTTTGGAGACCTGGAGTCTTATATCTATAATCGGTTTGAATTGCGACCAATCCATGACAAAAGTAGAATTTCATTGGAACAGAAGGAATCACACCATAGTGATAATCCACTCTGTTCTCACATATTCAACTACTCTAATTAGCGAGTAGTACCAGCAAGCCACTCGAAGAAACCTAATTGGGTTTTCTTTTGGCTTTCTTTCTTGTCTTTTTTATAGTTCATTATTTTTCACCTTGTAACTATAGAGTTTCGTGGGACTGTGTATAAGGATGATGGAACCTGCACACCCATTAAGACCATGGTTTTATGGCATTCTAAGGCTGTTTTGAGCACAGGTTATTTTTCGGGGTCTTTTTGACATTTAGCAAAAAACAGAAATGGAGCCCCGGGTGGGATTCGAATTGTATTTATTCTCTCACTCAAGATGATTTCTTTGATAAGTAAGAAAGGATCTTTATCATATTTTCATCTTATTATCTGGTGAAAACAAATTGGTCTTAAGAAAGAAAACTGGTCCCAGCGATTTTGATTCTGACTATTACTATGTAGATGATGATTGTTTAAAATTAGAAGGAATTCTCAGAACCAGAACAGAGTTTTCGAGTTGTAGAATCAAGAGGTTGTCTGTTGTTGATACTTTTGGTGGGAATCCCCCTTCATCAGAGGATCCATTTGCTGTCATTAGTGGTGAAGAATCTCTCATGGTATGGGTATATCCTTGGGAACTTGAAGCTCTCAGTAATCCTGATAATTTACTTGCCTATCTCACAGTTGAATCTGAACGGACTAAGATTGGAGATAAGTATGATTATACCATTCTAATACTTGGCGTGCTGATTATATTTATGGCCTTTACTCTGGTGACTAGCATATTGTTCTCGATAGGATATATACTAAATTCATTTCAGTCTGGAGTTATTGTAGTATTGGTCATAACTTCTATTGGAATTGCCTTTGCATTTTATCGAACACTTAAACAAAAACGGAATCTATTAGTTGATTTAGATATCAGATATGCCAGAGAAACTACTGAATTCCGTGAGGCTCTTCGTATATTATCGAATCTTTCAGACCGCTACGATTTGATGGATATTACCAAGTATGTTCGACGCCACAAAACCATTGAAGATGCGTTACTATCAGGTAGTTGATTCTTGTGCATGAAAAATGGAGCCCCGGGCGGGATTTGAATTCGCGTTCTGGTCCGAAATGAACCAAAAACCCGCGACGTTCTGCTTACGAAGCAGACGCTATAGCCGCTAAGCCACCGAGGCTCGCTTCAGAGCTCACCGCTTCAAATCGCTAATAAAACTTTATCATGAAGCCCTGTTTATGTTGTCAACAGGTAAATCTGATGAATCTAGGTGACTTGGGCGAACGAGGGTTTCTTGCGAGAATCAGCAACTATGTCAATCTCATCAAGGGTGCTCGATTAGGTTTTGATGATGATGCCTCGGATATACCCCTCACGCCGGAGCAGAACCTTGTCATCAATGTTGATACCTTTGTTCGTAAGACGGATTGGCTTCCTGGTATGTCTGCTGCTCAAGTAGGTCGTAAGACTGCCGTAATGGCTCTCAGTGACCTTGCTGCAAAAGGTGCAAGACCCCTTGCAACCATGCTATCTCTATGCGTTCCAGAGCATTTTGATACATCAGAAGCTGATGAGATTGTGCGTGGTTTCTCTCAATATTGTGTGAAATCTGGGATTCCCTTTATTGGTGGTGATATGGGAATGGCATTGGATGTGGTTCTCACAGCTGTAGCTATAGGCACTGCACATCCAGATACAATCATTGCCCGTAGTGGAGCAAAGGCTGGGGATATTCTTGCTGTCACTGGCTATTTCGGACTTACCTCAGTTGCCTATGAGATGCTAATCAACGGATGCGAGGCTGATCCTGAACTACACAAGAATGCACTTCTTGCTGCATACAAACCGACCATTGACTTGGGCATCGTTTCCGTTCTTGCAGAGAGTAGAGCAGTCACTGCATCAATGGATAGTAGTGATGGTCTGGGTATCACACTCAACACCTTGGCGAAACAGAGCAATGTTGCATTTGTTATTGATACTCTTCCTTCAGATAGGGGTGTCGAGATCTTTGCTCGAATGAATATGATGGATGAAATGAAGTTTGTAATGATGGGCGGCGAAGAATTTCACTTGGTATTGACCATACCACATGATAAGTTCGAAATAGCGCAAGCTATTGCAGCGTCAAGACATGTTCCTCTAATTGAGATTGGTCACGTTCAGGAAGGCGATAAGGTTGTATACGAATCCTCTGAGGGCTATGTTGATGTCCCTTCTGCTGGTTATGATAATTTCAAGGAATGGGGCTGATTCGGAGTAGATTCTAGTGAAACCAGTTGAGCACATCGGGCTGATTGATGGGTATGTAGATGAGCCCACGGTGTTAGGAGTTCCACCCTATATGAGCATCTACCCTCGATACATATCTGGAGCAGTATGGTCCGTCAGTCCTCATACTCAAATTCACTATCAGGCAATTGATCAAGTTCGAGTGAGTTTTGCGAATGCACAGACCTTCTGGTCAAAGATGGACCTTCTCATTCTCATTGCAGGAATGATTGTCCCGGGGAAATACATTGGAGGAACCCCCATTTCAGTCCGCGAGGCAAGATCTCTTTTCTCTGCGCCATCTCTGGAGGATATTCCAAAGATTTTGGTAGGGCCTTGGGCAAAATTTGGTTGTGGGCTTGAGGGTGGTAAAATTGCACTTAGTTCAGACACCTTAGCTCCACCCTTTGACTATATCATTAAGGGTGACCCAGAAATAGTCCTTGCTCGTAGTCTTGCATCGTCAACCAGCTTCGAAGATGCTGATCTTAACTATACACGAACAAGTGCAAGGGAGATTGAGCCTTATACAACAAAGGGTGCACATATTGTGCCTCAATTTCCTGGCTTCTCGATTGGTCACATCATTTGTGAGATTGAGACTTATCGTGGGTGCCCTAGATATCTGACTGGCGGCTGTTCGTTCTGTGTTGAACCCTCGTATGGTATTCCTCAACAAAGGACCGTCGAATCTATTGTAAGTGAAATTGAGGAGCTCTATAGGTTAGGAGTCCGCGCATTTCGACTTGGTCATCAAGCAGATCTTTTCACATATGGTTCCTCAGAGATTGGCGAAGTTGAGTTTCCAACTCCAGATGCAGCCGCCATTGAGCATCTTTTCTCTGGAATTCGAATGGTAGCTCCTGACCTTGGTGTACTGCACATCGATAATGTGAATCCAGGAACAATTGCACAACATCCAGAGGAATCAAAACAAGTCGCAAAAGTGATCATAAGATATCATACTCCTGGTGATGTGGCAGCATTTGGGGTTGAATCAACAGACCCCGAAGTGATACGTAGAAACAATCTCAAGGCAGATGTTGATGAAGTGCTCTCTGCTATTCGGCTCTTGAATGAGATTGGTGGAATGCGTAATCCTTGGGGTCTACCGCACCTCCTCCCAGGAATCAACTTGCTCTACGGATTGCCTGGCGAATCTACAAGAACTATAGAACACAACATGGATTTTCTCACACAGGTTCTAAATGAAGGTCTTCTGATCAGAAGGATAAATGTACGACAGGTGATTGGACTTGAGGGAACTAGTCTCGGGACAAATTCTGGAACACGTATCAAGAGGAACCAATTCTTCAGACATAAAGAGGAGATACGAACAACTATCGATCTTGAGATGATACGAAAAGTTGCGCCTCCAGGTACTGTTCTCACATCAGTGTTTCTTGAAGATGAAGAAGGAAACCATTACCTGCTTCGTCAACTTGGAACCTATCCCCTACTCTGTCATATGCCTAAGACTGATGGACTAATACCTAATGATGTATTTGTAGTAGATCATGGACCAAGATCTCTCACTGTCTTACCCTATCCATTCATCCCCCAAGAGGCATCCCTTTCGCAATGGAAGGCAATCTCTGGAATCGGTGCCAAACGTGCTACCAGAATCAAATCAATTGCTTCACCTAAAAATCTGGATGATATTCAACAGGTTCTTGATATGGAACTTCCAGAATGGCTTTCCCGAACTTTCCATTTTGAAAACTGAAAATGGCGGGCCCGGTGTGATTCGAACACACGGTCTCCAACTTAGAAGGCTGGCGCCCTATATACCAAAGAACACATAGAATGTGTATGTTTCCTGGCTAGGCAACGGGCCCTGCAATTTTCGACTTTTTTGTTTGGACATAAAGCTTTCCGATAGGCACTATATATTCAATGAAACCCCCTGCGTCAGACCAAAGCTTTATTAAGTTACAAAGTACTTTGCAATACAAAGCACTTTGCTGCGTGATTACAATGAACGAACACCAGGATCTAAAAATGATTGAACAGGAATCTTATTGTGAATTGATGCAGGATGGCCTTACAGAAGTCCTTCTAGGTCTAGTCTTTCTAGTTCTCCCTCTTCTTCTATTTGAGCCAAGTTTCGTAGGGATATTTGTTGTCTTCTACATCATATTGATGCCTCAAGCGATTGAATCATTCAGAAAGAAGCACACCTATCCTCGTATAGGATATGTGAAATTACAAGAAGAAGAAGCTCCAAAACTCTCTCTTGGAGTAGCAATGGTCGTACTTGTAATATTCATCATTATCATCGTTGTCGTGCATGGTCTTTTTACCAATTTGATTGATCGATTTTTCATATATAGATGGTTACCTGCAGTCTTTGGTTTCATTATGTGGGGTCCATCATTGTATCTGAAAGACAAGACTGGGCAAAGCAAATACTATCTGTTTGGTCTTTTCATGTCAGTCACTGGTATTATGATTGGCCTAGCAGACTTCTCAACAGTAAATATCCAAGGAGCCCTCTATATGCTCAGCTGGGGGACCTTTTTTGTAGTATTGGGACTGTTACGATTCCTTCTCTTCATACGTAAATACCCTGTTCTGGAGAATCCCGAGGATGATATAGATGAGTAATGATGATAACAGTCCTGTAGAAATTGATAAACTAATTCACGAACCAGCTCGCCTCCAGATTATGACTCATCTCTATGTTGTAGAGGCGGCTGACTTTCTCTTCCTAATGAGAAAGACGGGACTTACTTGGGGAAACCTATCCTCACATATGACTAAACTTGAAGAAGCAGAATATATCGAAGTGAAAAAGGAGTTCTTGGACAAGAAGCCTCATACTGTACTAAAATTGACCGATATCGGGAGAACTGCATTCGAAAAATATCGTGGTGCAATTGAAAAGGTCTTTGAAGACCTTCCCAATTAGGTTGGGACCAGGGGAGGGAGAAAATCCCTCCTCACAGTCTATTTATACACAACTTTCAAGTCTGTTACAAGCTTGATACATGATCCAATCAGACAGTTACCAATTGGACAATTAGCGTGTGCCACTTCAAACAGTTTCTCTAGGCGGTCTTCCTTCACACCTTTCTCAACTGTCACAGTAGTAGCAATCTCGATTGTAGTGAACCGGCTCATCGCTGTTGCATCATCAGTCTCATAGTGTCCTATGATTTCTGACTGAATATCGATTGGATCAATGTGAGCACTTTTCATCGCAATCTCGAAAACAAGATTAACACAAGCCCCAATAGATGCAAGAAATAGATGATGCGGACTTGTTGAACCTGGGTGGTCTTTCAACATTGGTGGCGGACATGCTGTTGTACTCTGGTGACCACCAAGAGTGATTGCATGTACTTTCTCTGTACCTGTTGAGTGCAGCTTAGCTGTGAATATGGATTCTCCCATAGTTTTTACCTTCTGAGTCATCTCATCAAATGACACTGGACTCGAGCTCGGTTGAGAATTATGATTCATATATAGGTCGCGGATGCGGCTACAATTTTCTATATCACTTCACAGAATATCGACTCTATTTTCCTCTCAGTCCTTCACAGAATGCAAGAATATTCTTTCCAAGGTCTTTGTAGTTATACCCACCCTCGAGAAGGGCATACCTTCTGCCGTCGCATCTCTCCTGAGCAAAATCATTCATCAATAGACCAAGTCTGTGAAAGGCATCCGTTGAGAGATTACTGCCCCAATCATCGATATACTGGTCAAATCCTGCGGAAGCCACAATAATATCCACATCTGGTGATTCATCGAGTGCTCTCTTTGCATCAGCAAGGTACCGTTTATCACCATCACCATCGGGATTATAAATGACAAATCTCTTGTCATCACCAAGGATATTGATGTTTCCATCGCCCTCATGAAGATCGAAATCCAAGATGAATGCAGAGTCGATTAATCCCATTGCTCTAAGATGAAGTAAAGAAACAGAGATGTTATTGAAATAGCAAAAGCCCCAGTGAGAGTCCATTGAAGCGTGATGCCCGGGTGGACGAATCAATCCGAAGGCAGGTTCTCCCTTTGTAGCAATCTCTCCTGCCAATATCGCTCCTCCAGCGGCGAGAAATGCCATCTTTGACAGATGGGAGTCCCGTTTGACCCCCTCAACAAGATTTTGCGTATGCGCACGAAGGACTTGTTCATCTGTTGCAGGTTTTTGTTCGATGAGTGTATAGTCAGAATGCTTACGTAAAGTCTCAACTGCTGACTCCAGTCTTCCTGGCGCTCCTGCAGGAGTACTGTCATATCTATTGAGCATGTATGGATGAAAGACTATTTTCACACGGTACCAATGCACAATGTAAGATATGTGTTTGTGGGTTTTGAAACAAGCAATTCAAAAAAGTGGTACAAAAAGAATTCAATGGACAGCGCAGGCTTGCTGCCTGCCTGTCCTCGTTTATTATTCAAGAAACAAAAAGAGGGAATAGAATAGCCCTAACCGAATAGACTACCAAGTCCAGCAGTGAACTCTTCTTCCTTCTCTTCAGGTTCTTCTTTTTTCTTCTCTTCTGCTGCAGCGGCTGCGCCTCCACTGGATGTGGCTACGGCTGCAACTGGCATGGCGGCTGCACTCTTCAAGGCCTCGTCGATATCGACACCTTCGAGGGCTGCGAGTAATGCTTTGACTCTACCTTTGTCAGGTGTGACACCTGCTGCAGTCAAAACATCTTCCATTGCCTTAGCTGCTAATTTCTTACCAGCCTTGTGGAGCAGAAGTGCTGTGTATACGTATTCCATTGTTTTTACCTCGCTATTGTTTATCCAAACAGGCCTCCAATGCCTGCTACAGAATCTCCCTCATCTTCATCATCTTCTTCAGGTTCTGATGGTTTGTCAGCTGCGTCAGTGGTTACTGGTGCAGATTGTACCGTCTTAACCTGACTTAGAACTTCAGAGGGTATTGCATCCGGATCCTTTGCAGAGATTGCTGCCGCTAATGCAAATGCTTCCGTGTTCGCCTTGGAGAGGAACTGGCCAAGCATTTCTGGTACGAAGAATCCAATGTTAAGTGCAAGGCTCTTCGCCTCCATGTCTGCCTTAGCAATGATGAGCGGAATGGTTTCCTCAGTTGGAAATCCGGTATTGATTGAAAGATTGATTGCAAGTTGATGACCAAGAATGACCTCTTTGAATAAGTCCTCCAGATTGATCTCATAACTAGATTGAGTCAGAACTTCGCCATCTGTATAAGCTGCTATCAGCCTAAGCTGGAGTTCCATAGGTTCAATTCCCAATCTAGTCAACATCATCGCCATCGCGTTTGATATGACATCTCCTGCTTTCACTGCAACAGTATCATCAGTGATGTGAATTACACCACCCTTGACTCGAGATGGGATTTTGAGACCAGCAAGCTCGCTAATGAACGGTCCTGGTGCTACTCCCGTGTTCATAGCTGGGACAATGATGTCTTTTGGTGCCACCTGTCCACCCTTTGCTGGAGCTGCTGCCTTGTTCTCACGAAGGAACTTGCTCAACACAAAGGGGTCTTGGTCACTGAAGACAAATGCTACAGGACCTGAAACATAATTGATCAGATCCTTGATCCCTTTCTTATTGGATTCTTCAAGTGCTCTAATCATTAAGGTGTTACGGGCCATCTTAATGACCGCAGATCCTCTAAGATTATCTCGAATGCCTCCAAGTTGTTTTGCACCGACACCCTCAACGTTAACAAGACCAATCATTTTACTCTCATTGATGGCAGCAGTCAGTTTCCCGACTTCATCCATCTTCCATTGAGGAATTGTCTTCTCGTATAATGACACTATTAATCACCCACCTACACAGAGAACTCCACAGCTGGTCCCATGGTTGTCTTAACCATGACATGACTGACTCTCGCTGCAAATCCCTTACTCTCAATAAAGTTCATGATTGCAACGATGTTATCTGTAATCTCTCTATCACTCATTTGCATATGACCCACTTTCACATGGAATGTGGGAGTGTTCCTCATTCTGATACGAACTGTCCGATGATATTGATTTACTATCGCATTCAGGTCTGCCTGCGGTGGGAATGGACGTGGCATCTTTCCTCGAGAACCAAGTGCCTGACCCAGATACCGACCGATGAGGGGCATCGCATCTACTGCTGCTATGAAGAAATCATAGCTCTTTGCCAGACTCTTTCTATCCTTTTTCTCTTCTCCCAATCTGGGAATATCATCCTTTGAAACAATGTGCTCAGCTCCTGCTTCCTTTGCCTTATCAGCAAACTCACCGTCACCGATTGCACAGATCTTTGGTGGAGGATAGAGTACGTTGGGTAGTACAAGTTCCTGATTGATTCTGTTATCTGGTTTTGAAACATCCAACTCCTTTTTCCTGAAGTTAACTGCAAGATCGAAACTCTGTTCGAATTTGATGCCTCTCTCAACTCCCTTCGCTCTAGCTTCTGCTACAGCTGCTTCAATTGTACGGATTCTACTTGACATGCATTATCACTCCCTTAATGGCTCATCCAGTTGGGCATCCCAAGTGCCCTCTCGGACCTCCTTTTGGAACTCCTTTGCAGTCTTCCCTTCAATTTTCACACCCATCTGACCGCAGCTTCCTGATACTATCATCACTGCTGTCTTCATGCTCTGGGCTGAGAGGTCATTTGCTTTTCCTCTTGCGATATTCTTCAATTGGTCCACGGAGAGATTTCCAATGTACTTGGTAGTTGGCTCTCCAGATCCCTTAGCTACACCCACCTCTTTCAGTATCAACGCACTAGTTGGTGGCGTACCTACTTCAATCTCGAAGCTCTTGTTATTTGGGTCTACAATTATTTTAACAGGAACTTTCAAACCAGTGAAAGGTTCTGTGACCTCATTAATTTTAGTCACGACTTGGAAAATATTGACTCCTGTTGGTCCTAATGCAGGTCCAATTGGCGGACCACCACTAGCCTTTCCACCTTCAACAAGCGCTTCTACTATTATTGGTTTTTCACTCAAATTGTTCACGACTCCTGATGCAGTGCACTCGGTGCGTACGCAACACATCCGATGTTGTCGACCTGGTGGACAGAAGTCATACTACATCCTACAAGGTCTACTGCATTCATTGTCACTTTTTTCACCCCGGACACTGGGTCTAATACCCATGTCAGATTAAGAGGATGAACTCGCTCGTGATAGTTTTCGTTTTAAGGATTGCGACACAGCAACGATAGTTCTATTGAGTAGTATAACAAACTTGGCTTCTTCAATCAGTCCTCGTCATCAGAATGTGCCCAGAATGAGTCTTCATCATCAAACTCATCACTATCAACTTCCTTAATTTCAGCACCTTCTGTTGAAGCTGACTCAACGACCTCTACTCGTTCTGCTCGCTCAACTATCTTAGCAAAATCTGCATGGACCCTGACAGGTATGGTGTATGGACTGTCCATGAGTTCAAGGATAAGTTCCTCCTTACCTGCGTCAACGCGTTGGACCTTGGCTCTTTCACCCTTGAATGGACCTGAAATAATCTCGACGATATCGCCTTCAGAGATTCCCTCTGCAGCGGGGGGTGGTGCTAGAAATCGATCGATTTCACCAAGGCTGACCTTTCCTCCAACACGTCCTCGAACATGAGGGACTCCAGATATTGCTATCTCAACATCTCTAAATTCGGTTGTTTCAATGAAGACATACCCTCGTAGTGTTTCGGGGACTAGGATTGCTTTAACCCTTCCAAGTAACTGGTTCTGTGAAACGAGTAACGGATCACCAGTTTTCTTTCCCTTTTTCTTACAATTCTTCATATGTTGTTTTGTTGCCTTTTCAGTGGCAAAATCCTCAGAACAAAAGGGACACTCCCAAACATCACTCTCTCCAATCACTGCTGTAGTGATGAGATCTGTTACACTACGTTCTTGTCCTATCGTAGTTCTCACGGCATAGATGCTTGTGGAGCTTTCCATATTTTTACACTTCCAAATATCCTTGAAACTTAAACATACAAGTCCGAAATAAATGTGCGGTCACTGTGGTGGGAGCGGGCAGAATGCTAATGATTGATTCTGGTCCTGATTTATTATGCATTTACACCCCACTCTGAGGTGACCACTGTCATGATGACCTGAATGATGAAGCTTAGAATACCTACGAGAAACATAGCAAGTACACTGATTTTTGCACTTCCCCAGAGTTCTTTTCTGGAGGGCTTAGTAGCCAGTTTCAAAATCCTTTTGCTATCGTTGATAAAGCTAACAACACCCATTTTATCATCACTTCCCTGGAAGATACTGCCTAAACAGCTAAGGGATTAGTCAGCTTGCAAGATTGGTTCTCTTTTAACATTTGCTGAGTATCCAAAACTACTATGACAGTCTTGGAACTCCGAGGTCTGTCTTCATATCATCAACCAAAGGAGTGAAGGGTTCCGCCTTATCAAATACATATGGTGAATTCACACCCGATGCGATGATAGTGACTCGAATTCGATCTTCGAGTTCAGGTACTATCAGTGCTCCATAAATGACCTCTGCGCCTGGATTCACCTGCTCTGTCACAAGTTCAACAACACGTTTTACCTCAACAAGCTGCAGATCTGCACTACCACTCACATTAACCAAGAGATTACGAGCATTCTCGATTGATACATCAATGAGTGGATTCCGAAGAGCATTGATGACAGCTTCCTCAGCTCTATCTTCACCCTCGCCCTCTCCAAGTGCAATGATTGATACTCCACCATTTTTCATGGTTGTCCTAACATCTGCAAAGTCTAGATTAACAAGACCTGGTTTTGAGATTAGTTCAGCAATACCCTTGACTGCCCGTACTAGTACCTCATCAGCTACCATAAAGGCTTCAGGCAAGGAGAGATCTGGAGCGATTTCAAGCAATTTTTCGTTGGGAATTGCTATTAGAGTATCAACATGTTCCATGAGAGCATTGAGCCCTCTGGTTGCATTCTTTCTTCGAGTTGCACCTTCTACCTCAAAGGGAAGACAGACAATTGCTACTGTGAGAGCACCATTTTCCTTTGCTGCCTTTGCAATGTGAGCTGCTGCGCCAGTTCCTGTTCCACCACCCATTCCTGCTGTGATAAAAACGAGGTCTCCTCGTACAACGTCTTTGATGACCTCATAAGTTTCAATGGCCGCCGCTTCTCCAATGTCTGGATTATTACCTGCTCCTAGTCCCCCACATGTTTCCTTACCGAGGAGCAATTTATGATGTGAGTTACAGAAATAGAGATCCTGTGCATCCGTATTTGCGGCAAGTGTTTCCGCGCCTTCAACACCTACTTCCATGAGTCGAGTTATCGCATTATTTCCAGCTCCACCAACACCAACGACTAGAATTCTCGCATTGACAGACTCTAATAGTTCTGCCAACTCCTCGTCAGTAGTGGCTGATTTTGGTATATTCTTTCCTCGCTTTGGTTTTAAGTCACGTTTTCCGCTTGATGAACTGAGGACTTCTTCTAATAATGGGTGCATATTTATCACTCACAGCATCTGGATGATTGTTATTACCCACGTATTGTTACAACAAAAAGTAGAATACTACCTAGATAATACTCAGCCCTTACCTACTTTTTCCTCTCTTTTTGCCTGTCTTGAATGTCTTCAATACAGCATCAATTGAGATATCATGCTTACGTAATAGGCGCGCTGTTTCATCAAGAGTGGGTTGACCATTCTGAGCCCCCCTCTTGGTGATAGTGAGCGCAGCTGTAGCATTGGCCATATTCAATGCCTGCTCAATTCTTTCGGACCTAATCCATGCAGTGATAAATCCTGCAGCGAATGAATCCCCAGCGCCAAGTACATCGACAACGGGGACCTCAAAAATATGAGATGTGCAATATTCGAAGCCATCAGTAGCAATTGCACCTTTATCTCCTATCTTCAGGACCACAATCCCCGGAAAGGTCTTGGCAAATTTACGAAGTGCAGTTTCCTCTGCTTTGATTTTGAAATATTTCTCGAGTTCTTCTTCATTTATGAAGAGGAGGTCAGTATGTCGTAGTATCCTCTCAAATTGAAGATGTTCTGCAGCCCTTCCTGGGTCAAGAGATAGAATCATACCATGGGTCGTTGCAAGATCTGAGGCTCTGTCTATCATCATAGGAAATGAGCCGGCCAAATGAATGACCTGTGCATCTATGAGATTATCCTCTTCGAATAATCTCTTCTCAAGAAACTTATTCGCTCCTGGTTTTGCAACAACCATATGTTCGTTAGCATCATCATGTACGTAGATAAACAGACCAGTTGATTGGTTTTCTAGGACCAGAATACAGTTGGTGTCTACTCCTATCTTTGACATCTCTTTAATCGCAAGCTGGCCGTAGACATCATCACCAACACAACTGACAAGAGTTGTCTTTACACCAAGACGAGTTGTTTGGGTAGCGAAGTTTGCAGCCGAGCCACCAAATGATATATGTCCTTCATCAGATATCACGTGATCGCTCTTTTTTGGAAGTGCGTCAACATGCATGTCAATGTCTATGTTGATTCTACCTATTGCTACAAACTCGCCAACCAAATAATTGACCTCTTAGACAATCAATGCCATGATGCCTTTCTGTGCGTGAAGTCTATTCTCAGCTTGATCGAATACGACAGAGTGAGGTCCATCCATCACTTCTGAGGTTAGTTCCTCCTCTCTATGAGCTGGAAGACAGTGCATCACGATTACATCACTCTTTGCCTTACCAATAAGTGTCTTGTTCACTTGGAATGGCATAAGTGCATTCTCTTTTTCTTTGGAACGTTCCTGTCCCATGCTGAAGAAAGTATCCGTATAGATTACGTCTGCTCCCTTGACAGCTTCATGGGGGTCAGTTACGACCTCTAGAGTAGTACCATATCGCTTACTAAGAGCATCAGCCTTTTTCATTATACTCTCTATCGGCGTATATCCCTTTGGTGATCCTATGGTGACATCCATTCCCATAATTGTACAACCCTGCATAATCGAATTACTGACGTTATTCGAGTCACCAACATAGACAATCTTCTGACCCTCCAGACCACCCCTATGCTCTTCTATGGTCATCATATCTGCCATTATCTGACAGGGGTGCAATAGGTCTGATAACCCATTTATGACTGGAACTGTTGCGTACTTAGCTAGCCCGGTGATATCATCATGTCCAAAGACTCGAGCCATGATGACATCGCAATATCTGCTCAATACTTGTGCAGTATCTCCTATTGTTTCGCCTCTACCAAGTTGAGTTCCCCCAGTTTCAAGATATAATGCGTGACCACCCAGCTGGGTCATTCCAACCTCGAATGAAACTCGTGTTCTGGTGGATGATTTCATGAAAATCATGGCCAATGACTTACCCTTGAGAACCTCATGTGGTTCGCCACGCTTTTGTTTTCTCTTTAGGTCATGTCCTGTATCTAGAAATTGTCTAAGTTCATGCCTTTGAAAATCTGATAAATCTACAACACTTCTTCCTTTCAGACTCAAAAGTATCACCTCTAGGCTAATATATCAGCTCAAATATGGTCCTCTTATAAAAAGCTCTCCACTTGTTCAATTATCACCAATGAGTCTCTGTGCGAACCATTCTGGGTCAAAATGTCTGAGATCGTCATATCCCTGTCCAACACCGATATAGACAACCGGACGACCAGTAGTAAAGGCAACTGATAACGCGGCGCCACCTGAGGGGTCTGCATCTACCTTGGTGAGAATAGCACCATCAATTGTGATTGCTTTGTGAAACTCTTTAGCTTGTGAGAGTGCATCATTCCCTGCTAGTGCATCGCCCACGAAGAGCTTGAGGTCTGGATTTGCTACCCGAGCTATCTTCTTCATCTCTTCCAGAAGATTCTTGTTGCTCTGCATTCTACCAGCACTATCTATCAATACTACATCGATGTGCTTTGCTTTTGCATGAGCTATAGCATCAAAAGCAATAGCTGCAGCATCAGCTCCATAGTCTTGCTTAATGACACGAATTCCAAGACGCTCTGCATGCTTTTCGAGCTGCTCAATACTTCCAGCACGATAGGTATCTCCAGCAGCAATGACCACCGAAAGTCCATTCTTCTTGAGCATATTTGCGAACTTTGCTAATGTCGTCGTCTTCCCTGTACCATTCACTCCCACGAAGAGAATGGTTGTAATCTCTCCCCTTTCTTTACGTTCCTTTGCAAATTCAATAGGATCTAAAGGATATTCAGGAGTTAGAACCTCTAAGACCGACTCATAAATTGCAGTTTTGAAGAGATGTGTTGTATTTTCCAGTCTTCCTGTTCTTGTTCCTAGTAGCTTCTCTTTTGTTAAATTGCAAATATGTTCTGCCACTTCTACAGCAACATCGTTTTGTATTAGAACCATCTGCAGTTCCCATACTGCATCCTTCAGATTCTTCTCATTCAGTTCCTTTGTCGTAGTCTTAATGACTGCCTTGTCAAGCGATCCTCTAAGCTTGTCAAACAATCATAATTCCTCCTATTCTTCAGGAGATGATTCTTGAATCTTAGCGGCAAGCTGTTGAAATTGATTGTTTAGAACTTGAGAACGAGCAATGAGTTTCTGATATTCTTCAGCAAGAGTGTTATACTGCTTCTCAAGACCGCTAATGGCCTCTTCTACAGCTTTTTTAGCTTCACCTACACTCTGGTTGATTCTAACTCCACTCCCTATGCTCCGGGTCACCTTTGAGGGGTTGACAAGTTTCGCTTCGATGAAGATACTTCCTCCCACATTGAGAAGCATCTCTTCATCCTCTTTCTTCCCTTCAATCTCCTTCAAAACCAGTAGTCCTGACTGATAGTTTGTGAGATATGCCTGAATGATCTCTAGGCGCTGTTGTAGCAGACTAATGTTCGAATCTGTGAGCTGTTGTTCTGTATAGATTCTCTGGAGGAGCTGTTGCTGCTCTTCACTCATGAAAAATCGCTCTCCACACCAAGGATTCTGCGGAGGTCCAGATTAGTTACCTCTTCTGGCTTTAGCTCTTTGATTTCATTGATTGAAATCTCAATTCTTCGAACCTTGTGTCGACTACCTAGTTCAGACATGATTCGTTCTCGAACATGTGCTTCCTTGTCTGCAAGTAGTTCTCGGGAGAATCTGAACTTTCGTTTCTTCTTCTTATATTCGCCTGATACTCGCCAAATCTTCGAACTCATTGTCATCATTCCTCAATTATACGAATCCTAGGACCTGACTTATATGTGCAAGTTCAACACCTGTTGTATCAGATCCTGCTATCATACCATCAACATTAGCTAGAACCCCTAGACTTGTGTATGGGCTGCCTCTGTTGACAGTTCCAACTTCTACGTGTACTTTTAACAGCTGTGATAGAAGGTCAATTTCTTCATCTGTAGCTAATGGGTGTAGTACTGCTCCATGATTGGTTGCAATACTGTTCGCTCCTACAATAGGTAGCTTTGCTATCGTTCCAGGAACCACTTCAACATCAAGAATGTCAGCGATTTTCTTGATGGCCTTTGACGAAAATTCTGGGTGACACATTGCACCGTTATCATTGGCAACAATGATGTTACCAAGTGCTGTCATTTTGTCATCAATCCAGTCCACTGGTACCTCTGAGGACTGCTTTAGAGTATTTAGCTCGTCATCATTGGTCGTGTAAGGAACAAGGACACCATTGGAATTGGCGGCTGCAAGAAGTCCTACCGCATCTAGTGTAGCAACTGTGGACTGCACTAGGGGGAGGTTAAATGCTCTCTCAACGACAGCTAGAACCTTCTCTGAAATGTTAGGACTAACAAATACAAAACTGTCTGTCGCGATTCCATAAGCTCCCACATTAGAATCGCTCTCGAAGCTAGTTCGGGCGATCATTCAGGACTATCCCTCCGCAAGATAAACGCGCACAAGGTTGTCAGCATTCTTGGTCGCTCTAACTCTGACCCTTCGAGGAGGTCTCTCTATTCCTCTTGCCCAGAGTTTTTCATTGACTTCTGGCTGAATAAGTAGCTCTTCAGGTTTCATGTGTCTTTCAACAAATTCCCTGAGTATCCTTACAGATCTATTTGCTCGACGGAGTCGGCTACCAGTCCAATACGCTTTACGCAGTGGAACTGTGTAAATACGTTCATCAATAATTTCCTCTTCAGGTTCGGCTTCTTCAGAAACAGCCTCCTCAGTCTTAGGTGCTTCGCTAACAGGGGCCTTCTCTACCTCTTCGATCTCTTCAATCTCTTCTAATTCTGGTTCTTCCTCAGAAATCTCGACCTCTGCTTCTTTCTTCTTCTTTGACATCTATCCACACCTGACTATGGTTTTAGCTTTGTCTGACGCCAGTTTCGCTGTGCCGGTGTTCTTCTTACTTTTCCTCCGGTCTTTACTATTACCCATGTAGGAACCGAGGAATTACTCTTCATTGCTTTTGCCATTCTGAGTTTCTTTGCCAGTGGCTTATTTCGTGCCATATTGATCACCTGTACAGCTTTACCTGAACGTTATCTTTCGTTCACGCTCTTTACCTTGCAGTTGCTGCAAGAGAGCTTTCAGTTGTTCGTCAGTTACCTGACCCCTGAGTCTTCCAGTACCCGCCAGTTGAATCAGCTGCATCTCAATTTGCTCAGCGAACTGAGGTTTCACAATCTTGATGTTTGTGAGCCTTGCCCGTGCCTCAGGCGTTAGGATTTTTCTGAGCACAGCCTCTTTCTGAGCTTCTGCTTCAGCCGCAGCTTGTTCCTCTGCCTGTTCTCTGAAGGCTTGTTGTTGAAGAGAAGCCATTTTCTTCTGACGTATTGCTTCTAGCTCCTCATCATCCATCTTGCCATGTCACCTGGCTTAGTATTTGTTAAGCTCTGGGATTGCCTTTGAGAGTTCATTCTTCAAAGCTGATGACAATCTGTCCATGTATGACCTACCAATGTCAGTCATCTCACGGCCTTTATTGCCGCGTTTCTTGATGAAGCCAGCTCGTTCGAGTTGTTGAAGTGCAGTCCTGATAATAGCACCACCACTTTTCTTGAACTCATTGGGCTTTACACCGCGTCTCTGTTTGCCTCCATAGTCTATTCTCAGTCTCTCAGTACCAATAGGTCCATTGAGATAGAGTTTCCTTAGAATGCTAGCGCATCTGACGTACCAGAAATCTGGATCGTCTGGTGCTCTCTCCTTATGGCTTCCTGTTTTGACATATGGAACCCAGTCTGGAGGAGCAATCTCTTCTCTGGACTTCAGGTCCTGAGCGAGTCGCCGAATCAGGATGTTGGCTGGGATATCATAGACTGTAGGCATTTTTCAGTCACCAATCTTACTGAGTATGCGTCACCTAACACGATTTCGGTCGATGACTTACCTCAAAAGGTTGGAGTCACCGTCTAGAGTGTGCATAAAAGGATTTTCATGGGTCTACTATGATTTTAGGTGGTTAAAACGGTCCTCTAACAGGTAATCTAACCAGATTACGTAATGATGATATTCTAATCAGTAATATGCTTTGAATTATTCTAATCCACGCATTTCTTTTGTCTTGTAAATAACAGCTGTGTTCCCCCGAAATCCTGCAACTTTTGCTCCGCACTTTTTGCAGAGTAATTCCGCTAGTTCTACTTTGCTGGAGTCCCCTATAGCGTTTCGTAGAATTCTGATTTTCATATACTTGTGTTGTTTGAGTAGTCGTTTTGCTTCCTCAATGACACTATCAGACACTCCACCCTTTCCAATCTGCATCATGGCTGGGTCTTGCCATGCAATCTTTATTCTCTCGGGGTCCATCTCGGGTCTCATTGTATTTCACCAAACTTGCCTTTCTAGCTCTGATTAATCTATGCTTCTGACCTTGGTGCGTGTACGTAGAATCTCTTTATCTTACCACATTTCAGGCACGTTACAACAACATGCTTGGCTCTGTTATGCCTGATTCTAATTCTGCATGTATCTCCCGGTATCAAAATGCTTCCGCATTCTCTGCAGATTCTTCTACTGATCTCCCGTGGAACCTTGATTCTTGCGCGTTGTGCAATCTTTCTGGCATTCAACATCTGTTCCCGAGCAGTATTCGGATGTAATTCTACCTCTCGTAAGGCATTTTCCCAGAGTATCTCTATCCTTGCCTTTGCGAGTCGATGCATCTTTTCTTTTGCATATCTTCTCTTTGACAAGGGAACACATCCTGCTCTGATTTGACAGCATTCACACTGCTTAAATTGTTCGTGTAACTCCTTTCTATGAGGATTTGTCATGCTTCATGTGATTTTACTTGAGAGCGCATTGGAACTAGTTCCTTCAGAGATCTCCCCCCTAAAAGAGATTCAACAATATGCTTATCGTCGTGGAAAGAAACCTAACGAGATTGCGCTTGATCAGACGCATCATGGCAAAGCAATGATGAAACTTACAAATAGTGAAAAACGGGGTCGACCAGACATCATCTTTCACTCCCTCGTTACTTTGCTTGAAACACCCCTATGTAAGGAAGGGTTTCTATCTGTGTACATTCATCTACAGGATGGACGAATCATTATCGTAAATCCTAAAGTGCGACTTCCTCGTAACTATGACAGGTTCATTGGTCTCATGGAGCAGCTACTGATTAGAGGCAGAGTTCCCTATGAAGGAGAAGCCCTTCTTCAAACATCCGAACAGAATTTGTCTGGACTTGTATCACAACTCACTGAGGGATCTCCTGATTACAAGTCCATTCTCACAATAGAAGGCGGAGAAAAAACACCTACGCAAGTTCTCTCAGATATGTTTCCTTGGGATTCCACAATACCAGTCGTTGTGGGAATTGGTGCTTTCCCTCATGGTGACTTCTCTGATGAAGTAAAGCAATTATTCGATAATCATATTGAGCTGGATACGGAGGTCATGATGGCTTGGCATGTATGTGCAGAAATCCTGTGGGTGTACTCTCAGAGAATTAGCTTAATTCGTAAACGATTTGGACAATACTAAGTACTATTGGCTCTCAAAGGCAGACTTGTCAGTTTGGTCTGGATCCGTTTCTTCTGGTACTGGCTGTTTTTGGATTCTACGCCACATTATGAACAAGACAGCGGTTAGAATAACTCCTGAAGGAATATAGTATCCAAACACGAAAATGAAGAACTGAACTGGCGAAAGGACCACCAGATTTGTCACGACAGGGTAGGATATCACATGTACAATGAATAGCACTATGACTGGTTTGCCAAATCGACGATACCATCCACCGCTCGCCTCGTCTCTTGCGTTAAATGAGGCAAGCAGACTCTCAGCTCTTTTTGTACTATCTTGCTGGAACCACAACAGCCCTCTAGAATAACCATATACTACAAACACCGTGAAAAAAACCAGAAAAGCCAGAATTAACAGAATGGGGTTAAAATTACCTATTTGCATGGTTTCTCCATTCCCTGAGATATATCTAGATGATATAACTGTAATATCTGTTTCCATACATAAAGCAGATTCCCTACTCATAATCCAGAAACGCGTTTGAGGAATATCGCAATGTTCCCGTGTGTAGATAATTATCACATCTAAGGGCTGCTGTTTTTGAAACTACACACCTCCACTTGCTCCACGTATAGAGTCACTATTACAATATGCTTAAATCTTGAACAAAAGCAATCATGTTTTAATGCCTGCGGCCATAGTCTAGCCTGGTCTAGGATAGAACCCTTCCAAGGTTCTGAGCCGGGTTCAAATCCCGGTGGCCGCACCAACTCTCTTTTCAACATCTCTGGCCTCTTTGTCCTCGGAGTTTCTTTTCAGATATTCCTTGATATGCACATCAGCCCCCTCAAAGTCGCCCAGTTTTTCTTTGCATACTGCAGCACTGTATAGTGCTCTCTGATGATCGGGCATGTCATACAGAATCGGATCAAGGTAGCGAAGTGCATCTCTCCATTGCTCTTTTTCCATGTATTCGAGAGCGAGTTGGAGATATTTCTCGGATACCGCATATTGTGAGTATCGTCGAGGATACTCATACCATCCCATGAATTCTTTGAATGCATAGGTAACAACAGGTACAAAGAATCCAAGCAGAAGAGCAGTCACATCATCCCATGGCAAGAATCCTGCTCTTGAAAGAGCCAAACAGGTCAAAGCACAGAGAGTACCAGTTGTCAGATACCAGAATACTGCCCATTTTGGTTCTTTGTAGAACTTGTATCCCCACTTTCTTAGACTCATTGCATTCTCAACGTACTATTGAGGAGGCATGTAAAAAGGGATACTTTTCAAGCAGCATTTTAGTCCAACAGCGCAATCCTTTTGTTATCACCAATAAAACAGCCAACCTACGAGGCATTCTCATGGAATCTCTAGCACACAATGGCATTCTTGTATTAGAACCTCCACCCGCAAAGGATCTTAGAATCAAAACCCGCGAGAAAGAGATAGTTCTCTCTCAATTACAAGAAGAGATGGCAACAGCTTGGGTCCGAAAACTTGGCACTCCCTATGTTGAAGATCCCGTATTTGCTGAGAATTTCATGACAGACTTCAGTAAAGCACTAGGAATCGAGCCCGTTCTGAAAGTGGAAGAGATTGATTTCACGGAGGTGATTCGAGTTGTGGAGGCAGAACGAGCGGTGAAGGAGAACATGTCCTCTGAGGAAAAGAAAGCACAACGAGAAGAACGGAAACAACTTCGTGAGGACCTCAAGGAAAAGTATGGCTATGCAACCGTTGACGGTGAACGGATGGAACTTGGTAACTATCAGACTGAACCCTCTGGCATCTTTATGGGGCGTGGTCAACATCCTCTACGTGGAAGATGGAAACAGGGTGCAACCAAGAAGGACATCACGCTCAATATAGACCCGCTAGCAAGAGAGGACCTTGAAGGTGAATGGAAGGAGTTGATTTGGGCTCCTGATACCATGTGGATTGCAAAGTGGACTGACGAGTTGACCGGGAAGGTCAAATACATCTGGCTGCATGATAGCACTCCTATCAAACAGGAACGTGAAGCAGCCAAGTTCGATAAAGCACTCAAGGTCGAAAGGCACATTGATGATATTCGTGCTCATATAAGGGACGGACTAAGCTCTGAGAAGGCTCAGACACGAATGATTGCTGCAGCTTGTTATCTAATCGATAGACTCAGTCTTCGAGTAGGTGATGAAAAGGATCCTGAAGAGGCTGATACAGTTGGTGCAACGACACTTCGCGCTGAGCATCTGATCTTCAAGAAAGCCTCCATAATCTTTGATTTTCTTGGAAAGGACAGTGTTCCTTGGCATAAGGAGATTCAACCAAATCCAGATGTGTATCGAGTACTAAAGGAACTTCATGATAATGCTCTGGAACGTATCTCTTCCTTCAAAGCTAAGAAATCCAAAAAGACCAAAGCCAATCCAAAGAAGATTGCACAGATCTTTCCAAGTATTGGTAGCACTCATGTGAATCGCTTTCTGAGCGAGGTATATCCAGGACTAACAGCAAAAGTATTTCGAACCTATCACGCTTCGACCATCATGCGTGATGTGCTGAGGAAGAGCAAGGCTAAGCGAACTGATCCCGAGTTCATCAAGAAAGAGGCATTCAAACGGGCGAATCTCGAAGTTGCGCGTGTGATGAATCACACAAAACAGGCTCCCAAGGGATGGAGTACAACTGCTACAAGATACCAAGACCGAATCAAGAAGGCAGAAAAAAGGGTTCAGAAATCTAGGGCGCAATTGAAAGAAAAGCAGCTTCAATCGAGAAGAATCAAGAAGAAAGAGGCTGATATACGAAGTAAGAAGCAAGAACTGATAACAAAACGGAAGGCCACTCTTGAAACCTACAAGGCATCCGTTGCATCGTGGCGTGAAAAGCGGGACCATGCGAAGATTGCTTGGGATAATGCTCGTGATCAAAAGAGTCGCACAAGGTCAAGTAGACGAAAAGGAAAGACAACAAAGAAGGAGCGTCTTGAATCTGCACAAGAACGAATTGACCGAACTAAAGAGCGACTAGACAGTTATGAAACTAGCCTGACAACAGCTCGAGAGCGATATCAGAAGAGCAAGGAATCCTTAGAAAAGATGCAGTCGTCTTTTACTAAATGGAAAGAAGCCTCTTCTAAACGAATAACATCTGCAGAACGAACTGTGGAAATACTCAAAGACCGAGTGAATAAAGCCGAGTTGGCAAAGCAGAAGATTGAGAGTGATTTTGCTCTTGCAAAAGAGAGTCGTACTTGGAACTTGGGCACCTCACTAAAGTCATACATCCATCCAAAGGTTGTGTACAACTGGTCGCAACGAGTTGATTTTGATTGGAGAGATGTATACAGCAAGGCTCTGCAGCGAAAATTTGAGGGCTGGATTGAAGAGTAATTATTCACTCAAGATGTTCATTCGAATTCTTTTTTCAATCTCTTCAAGAGTTCCTCTAAATACGAAGAGAATCTCCTCGTATGAGCCTTGAAATGCAGCAGGGTCCTCAAGAGACCAGTGCTCCATACGTTTAGCTCCAGGGAAATGGGGACATGTTTGTTTTGCATTGTCACACACGGTAACTACCAGATCTATCTCATGATTGATGTATTCATTCACTAGCTTCGGGTGAAGTCCATCCGTTGGTATGCCTCTCTCTTTTAACACTTCAATAGCAAAGGGATTGACTTGTGATTGTGGTTTTGTACCAGCACTGTAGACTTCAAAACCACCGCCCCCAAGATGTTTTAGAAGTGCTTCAGCCATTTGACTTCGTGCTGAATTGCCTGTACAGAGAAAAAGTACTCTTTTCATGGTAGCTCACACTATCTGTAACTCATCAAAGAGATGTATATGATAAGCATTTGCTTATGGGGTCTCCAGAATCTTAGATTTTATTAGTTGTTCAATCTCTCTTCTGGTATCCCTGAATACTTCCAGTCTTTCTCCGTGGCTTCCCTTCGCTTCAGCAGGGTCCTTAATGGACCAGTGAAGTGTTTCTTTCGCTTTTGGAAAAACCGGACAATGATCTTTAGCATGATCACATACAGTAATGACAAGATCAAATTCTTGGTTGAGGAGTTCGTCATCTATTTTTTTGGTCTTCATTCCAGTTGTATCAATGAACCGCTCGTGTAATGCAGTAATGGCGAGAGGATGGACCTGGTCAGCAGGTTCTAGACCTGCACTACTAACATCGTAATCTCCTTTACCTAGTAACTTTAGTAATCCCTCCGCTATCTGACTTCTGGCTGCGTTGTGAGTACATACAAATAGAACTCGTTTCAATATTGTCACCTCTCAAGTTCTAGAAAGAATTCCGAACTCTCTAGATTATTCTATTGCATATGAAACATAGGCAAGAGAACAACATAGAAATTCCAATCCTTCCCTTGCTTTACAAAACAGGTAGACTGAATTCGACCTGTACTGTGTCAATAACCTCACCTATCACTTTTGGATTGAGAATACCAAGATTGTATCGACTTGAGCTAACAAGATGATCGACACTTAGGGGATTAAGTCCCATTATTGACGTCATCACAGAGTCTACTGAAACCGGTTCTTTCCCCATAATGAATACCCCTATATCATGAGTCTTTGGACCATTCCAGTCTTCTACTCCCACTCGTGCATCTATAATATTCAAGTCTGGTCTGATGATTCTAGCTAGGTCAGTGATGACATCATGGATTCTTGAGTGGTAGAATGACATGTCCTTCCTTGGAAGCACTCCGAACAGATTCTTCAGAACACCTGTGATATATGATAGATAGTGCGTCTTTGCAACAGCCACCGATATGAAATAATTAGACTCAGTAAGAACTCTGGGCAATTCTATATCATTGAAATAAAGCCCTTTGAAGGAGATTTTCTCAAGAGGTTCCCTGCTAAGGTCTATCGTGGAAACATCATATCCCACCTCTTTCATCTGACTGCAGTATTCTGTATAACCAAACCTTGCAAAGGCTTCCATGGCATTTTTACTCTGGCTATCAGATTCGATGATTCTCACTGATAGGTTATTTTCTACAGCAAAGATGAGATCAACAATAGCTTTGACAACCTTGATATCTGTTACAGAGTGCCCAGTTCCATCTTTCATAGTGCAGAGATTTGGCTTTATCAATACTGGCGACCCAATTTCTCTAAATCCACCAAGATATTCAAGCCCAGTAGTGAGTGTCTTGCTAAGGTCTTCTCCATGTCGAATCAGTGCTACCGCATTCATATCGATACTCCTCTAGAATTCAGTTTCATTCTTCATTAAATAATTCATGTAACTGATGTACCGTTAAAATGCATCTAATGGAACTTGACAAATCCTACTACCGTGTTGCCCTAAGCCCCATAGCTCTTCCCAGATTCTTTGCCTCTTCTAGCTTATCTGGACATGTCGAAACATGAAAGTCTTCAGACCCAAACTCATTCTTTGAGCAATAGAGTATCGAACTGAATTTAAATTTAAAATATGACTGCACTCGCTCAAAGAAAGCAATTGTGGATTGGTAATGATGACGATAAGTGAGGATAGCTACGAACTCCTTGTCAATCCAGTATCTCTGTACGTCCATTGCAAGTGCTTCCATCCTGTCTAATGCAATCTTCATCTGCGCAGTCATATATCCCCAATACATTGGAGTCGCCCATACTATGGCATCTGCATCAGCAAAGGCATTATAGATCTGATGCATATCATCATCAATGACACATCTATGCCCCTCGGACGTTGCACAGGACTCGCATCCTTGACATGGTCTTATGTTCATGTCATTCAGAATGAAATCAAACACCTCAACATCTCCGGTAGTTTTCAGACCATCGATGAAGTGTTCTGCGAGTGTATCTGAATTTCCGCCTCTTCTTGGGCTTCCATGCAGTATAATAGCTCTCATAACGCATCACCTGTAATAGTGACAAATCTCTCCGAATGGTGTAAAAAGTAGTCATCAGAGCAAAATTTACCTATTCATCCCTTGTCGTATGATTTGAAGTCCTCCGTTTCTATATTGCATGATGAGTCTGAGGAGAATTACTACCGATAGCACAATCGCACCTATTGCAGCTACTAATACAATCTCTGGCTGTGGCGTGTTTGTTGAATCTATTCTCTCAAGGAACACTCCAATAATAGCCCACAATCCGACTCCTGTAAAGATATAGTCATTTCTCGTGAACAAGACAGTAAGGTAAATAATTAGAACCACTGCAAGTATCAAAATACTCCATCCAGCCTCTCCAAGCGGTGCTGGATTGAATCCTATAGATACAAACCCTGTTGTTGTATTCACGATAGCTGCTACAGTCACCCATCCAGCAAGCATACTCCACGCTACTGTGACAAACAGGTGTTCTCTTAGCGGCCTCTCACGTTTGTTAATTTTAAGTCTAAAATATCCCGCTAGTGACGTTAGAAGATATGCATACATCGCAGCAATCGCTGGCCAGACAAAACCCGAAGCCCAGAGATAATACCATAATGTTGTTGATATCCATGATAACATGAAAAAGACACTGACCTCGTGGACATATGGCATGTCAATCTTGTTCTCTGATGATTTAAAGAGGTCTCTGGCTTGATATACGTAAAAGAGCCCTTGGAAGATGAAAATAGGTCCCCATATTGCGAAAGTAACTGGTGCTGGATTGATAAGATTTGGATACGTACTGCTGTTGAAGACTGTACTGAAGTCTAAATTTGATAATCCGATTACTAGGAAACACGCAATTGGAGTGATTAAATTTCCAATCTGCAGAAGTAGTTTCTGTCTATCTCGATCCATTCTCGAACCCTCTCATAATTTACGACAATATCTTCCTAATATAGACTTGGCAGGTACAGAATACCTTTTCAATAGGACCCAACTGGATGAATTTGGTTTAATTTGATGGACAATTGGAAATATCAAGGTCCTATCTTTGATGCTCACACCCACATTGAAGAGCTAAAGAACATCGATAGGATGGTTCGAATCGAAGATCAATATGGCATAGCTGGGCAAATAGGGATAGTTCACTCCAAGGATGGGTTTGAATATGCCAAGCAGAGATATTCTCACCGTTTTATCTTCGCCAAATATCTTTCTCTCAATGATATTGCTCATTTCAATGTTGACCTAGTGATTGATGATATAAATCGAACAAAAGACGAGGGTTACTCTCTAACAAAGACGTGGTTTGGTCCTCGTTGGAGGGACTATATCGAAGATGTTCCAAGAGATTTCAGAATCGATGATAGTAGACTTGATCCTGTTTTCCAGGCATTGGAAGACAATAAACTTCCGCTCCTTATTCACGTGGCTGATCCAGATACATACTTTCGACTTCATTACAAAGATGCATCAAAGTACGGGACAAAAGAAGAGAACTTGATTCAGCTGGAAAATGTGTTAGAGCGACATCCAAAAGTAAAATTTCAGATTCCTCATTTTGGGGCACAGCCTGAGATACATAGACTCTCAAATCTCTCACGATGGCTCGATTGCTTTCCTAATGTTGTTATTGACACAGCCTCTTCTCGTTGGATCTGTAGAGAACTTAGTAAGGATGTCATCGTAGCTAGAAAATTCCTGTTGAAGTACTCTAGAAGGATTCTCTTTGGAACTGATTTGTCATCAAATCGTGATGGGCTTGACTATTACGACGGTCGATATAGAGCTCAACGAGTCCTGTGGGAAACCGAAGAACGAGATGTACCTCTCCCCTTCGAAGATGATGATACAAAAGACAGCGGTGGAACTTTCATCAATGGATTAGATCTCCCATCCTCAGTTCTTGATAGAATCTATTGGAAGAACGCTATGGATCTCTACGGGTCTCTTGAATAGGCTCTTGTTTTTTCATTTTTCCAAAGGATATATGACTTGGTTTCATGAAAATGAAGTCAATCTCTGGAAGGGGTGAATATCAATTGCCAACTCCCATGCCAACTCCCGGATGGTATATCTATAATATAACCCGGACTGGTGATGGTACTATCTACATCTCTCGAAATGATGAACTAATCATAACTAGCACTCCGGCTGTTCAGGAATGGGAATTTGATGAAGTTGTTAATACCTGTGACAAGTTCATTTTCAAACCCAGTGATGGAGCATCTATAGACACTATTGTCGTTGGTTCCGATTTGGATCCGATAATACCATTTGAAACAACCGCTACTGATACAACCACTACTTCCACGGTCACTCAGACTTGGACTTCTGGGAACACAGGCACGACTGATTTATTTGACCCCGCACAATATCTCCCGATTATCGGGATTGCTGGTGTTATCTTTGTTGTTGCTGTGTTGATTATTATGAAAAGAAAATAGCATGTCTTCGATTCTTGTATCCTCCTCCCTCCATATGAGTAAAATCTAGATTGAGTCAGTGATTTTTCCTGGGTGAAGAACTATACCCACAATGAGATTGGACAAAAGGTATGTCAACAACACATAGGGCCACATATACCCAGCAAAGATGTTCCACCCAATGATAATCTCTGCTACGGGTCGTCCAATCAGAAAACTCCCTCCCCATTCAAAAAGCAACTCCAGTCCGAGCCATAGTACTCCGACATGGATCAAGTCGTTAGTTTCATACTCCTTGACGTAGCGGAGTAATAGATATGCAAAGATGAAGATGTAACCGATTCTTGTTGTCATCCCTATCTGATGCGCTAACAATTCTCCCCACATTGGTTCATAAACGAGACCCATGAGAACAAAGAAGTTAATTCCTGACACGACTGTTTCCATAAGCCAAACACGTACTGCAGTTGAGAGAAGACGAGTATTCATGGATATCGCGTGATCGTTTCTAGATTTACACCTTTTCGTCAAGAAAGAGAAGTGGTGCGCTCGCCGGGACTCGAATTCCCGACCACATTCGAAACTGAATGCAGTTCCCGGCTCCCGATCGCATCCGAAATGAATGCGATTGCCGGATCCGTGGCAGGGATCCATCATAGCCCCTTAGTCAAGACTTCTGAACTCGAAGTCTCTTAGACAACGAGCGCTTGTAGAACTGACCGCATCTGTGAGCGTTAAAAAGTTTGCCAAAGGCTCGAAGTGTTTTCCCTACTCAAGAAAGTCTTGGTTCGACATAGCCATCATGATCTCATCAGCATATTGGCCATCATGCTTGATCCCCTCTTTGAGAACACCAAATCTTCTGAACCCAATTCTCTCATAGGCAGTGATAGCTCTCGTGTTGGTCGACTCTGCACTTATCTGAACAATTTCAATTTCCAACGATGAGAAATGCTCACTAATTCTCTGCATCATGAGTCTTGCCACGCCTCTCCCTCTGAAATTCTCGTTCACAACAACCTGAACCATCTCAATGCGATGTCTGGATCCTGCCCATCGCATCCTGACTCCAGTACATACCCCTATCACTTCATTTTCATGAATGGCACAAACACTGAAGACCTCCTCTGGTCCTGGACTAAGAAGTTCCGCTCTCTGACTCAACACAACTTCTTCAGGAACCCCTTCAAAGAGGTTCTCTGAGATTGATTTTGCATGCTCCCTCGAATAAGGAACAACATGGATATCATCTTCTGTCAAGAGTGATTCACTTTCCACTGGCAATCTGCTTTATTCTCAACACCCTGAACGTGGACTCACATTCTATTGCCTTCGGATAACTCCTTCTATCATCGAAACCCATCCGGAAACCCCCCACCCAGTACCCAGTCTGTTTCTCAGGTAACCAAGTACGTGGAAAGGAATAGGTGTCCTCCTCTGTTCTATAACTCTCGATATATTCCATCGAATCAATGAACCATGGACTCACACGTGCTAATGGAAATCTTGCCATAAACTCTAGCGTAAGTAGTAATTCTGCAAACTTCGTATCTTCAGGTCTCGAAAAGTATCCTGGTAGATGAGCAGCCCATCCAAGGACATAGTATCCTGTTTCATACTTTGCTAGACCATAGCTCCAAGGTACCTTTTGGTATTCTGGAGTGAGTATCATTTCGATTATGGAGTTAATCTTGTCTTGATACTTTTGTTCGGTAAGCAGTTCATTGCAATTAGCAAAACCCCTGATATCATGAACCCACGGAAGCATGAATTGTTGGTCCGGATACAAGTCTGGATTGACGATGTTGTGACTCTCACTCCCTTTTGGAATTCCAGTGAACTCAGATTTGTCAACGAATATCCTTGAGAAGTCTGGTTCCTGAGCAAAAGTAGAGATTGTTTCCAATCTTTTTATCAGCTGGGCTTTTACAGGACTTGTTGAGCCATACCCTGCATATGCAAGAAAAGAAGCTACAATCGTTCGAAGAAAAATCGCATGAGGTGTACTTGGATATGTACCGACATTCTCTGCTAACCAGACACGATATGGGAGCGTCTTATTATCGAAAGGTTGAAGCCCTGCTCTAAGACCAAGCTGTACGATTTTTCCAATGACATTCTCGAAGGCATCATGTCTGCCTGAATGGAGGCTGTTGATATCGAATTGGGGAACAAGGTGTTCCACCCATTCTTTGATATCTTTGCTCTCAAGCATCTCTTTTAGGGCTGTGGACACAATTCCGACATCTTGTTCCTGTAGGATATCTACGATAGTACGAAATCTGATACATGGTCCACCATTGTCCACTAACCATCGAGCAAGGTCGTATAATTCCATGAAACTACACTCGGTCTCGAGCTGTATATCTGTTCTCTCTTCCGCGAAAATGCGATAGAGAGTTAAGTACGAACGCATTATGGAAATGCTGAGGGTCACACATGACTGATACTACTGCGCTCCTTAAGCAGCTCCAGACGGATATAATGAAGGATATTTACAACAAGAGGATGATTCTCACATCAGTCCGTGATAAACCTGAAGGGTGGACGCTACACTCTGGCAAGTGGAGTCCCTTCTATATTCAACTCCGAGAGATCTGTTCACACCCTGATACACTGGCAAAAGTCGGAAAGGCGCTCTCAATCCTGATCAAGGAACAAGCACCACGCATCAATCGATTAGTAGGTGTTGCTTTCGCTGGAGTTCCAATCGCCACAGCAGTCTCCTTAGAGTCTGGCATTCCTGCATGCCATACTCGTAAGATCTTGGGAGTGCGGACTGAAGAAGAAATGACGCAGGCAATCAGTTCCTATGGACAGCACTCATTTCTGGAAGGAGCTATTGATGACGGTGATGCACTCTGTCTGGTAGACGATCTTGTCACTGGAATGGAGAGTAAAGTTGTTGCCCGAACTCAAGTACTTGCAGAGATTGAGAAGCGAGGTCTCTCTGATGTTGTGTGTGATGATATTGCAGTTATTGTTGACAGGCATCAAGGCGCAGGAGAACGAGCACAAGCACTCAATCTACGGCTACACTCGCTTATCGATATTGTCGACGATGGTCTTGATATTCTAAAGGACTTGATGTCCAGTGAAGAACACTCGATTGTCTCCAATTATCTCATTGGAATGTAGGCCTAATAGGACACGTAGTTGTTTTTGTACGTTACAGAAACCATTTTCTTCACTTAATATCCACCTACGCTTCTTATGAGTCGCAAGAACCCTCTGGACAATCTATTGAATCTCGCTCTGGCTATGTCCACTCGTCACTACGAATATTACGACGAGACCGCAAAGCATGTTGAAACTCCACAAGTGAAGGCACTTCTCAAGGTTCTTGCTGATACGGAGGCTGACCTGATCGTTCAGATTCGTCACATGATGATAACAGGGGTCTTGGATGAGGTTGAAGCCATGGGCAAAGTGGAGGTGGGTGAAGACCCTCCCGATGACTCACCCTTCGCTCCTGAACGGAACGATACTGATCCTCGTGTCTTCATATGTAACAAGGCTTTGGAGCAGGAAGTAAAGGGGTATACATTCTACCTCTCCATCTCAGCGCGCGCCAAATCAGAGCTTATCAGTCGAGTCTTCGAGTACCTAGCATACATAAAATCAGAACAGATCGAGAGAATTCGAAAAGTCTGCGGAACCTTCTAGCCCTCTCTACTAGATGATAGAAAGTGCTTTCTTTGTTTGTTGCAATATTCCCAGTTGATGACCGATAACAAAGCAGTCCAGAACATGTTGCAGATTGCTCTGACAACAGCTGCCAATCACTATGATTTCTATCTCAAAGCAGCGAATGTTGTAGAGACCCCTCAGGTGAAAGCATTATTGATGGTCCTAGCAGATACTGAAGGTGAGCTCATGGATAGAATTCGTCTCATGATGACTACAGGTATTCTGGATGCAATCGAGGAGGTCAGAAAGGAGTCCTTCATTCTGGGGGATCCAGATCCGACACCCTTTGGAATGGATCGTACTCCCTTTGCTCGGTCGAATCCAGACACCGACCCTCGTCTCTTTGTCTGCAATCGGGCTCTAGAGATGGAGTTTAAGGGATTCTCTTTCTACAGTTCTATATCCACTCGAGCAAAGTCTGAGATGATGCGCCGTCTGTATGAGTATCTTGCCTTTATCAAATCCGGGCAGATTCAGAAAATACGTAAGGTCTGTGAAACCTTCTAGAGACCAATCAATTCTCTGTACTCTGCAGACCTTCTCCCTTCAGATTCACCCAGTTTCAGGTCTCCAAACACACTCAGTCTTATAATTAGAACACGTGTTCCAAGAATTTAATTAGATAATATTCTATAAAAATAGAATATTAGATATATTTATATATGTTTAAGTATATGATAATAGTAGTGGCCGGGAGGCCGCGAACCAGTGGAACCGCCAAGAATCTCCATCGGAAACGAAGGGGGTAGGGGGTTCCGACGCAGCGAGATGGAAAAAAATGAAGAATGAACAAAACGTGTTTGTCCCCCCAATAGTCTTTGAGACCTACTCTGACTTTCGAGGAGTTATTGATGAGGCTGCAATGATTGTCTACAGCCCTGAGTACTATCATGGACCCTTTACAGATGAACCAAAACGATTACGCAGAGTGACCTTCACTGCTGTTGGAGTCCAACGACGGGGAATACCCATGACTTTCAAGTACATCTTGGATGATGTCCGGGATATTGATCGAGTTGCTTCGGAGATACTTGAGGAACTCGAGAATCGAAGCCATATTGTACGAGGAACTGTAGAGACCTCACGCCCAATGGGCGAATTACTTGCTTCATGGCCCTGATAATGCCCTGGTCATTATATTCCTAGTAACAAAGAGTGCATACGCCATCTCGCATCTACCGATATTGCTTTTTATGGAAAGATTCTATATGATAGTGAGGAACAGTGAACGACCCGGAACCTGCTGAAGAGATAGTGCCACGAATCTTGAAGCAGTACTCAGAACGACCACGTGGATGGCACATCATGAATACCCCGACAGGAGATGTACTGGTATTGAGTACTGACTCCGCTTTTCAGCTTAAACTCATACCTCTCAGTCCCTTCGAGTTCACTGGTGCTGGGATTGAACTCTCCAAATCCAATAAGACAATTGAGTCTATTCGATCATCCCCGGAGTTTGGGCTACGTCCTATCGATGAGCTCGATCTTCAAAAACTCGTCAATGCTCTGGGAAGCTCGCAAAGTACTGGTAGTGTTCCTGAAGTACAGGAGATTCTCAAAAGAGCACCCGTATCATTAGAGGACCTCTCATCGAATAAACACGCACAAGACCACATTCTACGTGGTCCTGTTCTCATGCGTCCTGATCTTGGTTCTCTGAGCCCTGAGCTTCTAGAGATGCAGACTCTTCTCGATCGCAGTGCTCAGAAGTCTTTTCGTGACAGATATCCCATGCGAGCAGGGATGTATCTCTAATAGACTCTGGTTTTTTAACGCTCTGTGAAAACTGCCTCTAGGTCACACTTCATTAGTCAAATTTCGATAGGTGATCTTTGAGCGCCATGATTAGGAATCTCATTGTCATTGATAACAACAGCCGCCCGATAGTGAGTGCTAACTTTGGAGAGTGCCATTCTCTAGGGCAAGATGATGAATTGATTAGTGGTTTTATCAGTGCTGTCTATAGCTTTTCGAAAATGCTTGCCGCTGACAGTCTCGATCAGATTCAAATGCGTGGTCTCACCTTTATAATCAAATCCAGAGGTACTCTGATCTTTGCTCTCTCTGCAGACGACCCAAACAGAGCTACTCATGAAAAGACCTTGGTGAAGATTATTGACCTCTTCGAGGATCTCTACGATTACTATTCCACGTGCGTTGACCCTGATGTGGATACTTCAGTCTTTCACGAGTTTCCTCGATTTCTTGTGGATCAGAGCATCCTGCAACCAAATTGTGGAAAGTATACTGACTGCAAAGATTGTCCAAATAGTGAGAGAGATCTTCCTCTCCGTGAATTAACTAAAGAATTGGATAAACGCCTTGATGCCTAACTGAATGATGACTATGCTCTCTCAGTCATTGAATATCCATAGTTTTATGATTCTGTTCTATACGCCTATACGCTCTCTTGGTATCCCTATACATGAGATACCACGGTACCCAGAGTAACCCCGGATAGATAATGAACAACAATTCGCTCGTGAGAAACCCTGGTTGCGGCCACATGGAGGGAAATAGAACATTCCAAGCAGTCACAAACAAAGTGATACTTGTACAGATGATGAACAAAGCAAACTTGAGCTGTTTTCTTCTGATCCATTGGAACTTGAAATAATCTGCAAGAATATAGGTTACCCATGATATAGAAGCAAGCTCGATAAAACTTGGCCAAGGGATTTGATTGGTTACTACTGTTCCAGAATAGTCCTTTGAAATATGGTAGAAATAGACATCTCGCATTGGATTGAAAACTAGACCGTCGCCTCTCAACCAATCCCTCCATGTTTGAAACTCTATTTTCTGGTAGCCCCAGATGTATGGAGCTTCATCAGCTACCGCATTTTGGATGTTGTTGAAGTAGATTTGTCTTAGTGTTGGGTTGTTTTCGGAGATTGCCAAATCACACCACATGTCGACATCGGTGTTGTTATAGCCAATCTGTCGAGCCAGAGCCCCTTCAGAGTGACATATTGGTTGTAGATAGCTTATTGGGTCAGAATAGTCTGGGACCCATCCAAAAGGTAGCATTGGAAGTCTTCTCTCTTCAAGATACTCAAGATACTCACTATATGTGAGACTCTCGACTAAGAATGTCATGTTATTATTCAGACCTGTATGATTAGATTCAGGGATCCAATATACATCTTCCAAACCAATCTGTAGTAGTGAACTCGCCTCATCTCTCAGTGAACTTCCTGCAAGATGGTAGAAGATTATGCTATTATTTATCGTGTTTAGCGAGTTTACGAATACAGGGTCTTGCATTGCCAAGTTCCACTCAGCCACAGCTGCTGTGAGATTGTAGTTGAATCCGATGCCGGAGTCATTATGACCGACCATCCCTGCAGGAATTGGCCCTTTTCCTTGAATCCCATATCCATTGACTGCAGAATCGATAAAGTTCTGATAATCGAAGGCAAATGAAGCAGCCCTTCTGAAGTTCCTATTATTGAACGGACATTCTGTGATCACTGTGGTTCCGTTCACCGTGACTGTGAGGTTGCCCATGTTAAACCCAAGAAATAGAGTCTCAAACTTGTAACCTCCTGTTGATACGTTGATATTTAGATACCTTGTAATCTCATTCACAGGATCCCACACTAAATGCGCTTCTGTTAAGGGCCACTCTACTCCATCAACAACCCCATTTCGAAGATTCAACTCACGTCCAAGTGCATCATAATTCATCCTGATGTAGATTTTTTCTATTGATCCTGCATTAGAGGGTGGAAGTACCTCCAAAATCGAGGTAGTTTCCCTCCAATACTTCTCATAGGATTCCAATTCTATATACTGGTCTTCAACCCAATCAACGATTGTGTATGGACCTGTGCCGCAGGTGTGCGTGTGCATGTAGTTTTCAGACTGACCATAGTCCACTCCATACGCCTCCCATGTCATCAAATCTAGGTCAGATGCATGAGAGATTGCATAGGTGGGGCTCATGAAACGAGCAGACTTCGATGCTAGAATAGTCACAAATGGTGAGAATGCCTCTTCGAGAACAAACCTGACCGTATACGTGTCAAGAATCATTATCGCACTGGAATTAACAATCCAACTGTCGAATTCACTTTGAAACACTGATGATGATGTACCATTGAGTACTGCTACTTGTTTGACTTCATTACCACCCTTGAGTGTTTCAGCAAATGTCCAGATGGCCTGTGAATCGGAGAATATCTTCATCGCACGTTCGATATTCCACTTCACACAGCTAGCATTGAAAGGGGTACCATCCTGAAACGTTATGTTCTGGCGAAGCGCTATTGTGTAATTCCTACCATCTGGTGATATTATTGGTTCCCCTAATGCAAGGAGCGGTATCAATGAAGTAGTATCACTACTGTTGAAAGGGTATGTGTACAAGGTCTCATAGATGTTTGAGAGAATCCAATCTCCAACACCTGTGTTATCAACAGCAGGATCCATTGATTCAGGGTCGTATGATGTTTCCCACACGATGGTATTGCTTGGCGGCCTATGGATCACATCCCCATGAAAACCCCAATTGAACCATGTGAAAAATGAGAATATTAGTAGGATTAGGGCTAAGACAATAAGCCACTCCTTTCTCATATGGACATTTAGCCTAGCCACGCACATCACATCCACACAATATGAGATTTCTCTCAGTAGAAACTTATGAATTGTATGAATCTCAGTTTCTCTCTCTAATTCTTTCTGTGGTAATATCACTTGACAAAGAAATTCGGAATATCAACCGATTGCTTTCGTGTCGATTGAATGGTAGAGTGAATACCTTATGCGAAGGTATACCGAGAAGCCAACAGAATCCTATAATCTACAAAGGATTTATAGACATTCAGTAATCATTCGAATTGCATGCGCGGAGGTTGAAGTTTGAAGAAGAATGCTACACTCTTTCTTGTAATATTGCTAGCTACTGCAATAATCATTCCCCAGTCCATGGCTCTGACAAGTCAGGGACTATTCTACAGAACACAAGATGGCGACCGCTTTTATTTCACAATGGATGTAATTGATGAAGGAGAAGTCGCTGAAACTCAAATCATCTACTTTGAGATAGATAATGCCAGTAAACCAATCCCTGACCCTCTGACATATTTGGGTGATCTTGATCCCGTTGACCTGTCTATATACTATGAAAATGGAACGAATATTGGTCTTCTTGCTATCATCTTCATTTACATACCTCTTCTACAATTTCCAGTTGGAAACTGGAGTCTGATCAATTCTCTTGCTTTCACAGACCTTGAAGGACTTATGATAATGTCAATCAGTAATCTCTCAATCACCTACAATGCAGACACTTTGGGCTTTACTTACAAGATGATTAGTACTGATACTGAAACGACTGTTTGGGCCGATTATTCGATTTTTGATGGTGTGTTGTCTTACTATGGTTTTGAATACTTCAATACTACAACTGATGAACAAATAACAAAATGCGATATCAGCAGATTCTCGTATCACAATTTGTATTGGGGTTTCGAAGACGGTGATACATTTAATTTCCGTATAGTTATGACAGGAACTAGTTCCGGATTTCAGGAATTAGATGAAGAACTCTACATTGAAGTAGATGAGGATGGATTGCCTATTATTCCATATATATTGGATGAATGGGACGACATTCCCTACATTGGAGGCGCGTTATACTGGGCTAATGGTACAATAGCATTTGAACCATTTTTCGAGCGTTCTTGGAGAATCGCAGTTCCTCTCGGAAATTGGTCCCTCCTCAGTGCCCTCATAGAAGACAAACCATCTCCTTCAGATCTCGCTCTTGATCCTGCACATCCTTGGCTCTGGGGATACTCGTGGTCAGAAACAACAGGAGATATCCTGCTTGAGGTCCATACAGATTATCTGAAGGTAGATGGATTCTTAGCCCGTCATTCAGCTGTATTCACAAATGCAACCACCTCTGAAGTCATTGGGACCATCACAATTGAGCGATTAGATATCGAAACATATACAGATGATACAGCACCTTCAATCAATCATCCTGATGATGGTACTTTCGTCGAGGGTACTGAAAACAATAATATTACTTGGATTCCAACTGATGACTTTCCAGCTACGTACACAATTAGTCTGAACGGTTCTAATTTGCCATCAGCCTCGTGGACTTCTGGTAGTCCCATTGTACTGGAGTTAGATGACTTCGAAGTTGGTGAATACAATTGTACAATCACAGTCTATGACTATGCAGGTAACTACGTCCGCGATTCGGTGTTGGTCACTGTTACTGCCGCTCCAACTACAAGTTCCCGTGGGATTGTCGATTTGATAATGGACAACATAATCTTCGTTATAATAGGTGTAGGTGTAGTAGTCATTCTCGGAGCTGGTGCATTACTAAGAAGAAAATCATAGTATAATGAGAATGAGCGTATCAACGCTCATCCCCTCCTTTTTTCTAAGGACAGCCATAGGAAGGAGTGATGGGTGATACTAAACTGGGAAATTGGAAACAGCCAAATGTAAGGATTTTTTCATTATAGTTCGATGTTTCTAAATTTCAGATACCTGTAGAGTCGTGAATATTATGACGCAAGAAACAAGACCTTACGGTTTATGGGATCCCATTGTGACTCCTGAAGAAATCTATTTGGATACCACCTTCTTCTTCAATACTTTCGCTGATGAAAAAGGGCTCTATTACTGGGCTGAGCTCCGACCACAAGAAAATGGCAGAGTTGTGGTTGTGAAATGTGATAGAAAGGGGCTCATCAGAGATATCAGTCCACTAAATTCAAACGTTCGAACCAGATTGCATGAGTATGGTGGAAGAGCATTTGCCGTCCACAATGATGTACTCTACTATTCAAATTTTCGCGACCAACGGCTCTACAGACACGAACTTGCAAACGATGCCACTCCTGTTCCGATTACGCCCAAACGATGCGAAGATGGGTCGTTAGGGAAATATGCGGCACCTACTATCTCCCCTGATGGAGCTACTTTGATATTTCTTTTTGAGAAGGAATTTGAAGATAGAGAAAATGAGAATTACATTGCAGCAATCAATCTCAAGAAACCATTTCCTCAAGAACCAATCATACTTGTTTCAGGAAGCGATTTCTATGCAAATCCTGTACTCTCCTCTGATGGAAAGCGGATTGCTTGGACTCAATGGAATCATCCCCATATGCCATGGGATCAGTCGGAGCTCTGGCACGCTCAATTCAATAGCATGAAAATCTCTATTGAATCCGCAAAGAAGGCAGTGGGAGAATCAAATACGTCGATTGGCTTCCATTCCTTCGGACCGAGCGGGAGACTATTCTTCATAATGGATCAAGCTGGCCATGAAACTGATGATCCGAAAAATTGGTGGAATATCTATTCCTACAAGAATGGAGCAGTCGAAGTAATAACTCAGGAACTAGCTGAGTTTGGAGTCCCAATGTGGTCTGTCGGTAATAATCGCTACGTAGTGGTTAGAGATGCAATCTTCGCAATCTGCCACAAGGGCGGAGGAGATCAACTTGCTCATATATCCCTTAAATCAAAAGAGATATCGTGGATTAGGCTACCATATGATTCTCTATGGATGATTCAAAAAGGGCATGATGATTCTTTATTGCTTCTGGCAGAAGGTCCTGATCGACCTCCTGCAATTATCACGTTTAGTATCAAAACTCAGGAGATACATCATCTAAAAGAGGGCTATAAAATGCCCTTTGATTCAGAGTATGTTTCAAAACCAACGACTATTGAATTTCCTACGCAGGATGGAGAACACGCGTATGCGTTATTCTATGAACCTCTAAATCCGAATTTTCGTTCATCAGCAGACTCCAATCCTCCCTTACTTGTAAAGGTTCATGGAGGACCAACTGGGTCTGCGTCGAGCTCCTTGTCGTTGGTGAACCAATTCTGGACTTCTATGGGCTATGCCATTATTGATGTGGATCATAGAGGTAGTACAGGTTACGGTCGAAAATACAGGGATAAGATCCTTGGTCAATGGGGTATAATCGATGCGATGGACGTACGTGATGGAATTGACTATCTGTTGAAGCATGATAAAGTGTCTCAGAAGATTGCAATTCGGGGAGGAAGTGCTGGTGGATATGCAGTTCAAAGATGTCTTACCATGTTTCCTGATCTCTTCCAGGCTGGAGCAAGTTATTTTGGGATTGGAAACTTGGTTACGCTTGCCAAACTAACTCACAAATTCGAGTCGCGATATTTGGACTCTCTCCTCGGTGCTTCACTTGAGGAAGATGAAGGTGTTTACAGAGAGCGGTCTCCCATAAATCATCTAGAAAACCTAAGAGCCCCTATGATTCTATTTCAGGGTTTGGAGGACAAAGTAGTCACCCCAGAGGTTAGTCAAGAAATAGCGAAGTTGTTGGATGAACGGGGGATAAAACACGAGTACAAGGAGTATGAGGGAGAAGGTCATGGTTTTATTAGAAAAGAAAACAATATCGATGCTTTGAAGAGAGAGTCCCAGTTCTACCGTGAAGTGTTCTTCAATATCTAACAATTGTTGGAATCCTTCACGAAATCAGAAGTAGTGGTGGGCCGGACGTGATTTGAACACGTGAGTCGGCGGTAGATGGGAAATCCATCCATCTCCACCGCACTGTAGGGAAATATTATAGCGGTTGAAAACTAGTATTTTTTTCAGGAATATATTGAAATCTATGGAGGGGCATCCATCTGAAACTTGTATATTGTTGTGTATCTATTGTCTTTCTTCTATTGATAACTTCATCATTTCTTACATCAATTGGAGTATCAGAGGACCAGGTTTCAGGTCAGGGCTTGTACTGGAACCTTGAGATTGGACAGAAGATGACATATTCAACACAGGTAACAATGACTCAAACGGTCACATCATTGAACTTGGTTCATAATGGGATGTATACTATTACAATTGACTCTATTCCTGATATTCCAGATTCTCCAGCTTCTTTTGAAACGGTTAGAATTACTAGTTCAAGCGAATATGTGAGTATGGATGCAGATTACTATGCCAATCGAGTCTGGTATGCCGTACCTATTGGAAATTGGAGTCTTTGTTCATCACTAATTATGAACCAAACCACGGATACACATTCTTATTCCATACTTGAGAATGACGATACTTGGGGTTTTTCAGAAACTGTTGACTGGGAAGGATGTTGTGGGATGCATATTCAATATGTTACCACCATGTTCAGTAAGATTGATGGAGTACTTCAACAATACCGAAACGAGCTTTCAGGCATAGACGATTTTAACGAAACAATCTTCGTAATACGAACAGCTCAAGATCAGACCAGTCTTATTATAATAGCAACTCTTTCCTTGTCTGGAGTATTTATTATTGTGATACTTTTGATTTGGAAACAAAGAACGAGTATGAAGAAGTAAATGGTGGGCCGGACGTGATTTGAACACGTGACCAAAGATTTTTCTGGAATACAAAGATGGCAATCTTGTATTGAGGTGATTCATCATTAGTATAGCAATTATTGGTTCAACATTGTACAATCTTAAAATCACTCAAATAATATATAATCCCTCCATTCCAAAATTAATGCAAAATCAAATGCTATAATATTAATAGAGATTGCATTTGATTCGATTTTATCGTTGAATTAGAATAACCTGCATTTTGAGTAATCTAGGATTATTTATCATTCAAACTCTGACATTGAACTCTGATCTTCATAACCAATGGGTTCATCTGACTCGCATCTTGTATTCTTGATGAATGCAAGATTCTCTCTATTTTTGCTACTCATGATATAACATCTAGAGAATACGTAATGTTAGTGCAGTTTTGTACCATACTCTATGTAAGAAGCTCAACATCACTATTTCATACTGTCTTCCGGATTACGATAATCAAAACTTAGATACTTCCCCGGATTTGTTGTCTGTTTACTAACTAAGAAGGTCTGATATTGGACTTCTAATAACATGGAAAACATTATGCATTTCTTTTCACAGTATCTATTGAGACAAGACAATGTTCAATGAGGGCAAGTCTACTACGCCTTTCGTGTTCTTTAAGAAAAAGGAGAAATATGGATGAACGAAGAGAATGAATCAGGTTCTTGGATGCTCAAGGGTATCATTGTGCTATTTCTGACTATATTTCCAACAGCAGGTGTCTTTGTTGTACTCATGCTTATTCCTTGGATGCCTCTGGAATGGTATGGTCCGACCTTACTTTTATCAGGTCTCACATTTCTCATTGGCGGAGGGATTCTACTCGAAAATAAAGAAGTCAAATTATGGCTTTACTCCCTCCTTGTCGGACTATTGATTGGAGTAGGCAGTATCATTCTAGCAACCCTCCATCTCTTGTCAACAATTCCTATCCCCATCTTTGGAAATGCATTCTATGCTGCAATGGCAGGGCTCGCAGGTGTTGGATTTCTATTCTTACTATATTGGACAACCAATCAAAGCGCCACTCAGACCAGTCTGGTCGCCTCATCTAACAAATCATTTGTAGAATCAAGACAGATTTTCCAGAGCCATTTCTTACAGAACAGACCCGATGAGGTACTAGCAATCGAAGTTATTGAAGTCCCTCATGACCATATCTTTGTAGAGGAAGGTGTGTCACCCACTGTATCTATCGAGCGATTCTACAGCATTATTAGGACTTTATTTTCAACACCTTTTGCAATCCGCTATCAGAGAGTCCACGGTACTACCCGTATCTTCTTCCTGACATGGTCAA
>JAFGAR010000006.1 GCA_016933575.1 Candidatus Thorarchaeota archaeon
GGCTACGTGCAATGCCAGATCACAGATCCAAGTCTGTCGCCGGGCCGGCCGGCAGATCGCCAGGTACCGCGACGATATGATCACAGAGAGCTATGCCCCCCAACAACCCTCGCGGGCTGCCTTTACCGTCTGGCAACTGGATAGCCCGAAAGCGCCGTTCGCCAGGGCCAAGAACCTGCGGGGGTACATCATTGGGGATGACCGGGTCACGATCGAGGGAACGGCCTATCGCCTTCAATCAGGCAAGCTCCCGGAGAGCGATACCGACCAGATGCACTATCACTTTGCCCTGCCGGTGCAGAAGGACAAGTGGGCCGTTCCAGGGACCCAGACAAGCGACTACGTGTTCGTCCGCCAGCAGTGGCAAGTGAACAAGGAAGAAATAGGCGTTATGTGGGAACCTGGAAAAGGCTGGACAGTGGGTGGTTTTAGGCGTGGGAAAGATGGACAACTCTGGTTCTACTCCCTACCTCCCAAGGTTATTGAGGGCGCTAATCCCACTCCCCAAGATCCAGGAGGCAAGGTAAAGGGATATATCACAGCATTACTGAGACCCACCTCATCATCGCCGCAACCATCTGTTGATCCAAGAAAGACTTGAGGGTCCCCGAAAGACGTCTTAACGCATAGGGAGCGAATTCCGACGCAAGATTAAATAGATGACTCTACTGAAAAAAGGTCCCTGCCTGACACTCGATGGGAGAAGAAGGGCCAAAAAGCATCATTTTTTTGGGACGCCGGCCCCGAAAATCGCTGTTTTTAGGGTCAAAATGGGACGCTGATCCTACTTTTTTCCACCGACTTCGAGTTTTTTCAGGGGAGTCATAGATCAATTCACGGAGTAGAGCGATGCAACCCAAGAATCTATTCTTGATCGATGGAGCAGCAGGAACGGGCAAGAGCGATTTACTTGAGTTTGTCAAAAAGCAAATCGTAGGGAAGAGGGCAAGCACTCTAGAAAAGTACAGTACACGGAAGCTGCGAGATGAAGAGAGACGAACTAGCAAATGCTTGGATCTCAAATTTGTGAGCGACGCCGAGTTCAGCAGCTTCGTGAAAAAAGGTGACTTTTACCACTATACATACCCGCACCGGGTTGGAGCAAGATACGGCTTTTACCGCTCAGACCTCGAAGCCAAACTGAAAGAATTCGATAATGTCTTTCTCATTGTTAGAAGTGCTACAACCATACAAGATATTGCGGCCGATTTTCCAGACGTAAATGTTGTGCCGATTTTTGTATATACTATGGAGACGACAATAGCGGACCGTCTGAAAAAGGAAGGTTACACTCAGGAGGAAATCGACTTCCGACTAAGTCGCTCATCTGAAGCTGTGGATGACCTATATACTCATCCCACATTGTACAAGTACGTCATAATCAACAACTCGGATAGGGGTAGATATCAGAAGCAACTGAAAGATAGGTTCGATGAACTGACAAAGCCTCAGCCGAATGTTTTGCGCATTTCTGCTCGTGAATACTACCAATTACCTGCTGTGCTCATCCCACATAAAGACAAAATGGTAACAATGTTAAGACAATACCAGTATAATAAGAATGTCTTTGTTATGATGAGATATCGTGAAGACGTTCAAGACACTTACAATCTAATCCATATGGTAATTGAGAATGCCGGCTATAACTGTGTTCGGGCAGATTTGCCAGAATGGTCGATCACAAACGACGATATCTACAACCCCTTTGCAGTCTTGTACTGCTGCAAATATGGTATTGCGCTGTTTGATGCACCTGAAGAGGACTATACATACAGTCCCAACGTTGCAGTCGAACTGGCTTATATGCACTTGCAGGATAAACGCTGTTTAATGTTAAAGCACAGAGACCTTCCCACACCTCCTTTCGACTTGATGTCGAAAATATACCAAGAATACAATAGGGAGGTAGAATTGGTTGAGATTATCAGACGCTGGCTAACCCGTTTGTAATCAAAATCAAAGAGGATGGATAACATGAAGTTCAGAGAATTCTTTGAGAATGCCAGATCAAAGGTCACCATACTGGGAACCAATCCCCTGATACCCCATTTAGAGCAAAGTGCCTCGTATTTTGTAGATTTTCTCACGCTCAACGACCAAGTTGAATTAACAATTCTATATGAAAGTGATTCTGAGAACTTTGGACAATCCCTCTGCTTAGACACCAACTTTTCGGAAAACCGCATATCATTCCCAACTTTGGGTATTCACCGTGATAGAATAGGTGGAAAAAAGAAGAAACGTGGATTGTTAAGAGAGATACTTGATCACGTACCTGAAAAGGATCGTCAAGATCAAATCGCAAAACAAATAAAGATTCGACAAATAAATCTGCGGCTCCCTGTCAACCTCATTCTGGCAGACAATAAACTTTGGTACTGCATTACCACAAACTCACTTCCTACCCTAGACTCGTATATTCTCATCGAAGAGGACAGTGCTCTTTATGATCAACTAACAGATTTCCTAGAGTTTTATACGCAGCCTGAACAAGGTGGTATCTACTTATCAGAGCCAGAAGAAGAGCTTATTCAAGTATATGACAGGGGCGGCTATCCAAGAGGTATTGCTCCAAGAGCTTGCTTTTATACCACTGCCTTTCAGCGACACTCGATATGGGGTCTCATCTTCAATCGCAGCGGGAAACTTTTACTGCATCAACGAAGCATGACAACGAAAGACGGAAGAGGATTATGGGACAAATCGCTAGGAGGGCATGTTGACTTGGGTGATTCCTCAACCTACATAACAGCTCGGCGAGAATTAGTAGAAGAGTTGTTTCTACCTGAGGCCGAGTTCACAAGATATGTGCGTGCAGACTTTGGTGATATCATAAACTATGGCGAGTGGAATCTTGACAAACGCATTGAACTTTCTTTCAAAGATGCATTTTCGGGATTGGATGAGACAGATTGGATAATGCTGCGAGCGGTCGATAAAGAGGGAGAACCACTAACAGTCACGCGAGTGTCTCAAAGACGAATGCATGACAAGAATGATGATGTCTCTTTCAAGCGGACGATCTTTATGAGTGATGTCTATCTGTTCATTGCCCCTCCAGGATACTTGGATAATGAAGATCAGATGAAAAACCTGTTCGCATTGGCAGAAAAGAAGGGAGCTGCACAGTCTCACCGTCTAGTGTCAGCAGATGAGTTAAGCAAGTGGATCGAAGAAGAAGAAGCAGTAGGCAGACACTTGGAGACCTTTACTGATGATCTACTCTACATCAATGTCCAATACAAAAGCCTGTTAGAAAAATTCTCTGAATTCGTTCAGTATGTTTTCAGAAGCGAATAGAGAGGTAGAATATGAATGGATTCCTCTATATACTAACAGGACCGTCAGGGTGTGGTAAAACAACTCTTCTCAACAGCATTTGCAGCAACTCGGTCGATGATGTTGATCCAACAACAAGGGCTATTAAGGCCCCCAAGTATTCAGAGCGACCAAGGCGAGATGAGTATGATGATATCATTCATGATCCCGCCATTGAGATAGGCGAGTATGACATTGCGTACTTTATCAACGGAAGAAAATATGGGATCAAGATACAGGAAATCAAGAAACTGCTAGACCAAGGACTAAACGCTTTTATTATTCTAAGCGACTTTCGTGTAATAAGGCGCTTGAAAGACACCCTGAAAGATCGGATAAGAAGTATTTATATCTCCTCCGCCATAAACCGAGAGAAACTAGAAAAAATACAAGCGGAACGATACAACTTCTCTCCAGACCTGAAACAAGCCAAGCTACTTGCGAGGCAGTTTGCTCGCCTAAACAGTGCTGCAAGGATAGAAGCGTGGCACCAGGTTTTTGAGGTAGTAGGAGAGTTTAACCAAGATTGGAAAAATTACATTCCTGAAGCTCAATCCACTGAGATTAGAACTCAGAGGATTCGCTCATTTCATACCAGATACATTGATAACTTACACTTGTTCGACCATGTCATACTGAACCACACTGAAAACAAATCCGAGGAAATGACAGAACAGGCGAGAAACCTGATACTTCATTCGTCAACTTATTTCCATAACAAGAAGCACAAGGTCTACCCCCCCATTTTTGTTGTAGCTGCTGCATCTGGTGCCGGTAAAGGGACCCTTATGGAAATGTTGAACTTGATAGGTAGAGACAAGATCAGCATTGTGTCAAAACAAGCCAAGCGCCCTCCAAAGCCAGGTGATAAAAGAGATGGAATGGAGGCTATTGGAATAGATGGGATATTTTCCCCCCAGTTCGATCTAAGATGGTCATTTCATAAATCAGAAGAATTCGGTGGCACCGAGTACGCTGTAAGATCTTCAGAAATCAAGCGAAACATCAATAGAGGAAATCCTCAGCTATTTGTATCCAACATAGAGCAATTTGATATGTTTCAAGCACTTTTTGACAACCAGGTAGTATTTCTCTACTTACACAGGCTCAGTTCGGCGGAAGACATCAAGGATTATCAACTTGCTAACTGTTCGACGCCAGAAGAAGCTGCAGCCCGGATCAAAGAGATAGGGAAGGTGCACCAAGACTATATCGAACATATAGCCGAATTCGATCACGTTTTGCTAAACACAACGTATCCTGAAGACCTATACGATCAGATGCTACAACTAATTGATCATTATCATAATACGCATCTACTCCGCGAATTTCGAGAGTGGAAGGCAAGTTATCCTTTGGATGATTAATTCAATATCAAACTGCTACGATGACATCTTCGAACCATAGATAACTACTTCCAACAGTTCCAGTCCGTCAGATAATCGACTTTAGAAGCACTCGAATCCCCCTAAAAGAATTGGGGACAGAGAATGAATTAGTAGGAACAACATGTTAAGCAAAAAAAAGAAACCCAAGGAACAAACAAGAAGCATACAAATTGAAGCCAACCACAGCATTATTCAGGTTGAGGGAGACATTGTCGGACGTGATAAAATTACTGCAACCAATAATGGAGTTAGTACTACAGATCTGACAGAATTGGTGGAACGATTTGCCCAAATCAGACACAGGATTGACATAAAGAGCGAGAATCAAGCAGACAAAGCCAAGCTAGGAAAGGCCATCAAGGAAATTGAACGAGAGGTCAAAAAAGGAGAAAAAGCCAATCTTGAGAAGTTAGAGCACTGGTTGAGATTCTTGGCAAGTATAGCCAATGATATTTTCCAAGTGACAGTAGCAACCCTAACCTCTCCAATTGCCGGGATAACAAAAGCCATCCAACTCATTGCGCAGAAGGCTAAAGAAGAAGCCGCTCTTTCTGAATGAGGCTGACTCTCTGAGACTTCGCGTGGTGCCCCGAGCGGACAAGCCATCCGCGTTCCATGTCTGGGGGTAGCGTGCAATCTGACTCTACATACGGGGATAACACATCCCTTTTAAGCTTGTGTCACACATTATCTGCCACACAAACTCTTAAAAACCCATAAAGCTATACAGCAGATCCAAGGTCAATAGTTCGCGCAATATTGTGTCATCCAGCAAATTCTGTGTACAAATAGTATTAGAGGCATACACCATATGTCAAAGGAAACCAAGTCAGAAACTTGGGGTGTTGATATCAGGGCTGACAATTCTTTCATAAGCTCTGGTGGTGACATTATAGGTAGAGACAAAATTATTCAGAATATCGTGTTTGTGGGTCAGATCCTGGATTTCGCCAAAGCCGAAGGGCTGATTCCTTCTCTGCCGGATTACTCAGACTTTGCAAGCATTGGCTCGGCATTCAAAGCAACATTCGAACAGCACCTAGGAAACGACTTGGCCCAGGCCACTGCTATAGCAGGAAAAATAGTAGGAGAGGTATTTGCGCAGTGGCTGCCAAGCGAACCTCTGGCCGCCATTCCTTATAGAAAGCTGCTCCGAGAAATCGCGTCAAGTATGGTTAACAAGCTTCAAGAGCTTCATTATTGGGAGACCTTCTATGAACCTATTGACCACGTTGAGATACTAGCGTCTGGCGATTACGGAGAGGGAGAGGTTATATGGCTTCAGTCCCTTGGAGAATTGTGGAACAAACACTTTGGAAATGATTATCGCTATGGCATTGCTACGATCACAAATCCATCACATCCAACAATGTCAATATTCGTAGTTGATAAGGAAAATGGAATACAGACAGCGCACGCTCCATACAAATCAGACTTAACAGACAGAGATAGTCATTTGGGACAGATGAGTAGTAGCGAATTTCACGTGTTCGTTACTGGGTTAGTAATTGATCTAATCCGTCTAGCTTCTACAGCATCAATTGATCGCAAGTTCTGGAGCAATATAATCGACTTACTCGCACAGAATAAAGATTGATCGCCATCAAGCGCATGATTAGGCAAACAGCCATTTTCAATGCACCTCAAGACACTATCGCCCTCATCGCCTCCTTCGCCTACGTCTTCGCCGCCATCGGCATCGCCGAGGGGCTGCGCAAGTGGCGCGGCTACAGCGTGGATTTCACCCGCA
>JAFGAR010000042.1 GCA_016933575.1 Candidatus Thorarchaeota archaeon
AGACAAGGTCAACCATCTATCAACAGGAGGATTTAGAGATGACACTAAGAGACCATGATGGCTTCTTGTGTTCATTCCCACGATCGTTGATGAGGCATACCCTCCCAAGCCATTCGCGTATAGATATTCGAATGTGACTGCTCGGTTCAGCCTCAGATCTGCTTCCTCTAGTATTATCACAGCCTGAATCTCACATTCTTTCTTTGCACACAACAATGCTACCAGACTTTAAGCATTGTGTGACAGTCGTGATACTAGTTCGAACAGGCATGGTCTTAAGGAATTCGGATTCGACTTGTAGTATCTAGTTGTCAAGGTGATAGAGAAATGGTAACTCCAGACCATCCAGTAATCAAACCAGCCGCAAGAAGGATTGGAGGCCTTACTGGAAATCTCTGGAGGTTAGCCCTCGTGATCGGAGTGGCTCAATTCTCGATGAGTGTCTGGACTTGGCAGTTTGGGATCTATATCGAAACTCTGATTGAGCCCTGGCAGATGGGACTGACCTTCACAGCAAGCTCAATTGCAGGTCTTGTAGGTGTCCCTCTTTCAGGTTATGTTTCGGATTTTATTGGAAGAAGAAAGACGTTATTGATAGCCTATATCCCCATGGCAATAGGTCTATTCTTCCTCTTCTCATTCCCAGTCTGGCCATTTCTCCCGATCTTCTATGGACTCATCCAGTTCGGTTGGAGCTTCGTAGTGATTATGGCCAGAGCAGCACCTGCAGATCAGATATCACAGGACAAGGGTAAGGACGCAGGAAGGACATTCACGACGGTGTTGCTTCCAGCATTCGCGATAGATGGCTTGAGTCCACTTCTTGCATCATTCCTTCTAGTATCAGGAGTACCACAAAGAAATCTCCTGATTCTGGGAGGAATAGGTACGATCATCGCATTCATCGTTAGTGCTCTATTCGTGAGAGAAACCTTAGATCAGTCTATTCAAGAGAAAGCTCGTTCAGGTTCTATAATCACGCTGAGAGGACTTGGGAATGATTTCTGGATTCTTGCAGTAGGTTTAGTTGGATTGTACATGTCTTTCGGACTTGCATTCCCGTACCTCGGGAATCTTGTTGTGAGCGAGTGGTCTGTCAGCACTTCAGATTGGGGGATAATATGGTGTTTGTCATCGTTGACTATCGCTGCTCTATCATACTTTGGGGGGAAGTTGGCTGATAAGAAACTGAAGACATCTATGGTCCTCTCGGTATTATCCTTATCTCTTATTATCCTAGGGCATGGTTTCTTGAGTGGAATCTACACCCTCTTGTTCATCAATGTGATTTGGGGGGTCGTCATTGTTTTCTGGGTCGCTTCCGAACGTGCACTCATCGTCCAAGGCGTTGGAGAGGAAAAGAAGGGAAGAGCCCTAAGCACATTCCAGGCACTGATGAGCACAGCACAGATGTTAATGATGAATGTGGGAGCTGCGATTTGGACCTTCTTTGGCAGCCTCAGGTTCCTTTTCATCATCGCTGGAATAGTAGCGCTTGTTAGCACGATACCCCTATCACTCGCCATGAGATACATCACAATAGGTGATGAAAGCACTCGGTGTATTTCAAATCAGGAATCAGTCGAGTAGCTCATGACTTCATCAATATCAGTGATATCTGCTTTCTCACCGAGAAGATGCCCAGTCTTCTCAGCCTTAGTTTCTAGGTACATCTTGTTGTACTCGTTCGTCTTGATGATGAGGGGAACACGCTCAGTGATTATTATCCCATGTCTTGATAGTTGCTTGACCTTGTCAGGATTGTTCGTGAGGAGGCGGATAGATTTCACTCCCAGCGATCGTAGGATATGTGCAGCTATTCCATAGTCCCTTTGATCAGGCCGCCAGCCTAACAAGACATTGGCCTCGATGGTATCATATCCTTTATCCTGAAGAGCATAGGCTTTGATCTTCTCCGTAAGACCGATATTCCTTCCTTCCTGGCGGAGGTAGAGCAGTACGCCTTCGCCCTCTGCTTGTATTCGTTTCAAGGACTCAAGCAGCTGCTCTCGGCAGTCACACCGCTTACTCCCCATGACATCACCTGTAAGACATTCAGAATGAGCACGAACCAGGACATTCTCCTTATCAACAATGTCGCCTTTAATGATGGCTGTATGCTCCTTTCCGTCACACGGACTGACAAGTCCACATATCTGAAAATCACCGAACTGACTTGGGAGGTCAGCAACACTTACCAGTCGCACACAGCAATCGATATCATCACATTGATGA
>JAFGAR010000043.1 GCA_016933575.1 Candidatus Thorarchaeota archaeon
CATTCAGTGCCGGATTCGATCTGAAGATGATTACCGGACTTGACAAGGAAGAGAAGTATCATTTCTTCAAGAGATTGGAGAAGATTATCAGGATAATCCGCCAAGCACGACATAGTGTTACGATAGCCGCTGTGAACGGGTATGCCATGGGATTTGGAGCCATGGTGGCAAGTGCCTGCGATTTCAGATTCTTCGCACAGAATGCGGTCTTTAGGCTTCCAGAGATCGATGTCGGAGTATTTCCTGGAGCAGGAGCCGCCTCAAATCTGATTCATCTCGTCGGACCAGCCAGAGCGAAGGATATTCTCATGTCAGGAAGGGCCGCTTCTTCAGATGAGTGCTATAGGATAGGTCTCGCGGACAGAGTGCTTCCCTTGGAGCAGCTCATGCCTGCCGTGCTTGAATATGTCGAGGGTTTGATAACAAAGGATAGATCAATCCTACTTCGGACAAAGAGCATGGTCGATGCAATGACTGGGAGGACCGTCGGAGGGGCCGATGAAGCTGAAGCTACATATCTTGAGGAGTGGTTGAACGAACTCAAGTAGCTCTTTGTGGTTCAGTTTCACTGACCGTAAGATTACTCAGTATGTGTATGGTTATTCTATATGGTTCAAATGTGTGATACTATGGTAGCTCTGGGGAAGGCAACCAGAGATGGACACACGATCTTTGGAAAGAATAGTGATCGCCCTCCGAATGAGGCACAGATTGTGGAGTATCATCCCTCAGCTGATCACGATGAGGAGCTAGTGAAGTGCACGCACATTAGCATCCCCCAAATCAAGCATACTCATGCGATCTTCATATCTCGACCCTACTGGATGTGGGGAGCTGAGATGGGTGCCAATGAGCATGATGTTGTGATAGGAAACGAAGCAGTCTTCTCCAAGGAGGAAGTCCCAGCGATTGGACTGCTAGGAATGGACTTACTTCGCTTAGGTCTAGAAAGAGGCAGAAACGCAAGGGAAGCACTTGACATCATCACAGAGCTTCTGGAAGCCCATGGTCAAGGGGGACCATGCGAGTTCGGCGGAATCCTGACATATCACAACAGCTTCATCATCGCAGATGACTCCGAGGCGTGGGTTCTGGAAACATCACAACGCCGATGGATTGCTGAGAAGGTAGATGATGTGCGTTCAATATCAAATGGATACACCATTGGATCAGAGTGGAACCTTGCCTCATCAGACCTTGTGGAGTATGCTATTGGACAAGATTGGGTTTCAGAAAAGGAGTCTTTCTCATTCAAGGAAATATATGGAAATGAGATGATGGACTACATCACTGAATGTACTACTAGACAAGCAAATACATCCGAGTACCTTGAACAAAAGAAGGGAGGAATTGCATTCGAAGATATCGCAAGAATTCTAAGAAGTCATCCAGTTGATTGGAAACCATGGAAGTATGAGAATCCTCCGATCTGTCAACATACTTCTCACACAAGAAGAGATTCCTCGACAGGAAGCCAAATCTCAGAGATGAGCAAGCAAATCCATTGGTTCACTGGCTCTTCAAACCCGTGCTTCAGTCTTTACATGCCATTCGTTTTTCGAGATCCATACATCTACAAGGGGTGGGACACTGCGAGTGAGAAATATACTGATGAGTCGTTTTGGTGGAGGAGAGAGCGAGTCAATCGACGACAATCTGAAAAGAATCCCAAGGTGATGAGTGAAGTTCACAAGTATATCGAGAGCCTTCAGAAAGAGATTCACAAATTAGCCTCATTCATGTGGAAGAAGGAAGAATTCCAAAAGAACGTTAATGAGTTCGAGGAATTCTTCAAGAGAACAGCTCCTACAACAGAGAATGCCCAAGATATTGATGAAGAGTATCTCAAGCACATGGCGAATTTGAATAAAGAGGCAGGTATTGACTCGTACTAGGTCAAAGTTGCTCCAAGTCCTTTTGGATCCTAAGCAACTGATTAGCAAGCTGGACTAACAGGTCTCTGTTCTCAATGCCCTCGATCCATCCAGAAGGAATTGCGTGAACACCAAGACGTGTCCCTGCAATTGCACCAGCTATGCAAGCTTTCGAATCCGTATCGCCACCAGAGTTGGCGGCCTCAAGAATGCAGTCTCTGAAGGACTCGGGATGTTTGATATTCGCATAGATAGCTCCCGCGACAGCCTCTTCAGCGACCCAGCCCTTCCCCAGAAGACCGTGTGCTACTCTTGAATCACTAGTGTTCAGGGCTTCTGATATCTTTGTCATATGCCTTGAGAATTCCTCACTGATGCGAGAGCTGCGCTGAATCAATTCTTCGAGAAGGTCATCCGTGCTGGTGCCATCCAACGACTTGGCCACAAGGAATGCAGTCGCGAAGGAGCCTGCTGTTGCACAGGGATGTCCATGAGTCATCTTGGAGATTCGAGATGACATATTCGTGAGCGCGTCAATGGCATGGGGATAGGCAAGTCCTATCGGGGCAGACCTCATGGCAGTCCCACATCCTTTCGATTCATTCATTCCCGACTCCGACCAAGGCACACCAGATTTCAGATGTTGAACGCCAA
>JAFGAR010000044.1 GCA_016933575.1 Candidatus Thorarchaeota archaeon
CGCCATATAATTGATCTTAAGGAACTCTTCATCGTAGAGTTCTTTGAACTCCTCGTCAAGCTCATCGACTTGGATGGCCGAGAACTCATCAATATATACCACAGCTTGAGGCGTATAGGTAAAAACCTTGGTTGTTTTGATCGTCCAGGTTTCATCTGCATCATCAGGGTCAATTAAAATCTGGACGATGGGATCATTGAGTCGATCGTCTACATCTCCTCCAATCTCAATTCTGTTGCGATCTAAGAGCCTCCTAACGAACGCTTTTCCATCGGAAGTCTTGGTAAGGTCCATCATCAACGCGGAGAACTCATTCAATTTTTTCATCCTTCGCTCTTCATCAGTCAAATCCCCCTCGATGGGAAGATTATCCTCAGCAATATCACGAATTCGCTGTCTCTTTTCTTCAACTTCCGGGTTTAGCTCTATCTCAAACATTTCCCCTAAGTTTTCAGAAGTAGCACCTTTAGCAAGAACCGATCGTAAGGCTGCTATATATTGCTCATAATCCTTAAGTTCATAATCATCTATCTTGTCCTTCAGTTCGCTCATTCGGCTTTCAAGGTAGTATAAAGAATCCGGCCAGCAGTCTGTAAAGGTTTTAATGTCCACCTTCATCCCGGCGTCTCTCAGGTACTTTGCGATGTCCCTAGCATCGATCTCGTGATATTCCCCTAGCTTTAACATGGTCTATGGATCAGTTGTGTATCCTTAAGAAGATGGCTCCAATTGCGAATCAAACGAGTCTGGTTAAGGTAACTACACGATCAATGATTTATCGAAACAGCAGGAAAAACGTACGATGAGGATGGAAAAGGGTTTTGATGTCGCCTGAAAACTCAGTTCAGGCGGTCATCTTGGACTTGGCGATGTACTTAATCAGATCAGGCGATAGTCTTGTCGTCATCTGGACGTGAGTGACAGCATCGTCTATGCTCTCGCCGGCTGAGATGAGGTCACCAATTTGTTCGATCGCATCTTCTTCGACCATGTAGTACTCATCGATGTCCTTTCTGTGACCCCAGACGTCTCCTTCGAGAAGGTCTATGCCCTGCATATCGAGGAAGAGCCTGATGGCTTTGGACAAGGTCTTGTTGTAGGACGGAGGTACCTGGATCACACCTTGAGGCACCTTCACGCCGCCCGAGCGTTCGAATTGGCATCGCTCTCTACGACATACGGGCACAGCTCGGCAACACTGATCTGAAGACGACTTCGATCTATCTAATGGATTATTCGGTTCTTCGCGGGA
>JAFGAR010000045.1 GCA_016933575.1 Candidatus Thorarchaeota archaeon
GACTACAAGAATACTTTTGCACCCGTTGCACGCTATGAAACTATTCGTTTACTCCTCGCATTGAAAGCTACTATGAGCATGCACATAGCACAGTTTGACATCAAGACTGCATTCCTACATGCAGACTTGGAAGAAGAAGTCTATATGAAGCAGCCACCAGGATTCCAACAACCAGGAGGGAAAGTATGTTTCCTAAAGAAGTCCCTATACGGTTTGTGCCAAGCACCCAGTTCGTTTTTCTGCCTTCTACGGGACTACTTGCTTGGAATCGGCTACCGAAAATCAGACTATGATAATTGTCTATTCATCAAACGTGATAAATTGAAGAACGGAGAAATCGCATTAACCCTAGTGGCTTGGTATGTCGACGACGGTTTAGCAATCTCAACAAATCTCGATGAACTCAAGAAATTATCATCCAAGCTTGAGAAGAAATTTACTCTCAAGGAAAATTGGGACGTGAAGCATTTTCTAGGGATGGATATTGAAATCACCAAAGACTACGTGCAGATCGGGCAATTAACTTATATTAATGACGTTCTGAAGCAATTTGGAATGACTGACTATCGTACTCAGCATATTCCCATCCATCAGAAGTTGGACTTCAACCCAGAGAATGTTCCAGACCAGTACAAGAGACGTGATTTCCCATATCAAAAATTAGTGGGACATTTATTATTTCTGGCTCGAATTACCAGACCAGACATCACGTTTGCACTTCAGCAGCTTACACGGTATTTTTCCAATTTCGACGAGAGACATTGGAAAGCTGCGAAGAATCTTTTAAGATATGTAGCTAATACGAAAAACTACACTATTCGTTATTATCAAAGCAGCTACATGGATCTCGAATTACAGTGTGATTCGAACTTTGCCAAGAATGCTGACAAAGCAAAGAGCATCAGTGGATGGCTCTCTACATTCAACGGCAACCCATTGACTTGGTCAAGCAAACAGCAGACTTTGATTGCCCAATCAACTGCTGAGGCGGAGCTCTACGCTATCAATACAGCCACTCGCGAAGGAGTTTGGCTCCACCACTTACTTTGTGATATTGGAGTTAGATCGTGGAAAACTCAAATAGTCATCTACAGTGATAGTACATCAGGTACGAAGATAGCAGAAAACGACGCGAATAGAGAACGTACGAAGCATATGGAACCTCGCGTCTATTATGTACGAGACCTGGTAGAGAAGAAGCTTGTCTCTATCAAGTAC
>JAFGAR010000046.1 GCA_016933575.1 Candidatus Thorarchaeota archaeon
CTGGCTCTCGGAACAGATGGCTCTATTTTACGGAGAGGTGGCTCTCGTCAAGCGGAATGGGTGGCTCAGTAGGTACGGAATATCCACCGAGAGTTAGCAAGGTTCACATACTCAGCCTCTTTATCTATTCCTATGTATCTCCTGTTAGCTTTCAAAGCCGCAACCGCAGTACTTCCGCTACCCATAAAACAATCCAAAACAATGTCGTTGGGTTCGGTTAATAATCTGATCATCCTATAGGGTAGTTCAATAGGAAACATAGCTTCATGGCAATCATTTGACTTTACTGACGCTATATTCCAGACAGCCCTTGATCCCCACTTTGTCCATTCTTGCGCTTCTAATCTCTTGCGATTATGTTTAACTATGCCCGGTTTCCAAAAAACGTACAAATACTCAAATTCATCAACTGCTCTATAAGAAAGGCTTGCCCATTTTGAATTTTGCCAAGCTGGATCTTTTACCCAAATCCTTCTATCATATAAGTACAAGCCCGAATCCAGTGCCCATTCCTCTAACAAACCACCAACTAATTTTACACGCGTCTGCGTTTCATACTTCCCGCCACGAATATTGTTTCCATGAAGCCGTCTATCTATTGTCTGTTCACTACAATTAAAATAGGATGCAAGATCATACTTATTGTAGGAGGGGTGCTCATAAAGTACTTCTTCAATATCTTTTTTCGTAATATTGTATTTTCTACGACCTATGGTTTCTGCCTGAATTCTCGGCATGTCTTTATCTTTAAAACATAGAATATCGGCAATATTGATTACTAAGAACCCTCCAGAGATAAGTATGGGAGTGTGTTTACAAATGGTGGTACGGATGAGTTCTTGCCATTGTTCAAATGTCATACCCAATTCGTAGTTTTTCCCCAGATTGTAAGGAGGAGACCAAATGCTTAATGCTATTGACTCTCTATGGACCTTATCAAGCAGCAATGTGGTATCGCCGAGATGTATTGTATTTATTGATAGATAAGCATCATCGGGCTTTGGTGCAACTTTTTTTACAATGCTGTTTTGTGTCTCATGTTGGTTAGTAGCTGATGCTATATTTCTTTCCATGCTGCTTGGTTCCAATCTCAGTATTTCACCGGAGGCATAAAAACATGCCAATCAATGCTGGCATCATTGGAAAAAAATAGGCTAAAAAGTCAAGCAGTTTATTGTGGTCAGGTCAGCTCAAGACTTCAGTAGTCGTCCTACACTTCCAATGAAACGGTGGAAAGGGAGTATGCGCTCCGGAGACTCCGACCGGGTTCAACTCTGAGTCATATTCGATCTGATCATCTTTGATCCATGGTGCGAGGGCTTTGATATACTCCCGGGCATCATCCAGGCTGTTAGACTTGGTATCCAAAGTCATAAGATTATCCATCACCTCGATTGCATCGTTCAGGGGATAAACCTTGTCTTGGGCTGCCAGAGCCCGGCAGATGTCACTGGTGCGGTCATCCATGATCACCACCAGCTTGTAGTATCTGACTTTGGCTTTCTTGTAGCCCTGCAGCCTTCCGAACTCTCGGATTCTGAGTGCTGTGTGCTCTGCCAGTCCTTGCCAGTAGTGTGAGGACTTCTCTGCGATGTCACCAAACTGCTGTTTGAGGGTATCTGCAAGCATCTCTTTGGTGTATCCCTGCTCGATGGCTGTGGATAACACATCTGCGAAGTTCTGCCGGACATCGGCTTCAAAGTGGTTCCCGATCCAGAACAACTGCTGCTTCTGGATAGTGGAGGACAGATGCTGATCCTCGATGCCCCAGAGTCCGATACTGGTCTTGGTAGGTGCATGCACTTGGGTGTCATTGAGTCCGAGCCGCACACAGCGGTCTATCATCGCCTTGGTGGGCTCATTGACCAGTGCTGCGAAGTCATCTCCCAACTGAGTATTGATGATGCTCATAAGCTTATCTATAGAGCTCTGGTTGAGTTTCTCAGCTCGTGGCATGTCACTCAGCATCTGGATGGCTAGCCGGGTAGCATCTCTGATCTCGGTTTTCCAGGCATTGTTAAGAACCCGGTAGTACTCAAGCATTAGTCTGTCATAGTAAAGCAACGACATCTATCAGATTTCTGGCCTTATTTTTCGTAACTTCCTAACAAGCAGATCAATGATTTGGGCAATTGTCTTTAATATTATCGTCTTTGTTGTAGATGAATTTATAATCGATGGTTTCAATTGTTTGTCATGCTTTGTTATTGCTTCAGTAAACCTTTTAGAGAATTTCAACACAACCCAAACAAGGTCATCTAGGCATTTATGATCCGAAATATAGAACTCTGTTGGCTTAGAAGTTGTTACATTACTGTCATCTACAGACGTGATCATTTCTACACAGAAGTGTGGGGATCTATCGATAAATTTCTTTTCTTCATCTTTTAGTAAAGAATATTTTGAACCAGCGTGTACTACGCAGTTCCGGATTTTCCAGTAGAGGATTATTGTGTTCCAATCTGGTTGTGATAAAGACAAGCTTAGCTTAGTCAGTTTAATAAATTTCCTGAGTTTACTTGCAACTGATTCAAATCCAAATGCATCAAATCTTTGAAGCCCATGCCTGGTAGCAAATCGATTACATGCATATACGATGAAATCCTCAAAGTAAGCCATAATTGCAATTAGATAAGTGTTATTATTTACTTTAGGAAGTGACTTATCAAAGAAGAAATCTCTGTCTCCCCAAACATGCTTCGCCTCATCTGTTGTCTTGTTCACTATTTGCTTACGAATATGATTAATCTCGGACCTTCGCAATTGGTCAATCTCTTCAAGAACTTGTTTTACGTCTTCAAGCTGACTTTCTAAACGCTTGTATGAAGCCATGTATATTACCATTGATCCTCCATTTGCATTTTGATCTTCATATTATGCATCCTTTATATGTCAATGCAAAAGTTTAAACACTCTTACCCTGTTCCTGCCAATATCGTATTCTGAGAACCGTTCCAAGCATCCTGCCAGAGCATCACAGCCATCGATATAGCCATCTGGATAAGTGAGGAACTGACTTATCAGGGTTGGTGTATCTTGTCCCTCCGGAAACAGTATCTTGGCTGTCTCAATGATGGTCTCGGTTCTCTCTATGCGCAGGTTCTTGTTGTCCTTGTTATCTATACGCTTGATTCTATGGCTGATAGGTGGCAGATGATTTTCGGTAGCCCACCTATCGAAGTCGGCAAGGATGCGAGCTTGACCGTAGGTGGTTTCACAGGCTGCTCTGGCTTTTACTCTGTAGATTTGATCAATCTCCTGATAGGCATCATAGTAGTATCTGAAGAACTTGGTATTCTCAGTCTGTCGTATCCAGACATGGATTACATAGAAACGATTACCATCATAGCCTATGGAGATGACAGCCTTGTAACAGCCCTTCTCGCCCCAGGCAGGATCAGCATAGAGCCATACCCGCTTCATCTGGGAAGGTTCGGGAAGTGTGCGGTACTTGGTGAACCAGTGGTTCTTGAAGATGTTTCCTTCGATTACCGGTTGTCCAAGCATTTCTCGCTGATAACCGGTATGACCGAACTTGGCTCGCAGGTTTGGCAAGGTGGCAGTGGGGTATTGATCTTCCCAGATGGACTTGCCCTGCATATCTTCGAGAGAGAAGCGCAATATCGCCTTTTGGTGCGTCTTCAATGTAATCTGGTAGGTAATGTCTAATTCTGGATTATCTGCCCGTAAATCGCCCAATATGAGCTCCTGAAACTGGCAGATGGAGTAATTGGGATGTACCAGGTTACCGAGCCAGACGATCTTGCCATTTCCCTCAGGTGAGAGAGCTCCGGCAAGCTCCTGGGTAATCTTCTCCATACGTCTCTTGCCAATGGACTGGTTACCCATGTTCTCTTCTTTGTCGATATCATCACAGACGATCAGTCCGGGTCGCTTGGCAGTCTTGGGATTGATAGTTCCTCTGTGACTCTGCTTGATACTCCTGGCTCTGATCCTGGCTTTGTTCTTGAGATAGAAGTCGAGATCAAAGGCATCCACAGGCTGCAGCTCAGGATAGTCCATAGTGAGTCGCTTATTGTTCTGAAGCTCATGTAAGGTGAAGGCAGTGCGTTCCTGTGCCAGATCTACGTCTGCTGCAGTATGGATCAC
>JAFGAR010000047.1 GCA_016933575.1 Candidatus Thorarchaeota archaeon
GGACCAAGATGATGCCATATCTTTGCGATGATACCTTGACCAACTGTGGAGGACGATTCCGAAGAGCAGTAGAGCGAGTCCAAGAATCCACATGACATCAGGAGTGTCTATTAACAGTGGGAGTTGATAAAGAACATAGAGTTCTCCAATGTCAAGTACCCAAGCGACAGGAAACATCAATACCAATATGAACGAAAGAACGGTACTGAGAGATGCTGCACCTAAAGCTGATGATGGTACAGGTGTGGATGGTTCTCTGAACAATGGACCGGATTCTGCCCTCGCCTTTTTGATATCGAGAAAAAGGTGGATTGTGACATCAGCGATAGCAAAGATGCCTGTGATTGGACCCACGATGGAAAAATCCAACATAGTCATCTGAAGGGCACCATCTGTTATCTCTTTTTCTGGAGAAGTTATTCGAGAGGTGAAGCAGTGAATCAAGAAGAAATGTCATGCATTATCTTCACTATATCTATCTCATGGGCCATAGCCTTTATTACTGATAGCTCTTCTCGAAGGAAAAGCTTCGCAGTTATTTCATGGAGATGTCCATAACCTGAAATATACCAGTAAAGCTCAAGGAGTATCAAAATGCCAGACAAGCGAATTGGCATCTTCATATGCCACTGTGGATCTAACATCGCAGGTGTAGTTGATGTACAAGCAGTTGGTGAGGCAGTCAAGGACCTTCCAGACGTAGAAGTGGTAATTGATTACAAATATGTCTGTTCAAAGCCGGGGCAGCAAATCCTCAAAGACACGATACATCAACATCGTCTTGATAGAATCGTGATCGCTGCTTGCTCTCCAAGAATGCATGAGCCGACCTTCAGGCAAGCTATGCGTGAGGTGGGTCTCAATCCCTACATGCTGGAGATTGCGAATATCCGTGAGCACGTCAGTTGGATACACTCCAATCAGCCAAAGGAGGCTACAAAGAAAGCCATAGACCTCGTGAGAATGGCAATTGCACGAGCAAGACTCTTGGAACCACTAAAGGAATCGGAAGTGGACATTAAGAAGTCCTCACTCGTCATTGGTGCTGGCATTGCTGGCATCTCAGCAGCATTGGACCTCGCAAATGCAGGCTTCAAGGTATATCTTGTTGAGAAGCAACCAACTATCGGAGGAATGATGGCTCGATGGGATAAGACATTCCCGACCCTTGATTGTTCATCGTGTATCCTGACTCCAAGGATGGCAGAAGTTGGAGCCCATCCAAATATCGAGCTCCTGACATTAGCGGAAGTCAAGAAGGTGGATGGTTTTGTAGGGAACTTCAAAGTCACCATACGACAGAAGGCACGATATGTCGATGAAACGAAATGCACTGCGTGTGGAGATTGCTCTGAGATTTGCCCTGTCGACGTGCCCTGCGAATTCAATGCCAATCTATGTTATAGAAAGGCGATATACATCCCGTTTGCTCAGGCAGTTCCCTCGGCGTATCTCCTTGACATGGATGATTGCTTGGGTGTAGATGTGATCAAGTGTGGCAAATGTAAGACGGCTTGTGAAGCAGATGCCATTAATTATGATGATTTTGA
>JAFGAR010000048.1 GCA_016933575.1 Candidatus Thorarchaeota archaeon
CACATTACTTGGAGATGGTAAGAACTCGTACCCTCAGTGGAACGGATATGCAACAGAGTACAATGTCAAGGCTGCTCTGAGCTATTATATTGGTCTAGCTGACGAGGACGATATCATCGTCTTTGCAAGCTCTGGTCATGGAACTACCTACTCCGGCGGAGAAACAATCTGTATGTGGGACTATGGTGTAGGACAGAATGGCGAGGATGGTTCGTTCAGAGATGTTGAGATGGCTACAGTATTTGCTCCAGCAGTCTCAGAGGTCTTTGTGTTCCTCGATCATTGCTATTCTGGAGGCATGAATGAATTGATGCTCAACGCCAATTCAGCCAATGTCTATCTGACCACTACATGTACCGATGACGGTTATGGATATGATGTATCAACATACTCCAATGGTGCATGGACTTACTGGTTCTTGGAGGCAGGCTTGGTTGGTCAGGGCTTTACCACAATGGAAGCCTGTTTCAGCTGGGCATTATCCAATTATCCCTATGATAGGGGCGACACACCACAGCAGTTCGATGGCAATCCACTGGCATCCTTCACTCTTTGGTAGAGGATAACCTCTGAATGGAATGAATTCTATTGTTCATTCCATCTCTTTTTATTTTCAAATTGCAACTATCTTCTCTATGGGTTGACTGACTTTAATCCCAGAAATATGTTGTAGAGATAGGAGCAAGGATAGTGCATCAAGGACACTCACAGAAGTCAATAGAAGATTTTCAGCAGAAGGTCATGAGCTGGTGGTGTGAGAATGCGCGTGACCTGCCTTGGAGAAGAGATCCAACGCCATATCAGGTACTAGTATCTGAGATCATGCTACAACAGACCCAGGTCAATAGAGTCATTCCCAAGTACCTGCAGTTCATGGAGGAGTTCCCAACTTTGGATGCCTTGGCATCAGCTGAGACCAAGCACCTTCTGAAAATATGGAGAGGGCTGGGATATAACCGCAGAGCAATATGGCTGAGAGAATCTGCAGCTCAGATAGTCGAACGAGGGAGTTTCCCACAAGAGGTAGACGAACTCCGCAAACTGAGGGGTATTGGTCCTTATACATCTCGGTCCATTCTCATTTTTGCCTTCAATAAGGATGTAGCTGCAGTGGATACTAATATCCGCAGAGTGCTGATCGCTTCAGGATTTGCCACAGAAGAGATGACTGAGTGCCAGATTCAAGAGGTGGCAGACAGTGTGCTTCTAAAAGGGCGTTCGAGTGACTGGCACAACGCCTTGATGGATTATGGTTCTGATGTGCTGACTTCAAGTCAGACGGGAATTGCACCTATATCCAGACAGAGTGATTTCAAAGGGTCGACCCGTCAGATACGGGGGATAATCATCAGATTATTAACAGAAAGAGAATCGATGACCTTGGAACAACTACTTACAGAATTAGAACTTGATTCCAATAGAGATATGATGTTCTC
>JAFGAR010000007.1 GCA_016933575.1 Candidatus Thorarchaeota archaeon
AGCCTCTGTGGAGAGGGGATTTCTCTTGTGCTGGACAAGTTCAGTTCGGTTGTTCGTTGTTAGAGCCATGATATTTCACAAGAGATACTGCTCATACTGAGTATATATAGCAAAGCCACTTTTCAGGGACACAATACAGAGTCACATCTTGTAACTAGTTTGAACTCATTTTTAGTCGACTAGAGGTTGTTTTCACTCATTTAATGTGCAGGCGAGTCTTGCAGTATGGACAGAGATAGACATCTTTCTCAGCAGGAGTTGCATTTCCAATATCAAAATCCATTCCGCAGTTGTCACAATGAATCATACCACTTAGGTCAGTATCTTCAACAGGGAGTGCGTGCTTTCGCATTGATTCAAGAATACGGTCATCCTCTTTGATGTCTGTTGGAGCAATTTCCCGACCTTGTGCCCAACGGAATGTAGCATACAGCAGAAATACTACCATGGGAATGTAGAAGAACATGTAGAGGAAGATTGAGTCGAGGGGTATACTGATAATGATGCCATAGATGCCGACCACACCTAGAAACAATGCTATAAAGAATACAAGCCACCTTCCCTGATGTGGGGAATGTTCTTGTTGGTATGGGTCATAGTAATCATCATTCATCATTCTTGAATCACTTCACAGACTGATTATGTATGAAGCCTTCTAATATCTTTCATCATGATGCTTTAAACAGAAAAAAGAGAGAGGGAACACGGGCCTTGCAAGCCCGGTTCTCTAGAACTATTAGCTATTACCTTGGTGTGACCTTGGTCACAATACCAACAGCTACGGTCATACCCATGTCACGGACAGCAAATCTGCCGAGTTGTGGGAATTCCTTGTAGGACTCTATGACCATTGGCTTTAGAGGTACCAACTTTGCAATCATGGACTCACCTTTCTTGACAAAGTCTGGTTTCTCTTGGATTACTTGGCCACTGCGCTGGTCAAGCTTCTGTAAAATTTCATCAAATCTACAGGCAACTTGAGCGGTGTGAGCGTGAATGACTGGCGTGTATCCAACAGTGATGGCGCTTGGATGCTGAATGACCATTACTTGTCCAGTGTAGTCAGCAGCAACTGTGGGTGGCTTGTCTGTTGGACCAGCAACATCTCCACGACCAAGATCCTTCCTTTCAACACCACGAACATTGAAACCAATGTTGTCACCAGGTACTGCCTCAGGTAGAATCTCATGGTGCATCTCAATGGACTTGACTTCACCAGTCTTGTTCGGGGGCATGAAAGTAATTTTCATTCCAGCCTTCATGACACCAGTTTCAACACGACCTACTGGTACTGTACCAACACCTTTGATTGAGTATACATCATTGATTGGTACACGTAAGGGTTTGTCTGTTGGTTTTGGTGGAAGCTGAACACCATCGAGTGCTTCAAGGAGACAAGGACCGTCATACCATGGAGTGAGATCAGGAGTGCGTTTCTTTAGGTTAGCAGCATCTAGTGCTGAAGTTGGAATGAATGGAACATTTTCCTTCTTGTAGCCAATGCTGGCTAGGAAACCACTAACTTCCTCCTTGACCTCTTTGTACCTGTCTTCGCTGTACTTGACGCTATCATCATCCATCTTGTTGATACAGACGATTAGGCTTGGTACTCCGAGTGTCATTGCAAGGTAAGCATGTTCTTTGGTCTGACCACCGGGGCCAACACCAGCTTCGAACTCTCCTCGCTTAGCAGATACAACAAGAAGACCAACATCCGCCTGTGAGGCACCTGTGATCATATTCTTGATGAAATCTTTGTGACCTGGAGCGTCGATAATTGTGTAATAGTATTTGTCAGTGAGGAACTTAAAGAAGGCAATGTCAATAGTGAGACCTCTCTCGCGCTCTTCCTTGAGCCTGTCGAGGGCAAAAGCCCAAGCCCAGGAGGGACGACCGAGTCTCTCAGCCTCAGCCTTGTGTGCCTGAAATGTTCGCTCATCTACTGCACCGGTCTCGTAAAGCAATCTGCCCGTCATAGTGCTTTTACCGTGGTCTACGTGCCCTATGACGACGAGATTGAGGTGCTCTTTGTCTTTTTTGCTCAATCTTATTCACCACGTTATTTTAGCCTGTCCACTGAATACGACAGACTTTTGATGCTCCTTCGCGGGATGCTTTTAACGCTTTCGACAGGTTCCATTAACCAAGAATGATGAGAGCTATTATTAATCTCTCATCATTCAGTAGTCAAACTCGTTCTCTCCGACTTTGATTGTCGTGGATAGTTCTTCACCACTCCAAGGTCTGCGAACTTCTATGAGATTAAGAACATTATATCCTCGTTTCTTTAAGAATAAAATACTGACGTTGTTGTTTGGGTGAACCCAATTGAATACAGTATCACCTCCGAGTTCTTTGGCTAAACGTTCAGCCTCAAGATAGAGTGAAGATGCAATTCCTTGTCTTCGATATTTTGGTTGAATAAATATTGACTCAGCCCATACCACATCATCATCAATTCTGCATACTAAATAACCTGCTAAGCCATCTGATGACTCAGCAACGAATATCGGAAAGTTCTTGGTGAGATACGATTGCAATTCATCAGCTGCGCTTTCTAGATTTGGAACTCGCTCCAAAGACTTCAGTCTTGCTAGAAAAACTCTCAAAGAAGCCATCATTTTGATGACCTCTTCTTTGTCACTTTCATGGTAAGGACGTATCAATAGATTCACCTAATGTAAATCTCAGATGTTTTATTGAAATAGTTGTTGAATTCAATCACGGATAAAGTGGAGTTTCATATGAGCATTTCACGACTGCGAATATTAGGACTACAAGTCGAAAGGATACTCAAGGAGACCTTCAGCCCAGATTCGGATTTGTTCCCAATCACGAAGATCCACGCGTTCTTGAGGCGCATCATCATTCTCTGCTAAGGATTTCACAAGAGCTTGCATTATTGTCTTCGTCATGAAATTGCCTCTTGTTGAATCAAGTAGCCCCCCAAAGAGACCCATAGAAAATGGATTGATATCAGGAAAATCCGCGGCAACATTGTCAAGATAGTCCCTACGCGCTTGATTGCATTTGTCTTGTTGTACAGCGGACATACAGGAAACAAAGAGGGCGACCTTTTTTTGAGATAGAATTGCTCTGTTCTTTTTAAGAAATTTCAGGGACTCTTTGGTCCATTTACCCATCTGGATTCCGCTTCCAACTACGATGATATCATAATCTTCAAGATGGTTCACTTTGTCTTTCTTCAAATTGATTATGTCAATAACAGCTCCGTGACCTTGAAGAGTTTCTCCAATATGCTCTGCGATTTCTCCAGCAGAACCATAGCGCGTACCATAGCAAATTAGGACTTTTCCATTCATTGTAATCACATAGTGTGAGTTCACTTGGAGGTTATAAGGACTTCATTAGGTTTTCTCTTCACTTGAGCTAACTGGGCTAGAATGACACCAACTACGGTGAGAAAACCACCAAAAATTTGTAAGATTGTCACTGTTTCTCCCAGAATAAAGACTGACATCATGACGCCCCATACAGCTATTAGGTTCAGTATGATTTGAACCCTTGAGGCTTCGATATGTTTCATTGACTCATAATAGAGAATGAATGCAACTACTGTATTTATGATAGCTACCCAGAAAATGACAAGCCAAGCTAGACCACTCATAGTCAGTAAGACTGTCACGTCTTCAAAAAAGATTGCAGAAACCCAGATGAAAGGGACTGCAAACAGAGAACTATAGAATGTGACTGCAATTGCACTTTCAGTACCTATTGCGATTTTACCTGCAATACCATTTAGTGCAAAGAATAATGTTGACACAATTACAATAATATCTCCAAGAATACGCTGGACATTGATAGCAGAATATTCGGGGGATGTAGTCATTACGATAAATGTGGCGCCTATTGTAGCAAGAACAAGTCCAAGAATTTTGTCCAGTGTTATTGCTTCTTTTAATAATGGTGCAGCTATTAGAACTGCAAAAATAGGTGTGAGATTTAGCAAGAGAAGAGCGTCGCTTGCTGTAGTCAATTCAAGACCAATATACTGTAATACCTGAGAGATGAAGGGACCACAGATTCCAGCTACTAGTAGGATTTTCCAGTTCTTTCGCACATCATCCCTATCGTGATTCTTTCGCCATTGAAGAGTCAAGATGAGAAGAAAGGGACAAGCTAAGGTATATCGAAGAGCCACAAACACGATAGGTCCGACCTCATCAAAGATTAGCTTTGCAAAGATCAAGGAAGATGCCCATGTAATCGTAGTTAGAGTAATTGCAGCATAGGCTAATGATGTCTGGCTCAACCACAATACCTCTACAGAACTAAGATAAAACCCTCTGATAAGCTGACCTGAATAAAGTAAATGCACAGGAAACACCTGTGCAGAGAATCTGAGAGGATTATCTTGCTGAGCGAGCTACTCGTTCTCGTTCTTCCTTTCTGGAGACTGCAAAGCTACCAGGATCGTTCTTGTATGCGAGAAGTAACTCGTCCACTAGACATTCTTCGAACGATTTGGCGCTCTTGTGGGAATTACGAACTGCACCAACACTCAGATACCTCAGAGCAATGTCAATACGTCTCTGTGGTGCGACATCGACAGATCGTGGATATGCCATACCACCATAAGAGATTCTTGTTGTTTCTTCAGCTGGTGCTGCATTCTCGATTGCTGTGACAAGGACTTGAATTGGATTGAGTCCCGTTCTGTAATCAATCATCTCGAAGACTCTTCGAAGGATATTAAGTGCCTTCAATTTCTTGCCTGCATTCCTTCCCGTTCGCGTCTTCTTATCCTTCCTGCGACCTGCATTCAGTAGCTTGTTTGCAAATCGTTCGACGATTGGGATATTGGACTTATGAAAGCGTTTGTGAGCATGTCTACCGGATGTGTGTGGAATCAGACCAGGTTTTAGAGAGATGTACCTGATAAGACCAACATCATTGATTTGAACTTCTGTGGAGTCCCACTTTCCAAACAGGAGAAGATCCGGTGGTGTGTGAGAATGGGCATCTTCTGTAATCGGTCCAGTTGATTCTTCTTCAGCCATAACAAATACCACCTAACGAATTGGTTTCTCCTTCTTCTTGTAAATGAGAGACTCTAGTGAAACACCGTTCACTTTAACGACCTTCCAACGTACTCCAGGCAGGTCACCTTTAGCACCACCCATAGCACCACCAATTCCTTCAACGACTACACTATCATGTTCATCAATGTACTTCAGACCACCGTCCCCTGGAATGAATGCTGTGATCTGCTTTCCATTCTTTGATAATTGAATCCTTACAGCCTTTCGAATAGCTGAGTTTGGTTGCTTTGATTCGATACCTACTTTCTCAAGAACGATTCCTCTAGCTTGAGGGGACCCTTCGAGAGGATCGGTCTTTCTTCTGAGTTTGAGTACTCTTCGTTTGTAGTCTGGTTTCTTCCAGCGGAACTTGTTCCTCTTTCTGAGGAGGGGTCGCGCTGCGAATTCACCTACTGGGGACTTTGAACCTGTCAAATTATCTTACCTCTTAATGGGTGAAACACCATTCATGGTGCACACTGGTTGGTGGTCACGGGTTCGGGCTAGCATTTGCTTAAAAGCCTTATCAAATGCATCTGAATAAAATATGCAGAACAGCGTTCTAAGCTATTACAACGTTGTTCAGGTCAAAATGGCGTTTGACCAAGATACGAGCACGGGCAACATTTCTTCCATCGCGACCGATAGCAATGCCCCTGTCATCGGTCTTTACAGTGACTGAGGCAACCTTGTTACCATCTCTATGCTCGATGATTTTTACTGCTTCCACTCTAGCTGGTGCAAGTGCGTTCTTTACAAACTCTTCTACAGTTTCAGCCATCTCGACTACGTCAACAGGTCTTCCAAAGGCATCGGATGCTGCACGGACATTGATTCCACCTTTTCCAATTGCCTTTCCTAGCTGTTTAGGACGAACAACTACAATGATTCGTTCGCCATCGTCATCACGAATGATGTCAACTGCTGCAGCACCTGTAATCTGCTCAAATCTAGCAATGAGCGCCATGTCATCCATGGAGAGTTTTACCCGGCCCAAAAGACTCGCCTCAGACCATCTTTAGAATCTTGGAGTCACCAGGTTCGATAATTGCAATTGCAGAAACCATGAAGGGTTTACCTACAACCTCACCAAGATCCCATGAGGTCCCTTCAAATTTCTGAACTTTGATTTCAGCTATCTTAGCATATCTCTCAATGTCATCATATTCATCCTTTGGGCAATTAGCAGCTACTACGACTAGCTTTGCTTCGCCGTTCTTGATTGAACTAATTGATGACTTTGCACCTATCTTGCACTTTCCTGTGCTTACTGCACTCGCAATTGGTTGATTAAGGCTCATTTCGCGGACCTCATTGATGTTTGTTGGTAGACCCGAACGGTTGCGTCTAATGGTTTCCTGTTTTAATGCTTCCGCCGTGGTCAATCTGATAAAACCTTTTACTTCTTCTTTGAGGAAGTGGGGACATGGGGATTCATCAGAAGATCGACTGATCCAGTTCCGAGCGGGATCAGTTGCCCCAGTATGACATTTTCAGTTATGCCTCTTAGGGGATCTTTGGTTCCAGCGATACCGGCACCAAGCAAATGTTTGATTGTCACTTCGAAGGCAGCTCTCGCAAGAGCACTATTCTTCGAACCAGATATACCATGACGACCTATTTGGCGGATATCACCATCTGCAGTCATCATGTCAGCCACAAGGATAATGTGCCGTACGTCAACGTCCATTCCCTGCTCGTTGAGAACATTCATTGCCTCGTGGATGATGGCGTTTCTAGTAGCCTCGATTCCAAGTACCTGATAGATCTCTCTAAGATTATTGGTGTAGATTTTGTGTGGATTGACACCATCTATTTCTAGAGCGTCTTGAAGATTGGAACCTTCAGTATAGAGGACATATCCATCAGATTCTTTTCGAATTACAACATGAGTGACATCATTTATACCCTTAACACGAACCTCTCGTATCTTTTCACTCAGTCTCTGAAGCTCGGCAAGTGTATCATTAGCCGGATAGACGAAGATTGTATTGTCTCCAGGCTCCACCTCACCCTTACCCTTAATCTTCTCTTGGATAGCCTCTGATACAATGTCGACATTGAGACCCTTATCATCCATGAGTTCAGGATCAAGTCGAATATCTATAGCTTGTCTAAGAAGATCAATGGACACATTGCTTGCAACGCTCTCTACTAGTACCATCTCAATATCTCTAGCAATTCTCCTTGCTTCGTTACGATCATTAGCTATTGAAGATGCTAGATGAATCTTCATTGTAGGAGTACTTGGGTTATTTCGAGCATCTACAATCTCGATAAGACGTGGAAGACCTTGGGTTACGCTGAGTTCTGCAACACCAGCATAGTGGAATGTTCGTAGAGTCATCTGAGTACCGGGTTCTCCAATACTCTGTGCTGCGACAGTTCCAACAGCTTCTCCGGGTTCGACAAGCGACCTTTCATATGACTCGATGATGTTGTCGCAGATTTCGTCAAACTCCTTCTTACTAATCTCAAGGTTACTGATCTTGGTGACTAGTTCTTCCATAACACGTGGAGGAAGCCTGCGCTCTTCACGCATCTTTTCGAACCTTTTCTCCATGTGCTTGTCTACAGCTGCGGTATCTTTGGCACTTGATGAAGCTGGTTTAGAGGCGCTAGTCTTGCTTTTAGTGGATGCAGACTTGGTTGTTTTAGGTTTGGTATCTTCACTCTTTTTCTTTGTAGTCTTCTTATCTTCATCAGTAGCCTTCTTGCTCTTAGTTATCTTTGACATTTATTAGACCTCCCCTAATCAATACGCCCTTTACCAAGGACTTTCTCGATAGCAATATCGATGTTGACAGAGCGTCCATGATCTGATTTACTTGGGTCCACTCCGTCGTCACCAAAACGGAATTGAACAATTCTTCCTGGTGCGGTTCGCACAGTACCATCAGTTTCAACCTTGAGATCTTGCAAAGCTGTCATGAGTCGTCTCTGCATATATCCAGAAGTTGAAGTTCGTACTGCAGTGTCTACTAGACCTTCACGGCCTCCAGCAGCATGGAACCAATATTCAATGGGATCCAAGCCTTTCTTATAGCTGGATTTCACAAATCCTCTAGCACGGGCACCCAGATCACCTCTCTCAAAGTGTGGTAGAGTTCTACCAACATATCCTCTGCTGATTCGCTCTCCACGGACAGCCTGTTGTCCTACAACTGCGGCCATCTGTGAAAGATTTAGTCTGGAACCTCTTGCGCCGGTCTGTGCCATAATAACTGCTGTATTCTCAAGACCTAGATGTTCTCCTGCAACTTCACCTGCAGAATCACGAGCCTCAGCAAGGGTAGCCATGATTCTCTGTTCAAGAGTTTCTAGTAGGGTTTGACCAGGATTAGGATCAAGTTCACCTCGTTTGTAGGTTTCAATGAGTTGATTGACCTTGATGTCTGCCTCCGAAAGGATTCGGTCGATTCGTTGTGAAGCCGCACGAGGGAGTGTGACATCATTTAATCCCATAGAAAAGCCTCTATCAGTTATCAGACGGACAAGTAATTTTCCTACGGAGTCCAAAAAGACTCGAGCTGTAGTCGGACCTTTTTCCTTGATTATTCGATGGAAGAGAGAGTCCGGTTCGCCAGCACCGAATGCTTTCTCATCAACAACTCCGAATATCAGATTTCCATCACGTACAACAACATAAGCATCGTATTCACAGTCTTCGCGCTTACAGACAGTACATTTTCTGCAGATGTTGGCCTTGAAGGAGATATTAATTCCCTCGGGAATAAACATGCTGAAAATCTGTTTCCCTGTCCATAATTCCACTGGTGCTTTGATTGCTGGTTCTGGAAGAGTCTGTGGTCTGTTTGCAGTTGCTAATAGCTGGTTGACTTGGTCTCTTGTATAGAGACTTGACTTCCTCGTCAAAAGAAAAGCTGCTGAGATATAGTCCTGTAGAGCTCCAATGATAGGACCACCATATCTGGGAGAGAGAATCTGTTCCTGAACACGCATGAGTACTCGAGCCTCAGCACGTGATTCTTCAGATTGTGGGACATGTAGGTTCATCTCATCACCATCAAAGTCTGCATTGTATGGGGGACAGACGTATAGTGACAATCTGAACGTTCGGTAAGGCATCACTCTGACTTCATGTGCCATAATTGACATTCTGTGGAGGGAAGGTTGTCTGTTAAAGAGAACAATGTCTCCATCAGCAAGATGTCGTTCTACTATGAAACCGGGTTCAATGGTGTCAGAGATTATGGAACGGTCCTTCACGAACCGGAGGTCTACTCTTCGCCCATCTGTTCGAATTAAGTAGTTGCATCCAGGGTGTCTATCGGGACCTCGGATGACGAGTTCTTTCATCTCCTCCATATTCCATTCTGTGACTCGTTGAGGAATGGTCAGTATCTTTGCAATCTGTTCTGGAACACCAACTTCATTCATACTAAGATTAGGATCTGGAGAAATGACAGTACGTGCAGAGAAGTCTACACGCTTACCTGATAGATTGGAACGAAAACGACCTTCTTTGCCTTTGAGACGTTGAGCAAGTGTTCTCAGAGCTCTACCAGACCTGTGCCGGGCTGGAGGGATTCCACTCACACCATTATCAAAATAGGTCGTACAATGATATTGAAGCAATTCCCAGAGGTCTTCTACAATCAACTGAGGCGCTCCAGCATCAAGATTCTCACGGAGTCGTTGGTTAATTCTTATAATATCAATAAGTTTGTGACTGAGGTCATCTTCACTTCTCACACCAGATTCAAGAGTAATAGAAGGTCTCACTGTGACGGGTGGAACTGCTAGTACAGTCAATATAGACCATTCAAGACGGGCAGCTTCTGGATTGACTCCAAGAAGGCGGTAATCATCATCTGTGATGTTCTCAAGTCGAGCCCGAATATCAATGGGAGTCAGTCGTACAGAGCCTGCTTCTCCGACTTCATAGATAGATGTAGGTTTCTCAAGTTTTAGTTTGAGTTGTGGTTCTTCACAATGAGGACAAGTCTTAGTCTTTGCTGCACGCTTTAGAATCTCATTAGAGAGATTAGCGGTCTTCTGACCAATCTCAGGGTATCTGCGGAAGAGTTTCTGAAAATGCTCAATCTCCTCATCGGTCAACAAGATTCTGTTACATTCTCTGCATATAGCTCGAAGCACCTTGTGTATGACTTTTGAATATCCTTCATGCATAATCGGACGAGCAAGCTCTATGTGGCCGAAATGTCCAGGACAATTACCTACACGGTTTCCGCAAGTCTTGCAACGTTGACCAGGATCAATGACCCCTAATTTGGGATCCATGATACCTGAATCAATTGGATAACCGTCCTCATCATAAGTATCAGCTACAACAATTTGCGCAACAGACATTTTACGGATATCTTCGGGGGATAATAGCCCGAACTCGATTGAGTCAATCTTTTTGGTTGTAAGGCCCGAGATCATCTAGATCATCTCCTTGAGTCTAAGCCTAGTAGCTAGGCCAAGTGACATCATTTCTTGTATTAGAAGTTTGAATGCATAGGAAACCACAACACTACTGATTTTTGCATTAGAACCACATATTGGACAGTAGTATTGGTCCTTATTACGGTCGTAGACTCCTATAAGGCCACACTCCTCACAGACAAGCATGTTACTCTTATCTGATTCATCGAGAAGTCTACCTTTTAGAAGAATAGCAGCTCCATGACCAATGAGTACATCACGTTCCATCTCACCAAATCGAAGACCACCTTCTCGTGCACGACCTTCGGTTGGTTGGCGAGTGAGAATCTGTACAGGTCCTCTGGCTCGGGCATGAATCTTGTCTGCAACCATATGATGTAGTTTCTGGTAGAAGATAACACCCATGAATATGTCAACCTTGAGACGTTCGCCTGTGATGCCAGAATACATGGTTTCTCGACCATTGTGTTTGAGACCATGTCTGCGAAGAATTTCGAAGAGTTCGTCTTCAGTTACACCACAGAATGGTGTAGCATCCTGCTGTTTGCCATCCATGCATGCAGCCTTACCAGCTACCATCTCTAGAATTTGGCCGATGGTCATTCGGCTTGGAATAGCATGTGGATTGATTAGTAAGTCTGGAACAACACCATCCTCTGTAAAGGGTAGGTCTTGCTGTGGGACTATATATCCAATAACTCCCTTTTGTCCATGACGAGATGCATACTTATCACCAAGTTCAGGAATCCTAAGATCACGAACTTTTACCTTTACAAGACGATTACCATCAATAGTTTCTGTAAGAATGACACTGTCTACAACACCCGCCTCACCGTGACGCACAGCTACGGAGGTTTCACGACGATTAGGTGATGATATCTCGAATTCAGAATATTCTTCAAGAAAACGAGGTGGCGAAGTTCTACCAATAAGCACGTCGCCGCCTTGTACTTCAACCTCAGTTTCAATGATGCCATCTTCACCAAGATTTCTATATGATTCTGATGCTCGATAGCCTCTCACACTACGGTCAGGAATTTCAAAACGGTCTTCTTGACCTCCAGGGTATTTTCGTTCTTCGCTCTCATAGACTCTGGCAAAGGTACTCCTTCCAAGTCCTCTTTCAATGGAAGCCTTGTTCATAATAAGAGCGTCTTCGATGTTATACCCTTCAAACGAGAGGATTGCAACCACAAAATTCTGTCCCGCAGGTCGCTCTTCATAACCAATGGAGTCCATGGCTCGAGTCTTTACAAGTGGAACCTGTGGGTAGTGGAAGAAATGAGATCTTGTATCTGCACGGAATCGGAAATTAGCTGCAGGAACCCCTACGGATTGCTTCGCCATACCAGCCATGTACACATTACGAGGCGACTGGTTTCTCTCCGGGAAGGGTATTAGGGCAGCGGAAATGCCCAGAAGTGTTGATGGTACAATCTCTAGGTGTGTTGTGTTGGGTCCAATGTTTTCTGGGTACATTGCTATTAGCGTGTTTTCTTCTTCTTCTGCATCAATGAACTCAACAATACCATTCCTCAGCAGATCTATGAAGGTCCATTCTCCATCAGTAATCATTCGTAGATGTTCCTCAGTCAAGCGACTCTTTCCGTTCTCTACAATAATGACTGGTCGTCTGACTCTACCAGCGTCACAATTGACTTGGACTTCATGTGTGTCCTCATAATAGGCAACATTGGTCTGATTGTCAATCTCACCAGCACGACGTTTCTGACGAAGCGCCTTAACTAGTACCTGTGGCGCCGGATGAATTCCAACAAGACGACCATTGAGGAAGACATCAGCACCCTTTCTTCCACGCTTTCCATGGAGCTTCTCAATAGGTTCAACTTCTGCCTTCAACATGGTTCGTTCAATTACATCTTCATCAGTACCAACCGATATGTAAGCCATCATGGCGATGTTCTTCACAAGCCCACAGTTTGGTCCTTCAGGCGTTTCATTAGGACATATCTTTCCCCAGTGTGTTGAGTGAAGGTCACGTGCTTCGAAGTGAGGTTGTGACCGTGAAAGCGGGGACACAACTCTACGTAGATGTGAGAGTGATGATATGTAGTTAGTCCGATCTAGAAGCTGGGACACACCTGCCTTGCCACCGACCCAATTGCCTGTAGCAAGAGCATGCTTCAATCTCTGTGTGATTACATCAGCTCTCACTGCAGTTCTAATGTTTGGCTTACGTCCACGAACTGCGGTACGTTCAAGCTGATATTTGATATCTCGGGTGAGTGAATAGAGTGCAACTCTGAAGAGTGACATCAATAGATCGCCTGAGAGCTTGAGACGTTTGTTTGCATAGTGGTCTTTGTCATCTTGGGCACGATTCCCAAGGACTAATTCTAGTAGTCTCTCTACCATCTGACCAAGATAGTATGCTTTCTGGAGTCGACTATCATCTTCGGTCCCGATGTGTGGAAGCAAGTACCTATCAAGTACCTTTTCAGCTCTAGCCAGACGGTACTCCTTTGTCTGACCCACTGCTACACGCTTTCCAATAAAGTCGAGAGCATTGACCCTTGTTGATCCTTCTTCTTCATCTCGAGCAGCGTTGATTGGTGCAGATTGTTCAATGGTGACAATCAGTTCATTTCTGAGTTCATCATCATCTGAGATGACATCAACTATCTCTCTATCAGACTCTAACCCAAGAGCTTTCATGAGAATTGCAAGAGGAATCTTACCAGGAACAGAGGGGAATGATACTCTTAGTTCACCAGTTCTCTTGCGTTCGATTGTAACGGGAGCTCTGAAACCTCTTGATGTTGAGAAGACTTTTGCAATGTGAGTGAAACTCGAACTTTTGCTTGCCTCTTCGATAAGAATCCTGTTTGGCGCCAAATCTTCCTGTGTAACTAGTACACGCTCAGACCCGTTGATTATAAAGTAGCCACCGGGATCTTTGGGGTCCTCACCAAGAGCAATCAATTCCTGTTCAGACTTACCATGTAGATGGCATTTTTCACTTCGAAGCATAATTGGCATGTTACCAATATAGATCTTCAAAGTCTCGAGTCTTGTTGACACAGATCCTTCTTTTCGGACGGGAGTCATGTTTAGGAATAGTTTGCTGGCGTAGGTGAGGTTCCTAATTCTAGCCTCATTGGGAGTCAGATTATGTTCACTCCCATCTGCTTCTCTTATCGTGGGCTTACCAATCTCAATATCACCTAATTCGACAATATAGCCCTCGATCTTTGGAGTCAACTTTCCGACGCTATCTACTACCTGTTGAAGCTCCTCTCTTACGAACCGATTAAACGAGTCAAGATGTTGGCCTACTAGTCCGTAATAATCGAAAAATGCCTCTATAACAGGCCAATACTTGTCGTGCTCTTGATTACCCGATGCCATATAATAATCACACCGTGAATGTATAGGACGGGGGAACTACTGCTTGCATATACGCTTCCCAACGCATGGAACCCAGAAATCCGAGCTCACACATCTGCTGCAATAGCCGCCCCGTTTGTTGTTTTACTCCAGCAATGCTGCTTTTTGCCCACACTCATGACAGGGTCATTGGCGGGCTCGGCGGGATTTGAACCCGCGGCCCCATCCCGAGACAAGAGAAGAATCTCTTGCTCATCAGGTTAAAAGCCTGCTGCGCTACCTAGCTGCGCCACGAGCCCCTGATGTCTTGGCGGTTCCTGGTATTTTTTGTGGACCGTCAGTGACCCCTACATGACAACGAGTCGCATGATTGTAACTTATAGCCATGCATGAATGGGAAGCAGTGCTGCCTGAGCAAAGGACGGGGATTTTTGTAGCCATAAAAGGGTTACGATAAAACGCATAATTGGCATAACATCTAAGGACGGCTTAGCGATGTGCGCCAGAATTGTATACTCCTCGGACAGTAATAAACATTCTCAGCTCCAGATTTGAATACATACCATAAGCAAAAAGGGACAATGTGAACAACAAATAAGTATGGAAAAGCCGGTAGTCGTCAAGATTAATCTTGTCCCGAACCTCTTGCAATTCGTTCTAGTGGGATTAGATGCAGCAGGGTTTTCGGATAAGGCTCCCTTGGTAGAAGATTATATTCCAAGAACGCATTTTCACCTGCTTCTGGGATTTCAAGGAAAGCCTTCGAACCAATGGCCTTCATTACTTCAGAACTATTCAACAATCGTTGAGGATGTCCATAATCGGATATATCAGGAAAAGTGGAGTAAGATAGAACCATCCCTTCAATCAAGATAAGAGCGTCTTGAGAGAGAGTATCTTGATGGATTTGATTGGGTAAATTGGTGGGAAGAAAGAACAGGATTAAAATTCGAATACCCTAGATTTCAAGTAGAACTAATAGATGCTATGACTACTATGGGGACTTCTCTGTTAGCTGAGAGAGATGGCTTTTATGCTCATGGTGACTCAGTAAAGTTAGTTACAATGATTTCGCATGAAGTCTGTACTCACTTATTGTTTAGTTCTGAATGTTTTCGGAATGAGAAGATCGCATCTCTGATTAGAGAAGATTTGGAGCGGTATCTTCGAGTTGTTGAAGCAGTTTCGTGGGCTACAAATAGAGATTTGATTGATGAACTCGGTCTGAAATGGACTATGGAGAAGGCATTTGATTGGGTTGGTCCAATAAAAGAGAAAATTGCAGATTTGGTGTATGAGAAGAACCTTCGTAACTACTGGAAAATCATGAGAGAAGGATTCAAACTCATGGGTAATCAAGAATAATCGTTCCGACAACTTTAATAGAAAATCAACAGTCGAGCCGGTCTGCTAAAGGAGCCCCTGTAGTGTAGTCCGGCCAATGTTGTAGAAATCCTACATCATACGGAATAGCATTCAAGACTGTCAATCCAAGTGGATTGGCACTTGAAGCGGACCTCTTGAGACCCGGGTTCGAATCCCGGCGGGGGCGCCACCTTCTTCTCTGCACTATTGAGATTTTTTCACTAGTTTCAGATTTTCGTCTGTCTGTACAAAACAGATTGCAACTGAAATTAGTAACATGGCAAAAAGAATAATGAACAATGATAGATTACCAAGAACTGTCGAAGGATTTTCTAAGAGCTGGTTTGTTTGCATAATAGTAAGTAGTATGATAAGAACAATGATAATTTGCACTACGCGTCGAAGATCATTTATTTTCCGATCCAGTACTGCTACTGAGTCTGTATCAACTGGCTCGTCTTTGGATATTTTCAGTCCCTCATACCAAGCGATAATGTGACATTGATACCAAGATATTTACGTTTTATCGTTCTGTTTGTGAGTATTCAAGGAGTTAGAGTTCCATATCGGGACTCAGATAAGGGAAGATTGTCTAGACAGTTCATTATGATAGAATGCATCAGAATTCTAATTGATCACAATATAAAAACAAGAGGGCTATTACTGAGAGCTATTGAGAATCTTGGTCAGGATGCATTCATGAAGGATTTAGGAGTAGGAAGAAGGTCTCTTAGAAATATACTGATACATCTAGTGGAAACCGAGATATATTGGGTGTCAGTACTTAGAGGAACAGAATTCGAACAACTCAATCATGAGGAATTTACTACACCTGATTCCATCAGAGCATTATGGTGTGGTGTAGAAACGGAAACAAGTGAGTTTTTAGAAAATCTGAATGATGAACAGCTTCACCATGTAAAAACGGTTACTTGGGGAGAGAATACAATCAATTTCACTGTGAGAAAGGCCTTACTTCATCTTGTAACACATGAAACGCATCATCGAGGTTTGATTATTGGACTTATTAGACAGTTGGGATTTGAACCACCTGATGTCAATATGCTATAGGAGTGTTAGATAAAATGACTGATTTCTTGGATTCGTGTTATGCCGCAATCAGAGTACAAGAAAAATCAATTGCAGATACATTAGAGAGTATAGATGAGATAGGTATCAACCTTCGAACAAAACGACGTATCGTTCTAGTTGGCGCAGGTGATTCATATGCCGTATCTGAATATGGAAAATGGACGTTCTTGGCTGTAGATTTAAACGCATTGTCAATATCACCAACAGAGATAATGGATATACCATTGGACAGCAAGTGCCTTATAATTGGGGTTACTGCATCTGGCAGAAGTCTTTCAACTATTGATGCAATACAAGAAGCAAGGAAAAAAGGAGCTGAAGTTGTCGTTCTGACTGATAATAAGGGTGGCAAAGCTGTAGAAGATGCTACAGAGGTATGGATTACAAAAGCGCACGTTGATTCATATAATGTGAGCCCAGCCTCTCCAACAACCACAGCTATGGCATATCTTCTAAAAGTTGCTGCTCTGCAAAATAGTAGTATTCAGAGAGATTTACTATCAGATATTGATAATCTGATAGGAAACGGTTTAAAAATGCTGGAATGGGCGGAAATCGAAGGCGCGGCTATCTCGAAAATGGTGTCTGTGGGTAGACCTCTGTACATGATTTCAGATGGCCCAAATTATGTAGCTGCTCAGATTGGGATGATGAAATTTGATGAGTTCTCTATAATCAAAGGTCTTGTAGCCCTCAGAGAGGATTTTTGCCACCATCATGTGTTTGGAATCGATGAAATGGACCAAGCAGTCCTGATATCATGCAGTCCCATTACAACAGACGATGAGAGATACATGAATGTCCTTTTGGGAGTGCTTAAAATGAAAGCCTATCATCTTCATAATGACCTCGGTCTTAAGACATCTCTTGCTCAGGCGATTCCAAATACAATCGCACTTCAAATTGCATCACACAGAGTAGTTCGTAGAATAAATCCTCACTTGAGTGGATTCAAGCTACCCCATGCCAAGGCATTCAAAATCTATTAGTTTTCTACCTCCAAGGGAAGATGTATCAAGGCATTAGTATTTGTGAACAATTGTGACTAGCTTATTGGATCTTCTGAAAGAGAGTAATACCCTAGATAAACGTAGAGACCTCATTGAATATATACAGGCTCACTCAGATGAATTTGATGAGATACTTGATACCGCTTTCTCGGAAGATAGTAGTTCGAAACATCGGTTGCTTGAACTTGTGGATTTTTTGAGTACTGCATTGGCAGTCAAGATTATTGAAAGAGCGGTACTAGGACAAGATGAACAGACTCGAGTGAAGGGTCTACAAGCTGCATATCGAACAAGAATTGATTCTTTGAATGACCATGTAGAACGAATACTAAGGTCTCCTGAGGAAAGATTCGAAGCCAGAAAATGGTCATTACATATCTTAGGAAGTACTGATCCAAATTACTACAGTAAATCAATTACCAGAATTGCTCGTGATTTATCAGAAGATATCGACCTGAGAAAGGAGGCAATTTTCGCGCTCACGAAAATTGTGAATGATAAAACGTTGGGAGTTCTCTGTACCCTCTTGGGAGATACTAACGCTGAAATCCGTCAATCTGGAGCTTGGGCTCTTAGCAATATTGGATCACCAGATTCGATCAATTGCCTACTAGCAGCACTTGATGATATGGACGAACATGTTAGAGATTGGGCGATCCGTGGGCTTCGGGACATGGACGATAGTCGTGCCTTACAAGGATTAGCTAACGCGATTCGTTGTAGTTCACCAGAAGAACAAGTAAGAATGACGCGATTAGTGATAGAAAAACGGTCTGATGTAATTCTAAGAGTAATTGTCGAATTATTGGACTCCTCAGACACCAATGTCCGGCGTACTGCAGCTTGGGCACTGAGTGTATCGCCATACCCACCAGCTGCACCTAGTCTGAAAATGCTTCTTGATGATGCTGATGAGCAGACTCGTGACTATGCAAGAATAGGTCTAATCCGAAGTGGAGGCATTGACCCATCAGATTTGCGACTGATATAGACTCCTCACATCATACCCTTGTATAGACCGCCATCAATCAATAGGAGGGCTCCATGAACATAGCTTGCAAGAGGACTCAATATGAATGCACACACATTTCCAAATTCTTTTGGAGTTCCCATTCTCCCAAGAGGTATTTTATCTATGATGTTCTCTTCTGTGGATTCGCCCTTGGATTTTGCAGCAGCCATGAGCTGGTTAACACGATCTGTGTATATGTAACCAGGACACACTGCATTGACTCTGATACCTTCGGGACCAATCTCATCAGACAAGGTACGCATCATCCCAATCACTGCAGGGCGTAATGCGTTTGATAGCAAGAGATTGGATATCGGTTGTTTGACTGAGATTGATGTACTGTACAGTATGGATGGACTGTCGGATTCTTTCAGCAAAGGAATAGCAGTCCTAGTCAACCGAACCGCACTCATCAATGTTAGATCCACACTCTTCAGCCAAGTTTCATCAGAAATTTCTGTGAAGGTTCCAGGAGGTGGACCTCCTGCATTCACAAAGAGTCCATCTAACTTCGATGTCTGTTCTTTTATGAAATCAAAGAGAGATTCAACGTCGACAGATTGTGAAACATCTGCAACAAAATACTGAGCTCTATTTCCCAAGGATTCCACAGCATTTTTCAGAGAACTCTCTGTTCTCCCACAGATTATCACGTTGGCTTTATCATCTACAAGAGCCTTGGCGACACTCAGACCTAACCCCTTAGAAGCGGCTGTTACAAGAAACGTTCTTTCTTCCAGTTGAAGATTCATGAGATGTGAGTATGTAACAGTGCAAGATAAGATACACGAATGGTATCTACATTGCTTCTGGTGTTATTGTTTTCTCTGTCTTTGCGCCTAGAGCGATTTCAAGATGGAGAAATGCAGAGCTCAATCGTTGGAACTCTTTAGGAACTTTGAAATCGCCCATACCGGTTGAATTGAGTACTCGATCAATTCTGGTTGTTGTAAGTCTATTATTTTCCTTAGAATTGAAAGATAGAAGAATCCGTGTTTCATCAGGATCAGGCATCCAAAATACGGATGAGCACTTTATGCCATTACTATTGAGAACTTGTTTAATCTTCGCCTCGATGGTCTTCATTCGTACAAGCACCAAGATTTCGTCCCTATCAGAGTACTAAAGCACCTGTATTAACCAAGTAATACTGAGCTTACGCGCCAAACTGGTTCAAGATACCTCATTGATTCCGAGTGAATATCTTAACACTTGCTCTCTTCTGTGTCTTGATAAGAAAAACTGACTCGAAAAGGTGAGTAGAGGTTGTGTTAGATGGATAAACAAGGATATCGAAAATACCTGACAGATAGAGAAAATCCAATTCCAGAGGAGGAGATTGTAGAAACTATCAAGATGGTTGAGAAGTTTGAAAAATTCTTGAAACAATTCGATAAGACTCTTGAAACTGCAACTGGGGAAGAAGTCGAAAAGTTCGCAAAAGTCTTGATTGAAGAGGGGAATAATACATACATCAATTTTGCAGCACTGTCACGTTATGCCTATTTTGTGAAAAACATGAATCTATTCTTACCAGTTCTGGGTATCTTTGATGGCGCAGAGGTGATGAATGTCCTCCGAGAACGTCTAAACGAGCATGTAGGAGATGATGTACGCGATAAGATACTACCTGAGAAGGACTTGCCACCACTCGGCATGCCAGACAAGGAGAAGATGAAAGTCACTCGAGCGATAGTAAAGCGAATGCAAAAGACCCTGAATCCTGAAGATTGTAGAAAAATCTTGGCAGATGTTGCACATGGACTTCCACGTGATTTCAGAAGAGGTGAACGTGAAAAATATCTCGAGGCAGGTAGTATTAATGAGTATCTAAAACGTAAACGTGCTGATGCAATCGCAGAGCTAGAGAAACATAGAGATGATGGTACATTATTCTTCAATCAATACATAACTCACGAAGTTGTCGATTATGTGAAAAGTCGTCCTGATGTATTGAGTGGGGAAAGAAGAGGAAACACAATCTATCATACCAAGATTCCGTATATGGTACAGGAATTTCTTGATGCAAGTGATGAGAGAATGAAACGGTACTATGCATGTCATTGTGCATGGGCTCGTGAGTCGATTCTAGATGATGAAGTGGACGTATCTGCAGACTTCTGTCATTGCAGTGGAGGTTTCACTAAACAACCATGGGAAGCAGCACTTGATCAACCCCTTGAATATGAAATGGTAAAATCAGTACTTAAGGGAGATTTAGAGTGCAGTTTTATTATTCATCTTCCTGAAGATCTAGAACAATCTTAGAAAAGGCAGTTTCCAAGTAGATACCCAAGTTTATAAAGATCCTCGAGATTGAATACCTGCATAGAGTGAGAATGGAAGATACAGGTTAACAATAAATGTACTATGACCAGACCCTTTTCTCTGGTATTTAGAGTGTCTGTTTTTCAGAGATCACAGATTCAGTCTGTACGATATATTGTTCTCATAATTGCAGGATATTGAAAATGGAAGACATGAAAATAGATTCTAAAATTGACTACAAGAGAAACCGCGTGTTAAATGGAAATGAACCTCATAAGATATTGGAAATGCTGCACCAAAAAGCATTCGCAAAATTAACCAAAAGATAGATTCGAGGAAGTTCAGATTCATATTTGATGGAAGTGATTCTTTTTATATTCAAAAATTTACAGAGGTGAAAAAATGAGTACAAGATCTTATGACCACTGTACATGTGGTCACAATCGTGAAAACCACGACAATTTTGATGGTGCATGTGAAAAGTGCAGATGTGGCGTATTTCACAGAGGCATGCGCATACAAAGTTTGGTAATTGACTAGTTTTTTCGGTTTCTTTGACCGCGTGTTCAAAAATATCTAGGTTTATTCGATCCGATTGTTTCAGGACGAACAGGACTAGACCGGATGTCACTGAAGATTGCCCAGAGAAAATCGATTTTGATTTTATTATGTGGATTTGGGATTACCCCCGAACTCGAAAACCAGCGATTCTTAAGTTCTTAGAGAAACAGAAGGCGACAAAGACTGTGTATATCCTTCAAGGGCAAAATGAGGTTGAAGCATTCATACAATCTCTTAGAAGGAGTAATAATGGTCGGGATGGCCGGATTTGAACCGGCAACCGATGGATAACCGTGACCAGCTATCACAACAGCCGCTCTCTACAGTCCATAGCTTATGACCTGTCAGACAGTGAGTCAAACAGACTGCCAAGTTGAGCTACATCCCGGGCGACTCGATTGCACACTAGTAGCAATAAAAGGATTACTCAGAAGACACAAACAGCCCAGAGTGATGGCTGCAATGATTCGCCTTATAGGATGCTTTGAATCGTTTTGAAACATCCTTCAAATATTCGAACAGAGGAATTCTCGATTGACGAAATATGATGATATGATTTTGGAACGCCGAAGACTTCTGAAGGCTCATGACTACGATGCTATTCCTCATGATGATTGGTGGGAGCCACATCAACGGAAAGGTGTCCCTCCTCCCCCTCTTGAGATACCCTTCGATGAGAGTATTACCCTCATAGACTTGATTAATCCTGAGGACTTCACTATTGGAAAGATACCATTAATTGATGCAATAGCCAACCGGGAGAGTAGGCGTGTCTTTACTAATGAACCATTGACCCTTGAAGAGTTGTCGTTTTTACTCTGGTCTACACAAGGAGTTCGTGTTGTTGATGAGAATAGAGTATGGACAAAACGAGTAGTCCCATCAGGAGGTGGCCGCCAACCATTTGAGACCTACCTCCTTGTCAATCGTATCAGTGGTATTGAGCGGGGAATCTATCGATATTTACCAATTGAACACAAACTGATTCTTGTGTCTGAATATCTTCCAGATGCTGATGAGCTTATGGAGAAGGTTTGGTATCAGAACTTCATTGGAAAGTCTGCAGTTGTCTTTGTATGGGCGGCTATTCCATACAAGACAGAGTGGAGATACAGTATCATCAGCTACAAAGATATCCTCATTGAAGCAGGTCATATCTGTCAGAATCTGTATTTGGCATGCGAAGCAATAAGTGCTGGAACCTGTGCGATAGCTGCATATGAACAGAAAGCCATCGATGAGCTAATTCGAGTCGATGGTGAGAATGAGATGGCTGTCTATATTTCGCCTGTGGGAAAAATCAATCCAAATCAGGGAGCCCGAACATGATGATTTTCGTTGTAAGAAGAGCGCAATCAAAAGAAGACATGGACTTCTTCTTCAAGTTAGGTTTTGAAACAATGATGAAGACTGAAGAGAGAAGGCAGTTCTACGATGAGATGATGAAGAATAATCCTGATGCTTCAGATGATGAGTTATTTGAGCTCCATAGAAAAGAAGTTGAGGGTTATTTTGATTTTGATAATCCTCATGCCAGAGTCTTTGTAGTCAAGAGAGAAGTTTCTGAGAACTATTGTGGTTATTTGTGGATGGGCTTACGTAACAGTGAAGATGCCTGGGACTTTGAGAGACCTCAATGGATCTATGACATTGTTGTTGATTCCAAGTATAGAGGTCACGGTTTAGGAAGAATGCTACTGGAAAAGGCTGATGCATTTGCGTTCGAATTGAATCTTAACATAGGTCTTTTTGTTCACACAGGTAATGACCCAGCAATAGCCCTATACAAAAAATCCGGTTATAATATCAAGGTTGTACCGATTTCAAAGAAACTGAATAGTGAGAGTCAAGATAGGGTCAATGATGAGTTCGTAATAAGACAAGAAAAAAAGACTGAGAGAGAGAATGTTCTAGAGATTGGACTTGATCGATTCAAGAAAAAAGTACGATTTTCGATAGATGTTGATGATAAAGCAATAGAAAAACGCTATACTGAGTATGTTAGTGCGTATGAAAAAAATCCAGAAGAACATCAACGATTACTAGCGCTGACAAGAGATGGTGATATAGCTGGTTTTGCCTGGGCTGGAATCTCTAGTTTCAACGAAAAGATTGCTATGATATACGAATTCTTGATCTGCGATAATTTTCGAGAGAGTGGTGTCAGAGATAGATTGCTTGGTTTTATAGAAAAGTGGGCTAAGAACAAGGGTTTCTTTACAATGTACATCCTATTACATTCTGAGGACGATTTAGATATAGAATTCTTCAAGTCAAACGATTACATAGTTCCAGGATACTTTATGGAGAAACGATTGAAACCCGAGTGACATACTTTGCCATGTTGAAAATCATTTGCAAAGAATACTAATGATTCTGATTATATTTCAAAGCCAGCAGACGGCTATCTTATATGGAGGTTCGTAGACCAAGGAAGCGACACAACTTAAGTTGTGAAAAGGAGATATGGATATGGCTGGAAGACCACTCGGTATCACGATACTCGCGATACTACAGTTACTAGGATCTTTGCTACTCCTGTTAGGAGCTGCACTAGTATTGATGGCAGGAGCTATCATTGACCCGATACTCTTGTTATTTGCAATTGCCCCATTGATTCTCGGTATCATAGGTCTAATACTGTTCTATGGTTTATGGAATCTGAAGGGATGGGCATGGATATGGACATTAATAATCAACATTCTTAACATCATATTTGCCGTCTACCCGACTGTTCAATTAATGTCGCTCGTCGTGCCAGTGATTATCGTTGTATACCTGCTAATCCCAGGCACAAGAGCTGCATTCAAGCAGTAATATTTAGCACAACTTGAGTTCCGAGCTGTAGAGCTTGGAACTCCTCATTCTTTTTTACCCAGATTCTGTTTTCATTCTTCAGGTTCTTGTCAGTAGCGTTGTGCCTTTGAACACAATATTTTTGGATAGATATCTAACAGAGAACAAGTATCCATGTGGTTTCGGAAGAGAGTATTCATTTTAGTTGAAACGAAATGAATGCACCACTACAGTGTTCCAAATATCATGCAAAAACGGTGATTAAGATGTCGGCTTTTGATGATACAAAATCTTGAAAGGGCTGCATGTTCATAAGAATTCTGGGGCTTGACTCACTGAAACATCTAATTGAAACATTCTTTCCTTTGAGCGAAGTGAACAAGATAGCGGAGATGGAATCAACTGGTTTTGGACGACGACACTACAGACCAGTCTATGTTATACACAAGTGGTGGGCAAGGCGTCTTGGATCAATATTCCGTTCCATTATTCTTTACTCACTGATTGATGAGAATTTGTCGGAAAAAAAACAGAAAAAGGAGAATCTTTGGAATTACTATTCACAAGATATACAGCTCAAAGGTAAAGTCGTATTGGACCCAATGATGGGGGGCGGTACGACTATAGTAGAAGCATTGAAACTAGGTTGTAAGGTTGTTGGTGGAGACCTCAATCCTGTATCTTGGTTTATCGTGAAAAAAACAGTAGAAGATGTCAATCCTCAATTATTACATCAAACTCTTGTGAATCTAGAACAAGATTTAGGAGAAGAACTCAGAAAATACTATCGTACGATATGTCCAGAGTGTGGAAAGGAAGCAGAGGGAATATACTTCTTTCATTACAAAGAGGTGCCTTGTCCAAAATGCGCAAAATTAATTCCACTCATGCATAACTTCTTCCTTGCAAGAGGGATAAACAAGAACGAAGATTATGTGATTTGTCCTAAATGCTGGAATGTTTTTCGCACAAAAAGTGCTAGAAATGTGACAAAATGTCCAAACTGTGATGAAAAATTCGTTGCTACGAAGAGGAAATCTGCTAATGGACGTCAGTTCAAATGCAGTAATAGTGCTTGTGGAACACATAGTATAGTCAAAACTATTCAAAAAATGAAAAAAAGACCAAGTGAAAAACTGTATGCCATCGAGTTCTATTGCAAATATTGTGATGATTCTAGGAATAGAGAATTAAAGAATGGTAGAGGGTATAAAGCAGCAGACAAATTCGATTTAGATCTTCTTGCAAAAGCAGAAGAAGAATTTCTTAGAATCCAAGAACAACTTCCAATCCCAGACAGCACGATTCCACTTGGAGAAGAAACAAAACGAGCACTGAATCATGGATATAGATGCTTTAGAGATATGTTCAACTCACGCCAGCTTCTTAACTTGGGCAAGATTTACAGATGGATATTGGATATCACTGACCAGAACCTGAAAGAGTTCTTGATTTTGGCATTTTCGAACAGTCTCAAGTATAATAACATGTTTGCAAAGTATAATGCAACAAGAGGATTCATCACTGATATCTTTAGGACTCATTCATTTTCTCCATCATTGGCACCAGTTGAGGCTAATTGTTATGATATGACCAAGGGGAGAGGTGCGTTCAAATCTTTTGTTGAATTGCTGATTGAAGGAAAGGAATATTGTCGAGCTCCTTTTGAACGGTTTTTTGATGGAAATATAAAGAAAAAAGTGATATTACATACAAAAATCGATGGAAAACTAGCGAAGGAATATTCTGACTTTGAAGATGGAGCTAATGTACTGCTTCGTTGTGGGTCATCTGAATCTCTCCCAATTCCAGATACATGTATTGATGCAGTGATAACAGACCCGCCATATTTTAGGAATGTCATGTATTCTGAATTATCAAATTTCTTCTATGTTTGGTTGGTAATGGGATTAAGAGAGAGCTACAAAGAGTTTGGACTCGATTTGGTTCCTTGGCAGGATGAAGTGATTGAGAATACTGTTCAGCAGAAGGGACAAAGAGAATATGTAATAGGACTTAGACAGATACTATCTGAATCAAGAAGGGTATTGGTTCCAGATGGTGTTCTGGTATTTACTTTTCATCACAAGAGGATTAAGGCGTGGGGAGCGCTCATGGAGGCTTTATTGTCTTCTGGGTTTTATGTTATTACAACATATCCAGTGAGGAGCGAAATGAAGGCTTCAACTCACCTTCATGATATGGAGAACATCTCATTCGACATGATCTTTGTCTGTAAGAAGAGAGAGAGGTCTTCGAAACTCATTTTATGGACAGATCTTAAACAGGCAGTAATGCAATCTGTTTCTGACACAATAATGTATCTTCAAGAAAATGATCAAACTATGAACATACCAGATATCTCAGCAATTATTCTAGGAAAATGGGTTCAACTGTATTCTCAGTATTATCCTAATATTCAATATATTACAAAAAGAGTCTATCCGAATGAGGCTTTTGAACTCATAGAAGGAGATTTTGAAGATGTCTTAACGGGTATTTGTAAGAGTAGTTTATAGCGGTCAGAACGCACCAAGTTGTATGAGAACGATAAGGATGCAAAGAATGTGGGACCGAACGAAAGCGGAGTTTATTGAAGTTCCTGTACAAGTATCTCCGGATGCATCACTCTCATGCAGAGCTTGCAGGTATTTTGATAATGAATCCAACTTATGCTTGGGGGTTGGTTCAACATTCTATCTGAGAAAGATTCCTTTCTATAATTATACACCCAGAACAAATGAGTGTGAAGTGAGACTACCTCCAGATCTTTTCTCATTTATAGAAATATAGCAATCTGAGGTAATAATCCACTAGCTAATAAGATGCAAAGTAAGAGATAAGCAAAAGAACATAGTAGAATCAAACTATCTCGCAGTTTCCATTCTGATTTTCTCATATATGTGCGTGTGCTGCTAAAACCAAATCCTCTTCCATCCATAGACATTGATAACGCTTCAACTCGTGATAATGATGATACAAGAAGAGGAAAGAAAGTGTATTGGATTGTTCTCAAAATTTTGTGAAGACCTCCAATCTCAGGTTCAATGCCTCTAGACTTCTGAGCTAATCTTACAGTTTGGTTTTCAGCATCAAATAGAGGAAGGAACCGTAGTGCGATGACTAATGCAAAGCTGTATCTGAAGGGAATCCGAAGCAGAGTGAGTGAATGGGCGAGTAGGGTTGGATCAGTAATCGAAACAAAGAGCATGCTTGAGAAAATAATAAGCAAAAACCGTATTGATATTGATAAACCACGTTCAACCCCATAGCTGGTCACAGGAAAGAAAGGACCAAAATCATGTATTTGAGGAATTATGAAACCAAATAGAGTTCCATTGGGTGTGATTATAATTTGAAAGAGAAAAAGTACAATTGAGAACAACACAATAAATTTTGTACGCCTTCTTGAAAGCTGTAATGAAACTCTTGATAATTTGAATCCTGATAGAACTGGAGCAAGTAGGATAAGACTCAACTGCCAACTCTGGTAAATCATGATTCCAAGCAGTAAAATAATTAACAACATGAGATTTAGTAAAGGATTGAGCTTACTTGTTGGATGTTGTACATATCCAAGATTGGAGGACATCTAGAAAGACCCCTCCCCTGAATCTGTAAATTCTTCATAGCCGAGTTTTCTCAATTGTTGGAATACTGAATCTGGTACTCCATCAAGCAAAATTGTACCATTTTCCATGAAAACAGCTCGATTACAGTGATTTTTCACGAAAAATGGATTGTGAGTGACTACTACAGCGGCTCCGCCTTTGTTTGCTGTTTCAGTCAAATTGTTCAAAATGAAATGTCTACCATCATAATCTTGGCCTATGAAAGGCTCATCAAACAGCAGAATCGCTGGATCATGAGCTATTCCCGAGCTAATATTCAAGCGCCGTTTTTGACCGTGACTCAGTGAGAACGGGTTTCTATGCTTGAGATGAGCAATACCCGCATGTTCCAAGATTATATTTGACTTTTGGGTACTTTCCTCGTTCAGCAGACGACCGATTTCCAAGGTCAATATCTGTTCCTTCCAGACTGTTTTTTCAAAAATTTGATGATTTGGGTTTTGAAACACTATCGACATCGTTTTGGTGAGTTCTTTTCTATCAATATCTTGGATAGAAATACCGTTAAGATACACTTGTCCAGTTTCTAATGGTAATAACCCACTCAGCAGAGCAAGAAGAGTACTCTTTCCGGAACCATTCGCACCCATAAGTGCAATGATTTCGCCGGGATGTATCTCAACACTTGCTTTGTTTACTGCTCTATTAGGACCATAGGAATAACTGATATTATGACAAGAGAGAAGACTTGTTTTAGGAGAGATTGAGGGCAACAATGTGCTCTTTGACTCATTTGAAGTAATGTCAGCTCCTTCTGATATCTTGCCTTCGATTATTGATAATATTCTATCAGTGACTGACCGTACCGCACCAAGATTATGTTCTATACAAATGACTCCAACATGTTTCTCTTTGAGACTCAATAGAATTGATTGAAGCTTCTTTACACCCCTAGGATCAAGACTGGCTGAAGGCTCATCGAGAATGAGATATTTGGATTGGCAAGAGAGCATTGAAGCGATGCATACCCTCTGTTTTTCACCACCAGAGATTCCATAGGTAGGCCTGTTAAAGAGATGTTGTGAGTCGACTTCTGTGAGCGAGTTCTCTACTAGTTGGAAGATCATTTGAGGTTCGGTTCCATAATTTTCTGGACCAAATGCAATTTCATCAGAAACTCGAAGAGTACAGATTTGGCTATCTGGGTCCTGCTGTACAAGGGATACTCTCTTGGAGAACTCTGGGATTGATAGATGACTAACATCTTCGTTGTCTATCAGAATCGATCCTGAAAAATTCCCCTTTATACTGCGAGGTATGAACCCTGTTAGGCATTTTGCAAAAGTTGACTTGCCCGAACCTGTAGGCCCAGTGATTGTGACAATTTCACCACGAGAGAGCTGAAAATCAATGGACCTTAAAACCTGTGTTTTTCCATCGTATGAAAAATTCAGATCTTGTACTTCTAACATGGATGACCGCCTAGTAAATCGCTAAGGTAGTGACTTGACGCACCCACAGAGAACCATCATAATTATCTGCGATTAACCAAAGCCCATCGCTAGTTGATGTTAATAGCATATTGTAATCGTTCATTATAGCATCTAAATCCTCAAATCGGACGGAATAACCGTCCCTGGCACTGACTGCTAGTCCGGATGCTTCAGGATTCGGGTTTGCTATCTGAAGAATTGTTAAGAGTAAGACACCGGTGTAGTTTGCAGGAGGTAAGTGAGTGTATGCTCCAATCAATTCTGCTTCAATTGTTACTTCAGATCCGGCAAAGTCTGATAGTCTGAAAGTGAATGGATTTTGAACAAGCCCCTTGACCTCGCATGCAAAGGGATCTGCAAACGCTTGAGCAACATTAGTAGTATAATAGACTGTACTCACAGTTAGAATTATGATGAATAGTACTGCAGGTACGTTTCGACGGAGTAGTGTCTTTGGATTTCTCATTGGGATTGTACTTCTTCGACTTTGGAAACCGGTTATTGAGCCTGCGTCATTAAGAAATTCTAAGGTTTCCCACGCAAAATAACCCGCAAAAATCACTCCTGAGCAAAATGCAAGAATAGTGATAACACCGATATATATGAACGGAGCACCTGTGAAGTATAGCATTTGCAATACAATCACATTCGCGGAGGCAGACACCCCAGCACTCAACCACCATATTATGCGTGAATTATCTCCAAGATTTTTGATGGAGCCTGCGGCAAAGGCACCCACATCTACAACAATCCCTTGAGCTAGTGATACGAAGACTATAGCAATTCCATGGGTGCTTCCTGTAAACAATTCAACCATTCCTTTGAGTAAACCACCAGCTGTACCAACTCCATGTCTAGGCACAATAGCTCGAATCAATACTAACCAGAAGACATGAAGTCCAGCCATGAACTGACCCGCACCAAAAGGAACACCCAGTGCGAGATTCACAAGATTACCTAGGTACCCAACAAACGTACTCAAGGCGCCTCCTAATGAACCCAAGATTGCTATTGTCACAATGTCCCTCGTCGTAATCGATTGATTGGATTGTAAGGTCATGTGGAGATCACCTCAAGATACGCTACAAATCGAACCCATCTGGACCCAGCAGAAACAATGGTTGTTAGTGAGGTTAGAGTTGCATCTTCATTGCTGTAAGCGCCATCAGGAGGGATCATCACTAATCTCATTCCATCAGCCCATTCAAGGATCCGAGTGGAGTTGTATTTATAGGCAAGAATCATATCTCCTTGAATTTCAGCCCATGTTTCGTTTGGATATACATTGGAATAGCAAAATTCCTGAGTGTACCCATCAAATGATTTGACTAGCAAAGTATCATTGACTGCCATACTGCCAATCAGCTCAAGCAAATCGGAAATTAGAATTCCTTCATAGATACCTTGTCCTCTCCAATTTTCAAATTGATTCTGAAAAGAAGAAAAGCCGCTAATTGGAATCATCTGAAGCAGGTCTTCCAGTGAAAGGGTCATATCTTCACCATTAGCTCGAATGACTACTGTATCACGAGGAATTGAAGGAGGATCTATCAAGACTGGAACAATAGTAATTCCAGATTCGTTCAATGTGACATTAACAAAATGATAGATACCACCAGTGTCCTCATCAGCGTACAAGCTAGCTCCTGCCCCACCAGTCACAACATATCTTACTCCATTAATGGTGGAATCATTGAAGAAGTGTATATGACCAGCAAAGACAACATCAACATCTTGTTCCTCAAACAGGGTCATGAGCCGTGATCCTGTTGTTGTATTGATTAGTGCATGATTCTCTTCAGGACGTGGATCGAAGGGTGGGATATGTGTGAAGACAAATTTATAGTCGGAATTGGATTGTGCTAGGTCTTCTTCAAGCCAAGTAAATTCAGGTTCAGATACATCTCCAGAAGAGGTATTGAATACTGCAAAGTGAGCTGTGCCAAGATTAAAGGAATATGTTGAACTTCCAAAATACTGTTCATACAATACTCCACCATTATTCTTTATGTCATGGTTGCCTATTGTGGTATACACAGGAGCACTACATTGATTGAATTCCGACATAATTGCTTGATATTGAGTATCTCCTCCAAAGGGGGTAAGGTCTCCACAATGAAACAAGAAATCAGGCCTAAGTGAGTTGGCAATTGTAACTATTTGTTCGACACCACCTTGGTATCCTTGGGAATCGCCGAAAACATAGAAATTGAGTGGTGAATCATCCTCATTTATTCCTAACAAGAAAAGTGCAGTAGTGGTACTAACCAGTATGATAATAATGACCGAAGATGCCAGTACAACCTTATGCTGTTCCATGGTTTACAAGCTCGCTAATCATCACGATATGCATGATTGTATACTTCGGTTCTGTAATAAACCTCATTATGAATCTTGGGGAGCAACCATAATGGGACGTGAATATTTAGTCTTCTAGCAGACCTTCATTTCTTATTCTTTCAGAGAGCTCGAAAATGTTCCTATCATTACGCCAGATTGATGTTTGCTTCAGACTATCAGCGATTGCTGTAGTGAACATCTTTTCTAGAACTGCGGTTCTTGTTTCGCCGATTAGTGAAAGATACGAATCAAAAAGACGCCATGAAAGTGTTCTTTTTCTTTGGTCAAAGATAGGATCTGTGTCAAGCAGACTGGCGCTGACACCGCCAATATCGAGTGTCCAATGGCCTACACGTGATTCCTCAAAATCAACACCATAGATACCATCCCCGTGACAGATAAAATTTCTCAGACGGGGATCTCCCTTGATTTGCTTGTGTATGGTATGATACTTGTAATACCATTTGGCAAGTGTATCAATGAGCTGAGGCTCAAAAGTATGATTGATTCTGTCAACAAGGATTTCACCAGAAATATGAGTCATCAGAATCACTCCATCTTGGGCTGCTAACACCTCTGGAACGGTCAGACCTTGTTGGAAACTTGATTTCAAGAGAGTGAGCTCAGTATCATATTTGCCCGAAATGAATAACTTTGCCACTAGATTGATGTGTTTTGAGTCGTTACACTTGATTATCAGATGAAGTACAAGATTCTTCTTACTTCTCAGACGAGAGACAGATTCGACTATTGTTCCTTCTCCGTATCTCTTTGAGAGAATCAAGGCGAGTGTATCAACTTTCTCTGGTTGTAATTGATTTCCGTCAAGTCCTACTGGAAGACCATCAAACCATCTCATCAAATCCATAGCATACATCTTCTGTGTTATGATTGCTATTAGCCTACCGACACGACCAATCAGGTTTTAACTTTTCAATCTAAGAGAATTATGTGTTTGACCATGACTGGCAGAATATGTAATGTTGAGAGAAACAAGGAACGGTGCGGTTGCACATACCCTGGATGTCCAAGACAAGGCTACTGCTGTGATTGCCTTCAATATCATTGGAAAAATCGTGAGCTGCCAGGATGCTTGTTTCCACCCGAGGCAGAAAGAACCTATGACCGGTCTCTTGAGAACTTTATTGAAGTGTGGAGCAAGAAACTGGGAAAGAAATAGAGTTTCAGATGGCGGGCGCGCCAGGATTCGAACCTGGGACCTCCAACTTCGAAGGCTGGCGCCTTATTTACCTCGCATAAAAGATATTTTCATGCAACCAGGCTAGACTACGCGCCCCAGACTCGCTTGAATCATTTTCCTCTTAAGCACTTCTGTCTTGCAATACTATAATCTATTATCATCCTCGATAACATTTCTAGCAGAATCAGAACTCGTCTTCAGAACCTTATGATTGAATCCTTTTTTCACATATATTTTCTCCAATGGATTGCTTTCAAGGTTGACTTCGTACATATCATCAATGAATTGTAAAGGGCGTAAGTCAATGGTTGTTAACTGATTGTTGCTGAGATCAAGACCATTGAGATATTTTAGATGTGCAAGTGGAGCTATATCAATGGAGTGTAGAGGCGTTCTATTGATGACAAGAGAATATAATCGGATACACTCTTGAAGTGGTGACAGGTCTATTGTTTGGTAGCTATTTTCTCCAATGTTCAGTGTCTTTAGATTGGTACATCCACTGAGAGGCGTTAGATCAAGAGTGTTGAGATTGTTGCGATTGATAGTCAAGATCTCAAGATGATTACACGATGAGAGAGGTTCGAGATTTAGCTCTTGCAAATTGTTGAGAGAGAGAGAGAGTTGTTCCAAGTGTTGAAGATTGGACAAAGGTTCTAGATCAATTACTTCTAATTCACAACCTGTCATCCTCAGGGTTTTGAGATTCTTGCATTTTTCTAATGGATACAAATCAATCAATCGTAGAGGGTTATAGGATAGTGAAAGCCTCTCAACGTTGCACTCTGAGCCAAGACTAAGAAGATTGATTGTTTCAAGTTGATTGTGCGCAAAATCTAGCCAAGAGAGCCTGTGACAAGATTGTAATGGTGAGAGGTCGACTGTTCTAAGATTATTCCTAGGTAGACTTAATTTTTCAAGGTTGACACAGGCTGACAAAGGAGAAAGATCTATTGACTCGATATTGGCTGAAGTAATAGTGATTTGTGTTGAATCACTGATGACCTCCTCTATGTACGAACCATCAGTCAACCTGCATCTGAGCCCGATTATCGCCAGAAGACTCACATCCTTTGGAAAGAGCTATACTCATTTTGAAAAGAGCTTCAACATCTTCTCTTCTGTGGGATTCTTTACTATACCTCTATCGGTTATGATTGCATCAATCAGCTCCGGGGGTGTCATATCAAATGCGGGATTGTAGACTTTAGCATCTGGAACGGTTACATATTCTCCATTTATCATGCGAATCTCATTAGGGTCCCTCTCCTCGATGACAACATCTTCAGGATTAGTAGTCATATCTATCGTAGAAGTAGGAGCAACAGAATAGAAAGGAATCTTGTGGTACTTGGCTGCAATCGCCATTGTATAGGTTCCAATTTTGTTGATTACGTGACCTGTTCGGAGAATCCTATCTGCACCTACGACGCAACAGTCCACACGGCCCTCACGAAAGACCGTTCCAATCATTCCATCGGTTATCAGTGTAGTATCGATATCATCTTCCATGAACTCAAAGACAGTCAGGCGAGCGCCTTGTTGACGAGGCCTTGTTTCAGCTGAATAGACTTTGATGTTGCCATCGTATTTTTCATGGGCAACCCTCACAACTGCACCAACAGTACCAAGATGGACGGTCGCAAGAGAACCAGCATTGCAAATTGTCTGGATTGTGAAGCCGGGTTTGATGAACTCAAGGGCATTTTCACCCATACTGCGGCACATCCGAACATCTTCTTCTGCGATCTCTTTTGCTTCTTCAATGAGTTTTCCGATAATATCGGCAACATTTCCGGATGTGGTCCTAGCAACTTCAAGCATGCGTGAAGTCGCCCATGTTAGATTTACTGCTGTAGGTCGTGTATTCAGAGTTATTGCAGCATTTTCGAGATATTCGATAAGATCCGCTCTTGTCTTAGCTTTGCTCTCAATTGCAGCTAATGCAATCCCCATACCTGCAGCTGCTCCTATCGCAGGAGCACCACGAATCTCCATTATCTTGATGGATTCTGCGATTCTCTCATGACTGCCTGTTATAATATGCTCCAAGGCCAAGGGAAGCTTGGTTTGATCGACAAGACGTACTTGGGATGTATCATCAAGCCATTCAATTGTTCTAAACATCTTTCATACCTCGTATATGCTGTGTTAGAAGACGCTCTAGAGCAACTAGTATTTCTTCCGCGACTTCTTGAATTTCGGGGGTTAAACCCTCTCCAAACTGTATACTTTTTGGTTGAACTCCAAGTATTATTGTTTTACCACCAGTTTCTTGTTCTAGATACATCATCAAGAAGGATAATGGCATACTATGTGTACTGATATTGATACCCCCGACTCTATCCTTTGTGACTAGTTCAATATACCCAGGTGCTTTTTGCATATCTGCGGCATCAATCAGTATCATTCGTTCTGCGCCAAACTCTGCTAAAGGTCTAGCAAATCCTTCTGGAACGGACCCAACGTTTTCAATCATTATATTGGGGTCTTTCACATTGAGTGAATTGACTATAAACGGACCTAGTCCATCATCAGTTCTGAGATCATTACCAATACCCAAGATAGCAATACGTTTTGCATCTGAGATGAAAACCTTCAGAGCTTTTTCAAAATCCATATCAGTCACAAATTCGAATCAAGATATTATCGCTTTAGTTCTTGTGGCATGACGAAGGGTTTTTCACACTATCAGCAAAGCTACATCATTAGGCGATTACTAGTTGTCAGATGAGAACGATGATCCTTTAGAGCAGGAAGAATTCGATGATAATCAAGAGGATCTATTTGAAGAGGACACTTCAGAACCAGAAGAAGAACCATCATCAGTGATATATGAGAAAGGGAGAGGATATGCAGCTAGTAGTGATGCGGACAGATTATCGCAGCAGGGATTTTATGGTACTCGCATAGAAGGGAATAGACTCGAGTTAGAACCTGTGGAACTTCTTCATCTAATTGAGAGAAAGAGAGTCACAGTGACAACTCCTGTAGGTGATGAAGTCACCTCAGACTATATCATTAGTGACCTGATAGAAGAGGAGCCAGACCTCTGGGTTAGTTATCTAGTCTTTAGAGACCTCAGAAGTAGAGGATATGCTGTACGGAAAGGATTTGGAAGAGGTATTGGATTCCGGGTCTATGCAAGAGGTGACCGTCCTGGCACAGCAAATGCCAAGGAACTAGTTTATGTGCTCAAAGAGGGTATTCCAATATCTCTAAGTGACTTGGATTTAGTCACGCAGACAGCATCTAGTGCTCGAAAAAACCTAGTATTTGCCCTTGTTGACCAAAATGGGGAAGTCAATTTCTACAAGGTTGCTCAATCAACCTTGCGAGACCTCAGTGGTGATGATAATGAATAACAATAATGATTCTCCGTTTGATGACGAAGAGATAGTCAATCTTGAAGCATTCTTTGATGAACATACGATGAGTGTTCATTTGGTAGAAAGAAATCCACCCAGGGCAAAAAGGGGAGCCCCAGGAAACTGGGAGTTAGTAGAACTCTCAGATCGGATTCTTACTTATGATGAATTAGATATCCTAGCTGAAGCAATTCTTGAATCAGCAGAACATGATAGTGATTCTTTCATTGAAATAGAAGAAGAAGGAGCAGCTGTTGTTCAATTAAGAAATCTGAGAATAGCTATAGCAAGACGTCCTTTTGCTGATAAGATGGAAATATCTGCTATTCGACCAATAGTAAAACTCAGTCTTAAGGACTACAATCTGAGCCCAAAATTAATGAAAAGACTCGAATCACGTGCCGAAGGAATACTTGTTTCAGGATCTCCGGGTTCAGGTAAGAGTACCTTCGCAGCAGCCTTAGCGGAATTTTATAGCAGCAAAGGAAATGTTGTCAAGACCTTGGAACAACCACGTGATCTTCAAGTGGAAGAAGCAATTGTACAGTATTCTCCTCTTGATGGAAGTATGGAAAAAGCTGCAGATATCCTTCTTCTAGTGAGGCCTGATTTTGTAATTTATGATGAGCTACGCAAAAACTCGGACTTCAGAGCATACTCGGATCTACGTTCAGCAGGTGTGGGAATGGTTGGTGTGGTACATGCAGGATCTGCAATCGATGCACTCCAACGATTACTTCTTGGAGGAAGAGTTGAATTAGGACAAGTTCCAAGTACCGTTGATACCGTAGTGCAAATAGAAGACGGGAGAGTGTCCAAAGTGAATGCTCTATCGTTAAAGGTGAAACTTCCTACAGGAATGAGTAGCTCTCAGAGAGATCTTGCAAGACCTGTAGTAGAGGTTAGAGATTTTGAATTGGGAGTACTTGAGTATGAGATGTTCTCATTTGGTGGTGAAAAGGTTGTGGTCCCAGTTAGAGGTTCTGGAATACCAACATACACCGGAGAGAGAAGAACAGGTAGAGGTGCTCCGGGAGAGAGTGTTCCGGTTTCTTTGAGTTATAGTAAGAAGAAGGTAACAATCTTTGCAGGGCGCAAATATGCGAAACAGAGAATTGAGCTCTTTGCTGACGATCAATATCTCCTTACAACAGTAATAGGTGGAAATGGCGAAAGTTCTATTCGCGTAAAGACGCGGCAGGGAGGCGCTATTGTTGATGCAATGGAAGATGATGCCAAAATAACAGCAAAAATAGCTGAATAGTTTGTTTCTGCAAAAACTTTAACAACAGACTGACGTTCGAACAATTTCAAGGGCCCGTGGCCTAGCCTGGACATGCAAGCTCTATCTTGTACGAGGTCAATAGGGCACCAGCCTCCTATGATTGCATAATGCAGTTGGAGAGAGTTGGTAATCCCCGGTTCGAATCCGGGCGGGCCCGCCATGTTTTAGCATTTTCAAAGCAAAATATCCAAATTCAACAACTATTTCATAAAATTTGGAGATATGTCCATGAATGAGGATACCAATCTTGATTACAATTTCATTCCGGGTTTGGAACTATGTGAAACTTTCTTCAAGGAAGCTGTAAAACCTATTATGGAGGAATTCTACCCGGATTTGGTATATTCTGCAGCCCATATGGGTTCTGGCTCTGATGTTCTTGGTTTTGATACACCTCAATCAATGGACCATGGATGGGGGCCTAGACTAATACTCTTTTTGAGAGAAACTGAAGCGAATTCATATCGAGAGATGCTAGATCAGACATTTCGTCAGAATCTACCATATGAGATTAGAGGATTTCCGACTAATTTTGCAAAACATGAAGACGGAAGCCTAATGATGACATCGATAACCAAAGGACCGGTCAATCATGCAATCAAGATAAGCACTGTAAGCGATTTTTTCACTGAATATTTCGGACTTTTCCCCTCCGAAGACTTCAGTATTATTGATTGGCTTACTATTCCTGAACAGATTTTGCGAAGTATAGTGAGTGGACGTATTTTCTATGATGGATTAGGAGAATTAGAACCAATAATTGCAAGGTTGCAATATTATCCTCATGAGTTATGGTTGTATCTTTTAGCGAATCAATGGCGAAGAATTACTCAAGAGATTGCGTTTATGGGAAGATGTGGTCAAGTAGGAGATGAATTAGGTTCCAGAATAGTAGGTGCTAGATTGGTTAGGGATATGATGAAACTCTGCTTCTTGATGGAGAAGCAATATGCCCCTTACGTCAAGTGGTTTGGTACTGCTTTCTCAAAACTTGGTTGTGCAAAGGATCTCAAACCTCTCTTTCTGAAATCATTGGATGCTGATAATTGGCAGGACCGGGAAACATACTTGGTACAATCCTATGAATATGTAGCAGAAATGCATAACAAACTAGGAATAACAAGGCCGTTGGATACAAAATCAACTTACTTTCATAATCGACCCTTTAGAATCATTCAATCGGATAAATTTTCAGAAGAAATACTAAACGTAATAAAAAATGAAGAGATAAAGAAACTTCCTGAATACCTTGGTGGAATTGATCAATATGTAGATTCGACGGATGTTCTGGGGTATACTAACAAATATCGAAGATTTTGGTCGATGTATCAGTAGAATTTTCACTTCTTTAATACATAAGCGCCGGTATCTGTGCCTACGTGGACTTCATCTGTCATTCCTATGAATAGACCGGTTTCAACAACACCAGAAATCATTTTGAGTTTGATTGCCATGTCTTCGGGATCATCAATTGGTCTGGCAAACTTCAAATCGATGATGAAATTCCCATTGTCAGTCACAACAGGTCCCATTTTCTTTTGAGCTTGGCGTAGGATTGGCTTGATTCCCAGTTTTTCGATTTTTGTCTTAACCACACCAAGAGAAAATGGTAGCACTTCTATTGGAATTAGGAACTTAGTTCCGAGTTTATCTACAAGCTTTGATTCATCGACAATAATGACAAGTTTCTTGGAGGCTGATGCAACAATTTTCTCCTGAAATAGAGCTCCGCCACCACCTTTTGTAAGATTTAGGTGCTTATCGACTTCATCAGCACCGTCAAATGTCATCAGTAGTTCAGGATTGATATCGAGGTTTGTGAGGGGGATTTTGTTATCTATAGCAAGTTGATAGGCTTGATATGAGCTAGGCACGACTGAAATATTGGCTTTTCCAGAATCAATTCTTCTCCCTAGTTCTTCTGCGAAAATTGCAATAGTAGAGCCACTCCCGAGACCAATGGCACCACTATCAGGAAGAAGCTCGATAGCACTTTTTGCAGCATTCAACTTGGTATTTGACATATTAGTAGAACTCCAACAAGGTGGAAAACTAATGACCCCAAAAGCTTTACTGGAGAATAACTTTCCCTTTTTTAGACAACACCATGAGGAGAGATTACACCCGTTCTAGGCCTCCAGTACACACCGATTCTACCATTTTCTATTTCGGATATAACTATGTAACAGTTGTCTTCGAGAACTTGTGCAAGATTCTCCGCTTCTTTTCTACTAGTAACGATATCTACTAATTTGTGTACTTTCCCTTCAACTAGTAGCCATTTTTCAGCGGACATACAAATACGTATGATACTTGCTTAATAATAATGGAATGGAAATTCTATTCCATTATTATTAATGGAATCGTACAGGACTAGTATTTTCTTTCTAGTCGCCGCCCATGAGAGCTTTAAGACGCTCCATTTCTTGAAGCATTTCTGATTGTAAAGAACTCTTGCCACCAGAAGATTTTGGTGCATCGTCTCCCAGAGTAGATCCACCAAGAGGTCCACCACCAGGAGCTCCTCCACCGGGAGGCCCACCACCAGGAGCTCCTCCACCGGGAGGCCCACCACCAGGAGCTCCTCCACCGGGA
>JAFGAR010000049.1 GCA_016933575.1 Candidatus Thorarchaeota archaeon
AACTTGTTGATGCTTTTTATAGAGATAGAAGTATCGTAAACCATCAAATCGCTTCATATAACGATTTCTTAAACCGAAGGCTGCAAAGTATCGTGGATAGTACCGTCATCGGTCAAGAGGAAGAGATGGAACGGGGATATATCTATCCAGAGATAGAAGGATATAAGATCAAATTCGGCCGTATTAAAATCGGTCGACCTATTGTCAAAGAGGCAGATGGAACAGAACGGCCTCTTACACCGATGGAGGCCCGACTTCGAGATCTTACCTATGAAGCCCCTATTCGTCTTGAGTTCATTCCGATCAAGGACGAGGTTGAATATGAACCTGAGGAGGTTAAAGTTGGTGAACTTCCCATCATGGTGAAATCTCAATCCTGTAACCTTGCAAAACGAGTGATCGAGGAGAAGAATGAGCGACCGTTGAACCATGAGGATTATTACAAGGAATTGCGAACACTTCAAGAGGATCCTTTGGATCCTGGCGGGTATTTCATCAGTAATGGTACGGAACGTGTGTTGATCACCGTTGAGGATCTTGCACCAAACAGGGTCCTTGTTGAGACAAGTAGACGATATGGCCGTGAGATCGAAGTTGCTAAAGTGTTCTCACAACGAGAAGGGTATCGTGCTCTTACTGTTGTGGAGAAAAAGACCGATGGTATGCTGATGGTCTCTTTACCTACGACCTATGGTCAGATACCGTTGATGATACTGTTGCGTGCTCTTGGTATGGAGAACGATGAGGAGATCGTTGATGTCATTAGTGTTGATCCAAAGATGGAGCCTTATGTTCTTGCTAACATTGAAGAATGCGCGAATGAGTATGGTATCACCACTAAGGATGAGGCTATTGCATATCTTGGGAAGAAATTCGCTGGTGGTCAGGCGAAGGAATACCGTATCAAACGTGTGGAAACATTGCTTGATAAGAATCTTTTACCTCATCTGGGTAATGAGGCAACGGACCGGTTGACCAAGGCTATTTTCATGGCCCGTATGGGCATGGCAGTCCTTGAGCTTGCACTGGGTAAAAGGGAAGAGGATGATAAGGATCATTATGCGAATAAACGTTTGAAGCTTGCGGGGGATCTTATGGAGGATCTCTTCCGGGTCTCTTTCACCGCCTTATGTAAGGACCTTAAATATCAGATTGAACGTATTCATGCGAAGGGAAAGGAGATCAAGATTTCATCCTGCCTTCGTTCCGATGTGCTGAGTCAACGTATCCATCATGCCCTTGCAACAGGCAACTGGGTTGGTGGCAGAGCAGGTGTGTCTCAACTTTTGGATCGGACAAGTAACCTTGCTGTACTTAGTCACCTTCGTCGTGTGACATCACCATTGACTCGTTCGCAGCCTCATTTCGAGGCTCGTGATCTTCATTCAACGCAATGGGGACGATTATGCCCAAATGAGACCCCCGAAGGACCGAATTGTGGTCTTGTGAAAAACCTTGCTCTTACTGTTGAGATATCTGAGGGATTCGCAGAGGGTGAGGTAGAAAGCATCCTTAAAGACCTTGGTATTCAAGATGT
>JAFGAR010000008.1 GCA_016933575.1 Candidatus Thorarchaeota archaeon
GAACTTGCCAATGCCTTGCGTGAAAAGTACCCTGACGCAAAGGATATTCGACAACTTCAAGAAGAGATAGAAATTCGACTGCTCCTTGAAAAATTGTTCAAAATCAAAGTGCGTAATACGCGGATAAGAAATGTAATCAGCGCATCTATTATCATTTTCATGATCATTCTGATTGGTTATCTGATTTATTCTTCGTTTGCAAATTTTCGCCAAACCCTCTCAGAACAGCTTACTAATAATCAACAAGAGATTCAGACACAACAAGAGACTGCCATCGAATCATTGGTGCTCCAGGCGCAAACTTTACTTGATTCACAGAATCTCACCCTGGCAAGAGACATCATCGAGGAGATAGAACAATTAAACCCGGAAGACCAATCTATCCCATCATTAAGGGCAACTGAGAGTTATATTTCGGAATTGGATGAGCTTTATACAGAAGCACAAGCGGAGCAGACTGAAGGAAATTTGGACCAGGCACTAACTCTCTACGAACAAATTGCAGGAGAGTTCCCCAATTTTCGAGATGTTAATCTTCAAATAACGGCGATTGAGCAACAACTGCTCATCCAAGAAAAACTCCAGCTCGCCCAGGAAGCATACCAGAATCAAGTGTGGGCAACTGTTATTCTTGAATATGAAGGCGCCATCGCACTCGACAATTCACTCCTTGATGACAACATCAAGTCTGAGCTGGTCAATAGCTATATCAAGAGCATTGTCCAACTGATAGACAAAGAAGATACCACAATTGATGACATTGAATTAGCAGAGACCTATTACAAGCGTTCATTAGCCTTGATCCCGCAAAGCAAAGCCTTTGAAGATGAACGAAAAACATTGGATACTCTGATTCTGAACTTACTCGTCGTCAAGTATCTTGAGTATGCAGACACACTGATTGATCAAAAGCCGTTTGATGAGGCTTCGATCAAGGTGGCTTTGAAATATCTCAATAGTGCCTATCGGTTAAATCCTGAAAATACTTCACTCGAAAATGAGGTAAAGAAAACTGAATACTATTACACCGGTGTGCAGAATTTTTATGGCCTTGATTGGAGTCAATGTATCAGCACCCTGGAATTACTACGCGAAATGGACTCCGAATTTGGCAACCAGGTTGCCTCGTATCTTCTCTATGAGGCGTACATGGCCTATGGCACACAACGAGCTTCCTACGGACTCTACCTTGACGCAAAACATAATTTTGAAGAAGCAGAGTTTTTAGTCTGGGACCAGATAGGCACCCCTACCAGAATCTTCTATACGCAGCTGGAAATTGCGTACAGCGCAGGAAAATCCCATTCCTATGAACA
>JAFGAR010000050.1 GCA_016933575.1 Candidatus Thorarchaeota archaeon
TGGATTATAATCCCAACCTGCCCAGCCCCCTTGTCCATGGAGACCACTACCCAGTGCATAGCTGTCAAAGGTGTCTATCCAAGGATACGAAGGATCCCCAGGGCAATCGCCCCAAGTAGCAAGCAGATCAAGTAAATCAAGAACATTAACAATACCATTTCCATCAACATCGCCAGGTTTCTTTACCGTTACTTGCAGTGGTTCTGACCAATCACTCTCAGCATCTTGTGTATCTTTGGCTTTAACTGCTATCTCATAGTTACCTGGAATCATCCATGTATAGTTCGCTGTTACAAGTTCTCCTGGTTCATGCGGTCCAAGCCAGTCACTCATGTTTCCATCGCCCCAGTCCCACATGTAATAGATTTGATCGTCTCCAGGATCTGAGGCACTGGTAATATATTCCCAATCATATTCTGCATAGACCGATGCAAAACCATACGGTTGCAGAGGAGTGTAGGGTGGCGCATTTGTTTGAATGGTGACGAATCGTGTTTCTGTTTGATTTCTATTGCCAGCAGCATCTACTGCATATCCTGTGAACTCATAGATGTCGTCACTAAGTGCAGTGAAATTGTGATACGTATATCCAGTGGTCTGGGGAGGAAGGGCATATAACGCTTCTATTTCATTCTCTGTCAGAACTCTATCAAACATCAGGATATCATCAATAAGTCCGTTAAAGTATTCACCATTCATTGGATTTTTAGCACCAATAACAAGTCTCTGATTCGCAGGTATTGTCCACAATGCTCCAGGAGTTATAACTTCTGAGCTGTCGATCTCACCATTAATATATTGGATTGCTTCACCTGTACTTGCGTCATAGATAGCAACTACGTGATACCAATGATCTGCTACTAAGGTTTGTGCTGAATCTGTTGTATCATAACCAACTCTAAAGTGGCATGTTTCTCCCGAACCATTGATCCACATACCAAACCAGTTGTTGTTCGTTCTACCATGCTCAAAGACTGTAAGCCATCCACTTGAGACATCGCGAGGTTTGATCCATGTCGAAACGGAAAAACTGTCAGGAGCAAAATCAAGACCTGCAGAAAGAGGTACTTCAAGATAATCACCCGTCCCATCAAAATCAAAGGCTTTGCCATATTGGGCTTCATCTACTTGATGGGCATCACCGTACATGGTACCATCATTTGTATAGCTACTAAGATCAGAGACTGTGCTTCCCTCACTCTCATCCATAGGCATCCACATACCAAGGTCGCTGTTGAAATCAACAAAGGTATAGAGCTGGCTTGCTTCATCAAAGGCAGAGAGATTGACTTCGATAAAATTCTCAGATTGAGTGGTATCATTCTCTGGTGTTGGTGGAACAAAGCTTACTGTGGGGAGGAGGGTATCTTCAAA
>JAFGAR010000009.1 GCA_016933575.1 Candidatus Thorarchaeota archaeon
GCAGTTACAGCATCGGGAACGATCACCCTTGGTCAGAGATATCCTCTGGGTGTAATGCCTTCGGGGCTCATTAAGGTTGAGAATAGCAGCGGGACGTACTTTGTGACCCTTGTTAAGGGGGACTCGGAGCTAGTGGTTTTCGATACAAGTTTCAGGCCCCTGACTATTTTCGATTCGATGAGAAACGATGGGATAAACGATCTCATCTTTAGGGATGGGAAGCTCTACTGCTTTGGATTCTACAGTGGGAGAGTGATTGTTGTCGATGTTTCCGTTCACCCCAGCAAGTGGAAGGAGATTGACGAGATCCCCACGTCCAGCAGGCTGGTAACTGGCTCTTTTATTGACGGCAAAGTCGGTATATTGACTAATGATTACGAGTTTCTTGTGCTTGATATTGAAAAGCGCGAAATTCTCAAGAGGGAAAACCTGCCCGTAATCGGGCTTTCAATAGCCGAGGATGCAAAGAACTTCTTCGTATCACTCTTTCACAATTACAACATGTTGACTCGTTCTCATGAAACTGATAAGGGACTTCTAGTCTTCGATGAATGGGGCAACCTGGTGAAGGAAGTGAATATCGGGAAGAGGCCCTCCTACATTCTCCTGGATGGGAATCGGGTCTTTCTTGTCTCATATGTTGAAGAGACTATGGAAGTCCTCTCAAAAAGCGACTTTTCCCGGATTCAGACAATCAGACTTGGAAGATATCCAAACTTTCCGACAATTCACGATGGAAAGATCTGGCTTGCTTTGACCGGTGAAGACCAGATTATGTCGATAGACTTATCGAGCTACCAATCGAAGTATTTTGATCTTCTGGGGCGAGGTCCGATAAAGGTTGTTCACAATGGAGATAGAATTTACGTTCTTGAGACTATTACTGGAACACTAGAAATTTTGGATAGTAGGGGAAATACGATAGAATATGTAGAGTTAGATGGTTATCCAGTCGATATTGTTTTCAGTGGGAAGGAAGTTGCCGTTTTACTTCAAGAAGACTGGCAAACCGGAAAAAACACAGGAGCGCTTCAGCTAATCAGAAATTGATGATTTTGGAGGTTTAAATGAATTTTAAGAAGCTTTTCGGACTTGCTATCGTCGTCATCATAGTGCTAATCTCAACAGTATCCTGTTTTGATCCTACGGTTAGGCTGCTGAAGGCAATCCATGCTCAGTTTGTTGAAGAAGGCAGCACTCTTGAACTTGATCTAATGACCTACGTGTTTCCTGTTCATAGCGCTGAAGCAATTACTTTTGAGATAGACAGTGAAGTTGGGAAAATAATTGGAACCAGATTTACTTACAGCCCTGATTTCAATTCTGCAGGAGTCTACAGCGTTGAGCTTACTGCAACCAGTAATGAGCAGACTGACAATAGAATATTCTCTGTGACAGTGGTTGATAAGAACAGGGCGCCTTCGATTGAAGTGCCCGATCAGCAGGTTGAGATTGATGAAGAACTTCGGCTTGAACTAATGGAGTTCTCTGATGACCCCGACAACGATGCTCTGGAATTCTCTCTCATTAGTGGAGTCGGAGAAGTAATGGGAGATACATACGTGTTCGTTTCAAGTGACATTTATGCTGGGGAGAACAGCGTCACTGTAAGTGTTAACGACGGCAAGGGTGGAACTGATAGTACATCATTCTCTGTAACCGTTTTTGAATCGAATAGCGCGCCGCAAATCAATCTGCCTGATCAGACCATTGAGGAAGGCGAAAATCTTTCAGTTGATCTTCTAGACTATACAACAGACGCAGACGGCGACACACTCACTTTTGAATTGATAGATGGTGCGGGAGCTGTACAGGGGACCATCTACGAGTACTCGTCTGATTACGAAAGTGCTGGAGTGTATGGAGCAACAATTGGGGTAAGTGATACGAAAGGCGCATCCAGCTCTGATCAGTTCCAGATCACCGTTGAGAATGTGAACAGGAAGCCTGAAGTTCCTGCAAACCAATCACCGGCAGATGGCGAGACAGATGTGGCAACCGGGTCATCTCTGCAATGGACTTGCAGTGATCCGGACGGCGACGCTCTTCAATACGATGTTTACCTGGGTGCAGTTCAAGACCCGCCTTTGGTTGCCGCTGGTATTTTTGTTGACAGCTTCTTTCCCGGGGACCTAGACCCAGATACTGAATACTATTGGAAAGTCGCTGCATCAGACGGAGATGCGGCCGTCGAGAGTCCTGTCTGGAAATTCACCACTGTGGTGCCTCCAGTTATACTAACAATAGAATCTGAAAGAGAACTAATCGTCATTCCCAAGGTTTCAGTAAACAGTCAGGAATTCAATATTCCAGTCAATTATGTTTCAGAGTTGAATCGGACAAATGTAGTTGAGGTTGAGGCTTTTCAGGCGTTCGACCTCAGAAAACCTATTGGTGATGATGTGAGACTGAACTTCATTGGGTGGAGCGATGGAGAGGACAATTGGTCAAGAGAAATTCTAATGGATAGTTCGAAGAAATTGGCTGCAAATTTCACTGCATCTTACTACCTCAACATTGCAACATCAGCGCGTTATGAGCAAGAAATCCCTGGTGAAGGGTGGCATGATGAGGGGACCTCAGTAGTTGTTACCGCTCCGAAGATCGAAGGGTACACTTTTAGAGACTGGGATCTTAACGAGACTTATGGAATCGTGTGTGGCGAAGTGATAGTTGTAAATATGGACGGGCCAGTTAATTTAGTTGCAAATTACACTCACGATTGTCCTTGATTATTGTGTCAATCCAGGCTCAAATATCTCTCGTATGTGTCCGGAGCGATCGTTGCAATTCGCTTTAATCCTCTCTGGGAAAGTTTTAGAGCTCCTGCAACGTTGGCTCCGGATGATATTCCAACCATCAATCCCTCTTTTCTGTGAAGCCATTTCATCATA
>JAFGAR010000051.1 GCA_016933575.1 Candidatus Thorarchaeota archaeon
CAACTATGGATAAGTTTATCAACATTTCAGGAAGAAATAATATGTTATGTTGTCCTCCAGAGATGAAATTGCAGAAACAATCAGAAAGAGTGGTCATAGAGTGACTCCTCAGAGAATCATTGTCTATGAAGCTCTCTGGAGAGCGGGGTCACATCCTAGTGTTTCTGACATTCATGAATACGCAAGTAAGATAGACCCATCGATTAGCCTAGCAACCGTATATAAGATTCTTCAACTCTTCACTGAAATTGGTCTTGTGAGAGAGATGGGATTTCGAGATGGATCAGCACGATATGACCCCGATGTCAATTTTCATATCAACCTGATATGTAATGAATGCGGCAAAATAGAAGACTACGACTGCATTTCTTTTGAAGAGATAGCACCCAATCTGAATCAAAGAGCAGGATTTCAGGTGCAGAGTCATAACTTTGAAGTTCGGGGAATCTGCTCCCAGTGTAGAGACATTCGATGATCTACTTTGAGTCACATCGATTGCCAGTGGGCTGGTGCCTGCTGATAAATTGTAGCCCAAATTCTTGCCAAGATGGGAGTTATTAGAATTACAGAAGGAAGACCTACTGTCATCAGTGGCAATAAAACGAAACCCAAAGCGATAAGAATTGAGTGATGGACAATTGTCAAATCAAATACAACAACCAATAATGCAGTAAATACTAAACCAATAGCTGATAGAACGGACATCTTTGCAAGAGACCTGCCTTTTGTCAAGTCATAGGAGGGCAATCCAACTATGAGCCCTAGAACACCGTAGGAGAATGCAGGAAGTGTCAGCATAACAACTGTACCAAAGAAGATGAAATCGTATAGGATGATACCGAGGTATCCTGTAAGAAATCCTGCAAGGGGACCACGTAGTCCTCCTACTACTGCGATGATTGCTAGTGCTGGAGCAAGCCCAAATTTGAAGAGAGATATCATTATGAATGGCATCTCAATAGCATAAATTAACACAAAGACTCCGGCACCCACTAAACCAAAAATGATAGTAAAGAGAGCCATTGTTGGAGTATGAAGTCGCAGTCTCTCAGGTAACGAGAGGCTATTCTGTACATCATTCATTCCTAAGTACCCTCCATTATAATTAACTGGTAAGTCCCAGGTTGTAGTGTTAGGCTATAATCACTACCAACAGGAACAAGGTTTCCGATAGAAACACCACCCGAGTAAACCGTGGCGATTTCGTTAAAATTACTGAACATCAATTCAGCAGTATCATCAACTCGAATGTTTAGAATGAAACCAGATTTAATAGGGTCCCAATGGGCCTGATACACCCAGATATTGTCGTCATCTGCAGCACTGATAAATGGATAGTCCCAGAATTCAGCTGGACGGGCATCTGCAAGATCACGAACAGTGACAGGGAGCGTTGACCAGACCGAGAATCCCGAGAGAACAGGAGATAGAAATGGATCAAGAGAAGATCCATCATAATACAATTCCCTGCCATCCTGAGACCAGACCTTATTCACCATGTTTTGGAGGAGATTCGAGAGCCGGTCTCTTGTGTGATAGTCGCCCCTCTGGTTGGCAAGAACCATGGTAAAGACAGTGCCCAAAATTCCGAAGATGTCACCAAAGGAACTAGGGTGTTTGTACGAACCTAGCATGTACATTGTATCCCCAGATATATCCCGCCCATAGAAATCAAGAAAAGTGGAGTATTTGGGAGTGGTGATGTCAGGGATGGTGTATTCGAGGAATGTCAGTGCCCATGCGGTTCCATAGGATGAAAGACTTGGACCTCCAGCTAGATGGTCAGCTGCTTGTCCTGGGATCTCTTGGGGAAGTAAACCTGAATTTGGCCCCCACCCAACAGGTTTCTGAACAAAGTACCCATTTGTGTATAACCCATATTCATCAGTGATGTTGGCTTCGATGAAGTCTAATCCATAGTCCCACATACCGCTTTCCATGTAAGTTGTTCCATACATGTTATCATAGAGCTCAGTGGTATAGATGGGGATGCTGTTACACTGTGCAAAGACAACATATGGTTCACAAGGAATCAAGCCAGTACCCCAGAGACCTCCGGGTTTTGGACTTCCAAGGCGGTCTGTCGTTGTTGAGTTCTCCCAATCAACTATGTAGCTACTCAATTCAGATTCCATAGTTCCGAAGTTGAAATTGCGTTCATACAGTGCAAGCATCAAGGCATAGTGGCCAGTCCACATGATGTTCGCAGGACCTCTAAAGCCACCAGTGTACACATCGTTCCCATCGGGATGGGTCGCATTTGGAAAGTAATAGTCAACAAAACCGGGAATAGACACCCACTCATAGTATTCCATTGAGTCATTTCCGTACTCTGCGATTGTTGTGTTCATTCTCCGAATCTGCGAGTAAGCGAAATCCTCATAGAAGGCGGTCCTATAACCGGATGTTGTTTCACAGAAACCAGCAAATGGGTATGCAAGGAATGCGTTGATGTATTGAAGTGCCCAAAGATAGTTCTCAGCATGCCAGCCATCCCAGAGATTGTATGCCTGTCCGGTCACAAGTCTATCAAAGTAATTGATTATGGCAATCTGCTCATGGGTCAATGCAGGATAATCTGCAAAATTAAAAGTGGTTCCTGCAATGACTTGAATTCCAGTTGGAGTGCTTGGTGTAGACATGTTACCGAATGTCATACCACCAATCACAATCACAATGACAAAAGAACTGATTACGAACTTGTTTTTCTGAAAGACTTGGGACATCGAAGATCACACCGATGGAATTAGTGGTTTATGGAACGAAGGGAGTCTATCAAAGACTGCGTCAGTACCATAAATAGTTTGCAGATTTTGGAATTATTCTTCGACTATTGCCGTTGTAGGTCACCCAATAACCCTGCTCAAGATGACAGCTCTGTTTCTGGATCGATGTGAACTGTGAGTTCGATGAATTTGGACTCCTTCCGTAAGTCTTCTTCTAAAAGATCAATGATATCATGAGCCTTTCTAACACTCATGGAGTCTTCCACTGTAAGATGAACTTCAGCAAGCACATAGTTGCCCTGTCTACGGGTCTTTAGATCATGATATTCGATAATTATGTCATTGTATCTCCCCAGGACATTCTTGATTGTATTTTCCTCTTCTTCACAGGACTGATCCATAAGACGACGCAGTGAGCGTATGACCAATCCTACACCCATTCTAGCAATCAATGTAGCCACTAAAAATGCCAGCAATGCGTCCATGACCTGCCAGCCTGTCAACTGCACTATAATGAGCCCAACCCACACGCCTGCAGTGGATATCACATCAGATAGGAGATGCTTTGCATCGCCCTCCAAAGCAATAGACCCACTCTCCTTTGAAGTACGCATCAATAAGAGAGAGATGCCTGCATTGATTCCGGTTGCAATGACAGATATACCAATTGCAAGGTTCAGTTCTACGAGCTCCACTGAAACAAAGAGCCTTCCAGCAGCGGCATTTACAATAAGAAGAGCAGCAACAATTATGAAAATACCTTCAAAGCCACTCGAGATGTCCTCGATCTTTTGATGACCATAGTTATGAGTGTCATCAGGAGGCTTTTCTGAGATATATATCGAGAAGAACATCATTACTGAAGCAACAATATTGACCACAGATTCAAGAGCGTCAGATAGTAATGCCACCGAATTAGATATGAAATACGCAAGGAGCTTGATAGCAAAAACGGAAAGACCCCCAATAATGGCTAACAAGGCTGCCTGATTCTTCTTCATGGTCAACAGAGTGCCATCAAGCGGATTCGCTTTTAGGTATTGTTTAATTACCAATGATTGAAGCACAGAAAAAAAACATGACTTTTGCATCGACACCTGTTAGAGTAGTAGTTACTATAGTGATGAACTACAAAATAGGATTCGAAGATGGCTGAAACGTATGACTTGGTTTAAGTCAATAGTCTTTTTCAAAATGGCGTAGTTAGTAGACTTTTAAACAAAAAACCAAGTCTGCGCTTGATAATACCTAGAGGAGAGGTATCAAATGAAATCTACTTCGACAAACAATCGATTTGCCGTCATAGACAATCCAACAGATGAAGAGATGAAAGAATTTGAGAAGAGGTTTGACTCCTATAACATGGAGCAAACAAATGGAGAGTATAATAGTCCTGAAGAATGGTTAAGTCTAGTACTCAGAGATAAAAATGGCAATATTGTAGGAGGAATTCAGACCAGTACTCTCTTCTGGGCGCAGTATCTTGAGGTACTATGGGTGGATGAGAGATTTCGAAGACTTGGATATGGGAGAGATCTCATTGAAGAGGCTGAGAGATTGGCAAGAGAAAATGGCTGTCTTGCATCGCAGACGTACACCTTCTCATGGCAAGGTGGAAACTTCTACCAAGCAGTTGGATACAAGCTGATAGCTACCTATGATGGATATGTTGAAGAAATCAAGGAGTACATACTCTCCAAGCCTCTGCACAAACCTGTAGAATCTCGGAGATCAGACCCGATTCGATTCAAAGTATCTAAAGATAATAGTGAGGAATCAAAAAAAATTGTGCAAAAAGGCTTAGGAAAGAACTTTGATGACAATGTTGCTGATATACTAAAGAGGTATCCACATCTGAGTATTGGGCTTATTATCAAGAATCAGGACGGGAAAGTCATTGGAGGACTATCAGGCTATTCATCCCTTGGAACGATGAATATCGCTAGTATCTGGGTTGATGAAAAATATAGAAACAAGGGCTATGGAAAAGATCTCATGGTATATGCTGAGAAAGTTGCAAAGGAAAGAGAATGTATTTCACTTCAGTCAGCATGTTTCACATTTCAGAATCTTGACTTCATGTTCAATTATGGATTTGAACCATATGGCTTGTCAGATGTGTATCCAAAGGGAGAAAAAGAGTACTATCTGATCAAGAGGTTCAAGAAAGATCAGATTTGATTTTGACCCAGCAGCTGTAATAGATAAGTCACCTAAAGGCATCTTTTCCTCTGATAATGAGGTTTATCAGGTAGAACAATCAATGGTCAAAAGTTGCGGGTGAACTGAATGATTAAGACAAGAGTAACTGAAATGTTGGGATGTAAATATCCAATCATATCTGGCACTATGGCTAGAATCTCTAATCCCGAATTTGTAGCAGCTGCCAGTAATGCTGGTGCTTGTGCGGTACTGGCAAGTGCAAATTACAAAACTCCTGATGCGCTGCGTGATGCAATCAAAAAGACCCGAACTCTGACAAATCAACCTTTTGCAGTAAATATCAATCTGTTCCCCGCGCTAATGCCTCAAGATAAGCTGGAGGATTATGTAGATGCTACATTAGCAGAAGGCGTGAAAATAATTGAAACAAGCGGTCATAAAGCACCTGAAGACCTAGTTCCGAAATTCAAGAACAGCGGTGCAATTTGGATTCATAAGTGTGCTGGAGTAAGGTATGCAAAGAAAGGAGCATCCTTAGGCGCAGATATCGTAACGGTGGTTGGATATGAGAATGGCGGAGCTACTGGTGTTCTTGATATAGGAACGATGGTAATGACTCCTTCAGTGGTTGACGCTCTTGATGTTCCTGTGATTGCAGGCGGTGGAATAACAGACGGCAGAGGTGTTGCTGCAATCTTAGCGCTTGGTGCGGAGGGAGTAATTATGGGAACAAGGATGATGGCAACCAAAGAGTGTCCCATTCATGATAATCTGAAACAGGCATTCATTCAAGCAGTGGAAACGGATACTGTCTTAGCGCTACGCTCTGTTGGAAACACCCATAGAATATGGAATAATAAAGCAGCACAAAATCTTCTCGAGCTTGAATCTCAAAAAGCACCATTATTCACGCTCATCCAAGCAGCATCAGGAGAGAAGGCACAAAAGATGTATAATGAGGGCGACCTCGACATTGGCATTGTGAGTTGTGGTCAAGGTGTGGGATTAGTCAAAGATATCCCTACTGTGAAGGAGTTACTGGATAGAATTATGACAGAGACTGAAGAGGTAATATCACGATTCAATAGCCGATTCAGCTAAAATAGAGAAAAGATGGCGGATCAGACGGATTTTGAATCATTAGATATATTTTCATAATGTTTCCTAGAATCAATCAATATGAGGCTAGAGAGAATGGACAGATGGAAGTATTATGATATTACACACAAGTATCATATTCTCTGCAATCCACTAAGTAATGAGAAATTCGAACGATTCTGTGACCTACTCAGTCTATCGAAAGGCTCACGAGTCCTTGACATCGCATGTGGAAAGGGAGAAGTCTTAGTCAGATTGGTAGAAAAATACAGAATCTCAGGTGTAGGAGTTGACATTTCTCCGTTTTATATCAGAGATTGTAAAGAAAAACATCGTCAAAGAGCCTCTAAGACTGATTTGACTTTCATCGAATTGGATGGTGCAAAATATCAACCTGCATCTGGTGAACTATTCGATGTAGTGATGTGTTTGGGAGCAAGCTGGGTCTTCGAGGATCACATTGGAACTCTCAGAGCTCTTAGAAAAATGGCGAGACCCGGGGGTCTTGTGATTGTTGGTGAGCCTTTTTGGTTGAAAGAACCTGACACGGAATATCTTGAGGCCGCAAGCATGACTCATGATTTCTCTCGTTCACATGAAGAAAATGTATGCCAAGGTGAAGAGATTGGACTCAACTGCCTCTATACACTTGTGTCTAACAAAGATGATTGGGATCACTATGAGACTCTTCAGTGGTGGGCTGTTGATAATTATATCCAATCACATAGAGATGATCCAGACAATCAGGAACTCCTTGAAAAGACCAAGATGGAGAAAGAACTCTATCTAAGGTGGGGCAGAGATATTATCAACTGGGCAGTGTATATCTTTAGAAATCCATAGAAAGAGATGGCGGGCTAGGAGGATTTAACTGTAATTAGATTTCTTTTGATTCTCTAATTTGTTTATAGATTACTAGAATCAGCAGCAAAAGAGCGATACCATATATTATGCTAGCCTCCAGTCCTTGCCACCATGTATCAAATAAAGCAGGTAAGAAATTAAGAACTGCATGGATAGTACCTACTAGATATAGCGACTTGATCTTGTCATATAGGAAACCTATGAATGAGAACAACAGGAAACCTGTTAGAATACCAGAGAGAGTAAGAGTTTGAACTAGACCATGAAATATTACAAAGATAACTGTGACCAAAATTATACCTGTGTATTGACCAAATCGATTAACTGCCTGAGTCTGTAAGTATCCTCTAAACAGGATCTCCTGCCAGAAACTGTTCAAGACATAGAATGTTATCGATGCAATTAACGTAGTTAAGGCAGGCCACTGACTGAAATCTGGATTCACAGGCAATTCAATTGTCCCTAGAAACACTCCAACTAGTGTAGCTCCAAAAAATAGAGCACATCCAATAATCACTCCCAATCCAAAAAAAGGCAAAGTATTGCGTTGTATATTCAAGCCAAGATCCGTTAGATGAAATTCTCGTTTCTCAATACGAGTGACTAGGAACAAAACTAGTAGGAGAATCAACAAGAGATCTAGTGCACTTGCTATTGCTTGGCCCTCGGATGATTCGGATACAAAGACTTGAGCATTTTGAGAGGCAACATTGAGAGGAGTCCCTTGTAGAATGTATATCTGCTGGACTACAAGTATCAGTGAAATCCTACTGATGACTATAAGCAGAATTGTCATGAGAAGCGCTAGAGTAATCTTCCAAAAAAAACGAACTTCTCCTACGTCTGTTCTGAGTACCCTTTCCAAGCCAATCAACCTGATAGTATACGTACTCGTGGTATATTAGACGCTATGATTGAAGCAAGATTTGAATAATGGCGGGACAGACGGGATTTGTTTGAAATTCAAATTTAACTAGAAGTCAGTCTACCAACCAATTCAGATGGTTTATTATATAAGGAGGATATCTACATTAAAATTAGGGGAGCTTCTTGAAGAAATCTAGTCTTCTAACAGTTCTATTCGTTTTGGGAATCATATCTGCCACAAATTTCACTCCTATTGAACTAACCTCCATAGATCTGGATGAGTATCAGTATGTTTCAACAACAGTATCGTCATTCACACCACATGCAACGATATCAATATTGGAAAATGATGATTTCATATCACAGGGGTGGCCAGGTAATGGAACCGCGCAGTTTCCATACACCATAGAAGGATTAGAAATATCTACAGATAGTACTTGTATTAGGATAGAAAATACTAGTACATGTTTCATCATTAGAAACTGCACGCTTTCTTCAACTACAAGTGGGAATGGAAATGGAATCTATCTGATAGGTGTAAGTAATGGGAGAATAGATAACTGCACTATATCTTCTCTCAGTTACGGAATCAGATCAACATCAATTATTGATTGTGTTTTTTCAAATAACACAATAACTAATTGCGCAAACTACGGTATCTATTCATATTCACCCGAAATAGTTTCAGATAACATCCTCTATGATTCAAATGAGATATACAACAATCATGGAAAGCCCATCTATCTTGCTGGTTCTAATAACGGGATGATTTTGAACAACTCAATCTATGAGAATGATGGGTACTTACGATTCTATATTGTCAATTATCTAGAGATTATCAACAACACGATATCAGGAAGTTCTACAGACGGTCTCTATTTGGACTTTACGTCAGGAATAAAAATTATTGGAAACAAAATCTATGGAAACATAGGTTATGGACTTAGAGTAAATACCTATGCACTCCAATCTAAAATTTACAACAATATGATAGGCTTCAATGGTATAGGAAATGCCGTTGATAGTGGAATGTTTAACGATTGGGATAACGGAGAAGGTATAGGGAATATTTGGTCAGATTATTCTGGAGTAGGAGACTATTCTGTTGGTGTAGGAAAGGATGAATATCCCTTGGGTTTTGTTAGTCGACCTAGTGATGTGCAGTACGAGATTGGTGAAGTAGTTTCCCCAATCACATGGGATGTAAGACTGCCAAATCCGGATTCGTACGCAATTTATTGGGAAGAATCTATGATTACTCAAAATACATTGAACTCATCACTGGATCATTTATCAAAGACAATCGATGGTTTATCTATTGGAAGTTATAACCTAACTCTTGTTGTGAATGATGCATCAGGATACAGTCTTATCGATACAGTCATCATCACAGTAGTTGAAGAAATTACAACCACAACTACCACTACGACTACATCAACCACAACTACCACTACGACTACATCAACCCCCACAACTACAACGAGCACTACTACAAATACTGAAACTACGTCGACCACCACAAGCACAACTACTACTTCACAACCTCCACCTGATAGTACAATGATACTAGTTGTAGGAGCTGTGGGAATCATTTGCACAATAGTAGTCCTGATAATTTTCATCAAAAAGAAATAGATGCAGAACAAGATGGCGGGCCAGACGGGATTTGAATTCGCTGGTTTGGTCGGATTGGCCAAACCTCCCGCGACCAACAAGTTAAGAGCTTCAACACACGAGAGAAGTTCTGCGTGTACTGTCGCTATACCTGGCTTAGCCACTGGCCCACAGAGAGTGCTTTGCCTGTTTTGCGTTTATAGAGATTGCGGTGTTAACGAGGTCTGTAGGTGCAAGCCTTGCGGTGAGAAAGATAGTAGCACAAATCGGCTGTGTACGTTAAGATTCTTGTTTAAAAGGAAGAAACTACATACTTTGTCTAGGTGGTCACAGTGGAGTGGGATTCTACTTCAACGCGCAATCTGCTTGTTCTTGGAATTTCGCTATTAATACTCGGAGCCTCTAGTGGGATTTCAGGCATGGTCTGGGTAGGTACCCTGCGATATTATTTTTTCATAGTAGGCGTCACACTCGTAATAATGGCGGTGGTGTTCATGATAAAAGACCGTAGAACTCGTTGAAGAGCGCAGAGAGCCATCAGAATGATTTCCTGTTTTCTATTCACTCTCACTTCCTCCACTGGCCCACAGAACGCCCTTTGCCTGTTTTGCGTTTATAGAGATTGTGGTGCTAACGAGATTTGAAGATAACAAACGACTATAGCCAGAGCTATTTTTGAGTATGATTCCTTTTTATCTTCTCAGACTTTCCAGTGAAAAGATTGAAGTTATTTCAATAGAGCTGCTATTTAGGTAATACTTGGAGTTTCGTCAATGATGATATTATTACAAGAAAGCGAAGTAGTATTCATGTTTGGATATACGACCAAACCTTTCATTGTTTTAGTAATTGTAGTGATTTACATATACCTTAGAAACCGGCGTAGAAATCAACGATTAGATGCAATTACTGAACCATTTGAGGAACAATCCTCGTGAATATTCTTGGCAAAAGCAGGGAGGGTTTTATGATATCAAATGTACATTTGAGAAGAGTAGTTTCTGTAGCCGCAATTGTTGCTGTTGTATCCTCAGGCGGTTGATAACATACTGGACTTGTAGATCATAGCAAAAATACCAGATATCAGTATTAGTAATCCGCTTGGGAAGATAAAGAAAATACCTGCAGTACCAACCAGAATTGGACCCGTCGAATACGGAGGTTTGGCAGCCCAATACAATTGAGTCCAGTATGAATCAAGAAGTATTCCAGTTATTGCTACAATCGCGCCTACAAAGATGAGAGTAATTTCTTTGGGACAGGCTAGAATATTGTAATGATTCATTAAATCATCATCTAATAATTGAATAAAGTTCATATCAGTCTAATTATAGAACTAAAGTGGTTACAATGGAACGGAACTCTTTACTGATGGTCATTCTTCTTTTTCTTGGAGTTGTGTGTGTCATAATAGCAGGTCTTAGCCCAGGTCAAGATATTGCTCCTGAGTGGGTAGGCATACTGCAATATTTCTTGATTATATTGGGGGTCATACTCATAACAGCAGCTATCATTTTCAGGCAAATCATGAACTCTAAATCAAAGAGATAAAATCTGTTTATTGTGAATTGCTCCAAGCCCCTAAGTCTGTTTGTGAAAGGATATTTATTCTTTCAAGAAAATCCTAATTCAGGAGATCGTTAGGAAGGATTGTGAGATATGACTACAATTTGTCCATACTGTAGAGAAGATTTGAGATTGGAACTGACTGCACAATTTGTGGAGAGAGTTGATACCGCTATAACAGACCTGTATCCAGAAGAACTGGAAAGATTGCAAAAGAGAGCTGCGATTCAAGGAGGCATGTATGGTGGCATGATGAAGATGGCTGCTGGAATGGCCAAGGGAATGCAGAGTACAATGATTCATATGATGCAAGGGATAGTTGAGTATCCACCAATTGTCACTATTCTGAAGTGTATGAATTGCGGTGCAGCACTCTCTGTCGATATGCCAACTTCTGGTAGTTCTAAGTGATAGGTGTAAGGGAATACCTTTCATTCTAAGAAATCTAAGATTTTGGTTCAGGTGTCCAACGAATAGCACGTGGAGCGCGGGAAGCTCCGCAAATGCGACAGAACTTGTCAGAGGGGAGGATTGGTTTGCCGCACTTTTTACATGGCTCGATTCCTTCATCCTTCTCAGCAGAAGAATCAGGTGCTGGAGGCGATACATGTTTCCCATCTACACTCATAGATGATGTAGACTTCATCTCATCAGTATAACCCCACAGTTTCTGTAGCATACTACGAATCTGTAATAGGTCCTTCCTATATTGCTCAAACTCTCTGTCTTTCTCGAGTCTTTCGCTGATTTCCTTTAGCTTGTTCAGACACCAGACCATTGGTTTCTGTTTTATAAGAAGAGCTTGCAGTGCCTTCAAGTCTGGCTCTTTGTCTTTGAGTTTTGGTAATTTTTTCCCCTTGTGTTGTACAGTCTTGGTTGGTAACCTTGTCTGTTGTCGCATCTCAGCTAGAGGCGAGATGGCTGTGGCAGAAAAGGGATCTTCTTTCGATGCGAGAAAAGGAGTACCAGGTGCGACTCCACTCAGCACAAGGAGTGCAGGATGTTCTGAGAATTCATCAGATTGTAACTCCTTTGTGATTGAGATGTGTATTATTACCCCTTGATGCTCTACAAACAGAGCAGTGTAATCTATGATGTCAGAACCACCATATATCGCTCCAGCTCTTGGTGCTATTTTCCAGAGGGCAATAGCCATGATGTCCTCAGGTATCAGTCCGTTATAGGCTAGACAGCCCATCCCATTTATTTCAAACTGAGCCTGTGAATAAAGTGGAGCAAGATAATCAGATTCAGCAATGACTTCATCGAGACTGGACGCAGAATATAGGTAGTAGAGTACCTCTACTTCCTCTTGAGGTGAGTGTGCGATGATGCAATTCGCTTGCATTTCAGGGAGAGTCGATTGTTCAACAGACCAATTATCAGGTAACGATAGTACAAAAGGAGCCCCCGGAATTCCGAAATCACCCATATTATTCTCCTCAGATAATTTTTGAATTGAAAACTATTAGAAACGAATTCCTAAAAATATATGCAAAAAAACATAGCGAGTTTGGAGCATAGGTCGTAAGCCATATAACGAAGCTAACTTTAGCTCAGAGTATCTTTAGGACATGGAGTCGCTAGGTATGGGCGAACACAAGAAGCTTTACGATCAAGTATTTGAACTTTTAGAGAAACATGATGATTGGATGTCTAAAACAATTAACCTCATTGCCTCGGAGAATGTGAGTTCACCAGCGGTCAGGTCAGCTATTGTTTGTGACTTCAGAGACCGCTATGCAGAGGGATGGCCCGGTGAGCGGGTCTATGCAGGGTGTAAGTACATAGACGAGGTCGAGCTGATAACCATCGATCTAGCAAAGAAGCTCTATAGAGCGGAATTTGCAGATGTACGGCCTATCTCTGGAGTGGTTGCTAATCTTGCAATGTATACTGCAGCCATGGAACCAATGGATAGAATGATGGCATTATCCATTGCACATGGAGGTCATATCTCTCATGCAAGAAAAGACCTGGGTGGGACTGCAGGTCAGATACGAGGACACAAGGTACGAAATTGGGTGTTCAACGATGAGGAATTCAACATTGATGTTGATGCTAGCATGAAGCAGATCAAGGACCTTCAAGAGAAGGGAGATGAAATCAAATTCCTCCTCTTTGGTGGAAGCGTATTCCCCTTTCCACACCCTGTGAAGGAGTTCAGAGAGATTGCTGATGAGTACGGCATGACAATTGGGTATGACTCAGCCCATGTATCAGGCCTCATCGCATCAGGATTCTTCCAAGATCCATTGAGAGAGGGTGCTGATATGATGACCACATCTACACACAAGACATTGCCTGGGCCTCAGCATGCAATGATCCTTGCAAAGGAGGAATTTGCTGACCGGATTAAGAGAGCCTCATTCCCAGGTCTCTTGAGTAATCACCACCTCCACAACGTTGCCGGTCTTGCCATTGCCCTGGCTGAGATGATTGAGTTTGGAGTAGAGTATAGCAAGCAGATTATGAAGAATGCAAAGGCACTTGCACAGTCACTACATGAGAGAGGATGGCAGGTCATTGCTGAGCACAAGGGATTCACTCAGTCCCACGTAGTCCTTGTTGATGTCACTGAAACTCCATTAGGTGATGGAGCCAAATGTGAAGAAACGTTGGAAGATGCAAATATCGTCATCAACCGCAATCTCCTTCCATGGGATAAGAAGAGAGGCCGGGACTACAAGACTCCAGGCGGAATCCGTCTTGGAACAAGTGAGATGACTCGTCTTGGAATGAAAGAGTCTGAGATGGATGAGATTGCAGAGTTCATGACGAGAGTGGTCATGAAAGGTGAAGATGTGAAAAAGGTTACAGCAGAGATTGGAGAATTCAGGAAGGACTACCAGAAGGTCCACTATGCATTCGAAAATGAAACTCCAGCCTATGCACATCTACGATTCAAGTAAGGGTCCGATTCCAGTCGGACCCCCTCTTGGGGGTTACCTATGAAGATTGAAGAAGCACAAGAGATGATGCGACGGATTTACCTTGAACGAGATAAGGCACGAGGAGTGGATCGTACCATCCTTAGAACCTTTCAAGAACTTGCTGAGTTGAGTGAGGCAATTCTAAAGAATAATGATGAAAAAGAGGTGGCTGATGAACTTGGAGATGTGTTTGCTTGGTTGTGCTCCCTTGCCAATCTGTTAGATGTGGATATTGCAACATCATTCTACTCAAAATATAGCAATGTCTGTTCAAAGTGTAAAAAGAGCCCCTGCGAATGTCCAGGTGCATAGTCTATTGTAAAAGGCAGAGCTCATAAGTCATGACTGTCATTAGCCCAAGTCAATCTTTGGGATTGGAGAGATACTCATGGTGCTAATGACTGGTAAGGAGTATATTGAAACACTTGAAAAACGTGGACCACTCACAATCTATCTGATGGGACAACGGGTCGAAAATCCTGTCACCAATCCAATAATTCGTGCTTCAATGAACTCGATTGCTCTCACATATGATCTAGCGCATAGACCAGAGTATAGAGATATCATGACTACGAAGTCGGTACTTACAGGGAATACAATCAATCGTTTTTGCCATCTACATACTGGTGTAGAAGACCTTCAGAATAAGGTAAAAATGCTAAGAATCCTTGGCCAGAAATGCGGCACTTGTTTCCAACGATGTGTTGGAATGGATTCTCTCAATGCAGTCTATCTGACAACTTATGATATCGATCAGAAATTCGGAACGCAATACCACAAGCGATTCATAGAGTATGTCAAGATGGTTGAAGAGAAGGACCTCGTAATCGATGGATGTATGACAGACCCGAAAGGGGATCGTAGCAAGCGACCTTCGGAGCAAAATGATCCGGATGTTTATATCCATGTCACAGAGAGGCAAGAAGATGGTGTGGTGATACGAGGAGCAAAAGCACACCAAACAGGAGCAATCAACTCTCATGAGCATCTCATCATGCCAACTCTAGCTATGCGGAATGAAGACAAGGATTTTACGATCTGTTGCGCAGTCCCTGCTGATGTTGAGGGGATAACGTATTACTATGGTAGGCAATCATGCGACCTTCGACGACTGGATGAAACCAAAGAAGGTGATGTTGACTGCGGCAATCCCGTCTATGGTGGTCAAGAGTGTCTAATCATCTTTGATGATGTCTTTGTTCCCAACGACCGTATCTTCATGAAAGGCGAGAACGAGTTCTGTGGGCGTCTTGTTGAGTCTTTTGCGGCATATCATAGACAGAGCTATGGAGGCTGTAAGGTTGGTGTGGGGGATGTCCTGATAGGAGCAGCGGCAACCATTGCAGATTTCAATGGGGTCTTGAAGGCTTCACATATTCAGGACAAGATCACTGAGATGACCCATCTGAATGAGACCCTATACTCCTGTGGCATTGCATGTTCAGCTGCAGGTCAAAAGACGGAAGCTGGCAATTATCTGGTGGATCTACTACTGGCAAATGTCTGCAAACAGAACGTGACAAGATTTCCATATGAGATTGCAAGGCTTCTTCAGGATATTGCGGGTGGTCTCTTTGTGACATGTCCAAGTTCAAAGGAGTTGAGCGACCCTGAAACCAGGAAGGTCATCGAAAAATATCTTGTAGGAGCAGAAGGCGTTGATACTGTGGATAGAATCAAGATACTCCGCTTGATTGAGAATCTTACTCTAGGAAGGGCTGCAGTTGGATACCTTACAGAATCAATGCATGGTGCGGGGTCTCCTCAGGCTCAGAGAATCATGATTAATCGCCTGAGCAACATTGATGAGAAGATGAAACTGGCAAAAGCGCTTGCTCGGATAGAAAACTAGACGGATTCTTCAAGTAGTTCAAACGATAATCTCTATCAAAGTTCTTGCAGCTGCTTCCACTCCATCACACATGTTACGAGCATAAAAGCATCAAACATGATACTAAAGGAGAGGTGTTTCAAGCCACACGGATACGCTTGAATTAGAGGCGGTTTGTTGCATGGTGAAAAAAGATCTCCCTTGTTGAGAAAGAACAGGAAGTTGCAAGCATTAAGGAAATTGAAGAGCATTGAGTCGGGTAGAGGGGAGGTTTCGGAAGGATACCCTATCAAGATGTGGGTCCCTGAGGTCGACGGCACTCCAATCGAGTCCTATGACCACCTCCTTGCACTCATTCGCTCGAAGTCCCTGGGATTCTTCAAGCGGAAAGACGTATCGAACTTATTGACCCTCGCCAAGCTCCACATCATGCTCTTTCAGGAGTATGGCGGTCGTACACACCTTGAGAGAGGTGAGGTGGCCGAGCTCTCGAAGCGATTGAAGACAAGTCCTGTGACCCTCAAACGCTATCTTCGTCAGGGAGTGATGCCAAAACTTTACTACTGGATCAACAAGGTACCCGGCGCTGTGAAGGAGAAGCGACTGGAGATACTCCTTGAGCGGCTCAATGGTGTGACCTCAGAGGAGGAGTACTATAGGCGCTTCAATAATCTCTACTTCTACGATGAGATATCAGTGACTTCGGACCACAAGCAGAATGAGGAATTTGCACGGAAGTTCTTCGAGTTCATCAAAGAATACGGAGAGAGTGGATTTCTGGTCGACCTTGCAAAGAGACTGGGGATAGGAAAATCAACAATTGGTGCTTGGCTTGATGGGACCCAGCTCCCGACTCGTGTTGCCTATGCCGCGCGTATCCCCACAGAAGATCCTCGTCCAGGATTCAAGTGGTTGCCAAAGAAATTGAACCATATCACCAATCTCCCTGAGGACTTCATTCAAGTTCCAGTAGAAATCCGTTCACCGCAGGACCTGCTGGATGTCCTTGACCAGCTGGTTCCCTTGGATACAAAGGCTATGCGGGACTTCGAGAGGGAGTTCGAAGAACTAACACTCCCAATTGCCTTCATGTATCTTCTCGGTCTCGCGGTCTCTGATGGCAGCTTCAAGAATGATGTCGACTACTCCTCAAAAGTGGAACTATATGTTAGCAAGAAGTACTCGTGGGGCAGTACTCTGGGAGAGGGATTCTGTTATGCCATGGGTAGGATTGGGTTATCTGCAGAGAGAGGGACTGACCGGAAAAAGGTCAGAGAGAATGGGAGAGTCGACACGTTCAAACTGTACGCTAGTGAGGCAAGTCCCCTTCTCATGTGGATGAAGCAGGCACTCCTCGGACTGACAGCCTCAGAGAACAAAAAACACGTGGCGATCAAGGCTGACTGGATTCTGCAGATGCCCCGTGAGTGGCGGGTTGCATTCATACAGGGACTGGCTGATGGGGATGGTCATGCTTCTTTTCGTAGATTTGATGCAGCAATTAACACTACGACAAATGAGGTATTCATTTCTAAATTGCTTTTATCGATAGGAGTCGCATCAACTTGTGGTGATAATCGTGCAAGAATAAAACAGCAAGATGAAATAGTGAAAGCAGGAGAAATGCCATTGTTTAGATTTGCTAGTGGAAGACAGGAAACTCTAGATAACCTTTCTAAGATTATCAAACTAAAACCAAAAGGAAGAAAACGTGTTCCAGAAGATGAGAAGAATCTAGTGATAGAATTATATGAAGCTGGACTCAAAGCTGGGAAAATTGTTGAAAAACTCTGGTATGAACATGGTTTGGCTCGGACTATTGAGATGATTGATACGATGATCCGCCGCGAGAAGAAAAAACCTATTGACAGTGTTGGAAATCAATAGTCAATGAACTCTATCAAAGTCACCTTTGTAAGAAGATTCGAATTCCTCTGATTTGTAGAAAGAAGATGTTTATGAACCTTCAATCTAGGAAGTAAACAGTGGTAGAAGTGGCATACCAGTATTCAGATGACACCTCAAAAAGAATCAGAGGACTTCGAAAGGAGCAATGGAATATAATAATTACAGCAGTTCTATTTGGATTGACTCTAAATCTTATAGCAGATTTTGTCAATTCGTTTGGGGACCCAGCAATAGCGTTAGTGACAATTCTGTATAGATGTGTTGTTGCTATGATAGCAGTTCTGGTCACCATAGGTGTAATGACATGTCTTGTAATTAGAGAGTTTCATGAAGAATGTGAGAAGGAAAGAGAAATCGAGCTGGATTTCTTCTTTAATCAGGAAACGGGAGAACCCTATTCAGAAACGCATTATCCTCCAACGGATAGACTGGCAATAGTGTTCGCAAGATCAAACCAAGAGGAAAAGGAGGAGTTAACTGAACTTGTGAAAGAAGCTGCAGCAAAAAGAGATACATCCAAATTGCTTCCTTTTCATGAGCTATTAACTATTTATGAGTTAACACATAGACGGGTTCCATTTGAAGGTGAATCCGAAACGATATCCTTTATGGATAAGATTGAATTGAAACAATCACCAATTGGGAGTAAAGATAGCGTGTATCATGCTTATAGTTTCAAGATTCCTGGTTGGTTTGATTCAGAATATGGAAAATTCGATACGACTGGAACATTACCAAAGAAAACTCTCATAATAAATTGGAAGAAGGGATATCATGGTAAGATGACCATAGAGTTTGAGTACACTCAAGGTTTTATTTATCATCAAGATAAAGACTTACTTCTCAGACCTATATCTGGGCATTTATCGCTGTACAGATTAGTAACGAATATTGTTATGAAGACTAAGTTCTCTCCAATGAGATTATTCTTCAGAAAATCTAACGTAGAAATGTTAATTGAGTGGAGTAATAACCTCTATAATAGACTACTTGATACAGCTGATTGGAAACATCACATTCAGTCATATGAGAACGAGGAAAGGAAATCTGCCTATTCTATCACGCTTTTTGGTTAGAATCCTTTTCTTTGTAAAATCAGATTGTTTATGCTATTTATTTTGTAGAATACTAAAGAAGTATGTTGATAGTGATGAAGTATTTTTATTCTAACAATATGATTAAAAGGAAACAGCATGCGAATAAATTCAATAGAGGCGTGTTTACTATGCCTAAGACTGCAAAGAAGAAGAGGAAAGGAAAAGGTAGTGGACCAATGCCATCGGGCGGCGCTGGGTTAATTCGCTTCTTCGAAGACGAGACTCCGGGCATTAAGGTTGGACCGACTGTGGTACTAGTACTCGCAGGTATTCTTGTCGTAGCCACTGTTATTGCACACTTAATCCAGCAAATACAGATAGCAGCAGCATCTTGAATTGGTCATTCTTGATTAGTTCATTGGATTGAACATGCCCTAAGTATTATAAAGGACTCCAGATGGAGAGCCACAGCCAGGATTGGTGATTGACGATGAAAGTTAAGGGTGAACTGAACAAGTACTGTCCCCGATGTCATAAGTATACAGAACATGCTGTATCCATTGAGAAAGCAGGTAAAAGAAGGAGTATGTCTGAGGGAGAACGTCGGATGAGACGAAAGACCCTTGGCTACGGGTCATTTCCAAAACCAATCCAGAAGCGCTTTGCAAAGACAACAAAGAAGACAGTCTTACGGTTCAAATGCAAAGAATGTAGCCATATCATCCAAGGCAAGAGCATACGCATGAAGAAAGTCGAGGTTGAGCGAGCATAAGGTGATCATCATGACTAAGGGTGAAATTGTACAGCAACCGAATTCCCGATTCCTCAAGGTAAAGTGTCTCGACTGTGAGAACGAACAGATTATTTTTGGTAATGCTACGACAGAAGTGAAATGCCTTAAGTGTGGAAAGATACTTGCTAAACCTAGCGGAGGGAAAGCTAAACTCGAACCAATCGCAAGAGAGGTAGAGGTCCTTCCATAGGTGAGTGAAAGATGGTCCTGAAACGTGCTGAATGGCCAAATGCTGATGAATACGCAATAGCTGTAGCTACAAAGGTGGCTCCATATGGAGCATACGTTCAGCTACCTGAATATAAGGACAAAGAGGGGTTCATTCATATCTCCGAAGTCAGCAGCACGTGGGTCAAGAATATCCGTAATCATATTCATGAAAACCAGCGAGTCGTAGTCAAGATATTGAAAGTGGATCCTGAGAAGATGCATATTGACTGTTCACTACGACGGGTTTCAAATGAGTCAAGGAGACAGAAGAATAACGAATGGAAACGTGCTCAGAAGGCTGAGAAGCTCCTTGAACTTGTAGCAAAAGAGAATGAAATGACGATCGAACAGGTCTATGAAAAAATCGGATGGCCAATCGAAGATGTCTTCGGCGAGATTTATACTGGACTGGAGAAGGCCTCAGATGGCGGAGTTGATGTATTTGAGGATGTCCAAGCCACGAAGAAGTTGAAGAAACAGGTGGCAGATCTTGCTCAGCAAAGAATTGAGATTCCCTACGTTGAGATTGATGGCGAAATGACAATAACTGTTCCGGGTCCCAGTGGTATTGAAGTTATTAAAAAGGCTCTCACTGAGGGACTCCAAAGGGGAAAAGAACACGATAAATCTACAACAGAGATCTATACACTCGGTTCTCCCAGGTACAAACTGAGAGTAGTAAGCCCAGATTACAAAGAGGCTGAGGAAATTCTCTCAGATGTTCTCGGTCTGGTTACAAAACAGATCCAAGACAATTCAGGGACCATTAGTTTTGCAAAGAAATAGGGTGGTCATAATGACTCATCTCTTCAGATGTCCTAAGTGCGATGAGTATACACTTAGTGAGCAGATATGCCCAAGATGTGGCAGTAGTGTGGTAGATCCCAAGCCACCTAAATATAGCCCTCAGGATAAATATGGGAATTATAGACGAAAAGCAAAACGTGTGGCTCAACAAAAAGAAGGATGAGAATAAAAAAGAAAATACAAGGCAACTGATTCTTCATCAGTTGCCAGTTTCAGTGAATTGCCTTCAATATAGTTGAATTGGAACCCAGAACGACTTCCACTCGGTAGAGAAGGTTGGTTCACCATAGTTTCGATTGTTCCACCAGAGCAGCTTTAGCTGGTAATTCATTCCCTGATTCATTCCAACATCTTGTACGTCACCAGAATCCAATGGAACAATGAACTCTATGACACCATCATTGGAAGCAAAGTGTGTGGAGTTTGTTCCAGTTGTATCTTCGGCCCAATTTCCATCGTAACGGATGTATCCATCATAGGGTTGTCCGTTATAGTTTACAATACGTAGATCTGAGTCAGGAATGTTATTCTCTGGAGCTATCTGTAGTCCAAAGGCATCATCGCCTACGGTGTAGTTGTCCATTTTAATTCCATAATAGATATGGGTGGAGTTGGACTGAGTGTACACACGACCTTCATAGCCACCGCCAAAGACTGTTCTGTAGTTTGATAGAGCCAGTTCATTTGTAAGGAGCTGACCATCAAGTCTAGCATCGAGATTGCCAGTCTTCAGACTGGGAACGATATCAGCTCTAGTACGGTTCATGTACTGATAGTACATGGTATAGTCAATCTCGTATATCTTGACAGTGCCGTATATTGAGCTAATGAACGGTTCCTTGAATGCACCATGAAGACTTACGGGCATATGATCGGTCCAATCAGTATCCTGCCAGAAGTACTTGTCCACTTCAATGCGAATACTGGGTAGACCAAGAGCATTGGCCTCATCCTGATCTATTGGTTCAGCATACGATAGCAGCTTGTATAGAGTGGAACTGTAGAACGGTTCGAGGGTCGCGTCGTTTGCTCCGAGGTAAGTGGCATCATCTATTAGTGATGTGCCAAATCGGTCTTCTGCAATACGGACCATCCATGGCCACTTGCCATCATCGCCACCTAAATTGCTGATCCTATGACCCCAGTAGACTAGCACATGGGTTGTGTTCCATAACTTGAAGGTCTTCAGCGACTCTGTCAGGTTCAATGCCATCATTGCATAGCCCATAAGGGCAATTTGCGTACTATTGAATGTTGCATTATCAACAATAGTCTGTGCACCTGAAGCGCCGTTGATCCAATAACCATAGTCCCACCAACTACCAACTATTGCTGTTGGTGGTAAGACATTTCTGATGTAGGTCATTGCAACCTGCCAATCAGTGACTTGTTGGGTATCAGTGAGTTGAGATGAGGCAAACTCGGAGTTTCCTACCTGTAAAGAAACATATTGTACACCAAGAATCACATTTACTGAGAGCAATAGAGCTACAAATGCAAAGGCTGTTAGAGAATGCTCTGATGTCAGTGATGTACTCATCCTGAATCGTCGTCTCTCAAACACTGATTTCTGTGTGACCACTTTTGCGTAAGGTGCAAGAACATTGTATGAGGCAACAGCAGCAAGCACTGCTACTGCAGGAGCAAGTATTAGACTCAATCGGATCATACTTCCTGCAAAGTAGACGGATGTCAAGCCAAAGAGAAGCATAAACCAGTCCTCATCACGACCTCTCTTGAACAAGAAATACATTCCAAGTGGGAAGAAGAATATCAATACTAGGAGTGTATTATAGAAACTACCCCAAGGACTAGGCAAATGTTCTGCAACAGATGCGAAGATTCTTTGATCGAGTCTGAAAAACGGATTGATGACAGATATAAATTTCGATCCGATTGTAACTATGGGAGTGGAGCTGTAGGGAGTGATTGTTAACGGGTTGCTTCCGACATATAGCAGATACGATACGAGCCCCACAGCTGGAGTTATTATACCAAAGAGGATTGGTTTCATATAAGGCGCTAATACATTTGCTGTTGCTTCTCGATATCCACCAATTCGTAACCAGATTTCATACAATACCAGTAGTCCAGCTACACCAATCGGAGCAAGTGTTGAGAATTCCGTTAGACTTCCAAACCCATTTCGGGGTATAAGAGCACCGATAAATATTCCAAGCGCAACGGTAATTGTAAAACTTGAAAGTAGTCGTTTGCTATAACGACCTATTACAAGCATCAAGAATCCATATAGTGCTAGTAGACCAAGCATAAAGTCTGATGCGCCCCAAGAAACTAGCAAGTATCCCAATGCGAGGCCAGCACCAATAGAGGCAGTCAAAGATCCACGTTTCAATCCTCTCATGAAGAGGAATGATGTGAGTACTATTGCGAAAACGCCTATACACTCATTATCATAGAAACCAACTATGGTCCTCTGAAGAAAGGCAGGGATGAATGCCATGAATATGCCAGTGAAGAGACCTACTGTGTTGTTTTGTAGTTCACGACCCAAGAAGAAAGCAACTACAGAGGTAAGAGCTCCCATGAATGCTGGAAGTATGAGTGATACTGTAAGCACATCAACTGAGATACCAAATCCGTTCAACAAGAAATAGAAGAAAGCACTTGTGAATGGGACTCCAATATAGGTCGTTACAGTCATATCACGGCCAAAAGGAACCCATGTTGAATGATCATACCACGTGAAGAAAGCACTAAAGCCATTATCAGCAATATAGTTGGTTACACGCAATTGGAACCAAGGGTCAAAAGCACGTACGAGCGGTTGAGCGTTGATAAGGGGTTGCAACCGTAGTAATAATGCTGTTATGAATATGATGACAACAGTCACAAATAGGAGGACTGTACCTCGTGAAATTTTTGATTTAGGTCGATGGAATGCTTGTTTTAGGAACCGCACACTTGACCGTTTTATTTTTCCGAATGACATCTGGAGCGCTCTCTCCGTGCTCTTTCGAACTAACAGCAGCGATTTTCGGATGCGCTAAAAAGGTTGCTGTTAATTGTAAAGTCGTCCTATTGATTCGAGCATCAATACTGCACTAATATCTTAGAAATAGAGAAGCATGGAGGGGTAATAATGGCCCCACCATGATTAGTAGATTTTGTAATCTATTGAGATTCAATGAACTTCTTGTAGGCTGTTGCATCCATCAATTCTTTGAGATCGGTATCGAGATTAGATGCCTTAATTTTGAACATCCATCCCTTCCCATAGCAATCTTCATTGACAATTTCAGGAGCATCTTCAAGTTCTGTATTGACCTCTATAATCTCACCACTTACAGGTGTGAAGATGTCAGAGGATGCTTTCATTGACTCAACAAGACCACACTCATCTCCAACCTTGAGTACCGAACCAGCCTCAGAGATTTCAACAAATGTAATCTCATGAAGCGAGTTCTGAGCATAGTCAGTTATACCAACAATGACAACATCACCTTCAACTTTGACCCACTCGTGTTCAGAGCTGTAACGTAATCCATCTTTGACTTCGGTGCCACCCATTATAGTCCACCAACGATTTCGGTTTAAAACTCTCGATTTAAATGAGTTTGGATATTACCCCGTTCGGGTTGATCCGTACTTTTCAGGGTCATAGAATGGCCATTCGGTCACCTTTGCCCGACGAAGGCGTCCTTTGATATCAATCTCAATAATGTCATCAGTGGTTACAGTGTCAGGGGGAACATAACCTAACCCAATTCCATTATTTAGGATAGGAGAGATGCCACCACTTGATGTTTCACCAATCACTTTACTGTTCAAGAGAATTGGATAGTGTTCTCTAGGGATTCCACGGTCAACCATTACAAATCCGATACGAGTCTTTGGTACACCCTCGTTTTTATGTTTCTGGACAATATCATATCCAATATAATGGGGTTCGACCTTGAACTTGACTGCATATGGAATTCTAGCCTCGATAGGGGATGTTTTTTCATTCAGTTCGTGACCATATAGGACAAATCCTGCTTCAAGTCGTGTCGAATCACGCGCTCCTAGGCCACAGGGCTTGACGTCAAGTGTTTGTCCTTGTGTGAGAAGTTCATTCCAGAATCCGATAGCCTTCTTTTTTCCTTCATCAGTAAAAGGCGTATTTAGTACAAGAACTTCAGCGCCATCCTCTCCAGTATATCCCGTTCGACATAGATAACAATCATAGCCAGCTATATTTACAGGATTACAGGTAAATCTCTCAAACTCGTTAAGGTCGCGCTTTGCCATCATACTTAGTAGTTGAAGAGCCTTTGGACCTTGAACTGCAATCATTGCAATCTCTTTTGATCGATCAATGACCTTCACATCGAATGCGTTGGTATGTTCCATCAGATGATTGTATATTTTTGGACCATTGGCTGCATTTGTGACCCAGATGAATTCACTCTCTCCAATTCTATAGAGCATAAGGTCATCATGAATTCCACCAGTTTCATTCAGACAGGTAGTATAGTGCCCGCCATTGATAGAGAGCTTGCTAACATTATTTGTTGTGAGTGTCTGAAGAAAGTCAATGGCCTGCGAACCTGTTATGAAGAAACGGAACATGTGTGACGTGTCAAAAATACCTACACTGTTCCGAACAGCCATATGTTCTTCTCTAATATCGCTATACCGAACGGGCATCTCCCAACCAGCAAAGGGGATGACATCACCATGTTCCTTGTGCCAGTCATAGAGTTGCGTTCTTTCAAGCTTGTCGTTCATCAAGATTCAACCTCTGGAGTTGATTCGAAGCTTAATCAGCTACATTTTATGTCCTTCCATCTAGTCCACATTTGGATGAAATCAATTGGGAGACAATCTTGTTAACATCAATGGGATTCAAGTTGGTGACAGGCATCCGGTCAGACTTATGGGAGTTATTAACCTCTCTCCCGAATCCTTCTACAGAGGTTCAGTTGCTGTAGCTGATTCAGACATTGAGCAAGTTGTTTCAAACTTTGAAGAAGATGGCGCTGATTTCATTGATATTGGAGCGGCATCGACTGCACCAAAGAATATCTATGGAACTGCAAGCGTTTCGGTCGAAGAAGAGGTTCGACGTATCGGATTTGCAATGAAGATTATTACCAACATAACCGATCTACCAATTTCTGTCGATACAACATCTTCAGTAGTGGCAGAAATGGCTCTTGATATGGGAGCAGCACTGATAAATGATGTGTCAGGTCTACAAGAGGATTCTGAGATGGCTGGTCTTGTTGCATCAAGGGATGTTCCTGTAATACTCATGGCAAGTTGCGGATTGCCTTGTAAGAGTGTTCGTTCATCACTAGATACATTGAAAAAAAGCTACAAGATTGCACTTGATGAAGAGATTAGCAGAAAAAAGATCATTCTCGATCCAGGAATTGGATTCGGAAAAGAAACGGATGTGGACTGTAAGATTCTGCATAACTTGAACAAGTTCCTTGCACTTGGGCAACCCCTTCTAGTTGGAGTTTCAAGAAAGGCGTTCATAGGTGAATTAGTTGGAACTAAAAATCCAGCAGAGAGACTTACTGGTTCCATCGCTGCAACAGCAATTGCAGTTTATAATGGAGCTAATGTGATACGAAGTCATGACATAAAAGACACAAAAGAAGCAATCCGCATCGGAGAAGCAATTCGTACGAGAGGAGGGATGAATCGTGATAGGATGGGATGAGTGGCGACCTGTTTATTTTGACATCGTTAAAAAACTCAATCTAGATACATCCAAGGATTACGAGGCAACATTGTTGTTGAGTGAATTACTCAAAGATGTAGATTCCAGTCCATTACTTGATGGTCTTCAAAAGAAAATCCATGGAAATATTGTCGTTGTATGTGGAGCTGGTCCTTCACTTCAGTCGCATATTCAGTCAATTAAATCTCATTCTAGATTTGATGAGCTCGTGATTATTGCAGCCGATGGTGCTGTTTCTGCACTCATGGAGCAAGAGATTCATTGTGATTTCATTGCTACAGATCTTGATGGCAAGATTGAGCACATCATAGAAGCGAGTGAAATGGGAACTATTTCGATTGTTCATGCACACGGTGATAATATTGACCGGGTTAAGAGATACGTTCCAATTTTGAGATCGGTTTTAGGAAGTACACAGGTTGAGCCCTGTGAGAATGTGTTTCTATGGGGAGGATTTACTGATGGTGATCGAGCCTGTCATATTGTAAGCGATTATTCTCCAAGAGAAATTATTTTGGCAGGCATGGACTTTGGAGATATCGTAGGGAAGTGGTCTAAGCCCAGTCATGATGAACATTTTCTAGCTGATAGAAGAAAGAAAATCAAACTAGAAATTGCACAGGGTCTTGTTTCTCAGCTATTTCAACGAACAAACATTCCCCACACTATTATGGACTGATAAATGAAGATTGAAAGTATCAGAGTACTAGAAATAACCGACCTTAACAGACCAGAGATAACTAAAGATCAGGAATGATACCCCAGCTAGTATTATTCCAAGTAGGATAAGTCTAGTTGCATAACCGGGTTGGAATACATACTTTGATCCATAGTAGACAAGACCAAGGCCAATTGTGCCTACAAAGATAATGACTGATGCAACTACACCTTCTAGTCCCAATTGTGTGTCAATACCTGGGGCAATGAGAATAGGTGTACCACCGGATCCACTAGCAATTGCAGGGGGAGACCGAACTAGTGTGTAGATATTTCCACCGAGGACAAATAGAACAACTACAAACATGAGTCCAAAAATGACTATGTCTGGAGGCCTAGTTGGCATTCCAAATCTTGGCCTAGTGAGTCGTACTTTAGGTTTTACAATAATCCTCGGCCACCAAGGCTGCATAATCTTACCTCGAGCGGTTTCGAATTTGTGTCTGCTTTTAAGAGTATCGAGAAAGAAAGAGGCGTACTATGGTATTATGGACAAAGGCTAGCCTTTCGTGAGACTCATGAGAGGTATTTAAGAACTTGAAAATTGTGTTTGTAATAGAGAGGTGATGGATTCTGACTCGACTGATGTTGATTACGGAAAAACCTACAGCCGCAAAGAAGATAGCCATTGCCTTGGATGATAGTAGATTTCCAAAAGAGATCAAAAAAGGGAAAGTATCTCATTTTGAGAGTAAGAGGGGGAATGATGAACTTGTCATTGTTTATGCATTGGGACATCTCTTCGAACTTAAACAGACTGAGAGTGGTTGGACATACCCAAGGCTCGAGTACGAATGGGTACCAAAATACGAAGTAGAAAAGAAAGCAATCAATATCAAGCCAATAATTGATTTGATAAGAAAGCTCTCTAAGGACATAGAAGGATTCATTGTAGCCACAGATTATGATATTGAGGGTAGTCTTATCGGTTATCTCACCTTGGTCTATGCTTGTAAAACAGATCCAGTCAAAGCAAGACGAATGAGATTTTCAGCACTCACTGATACTGAACTGAAACAGGCTTTTGAGAGGGCTGCCCAAATGGATTTCCCTATGATTCAAGCAGGGGAAGTACGTCATGAGGTCGATTGGCTTTATGGTATAAATCTGACAAGAGCCTTGACCCTCTCTATAAAGAACACAGCTGGGTGGTTCAAGGTTGTATCAACCGGTCGTGTGCAAGGACCAACTCTATCTTTTGTTGCTCAACGCGAGAGAGAGATCAATCTCTTCGTACCTGTCCCTTTTTGGGACATACACATCACAGGGAAACATGATGTTGATGAAATAGAGCTTGAATATTCCAAAAAACGACTGAATTCGAGGATAGAAGCTATTGAGATTGTGGAAGCATTAAGGAACAAATATGCAATTGTTGACTCGATAAACAAGCAGACTGTTACTCAACCGCCTCATGCTCCATTCAATTTGAGTACACTTCAGGCTGAAGCGTATAGGCATTTCGGGTTCAGACCTAGTAACACTCTTGCAATAGCTCAATCACTGTATCTGGACTCCTTAATTTCTTATCCAAGAACTAGTAGCGAAAAATTACCTGCAACTTTAGATATCAAAGGAATATTAGTTGGATTAGGAAAAGCAAAATTATACGCAGATATGACTAAGAAAGTGCTGGAAGGTAGTCTCATTCCCTTTCAAGGAAAGAAAACAGACCCAGCACATCCTGCAATTCATCCGACAGGAGAAAAAGCAACAAAACGTCTTTCATCTAATCAAGCAAAACTCTATGATCTTATTGTGAGAAGATTTTTGGCACTCTTTGGAGAATCCCTAGTAAAGGATCATCTACGAGCCGACCTTATCTGCGAAAATCATCGTCTGTACACAAGGGGTCTTCAGATTGTAAAGCGAGGATGGTCAGAATACTACGAACCATACTTTAAGACCGAAGATAAGCCACTTCCTAATATTAATGTGGGAGATGAGGTTGCCCTCATTTCTGTTGATTCTGAAGAAAAATATACACAACCTCCTGCCAGATTCAATCCCTCTAGCCTTCTAAAGCTATTAGAAAGAGAAGAACTTGGAACAAAGGCAACAAGGGCAGGAATCGTAGATTCTGTGAAGACAAGAGGATATGCAGTAGGGGATAGGTTCGAACTCTCTACTCTTGGTTATGCAGTCTATGATACTTTGAATCAAAATATACCAAGCATATTATCCTCAGAGATGACACGAACACTTGAGAATAAGATGGAGCGGATACAAGAGGGCCTTTCTAATCGAGAACAGGTAATCTCGGATGTGCGAGAGAACCTGTTAATGATTTTGGATGACTTCAAGAAAAAAGAAGAGAGAATTGGAGAGGGTCTGGTCAGGGGATTGCAGAGATACTGGAAGGATACAGAAGAACTTGGCTCGTGTCCTAAGTGTGGTGATGGTATTCTAAGAATTATCAATTCTCCGAAGACAGGGAAACGTTTTGTTGGTTGTTCAAACTATAAAGAGGGAAAATGTGATCAAACTTTTCCACTTCCACAAAAAGGAACTATTTTTCCTTTGGATGAAACATGTGAATACTGTAATCATAAGATGATAAAGGTGGTATCGGGACGAAGAGCGTGGACGACCTGCATCAATTGGGTCGACTGTCCAGGAAGACAGACCGATCTCAAAGCCTTAGAGAAGCGAAGAAACGAACAAACGCGTAAAGAAAAGGGAGGGCAAGAGAATGAGTGAGTGTCCAATTTGTAGGCGTGACAGAACGGGTGACGATGGAGTGTTCTGTTCCTATCATAATGAGGCCTATGGTAACCTTAAACATAACTTTGAGAGATGGAATCAAGCATTCGGTGGAATAACTTGGGAAGAATACCTGGAGAAGATTGATTATCTTGAGAACACAGGACAGTGGGTCAAAGAGGTAATTGAGTATATTATGTCAGAAGGTAATCTTTGAGGGCAGTCAGCAATTCCATCATAATTTCACGATTCATTTGGTGCAATCCAACAACAATCAAACAGGTCTGATTAGTCCACATTGCAACTCGCTCTGCCATTGTGCGTACAAGCTCGTTCTCAAGGCCTACAGTAAATAATCCAGTTGATGTGGGATTTGAGCTGCCATGACCGGGGGGAATTGCAACTGCTGAAAGCCCAAGACGGTAGTTCTCCTTGTCAGAAAGCAGAATGAGTAAGCCATTTTCAAGGTTCATTAATCGTACTCTAATTCTCCCAATACTGGTTTCTGCAGAATATTCTGAGATATCATCAAGACCCATATTGCATCACAAGACCATTATATAGGCACTATAATAAATCAATGTCGACCTCTCGTTCCAAAATTATTCTTGTTCTGAAGCAACATGGTTATCAAGGATTTCGATTGACTCCATTCTGTAATGCTATGAGTGACGATTCTTCCAACTATAAAGCCTATTTTCCATATTCTTCTGCACGACAAGGTCAAACAGAAATGATGATTGAGATTGAAAAGGCAGTGAATTTGGGGATTAACATCTGTGCTGAAGCACCAAACGGATTTGGAAAGACTTGCGTGACACTAAGTGGGATTCTCCCTTGGATTAAGAGAAACAATGGAAAGGTACTATATTGTGCAAGAACCCACAGACAGCTCGATCGGGTCATCGAAGAGATGATGGAGATATCGAAAAGACAGGACGTTTCAGGGGTTTCGTTTCGCGGTAGACGTCACATGTGTTTGAACCAATTTGTGTTGGAGAATGCAGATTTTGTCGCACCCATCAGCGAAGTATGTGGACAACTCAAAGCAACTGGTAGATGCAGCTATTATGAGAAACTGAAGAGAGCAGGTGACCCAGAAGACATTCTAGAAGATTTGTCTAAAAAAGTCCTCACTGCACCAGAGATAGTAAAATTAGCAGAAAGCAAGTCAATGTGTCCATATGAGATGGCTAAACGTTTAGCAAAAGTAGTAGATGTGGTTGCACTATCGTATCTCTATGTATTCGATCCATGGATACTTGATGTATTTCTGCCAGAACTTGGTACATCACCATCAAAGATGGTACTTGTTCAGGACGAGGCACATAATGTTCCGGCTACTGCTCTAGATTCTGCTAGTGATTCTCTAACTCTAAGAATTATTAGACAGGCGACTCGCGAAGCAAGCGACGGACCGTACAAAGATGGTACTTCATTTGAATTGAACAAAGCTCTGACTAGAAAATTGCTTGAATTATCAGCTCTGATGGGGGACAATGATGAGAGAACAATTGATCCTGTAGAGCTGATTGAGTCGGTCGTTCTAAGTGCAGGATTCGAATCTAGCGATAGAGTATTGCACCATATGGTTGAACATGGTGCGAAGATAAAGAGAGGACTTCTCAAGGCAGGGAAGTTCCCACGGTCTGCAATTCATAGAGTGGGAGATTTTCTCCTAGAGTGGGTAAAAGTTTCCAAGAAAAAGGAATTTGCGTTTATAATAGCGACGACACCTGAGAGAGGTAGTGCTAAACGAGTGTCTCTAGATAGGGTTGCGCTGGACCCAACCTCTGTTACAGGACCAATCTTGGGAAGGATACATAGTTCTGTAGCAATATCGGGAACGATTTCGCCTCTTGATGCGTATGCAGAGATGTTGGGTTTTGGGTCAGAGTCAATTACTGCAACTTTTCAGAGCCCATTTGCCTTACGAACAAGACTCGGGCTAGTCATACATGGGCTGGATACTTCATTTCAGAATAGGAATAAATCAATGTTTGAAAGGATTGTCGAGCATTGTCTTGCTGTTGTAAATGCAACACCTGGTAACACTGGAGTCTTCACATCAAGCTACTCGATAGCAAGATCATTGATTGAAAATGGGTTTGAAAGACGATTGAAAAGAAAACTCTTCATTGAAAGACCTGGAATGAAAGGAAACGATAACGATAGGATGATTGAGGAATTCAAGAGCAAGGGAGATCAAGGGGGTACGGTCCTATTGGGGGTTCAAGGAGGGAGAAACTCAGAAGGAGGAGATTTCCCAGGGTCGACAATGGATAGTGTTGTGGTTGTGGGAGTCCCTTATGCAAAACCGACACCACGGATGGAGGCACTCATCAATTACTATGATGTTGTATTCAATAAGAAGGGGAGGGATTACGCGTATGTCCTGCCAGCAATGACCCGAGCAATTCAAGCAGCAGGTAGACCTGTGAGACGGTTAGATGACAAAGGAGCAATTGTGTTACTGGACCAGAGATTTGCCACACCGTTTCTATCTAGATTCATTCCTTTTTGGTTGAAAGAGGCTATAGAGGTAGTTCCAGATAATCCGCAGGTTGTTGCACATCGGGTTGAGAGCTTCTTTATGACTTAAGGAGTGGAAATCAGTTCATCAATAGATATCTCACCAAGAAGGAGTGCTCGAGCTTCACTTCTTGAGACTATCCGCTTCCCACGAGAGAGCTGGGTAATATATTGTTTTACAGATTGGATATAGCCTTCTTTTAGTTCGAGAATCATATCGGCCGATTTCATGGGTCTTCCAGTTCTTCCTGCAATAAGAATTGCTGAAGATTCATTGGATTTTGGGCCTCCACGAATTGTAGTTCTATGCTCATTTACCATCTCAAGTTCTTGCTCGGGTATTTTGAGAACGAGAATACGTAAGACCAAAGCAGTATAGAGTTTGGACCCAGTACCGACCCTAGTAACTATAGAACATTTGGGAAACAATTGCCTAGTATATCGTTGCAGCCGTTGGACCAATTCTGCAATATTACTCGGTTTTGCCAGTGAATTTTGATACACAGGCACTCCATCAATAACCAGAGCAAGACCGAAGGTCATTCCGGGATCAATACCAATAAACGCTCTCGTGGGATTCTGAACTTCCCTAAGTTTTGAGATCAATGCGATTCTGACAAAATCAGTATCAAAGTCTTCTTCAACCTGTATCCGACCAGTATGATGTTCTAGACCTTCGAGATAATTAGTAATTACAACATGTGCGTTATCACAGCGGCTATCTGTAGGGGTGCATATTACAAAATCAATCCCTAGTTTCTTTAGGAGCTGGACTGCTCGATAAAGTATTCGTGGATTGTCGGTAGCAATTGCAGCTTCCCATCGCAGCATCAATTCAATCCTTCCAGATATGCTTATCACTAACTAATGCTGAGAAATTGGTAGTGAGGCGTTTTTGATTCTTCCGTCAGGACAATCTCTTCTTGATCGCTTGATGAATGGCGGTCTCAACACAGGGGTATTTACTCATGTCTATGGCGAAGCAGCTGCAGGAAAGACAACATTTGCTTTGCAGTTCGTTAATGCAGTGGCAAATCTAGGGTTTGGAAGTATCTATATCAATTCGGAGGGGCAGTCACCTGTTGATCGATTAGAGCAAATTGCTGAAAAGGAATATATCAAACTCGAACCGTTTGTTAAGATATTCGTACCAAAGGGTTTCAGTGAACAGGGTGTACTGATAGATGATCTTGATCTCTATGTTCGTGAAAACACGAAACTTGTTGTTATTGACACTCTCACTAAACAGTATAGATTGGCATTAGAAGACAAAAAAACCAATTATTCAAATCATAGGGAACTCAATCGACAGGCGGGGATTCTAAAAGGACTTGCTTTGCAACACGGTCTTGCAGTTCTAGTATTAAATCAAGTCACTGCGCGATTGGACGGCCTTGATGATTTTGAACCGGTAGCTGAAAACATAATGGATTACTGGTCAGACTATGTTATTAAGATAAAAATCGGCAGAACACCAGGAGAACGTATATTGAAACGATTGTTACCCGGGAATGGTACAAATGAAGGAAAGCTCTTTCTCACAAATACAGGTTTTTCAACTGAACCGACCATTGAGAAAGAGTGAAATTGTATCTATGAACGGCGGACATGGAGTCGCCCCTAATGTATGAAGAACTGGCTCTGTTTGAATTGGCAATATGGTTAGGACTCTCTGCGTGGATAGCGAATGCCACGCCAGTCCTTGGTGGAGGAGGAACTCCCATCGATAGGGGCCATGTCTTCAGGGATGGCCGGCGATTACTTGGCGATGGTAAGACCATACGAGGATTCATTGTTGGAATATTTTTTGGAACGATAACAGGGGCTGGACAGATGTTGGCAGCACCATTCTTGCAACCACTGCTTGCAGAATATGTCATCGTAACGCCAGAGATGGAGTATGTTCTCTTTATGCAACTTCCTGTTGCATTCTTAATGTCCCTAGGAGCGTTGGTCGGTGATCTTGTTGGGTCTTTCATCAAACGACGAGTCAATGTTAAAAGTGGGGATCCATCGCCGGTTATGGACCAACTGGGCTTTATTATCATGGCCCTAATATTCGCATTTCCACTCATGCAACCAGAGCCAATATTTGTAGCCATACTAATCATTACGACTTTCTTCATTCATTGGATTAGCAATGTAATAGGTTATCTCGCTGGACTTAAGAAGCATCCTTGGTGAAGTCCTTAAAACCCTAAATGTCCGTCTAAGGATAAACATAAAAGGTTACCAAGGTTTTTTGTCTATGATAGTTGTTTCAGAGATTAGACTATATCTGAATAGACTGTAAATATTGAGTTTCTAAATAACCGGAGTCATCTTAACAATGATGGTCAAAGACTGTATGCAATCGGACGTAATTTACGTTACTGTACCAGGGACTAGAGAAGACGTTCTCCAAATGATGGCAGAGAAGCAGATTAATGGTCTTCCAGTAGTGAAAAAAGGCACCAAGACTTTGGTAGGTATAGTAACACGAACGGACCTTCTTAAGAAAGCTGATGAGAACCAATTGGCAATGCTGATGGTTCGCGACCCGATTACTGTCACACCCAGAACTGATCTAAAGACTGCGACAAAAATTATGATTGAGAACAATTTCAGAAGACTTCCAGTTGTTGAAAAAGACCAACTTGTGGGATTAATCTCAGTGCCAGACATTCTGGGGGCCGTTCTTGAAGGCGATGAGAAGTATAGCTCAAAAGAGATTGGAGAATTTGTTTCAAGAGGAATTCTTGCTGTATGGGATCAGACACCACTTCCATTGACCTACATGATAATGGATATGGGAGAGAAAAACTCACTAGTGCTAATCAATGAGGGTGGTGGCGTGTCAGGGATGATTACGGTGAGCGATTATATACGTCTCTCAGAGGTCACCGTAGAGGACAATGTTTCAAAGACCTTTAGTGGCCAGGACAGCGCGGTCGAATGGGGTTGGACCTCAAAAGATTTCCTCGTAGTAACAAAGAAACTCCTCAAACTACCGAATATCCCAGTATCTCAAGCAATGACAAAGAACATAATCAGCATGAGCGAAGTATCAACAATTTCTGAACTGGTACGAACATTTCGAGAAGAAGAGATAGATCAATTACCAGTCCTATCAGCGACTGGAGATCTCATGGGCATGATTGAAGATAAAGACCTCCTTAAGATGGCATTAGAAGTTCAGTCAGATTAGACCTACTCAAAGAAGTCAGTCAATGAGGTTTGTTCAGAGATAAATAATGAGTTAAGAGACTCGTTGATGAGCTTTAAACGCTCCTTCATATATTGATCAAGACCATGCTCATGGATTATTTTCTCTGTAACCGCGAGGTATTTTGAGATGTTCTTTTGCCTGACTGTAAGAGACAACCTTGAATCACCACAGATACACTTACCAGATATTGGCACTCTCCGGTAAGTCCGATTACATCCCATACATCGAAACTTCTGGGTCGAATATGCTCTCAGATTACCTCTGATATCTCTAAAGAAATGTGTAGAGAGTACTCTCTGTGCGACATCTTGTGAATCAACAGCTTCGATTAAGGTAGCAAGATGAAGCTGAGCTTCAAGTTTTTCATTCATAGTTTCAAGCAATTTGTATCGTGTGTTCTTTGGTCCCGTGTCAAAAGAGGTGGTGTTATGCGTGAAACCGAATCCCTCATACTGTGCAGGTGTGTTCAGACGCGTGGCAACAATGTCAACAAGGTTCTTGACTTCCTTAGGATGTCTAGCCTTCTCTGTCAATTTATAGAACTCAGAGGGATAGCGTCGACAGACCTCGAGATTATGACTCTCATCATCTACTTCATTAGGATTCAGAATAACAGACAGAACAAGGGGGGCATCCATCAGACCACCGCGTCCTGCGGGAAGATAACTCTTTGAGAAATTCAGGAGTGCATCAAGGACTAGGATGACTGCATCTTCATCACCATCACAATTCCTACGCTTAGCTGCATGCCAGTATGGATGTGCATAACAGACACTAGCATTTGTGAATCCAATCAATCGACCGATTATTCCAGCTGATGTATGTGGAGCAAGACCGATAACCAGCTGGCCAATAACGTCTTCTTGAGAATTGAATCGATAATATCTGGGCAGTCCATAGATTTTTTCCAGACAATCATCGACGAATCTTCCCACACGGAATAGATAATCCGCACAGTTCTCAGAAATGACGAGGTCTTGGACCTTGATTTCTAATATTTGGTCTTCTGATACCAGAGGCGCCCCGTTATAGTCTGTCAAGTACCCCAAAGACCTTAGGCGTCTTACAGGGATACCAATCTCTCTTGGTTTAAAGTGGGTCAATGGTGCATCAGTCGCATCAAACCTAGCCGTGCCGTCCCGATAACAATAGACATCATGTTTTGCACGAAGTATCCCCTTACCTAGATACTCGGGTATTTTATCATCATTTGTGAGTCCAAGAACTCCTCTTAGCCCAAATGTTTCGAATTCTCCTACTTCGGTCTTTGTTCGTTCTAAAAGTGCTTTCAAGTCTACATTTACTGTTCTCGTTGTCCGAATCATTTTTGGGTCGTGATTGTTCGGACATCGACCCGTTGTAGGATTCACTGGACTATTACATCCCTCTCGAGAACACCAAGGTTCTAACTCTGTGTGAGCACCACATTTAGCGCATTTTGATTCGAATGTTTTCAGATTACATTCAGGACACCTTCGAGATACAAGCTCGACACTAACACCCGACGCCTCAGGAACTATGAAATCATCGCCATCTTCGTCATTAAAAGAGTCGAGTGTTGAGATATATTGGACACTCTTTGCCACTTCTTCGATTCTTCGCTCAGATCCCTTTGCACGTCCTACTGGAAAGAGAACCTGAACGGGAGGATGCATTTTTCGTGCTTCTGCTTTTTCAGGTCTACCCATTCTTGCTCCAATAGAGAAACCAGTCTTATCCATGAGTAGGACCTGGGAGATAGAATTCAAGAGCTCGAGAGTTGAATTACCCTTTGGTGTCTTTGTTCCACTACCAATTTGTGCAAAGATAATTATTGGGTCATCTGTCAAGAGAATTGTTTTCTTGCCCTTCAGAACTTTATGGGGAATTCCCACTTTCTCAAGAAGCGTTTTGAAGTTCTTATCGAAAGGTAGGCTTATTCGTTCCATCCCATCGTCAGTAGTCATCTCTAAGCTAGTATGAATCCAAGATAGAAGACTCTGTATTTCAGATAATGATAGAATCCTCCATCGATAGAGATAGTAGGGATGTAATGGAATCTTTAATTTCTTCGAGAGATGAACTGCTTGATGTGGAGAGGGGATATTGATAAGTGGTGATTCTATAATCTCGCTTATCCTATCAGGAGTAAATTCCGAACCTTTCAGTTTCTTTTCCAGTTCATTCTTTGCTACTTTTGATACTGCATCCTCCAGATCATGAGACCACCATTCTTCGCAATAGCCAGATGGGACTAATGGATGATTATTCTCTAGAAATTCGCCTAATGCAACAAGTATGTCCCCAAGTGAGATGATTCGTTTAATTTTTCCTTCAGTGAAACGGACATCATCTAATCCAGAGAATCTGATGACAGTGCCATCTTTTAGGAGTACAATAGGACCCTCGATAGTATCGACCGGTGCAACAATGGAACCTTTCCCAGGACGTTCTGTACGGATGTGTGTTCCCGTAGCTAGAAATTCTTCAAGGATATACATCGTGGCTGGATGAACACCCACACCTGCCAATCCGGTATTACGAGAACGACCATACCTCAGTCTGAACCCACCAATACGAGATGGATGAGAGAAAACAGGTCGCCCACCAATGACATCTGCTAGATAGTCATATTTGGGTTCCAGCTTCTTGTCAGGTGTATCTTCTTCATCTGAAGCGGATGCCTTGGACATTTTGACTGCTAAATCGTTCAGCCAGTCCCAACCCTCAATGTTAGCATCAAGCACAATTTTAGCCAATTTTGCAGCTCTTCCAACAATTCCATCATTAAGAACGAGGACAGCACCACTTCGAACCCGATTGGGACCCTTATTCTCAGGATCTCCATCAATTCGTTCCAAGTCGCGAAAACCAGTTACTTCAAACTCTTCGGTGGGAGGCCCAGTTAGCATTATGGCTAATTTTGATGATGCAAAACGAATTAGGTCTGGATGAACAGGAAATTGAAGATGAACTAACCTGGCATATAGTTCGACCTCTTCAATGGAACGTTCGATTTCGTCTTCAGTAGCTCGATATGGTGGAAGTTTGAGAACTTGCCGAACATAATCAGCTACGAGTGTTGTCATAGCAGCTTCTGTGCCACCAGCAGCACGGATAGGCCCAGCAAGATAGAGAGCTAGATATTGGTCAGCACCAGATCCACGAATTTTGACCTTTGCTATGCCTTCAAGGGGAGCTGCTGTAATACTCTCTGTCAGTATGGAGAGAGCAACTCGTACAGCTTTATCAGCAGCTTTCTCAGGGTCATCGATATTGCCTAGGGTGCCTTCAGCTATCTCTTTTGCAATTTCAAAAGCAACCTTTTCACGAGACATACTCTTTTGTAACTCGCGAATGCGATTGGCAACTCCTTTCGGACCCTCTAGTGTGGCCTCAACACGAGCTGCTACATCGTGAGCTGGAGGAATCTCCACAATTGTCTTTGGGTCAAACCCTTTTGAGCGAGCCGCCTCAGCTGTAGCATATATTTTCTTGACTTCTTGATTCAAGGAGTCGAAATATTGTTGGTAGCTGATGCTATGTGCAGGGAGTGCATATTCAGGCTCGGTCACTAAAGGTCATATCTGATTCAACACGTTTCAGTATTCTATGTTTCGCTTTAGAAAGCTACAAGTGCCCCAAGCTCGTTACCAAAGAGTAGATTACTTTAAAGCATTCAATCAGGAATCAGAAGATAACAGGACGCCACCATACATAAAGGAGGAAAGTGACAGATTTGCTCACTCTTGAAGAAACTATTGAATTGATCTTGAAGCATCGGTCTGATTATGAACGTAATGATATTCTGGAAATGATTGAAGAAAAACGCCAAGAACTGGGGCCTGAAGTCATCAACAATGAGTCTGCTGCAATGATTGTAGCTAGAGAGCTGGGTGTAGATCTATTAAAAGTATCATCAAGTGCACGCCAGAGAATTGAAGATATCTCAGAATCAAACAAGAATGTTAGCGCTCTGGTAGGAGTTATTGATAGTATTGGTGAAGTACGAACCTTCCAAAAATCCGATGGGGGGGAAGGAAAAGTTGCTAGCATTTTCATCAAAGATGAAACCGGACATATCAGAGTCGTTCTCTGGGATGATAAGACTCGATTAATTACAGAGGATCACTTGTCAGTAGGATCTGTCGTTCAGATTCGTGGTGCGTATGCTAAGATGGGGCTTGGTGATACTCTTGAACTAAGCATTGGTCGTATGGGAACTATCCAACCCTTAGAGAGTGATGAGATTGAAGAATTGGGAGTTGATTTTGAGAGTCTTTCTTCAGATGATGAGATGAAAATTGGTAGTCTTCAGGAAGGACTATTCAATATCACGGTGAAGGTTAAGATTCAGAGAGTATTCACACTCTCTACATTTACGAGAAAGAGGGATAATTCGGAGGGCAAAGTTCTATCAATTATTGTGGCTGATGATACTGGTTCAGTACGTCTTGTTCTCTGGGACGATAGAGCTGAAGAGATGGAGGATGCAGAACCAGATGAGGTCATTCGTATTTCTGGTGTCAGTACAAAGCTTGATCGTGATGGTAGCAATATCGAACTTCATGCAGGAAACGCAGCCAGAATAGAGAGAGGGCTTAAAGATAAGATATCAGCAAAGGTCACTTCTACCCCAAGAACAACGACCTCAGCAGAACCTCTAGGAATGAGATCTATTGGAGAATTAGAGACCGAGATGTGGGATGTAGATATTGAAGGCAAAGTCACAACAGTATATGATGTCAGAACCTTTGTAAGAAAAGATGGTAGTGAAGGCCAGGTAAGAAACATAGTCATTGCAGACCAGACTAGTAAGATACGAGTGGCTTTCTGGGATGAAGATGTTGACAAGATTGCTAAGCTAAAAGAGGGAGATGTAATCAGAATACTTCATGGTTATGTGAAAGAGGGGTTTCGGGGAGGTGTGGAATTCAATGTTGGTCGCAAGGCGGAAATTGTGATAAATCCCAAAGACTCAGATTTGAAGCAATTAGATCTATCAGATGTATCATTTGATAGTGTACCAACGCAAGCCTCTCGTATACTCATTGGAGAGATAGATGAAAGTACTGAAGGAAAAAATGTTGAGATCTGTGGTATTATCGTCGGTATTGGACAGACTGGTGTAATCTATCAAGCATGTCCAACATGTAACAAGAAGCTGGAGAAAACTGATGATGGTTACAACTGCAAATCATGCGGCGTGGTAAAAGATCCAGAACCACGAATGCTCTTCAAAATCACTGTTGATGACGGGTCTGGTTCCATTAGATCAACACTCTTCGGTGCAGTAGGTGAGGAACTACTAGGAATGACCGCTAAAGAAGCTCATAAACTGATTCAAAAATCAGGCAAAGAGGATGAACCGCTTCGAATAACTTCTGATAAAATACTTGGAAGATATATTGCAATGCATGGGCGAGTGAAAAAATTCAGAGAGTCACTAGATATATCTGCAAATGGTTTTGAGTTTGCAGACCCAGTTCAAGAGATTAAACGTCTGAAGGAGACGATTCAGAAAGAAGTAGAATGAGAGAATCATCAATTCCTTCTATGAACTCGCTCCAATCAGTGTTTCAAGGGCTGTGAGAAAGACTTGCACATCGTCCATATTGTTATAGAGATAGAAACTCGCACGGACCGTACCTTTTTTGGGATCGATTCCCATTTGATAGTGGAATGGTCCAACACAATGCCATCCTGACCGGACCATCACATTGAACTCGTCATTTAGGAATGTTGCCACATCATGGGCAGAAGGTACTGTATCAACAGTAAATGTGACTAGACCCGTCTTAATATTGATATCAGTAGTCCCAAGAATTTTCACATGATCATTTTCGAGTAAGCGTTTCAGGGCGACATTGAGCAAAGTTCTTTCGTGTGTTTCTATGGCATGCATCCCTAATGATTGAAGATAGTCTGCTGCTGCGCCTGCACCTATTGCTCCAGCATAGTTCTGAAGACCAGCTTCAAATTTCTCAGGTGGAGGAAGATATTCAGGCAGTATCTTACCATTTTCAAAACGTACATCACTAACTGTATCTCCACCGTATAAACACATATTCATAGATTCCAGATGTTCAAACTTACCATAGAGGACTCCCATTCCCGAAGGGCCACACATCTTGTGAACAGAGATGGCCGAGAAATCAACATCAAAATCTTGAACATCAAGAGGATGATGAGGTGCATACTGAGCATCATCAGACATGACTAAAGCTCCATGGTCATGTGCAATCTCAACTATCTCTTTCATAGGAACAACTGTTCCAGTGACATTTGAAGAATGGACAACGGATACTAATCTTGTAGTATTGTCAACCGCATTTTTCCAGTCTTCGATATCAAAGGTACCATCAGATTGGGCTTTGATTACCTCAATCTTCAAACCATCTCTTTTTGCTCTCTCAACGAATGGAAGAGAACCACTATGATGCTCAAGAGAGGTGGTGATGATTTTTGATCCAGCGGGAATCTTCACAGAACTGGCAACGATATTAAGAGACTCCGTAGCATTTCTTGTCCAGATGCATTCTTCAGGTCTACTTGCGTTCAGAAACCTTGCAAACTTCTCTCGGGCTTTAGAATACGCATTCGAGGCCTCTTCTCCGAATTTATGAATACTTCTACCACCACAGGCTGGATATAATTCATAATATTCATTCATAGCATTGATAACTTGACGAGGTTTGAGTGCCATGCATGCGCTGTCCAGATATACTACAGGGCGACCATTGATTTTACGCTTCAAAGCAGGAAAATCATCTCGGACTCTATTCCAATCAATCATATCTATCAGTCCCTTACAAGTTGCCAATGATACCCACCCTTGCCAAACCTCTTAGTAATCATCCCTTTTTCTACGAGCAAATTGGCAGCCGCTACAAATGCATCTCCACCCGCACAATCAGTACAAAGTTCTGCATACTCATCGGTATGCGCAAGCTCGAGGATTTCGGTTGTGGTGAGAGATTCTGATGATTCTAGAATTCTGAGGACGCATTGAGCATTTTTTGAGAGGTCTGACATCGTCATTCGTGCCCATTCATTCTACAATAAGAAAGCTTCGTATGGACTATATTCCGTTACTCAACAAAATGCTTAAATGAACACCTGAGCCGGTGAGCCCGCTCTATTTCTTTCGGGGCTGTTGCTCTGGTATGTGTGAAATAGGCAAAGGTGAGCCATAATGGGAAGAAGAAGAAGGCAGAAAGTGCGGCGACGTCCACAGAAAAGAATTCCAGATGTATATCCATGTCCTGCCTGTGGGAATACTGCTATCAAAATCGAACTATATCGAGATAATGCAATGGCAATTGTGAAGTGTGGCTCATGTAGTATCGAAATGACCATTGATGAGGTCAACCCTTTGACCGAGCCCGTTGATATCTATGGTTCCTTCATTGACAAGTTCTACGAAGGGCGTTCAGTCTAATTCTAAATATCAGTACATCTCTCAATGTTCAGCAACGGTTATAAGCGGGCAAAATCCGATGGCACGGGATTCCAATGCAGACCATTGATATCGACACCTTCATCCAGGTTCTATTCATTATATTAGCAGCTATGGGCATATTAGCTATACTTCTCACAATGGGATACATGGTCTATGGCGAGGAAGAGGAAGAATAGTCCACGGGAAGTCGTTCCCCATGACAGGTTCAATTTTGCAAATTGCTTTTGATAACATTGCTCAACACATCTCAAATATTGAGAGAATAAGAGAACTGGTATATGAAATTGATGAAGAATATGATTCAATCGATGAGATCATCAAGTCCCTAGAAGAACGATTGCAAGACGCAGAGATCACTCTTAGAACCGATATCCGTATCTTAATCAACGAGTGCCGCCATCTTAAGATAAGGACTGCAGACAAATGAGTGTGGTAACCCCTCTAAGTAAAGAGATTATATCATTTCTCCAATCTAAAGGAATCACAAAACCTACGCCCATTCAAGAGAAGACGATACCTATACTACTTCAGGGAGATGATAATGTACTTCTATTAGCACCTACTGGAAGTGGAAAGACAGAAGCTGCACTCCTACCATTATTGAACAAGTTATACGAATTGAGTAGAAGAAAGGAACTTTTCGGATTCTATATCATCTATATTACACCGCTAAGAGCGCTAAACAGAGATGTCTTCAAGAGAGTCGAAGAACTTTGTGAGAGATTGGGACTGACTGTAAAAGTCAGGCATGGTGACACATCTCAATATGATAGAAGAAAACAGGCAATCCGACCACCAAATCTTCTAATTACAACACCAGAATCCCTTCAAGCGATTCTACCGGGTAAGAGATTGAAATACCATCTGAAGACTGTGTTTGCAGTTATTATTGATGAGGTGCATGATTTAGCCGGTAGTAAGAGAGGTATTCAACTCAGTCTGGGACTTGAAAGACTTGAGAAATTGGTTGGTCAAAGGATTCAACGCATTGGACTCTCAGCTACTGTGGGAAATCCAGGTGAGGTGGCCAAGCTTATCAGTGGTAGGTCGTCGATTAAGACGATTTGGGCGGGATACGAAGCTCGAAGAATGAATCTGAGAGTAGAGATGCCAATACCTACAGACAGGCATAAGATGCTTGCTAGAAAGATATCATATCCACCGCATTCTGTAGCTAGACTTGAAGCCATTATCGAGTTAATCAATAATCATAATTCGGTCTTGGTCTTTACTAATACGAGATCGTTTGCAGAGGTTCTTGGTGCTAAGATGCGTATGTTAAAACCGTCTTTTGATTTTGATGTGCATCATGGGTCATTATCCAAAGAAGCACGTCTCTCTGCTGAAGATCGCTTAAAGACGGGGAGAGCTAAAGCTATAATTGCAACTTCTAGTCTTGAACTTGGGATTGACATTGGCCAAGCTGATTTAACAATTCAGTATTCATCACCAAGAGAGGTTTCTAGACTGGTACAACGTGTTGGGAGATCGGGACATGGTGTTGGTCGCACATCGCATGGGATCATCATATCAACAATCAACCTTGATGATATCACAGAGTCCGGAGTCATCCTTAGGCGAGCTCGTTCAAATAAGGTAGAAGATGCAAGAATACCAAAGAAAGCCTGGGATGTGCTTGGACATCAAATCACAGGCGTCCTTCTTGATTGTGATGAAATAGATAGAAACATCCTTCTGAGTTTGATCAAGTCAGCATATCCATTTCAAAATACTAGTGAGAAAGAGTTCGATAACCTTCTTCGGTTTATGGAAAAGCAACGGCTTTTGAAGATTGATGCTTCATTGATTTCAAGGGGCACAAGAACTAGAGCCTACTATTATGAGAGGTTAAGCACAATTCCTGATGTACAGCAGGTAAATGCAATAGATATTACCACTCGTACCTCTATTGGAGTCCTAGATGAGGATTATGTATCGGCAAATGTGGAAACCGGTTCAATATTTGTAATAAGAGGCCGTCCATGGTCTGTTGTAAGCATAGATACTGAAAGTGGGGAAGTCCTCTGTTCTCCAGTAACAAGTACTGATATAGATGCCCCAAGATGGATTGGTGAAATGATACCGGTTCCATATGAGGTGGCTACCGAAGTGGCAAAAGTTTGGGTTGGGGTTATGACCAAAGAGAAGAAAGAGCTTGCACATTGGTTAGAAGGCGATTATAGAATTCCTGAGAAAGCTCAGGAATATATAGTTGAAATCATTGAAGAAAGTGTGAAAGTGCTAGGAGTTCTTCCTTCTACGGACCAGTTCGTTATCGAGTCATGTGGGACAGGATTAGTGCTTCATGCACCATTAGGAACAAGAGCCAATGAAACACTGGGGATTGTAATTGCATCGCTATTGACGACACGGCTTGGCATAACGGTATCTGTAGAGAGAGATCCATATCGTATCCTCTTTACCTGCAATGAGACTCTTGATCCTATTCATATTATTGATATAATGAATGAGTATTCTGGAGCCCAAGCTGTTCATATCTTGAAACTAGCAGTAAGACAGACACAGAATTTTGCATCAAGATTCGTCCATGTTGCAAGACGGTTGGATATTATTCGACGTGGGGCAAAATCAAAAGAGATACCTGTTAAATATCTCATCAAATCTTTCGAGAATACCCCGGTATTTGATGAAACTATGCGAGAAGTCTTGGAAGAAAAAATGGATGAAAAACGAGTAATAGACGTATTCGATGGCTATTCAAGAGGAGACCTTGGTATTCATGTTGTTGAAACGAAATCACCTTCGCCCCTGGCACGTCTGATTATCGAAGAGAAGACGCGTTTTGAAGTGATGGGCGAGATCTCTGAAGAGAACGAGGTTCTTCGGATGTTAGAAGAACGACTACAATCGAAACAGTTCCGACTGGTTTGTATGGCTCAAAACCATTGGAGTTCAGTTAGAACAATTTCAACATTTGAGGGCGAGGTTACATGTCCAATCTGTAACTCAAGAATGATTGCTGTATTATCAAGTACTGACAACGATTTTCAAAAGATACAAGCAAAACATACTCGTGGAGAGAAGCTGACTAGGGAAGAAGACAAAAGATACAAAGCTGCAGCCCTTACAGCTGATTTGGTATCAAGATATGGAAAGACTGCCTTGTTAGTCCTTGCTGGAAGAGGAATTGGTGCTACTACTGCTGCACGTATTCTACAACCCGGGCTAAGTGGTAGACTTGAGATTCTGAAAGAGATTGCTAAAGGAGAACTTCAATATGAACGGACAAGACCATACTGGTAAGGAAATCGGCCCCTTGATCGTCTTTGCAGGCAGAAGTAATGTAGGAAAAAGCAGTATGATTCGAGCACTTACGGGGAAGAAGGTATTGGTTGGGAAACGTCCTGGGAGTACTCGTTGGGAGCAGGAGATTGATATGGGCTCTTTTATAATTCTAGATATTCCTGGATTCGGATTCATGGCCGGGCAAAGCAAAACAACCATAGAAGAAACAAAAACGAGAATTATCCAGAACCTTGAGAGATGGAGTAACAGAATCCTGTTATCAGTTCTTATTGTTGACATATCGCTCTTCAGGGAACTCTATGAGAGATGGGCTTTGCGAGGTGAGGTTCCCATAGATGTCGAGTTCTATTCATTCCTATGTGAGATAACTCCGAGAGTGGTAGTCGTTGCTAACAAAGCAGACAAAGTAAAGAAACATAATATTCAGAGCGAATTAGAGTTTCTGACTCTTAAATTGAGAGAAGCTGTATTAGAGAGAGAACCTACGGTAATTGTGACTGCAGCCTTAAAGAGGAATGGAGTTTTGGACCTAAAGGATCTCATCGATGAGATCCTTACAGAAGAGGGGCTTGATATACCCAGGTGGGCTATCGCCTAATCTTCTTCAGTAAATAGAAGGCCACACCCACGACCAAGATTACTGAAGATAGGATTAGCATAGAACCGATTGCACTCGGAACCTCGGCAAAATCTTCAGACAACCAGCCAATGATGTTCATAAACAGCCTTGCGTTATCAGCAGTATAGTACCATTGTAACTCGGTATTATCCAAATCTAGTGTTCTTCCTGTGAACATGATAGTCGAGCCCACAACGACCATCCTACTTGAGCCATACTCAAAAGCGGATAACCATGATGGAAAGGTTCCATTGACTGCAGAATATGAGAGCGGATCCAGTTCATAATCTGCCAGAGTCATGTTGGGATGCGAATAGTTTGCCCATGAATTAGGGCCTGATTTGTATTGGGCAAAAGACGAATCATAAGAGAATCCAATTCCACTGGCCAACTCTAATGGTTTTAGAGTGGCTGTCATTGTATAGAGTTCGTTGATATTCCTGAAGATCGGATGATTTGTGTCCCAAGTGGTTGCATCAAGTCTTATGACCCAAGGTCTAGTATCGTTGAGTGCGTGGTCATAATCAAACATTGTATCAGACCAAGTATCGGTTGATGTTTCGTTGATACTGAATCGTACTCCGGTCACATTGAGCCCATCGAGCACTCTATTGATTGCAATATTGTCTCCAGTGTCTTGAAGAAAAGAATCATCCCAATAATTGGATTCTTGACCAAGGGCGGGGTCACCGAGAAGGAATAGAGAACTTCCATTCGCCATCATCTCTTTGATTGCCACTAACTCGGATGTACTAAACTGGTCATTTCGGTCAGGATCTGCGATTATCAAAATGTCTACATCATTAAGAACTTCTTCAGTGAGAGAATTTTCATTGATATGAACAATATAGCGTGTTGAGGCATTGACTGAATCAAGCATTAGTTTCAATCCAAGATCTTCATCATCAGCATCAAATTGTGGAGCATGGCTTGCATCGTATAGAATCACGATAGGATCAAGGTTTGCTTGACCCACAACAGGTGTCTGCAAACAGGACAGTAGTATCATTACTGTGAACAATGTCGCAAGTAGTCTTGGAATTGTGTTGAGCTGATTCATGAATGTATCCGACCTTATTGCGCTATAAACTCGCAACACCCGGAGCCGTGTTTTAAAGTTATCTTCAGTTCTAATCTTGAATCAATCAGGTATCAGTCAGTCCGACGCCATTCAACATACATCTTTCTTCGTTCCACATCAGTGGAGTCAAGGGTCTTGTACTGGCCTCTTATTTCTGCAATCTGCTGTGCAAGAAGATGGTAGCACATGTTTGTTTCACGTGCAATAACAACCTCTTGGTAGAAACTTCTACATGTGCAGTAGGTCTTTGGTATCAACATATAGTCACGTGCTCGACCTCTGACTATCCACGTTGTGGAAGCACTGGGCTGGAACGTGTATTTTATCACTTTCTTCTCTTCAACGATTCTAAGAGCTCTGATGAACTTCTTTCCGTACTTGTTACGAAAATACTCGATATCGTCCTGAGTGAGACTCTCCTTAGAGAGTTTTTTCACTTCTATCAAAGAAAGTGTCATGTTCCTCACGAAAACACTGGTATGATGAGGTTAAAATGTTCTACCCTAGAACGATAAATAGCAATGGAGATAATATTTGAAGACAGAAGTCTAGTAATCAGAGACGAGAGTGTATCAGCTCTCATAATCTCTGATCTTCATATTGGTATTGAAGAAGAGATTGCAGAGAAGAAAGGAGTGCATTTTCCATATCAACACGTAAGTATGTCCGAAAGAATAGAGGAATTAATCACCAAGTATATGGTATCTTCAATCTATATTCTAGGGGATGTCAAACATACCATCCTTGCAGATTCACACTATAACTGGGAAGTTATTCCCGAGTTCATGGATTCGCTTCATGATATAGTAGATGTTGTGATAGTGATTCCAGGAAATCATGATGGAAATCTACAAGCCTTGCTTCCAAGGAAGACCAGTCTGGCGGATGTTCGTGGAATTGTCATTGGTGAAGGAGAAGAGCGAGTTGGATTGCTTCATGGTCATGCGTGGCCAACCCCAGAAATGCTTGACGCAAAACGAATTGTGATTGGGCACAATCATCCAGTCATTAGAAGATTTCATTACATATCGAGTCCTGAAACAGGAAGAGAGGGAAGAAAGCGGTATGCAGGATCAATACCTGTAGTGGTAAATTCGCAATTGAAGAAAAATTGTGTTAGACAAAATCTAGGTATGTTGGATAGCCTAGGTGATGAGTATGCTACACTCGTAACCCTGCCCGGCTTTAATCCACTCATAACTGGTGTTGCTGTCAATGCACCTAGTACCGAATTTCAGGGACCTCTTTTTGAGAATTCATGTGTTGATTTCCAAAATTCTGAGGTCTATAGCACAGAGGGATTATTCCTAGGCATTATTCAATGGTTAAGAGAACGTTTCAACGAAATGATTAAATCCAAGCCAACAAGGGACTGATTCTAGGAATGGGTCGGTGGTCTAGCTTGGTATGATTCTTGGTTCGGATCCAAGGGATCGGGCGTTCAAATCGCCTCCGGCCCACCATTGCTTATCTCTAATTGATACTAATCGTCTTTGGACTTGTTTCTAGGCAGCGTTCCTGTAAGTGGTCCAACACTGTCAACAAATCCTCGACCTTGAACAGCTCCTATACGAGCTCCATGGTAAGTTTCTTCTGCAACCCGAGTTGCCGCTAATGGTGTTTCATCCCTCTGGGGAAAGGATCCTCTACGATCTCTCGATTTTGGTGCAAGAAAATAGATGATGAGAGCCGCAATAATGACCCCGCCCATACCAATTAATAACCAGCTCATAGGAATTTCCTGTGTATGATATAATCCCAAGGAAACTTAAACCTTGGTCATCATTACTTCTCCTCGATTTTTCCTTGATAACTGCTGCTTATTGCATAGAGAATAATAGCGGCAGTTCCAGATGGACCGATATCCACCCTGGCGTCTAAGCTCTTACACTCTCCTAAGTCCATTTCCTTCCTGGAAAAAGAGCTATTACTTCCAGAGAGAACTAGTCCTACTCGCTTCCCGGAATTGATACTTTCTGATAGTTGTTTGATGTCTGCCCGTTCCTTTGTCAACACAGGCGATACGACGAGTAAGGCATGATCTATTGCAAGTATCTCTAAGGCATCCTTGAGATCTGGTAGAGTCATGAAGTTCTGTTTCATTCTAATAGCAAGACGGTTTGCATCTGGAACACCTGCCTGTGCAGCAGAACCTTCGGCTTTGGATACGACGAAGTTTGGAAAACCAAGTCCGTATACAACCTGAGCTGTTTCACTTGTTTTTGAAGCAGATTGAACGTTATGTAGGATTACGTAGACGTTTTTAATTGATTCAGTCAATATGTTCGTAGACCTCCTGTGCAATCATTTTAGATATTAAGGGAGGAACGCTCTCACCAACTTGATTGTATTGGTTATCAGTTGGCCCGGTGAACACAAATGTGTCAGGGTAACTCATGAGTCTAGCATGTTCTCTCACTGTTAGAAGCCTGTTCTCATATGGATGTATGTACCGTGAGAGTCCATTTATTGAGGTTGCAATGCGATTGGGAAACAATCGAACCCAATTCGGTAGACTCTTTGTCTTTGTGACACGGAATTGTGATGCACCTCGACCCCAACGAGTCTTGCTGATTATTTTCTCTTTATCTGCTGAAACTGGGATTTCAATGTGATTTGGAAAAGTATTGTTCGGATCAAATAGAGATTCTAAACCAAGCGGAGGAAGGTCCCCGATTGTGTCCATTACATTTAGTGGTTTCTTCATAGGTATCTTCAATCGGAGATTGCTAATGAATATTCTAAGACGTCTTGAGGGGTTCCCATGTTGATGAGCTCTTACCAGATTGAAATGAACATCATTGATACCTGCACGTGCAAATTCACGACGGATTATTTCTTTTCCACCTGTGTTTTGAATAGCTGCAACATTCTCAATTATGAATACATGTGGTTCCAAATCCCCAATAAGTCGAATTGCATCTATGAGAAGTCGAGCGGTCCCATCACTATAGATACGCTCAGCTGCTGTTCTTCTACTCTCAGGGTTGGCCTTACTGAATTCCTCACAAGGAGGAGATGCTAGGATGATGTCAGGTCTACTACCTTGGGTTTTCAGAATGTCAGAAGAATGGAGGCAATTGATGTCTTTTTCCAGAATCTTTGCCTCTGGAACGTTCAGTCTGAAAGTTTCTAGCGCATATGGATTTATGTCAATAGCAAGGTGGGATTTGATAGTTGGAGAGAGAAATCCTTGTGAAAACCCACCTGCACCGCAGAATAGATCAAGAACTTTCATGCTCATTCCCTCACGATTAGTGATGAGTATAGATTAGGTATTTTACCAACATCAAGCATCGATTATAACAATGTCGAAGGAAGACTTCAAAAGCACCGAATATCTACGGCGGTTTCGAAAAACCACATTGAGAGTGAAATAATGGGACTAGGATCTGGAAAAGGAAAGACCATCCTATTTGGAGAGCATTTTGTCGTTTATGGGCTTCCAGCTTTGGCAGCAGGGATATCATCTGTAACTACTGCAAAATTAACGAGGGTACGTTCTTTCGGACATACTCTTGTCGATAATCGACCTGCAATGCCGGGATACAAGAAAGAGAAATACGAAGAACAGAAAGCGTCACTCGAGAATATACTAAGACATCTCAATATCGATACTACAAAAATGGGTTTCCAAATTGATCTAGGAGGTGATCTTGTTTGTGCCTCAGGGATTGGAGCAAGTGCTGCTAGTTGTGTGGCAATTGTAAGGTCTCTAAATGATGAATTTAAACTAGGACTTACTGAAGAACAAGTCAATGAGGCAGCATACGAAGGAGAGAAAGGATATCATGGAACACCTTCGGGATTGGATAATACTGCATCAACTTATGGGGGTCTGGTCTGGTTTGAAAGAGATCTAGGTGGTGGTCGTCCAAAATTCGAGAAATTGAAGCTTAAGAAAGCAATCCATCTTGTCATTGCATCAACAGGTATCACAGCCAGCACTAAGGTTGTTGTAGAAGCTGTAAAAATAAAGAAAGATGCAAATCCTAAATGGTGGGATGAAATCTCAGAAAAGTACATTCAACTCGTTCACAAGGCAAAGGAAGCATTGATTCAACTTGACCTTCCAAAAGTTGGAGAATTAATGAATGAGAATCACGAGTTGCTTCAAGAATTGACTGTTTCCTGTGAAGAATTAGACAATTTAGTCAAAGTAGCTCGTGATAGTGGTGCTATCGGAGCAAAGATGACTGGAACCGGTCGTGGTGGTAATATGATATCCCTTGCACCTGATGAAGCTGCAGCAAAACAAATAGCCAAAGCTCTTGAGAAGGCTAAAGCACCCGGAGTATGGCTAACATCATTTGGATTGTGAGGTGAAGAGATGATACTTGAAGAATATATCAAGATTTTACAGAAAAAAGGAGATATCACTACTATCAATAAGAAGATTTCAAAGAATTTTGAGATTGCAGGAGTGTTGAAGAGTCTTGAACCAACACCTGCACTTTTTAATCATGTAAAAGAGAGCCAGTTTAGAGTGGTTGGGAACCTTTTCTGTAATAAAAAACAGATTGCTGACTATTTTGGGATAACCACAGAAGAGATTATTCCTACTCTGACTAAAGCAATTGAAGAACATAGTGAGCCAGAGATAGTTTCTAACGCTGCATGCCAAGAAGTCGTTGAAGAGAAGGTCGACCTTGATTTACTTCCAATCTTACTGCACAATGAGATTGATGGCGGTCCGTATATCTCATCAGGAGTTGTTGTTTCGGCAGATCCTGAATTTGGGCAGAATCTTGACTTTCACAGAGCCATGCAGATTAGTAAGAACAAGATGGTAACACGAGTTGTGAGCGGACGTGACTTTCACAAGTTCTTGCAACGGAATGGAGAAGTAGATGTGGCATTCTGCATAGGAAATACCCCAGAAGTTCTCATTGCCGCGGCTACATCAGTGGAAACAGGTGTAGATGAATTAGAGATATCTCAAGCACTCAAACCAATCAAAGTCACGAAGGCTAAGACTGTAGACTTGAAAATTCCTGCGGATTGTGAGTTTGTGCTTGAAGGAAGAGTGACACTTGACGAACGGCACGACGAAGGACCATTCATCGATCTTACAGAAACTGTTGATGTGATTCGTCAGGAGCCAGTGTTTGAAGTGAAACGAATTACTCATAGAAAGACAGCAATATGGCAGGGTCTACTTCCCGGAAGGTCTGAACATAAGATCTTGATGGGGATGCCTAGAGAGCCAACCATCTTCAAGAAAGTAAAAGATAGAGGCATTGATGTTCTGGATGTATATATCACACCTGGGGGAACCAGCTGGCTACATGTAGCAGTGAAAATCAGGAAAAAGAATGAAGATGATGGGCTACAAACATTGGAAGCTGCATTTGCTGGTCATAAGAGTGCAAAGCACATCTGGGTCTATGATGAGGACATAGATATCTACTCAGATGAAGAGAGAGAATGGGCGATGGCCACTAGATTTCAAGCAGATGAGGACCTCCTAATCAAGGACCGTGAACCAGGAAGTTCTCTGGATCCTAGTGCAGAAGTGGGTACAAAGCTGACAACCAAATGTGGATTTGATTGTACAAAAACCCTGGATACGAAGGGAAAAAGCTTTGACAAAGCAAAGTTCCCTGAGGTGGATTTGAAGAAATTTCTAGGTGAGTAAAATGGGTCTTGAATTGAAACCTGAAGAACAAGAGATGTTGGAGGGTAAACATGGCAAAGCAGCTCGAAAAGCCATGGAAATAATCACAACACTAGGTGAGATCTATGGTGCAAAAAGACTGATTCCTGTTTCAAGTGTTCAAATTGCAGGAGTGTCCTATGATAATCTGGGAGAGGCAGGTCTAGAGTATCTAAGCGAAATGGCTGAGGATGGTCAGACTCGTGTACTTACCACCCTCAATCCTGCGGGTATGGATATGCTTGAATGGAAAAAACATGGGATACGAGAGGATTTTGCAAAAAATCAACAGAGAGTTGTGGATGCTTTTGAAAAGATGGGAGTAGTGACCACCTGTACCTGCACACCATATCTTATTGGAAATCTACCACATTATGGTGAGCATATAGCTTGGGCAGAGTCTTCAGCAGTATGTTTCGCAAATTCTGTTATAGGAGCTTTTACAAACAGGGAAGGAGGGCCTAGTGCACTAGCTGCTGCTCTCACAGGAGTCACAGCTGAATACGGGTTGCATCTCGAGGAGAACAGGATCGCTCAAGTCAAGTATGAAATTCATGCAGATTTGAAAAATACTGATGATTTTGGTCTATTGGGACAAGTTATTGGAAAAAGAACCGGGAAGACGATTCCGTATATTGTTGGAATAAAGAATGCGACTACTGAGCACCTAAAATCATTCAGTGCATCTATTGCCACGTACGGAGGTGTCGCAATATTTCATATGGAGGGGGTCACGCCCAACAGGACTACCATCCCAGATGTTGTAGAAGTTGTCACTGACGATGACCTTAGGACTGCAAGAACTGAATTGGATGACGAAGAGGCGGAGATTGACTTCATCAGCGTAGGGTGTCCTCATGCTAGTATTAAGGAAATAGCTGAAATTGCTAGCATTCTTGATGGAAAAACGGTAGCAGAAGGAAAGACTGTATGGATTACTACAGCCAAACCTACTAAGGACTTGGCAATGAAAATGGGATATTATGATAAGATAGAGAGAGCAGGTGCGTTTCTTGTAGCAGATGCATGTTGTGCAGTTGCGCCATTGAAAGGAAGATTCACTGGATTAATGACTGATTCCGCAAAGGCTTGTTTCTATGCTCGGGGTAAGAATAAGTTCAAGACAGAGATACGGACTGTTGAAGAGTGTATTAGAGAGGCGATTTCGTAATGCAAGGTAGGAAGATCTTCAAAGGAAAAGTAGTAGGAGAAGCACTAGTCACGGGAGATGATATATCCTTCTATGGAGGGTGCGACCCAGAAACTGGTGAGATAGTAGAAAAGGGACATCATCTTGAGGGTAAGTCAATATCAGGAAAAGTCCTTGTCTTTCCCTCCGGGAAGGGCTCGACCGTAGGTTCGTACGTTCTTTATGCCCTAAAGAAGGCAGAAAAAGCACCACTGGCTATAGTGAACAGAGTGATGGATCCTGTGGTTGCTGTAGGGTGTATCATTTCTGAGATACCTGCTGTTGACCAGATTGATATTGGAAAAATTCAAACAGGTCAAAAAATTGAGGTTGACGCCGATAACGGCGTCGTGACTCCGGTTGAATAGTAATTAGAATCTCTGTACTTGAGGCTCAAAGTCCTCCGGGGTAAAAGCGGGCTCGCCATCCTCTGGAATATCACCACGCTCTTTGAGAACCTGAGTAGTCAGAAGATAATATACAAGAGCAAGTGACTTTCTACCACGATTGTTTGTGGGTATCACAAGGTCAACATTGGTAGTTTGATTATCAGTGTCACAGAGTGCGATGACTGGTACTCCAATTCTTGCAGCCTCAGATAGTCCCTGTTGGTCTGTTCTGGGGTCTGTGAGAATGACGACATCTGGTTCAATGTATTGTCGAGGTCCTGCAATGTTAGGATTTGTTAGAGTCCCTGGAACAAATCGTTCTGTGAATGCATTTGCTCCGATGTAATAAGCAAAGGTTTCAACAGGTCTCTTACCATAGACACGACCAGAAACAATTACAATCTTAGAGGGGTCAAATCGTGCTAGAAACTTACCAGCCTCTCGTATCCTCTCATCTGTCTTTCGGACATCGAGCACATAAAGACCGATTGGACGTTGTCTATACACGAAGGGCTCCATATCCTGTGTCTTCACTTGAGTACCAATATGACAACCTGCGGCCAGATATTTGTCCATAGGTGTTAAGAGCTCTAGATCAGAAACTTCGATATCACTCATCTTATTTTACCTCCTCAATGGTAACTGTTGAAAATGCCATGAAGCTGTCAATGATGTCAATATGTGCAAGCAACATTCGGCGACAGCAGTACCTATTCAAACCAAGATTATCTAAGACGGTACCTGGATCTTCACCCTGACGTACTTCTCGTTTGAACTCCTCAAACTTGTCTGCAACAACTTTGCCGCAAGTGAAACAACGTACTGGTATAATCATTATTTTCGCCTCACCTGTAAGATTTCTGGTATCTTGAACGTGCTGACGGTCCACCAAACTTCTTCGGCTCAGTACGCCGTGGGTCGCCAACCAGCATAGTTCTATCATGTTCAATCATTTTCGAACGGGCTTCAAAGTCTTGACTCATACGAACCAATCCGGTTGCAATAGACATTCTGATTGCGTCTGCTTGACTCATGAATCCGCCACCCTTTACTCTGACTTTGATGTCATATCGCTTCCAGCCATTACCAAAGAGGATCAAGGGTTCCATAATTCTCATTCTTGCTAGTTCTGGCTGATGGACTTCCAGAGGTGTTCCATTAATCCGCACACGACCAACACCATCGCTAATTGTGGCCTTAGCCAGACTCGTCTTTCGCTTGCCTGTACTGACTACTACTCTCACTTTATGCCACCTCCGGGCCTCTCCAACCTAGTTCCGCACTAAGGTCTGCAACTCGGATGAACTTACTTTTCATACTTCTATAACGTGAATCTTCTAACACAATCTTCTCTGCATCCTTGTATCTCTCAGGAACTCCAATGAAGACCTTGATACGTTTGTATGCATCTACTCCACGAGGCCTAGGCCAAGGTAGCATTCCACGAATCATTCTCCGGACCATCATATCAGGTCGACGTTCGTGAAAAGGACCTCTAACAGGATTAGAAGATGTTCTGATATTGCGTTTCTCTTTGAACGCTTCGATTACTGCTCTACGATCGCCTGTAATGATAGCCTTCTCTACATTGACTATAACGACATTATTGCCCATCAATGCAGCCTTAGCAACTTTAGCTCCAAGCCGGCCCACAACCATTTCCTCAGCATCATAGACTTTGACGACTTCTGTACTCATTGGAACCACCTTATACAATAATAGTAATACCTCGACCTTTGGGAGCTTGTGTAAGTAGCTCATCAATTGACATAACTGAGCCACCAGCTCCGACTATTGCAGACCTGGCGGTCGAAGATGCATTTAGTGCTGCAACTGTTACTTTGTGTGTAATAATGCCTGAGCCAAGAATTTTACCCGGTACGATGACAATGTCTCCAGCATTGGTATATCTTTCAATCTTACCTATATTCACAGCTGGACGCTGTCGAGCTGGTCGGGCAATCATCTCTGCAACTCGCTTCCATATTTTGACGTTGTGTTTTAGTGACGTCTTTCTAAGCGCATTTATCAGCGCACGTGTATTAGGGTCCGTTGGTCCGGATTTCACAGATCTCTCCATGTTGTAACACCTCATAGTGAGTTAGCATAATCTAAAGCCAACCTGATTCGTTCTTTCAGAATCTCGGTTGACTTCTCAACAATTTCTTCAGGAGTCAATGCACCTGTGGATTCAACCTTAAACAAGAAGCTGTCCTTCTTGGAATCGATTGTAATTGCTCCGGGTTCGCAGACTTCAACGCAGGCTTCACAGAGGCTGCAGTCTAGTGTGTTCTGTGTTGCAATTGTATCGCCATCCACAAGTAGAATATTCTTGGGACATACATTGACACAGTCCCCACAGTTATTGCATTTCTCCTTATTCACTTCAACAATGGGAACGTATTTGTAAGATACTGTTGAAACTGGCTGGAACTTCGCATTCTCAACACCTTTCCCAAGCCGAGCATAGGCCTCAATGATAAGGCGCTGATGAGGAGCTAGCTTCACTAGGGGAATTTCACCAGAAGCTGGAACAACTTTGGGGTCTTGTGATGACAGGTCTCGGGAGTAGACAGTTTCTTCTTCATCACCTGCCTCTTTCTCAAGAGTCAGAGTACATTGACAAAGACTACAACCTTTTCCCTCACAATCGCATTCTTGAGGAAGGTTATAGCTCTCTAAATCAGTTACCAGTGGGACAAGTCCCATTCTATGAGCAAGCATTTCATCGTACATGACGCTTGTGTTCTCAAGGACCAAGACTTCGTCAATGGCCATGGCTGGTAATCTAGTAAGCATGGTTCTCCTTAATGCATTTGCAAAGGCAACATCTACTCCCTCAGCGAGGAAGTGAACAATGTTTTCTTGCTTGCGTATGATTGTGATTTCCATTGACTCACCTGACCGCAGACGTCTATTCAATACCCAAAAGACATGTTCTTCCCGGATGGACTCGCCAAGTGAGATTATTACTCAGATGGCTCATTCGCCCATGCCTTGGGCAAATTGGTCTGCTGGTACTGAGCATAAAAGCCTTGTCCTAAGGCTGCAGTACTGGTTCATGTTAAGTAAAAGAATGAAGGGTAATAGTGGATCATGCAGCGACCTGTACCATTTCTCTTAGCCCATTGACAATTAGTTTGTACCCATTTAGGCGTTGTTTTGGATCAACTGCAATCATTCCATATGTCGGTACTCCTAACAAGTCTTGAACAGACTCCGGTCTCATGGAACCGGGAATGTCCTGTTTATTTGCAACGGCTATCACTTTCATTCCACTAAGCTGGTCCTTGTACTTCTCTAGTAGTTGACGTGTCTTCAAAACGGCCTTGGGATTGCTTTCAGTCACAACAACGACCATAGTGCTACCTCTCATGAAGTCAGGCCAAAGAAACTCGAAATGTGTCTGTCCACCCATCTCAATGAGTGAAACTTTTGTATTGGCATCAATTGTAATAGTCCCGCAGTTCATGCCCGGAGTTGGTTGATAATTGCATTCTAGCTTCTCAACTCTATCGGTAAGAAGCTTGATCAGAGTAGATTTCCCTGCGTAACCGGATCCCATGAGGGCAACCTTGACATATTCGGTCATGAGAGTTAACTCCGAGTGTGACTTGTTCAGTTGATGTATAGGTTAGAGTATTTCCTAGGTAACACTCGTTAACAGGACGGTCGCCCTCTAAAAGAGGTACTTAAGAATACTGAAATAGATGCCGCTTTGGCGCGATAGAAGCCCTTAACAAGAGATTGAGATTCGCAAGGAGTAGAGCTGATAAGATGTCTTGCGATGGGCCTGCTACAGTAGAAATTGCAGAGGGCGCTCTAGCTAGACTTGGTCAGATACTAGAGGAATATACCTGTCCACTGTGTGTCAGCGATGAACAGATACATTCTGTCTACTCTAGAGATTTAGAAGAGATCATTGGAAAACCATGTAAATGGATGATGGCTGCACACTATTCGCATAATGCTATCCAATCATTTGATGGGTTTGATGTTGTTATTGGGTTTGGAGGTGGTGCAAGCCTTGATGTTGCAAAATTGATAGCCAGAAATACCGGCTTAGGTTGGATTTCAGTTCCTACAGCAGCATCCCATGACGGGATTGCAAGCGAGGTTGCCTCTGTTAGTCAGGATGGATACAAGTATTCTGAAAAATGCAAGGGACCTCTGGCGGTCATTGCAGACATCTCCATAATCTCGAAAGCGCCTCCGAGGCTTAAACTGGCGGGTCTTGGTGATATTATATGCAAGACTTCAAGTCTAGCTGAATGGAAACTAGCACACGAGGTCAAAGATGAACCATTTGATGACCATGTATACTCTCTTGTTGATAGAGCACTCGACTCAGTCCTAGCAGATGATAGTTTTGAAACACTAATTCAGGCAGAGATTGATGCTGGACGTGCCATGAGTATATTTGGTAGTTCAAGACCTTGTTCAGGTACTGAACATGCGATTTCACATGCTATGGATCGTACCTGTACTGAACTTCATGGTCTCCAAGTGGCATTTGCTACACCATTGTGCTTACATTATCTCCATGAAGTAGGTTATACAAAATATACGCCTAGCATGATTCACGAGTATATGACGCATAGAGAGATGCCAACCACATTTCAAGAGATTGGGGTCACAAAGGCATCATTCTTCGATGATGTCCATCACGCATTAAGGATAATGAATAAGAGAGAGAGATACTCGGTCTTGGATCATTTTAACGTAGATGATGCTAATCTTTCTAATGTGTTGCAAAGTCTAGGGTATTGACGGTTCGACAGTTTTAAAAGAAATCAAATAGACGGCGCAGGAGAGCCTGTTTCTAATGAAATGGGTTCAAGATACCGATGAAGAGATAAACTGAGGTAATTACCAATGCCTAAACCAAGTTTTGTAGAATGGGAGCCCACTGAGGAGCTTCAGAAGAAAGCTCTTGAGGCTCTGGAAATAGCTAAAGACACAGGGCGAATAAAGAAAGGAATCAACGAGGCAACTAAGAGCATCGAGCGCGGAATTGCTCGTCTTGTTGTTATTGCAGAGGATGTTGAACCTCCTGAGATTATCATGTACCTTCCCGGTCTTTGTGACGACAAGAAAGCCCCCTATATCTTTGTAAAGAACAAGGCGGATCTTGGCAAAGCCGCTGGGATTGAAAGACCTACTGCAGCAATTGCAATCGTTGTCGATGGCAAAGCAAAGGGTCTGATTGATGATATTGTTGAGAAGATCAACGGTCTCCGAAAGTAAAATTCAGGTGATGACTTTCGATGAGTAAAGAAGAAGAAGTGACTCAATCCATTCCTGCAGAAGTGATTCAACTCCTAGGAAGAACTGGAGTAACTGGAGAAATCACTCAAGTCCGAGTCAAGATACTGGATGGCAGGGATAAGGGAAGAGTCCTGACTCGAAACGTTAAGGGACCTGTGAGAGATGGCGACATACTCATTCTCAGAGAGACTGAGCGTGAAGCCCGTAAAATGAGGAGGCGCTAGTCGTGGTTGGTACACAGAAGTGCTCGTTCTGCGGAAAGGATATTGAGCCTGGAACGGGTTCAGCCTTTGTTCAAACAAAGGACGGATCTGTCTTTTGGTTTTGCTCAAATAAATGCAAAGTCAACAGAGTAAAGCGCCGAATGAAGCCTAGAGATACTAAATGGACTGCTGGCTATGAAAAAGGCGGCAAAGTATCACGCTAGGGAGATATTTGTATAACTGGAACTCTAAGGTGGTAAAGACCCACCTTAGATTTCTACTCTACTTTTTCGACTTCTTCTTTGATAAAATCGAAGACTGCCTTAGCAAGCATGTCTGTTTCTTGTTTACTTATTCCTTCAGCGTCTCTACTGAACAGGTCTTGCAATGTTTGAAGAACATCATTTGAAACATCTCGATGCTCAATTGCATTCTTTACAACATCTCGGAGATTGGAGGTATAATCTGCATCACCAAAGATATGTTGTTGAATATACTTGAGAGCTTTTTCGTGAGCTTCTGATGACTCCTGTAATCCGCCTTTAGTCGTCCATAAATCAATCTCTGAAACTGCAGTTTCAGGGGCATCTGAGGCATGGGCAATGTTAATTCCCGCCCAGATTCCATACTTACCTCTTAGTGAGTCGGGCGTTGCCTTTTGCACAAATGTTGCCCCAAGGGCATCACGAACACCTTGAATCACACCTTCTGCTTCAAAAATCATAGCTAGAACTGGAGCAGAAGAAAGGAAATCTACAAGCCAAGGAAAGAAGGGCTTCTCTGCGTGAACTGCATAGTGCAACTTTGCCAAGGATTCTGGTACTTTCATTTCACGAAAGGCTACAAGTCTGTAACCACGATCAATAAGTGCCTTTAGTACTAATGCACTTACTCGACGTCTTACTGTACCATCGGGTTTAATGATAACAAAGGAACGTTCCAAATTGATTCACCTATTGTCTTGATATGAGAGGGTGGTCTACACTGATTTCGCGGAAAACTATAGGGAATATAACACATTTCATTTAGCAAAAGAATACGAAAACATCAAAGAGTTCTATGGTTAAAACGACACTTTCTTAACGATTTCACCATGACCTCAAACAATTCGTTGTGAGGTGCTCCCATGACATCGGCCAAGAAATTGCGTTCCCCGATTGTGACTGTATTAGGCCACATTGACCATGGTAAGACCTCTCTTCTTGATAAGATGCGAGGCACTGGTGTTCAAGATAGAGAGGCAGCAGGAATTACACAACATATTGGAGCATCGTTCTTCCCAACTGAAACTCTCCTCTCAATATGTGGAAACCTTCTCAAGACTGTAAAGACTGAGTTGACTATTGATGGCCTATTATTTATTGATACGCCAGGTCATGAGGCATATCTGAATCTAAGACGAAGAGGTGGTGCGATAGCTGATATTGCTATCCTTGTTGTTGACATCAACGAAGGACCTCTTACGCAATCATATGAATCCTTGAAGATTCTCCGCTCTGGTAAGACCCCATTTCTGATTGCAGCAAACAAACTGGACAAAGTACCAGGATGGAGAGATAAAGAGGGACTATCCCTTGTTGAAGCAATAAAAGCACAGAATACAAGTACGCAGACAGAGATTGATAGAAGAATCTACGAGATTGTTGGCGCATTATCAGCAAATGGTATTCAGTCTGAAAGATATGATCGGGTCACAGATTTTCAGAAGACTGTAGCAATAGTGCCTACCAGTGCAAAAACAGGAACAGGTATTCCTGAACTACTCATGGTCCTTGCAGGGCTTACTCAACAGTATATGAAGGAAAGACTAGCTGTTTCGGAGGGCCCAGCAAGAGGTGCAATTCTCGAAGTCAGGGAAGAAACTGGCCTTGGTCTTACTCTTGACACTATTATCTATGACGGCGTTCTGAATAAGACGGATACCATAGTAGTGGGCGGACTTTCAGGAGTGATTGTGGCAAAAATTCGAGCCTTGCTCTTACCAAAACCCCTTGACGAGATTCGAGACCCCAGAGAGAAGTTCACACATGTTGATGTGGTCCATGCGGCAGCTGGTGTAAAGATTGTTGCACCAGATGTCGAGGGAGCTATTGCTGGGGCGCCAGTCTATGCAGTTTCAAATCCTGAGGACCTTGAGAGGATAAAACAGAAGGTGAAGGATGAAGTTGGTGCAATACGCATTCAGACCAACAAATCTGGTATTGTTCTAAAGACTGATACACTTGGCTCATTGGAAGCAGTCACAAAATTCCTACAAGATCGAGATGTACCAGTACGCGCCGCAGATGTAGGTCCGATTGTAAAACGGGATGTTATTGAGGGACAGGCATCTGGAGATGGAGACCCACTTAATGCAGTAGTGCTTGGTTTTAATGTCAAGATTTCTCCAGAGATTGAGGATTTAGCGGCTGAATTGGGAGTAGAGATATTCAGAAATGAAGTAATCTATCGACTTTATGATGATTATAATGCATGGCTTATCGTTAAACGAGAACAGGCAAAAGCATCGTCTCTAAGTTCGATCATCAAACCCGGAAAGATTGATCTTATTCCTGACTATGTCTTCAGACATAATAATCCAGCTGTAGTCGGAGTTCGGGTGCATGGTACAATTAAACCGAGAACTGGACTAATCAATGAGGAAGGAAAGAGAATAGGTACTATTCTTCAGATACAGGATCGTAGTGTTTCAATCGATGAGGCCACAGATGGTATGGAAGTTGCAGTATCGATACGTGGACCCACGATTGGAAGACAGGTCAAAGATGATGAGATTCTGTACGTGGATATACCAGACAAACAGATACTTGCAATTCGTAAGAAGTTCCTTGATGATCTCTCAGGCCCTGAGAAAGAAGTCCTAGATGAACTTACCACAATCAAGAGAGCAGCTGGCTCTTTTGTGTAGTTCTGACAGCATCAACAATGTTTTTAGGATAACTCTAGAAGCTTCAGATTGCGATGGGAAGGGCCGGGTCGTTTGCCGCGACCTGTCACCGGTAATGGCAATAACCGGGGCCAGTAACCAACCTTGCGGATGAACCGGGACACCGGTGGGTCCAGTTGCAGGACGTTGACGTGCGGTCTTTGGAGTCTGTCACGGACATAGCAGCATTCGTAGGTTTGCTGTAAGTGATCTCAAACTTCCGAAATGGGTCAGGCCCTGGCGGGAACAGCCCTAAGGGAGAGTGGTGGAGCCCCAGAGAGTGCCGCATTGAGAAATGCACTGATTTGCTCTCCGGCAACCGACATTCAAAACAGAGGGACCATCGCACCTTCTATGATTTATCGGAATTGCTAGAGATTTTGTTCAGCTTGAGTCACAATATTCTTGTAGACTACATGAATGAATTGCTTATCAAACTCGTATTCTTCTTCTAACATCGCATCCTTCTCAGTCTGATTAAAATACTTCATCGCTGATTTGAAGAAGACCTTGTCTTCTTTCTCAATATGCTTTGGATAGAAGTTCACAAGTTGGTTCATGATGTTAACTATTTCTTCAAGTGCTGCTTTATCCCCCAATTCGTACTTTTTCTTTGCTGCAACTAAGCGCCCAGTCAGATCTCTCCCATGCACATGCTCATTTATCAGTTCATTCATAATTCGCTGGTCATCTGGTTTCAGATTCTTTTTCTTTAAATCACGAAACAGGATTTTCTCTTCTTTGCCGTGATGACATTGGTCTGCATATATTCGGATGAAATCCACTGCCGTGTCAATGAACTTTGGATTCACAGTATCTGTCGACTGTATACGTTCTATCTCTTTTGCCATCACAGAGATCATACGTTCTATCAATCGATGCTCAATCATGAGCGGTCCAATTGGAAGTACCACTTTTTCATTCCTCTTTTCAATATGATAGGTGTTAATTGATTCAGTAGTAATTAAGACTCTAAGTTCTAATAAGTAAAGTAGTATCGCAAAAGTAACTATCTTCGAAGATTCGCTTCACGGTAATGTTTAAGAGAAAAAGCTAGTCCGCACATGCTCAAGCTGAGGTATCCAAGCTTGGAGATGCCCGTTTTTGGACGGACATTGAGAAGTATGGAGATGGATTGCTATCGACTGTTAGTAACAGCTCAGCAAACATCCATTGTCGTAAGACTCACGAGTTCAAGTCTCGTCCTCAGCGCCATCTTATTTTTAATTAAAAACAATTATTCAGAAGAAATAATAAAGCTTGGAAAAGGAGAGGAAGGCGGAGAGATTGCATCTCTCAGCGCCTGTATGAGTAAGCGTAAGTAATAGCATCAGTGGAGATCTTCTTTTCAGAAGTCTTGATTCTCATGTCTTTGATTAGAGCCATTGTTGATTTACCTCCGGTATAGGTATGCGTATGCTACAGCCTCTGTGGAGAGGGGATTTCTCTTGTGCTGGACAAGTTCAGTTCGGTTGTTCGTTGTTAGAGCCATGATATTTCACAAG
>JAFGAR010000010.1 GCA_016933575.1 Candidatus Thorarchaeota archaeon
CCTGTTCAAGAGATTCTGGAATGCGCCTGGGAGTGGCAGATAGATCGGTGTCGCTAGTACCAAGATATCAGCCTCTCGAATCTTTTCATAGACCATCTCCATATCATCTGTATGAATGCAGACACCGACCTTCTCGAACCAGCATTGGAAATCTCCTATGCATGGTCTGATCTTCAGGTTCTGTGAGAAGAGGAGCTCCACCGATGCGCCAGCATCCCTCATGCCTTCAAGAAAAGGAGCAAGTATTCGATGCGTGTTACCTTTTTCCATATTTGGACTTCCGTTGATAGCAAGGACTGTCGTCAAGACCTCTCCCTCATCATATGGATACAAGACTCCCCAAAGGTAAAGGTACTCTATAAATCATCGCCTTTTCAGGTATGCAAAAAAACAGGGGCGAGTCAGGCATATGCTGACTCGTTGGATGTAGAATGATTATTTCTTGAGTTTCAAATCCTTCCCGCAGCAGCTGAATGAGCAACCACAATTGTCCTCATCGCCACAGCATTGCTTGCATTCAGCATTGACCTGAATCTCCAGACCACAATCATCACAGTAGTAGATCTGTCCCTTTTTCATATCATGACAATGGAGTCCCATAAGTATCAATCTCCTTCTGTTCACCTGGTCTTAAGGATATATCAGTTCATCGAAATGTGACAGTTTCTTCTCTTCCTTGAAGTTCGACCTGCCATGAAGGGCTATCTGAGATCGGACAAGTCACTCTACTCATTCCTTAGTGCATCGACTGGCTGAAGATGTGCTGCTCGTCGAGCCGGATAGAGGGCGAACAAGACACTCACGACGATACCGAAGAACAGGGCCATGAGTATCAGGTCTATCGTCAGTACGGGTGTGATAGTCCCAAGTGAACCCAATGGGTTTCCTCCTGATCCTACACTCATCCCTGTATTGAACCCTCCAAGTAGACCGGATAGAAGAAGTGCGATGACACCTCCAGTGATGATGCCGAACACGCCTCCAAAGATGCCGATCATCGTGGCTTCAGCCAGAAAGACTGCTAGAACTGTGCTTCCCTTCGCACCTAATGCTTTCAGGATCCCAATCTCTCGTGTCCGTTCCATGATGGATACGATCATGATATTCATGATTCCTATCCCCGCGACTAGGAGCGAGATCGCAGCTATCCCACCGAGTAGCAGCTCAATGGTTCCTATCATCGTTGACAGCTGATCTAGGATTGCTGTCGCAGAGGTCACTGTCACCTCGCCCTCAAAGAGCGCTCCAATCTCAGCTATCGCCAGATCGATAGTATCTTCAGAGTCGTCACTCAATTGGACGATGATGGAGTTGACCTCGGTTGTTTCAAAGAAGTCCACCGCTGTAGACACTGGGAGATACACTCCCATATCACTCGGTCCACCTATCGAGCCACCTATCTCATTCAAGATTCCCACCACCGTGACGGATATGTTCTTCTCGGTACGTAGTGTCCCATTGATGATGGTATATTTGATGAGGAACTCGTCACCGATATCAGCGAATAGGGTACCATTGTCCCATGGATCTGAAACAGAATCTCCTATGACCGCGTCATAGGCTCCTGGATCTGACGGAATCCCGCCACTCGCTGCCGTAAAGGTGCTACTGTAGATTTCTTGATAGGAATCAAAATCGATGCCAGTCACACTGAGAGACAATTCGTACTCGGTAGTATTTAGTACTGCTTGCTTGTTAATGATGGGCGACACGTATTCCACATAAGAAAGCTCCTGAATAACTGCTGTATCATCCACGTAAAGCTTGAAATCTGAGGGCTCAGAAGCAGTCCCCGGTCTGAACGCGAAGCTCTGGGTGCTTACAGTCACAGTATCTGTGGAAAATCCCTCTGTGAACTGGTTCGTGATAGCTATCTCGAACCCTTGGGTATAAGACATCAGTGCGACGATAGCAGCGATCCCGATCACGATACCTAAGGTCGTGAGTCCTGAGCGGATCTTCCGAAGCCGAATGGCACCGAAGGAGTATGAGAAGATATCTCGCGTTCTCATCTATCGCACCTCGTCCTCTACTATCAGTCCATCCACTATGCGGACCTGCCTTCGTGCTGAAGCACCTACCTCTAGGTTATGGGTCACGATGATGACCGTGACCCCCATCTCATGGTTCAGTCTGGTGACGAGGTCCATGATCTCTGCGGCTGTTCTGGTGTCTAGATTTCCAGTCGGCTCGTCCAGCAACAGGAAGCTGGGTTCTGTGACCAATGCTCGTGCGACCGCTACTCGTTGGCGTTCACCTCCGCTGAGCTGCGAGGGTTTATGGTCCATTCGGCCATCTAAGCCCACTTTGCTGAGCATCTCTTCGGCTTGCCGCTCTCTTACTTCTTTGGGAACCCCAGCAATGACAAGTGGCAACTCAACATTGGCTCGCGCTGTCAATCTGGGTACGAGATTGAAGAACTGGAACACGAACCCGACATGTCTGCGCGCTTCAGCTAGCTTGTTATCATCAAGCGTAGACACCTCTGTCCCACGGATCTTGATACTTCCCTTAGTCGGTCTATCCAAGGCTCCAATCATATTCAGCAATGTCGATTTCCCAGATCCTGAAGGCCCAACGATCGCAATGAACTCCCCTTGATTCACATGCATGTCGACACCTCGCAGGGCGTTCACAGGGATCTCGCCTAAGTGATAGGTCTTCCTCAATCGTGTCAATTCTAGTACGGTACTCATTGTTCTCACTTTTTCTAGAGGAGTACTTCCTCATGTTTGGTATGACCGCTTGGGAATTGCATATATGATTAGACCGAAGTTACGCCAGAGAATCTACCAGATGTCACCCGAATCCTCTCGATTTTTCGTCACATTTGAGACATGGGATAATCACTTATTACCTACAGGCAGTCATCTCAGGTACTGATGATAACCAAGAGGCTCCTCTGGTGGTTGCTGGCAGGAACCAGAGGTGGTACCAATCGAGCTAGGATAATCATGGCGTTGCATGAGTTCCCATCAAACGCCAATTATCTAGCGGAGCAACTCAGCCTCGACTATAAGACGATTCGGCATCACATCGATGTCCTCGTGGAGCACGAGGTCCTGATTCCTCAAGGTGAGGGCTATGGCACGATTTACTTCGTGTCCGAGGACATCGAGAACAGCTTTGAGGAATTTGTAGCAATTTGGGAGAGAATTGGGAAAACAGGCTTAAAGAAAAAGAAATAGGAATGGTGTGTGCATATGAACAACAAAGAACTAATCGCACTTCTCATCACATGTATGGTGATTGCTGGGATGCTTGGCTATATCCTAGCGATATATCTGGTCCTCCCTCGCTTGGATTCCCCTTCACTCCCCCTTTTCATCCCTCCCCTAGAGGTCATTCATTTCTTTGTGACGATAAAGACCATCGTTTCACTCATCAACATGTCTCTCATCTTCTTCACGCTCGCTATCTACATTGATATCTACCGATCGTTGAAAACCAGGTTCACCTTGGGACTTGTGACAATGTTGCTTCTCTTGCTCCTCTATGCCCTGACCTCGAATCCTATGGTTTTCTCACGATTCGGCTACCAATCGATAGGATTGGGTCCCTTCTCGATACTGCCCGACCTCTTCACGACAGTTGCGATGCTGATCCTCTTCTATCTAAGCCTGGAGTAGCTCCTGAATCTTGGAGTGGATTCTCTCAACACGAATCTTCAGAGGGTCTCTCGAATTACCTAGATAGTCCTCGATCTTCGACAACCATTTGTCACACTCCAGTATACACTTGAAGAAGACATCTTCATTTTCCAGAGCTTTACCGATTGCTGGTAATTGCAGCATTACCTTCTCTAGCCAGTCTAGGTATCCCTTGTCCTTTCCAGTAGCATACACAAATTGTTTCGAGAAATCCCCTTCCCCAGTCAGGAAATCACACAGCATATCATAGGATGAGGAAAGATGATCGATGTCCTGAACTTTACTCTCATCCGCCAGATTTTGGACGAGTCGAAATGGCAAGCGATCCCCATTCTTCAGCATAGACGCATAAGATGATAGAACTTTGATCAACGCATACGCACACTTCGTTTCCTTTACTAATATCTCCAAGAAACCGAGATTATTCCAAGTAGAGGGATCTGAGAACGAATGGTCCTCGAATAGCATCTCTGTATTCTGTGTTTCAACCTCTTGTAGGGGGCGTAACCAATTGACCGCATATGCTAGAGGAGTAGGTTTCCCTTCATCATCAATCAGACCGCTTTCTCTTGAGAACGATTGTGCTACTTCTTCAAACATCCGCTGTCTTAGAACAATGTCCAAAGTCATTGCTGGCAGGGGTGACAAGGTATTTGTACACTCTGCAAAAATCATATTCAATCCATTGACAGGACCTCGGATAAGCTGATTACTCCTTGTCAACATCACACAATAGTCAATAGGCGGTGTAGACTCCCTTTGACAGACCTTTGATACCTTCTCAAGAATCTCTCTGCTATCATCATTCAAGATAAAGGAGTTTCCTGAAGGGAGAAATGACTCTCGTACCCAAACAAATTCAACATTGGTAGAGCTATTTGGTTCTGATTCTACGAAGGATGCCATTTCTTGGAATCTGACCCGATTCCTCAATATCTCCCAGACATAGTGATAGTTCCTGTGTGTCAGGGTTTCCAGAAATACCTGCTCTCTAAGAGGATGATGAATAAGCATTAACCCTCTTTGCTCGTCCTTTGTCACTAATCGCGTGAAGTAGTGCATATTATTTCGCTTGATTATCCATGCCCCAGCACCTGTTGCTGCCCAGACAAGTGTACCTGACTCGGTCACCGATTCAGTCCTTCTGGTTTCCGAAAGGACCTGCTCTCCTTCTCCTAATCCTAGTTGAGGTATATCAACAGTAAAAGACGCTCTATGCATGCCAGGTTGAATCCCCTCTTGTATTGTGATAGGTATCTGGACTTTGCTTGCTAAATGCGCCTGAATTTTCTTTTTGACGTCATCAGAGATGCTGTCCAATCCTAGCAGTCCCGATGTAGCCAAGGTTTGGGATCCTATGATGGAATCGACTCTCATCTTAGTAAAAAGATGACATGAAGGGCTCACTGTTGTCAGATGTTGTGCTGTTTGTCCCAAGACATTCAATCCGAGCAAGACTAATGAGATTCTTTTGGGATCGGATAACACATCAGGCTGAATTCCCCTTTGGATTGCTACTTGCCGCTTGATGAAAGCTTCCAACAGCAACCTGATATTGCTTGGGTCCTCAATAGTAAGGATATTTCCATCTATGGCAGTTTGGAATAGGTCACCCAACAGGAGCCTTTGTATCCGATCCAGATTTTCTGAAGTCTGTACATTGTCGATGATTTGAATGTTCTTGGGTTCTTCAATTCCGTGCACTAGATAGCCTTCAATGTTTATTGCTGTTGGGGCTAGTGCTGGCTCTGGATGCTTGTTTTCATAGAGGTTGAATGTGAAATCAGTGGTATGTGGAATCTCAAAGATATTACCTTTCATCGAAGCTCGTTCCATACCATTGGCGCGTGTGTTCTCTGCTGATGACGTAGATATTGATTCGAAGAAGTTCCTTGATGCAGCATCCTTCCACTGAAGACTCCATATGTCTTTGCTTATCCTTTCGATGTTTCTTTCTTCGATTTTGAAGTCGTACTGTTTGTCTGTAGATCGTACAATACTGGCAATTGACTCTCTACTGACAATGGATGGAATTGTGATTCTTCTCTTTTCATCATGATGACTCTCGATTAGTCTAGTCAAAGTCTTGACGAATCTATCTACGTTACCATTCTTGTAGTCTCTAGATACGATACCTTTCTCCAATAGTACGATTGGGCTGATCCATCTGCTATTCAACCTATGCAGAATCCTCTTTCCGAGAGAGAATAATCGATCTTTATCTATGCGATAGGTGATAATCTCAATCTCTTCATTGGTAAATGGAAACTCCAATCCCTTTGGAAAGGGTAGTTCGTTCTTAGCTATAGGAATTGGGTATTCAAGGATGCTTGATGGTGCTTGTGTTGACTGTCTCATTCGTGTTTCAATCAATCTCACATAATTGGTGAGGAAGATCAGTTCCCAAATGGTGAGGCCAAGATGTTCTCGTAGTATCCCGATCGGTGTTCTCTCTTGGACGAATCTGTTTAAGATGGCCCTTCTGAACCAAGCGAATCTTGGTCGTTCATTGGAGATGCTGCTGAGGAATGTCCTGAAGTCCTTTGATTCACTATCTGATTTGAGCTGGATGTAGCTGCTATGACCGAGGAGTTCAGCAATCCTTGATACATCCCGATTGAGTTTATCCTCAAATGCACTCGTATCCATTGCCCATAGAACATGGACTATCAAATAGATGAAACCAACATAGACAAAGAGCCCTATTATGGGAATCATAACTAGGCTTGTAGTTCCTGATAGCGGGACGATTCCCAATATAGGAAGAGTACTCAGATAATTGCTGATGAAGATGGCCAAATCTGGATAGAAAACAAAAGTCACAAGCAAAGAGAGATACACACCAAAAATGACCTTTCCTTCAAGTAGAGAGTCACTCGTCCAACGTCTAAACCTGCTATGGTAAGTCATACCAATCCCTCGCCAACGCGAGCTCTCTACAATCGATGCGACTAATTAATGATTAGGGTCTTTATTCAATCGTTTCGTCTTTTAGCAATCAGCAGCTCTAATGCCAAAATTAGATGATCTGTTGCAGGTGTATCTTCACGTCCATCTATGTGCCCCTTTGAGAGAACCTCTCTAATCGCAGATGATTCGATATCCACTTTTAGCAACTCTGAGTGTTCTGGCGCTTCTATCTCAATCTCACTAGCCTCGACATTCACTGGGGCATGTATAACGCAGGTCGTATCATGATTACTCCCCCAGACCAGTCCAAGCATGGTGAAGTCACCTTTTGTGAAATTATCAGACTTGAGAGTTGTTTCTTCAGTGATCTCTCGTGCGGAAGTATCAACCGGATTCTCAGGAATATAGGTTCCCTCCGGACTTGGGAGGGGGTCTATGAACCCACCCCCTACTGCATGGAGTGTATTTCCTTGGTCACTTCCTTTTCTGATTCCGAGAATTATCTTGTCATCCTGAGTATGGATAAGAGTAGTAGCGCTGAGGGGATTAGGATATTCATCATGTGTCTGGTACGTCTGGTGCCTGAGCACAAAATGCCATCTGTAGGTACATAGACTCACTCTTAGCTTCAAACGATTCTGTATGAGGTTATAGCCTTCATATCTCCAAAGTGGAAGATCCTGAGCATCAAAAGGCTTTCTTAGCCACTCTGCTTCAACGAGTGTTTTCTGTTCGAGAGTGGGCTGAAGAGTACCCGGAACTGATTCAATATCGATTTCTGATGGATTCCACAAACCCCTCAGAAGAATGACCCTTTCCACTCTCACATTTTCACCTACCTATCGCACCTTCCCATTCTATTTAGAATTAGTGGCTGTTTTTATATGTCCTATTGATTGCCTATTCTGAAGTGTGTTATACATTCTGCAACAAGCTTAACACTGACGCTGCTGTTTCCTTCCCGTCTGTCCTAAACTCAGTCCTCATACGTTTGATGATCTTATTCTAAATCGCAAGATGAGGATTAAGAATAGAGCTATGCATCCTACTGATGCCACTGTGACTACTATCGATATCACTCCAAAATCGAATTCATTACCTTCGGTTGGAGTGGGTTGCGTTGAGGTGAGTTGTGTTGGTGTGCTTACTTGCTGTTCAGGATAGTTATCTACTGCTCCCGCAGGGCCATCGATTAAGTACGTTCCAGTTCCTGAATAATCTCCCCAGCTATTACCAGTCGATATCCTATCATCCCATGCATTCCATAGGCCCTCCTGTGTTTGATCATCATAGGCTTCTCCTTGGCGATTTTTCGCTACTCTATTCCCGTAGATATCACAAAGCGCTGCGTTTGTCATATACACTCCATATTTCTCATTCCAAAAGATATCATTGTTCTTAACTTCGACTCTCGAAGCTCCATCTATCATGACGCCATGCCCCTCGTTATTATGGATGAGATTCCCTTCAATAGTAGCGAGATCTGATTCTGCAAGAATACCGTTTCCTGAATTATTGTAGATGCTATTGTCTAAGATCTGGATTCCCTCTGAATCAAGAGCCCGAATGCCATGTCCGGTATCTGAGGACGCTGTAGAAGGTCCGACATGGTGGACCGTGTTCTCAGTAACCGTGACAGAATCAGATGATTCGATGAAGATGCCTTCGTGCTTTGCGTTCCAGATAGTATTCCCATCAATCTCCATCCTCTCAGATTCCCTGCAGTATATTCCTTGTTGATGGAACGCATCATAGATCGTATTGTTCTGTACCGTCCATCTATCACATAGCCACAAATTTATGCCGATTTGATCCATCTCCCAGATGATGTTGTCCTCAGCGATGCAATTGCTAGAATCTATAGAGTTGATGCCTTTTGACGCCCATTTGATTCTACTATCTCTAATGCTGCAGTATTGAGACCATGCAAAGGTAGCTCCGTACCCATCGACATGAATATCACAATCATCAATTTCCACATTTTTTGCATAGGCCAGATGTATACCTGTTGCAGTTCCACCATAGAATGTCTGTATGATGCAATGTCGAATTATACAATACACATCAGTAGTGTAGATTCTGATGCCATAGCCCCCATGTCCTGTTATGTTCAACCATTCGATGATGTAGGGGTTACTCTCTGTACCGCTCCCCAGCCATCCTTGTGTTGCGAAGTCTGTATTGCTCTCAATGAGAATATCTTCATGCTCGATATAGCTTTGTGCTAGATGTATATCAGTAGAGGATAGATGGATTCCCATTTCTTCAGTTACTCCCATACCAACAAAGCCGAGTAAGAGCACCAGTAAAACTATCATGAATCTATTCGCGCCCAAACCTATTCATCCCCAATCTCACTGGTGACAAACTTCCTAATGAAGCTTTTAGAAGTAGTGGCTAAGAATGCCAATTGGGGGAAGTTGCCATTAGCTGATAATCAGGGCTGGATCCACACTATGTAGAATAAATGGCATTACAATAGAGGACAATGTTTCTCAAATTCAATCGGAAAGTCCTGAAAGCAAGTGAATATATACAACCTCTTGAATGTGACTCTTACAAAAGTTATACGAATATTTGTCCTATTCCAATAATCTATTAGAATATCGACGAACATTCCATAACTTGAGGTGGATTTAGAAATGGGAAAACGAGGAAGAGAGATTGTAAAACTTGACGTGGATGAGCTGCTCGAACTGCTTAACAAGGCATTCGCTGATGAGTGGCTTGCTTACTACCAATATTGGATTGGTGCCAAGGTAGCAGTGGGCCCCATGCGAGGAGCAGTCGTCGCAGAACTAATCGAGCATGCAATGGAGGAGCTCAAGCATGCGGGTATGTTGACCGAGAGGATCATTCAGCTTGGAGGTACTCCTCTCCTGAAGCCCAGTGATTGGGACAAGCACACCAACTGTGGGTATGAAGCCCCCTCAGATCCTTCTGTCAAGAAGCTGATCGAGCAGAACATAGAGGCCGAGCGTTGTGCGATCGATGTCTATAACAAGCTGGTCGAGATGACGAAGGATAAGGATCCTATCACCTATCATATCGTGCTAGAGATCCTCGAGGACGAGGTGGAGCATGAGGAGGATCTTCAGGCTCTGCATGAAGATATGATGGCCACAAAGAGCATGTTCTAGTTTGGCATGTCTTCATCTAACAAGAGATATCTCTCTGATTGATTCTTCTGACAAAGAGAGAAAATCGAGGGCAATCACAGAGGATTGCCCTACGCTATTTTTCAGGAATATGGCTTTCTAATTGGCGGCAAAATCATGATGAAGACGATCAGTACCGCGAACGTAATTGGGAATGCCATCAGCACTGGGTCTGGCAATAGCAGTATTGCCAATGGTATTGTGATGATGTTGAGGATTATGGCGTACAACCATCCCTCCTTTCGTATTGGCTTGAGGTACATCCATGCAACAAGCATAAGCGCCAATCCAACTACTACTGGAATAAGCGCAAGGGCACCTATCACCATCAATCCATATAGCGAAAAGAGTGTCAGGAAAGCACCATATCCGATGTTCAAACCGAAGAGTATCAACGGAGCTACTTTCTCAAATTCTGCAGATTCAGATGTCAATTTGTGAACACCTACACTGAAATCCCATCACACATCCAAGTTGCATGCTGAATTTCGTTCATTGGCAAGAATATACTCCCTCTTTAGTCTGCCGAATCAAATGTCAATTTCTGATCGCTCAGTGATTGCTAATGGCCAGATTCTCTATTTCATCGATACTAATAGAAATAATACTATTCAATCAATCAAAAATCACAATATATAGCTAATTAAAATATGACTTCGCGAATTATCTATCCTTTTTGAGGGAGCGATGTCAAATGAGAAGGATGGTTCGAAAGGTACGACTTCTCCTACTCTGTTCTCTATTGATGGGCACACTTGCTGCATTCCCACCTATGGTTGTGGAGGTCAGTGCCTATACAGGAAATCATGATGAAACGTTCATAGATGGCTCGTTCATCGATGAGTCCGTTTCCAATATCACGGGAATTGGGTCTGGAGCGATTTCGCTTCCGCACCGTGAATTTGATTTGCAGGGATACGAATACATGTCAGGAGGTGGGTCTGAACTTGATATTGTGGGCAACCTTGCGTATATCATCGACTACAAGACACTATACATCTACAATATATCTGAAGTAACATCTCCTGATCTGCTTAGTACAACAACAATAACAGCTACATCAGCCTATGCGGATATGGATATCGTCGGCGGTTTATTATTCATTCCTACTGAGAGCGGACTGTCCATATACAATATCTCGAATCCTGCATTGCCAACACTTACGAAAAAATACGATCTGGGTAATCGAAGCTATCAGGTAATCGTAGAGAATGATGTTGCATTTGTAGCATGCTATAGGGAGGGAATCAAGATTCTCAATGTTTCAGATCCTGAAGCAGTTATATCGATTGCGAATTATACCTACATGGTTGATAAGGCATACGCTCTGGATTTGCATGGTACCACCTTGTATCTGGGAGAGGAAACCGGATTCCAAATCATAGATGTCAGTGATATCTACAATCCCTCTCAAATCTCACAGGTCGCTACAGCTATTGGTGCCGCCTCTGTCCTGGCTGTTGGGAATCTATTTGCGTTCCGCGCCTCCCAACAAGTATGCCTTTTCGACATCTCAAATCCTGCATCTCCTGAAAGCATATCTAATGTTACTGGCAATTACCACTGCTTCGATATCATCTCCAATATGCTATTCCGTGCCCAAGATGTGTTTGATATAGTCAATATCACAATCCCCGAACATCCTGTGAAGATCTTCCAGCATCAACGGATTGAAGGCTACGGACCATACAGGGACTTTGTCTTCACAAATGAGTTCATTTGCTTCACGGGTGACTCTGCCGTGATTGAGATCTATCGATGCAGGAATGTCACAGAGTACTGGTATCAATATGAGCCGTTCGCAGTAGTCCAATCTGACCCTCTCTTCGAAACATATAACGAGGACGACATTATAGTGGATGTCACACTCCAAGTCGATGCATACATCCCAGCTAGCACCTCCATCGTCTACTACGCCTCAGCACGAAATGGGTCGTATTGGAATGAGGTCCTTCCTGATGTGAAGTATAATTTCTATGCTCGAGGTGAGCAGTTGAAGTGGCGCGCAGAACTCCATAGCTCGAGCTATTCCACATCACCAATTATCTACTCTATCAATATGACCTGCACAGCGCATATTCCATCTCCTGAACTGGACGAGCCTTTGTCAGATACGACCCTTGACACGAACACACCATCCTTTGATTGGTACAGTCTCGAGTTCGCAGTGGCTTACCTCTTGCAGCTCGACACGACCGTGTCATTTGACTCAGAGGACCTCGTGAACCTAACGCTCACAGCATCCGAATATCTAGTCACAGAATCTTTGGATGATGGAAAATGGTATTGGCGAGTTGCAGGAATCGATGAGACCGGACAAGTAGGTGAGTTCGCACCGACACGTGCCTTCACCATCAATACTGGCGCAGGTACAGGGACCAGCACAGGAACCACGTTGCTTCCGCCTGATTTCATGACATACGCAATCATTGGTGGTGTGCTCATTGCTGCTGTTGTGATAGCAGTAGCTGTGAAACGAAGGAAGAAATAGGCATCATTTTCCGACCTGAGTTTCAGGGTCCATGGACCAAGGTAGTTGTAGGCTCTATCAAATGGTTAATATTCACAATTGTTAATCATGATGTCCAGATGAAGGTTGAAGTAGATGCAACTAGAATCCTTGCTAAGTCCTGATGTGTGGCTTATGGCATTCCTGTCCGGTTTTGTGCCTCTAGCCTTTATTCTGCTAGTGATCTACAAAGCCTGTACTGCGCGTGCAACAACCGGAGGGTATGCTCGAACACTACCCCGTCCGGTTGATGGCTCCGGTCCGATCTCAGCAGCCCAAGGGGCAGCTATGTCCTATTTTCCAAATGATACATGTACGTCCACAGGAGCCTTTCCAATAAGCGGTATGGGGCCTTCAGGAAAGGGCGGCTATGGCTTTCGGCCACATAATAAGGATGAATAGATATCACCAATTATGCAAGAAAAGAAATGATTGAAGGAAAGCGCGGGTGCCCCTTGCGAGGTCATCCGACCCTAATTTTACCTTTATCTTCATCCGCCGTCTAGGACTAACTCGTCAATTGTGCAATTACGCTTTGCCAATCCCCTTGATTTGAGAAAAGAATATTTCTAGTTGCAGTTTTTATGGGTGCATTTTCAAGTAATATTGAGGGCTTGTGATGGCTTCTGAGAAATCAAAGATTGTTGCTTTCAAAGGAATACGTTCTGGTTCTGAAGTCGAATTGAAGATTGCGAAAAGTGCTACAATACTATGGTTAAATGACAATAGTCTTTCATCTATAGACCTTGATGACATTAGCGAGTTCAATAATATTGAGCGAATCTATCTCGAAAATAATTTCCTTTATAATGTGGATTTGTCACCACTCAAGAATAGCTCAAGTTTGAAATGGATAAACATCTCAAATAACGAGCTTCAGAAAATAGATTTACAGCCACTAGCTTCATGTAAAAGTCTGGCAATTCTTGAACTCGCTTCTAACAAATTAGATGATTTGGACCTATCACCACTGAGTGAATGCATGGGACTCTCCACGCTCGTACTTTCAGACAATAATCTTCGTGATATTGACTTATCTCCATTGAGAAGGTGTACTAATCTTCAACATATCCATCTATCAGGAAACAATCTTGAGGGAGTGGATTTGGAACCTTTGCGGGGATGTAAAGGACTTCAAAATCTGTTCTTGGATAGAAATCAAATCGGTTATCTCAATCTTTCTCATATCGAATCAGCGAATCTAATTCAGTTGAACTTATCTCGAAATAAAATAGCAGAAATTGATCTAAGTCCTCTAAAATCTGGTGGCTATCTGGCAGTAATTGATCTATCGCACAACAACATCAAAAAATTAGATCTCTCTCCTCTTTCCGATAATTCACACATCTGGAAATTGTCACTAATTGGCAATCCTCTTCCATATCTGGATTTATCTCCAGTCGCACAAAGCTGGTCGGGGAGTTCTTGGTCCCGATCCAAGGTCGTTATTCAACCTCATGATGCAACATACTATCAGAACGAGGACGAGAGAGGGAATATTCTCTTGCAAGTAGAAGCGAACACAATATTAGTGATAGATCCCTTTCTAAAGGAAATATTGACATCGAATGAGAGATATGGATTTTCCCAGGTCATGGATAGGATATCTTGGATTTTAGGTCCTGATCTTGCTGAGAAGATATACAACGATGATGGTTGGCAAGGTGTAAAGAAGCGTTTGGAGATGCTGCCTAAGAATATCGCACTAAGTGCTCTCTCGATGACTGAATTGGCAGGACTTGAAAAGCCACTAGAAGATGTAACAAATGCGATCGAAGAGAACATGTCATTCTCAGAAGGGTTGTATACAGCGTATATGAAGGCGGTCGAACTCCTTGAAAAGCAACTTGAAAGGAATGATTCAACTCACGAGCTGGATGTTGCAAGAATGAAGGAAACAGTCGCTGCAAGATTGATTCCGAAGATTCTTGAACTTAGAAAGCAGGAACTCAATAGAATTGAACTGAAAAGGGATTCAGAAGGGTATATCTCGCTGGAAGAGCTAAAGGGGACCTACTATGGTAGACTGATCTTGGATAAGCTGGGTATCGGTTGGCGCATGAAATCTGAGGACCTTGAGGTTTTGAAGTCAACTTTTAGGGAATTGGGACTTGAAATCAAAGGTTCGTAGCGTTTTAATACATGCTTATATCACTCTTTGGTGAACAAGTGGATAAGGGTGGTGTGTTATGAAGATAAGAACCGATTTCATTACTAATAGTAGCTCTTCTTTGTATCTAATCAAGAATATCACTTCCCAAACAAAAAATCTCTGGGATCTAATGCAAGAGGCTGCAGGGGGTCCCTGGGAACTGGTTGATTGGGGAGAATACCGTGATGAGGATTGGGATGGAGAAAATCCTCGACAGCTGCCAGGTGATGATCCTGAGATTCTACAAAGATTTCGAGAAGCTGTGTCAAAGACACGCACATTTCCTCCTAACTCACAACAAGAAATGTGGATTGCTTGGGGAGATGGAGGTCCAATCTTTTGTCCAAATGGATTGCGCGTTGGACGAACCAAGAGTTTCCACATTGAATATATCGATGGGTAGGAAAGACATGAAATTAAGAAATGACTTTGTTACGAATAG
>JAFGAR010000052.1 GCA_016933575.1 Candidatus Thorarchaeota archaeon
CTTGAGCAAATCACTCATGAGATAGTAGTTCGGATCATCGATCTTCTCCATTTTGGGGTATTCGTAATCCGGGTAGAGTTTAGTTGGAGCATAGATGACTTTTTTCACCTTCGTTTTCGGCTTCACCTGATTGACTCGTTCTATCCTTCTGTAGGAACAGACGACGACCTCTACGCCACTTTCTTTCAGCTCATACTCCAAATCATCAGCCTTGTGTAGGATACTCAAAGGCACATGTATCGCACCAATCTTCATAGCAGCATAGTCTGCAATGATGAACTCAGGGCATGACGGCAATACTGTCGCAACCTTGTCGCCTTTCTCCACACCTAATGCAATAAATGCTGAAGCGAGTCTATCTACTCGATCTTTCAGCTCAGGATATGTCATCTCCTCATCAACATACTCACACGCGATAACATCTGGAAACTCTCGTGCTGTATCTTCCAAGAAGCTGTAGATGTTTATCTCGGGATATGGCTTCATCGTATAGGATAGCTTGAATGGTCCAATGAAATACTTGTCAAACCAGGGCTTATCACTAGCTGATGCTTTCCTCGCCTCAGCAACTTGCTTACGCTCAACTTCTTGTAGATCCTTCACCTTCTTTCTAACGACTTCTTGAATTGGTGCTATATCTCCGTGTATAACATCTACTAGCCATTCCAAATCAAGCTCCTCCAGCTTCTCGATGGTGGGCCTCCCATACTCATCCCATCCTCGATACTGGTAATATGCATCCAAGAGGATGTCAAGATCCACAACCTGTCCCTCTGCAGGACCTTCAGGCAATGGGTCCTCAAGCAATCTAGGTGGAAGGGTATCATCAGCGCGCGTGAATCCCTCTCGTATGAGATATGCACGTTCAAGGTTGTAGATGCGCTCTCCTGTCCTTCGGAACTCGTCAGCAGTCATATCGATACCCATCAAGCTAGACATCAGTCCTGCCCAGTCGTCCGCTGTGAGCACCATTCCCATGAACTTGCATCCACCAATCGCATCGAAATTGCCCAATGAGTCCTCAAAGTTCTTCACAATCAAGGCGGTCTCAGGTATCTCTCGTAAGGGATCTCCAACATCTGCCTCTTCTACTATCATGAAGGGCATGTTGAGAAAAGCTGGACCTTCAATATATGCGGTGATATGGTCTCCACCACGATTAGCAACAGCGTATGCGAGACCTGTCACCTTTGCTGCTCTGCTATCATAACCCGGCAACTCGAGACCCTTGACATGCATAGCGAAATGCTCTGAGCCCTGTCCAAGCTTCTGGGACATCCTCATGGTACCTTCGGCCAAGAGATCTCCTATCCCCTCTCGCTTTGCTATCTTCTCTATGATATCTACAATGAGTTGGGCATTTCCCCATGAGAAGTCCAGACCATCAACATCCTCAGGTTTCAGGATTCCACGCTGATAGCATTCCATGGCAAATGCCACTGAGCTACCGGCAGAGATCGTATCTAGTCCATACTCATTACAGAGGAAATGTGCGAGTGTGATGGCTTCCAGATTATCTATGCCACACATCGTTCCAAATGAGCTGATCGATTCGTACTCAGGTCCCTCTCCTTTGCTCTTGAAGGGTCCCGCCTTGATCTCTGCTATTCTCCCACAATGTATCGGGCATGCAAAGCAAGGCTTTCTCTTCACCAGTATCTTCTCATTGATGGCAGTTCCATTGATAGCCTCTGCATTCTCAAATACGCCAGTTTGCCAATTCTTGGTGGGGATTCCACCTTTCACATTGACAAGGTCGACCATCGTCGCTGTTCCATAGACCTCGAGTGTCATCTTCAGGATACTCTGGTTCACCCAATCAAATCTCTGCTTAGCCTCCTCTCGATATCTCTCTGGGTCTGCGATAGGGATTTGCAATGTCCCTCTCGATGCAATCGCTTTGAGGTTCTTCGAGCCCATCACTGCACCAACCCCGCACCTACCTGCTGCCCGTCCCCAGTTCTCCTCATCGCAGTCATTCATGATGGCCGCATACTTGACGAGATTCTCTCCCGCAATGCCAATGCAGGCTACATTGAATGTTGACCCGTGTTTCTCCTTCAAGATTCTGGTAGTTTCAGATGTATTCATCCCCCAGAGTTTTCCTGCATCAAGGAGCTCTGCCTTTCCATCATCCGTAAGAAGGTATACTGGTCTGGGTGAAACTCCCTCGAATATCACACCGTCAAATCCTGAGCGTTTGAAATCCCGTCCCCAGAATCCTGCTGAGTTCGCTTGTCCCCATCCATTCGTGAGAGGTGCCTTCGTCACAACACTATAGCGGCCTGTGCTAGGAGACTGCGTTCCAGTGAGTGGCCCTGTCATGAAGATGAGTTTGTTCTCGGGTCCTAGTGGGTCGATTCCGGGTTCAGTTTCATCAAAGAGATATTTCGTTGCCAATCCTGACCCGCCGAGATATTTTCTCAGGGTTTCATCATCAGGAAACTCTTCACTGATGGAACTAGTTGTAAGATTCACTCTCAGGATTTTTCCCATGTATCCATGCATTTCTCGAAGGACCCCTAATCCCATAACTGTGTCTGTACGGTTTTATAAGCGTGCTGTCTGGATATTGAGCAAGGTGATTGATTGAGAATCACGGTCAAGTTCTATGCATACCTCCGAGACCAAATCGGTGGTCACTCTGTGCTAGAACTCGACATGGATGAACCAGCCAAGGTTTCTCAAGTTCTTGACAAGATATGTGAGAACTCCAAGATACGGGCGGCAATCATGGGTAAGAATAATGAGATGAAGGATGAGATAACCCTTCTGAAGAATGGCCGGGAGATTAAATTCTTGGATGGTCTAGACACAATCCTTGAACAGGGGGATGTCATAGCAGTCTTTCCGTTAGTTGCAGGTGGTTGAAACCATTTATCTAGCTGTTCTCCTTCATATGTTGAGATGAATTCCTGAGTTGAAGGAGAGGTTAGATAATGGCGGAACTATTTTCACCAGAGTGGTTAGAGCTCTATGAAGTAGCTTTGAATAAGAATGATGCTTATGCAAAGGCAGCATCTTGGTGGACTGGGGACTTTGTTTTCATTGTAAGAGCCAGTGGGAAGCTAGTTCATGACATCTTTGCCTTTGTCGGATTGAAACATGGCAAATGCACGGGTGTCAAAGCAATCTCTGGAGAAAGTGACTATGAAGTGGTCGCTGAGGGAGAAAGCGCAAGTGATACCAAGAAGCTTGGTGCCGAGTACACGTACGAGGCGAGCTATGACACATGGATCTCGATACTAAAGGGTGAACTCGATCCAATCCGTGGACTATTGAGTGGTAAGGCAAAGATCCAAGGGAATATGGCCAAGGTCCTCAAGGCAACAGATGCCGCCAAGGAATTGGTTCGAACCGCTGGTATGATTGATACAGATTACTTCTAGAATCACAAGGTGGATAGCAATGGATGAATCAGCGCAAGAGACCTTATTCTTGACCTTCAAGACGGTCATCGATGATGTTATCGCAGATAAACGGAGGATTCCTGAGAATGCCAAGATACTTGATGAGTTCGAGGCAAGAATCAATCTGGGATTGCACGTTGAGGAGGATTTCGTCCTCTGGCTAAATCTGGTCGCTCATGATGGTGTATACACTCTGAATAAAGGGAAGTTGGATGAATATGACCTAGAACTAATATCAGACCCAGAGGATCTGATGTACTTCACGAATGGTGAGTATTCTACGGCTAAGATGATGACAGGTAAAAATCGATTTGGGAAAAGGCGACTACGCTATAAAGGTGGAACAACTGGTCGTAATATGGGGAAGCTATTGAAGCTTCCAAAGATCCTTGTCTTGGATAGGAGAATATAGCATACGAATACTTCTTCGTAAGATTACTCTTGTGAGTGTTATCATTACTTCGTCAAAGAGTTGTTTCGTTTCTTCATAATTGATTCCTTCTTTGCCGCGCGCAGAAAAATACATTGTCCTTCACCATAGACAATACTATTTAAGATGCAGACCGAGGCCGAGAATCCAAGTTGAGCTTCTTACACTATTCCAGACTAAAAGGAAGAGAATTCACTGGACTTTCTACATTTCAGGTCCTTTCATACTTCAGACGCTCCATTGTCTATACATTCTTGTCCATATACCTTAGGTCTCTGGGACTCTCAACCACTGAAGTCACCTTGATGGCGACTGTAGGAATGATAGCCAATGCTGGCACACAATCGCTCCTGTGGGGGAATGCTCTTGATAGATACAGACGACCCACTGAATTCGTCGCACTAGGAGAGTTCCTCGCTGGCTTTGGCCACATATTCATGGTCTTCGGGTACCAGTTCTTCCTTGTATCGAGTCAGCCTATCAGCGCAGGTTACATTATCATCATCAGTCTGGGAATCATCGAGGTATTCTGGAGCATGTCCAATGTTGGTTGGTCTGCTCTTCTCTCTGAACTCACAGATCTCGATGAGCGCAAGAGGATCATGGGTCAGCTCTCAATCATTGGCGGCTTTGGTGGTATCGGTGGCGCATATCTAGGTGGATTCCTCTTCGATAATGGTGTAGGTTTTGCGAACGGTAGCATCTTCTTCATCGCCGCGGTAGTGATGATTCTCTCAAGCTTTATTGTATACTATTCAATTAGAATGGGAAGAGAATCCGATTCGATAGGTACTGGTGAATCTGGGTCAAATGGAAACAAGCCATTAAGTGATCTACCGTCAGTATTGCGACGGGGCTATCTCCTTTTCATTGCGGCCTTGGTCCTCATCAATTTTGGAAGGAACTCCATTGCCATCATATCAAGTCTCTTTCTGGCAGATCCGACTGGCTTTGGAGCGGATGGTGAGCAGATCGCACTCTATAGCAATATTGGCAGTATCGCATCAATGCTTGCTGGATTGATAGTCGGTTCGATCATAGCAAAGGCAGAAGATAACAAGGTTATGGCATTTGGAGTCACATTGTCGATGCTAGCGATCACATGGCTTATCTTTGCACCGACCTTCATATTGGTACTCATCTCATCGTTCCTTATTGGCTCCTCTCACGTTGTGATAGAGTCATCAAGCTATTCGATCGTTGCGAGAATGGCACCAGAGGAGTATAGAGGACGTCTATTCGCCTATTACAATGCGACCTTCTTTCTCAGCTGGGGTATTGCTGCGACGTTGATTGCCGGTCCTATTGCAGACATCCTCATCTCCCAAGGCTTTAGCAATGCTGATGGCTATCGTGGGAGCTTTGTAGCAGCCATAGCTCTGATCATACTCGGTTTCATAGTCCTAGCAAGGTCCTATCTCTATTCAAAGAAGAATGGACTGCTGAATGATGCAACTGATGATATTGTTCTCATTGATGAGGTTGGAAATGAGTAGGATTCTGAAGATTGAATACTTCATTAGATTCACTTCAGAGATTTTGTGATCTCCTCTGGATGCAAAGGTATGTTGCTGAGAACAGGGGATTCGTTCCCGATCATTGCAGGCAATGCATAGAGCTGGGTTGCTTGAAGGAGCTGCTCCAGCTTCACTCTGACACCTTCAGTGGATTCGTCAATCATAATCGGCTCAATGCTCTTAATGTCAAAACCATCTAGCAGCTTTGGATAGTTCAAAATTCTCGCAGATGTCTTTTGATGTCCTGTTGTTGCATATTCGTTGTTGTCTAGTATCAATATCTTCATGTTCTTCGGGTTGACGAATGAACAAGTAGCCAATGCTCCGAGTCCCATTAGTAGATTTCCATCTCCCACGATGACGAGAACTTGTTTCTCTGGCTTCGCCACCGCAACACCTAACCCAATGGAGATCGGTAGTCCCATACTTCCTCTGAGATATATTTGTGGCCTCGGTAGGTAGTGATAGACTTGTCTGCTGATGTTGCCATTGCTACTCACGATGAGCTCTTCTCCAGTAAGGATATGAGCCAACTCTTGGAGAATCTCAAAGCCATGCATTAAGATCATAACACCCCCTGCTTGACTAGGAGAGCAACTGGCCGAGAGGTCTCATTCATCTTCGAAAGCGATTCCTTCATGACATCCTGCCATTCTTCTTCAGAGAGTATCCAATATGGGACCTGATAGGCATCAAGGGTTTCTTCAGTTATGTTTCCCATGATAGAATGCTCCGGAAAGTCGCGATCAGGTTCAAGTCCTCGCCAGCTAACTATCAACAGCATCGGTAGCTTGTAGAGTTGCGCCAGAGAAGTGAGTGCATCTCCAATGGTGGCAAATCCTGAGTTCTGCATTATCACAAAGGCCCTTTTCCCTCCGAAAGCGACTCCTGATGCGATCCCAACTGCTTCATCCTCTCTTGTCGCTGGAATATACGATATCTCTTGTTGATTCGCAAGTGCATCAATGAGTCTGGCAAAATAGGAGCAGGGAACGCCAGATCCGAATGTGAAGTCATGGCACTTGAGAGTTGCCAGAAAATCTGAAGAGGCTATCATGATTTCGCCGCAGATTTTTCCCTCCTTAAATGTAATGTGCTGAAGAAAGGGAATACATCAAATTACATCAACCTAATAATTTAAATATAGTTAATTTGAATATTCTACGGCTCCTAGTCGTGAGCCTCTAGTTCTTATTTGAAATTGCCAAGGAAATGATGCCAGTGAATATATTCAAGACAGTTCAGCAGAGCTATGATAGAATGGGAGCAACCTATCATAGATTTAGAGACAATGAGAAATTCCGAGGCGAGCTGGAGAGATTCTCTACACTGCTTCCACCTTCAGGTAGAGTCCTTGATGCAGGCTGTGGTGTCGGAACGCCAACATCTGAATTTCTGGTCAGAAGAGGATTCGATGTCACCGGTGTGGATATCTCCCAGAAGATGATCGACCTTGCCAGAGTAAATGTTCCTGATGCGACTTTCTATCAGCAGAACCTTCTAGATCTGGACTTTCCTGATTCCTCCTTTGACGGTGTTATCTGTGTGTACACCCTGTGGCATATACCGCGCAGCAACCATCAAGCAATACTGCAGAAGTTCCATCGTGTACTCAAGAGCGATGGAATCCTTGTGATAAACACAGGCACATCAGAATCAGAAGGGATGAGTGAATTCTTCGGAGAGCCTATGCTGTGGAGTACTAATGATCCGAAGGATACTCTCGCTGTGATTCAGAATCTAGGCTTTGATGTCTTGTTCGAGGGGATTCTCAAGCTTGGAGGTGAACGACAGTATTGGGTGTTTGCCAAGAAGACTTCAGAGACATTCGCTGAATAGCATGATTGGCACTGATCTCTGCTTTATTTTCAATAGCGCCTGAATAACTTGAATCAAGAAGCTCACATGACAAAAGAAGTACAGCTGTTGATATCATTCGCAGATTGTGATTATTCCACCTTATGCCATCTTGCGTCAATGTACTGAGTTTAATAATGTTGCAACATTCGTATATTGATTCAAGAGATGATGATCGATGAAAAGGAGACCGAAAGCATCTCATTGTCGTAGAGTACTTAGTATCGCAATGCTCTTCCTTCTGAGTCTATCCTCTTTCTCGCTGCGAGCGATTGACGCTCAGCCAGGAATTACTGACCTCTCTGGAGTAAATGTAGCCATATACAAGGGAATTGGTGTGATGCCTTCGAGTCGCAATGCTCTCAATCGGATGTTCGGGTGGATGAACGCGACGGTCGCAAACATGACAGCATCGCAGATCAAGAATGGGTCTCTTAGTGATTTCGATATCCTTGTTGTGCCAGGAGGATCCGAAAGCACAGCGAACAGTGAGCTTGATTCGGACGGAAAGCAGATGATCAAGGATTTCGTTGCTCAAGGCGGCTCATATTTCGGGATTTGTGGCGGTGCCACCTTCGGAGCACAATACTTGCGCTTCTTCAGGGGTCAGATGGCAGTCGTGTCTGAGCCTGGCTCTATCATGCACATGACTCCCATGCATATTGATCGGAACTGCTCGGGACCGGACCTCTCTGGTTGCCCGGAGAATATCTCGGTCATGTACTACAATTCTCAATACTTCATCCCGACTCCTGGGTATGACATTCATACCATAGCATCCTATGACCACAATGATCGACCTGGGATGATAGCGCTCAAGGATAATAATGGAACGGTCTTTCTCTCAAGCCCACATGCAGAGTATGAGGAAGATGACGACAGGGATGACACGAACTTCGCTGACGACTTTGAAGATCCGGAATCAGAATGGGATCTCCTTTTCCAAGTTTCAAAGTGGCTTATCGAAGCTTCCTATGTCGAACCTACTGATTCGACTACAACATCTGATCTTTCTGATTTCGACCTGTCGCTGACCATTGCTGCAACTGTTTGTTGTGCGGTTGTGGGATTGGTAGGTGTTATTCTCTATAAGACTAAGTACAAATGAAGAGTATCATTTACAAGGCTCGCTTCTATAGCCGGCTTAGAGCATCCTCGATTTCTGCAAGGAACTCCGGATGCTTCTTAGCCTTATCTTTTGCTTTCTTGAATGCATTCTTCGCATCCTTCTGTTTCCCTCTCGCAAGGTGAATCTTTCCAAGATAGAATAACGCTGCTGGATGACTCGAATCTAGGTATTTCTTTGAAATACTCTGTCTGGGATCTCCTGCGATGCAGTCCTTTACCAGACTTGCAGAACTCATGCAAACGGTCTTTGGATTAATTTGACTGGCATCTTTCGATTGATGATGCAATCCACTTGGGTAGATTGCAGTTTGCTATCTGAAACAGAACTTTGACAACTAAGTTTATCAAGCGGCCTGGTGGAAGTTATTTGGTTTGTTTGGTTTTCGCGTCAGTAGTTAGAGGAAGGTTAGTAAGTTGAAACGAATCTACCTGATTTTCGTTACACTATTTTTCATGTTCTTATTCTTCGGGGCAGATATCAAGAGCGCGCTGGATCATCCTGAGATGAATGGATACGCATCAAATGAGGAGGTCGGCCTACGATCTTCTGAAGACCTCGTTAGGAGCGTACTCGCTGAGATTGGTCCTGCAAAGACACCAGTTACTTTGAAGGATCTAGTAACAGAGCTCCAGTTAGTGACTCCTTTGATCAATCAGACTGACTGTGATGGTGATGGACTCTGGGACATCATCGAATCAGTCATCGGTACAGACTTCAATGATACTGATTCTGATCGCGACACACTCAATGATACTTACGAGGTTTTCAACGACCTTGATCCTTTGGCAGCGGATTCAAATGAAGATGGTATTCCAGACAATCATGAAATCCGAAATGTTCTTTCATTAGACATCGATGGTGATGGAACTCCAAATGCATGGGATTTCGACAATGATAATGATGGTGTGAGCGATGCGATTGACCTTTCGCCAAATGCGAAATCTTCAATCAATGATGCTTTTGATATCCAAATAACTACTGATGGAAAGCCCCTCTACATCTCATTTCAGATAGTTCCAGATAATCCCCTGCACACCAGACTTGTTGATCAATGGTGGGATTGGCCAAACGATACAGAAGATAGGATGCAGGATTTAGACGGATCGCAAAAAGATGTGCAGGTATTACCTTTTCTGAATCTCAGTATAAACTTCGAACTTGACCAGAGGTTGGTCGAGGGGTATCCTATGCTAGTGACCTATGATGGATTGCTTGCTGCTTTGACCTCTGTTTACGACTCTGGGAGTGTTGTTGCATTAGAATCAAGAATCCATATCCCCGAAATGACCTTTACCAATCTCTCATTGCATGCAGAGCTCATATGGAAGGTCGTTGGTTATACAGACAGACAAGCAATTGCATTGATGGATGATGAAGGTGCATTCCTCTCCTCTTACTCCAACGGTTTAGCTGTTGCAAATGCAACTGACCTCTTCTCCTCTTCTGCCTTGCAGAAAATCGACTTGGCTGATGGAATGATCGCTCTACGGATGCTTGGTGGCGGTTTCCTATCAGTTTCCCCCAATGGTCTTTTGTATTTCAATGGGACCGAACTTGGTCAAAGCGAAACTTTCATGCCTTACAACACCTCTCAAAATCAGATGTCACTGCGATCGATAGCGACGGGTATGTATGTTGCAACAGGTGCTAATGGTCTAATGATCGCAAATAGCACCTCTGAAGAGGTCTTTCAGATCGCAGACCTTGGCATCTATCCAGAACCAATAACCTTGGAGATATACGATGATAGCTTCAGATTCTCAGGTATCTCTGTTCAGGAGTGCTACTACACCAACATGGGTGTCTACTATAGCAATAATCGTAATCAAACAATAGCGGCTCAGGGACTTCTCTCGTACGATTTCTTGAGGAATTCCACAACTACTCTCTGGGATATCCCAGCTGTGCTGGCTGATCATGAGATAGGCTTGATGTACCAGAATCAATCATTTCGCGGAGTTGACCACGCATATGTATCTCTGAGTAATGATCTTCTGCCCCATGCGCTTGATACTCTCCCCTCATTCAAAATACTTCCTGTGATCATAGCTGGCGCACACAGAATCAAGATCGCCGATTTGTCTGAGGTCCTCGAAGGCACTTATGTCGCTGGGCATGTACTCTGTTTTGACTTAGGTATTTTCAACACATCAGACGTAAAGTCCCTGTCCTGTTATTTCTACAATACTACTACCTACGAAGCCTTGACAATCGGGCAGATTATGGATGAAATCAGAAGCTGGGGCTACGACGATATCACCACAGAAGCCCTCATGATCACGATGTGCAAATTCACAGCAGGAGAATGGATAGTTTGCCAAGAGGGATTCACCAATGAGGTTCCCGATGTCTCGATTGTGGAAAGTTGGGTTCTGTTCGCCAAAGGCGTCTTTGGAACATTTGGAGATGACATACTGAAAATAACCTGTAAGCTCCTCCGGACTTATTTCGATGAGCATTTTATGATGCTGAAAACCCGTCCACGCAGCAATGCTATCTGGTCTGAGAAGGCACTGTGGCAACGAGTAACTACTGCCGGAAAAGCCGTTACATCTGCACAAAAGGTCTCCAAATTCTTCAGAAGTAATGCCATCGGGATCTTGTGCATTGTGATAGATGTTGGACTCTCAATATATGCTGCATTTCTGATAGCTGAAGAGATTGGAGGTAGGCTTGGTCAGGAAATAGGGGCAACATATGGCGTAATCTCATCTATCGTTAGTCTGGTGATAGGAATCCACCTACTAGTCATCGCAATGGCAGGACCGATTGGATTTGCAATAGCGGCAGTAATTTCTCTGATACTGGGGCTTGCTGAGTTATGTGGTGGTGTCATCTCAAAGTTTGTTGAGTGGCTAACAGAGACCATTTTTGGAAGTGTAGATAGGATTAGTTCTACACTGCCTTTGTCTGACATTTCAGATATCAGATTCGAAACTAATGATTCCACTCTCAGTGTTGGTGATAGACTAACGATGTTCTGCAAATTGATAGGAAATGTTACCGGTTCGGGAACCGAGCAGCGAAGGTGGGTAGGTCAAAGCTATAGCATCCCTTGGATAAGTATGGATATGCCCTCCGGGTCGAATTCTGCTACTGGTAGTTCTGATACTGCGGACTATGATTTCCTCCAGAACACTCTGTTTGGAATTGTGCCTGGCGATTACTGGGAAGCAAGAATGTACAACTACTCGGTGTGGATCGAGCCTGATGTCGCTTCACCTAATTTTCCAGTTGCCATAGGGCTGCACACGGACTATCATATTTGGGATATCTGGTCACATTCTGTACTAGGACTATTCGATTGCCGACATGAGGACGAATATTTCGATAGCATGACCTACGTATACACACGAATCTATTTCGATGTCATGCCGGACAGTCTTGACGCTTTTGTAGAATGGAGATCCATTCATGCTATCGATTCAGATATGGATGGATTGAACAATACAATTGAGAGCAGCTATGGTTCTTCCAGTCGCTGGTCATATGATACTGATTGTGATGAGCTTAATGACGCATTCGAAGTGACTATTGGCACAGATCCACGGAAACGCGATTCTGATGACGACTCACTTAGTGATTATTACGAGTGCCTCTATGGCACGAATGCCACAGACAGCGATTCTGATGGTGATGGACTTTTCGACTACCTTGAGATCGCTGGTTGGCAGATTAGGTTCGACTATATGTCAAACTCCTCACTTCCTTTTGAAATGCTTGTTACATCTAGTCCTTGGATGAATGATAGTGATGGTGATGATGTTGTGGACTTTGATGAATATCAAAGCCATTTGAATCCAAGAAGCGGTGATACAAACGGTGATAGGCATTCTGATGAGGCTTTGCCTAGGATCAGGTCGTACATTGATGACTGTGCAGCTGATGTTTATGTCGATGACCTGTGGAAAGACTCAATCTATCAAGGATTCTTGCATACCGAAAATGAGAGCTATCTTGGTGGAGGTCTGGCTTTCAGTGATGAAGGATACATCTATGTTCCAAATTCTGTTACTGGGGTTGAGAGATTTTACACAAATTTCACAGTAGCGCCAGTGCCATCGCACTATTTCCCTGACTTGGTTCTCTCAGTCTATCCGTATGCTCAGGCCATGGCCGTTGATGTAGACAATGCAAATGACTGGATCTATGTGATTCAGCAATTCATAGACGCTGGCTCTTGGGCACATACGGATTTGTACCAATATTCCCTTGATGGGTCTGTCATCAATCCTGGTAGTTGGACCCAGCCTACAGATGGCCATAATTATGATGTCGTTGTAGGTGCAGATTCAAGCGTCTTTCTTGCTCATGAGAATTATATCGTGAAATATAGTTCGACCGGGATGCTCCTAGCCACTTGGGCTGGTCCTTCTATCGTTGATCAGCAACTACTAGAGGTCGTAGTAGATGATGTGAATGGGCTTCTCTATGCGACAGATCGCGGTCGCTGTCTTTCAGACATTGAACCCGGTCGCATCATTAGGTTGAATGCAACTGATGGTAGCTACCTCGGCTCAATTCCAAAAGGCCCATTCTATGATATGTGTCATATCGCAGTTGATGATGAGGGGTATATCTATGCGATTGGTAAAATGCTCAATGAGTCCGCATATATTTGCAAGTTCGATAGGAATGGTATGGAAGACATGAGTTTCAGGAAGAACCTCTATGATCTCTTTGGAGCCGGATATTGCGATGCCCTTTATGTTGATCAGGGTTATATCTACATCTGTTACTATTGTGACAATCTTTCGGGAACCCGTGTCCTCTGGAAACTTCATCAGGTTACTACGAGTGATGAACCCTGTTTGACTGATGATAATCCTGATTGGGATGGCGACGGCTTGACTAATCAGCTGGAGGTCAATGGTTGGGAGATCACTGTTGCCTTCAATGCGACCTGCACTATGACCTTCAATGTGACCAGTGATCCACGTCTGATTGATACTGATGGAGATCATCTCAGCGACTACCTTGAGTACAACCTCACATCAAATCCGCAGTGTTCTGATTCCGATGCAGATGGTGCTTCTGACCATCAGGAGTGGTGGATGAACTCACATCCTGGTGAGGTATACGTTCCTCCACTGATGCACCCACATTTTCTTGCTCCTGATATGGAATCCACATCAGCGTCCATGGCATCAACGGTGAGCCTGACCCGTTGGGATAGTGATGGGGATCTCCTTGGAGACGGTGTGGAGTTGGCTTATGGAAGTAATCCGACCTTGCAAGATTCTGATGGCGATTCTCTATCAGACCTAGTTGAGTTCCAGCTCAATTCCGATCCGAACAAGATCGATACCGACGACGATGAAGCAACAGATGCCGAGGAGTATACAGGAAACTCAAGTCTCCTCGTAGCCGATTCTGATGGTGACTTTGCATTCGACGGAGCAGAGTATGACATGGGCTCCAGTCCCTTGAATGCTGATGTTGATGAAGATGGCATCGTCGATGGCGACGAGGCTCTGTTCGGAACGAACCCATTCTCTAGCGATTCTGACGGCGATAATGTGTCTGATTGGATGGAGCTCAGCCTCTGGCTAGACCCTCTCAATAATGATTCAGATGGAGACGGCGTTCTTGATGGCGTAGAGTTGGAATGGGGTAGCAATCCTTGGAGTCACGATTCTGATAGGGATGGCGTTCCAGATGGAGAGGATCCCGATACCTTCATCACTTGGTATGGACCGATAGTTCTCGCCTATGATATCGATGAACAGAACCAGACCTTGTCCTTTGCTGAGAAGCTGCAGGATTACACAACTGTGATCATGGTATCAGTCGACGAACTCATGCATTCCTACACAGAGTATCCATACATCGTTCTGGTAGGTCGTCCTGATGCTGATAGTGATACCGTAGCTGGTCTGACCTACTCGCTTTTGGCGGATACTGGTAGTGTCCTTGGAGAGATGATGGAGCCAGAGTCTCACGAGGTCGCAACCCGCTATGGCTACTGGACTGATCCACAGACCATTGTTATACTCTCGGAAGCATATGATAGCGATGTCTACACAGTATTACAAATCCTCCGTGGCAGGAATATATCGATTCTTCTTGACTCTGTGTATATCGAGTATCTAGCGGAGATTGTTACTGACAACGTTACCTATGCACATGCTTTCGAAGTGAACGAGATTGACACGGTCAAATCAACGGATACGATACTGTCCATTGCACTAAGTGGCCTTGCAGTACCTATTCTGCTCATAACGCGATATAATGACACCACGACTCCATATCAACTGACCTCCAATTCGGGATTAGCTGAGAATGAAGTTCCTTTGGGCAAATATATCGGGATTGACTTGGCATTCAATGGGGTGTCAGGCGGTACAATCCAAAGCGCTCTGATTCAGATATACTATAAGGCATTGGATCTTGACTTCAATAGAGATGGGATCATCAACCAGATGAGCGACTTGAATGAAACTTCTCTCTGTCTGTACTGGTATGATGAAGAAACTTCTTCTTGGGTCAAACTATCTGAAGATCTCGACTGGGTGCTCGATTGGGGTCTCAACACGATTGATTTGGAACTCTACGGGGAGCATTATGCTGGATTCATATGGGTACAAGTCACCCACTTCTCACTCTTCGCGGTGGCAGGTGAATTGATTGGTGCTGTATATCCTGATTTGACATATCTAGCGATATTGGTTGGATGTTTCTGCGTGGTCGCCGCGATAATCCTCCGTCGAAAAAGGAAAGGGCGATTTCATACGGACAAGAAGACATCCTAAGGATGACAGCGAACTTCACCAGCGTGGTCCAGAAACCTACAGGTTTCATACGTTCAAATTAGCGCATAATAGAACCTATTCCCGCCCTACCGAAGTTTCATTCAAGATTAATTTCTATCTTATCTAGATCGATGGATATACTTGCTTTTATATAATCATCCATTGATTAGAAATACATTTTAGAACCTTTTGGTCTGATTATGCTATTCGTCTGGTTCTATTCGCATTGTTGGTTAGAAGGAATATACTAGTGAAGCGACCATTGCCATTGCTTTTTGCACTTTTTGTGTTATTCTTATTCATAGGTTCTGATCTTAGGAGCGCTCTGGATAATCCTAGGTTCATTCATTCTGATTCAGAAGAAAGCGATGTTTTGCAACCTGAGAATTATCAAGTGCAGAACTTGGCAGATCAACCGAATCCACGCAAAGTATTCTCACTTAGGAATCTTGCAATAGAACTTCAAAGTGTCACGCCTCCAGCAAATAGGATCGATTCGGATGGTGACACACTCTATGACTCGGTCGAACTTGTTCTGGGGACAAATAGCACCCTTAATGATACAGACCATGATTTCTTGACTGATGACTATGAGGTCTACAATGGTCTTGATCCAACTGAGCCTGACACTAATTTTGATGGCATGCCTGACAACTTGGAATGCGATGTGTCTTCCTTGGATATCGATCAGGATGGCATTATTAATCCTTGGGACTTTGACAATGATGGAGATTCGGTAATTGATAATGCTGATCTGTCACCCATGGCGTTAACTGAGGTAGAAGATGAGTTCAACTTTGAAATCGAGACCGATGGAAGTCCGCTCTATCTAACTTGGCAAATAAGACCTGAAAATCCTAGCCATCTGCAGTTATACAAGCAATATTGGGACTGGCCAAGTGGGGATACAGAGGGTCTCATGAGGGACTATAATAACTCAATAAGAGATGTGCAGGCAATACCGCTCCTGAATGTGACTGCCAACTACATTCCTGACCAAGGTGACTTGGTTGACTATGGAATATCCTCATTTGAAACCTACGTACTGGTCCCGTTAATCGCTGTACGTGACAATGGAAAGATTGTTGCCTTCAAGGGAAAGATGTTCTATCCAACTTCTGCACCTCTCAATTTGATTCTTAGTGTCAAACTAATTTGGAGAATCGTGGGCTATTCAGATGGGGACTTGATAGCATTCCAGGGAACCGATAATGGCGGGAATAACCACCTATCTGTGGATTCAGAAGGACTTCTTTCTGTCGCGGCCATTGATCCGGAAGATGGACAATTCGAGGTAGTTGATATAGGTCATAGCGACTATGCTAGCCATATAGCAATCAGAGCACCTAATGGTTTGTATGTTTCAGTAAATCCTGATGGTACGATACTTGCAGATAGCGAAACCATAGGTGTAGAAGAAACGCTCATCATTGAAAAATGCAATCCTACTAATTGGGAGCAGGCAGCATGGCTTGGGACCAAAGTGGTCATGAAAGACTATCTTGATCGATACATCTCAGTCCTTTCAGATACTACCATCAGGGCGTATTCTACCACTGGATTCAATGGAGCAGAGAGATTCAACCTGGTTGACTTGGGAGTATACGCATCTCCAGTAACTCTGGTTACGTATGACGATCCCTTCATGCTTACAGGTTTTCGGGCAGAAGCAAACTATGGGACCGATTTGGGATATGTCTATAGTCCTCACGAGAATGTAACTCTAGCTGCAAATCTCTTTCTAAGCTATCAATACCTCAGGAACTCATCCGTTGGATACAATGATATTCCTGATATACTCACAGCTACTGACTTCAATGCTGAAATAACTAGTAATTCATATCCACATAGTGATATTGCATTCATTTCAATGGCTAAGGAAACATTGCCGCTTGTTTTGGACTCTCTCCCATCAAATGAGATACTTCCGATTCTTACGATTGTTTATGATTCATGTAAACTCCTAGACCTTTCGGATCTGCTAGTTGCAGGTTATACTCCCGCGAATCCAACAGAAATCGATTTCCACACACTTACTTTGCAATCCCACAAATCGATGAAGACTGGCTTCTATAACACATCCAGCAAAGATGCCCTGTCATATGAAGAAATCATGGATCGAATTGACTATCTCATTCCTGATGATTATGCTTCTCTTGTCGTTCAATGCATGATTCTCAACTGGATGTCTGGAGAGCTTCTTGATGCTCAGACAGATGTTTCAGAGTATAGAGATATAGCGGGAGCGATCTCTCAGGTTCTTCTTTGGACTAGTCTTGTCGTGGGAAGTGTCAGTTCTTTAGCGAGTATTATATTCGGTGGAAAGGCCTTTCAATCAGTACAACTAGTACTGGAGAACTCTTTGGGCAAAGTCACTGCATTCTCAAAGACTGCTGTGTTACAGAACAAGGATATCATTACCAAGCAGATTCAAGGTGGAGTAAAGGCAAAACTGGAAACGACAAGTATCTGGGATCGAGTTGGACAATTTCTTCTTGTTGTGTCAATCCTTACCGAATGCACCATCTCTGTCCTACAGGGACTTGCTCTTGCGGAGGAGATAGGGGGGAATCTTGGACGCGATATTGGAGCTTCTTTTGGCACTTTTAGAGCTGTCATATTGACACTAGAGCTGGTCGCTCTCTATTATCTTGGTATGGGATTTTCAGCAGTTGCGCTGTCTGGTTTTGGTGTCATATTAATTGCCATCTGGTGCGTCTTGGATTGTCTCCTTGGACTATCGGATAAGCTTGCAGCTTGGCTATCTTCTCTAATGATAAGCCATGCCCGGTCATATAGTACAACACCTTCCCTTAAGGGAGCGGATATCTCGAAGGATGTACTGGATTATGATTCGAATGGACTAAACATTGGAGATGGATTTAGTGTCTTGGCACGTCTGACAAGTCGATTGGAATCTCATAGTATAACCTGTAGAGACCAAAGCATCTGTATCCCATATGTTACAATTAATGTACCAGCAGGTAGTTGGTCGACTACTGGAAGCACTGGTCCCGATTTGATTAGTTCTCAGCAACCCACTTATTGCGATGAAGTGAGTGGGTGGTGGAAGGAGCAAACATATGACTCATCTGCTTGGATTTACCCTGGGACTGCAATGGCAAACTTCCCCGTCATGACTAATCTACACATGGACTATAATCTCAGATGGCAGTATGATTACAGGTGGTGGTGTTTTGGATGGTGGGCACGGAGTGATAGCGGATTTGACAAGGGCAGTCAATCATCTATCTCCACAGAATACTATGATGTATTCCCTGCAGATTTTGATGGCTTCTGCAATTGGCGAATCCTGCGCCCAGTTGACAGCGATCATGATGGGATCATGAATCACGAAGAAGTGGGAACAAACGCATGGAGATATGATTCAGACGAAGATGGGCTTGGAGACGGATTTGAATTAGCAAAAGGAACAGATCCAATGTGCTGGGATGAAGACTCTGATGGTCTGTCGGATGCTTGGGAACTTTACTATGGTACAAACCTCACTGAATCTGATTCGGATGGTGATGCCTTACGAGACTATCGCGAGCTTGCTGGTTGGACCGTGACCTTCAACTACCTTGGAAATGCATCCTTCCCCTTCTCAATTCTTGTACACTCAGATCCAAGAGTGCGAGACTCCGATGGTGATGGTATAGACGACTATCAGGAATACTGGAGTGGCCTCAATCCGAATTCTCAGGACACTAATGGTAATGGCATCATTGATGAAGTTAGACCAATGCCAAGGACAGAGCTCCATACCGAACTGCATTGGAACTCCACCATTGGCAGCACAGATGTCAAGATAACTGATATTGCTGTTGATGATTACAGTGATATCTACGCTCTTTGCCATCGTGACGTATCACTTGGTCAGACACCAGAAAAATGGTTCGTCACAAAGATGAATGCAACACTCGCCCCCATTCCTACAGATGTGGGCTTTGAAGACGTGAGTCTAGGCAGGGTATCCATGGACGAGGAGACGAACCTCCGCGATCATGCGATAGCGGCATATAGTCCGGGTTCAGAGAATGGTATTGAGTACATTGATGTTGCATGCAATGACGTTGGAACCTACCACCTCAATGGAACCTGCATTGATACATATAACCCCGGAACTTACCCCGCTCTCACAGCGGCAATTGACATGTCAAGTTCAAACGAGAAGGCATATGCTGTGAAACATTGGGAAGGCTGGTACATTCAGGAGTATGGGCGATCCGGGGGACGCTGGACACCAACCAATGATTGGAGCTGGGATGACTTCTCACCGTTATTGGACGATCTCGATATGTCCCGCATTTTCAATTGGCCAACTGACATCGCCTATAATGAGAAGAATGGTCTTGTATATGTGACAATTCGTGACCGGGTCCTTTGTTTCGACCCACTTGGCTTGGAGGATCCATTCCTGTTCGGTACTGACCACGTTGCTGCATGTGCGGTAGGCATCGACCAAGATGGCTATGTCTATGTGCTGGACAATGGTGAGGAGAACAAGAGCATCACAGTATATGACTACAATGGCGAGAAGTTTCCCTACTGGTGTAACAATGGCACATGCAAGCTTCAACCACTGAATCCCCTCCCCATAGAGCTGAGAGACCTTGCCATCAGCAATACAGGTGACATCTTCGTCGCACAGATGTCAGGATCATTGTCAGAGGTCAAGAGATACGCTCAGATTCAGACAGCTGTCAGCGATCTCCTTCAACCTGACGAGGACTGCGATCAAGATGGACTATTGAACTCAGTGGAGGTAGCTGGATGGGAGATATCGATCACCGATGCAGTAGGGACGCACGTCTTCAATGTGACCAGTGACCCTCGCCTTAACGACACAGACAATGATGCGCTTTCGGACTATCTCGAGTTCACTCTTGGCTCGAATCCCCGCGCGCCTGATTCTGATGGTGATGGCTTGTGCGATTTTGAGGAGTGGTGGATAACTACTCATCCCTTTGAGCCACTTCCGCCTCTCGCACGGATGCTCTTCTTCACTTCATCGGCATTTGCAACACCATCATTGAGTATGGCAGCAGGACCAAGTCTTACAAATTGGGATTCAGATGGAGATTTCCTTGGGGACGGTACTGAAGTTTCGTATGGCTCGAGTCCAATCTTGACTGACAC
>JAFGAR010000053.1 GCA_016933575.1 Candidatus Thorarchaeota archaeon
ATATCTGATGAGCACGAGCTGGCAGTTTCTGCAGAGATATGCCTTGCGATATATGGGCCACAGATATCCAGCCCATTGTATCAATCTCAGAAAATCGCCTATGGCGTCTGGCTCAGGTTTCTCCTTTCCTCTCACCCAATCCATAATGAAATAACCTGGCCTTGTCAATTCGACGAATCCTTCTTCCATTTCCGTCCCACATTGTGGACACTTAATCGCAGATATTTCTCGTTCCCCATTTATCATAAATGATCAACTAGGTGGATTATTCATAATCATTTCTGTCGGTTATCATATCTCAACCCTCGTCCCGCAACTCCGACACAAATGTCCGAAGAGCTAATTTCCATCTTCCCTTCTGCTCGACAATCGTCTTGCTAAGCGGTTCAAGTGCTTCTTCTGATGGTGGAAACCAATTCCTCAGCTTTGCTCAACCGTAATATCCTCCTTGATGGAAATGTCGGTCACCTTTCGGTGGATTTCCTTATCTGGGATGGCCCCGATTTCAGCAACTACACGTTGAGAAAAGTGGGCATGCCCCCCTCTTTCCTCTTTCATCCAAGATATGGTCAGACTATCTTAGAGTCCAAAATCGCATTTTTCACTGTCTGAAATCCCGTCGAACGTGGATCAGCGCCATCACAGCGGCCGCAAGAGCAACCAGCCATACAACCCCAGCGATCACCATGAAACTTCTGTTGTCATCATTGAAGAGCGGAAGCAACTCAACGGATACGGAAGTATCGTAATCGTCCGGAAGAAGCTCATTGGTTACGGGGACGCGAATCCTCACTTCTGGATAAGTCTCACCGGCATCCATTGACCTCATGCGATAGGTATAAGTGAAAATCGTATCGGGTTCGGTGATGAATATCACTTTCCCGGTCAGAAGGAATCCATGGGAAATTGCCCCGCTGTTTGTAACGTTGGTCAGCAGCACAACCTCGCTGAAATTGTATTCCTCTTCATAATTTCGATAGGTGTAATCCACTTTCGCCTTTACATCGTTCAGAGGAAGGTAGTAGAGATAAGCAGCTAATAACAAGGGAACGAGGATGAAAAGAACGAGGATCAGAAGCACTAGAAGCTTGGTTCTCGAACGCTGACCTTGTCGTATCTTTGGATCCTCTGAATCCAACATTTCATGATTCCCCATTGATGATGGTATCGATAATGAATAATCTTTTCGCCTTCTTGAGGGAAGAGAAGGAGAGAGTGCAACAATGGCTCAAGGCTTTGAACAGGCGATCTGTCGTGTTCGTGGCCCGAAATTGGTCCTACGCAGCCCTTTGGAGTAATAGACCATGTTGTTACTTGGCCGTTTTCGGGGTCTTGGTCATACGATGGAAAGGTTGATCTGAGAGAAGAGGAGGATTGTGAACTCTCATATTCCATTTCGGCGACTGGTGGGTAATCCCACACTGTCAATTTGTGGATATGGATGATGTATCAAAACAAGAGAAGGAGTAAGAGACTTGCCTTCTGGCCTCCTAACTTCTCATTTTCCTTTTTCGTGAGACTTCAGGATTTCCTCTTCGGGTATGCTGCCCAGATTGCCAGGATGACCCCTATGATCAATGCAGAGACTGCACCTGCAATTAGTGTAGGGGATGGATCTGGAAGCCCGTTGAAAGCGTAGAGGATACCACCGTGACTCCCAATATACACCGTTCCATCTGAACCTATCGCTGGTCTGGATTCTACCCAATCATTTCCATCAAATATCCACACTTCCTCTCCCGATTGATCCAGGGCATAGACATTGCCATCCTGTGATCCGAAGAATATGTTGCCATTCAAGCTAATGGCGGGAGGAGACGATATGGTCCCCCCTGTGGCATATTTCCATATCAACGATCCGTTACTGTCCAATGCAACTAGGTTGTATCCTTCTCCGCAGTAGACGGTCCCATCGATCCCTATCGAGGCCCCATGCGTACCATAAACAATTGGATAGCTCCACCTCAATTGCCCTTCGGAATCAACTGAGAGGAGAGCATCGGCCCCTCTGTCGATGCAGTATATGTTCCCATTGCTATCTATGCTTATGGTACCGGCTATCTCTTCCCCGACCTCACTAGACCATCTCAGGGTTCCATTTGGGTATACGCAGTAAAGGATGCCCTCCGAGGTGCCGAGGATTATCTCCCCGTGGTGGCTCAATGCCGGGGTCATAGGATCGATACTATGCGCGCTGAAGTTCCAATGTTCATTCCCATGCTGGTCCAGACAGTGAAGTTTGCCATGGGCTAGGAAATAGATCAGTCCCTGATCATCCATCACCGGGGAGTATACGTCTGGACTATTGTAGGATGCTCTCCATTTCTCGGTTCCATTAGGAAACAGGGCGTAGAAGTTGCCATCATGACTTCCAAAGTAGATTGAGCCGTCCTCCGTTATTACCGGGCAGGTTTCCACATATCCACCTGTATGAAAAGTCCAATTCACCGTCCCATTGGGATTGATAGCCAACAAGTAGCCACTCAATCCAATGCCTGTGATAGGAGCGTAAATCATCCCATCGTCATCTATAGCCACGGAAGGCCACATCGAAGTTTGGGTCATGCTCCACACCACACCCCCCTTATTGTCACTGGTATCGAATTGACTTTGTCCAGTGTGTTGAGGATCCCCTCCGAGCACGGGCCAAACATCGTCAGAACCAGAATTATCAGCACCTGTGTTTTCTGCCAGAAACGAGATCATTGTGGCTGATATCATTACCACAGCGAGAATGCTAACAATTCCTCCACGCATCTTCCCACTATTGGTGAAATACTCTATTTGCGTATTTAACATATACCAATCGAGAAAGACACAATCATGAGACTGGTAGAGGTCTTCTCACAACCAATGATATCCTTGAAGAACGAGACCTTAGAAGATATCTGATACTCAAATCTTCATTTCTTCGGGTATGCCGCCC
>JAFGAR010000054.1 GCA_016933575.1 Candidatus Thorarchaeota archaeon
CCGATCCTAGCAGAAGGAACGAGTATTGACGGAAGCTCAATTCTAGGGCTAGCACGAGTTGAAGCCTCAGATTTGAGACTAGAGCCGGATATATCGACTTTGATTGAACTACCCTATAGCCTAATCAGAACAGCAGCAGTCATGTGCAATGTTAAGGAAAAGGGAGAGGCGGAAAACGAATTCTATCCCACTGATACAAGAAGCGTACTGCACCAAGTATGCAAGGATCTTCTAGAGGAGGATATGTCACTCAAGACCAAAGTGGAACCGGAATTTCACTTCATCACAACTGATGGAGAGAAATTCGATCAAGCAGAATATGCTGATACGTTTCCAGTTAATCCTGGCTCGGAAATCCTATTAGAAATAGCAAATCTAATGCAAGATACTGGTATCGGGGTCAGAGTGGTTCATCATGAAGTCGGTGAGTCTCAACATGAGATTGAGATTGCTTTTTCAGATATTAGGAAGGCAGGGGATGATCTCGTTGTTTTCAAGAACCTTGCGAGAGCGGTCGCACAAGATGCAGGTATCAAGATTACCTTCATGCCAAAACCATTTTCGGGAGCAGCAGGAAACGGACTTCATTGTCATCTACAACTGTGGAAGGGAAACAAGAATCTCTTTGGCGTAGAGGGGACAACTGATCTATCGGACATGGCTAAGAATTTTGTCGCAGGTCTTCTTGAGCATGCACCAGCTATTACAGCAATTGCTAATCCAACTGTCAATTCATACAAACGATTAGTACCGCATCACGAGGCGCCAGTCTATATCTCATGGGGTATGATGAATAGAACCGCATTGGTCAGAGTGCCACTCTGCACATCCAGTAAGAAAGCTGCTGTGGAATTCAGATCTCCTGATCCGATGGCTAATCCATACCTGCTTTTCGCTGCTCTGCTAGCTGCAGGAATGGATGGTGTGAATCGTAAGCTTACTCCACCAGAACCCAGAAGCGAAGACATCTTTGCTTTTTCTGAAGAGCAGATGAAGGAGTTTGGCATAACGGCCCTTCCTGAGAATCTAGGTGATTCACTATCTGCATTGATGAATGACAATGTAATCAAGAACGCTCTTGGAGATGAGATTA
>JAFGAR010000011.1 GCA_016933575.1 Candidatus Thorarchaeota archaeon
GATATTGAGATGGTCGTCATCTCAGTACCTGCGAAATACGTTCCAGGTGTCCTAGACGAATGCGGGACGAAGAAGATCAAAGCTGTGATCGTGGTCTCGGGTGGATTCAGTGAAACTGGTGAATCGGGGGCAAGTCTTCAGGAGGAGATCATCGACATCTGCAAAAGAAACGGAATCACTATGGTAGGTCCAAACTGCATTGGAGTGTTTGTACCGGAGTGCTTGGATACCTTCTTTCTGCCATCGGAACGAGTTGCCAGGACACGAAAGGGATCTGTTGCATTGATCTCGCAGAGTGGTGGATGGCTGATTGAGCGTCTTGAGGAGTTTGCATCGAGAGACGTTGGCGTAGCTGCAGCAATATCCATTGGTAATGCTGCCCAGACCAAGGTCTACGATTTTATCGAGCATTTTGGTAAGGACAATGATGTCACGGCCATTGTGTGCTACATCGAGGGATTTGGTGGAGATGAGGGAAGAAAGTTTGCTGATATCTGTTCACAAGTCACAATAAAGAAACCTGTGATTGTTCTGAAGGGAGGGCAATCTGAAGCAGGTCACCGAGCGACACAAAGCCATACCTCATCATTGGCAGGAAGCACAGTAGTGACCTCAGCGGCATTCAAGCAGTTCGGAGTGATTGAGGCGGCTGATGAGGACGAAGTCATGGCATACTCAAAGGTCTTCTCGTTCCCAGTTCAGCGGATGCAAGGAAATAGGATTGGATGTCTGACAGTTAGTGGAGGACATGGAGTGATAGCTACTGATGAAGCTGCTCATTATGGATTAGAGTTCCCAGCCTTCACAGAGGAAGATCAAGCTGCGATGAGAGAAAGAGTAACTCCTGCTTATCAGAATATTGCATCATTCCGAAATCCCTGTGACCTCACTGGTAGCGCCTCAGATGTAGACTATGAAGGAGTGTTACAGGTCATGTTGAACATCGACTATGTTGATGCTGCACTTCTGCTTCTACTTCCTTATGCACCGGGCATCTCATTGCAGATCGGGGCACGAGTAGCAAATGTGGCAAAGATCAATAGGAAGACTGTGGTCGCGTATGTTCCAGATTTAGACAAATACGAGGTCATCATCAGAGGATTCGAGATCAATGGTATTCCCTGCGCTGATACAATTGAAGAATCTGTGCAGATGATAAACGGCATCCGTAAGAGGTCTGAGTATCTTCATAGGATAGGCAAGCTCTAAGAGCTCATGGTCCCTCTTGCTATCTTCAGATAGTCGATGTCGAGGGACTTCAAATGCTCCTTGAGTTCACCCTTGATGATCAAGGGACAGCTAGCGAGATCCTCTACCTTGGAACATCCGGTCAAGTACATAGCCGTACGCAATCCTTCAAGATGCTGCTCGATCTCCGCAATGACATTTTCTGTTGTGCCATTGACAGCCGGCTCTAGGAAGGGAAATGCCATCCCCGCAGCTGTTGCACCCAGAGAAAGAGACTTCGCAATATCGATGCCAGAACGAATTCCGCCCGTGGCTACAACCTCGAGATCTGTCACATCCTTGACCATGATGATGCTCAGTGCAGTTGGTATACCCCAATCCCAGAAGTCCAATCCCAATTGAGCCTTGACTGGATTATTCTCTTTTAGGGCACGGAAATACTCAACAGCAGCCCAGCTGGTACCCCCAACTCCACCCACATCAACAGCTGATACACCAACAGATTCGAGAGCAGTTGCGACTCTTGATGAGATACCTGCACCAGTTTCCTTCACCATGACAGGAACATCGACCATGTCAACTATCATACCTATATTCTCAATAACACCTATCGAGTCACAATCTCCTTCTGGTTGTACTGCTTCTTGTAGTGGATTCAGATGGATTGCCAATATATCAGCATCAATCATCTCTATAGCCTTTGGTGCGACATCAACATGCGTTGCCCCTATGTTTGCGATGATAGGCACACTTGGAGCAGAGTCTCGAACGATTCGAAAAGATTCTGCGAGATTGGAATCTTCAATCCCAGCCCGTTGACTTCCTACCCCAATGGGGATGCGCATAGCTTCTGCTGCTTCCGCTAGCCTTTGATTGATGATGGTCGTTTCGGGATGACCGCCAGTCATGGCTGCAATGACAAGCGGAGCATCAGCACGTAAGCCGATGAAGTTCGTGGTCAATTCGATTTTATCCCTGTCTATCTCAGGCAAAGCATTATGGATGAATCCCACATCTTCAAGCAGTGTGGTTCGGTTGCATTGCACATTCTCTTGCAAACAGATTTCTATGTGCTCCATCTTCCGACGCTTCGTCTGCACGGACTCCTCTAACATCTTAATTTCATCCAATTCATGAGTTTTGCCTTTTGACATGGAAAACCACCCACAGTAATAGACTGTATTCCTTTCAAAATAAAGGTAGCAGTAAGACCTCCTATCCTTTTGTCAAATGATGATTGGATTACTTGCGCAAGGCGAAGTATTTATCCAAGATTGAAATGCTTTGAAGATTGGTGCCAGAGTATGGATGAAGAGTCAAAGTATCGAGTAGAGAAGGAAGAGGACCAAGATCAGCAAGAGCCAAGGGGGTTCCTGCGGCCCTTACCAGAGTCAGAGGAGAAGCCAACGAAGATAAGAAGAGGCAAGGGAGCCATTACAAAGCTACTCGGGATTAGCATGTATGAGAATACCCGTGATATCCTTATCCTACTCATTATGCCACTCTTTGTGGGACTTATCGACGCCAATCTTTACGCTCTGGTAGTGATAGATGTTCTCCCTGATTCCACATTATATCTATTCGTCCTCCCTGCCATTGCAGCGGTTCCAGTGGGTCTCACGGCCGGGAAAACTAGTCATGGGCTATTTGGAGGGATAGTCTGCGCCGTGTATTTCATCATCTTCTTGGAGCTATTCTTCATTACCCCAGCCCTGATGGCACCTGATGCCCCTATTGGTGACTTCTTCCTTGCAGGCCTATGGCTGAATTTCGTGTATATGTTCTTCGTCGTCTTCGCCTCGCTCTTAGGAGGACTAGTTGGCGCAGTCGCAAGAGAATTCTTCTGATAGTACTAGCAGAAAGATTGATATTGATACTTTCAGCGGCTCGTTTGCATGAAACGGGTTGGAGTACTAATCAGCGGCAGAGGAACAAATCTCCAGGCCCTGATTGATGCAGAAACGCAGGGGAGACTTGGTGGCCAAATCGTCTTGGTCATCAGCAATAAAAGCAGAGCTAAAGGATTAGAACGGGCGAAGGATGCTGGAATCAAGACCCTTGTCGTGACCAAGAAGGAATATCCAGACCGAGAGGACTATGACAGGCAACTGATTGCGGTCTTGCAACAGCATGATGTGAATCTTGTCGTATTAGCCGGGTATATGCGGATGCTAACAGATCACTTCATTGCTATATTCAAGAATAGAATCATCAATGTCCATCCTTCCCTTCTACCATCTTTCAAGGGAGTCCGAGCACAATGGCAAGCAATAGACTTTGGAGTAA
>JAFGAR010000012.1 GCA_016933575.1 Candidatus Thorarchaeota archaeon
TCTATCTCAGGCAAAGCATTATGGATGAATCCAACATCTTCGAGGAGTGTGGTTCGATTGCATTGCACATTCTCCTGCAAACAGATCTCTATGTGCTCCATTTTCCGACGTTTCGTCTGCGCGGACTCCTCTAACATCTCAGTTTCATCTAATTCATGAGTTTTGCCTTTTGACATAGAAAACCACCCACAATACTAGACTGTATTCCTTTCAAAATAAAGGTAGCAGTAAGACATCTTATCCTTTTGTCAAAGGATGATTGGATTACTTGCGCAAGGCGAAGTATTTATCCAAGATTGGAGTGCTTTCAAGCTTGGTGCCAGAGTATGGATGAAGAGTCAAAGTATCGAGTAGAGAAGGAAGAGGACCTAGATCAGCAAGAGCCAAGAGGTTTCCTGCGGCCCTTACCAGAGTCAGAGAAGAAGCCAACGGGGGCAAGAAGAGGTAAGGGAGCCATGACAAAGCTACTGGGGATTAGCATGTATGAGAATACTCGCGATATCCTTGTCCTACTCATTATGCCACTTTTTGTTGGACTTATTGACGCCAATTTTTACGCACTGGTAGTGATAGATGTCCTTCCTAATTCGGCATTATATCTATTTGCCATCCCTGCCATTGCAGCGGTTCCAGTGGGTCTCACGGCTGGTAAAACTAGTCATGGATTATTTGGAGGAATGGTCTGCGCCGTGTATTTCATCATCTTCTTGGAGCTATTCTTCATTACTCCAGCCCTGATGGCACCTGATGCTCCTTTTGGTGACTTCGTCATTGCAGGACTATGGCTGAATTTCGTGTATATGTTCTTCGTCGTCTTCGCCTCTCTGTTAGGAGGACTAGTGGGGGCAATCGCAAGAGAGTTCTTCTGATAGTACTAGCAGAAAGATTGATATTGATACTTTCAGCGGCTCGTTTGCATGAAACGGGTTGGAGTATTAATCAGCGGCAGAGGAACAAATCTCCAAGCCCTGATTGATGCAGAAACGCAGGGGAAACTTGGTGGCCAAATCGTCTTGGTCATCAGTAATAAAAGCAGAGCTAAAGGATTAGAACGGGCGAAGGATGCTGGGATCAAGACCCTTGTCTTGACCAAGAAGGAATATCCAGATCGAGAGAACTATGACAAGCAACTGATTGCTGTCTTGCGACAGCATGATGTGAATCTCGTTGTATTAGCCGGGTACATGCGGATGCTGACAGATCACTTCATTGCTGTATTCGAGAATAGAATCATCAATGTCCATCCTTCCCTTCTACCATCTTTCAAGGGAGTCCGAGCACAATGGCAAGCAATAGACTTTGGAGTAA
>JAFGAR010000055.1 GCA_016933575.1 Candidatus Thorarchaeota archaeon
CATTCCGGTCGCTCCGGTCGCATCAACGACAATCCTCGCAGTGATGTTCCTGTCATTGCCGTCCTTCTCCATAATCTTGAGTCCTGCTACCTTTCCATTATCGAATAAGAGTGTTTTCGCTCTGGTAGAAGCCATCACTTCAGCACCTTCTTTCTCAGCCATACTTAGGAACCATTGACCCATTTTCAGACGATTGAATGACATCCCGGTTGTGGTCGGTCCCTGCATCCGCAATCGATGTTCTCGATCTGGAGCGATCAGGTCGATACCATTGACTTCATGTTCTACAATATTAGAAGGTATCTCTGGCAGTCCAATTAGCTCTTGCACTTCCTTGACATGGTGGCTTCCAAGAGCATCACCACAGGTTTTGTCACCAATCTTCTCCTTTTCTTTTCTGTCTATCAATAAGACAGAATGTCCATTCTTTGCCAGGGTGTATGCAGTGGTTGCTCCACCAGTACCCGCCCCAGCAACTATCACGTCATAATCAGTCATTATCTTGTCCTCGTGTTGTTCCACATTTGTTCGAGAAAGCCTTCAAACTGCAGAGCGATGAGGGCATTGTCAGCCCACCCGCATATACTTAGATCGGGAACTGCAATCAGTGCTTCTTTTCCATCTTTTACAAGATTGATTGCAAGCGCGTCCTCTTTAATTCTCTGTTGGATTTTCGGATTCAATTCGTGTGAAGGTTTACCAAGTATTACCCGCACTTTGATGTTTCTTTTCACAGCATCGTCAAGCGTATCTCGCACCAGATGCCCGAAGATTGTTATGCTTGGACCAACCAGAAGAATTCGTTCCTTTGCTCGATTGATCATGCTGAGTATCTTCGAGGAAACATCTTGATGGCCTCTTATGGTGTAGATCAACGAAGGCATTGTCCCTTCGGAAGATCTCGATTCCTGCAGCCTCTTCAGATCCTCCATCAATTGGCTAATCTTGCTCATAAGTAAGTCTTCCAAGTGGTTCAAGGGAGCAAATTGATACTCTCTTGGTCGTCCCTCAATGCCGATGACAATACCACGTGATATTAGACCATCCAAGACTGAGTAGAGGTTTGCATGATGAATCCCTGTTGCGCCATGCAAGTCTGATACTGTTGCAGTCGAACGCTGATTCAACGCTATGATGACTGCGGTCTCATGAACGCCGAAACCAAGGTCTCTTAGTATATCTATCACTCTTGTTTCGATAGTGCTATTGCGTGAATCATCCGTCAGACTCATCTCGTTTCAGAATATTATGTGTAAAAACTACTTATATCACTTGCCATAGGATGCGAACCCCGTAAGAATTGCCTTAACGATATCCCTTGCAGCAATCTCTGTCACTTGACTACTGTCAAGCATAGGATTGAACTCAACGATATCAGCATATCTCACCTTTCCTGATCCAAAGCACAAGTCAATGATATCAACTATCTCTGTAATTGTTAAGCCGCCAGATTCAGGATGCGAAACACCTGGAACGATATGAGGCTGAAGTACATCAAGGTCAATAGAGATATACACATGGCTAACTTTCTTAGATAGCTTGCCAATCGCTTCTCGGAATGCGGACAGGTCAGATGGACAACAATCAGGACCCAACTCCTCTCGTTGATCTGGTGTTATACATCTGAAATCGAATCCCACAATGTCGCTTTTATTAACGATTTTCTCATCAATAATTCTTCTCAGAGTTGATGCGTGTGAAAGGGTCATTCCGCCCATATCATCATAGAAGTCTGCATGCGAATCCAAGTAGACTAATCCATAAATCCCGGGATTTCCTCGTTTCAAACCTTTCAACAATGGATAAGTGATGAAATGATCACCACCGAGGAACAGGAGCTTGCTGGAGGACTTCGACAGGATCTTTGCTGCATCTGAGATATGAACAGCAACTGATTCAGGAAGCTGAACCCCCACTTCTAGATCTCCGATATCCTCGATGGTCATCAGTGACGTGAGTGATTCCTTTCTTGGGTGATTCTTCTGATACAGATTCAATGGAAAGCTATGAGACCTCTCGCTGTCAGTTGCCTTTCTGAATGCATCTGGTCCAAATCTGGCACCAGGAGTGTGACTTGACGTGATGTCATAAGGAATACCTAAGATTGCAACATCAGGGTCTCCTTCCATAGGTTCTGGAATGCTGAAGAATTTTCTTGATTGCCGAAGATACCCGTTCAACGAATCACGCAATGGCATTGTTACTCAGGAACAAGCAAACCCGCCACAAGATAAACTAGGCGATAAAACAGAAAAAAGAGAGAGAAAGATCTCTGAAACGAGTCAGAGATCGTTTCTAACTAGACTTGGAATGTGTCTCCGCCACGACCCTTGAATATGCCAAGGATGGAGTAGATTCCCACAAGTGCGACAACACCAAGTGCAATGCCAGTGTATGGCATACCACTCATGATACCCCCAATGAAAAGACCACCTACATCAGGCTGGACAATGTATCCCTCAGTGTGTGAGTCCTTGTAGAAGGTTTCACTTTCATATTCGTAGGATATCTCAACAGGTGCGAAGCTATATCCACCTTCATTGGTGAACGTGACCTGATACTCGATTGTGGCACTCGCACCACCCGCAAGGGTGAGGACAGTATCTGTCGTAGTACCTGTCACTGACACTGTGGAGTATGTGGAAGCGAGTTCATCATCAGCGATCACAAGATTACCAATCGCCTCATCACCCTCATTTGTTACAGTTACCGTTACTGTCGTAGAACCTCCAGGAACAGTCGTATCTGGAGAGAACGTCCTTGCAATGGTTATGAGTGGTGGGAAGTCAGCCTCAAAGTTAATGATATACTCTGATTGCGTACCTAGGGCAGTCGCGTTCCAAATCACCATGTTCGACTCGTTGTCGTAGAAGCTTTGATTCGCGACATTGGGAACGATTGATGTCACATTCAAGTTCTCAGGGAGGCTTGTCAGAATCAATGAATTGGCAGTCGTAAATGGTTCAATTGAACCTGTGATACCAAACAAGTCGCCAACATTGAGACTGGTTGAATCAGTGGAGAGCAGCTGCTCGCCCAAATAGCCAGCTGCTGCTATTGCAATGGGTCCTGTGACATTCTCTAAGAATCCAACGCCCCCATCTTGAACAAGTGCCGGTAGAAATTCCTCGCCTCCTCCATCTCCGCTGCTAAAGGATTCGATTAGATCAACAAGATCAGCAATATCAGGTATCGCAAGGAGACCTGCCGCTGCAGCATTCGCATTTGAAAAGATGCTTGTATCAATGGCGCTTAGAAAGCCACTTCCGTCCATCACGTCAAAGATTCTATCTACAGCCACTCCGAACTCATGTGTTTCCTGATAGATGAATACATCAATTGAATCGAACGGGAGCTCTATCTCGGCTTCAGGTGGAAATAAGCTCTCATCAATCCGGATCTTGAATATCTCTACGAATCCAAATCCGAATTGTGTCTGAAGATGGTTGAGTATGCTTCCCATCCGTGCATTGGATGTCGCTTCATCCACATTCACAAAGATATTGATTAGCAGATTGAATTCAGTTCCAATCATCTCTAGAATCGAGTCTGGATTGAATCCGCCATCTTGTGCTAATGCAAATTCACCACCTTCTTCCTCTCCACCGAAGAGGTCTCCACCCACAAGTTCGAGGACGATATCAAGAAACTCTCCATGGGTTGAAATCAGAGCCATGGCTATGCACCCTTCATACATCTCTGCATCCAGATCAAGATCATCTGACGGGATACCTAGTTGACCATAAATCGCTGATGGCACTCCTTGCTCGTCAATCATGGAGAACATTAGTTCTGCTCCATTTGTCAGCAGCCCTTCAAACAAATCTTCTCCGAGGAATTCATCCTGTGCCAATGTATTCCCTGATGCTGCTACCAAAGGTGCGGCAACAAGGAAGCCTATTAGAATAATAGAAATTGCGTGCTCATTCTTGAACTTCATATTTACATCACTCCTTTGGCCTTACAGTTGCTCCAATTATCCCAGCTACTATTACAACAATGACCGGTGTGAACAACCAAATCAGAATGGGTGTAAGTATTGATAGGATATCCAGTCCACCACCAGACATTCCTCCAATCAAGACGAGTAATTCAGAGAATATCGATTGGACTAGAGGGATACTCAACAGGTCAGTAATTGAGGTGCCTGGTGGAAGGGGCGGTAGTGTTCCAAGATCAAATCCTGCAGTAATCAATTGATACACACAGAACACTAGAATCAGAATCACTGAGAGCCATGCAAAAAGACCTACAACAAATGCACCTTTCTTTGTTCCAGCTACCAAACCACCAACAAATCCAGCAGCAGCCCATATTGCGACCATAATCCAGTTGTTCAATGGATTGACCAACACTGCGTTGACCAACACCATCGTAGGACGCACATAGTTGCCTAGTTGAGGCGATAACCAGAGAATCAACGTATTATACCCATCAGGCAATAGGAACCATCCTCCTGCTAATACAATGAGGAGAGTTAGTAGCCATCCGAAGTATTTTGAACCAAAAGCCATAATTCTCACTGTCCTCCTATAAAATAGGAAATCTAACAATATTCTTTAACAGAATGTTATTAACCTATGCAGGATTTACGGTTTCGAAAAATGGAGGAGGTTCGGAACACAGAAATACTCCTTCTTCGAACGGAATTCGATGCACAGACTTTCCAAATCGTTCGCGAATTCGTGGGAAGGAGTTGTGTGTTTAGGCGCACATAAACCTTGATAGACAGTTGAGAGGTATGAATGACGAAGATACACTGCAATCAGTATATGAACTAGTGCAATTGATATCCGCCCTGAATGATACTAGACGTTCAATTTTAGTTGCATTAGCCCACATCTACCCACGGAGTGTGTCTGGGGTGCAGCTAGGCCGTCTCATAGGCTACAGCGGAAAATCTCGCAGTCTGTATAGAGGCGTTCTGTCCCATATGCAGGAGAATCAAATGATACTGATAGATCAACTAACGCCAAAGCTTTACGCAATTCGAATCAATAATGAGCATCCATTGCTAACATTATTGGTAGATATGTGTAGGAAATTTGGTGCAGACGCTCGAAAGATCTATGAGAAATCTTTGGAGGAAGAATGAGCTTGGATACCTTACTTGTCCGTGCAAAGGGTCTGTACAAGGACAGACAAAGGATAGCATTAGCTACCTTCATGATCGTCTTTGCGCTCACATTCTATGCATTCTATGTACCAGGTATCTATAGCCTCACTGATGAAATCCCCAGCTGGTTCTCTGGTGGTTGGGCACAGGGTTTTGAGCTGGTTTATTCCTTCAATACAGTAGGCTTCTTCTTTGCGTTCGCATTGATGGCTTTTGCCTATGCATTCTGGTCTTGGGCATTTCTACCATCTCCTGCAACGATCTACACGATCGGCGTGCTTAAGGGTGTATTCGGCTCAGATATCCACATGAAGCAATCAATTGGTAAGAGATTCCATCTCACGACTCGAGAAGGAATTGAAATTGATGTTAAATGCAGGATAAAGCAACATGGCACTGATGATTGGTTCGTATACAGGATTCAATCGATGCCGTTATCTTCGCCAAAGTTGGATTCGATAGCTCTTCGGCATGGATTTTCCAACAAAGCGGGAAGAATCGCCTCATGGGTGAGCTACGACGAGCTTCACAGCAGATCACTTCTCCTCCTTAAGGCTATACAGCTCGCTAGTGCGTAAATCTGGTATGATACAAAGAACGTATTTCTATAGTTGATTCATTCCTAACTATGATTCTCAATGTCGATACGAGTCAAACGAGCAATCGAAATCACCATGCTGAATTATGATTGCATCACTGCCGCTAGTGCGATAACATATGAACGAAGGATTGGGTTTGCGACAGACAATATGCAGCTCTCACCAGAGGAAATTGACCAGATTGTAAGGGCTTGGAATGGTGATATCAGTCATCTAATGATCAAGCATATTCCATTCATCGTTGTATTGCACGATAAGAATGGAGTTGTAGCAGTCAATCCTGAAGGCGCCACAAGCCTCGTTGTTGGGACGGGAAAGGGAGTATGGTTCGTCTGTGTCTTTGTCCCGATGGACCAAGACAAGTTCGGCATAATGAATGCGTGTGTACAAGCAGCTAAGAATCTAGAAACCTCTGTATCGATTTTCGATATCTGAATCTATTCATGTTTTGGCGATGATAGGTCGTTGTTCTGATATTGTCCGTGCCACTATAGCCATCATTGCACCAATCCATCCCAATGATTGTGTCATTTGTGTCATTAGAGGCATAGCTAAAATTCCTGCCCATGCTAGTTGGACTAGGCTCATCACCAAGCTCATTGCGCCCATACCCATAGATACCATCACAAGAATTCTCCCTATCTCTACATGTCGTGTTGTTAATACTAACCCGCCTAAGATGACACCAAGACCCCCAATAGCTGTTAGACCTGCAAGAATGCCCATGATCAATTCGAAGGTATAGGAGAAGGATTCTCCAAACAGTGAATTGATTCCCTCCTGTAGAGCAGGTAGATATCCAAGGGTGCCACTAACACCGGAAATGATCATTGCGGTCCCACCAATAATGCATAGCATTAGTGAGGTCCTATTATGAGATGATATCAATGTGAAGTGACCCTGGTTATTATCGTCTTTTAAGCTTAGCTCATGTTGCTTTGTGAGTTATGATAGGATTCTTGTAGTTTTTACAATTTGCGGTTTCTGGACTATGCTCGTTTCTCCTTTTCATACGGAACTCCTATTGCCTTTGGTGGAACCGAGCGGCGGATACCAGCTAACGCGATTATAACCAATATGAATGGTAGCATTTGGATGAAGGAGAGATATGCCCGGACAGCGTTTGTACCTAAGGCGATTTGCAATCCATATTCCAGACCACTGAGGAATCCAAAGAACAAGCCAGCAATGAAACAGCCAATTGGAGTCCAATTGCCAAAGATCAGGGCTGCGAGTCCGATGAAGCCTCGTCCATTTGTCATATTCTTGGCAAAGGCGTTCTCGTATCCAATCGAGAGGTACGCGCCGCCTAATCCAGCTAGGATGCCGCTCATAATAACGCCGATTATCCGATATGTTTCGACATTGACTCCTGCAGTATCCAATGTGCTAGGATCCTCACCTGCGGCTCGTAATCTAAGACCAAAGGGTGTCTTGTACATGAGATACCAGCAAAGGAATGTAATAATGAACATCATGTAAATGACAGGTGATAGAGAGCTGAAGGCTGTTCCAATGACGGGAATTCCATCTAGGCCTGGGATTTGTACATTCTCAAGTCCTGCAACTTCGTCTGAGCGCCCTCGGATCCCCCATACCACCTGAAGACCCAGCGTTGTTATCCCCATTCCGAGAAGAATCATTCCTGTGCCACTCACGATATGATTTCCTTTGAACTTCACACAGACTATTGCATGAATGAGTGCAAGCAAACCTCCACTTGCAGAACCTAGAAGTAATCCTAGCCAGGGATTAACAGTGAAGTATGTTACCACAACCGCACTAAACGCACCGGTTAGCATCATTCCTTCCAATCCTATGTTTACAATCCCCGATCGTTCTGAGAACATTCCACCTAATGCCGCTAGAATGATGGGTGTGCCCATTTGCAATGTGGTCTTCAAAAGATAACCTGCCAATAGAGCTGGATCTATCTGCAACATCTAGTTAGCACCTCCTTGTTGAACGAGTGATTGTCTTAGGATGATGAATGACACTATGGCAAAAACTGCTTGGATGATTCCGACTGGAAGAGCTAGAAGTAAAAGACTCACATTCAATAATACGATTCCTAGTACACCAATTGCTATCCATACGAAAGAAGTCGCAATGGCGAGCACAAGTCCAGTTGAACTCCGTGTAAACATAAGAATGAATGAACTGAATCCAACAATTCCACAAAGTAGGAGGAATCCCCCCACTATGATCCACTGCACCGCAAGCAGAGAAAAGTAGCGAGTGATACTCGCGAAAGCTATGATTGATGTGACCAATGTAGTGCCAAGAGTAAGGAAATGTGGAGTGCCTTCCTTTGGTAACTCCTTTATCCATCTAGCTTCATCATATCCTCTATCTATCAACCAGTCGATAATTCTTGGTGCTGCTACAAAGACCACGATCAGACCCTGAATAACAGTAATCAATTCCAAAGGCACATCAGTTATAGTCTGCATCTGATTGCCACCTGCTCGAAGAGCTCCGAAGAAGATAGCTCCAAAAAGAACGCCAAAGGGATTATTTCCGCCCAACACCGCGACAGTGATACCATCCCAGCCAAGGCCATAGGAGAAATTATCTACAAATCGACCATGATAACCAAGAATCTCTCCTGCTCCACCAAGTCCTGCCAAGGCTCCTGCGATGCCCAGTGCCAAGGCAATATTTTTCTTTGAGTTGATACCTGCAGCTTCGGCTGCCTCTCTGTTGATACCTACAGCACGCAATTCATACCCAAGGACGGTTCTATTGATTAGGAAATCAATGGCAAAGACAGCTAATAGCGCGACGATGAAAGCCCAGCTAAGAAATGCCCCAAAGATCTTCGGTAGCTCGGCTGTCACTAGAATATCTGGGGTTTCCAGTACATATTCATTACCTGGCTCGAGGAAGGGTCCAGACACGAGCCAATGCGTCAAAATGAGTGCTGTATAGCTTAGCATCATGGTAGTGACAACTTCATGAGCTCCTCGGTAAGCTTTGAGAAGTCCAGGTACGAATCCCCAAAGTCCACCCATTAGGGCAGCAAATGCCATAGCAACTAAAGGATGGATCACGATTGGCAGAGACACTGAGTATCCTATTATCGCTGCCGTGATTGCACCGATGTAAAGTTGGCCTTCGGGCCCAATGTTGAAGAGACCGCATTTGAAAGCCAAGGCGACTGAGAGCCCAGTGAATATCAATGGAGTGGCGTAGAAAAGGACTCGATCAAAGCGAACCACCGCCCCTTGTATCAGAGCGATCCAGGCGAGTCCTGCATTGTAGCCGACTATGATCATGACAAGCGTTCCCACGAGCATTGCTAAGACTATTGACCCGAAAGTCACAGCCATTGTTTTCTGGAATTCAGGACTTGATAGTTTTCTCAAAATCGAAGAAAAGAAACGCTGAACAACGTTGGATTTCTTATCTCTTATTGTATCTGGTATGTTCGATACAATACTCTCATTGCTCATTGCTGTGGCACCTCCTCCACCTCATCTCTCTTGTGTCCTGCTATTAGCAAACCAAGTTCTTGATTATCTGTTTCTTCTGGAGATCGAAACGCGACTATCTCTCCATCATATATCACAGCTATTCTGTCTGCGATATTTCGAATCTCATCCAACTCAGCTGATATAAGAAGAACAGCCGTGTTGCTATCCCGCATATTGATGAGCACCTTATGGATGAACTCAGTCGCACCGACATCCAAGCCTCTGGTAGGTTGTGCTGCCAGAATCAACTTGGGATTGGTTGAGAGCTCTCTTGCTACCACCACTTTTTGCTGATTGCCTCCTGAGAGTGTGCTAGCAGATGCTTCTATGTCTGAGATCTTGATCGAGTACATGTCTACAAGCCGCTCAGAATGATCCGCCATAGAGTCGAAATTTAATATCGCATTGGCGGGACCTGTGGCAAATGGTTCGATGTAGTGTTTTCCAAGGGCAAGGTTATCTCGAATTGAGAAGCCAAGTACGAGGCCTCTAGCATGTCGATCTTCTGGGATATGGCTAATACCTGCTTCACGTATTTCTCGAACACTTCTGCCTGTTATATCGATACCCTCAATGAAAACTCGGCCTTGTCTTGGTTTTCTGAGACCAGCTAATGCCTCGACAAGCTCTGTCTGACCGTTTCCTTCAACTCCAGCAATCCCTACAATTTCGCCAGCACGTACCTCAAGACTCACCCCCTTCACAGCAGAAAGTCCTCGATTATCATCAACATGAAGATTTTCGATCTTCAACACGACATCTCCAGGCATAGATGGCATCTTCTCTGTAGTGAAGACAACGGGGCGACCGACCATCATTCTTGCCAATTCTTGGGGAGAGGTATCTTTCTTATCGACAGTGCCTACTAAGGCACCATCACGTAGCACTGTGATTCTGTCACATAGAGCCATACTTTCACGTAGTTTGTGCGTAATGAGAATGATTGTTCGACCAGCTTTCTTGAACTTATCAAGGGTGACGAATAGCTCATCGACTTCTTGTGGAGTGAGGACCGAAGTAGGCTCGTCAAGAATTAGAATGTCTGCATCTCGATAAAGCGTCTTGATGATTTCTACGCGCTGTTGAAGACCCACAGAGATATCCTGGATTCTTGCATAAGGATCGACGTTTAATCCATTTTCCTCTGCAATTCGCTTGATTCTTTCTGCAGCGCCAGAGATGTCAGTTGGCATTAGTTGTCTAAATGCACCTACTAGCGTGTTTGTGGCTTTCTTCACCTTCGAAAGCAAGCTGTCTTCGTAGTCCTCAGTCTCGATTTTTACTGGTTCTCGAAGCTTGATTGGCTCGAGTCCAAGAATGACATTTTCTGTGACCGTCAAGGTAGGTATCAGCTTGAAATGCTGATGAACCATGCCGATTCCTCTAGCAATAGCGTCATGAGGTGACCTTAGTGATACTTCCTCACCTCGAATCCTAATCATACCCTCATCTTGTGAAAGCAATCCATACAGTATGTTCATTAGTGTGCTCTTGCCAGCACCATTTTCTCCGAGAAGACCATGCACTTCACCCTCTTCTATTCGAAGTGTGATGTTCTTATTAGCTTGAACGCCACCTGCAAAGGTCTTGGAGATATTTTCTAGCTCAACAGCGTAGATAGCGGAATCCTCCTTCATAACTTCTAGATACAATGGATAGGCATCATGAATTAGAGAACTCAAGAATACCTCGAGGTATTAAACAGTACGGTTCCTAAAAAAAGAATGAGAGACCTCTAAGGTCTCTCAGATTCTATACACATCTAGTATGTAATGGCATCAACAAGTGCGGTCAGATTACTTGGAACGGTGTAGGTACCTGCAATGATACCTGCCTTGAGTTCTTCCACCGCAGTGATGACTGATGATGGGAGTGTCAGCAATTCCTCATTTACTTCATAGCCAAGACCATTGTTGGCTAGATTGAAGACATTGATTCCAGCCGCAAAGGTGCCTAGCATTACCTTCTGGATAGTGCTGTAGACAGCAATGTCAACTCTCTTGAGCATTGAGGTCAAGCCAACAGTTGGAGGCTCGGGATCATTAGTGTTCGCACATCCAAGGTACATCTGCGGACTATCGACACCAATTGCCCATAGAGGATTTGGAAATCCAGTAGTGTCATTGTTATTCTTTGCACTGGTGAAGACCCCAAGACCTGAGCGCCCTGCGGCAGCAAAGATGACATCAGTTCCAGCGGTATACATCGCATCAGCGAGGTTCTGACCTGCAGTGGTGTCTACCCAATCGTTTGTATATGCGATGGTATAGTTCACGCCATCATTGACATGATCTGCACCCCACACATAACCAGCTGCGAACTTGTTGATCAGAGGAATATCCAATCCCCCGATGAATCCTACCTTGTCAGATACCGTGGTAAGCCCGGCAATTGCTCCGACCAGAGCCGAGCCTTCATGCTCATCGAAGACCAGGCTGGCTACGTTGGGCTGATCAACGACCATATCCACAATCGCATATTTTTGATTCGGAAACTCAGCAGCTGTTTCATTCAATGCATCTGCTTGGTCGAATCCAATTGATATGATAAGGTCATATACCCCAGCCTCAGAGAAGTCTCTGAGGAATCCTTCATATTCACTGATTTGGGTTGGTTCTGCATAGGTGAAATTCCACCCGAAATCAGTGCGTGCCATGACAGCACCGTCGTAAGCAGCATCGTTGAATGACTTGTCACCCAGTCCACCTGTAGCAAATACGATTGCCACGCGTGGTCCTGTTGGGAAGAGCAATGGTCCAAGTAGAACTATGCCTGCGACTCCAGCCACTACAATTATGATAACAACAATGACTGCTATTGTCTTTGTGTTAGAACTCATTTGTTTCTGTTCTCCTCGCGTTGTCGACTAACAGCGTCTGATAGGGTATTGCTTAAAGCAATAACCATACCACTAGAACATTTGCGATTCCTACTTAAAAGGTCTACTTCTTGAGAAAACCAAGTTTACTCTAAATGCTATTTGCATTATGCAAACACAAGACTCAAAGGATGCTTGAGGAAATGAATCCTTATGTCGGTGCATATCGAGGAATTCGGAGATCAAGACACAACATCGCTAATTCTTGTTCATGGAGCTGGCGGGTCATCAGCAACATGGTTCATGCAGTTACGAGGCCTTCAAGACAGGTTTCATGTCATCGCCATCGACCTCAATGGGCATGGAAGGACTCCTGATCGAAACGAATCAGATATACTCCAATCGTATCTTGATGACATAGACCATATTGTCACCCAGTTCAATAAACCATATCTTGGGGGACATTCAATGGGCGGTGCACTGACACAGCTATACTCACTGAGATATCCTGACAAACTCAGCGGCATCATTCTCATTGGGACCGGGGGTCGACTGAGAGTGCATCCAATGATCTTCGAGATGCTTAGAAATAACTTTGATGAATATGTGCGATCATCTGCTTCCTTTATGTTCGATGAATCCACATCAAGTGAGGTGATCACTGCGTCCCAGAAGGAGATTCGCAAGTGCAAGCCCTCTATCATCGAACGGGACTTTCGAGCTTGTGATGGATTTGATATCATGGACAAAGTCAGCAGGATCAACCTTCCTACCTTGATCCTTGTTGGTGAGAATGATCAGATGACCCCGGAGAAATACTCCACTTATCTTCATGAGAATATCAAGAAATCTGTCATGAGAGCGATACCGAAGGCGGGTCATGCAGTGATGCTGGAGCAATCTGAATTGCTTAATCGCAGTATAGCAGAGTGGGTACTTGAACAGAAGAAATAAGCTGATTTTAGCTCATATGCTTCTTTTCCCTCAGGATTATATAGAAGCTTAAGCAACACTGACACCTGAACTAGAATTGATACGGTGCTAGAAATGGAGAATTCTGAACATACACAAACTATACCTGCGACGCGACGGGAGCGTCTTTCATGGTATCTGTATGATTTTGCGAACACCTCATTCACGGTTCTGATCGTGACAGCTTTGTTTCCTCTTCTATTTGAAGAACTCGCAGAGCTATATTTCATGGATGATTATATCACAGGGCAGGCATTATGGGGATTTGCTGGGAGCGTAACGATGGCTATCGTTGCTCTCATGTCGCCTATTCTCGGAGCAATTGCAGATTACACTGGTTCAAAGAAGAGGTTCCTAGTCTTCTTTACGCTGCTATGTGTGTTTTTCAATGCGATGCTTTTCTTCACATCACTTGATACACCCATTGTTCTTGGAATGCCAATATGGTTGTGGGCATGGGTCTTCTTCATCATCGCAAATGTTGGATTTGAAGGAGCACTGCCTTTCTATGATGCATGGCTACCAGAGATCAGTGATGAAACCACAATTGGCAAGATAAGCGGGTTCGGGTACGCTGCAGGCTATCTTGGAGCAATGTTCACAATCATCATTGCATTGGTAAGCGTATTAGCATTAGGAACATATTCAACTGTTCCTTATCTCCTTGGAGCAGTGTTCTTCCTGGTCTTTGCTATTCCCGCAATCATGGGACTTAAGGACCGACCACCCCATCGATTCACCGAGGAAATTGACCCAAGCGGGAAACTATATGCAGCAGGTTTCTTTGGGCTAGCAATCACAATAGCTATCGTCCTTGCCACAGGGTTCACCTTGGGAATACTCTCGTATCTTTTTGGTATAGTTTTCTTCGTTACATGGATGATTCTTGCTAATATCATTCTTGGATCTCGACGGAGTATTGAGAGTAGACCAAGTGAGAAACCTAACATTGTGCTAATTGGATTCTCACGAATCGCTCGAACAATACGAGAGATACGTTCCTATCAAGGAGTACCCCTCTTCATGGTAGCCTATTTCCTCTTCAGCGATGCCATATCTACAGTTATTGCATATGCAGCAATATTTGGTCGTGCAGTGTATGGCTTCGAACCCGAGATGATTCTAATCTTCTTCGCAGTGACCCAGTTGGCTGCAATCCCAGGAGCTTTCATCTTCGGGTATATCGCAGATCATATTGGAACCAAAAGGACCTTGATGATCACGCTGGTTCTTTGGATATTTGCACTCTTCATCGCATTTATTGGAGAAGGAGCGATTATCTGGTGGAGTGTAGGAATGATGGCGGGAGTGGGCATGGGATCAGCTCAAAGTACAGCGAGAAGCATGTACGGTCAGTTCATGCCTGAAGAAACCAAGGCTGAGATGTTCGGACTTCTTGCGTTCACCGGGAGGTTTGCAGCGATTCTTGGTCCCTTCGTCTATGGCGTTGTGATTCTATATTCAGGGTCTCTGGGATTGGGAACTGAGCTGGCAAACAGGTATGCACTTCTCAGTGTTCTATTCTTCTTTGTGCTGGCGTTAATTATCCTGCTAAAGGTACAGCAACCAGTTAAAGGCAAGTCAAAGGTGGGAGCTGAAGTTTTCCTCGCTCTTGATGATGACTTCGTAATTAGTGACCTCGAGTAATAGAATAAAGGTGTAGTAGGAGTCATTTTCTTGCTACGCCTTTCATTCCTTATTCCAGAATGTTCTATCAACAATGACTTGTCAAGCAAAGCATCTCTAACGCATATTTTCGTATTTCTATTTTCCCTTGCATTCTCCATCTTCGACAAATAATGAAGGAATATTCAGCAACCATGAATAAGGATGCCAAGCAAAAGATAGTTCTATGATGAGTCATATCCTGATGTGGAACACTTAATATGGCGGTCACATGCACAGAACCATATGCAGATTCTAGTCGAGCGATTCTTTCATATCGATTTCATTCTGCTGGATCTGCTATTTTGCCTGATATGGATTGCAGTTTTACTGAGACAAGGATACAGACTTGAATTCTCTCTGGGACTGATGGGAATCCTCGTGAACTTCATCGTCGATTTCGTCATCTGGTTCAATGTGCAGGGCATTCGTACCTTAGAAGGTCCTATCGACCCACTATTGTTCTTCATCTACTTTTCGATCACCTATGGCATGGTCGAGTATTCGTATGTCGGTGTGATGTTCAGAGTAAGAACGAATAGACAACGAATTATGTGGACTATCCTTCTCTATGGTGGTTGGCTCATCTCTGGATTACTCTCGCAGGTCATACCACTGAACGATACGATGGTCCATGTCACTCGAGAGATGTCCATCTACCGGATGCCACAAATTGCCATTGTTATTGTTGGTTTTATTGGACTGCTTCTACTTGCAAAGTCATGGCTTCCGATGAATGACACAACGTATCAAAGGATTCTGTACCTCTTCCTCGTTGGAATACTCGTACACTTTGGAATGGAGTCCACGTTGTGGTTGGCAGGTATACGTCCGTCCCCTGTTTCTGGTGTCCTTTTCGAGTTCCTGTTCAATAGCTTTCTTGAGTTCAATACAGGTGTACCAATTCTTTATGTTCTATGGACATATCTCAGAAGCAGAGGCGAATTGGGATCAATTGCCTCGCATGAAGTTCAATAGAAAAAAGCTCCTGCACCTGAACTCTCTTTAAGGATATTCGTTCAAGTTTCACATTGAAACTTCTTGAGGATGAAAAGAATATGGATGCGCTCCGTAGCATCGCAAAGACATGGAAAGGGAAAAAGACCCAAGAGGGTGCAGGTGTATCACTGAAGCGCGTCTTTGGGTACTACGAAGTAAGAGATATGGACCCATTTCTGCTCCTCGACTTCTTTGGTTCTAGCAATCCAGAGGACTACATCGCTGGCTTTCCCTGGCACCCTCATAGAGGGATCGAAACAATAACATACATGCTCAAAGGTCGTGTCAGGCACGGAGACAGTCTCGGAAATAGAGGGGTAATCGGTCCAGGTGAAGTTCAATGGATGACAGCAGGCTCAGGTATTATCCATGAGGAAATGCCTGAAGGAAGTGAGGGAAATCTCGCTGGATTCCAACTGTGGGCGAATCTACCTGCTCAGGATAAGATGATGTATCCTCGATATAGGCCCATAGCATCAGATGATATTCCCATTGTGCGAACAACTGACAATTCGACTGTACGAATCATCGCTGGAGAGGTAAATGGGATAAGAGGACCGGTCCAAGATGTCGTGACGAATCCTCAATATCTAGATGTATCAATTACTGCTAAAGGGAGTTTTTCACATCGCATTGAGAGAGGGCATACAGCCTTTGCTTTTCTATTCGAAGGAAAAGGGACCTTTGATTCAAATCATACTGATGTAATAGATGCTGAAACGCTAGTATTGTATTCAGATGGAGATTGTGTAAGCATTACTCCTTCAAATGGGGGTATGCGATTTCTGTTGATTTCAGGAAAACCTATCAGAGAGTCGATTGCATGGCGGGGACCGATCGTTATGAACACCGATGAAGAGCTTGAGATAGCTTTTGAAGAGTACCGAAAAGGTATCTTTCTGAAGGCTAAGTAGATTCTTCTCAATATCTAGACTTGTCTTATAGATGATGCCTTTCTACTTAGCAAAAGCCACCCGCTTGCAAGAATTACCATCCCAATCAACACAAAGGATGATCCAATAGACTGGATCATTTCATTCAGCGGAATGACTGCTCGAACAACTAATCCTCCTATGATTGATAGGACCCCTCCAAGCATCGCATATCTGTTGGAACGAGTGTCAGGGTGTTCAAATATCAAACCTTCAGAATGTGATCGAATACTTGGTGCATCCGATAATCTGACATCTGATTTGAAGAACCTAGTTTTATCATCTGTAAGATATCCATTAAGACTACCCGCTTGGATAAGATTCTCTATATTCCGAACCACAGCATCTTCGTCCATTTCAACTGCGCTGGCAATACTTTGAATTGAACTGATGCCAGATGACTCTATGAGGTCTCTGATAAGATCTGCTTCACATATCGATTGATTTGCTTCAGTGCTAGTGATCATCATTACTCGATATCGTTCATGTTGCTGGCGAATATAACCTCCAGCCACGATATGAGGACACTCCAAAGGGTCACCAGTAGAGGACTCATTCTGTGACTTATATATTCATGAATGGATACCATTGTGTGTATAGATTGCCTTATAGCTACGCTTATTTTCTCATTGGCTACGATGGTTTCAAACTAGAATGGGATTATCAAGAATGGTCGACATCAAATGGGATGATAGTCTATCTGTGAATGTTGAATTAATTGATCATCAGCACAAGGAATTGATCAAGCGAATAAGTGACATATCTGAGGCAGTCGATACGAATCAAAGCCCTGAGGTCATTGTGAATACCCTCCTCTTTATGAGTGAATATGCGGACTTCCATTTTTCAACAGAAGAACGACATATGAAGGAGCAGAACTATCCTGCTATGGAGCATCATCTGAAGCAACATGAGGAATTCAAATCGATGGTTCAGACAATGATCATGGATTTCAAAGAAGAAGGAGCTACGCCTGCACTTGGTAAGTCGATCAATACCTACCTTATGAACTGGCTTATCGATCATATTAAGGGAATAGATCTCAAATTTGGAGAATTCCTACACAGCAGTGGATTCTCTGAATAGATGCGTTATCAATTTGCCATCATTGCTATTCATATGAATGGAATGTGCCTTCTTTTTATCAATTCTTGAAATAGCACGATCGCACTATGTTTCATCTGTTTCCTCAAGCCAATCGCAAAATCGTGGATGTGTTTCGACTTGCCTGATTGGAATCGAATTGTGCAGAAGCATTATTCGCAGGTTATTGGTCTTTTTAAGCTCTTCAAAAAGTGCTTGATTATCTATCATTGAGAGAGAATTCTTCTTCTTTAAATCGACATAGTAAAAGCTGTATTCATTTTGCTTCTCTACTTGAATCTGAAGTGTGAATTCCATCTCTTCAAAGATGACTTTGCGGAACTCATCCAGTTCGTCCTCAAGAGCAATCCATCCTGAGATGACTTCGTGAGGTTTCTTTCCTATGACATAGAATGCAGCAAGTGTATCTTGCTCTCCGATGTCTGGATTGCTTTCCGCGTCCCTCATGGGATTCTTGCTGTGCAGTTGAGTATATAGATATATTTCTTCGTAGAGAAAGGCAGACCTATGATTGTCCTGGCATGATCAGGATATGGTCAATATTACTCGTTTCATCTTGTTCAATGATGAGTCGAACTGCTTTTGCGACATCCCGTGCTGTAAGCATCTTTGTAGTATCTACATCTCGCCCATCGAACCATGGCGTCGCAACAGAGCCAGGATTGATCGTTGCAGCTCTGACTGCAGTTCCTCTCTGAGAGACCATACCATAGCCTGTACTGCGTGTTTAGTTGCTGAATAGATGCTAGCACGAGCCGATGTCCTAAGTCCTAGGTTAGAAGAAGTGACAATGATTTGACCAGAATTCTGAGCTTTCATAAGGGGTAAGATTCTCCTAAGCCACAGAAAGACGCCTCGTACATTTGTGTTGAATTGTTCATCGAACTCGCTGATGGAAGCATCTTCCAAGTTCCCGAAATATCCAACACCTGCATTGGCAATGAGCACATCGACCTTCTTCATCAAAGAGAGAGCTTCATTCGATAGACGTTCCGCATCTTTCTCATTCCCTACATCGCCAATTCCAATACTCGCTACTGAACCAAGTGATTCCACTTCTTTCTTAACTGTATTCAGCTTGGTTTCGTTTCGTGCTATCAGGAAGAACTGATGCTTGTCCTGAGCCATCTCAAGTGCGATGGCGCGCCCGATTCCACTTGAACCCCCTGTGATGATGATCTTTTTCATATTCTCTGAACCTCCTGATGAGAGTGTGAATGTTCCTTGTAAAATGTTCCCTTGAATGGTTAGACATACGATTATCAAACATATATTTCATCTATTGCCGCCATTTCCCCTAACAATTTTGGTCAAAGGAAAAGTATTGCCGCTAAACCCAATGACTATTGAAACGCAAAGTCTTTGAGATGGCATAGTTGTCCGAGTTCGAAGGCATTTGGATATGGAGTATCAAACACGGTCATTGCGCGAGAATGATAGAGAGATGATACTGGAGATTGCTAGGAAAACTTGGAGTGGCAATGACCATTTACCACATATGTTCGAGGATTGGATGTCGAACCCAGATTGTCACACAGTTGCTGTTATACAAAGCGAGAAGGTTGCTGCACTTGGTTGTGTTCGAGTCATCGATGATGGTCATACTGGTTGGCTTGAAGGACTACGGGTCCATCAGGACCATCAAGGCAAGGGACTTGCACGAATAATTACGACTTCTTTGAAAGAGAAGGCTATAGAGTTAGGAGTTGAAAGAATACGTCTTACAGCATCTATGGATAGTCCAATACCAAATCATCTTGCACAGAGCATATCGATGAGATGTCTATATTCTCTTCATGTCAAATGGCTGGATGAATTTGAACGGGTAAAAGCCATCCGATCGACATCAATGATGAGAGAGATCTCGATTGACGAATTCCTAAGATATGGCATTGAGGTGGATTCGTTGATACCTTATGGTGTTGTGATATATCATTGGTATGCATTCGATATCACTAATCCTCCTATCAAGGAAATCAATCAATTGGAAGACCTGAGATTCTGGCTGGCGAAATCCCAATTGAACGAAATCGAGGGAGTTGCGATGGGATTCCAAATGATGAATGATTCGGGAAGTGAATGGTGCACAACCATCTATCCAAATTCCTTAGGTGCACTTCTATCGCTTCTCTCAAAACAAGGAGAGCATTGCTTGCAATACAACATTCAAGATATGATGCTCCTGTATCCCATTGAGTTCAGTATGAATCCGGACCTAATGGACATCCTAAACGAGTCAATGGGTTACGGTCTCACGTTGAATTTGTATGAAGGTAACCTATAGACCTGTAGTCTAGCACCTGCGTTCAGATTTTGTATTGCTAGCATCTGGGGGTCTTCCACCAAAATGATGATATTGCTAGTTGCAATTCATTTGTAGAAAGGAGCATCCTGTATCAGATGACAACGAAAAAAAGGGGACTCTCTACGAGGAGCGTACAAGGAAATAAGCGGCCTCAACCCGGACCTGCTGTTGAACCGATTGTCCAGACATCGACTTTCATTTTCAAGGACCAGCATGAGATGGTAAATGCTGTTCAAGGAACATCAGGAAAACATGTCTACACTAGATGGAGCAATCCTACAACTAGGAACGCCGAAGAAAAAATCAGTTCGTTGGAAGGAACAGATGATACACTTCTCTTGGCATCTGGGATGGCAGCCATATCCTCAACAGTGTATGGGTTCCTCAAGAAAGGGAATAGACTTCTGTCGTGCGACTCGATCTATGGAGGAACACTTCATCTCTTCAAGGAGGTATTACCTAACCAAGGTATCGAGGTGGACTTTCACCCCCTAGATGGGTTCGCAGATGCAGTTGAGAATTCATATGGATCATATGACATGTGCTATTTTGAAACACCTACAAATCCTGTTTTAGGAATAGTCGATATCAGGCGTGTTGCCTCTGCAGCAAAGGCAACCAACACCGTTTCAGTCATCGATAACACTTTTGCGACACCTATCAACCAGAGACCCCATGAGCTAGGAGTAGACGTCGTCATTCATAGTGCCACTAAGTATCTTGGAGGGCATAGTGACGTCATCGCGGGTTGTGTTTCTGGTTGTGATGAACACATCAAGAAGGTAAGGAGTGCGGCCAGACTACTTGGCGGGACAATTGACCCCTTCGCATCGTTCCTTCTGGACCGAGGGATCAAGACACTAGCAGCACGTATGGTCTGGCATAACTTCAATGCAATCTTCTTGGCAGATAAGCTTTCCCAAGATTCTAGAATTTCAAGGATTCACTATCCTGGATTACCAACCCATCCAAATCATTCGATTGCCAGACGGCAGATGTCAGGCTATGGAGGCATGATTGCCATCGACCTTGATGCGAATCTCAACATGACCAAAGATTTTGTTGATTCTCTTGAGATCTTTCTTAATGCCGTTTCACTTGGTGGAGTTGAGAGTTTAGCAAGCATTCCCGCGTTAACAACTCACTATGGTTTCTCAAAGGAAGAACTAGAGAAGACGGGTATCTCAGAATCCACTGTCAGATTATCAGTTGGTATTGAGGATCCTGAAGACCTGTTGCAGGACATCAGACAAGCCCTTGATCTATCAATCAGATGACGGTTCCAAGAGAGTATTATCCACTGAAGGTTCGTAATATTTCAAGGATTGCGTTCTCTCCATCCTTCGTATACGGTCCAGAGGTTCCATAGAGGATTTCCCCGTTATTCTTCACTAGGAATAGATAGATTGTGTCTTCATTGTCGATAGATAATGCTGTTTTAAACGGTTCCTTATCAATGTACAATGTGATTGTACGACCTCTGGTTTCAGTTGACGGGATACCTGCTTTCATACCTCCGTCAATGAATTTTCTTGCGATAACATTGAGTCTTCGAATCGTCGGGATTTCGTAGTATTCTACTGATGGATACTCATGG
>JAFGAR010000056.1 GCA_016933575.1 Candidatus Thorarchaeota archaeon
ATCAATCTGTCTAGAACAGCGAATAGGAGGAAGCCGAAATAGAGAACCGGAAGGAACCAGAGGTGAGTGGACTGAAGGGGAGGACCACTGCCATAGAGGAACCAGAACACGACCTCGTTCGGGGTCAGATGGGTCTCAACGGCGTCTGGCAGAAGATAGAACAGGATGATCATGATGGTCTGAAGACAGAAATAGGGGATGAGAAATTGTCGCCCTCGACTTATTGCGAACTTCTTCAGGTCATACCTGTGTCGCTCAGCCTTGTAGGTCAATCCAGCCATGATGAAGAAGAGGGGAATGGTGAAGCTACTCAAGGTCGTGGTGATGGAATTGACTACCGGGATGATTGAGTGGACCATTATCACCGAGAGAATGCCGAGCCCCTTCGCTGCATCAATCCACTCGACTCGTGTCTGATCTGCAGCAAGCTCGGGCATTGTCTAATCACTTCTCGCCTCTCACCACGCTTCCTACCTATATATTCACCTTAGGTGAATTCCTAAAGCTATCATGTGGAGCAGACTCACAGAGAGTATACGTGCTTAGCTAGAAGATCTCTTCCTATAGAGCAATATGCCTACGACCACGACTGTGATCCCTGAAACAACCATGGTAGGAATGAGTGTTTGATTCGTATCAAGACCTAATTCGATGGATTATGTCATCATTCGACACCCTGTAATAAAGAGTGAATGTCGACGCAACCAGGTTCAGGCGGATTCCAGGAAATTGATTTGTTCGTAAGTGAAGAGAACAGAGTGCCTTTTTGCGAGATATGATGGTTACTTCCATGTGATGATAACATTCAATAGCTATTTGTCCTCTATTTACTAGAAGGTGTTGTTGGGAGGATAATATTGTGAATTATCTCAAAATAGGCTCTGTTGGAATTTCTCTGATAGGCATCATAGTAATCGCTGGGGGCTTTGCAGGTCTAGCCATGATAGAACTGGAACGGGAGCAACATGCAGTCTATTCGGATTCCGGTGAAACCGTAGAATTCAGAGCAGTACAGATTCTGGAACCGGGCCACACCTATCTTATTGTCGTGTCATTGGAGGATACGTATTCCCACACTAGTCAAGGCTACCTGGCAATCGTAAATGGGACATCTATGATCTACATTGATGGAGTGCTTGCTCAAGATGTCGATTTGTACGATAGAGAGTGGCGTGAAGAGGATGATACAGGTGTTGATGCATATGACTCTACATCATTTGAATTCACTCCGACTTCATCGACCAATGTCACAGTTGTCGGGACTCTGATATATGGCGAAGAGTGGTCAGTACTCATCTATCGTGATCTACCTGCTGATATTGATAGTCGGTCTGGAACGCAGATTGTGATAGTGCTAGTAGGGATGGTAGTGCTCATCGCGGGAATTGGAATTTACATCAAGGTAAGAAAATCTTGACAGTCTGTGATCTCTGACGATTAGAGATCGGCATATGAGATTGACTCCTATTGGTAACCTTTAAAATCATCACTGACTCGCTCAACAGGCAAGCGCTCGTTGTCCATGTGTGCTGTATATTGAGTATGCAATATTCGAGAATTCGCTACAGATCCAAATTGAATCTATTTGATAGATCTTTTGATGTAATCATCCGTAAACCCTTTTCTCCGTTGAAAATTATGCCTCGCCTTGTCCAGTTTAGCTTTGATACCCATCCGATATCTGGAAAAAGTGTTCTAACTTGGGTTCCATCACTGACTACCATATCAAAACCACGTGTGCATGCCAAATACCTAGAATTAGGGCTCCATTCAAGATTTCGGAAATACCTCATATCATCAAGACTCAGAATTGAGTTTGTCAGTTGAGAATCGAGTATTCTCAAGTGAGTCCCTTGGTGAGTCCACGCAAGTGCAATGTGTTGATTATTTGGTGCACAGCAAATTTGGACATCAAGAAGAATGGAGGAGTTGTTACTGCTTATAGTATAGTCCGTCAGTTGGTCATTATGTACATCAAATAGGCTAATAACCCAATTAGGAATTCCATCTTTTTCAATCCGTCTGATAATGTATAGACTGTCTTGCTGATTAGCCCAACAAAGCTTTTCTATTTTAAATGGAAAATCAATTCCCGTATTAGTTCGCATGTTCCAGAGATAGTAGTAGAGGCCCTCTCCAAGAATCATTAGTTGACGACTTGGGCTTAGAAATGACTTTCGA
>JAFGAR010000057.1 GCA_016933575.1 Candidatus Thorarchaeota archaeon
AAACCATCACCCATAACATCAGGAGGCTACGAATGAAATTCTCTTGCATCAATAACCGTGTAGCAGTTCTCAGAGAAAAGCTGTCTAATAGCATTGGATTTCCCTTTCGGGAGATATTAACAGAAACTATGATACAACAAACACTTCAAGATGAAGGAATAAGCTATCGTAAGCGTCTCCTCACTCCCACGATAACTCTGTGGATGTGGCTCTGCCAGGTACTGGATAAAGACAAGTCATGTAAGAAGGCTGTTAGTCGTATTATATCATACCTGGTTGCTTGTGGAAACACACCACCTTCCGCTAATACTGCAGCATACTGCAAAGCACGTAAGCGTCTCAAGGAAAGTTTTCTTCTAAGTCTGCTCCATCACACAGGAAAGAGTCTACATGAACAAGAAACGGAGCTATGGCGTGGTCGGCGCGTCTTCATTGTCGATGGCTCCACTATAACCATGTCTGATACTCAGGAAAACCAAATGCAGTATCCACAGCCTGAAAGTCAGGCAGCGGGATGTGGCTTTCCTATGGCTAACATAGTAGCTCTTTTCTGCTTAAAGACTGGAGCATTGTTAGAAACCGCCATTGCTGCAATTACCACCCATGAGTTGAATCTCTTCCGCAGTCTTTACCAACGTCTTCATCCAGGAGATGTGGCATTGGGTGACCGATTGTATGGTTCATATGCAGATGTTTGCCTGATCCAGGACAATAAGCTGGACTGCCTATTCCGCATGCACCAGAAACGTAAGACTGACTTTCGCAAAGGAAAGATACTAGGATACTATGACCACATAGTGTTCTGGAACAAACCACTTGCATGTTCTCAAGGGTTAGACCCAACTCTCTTTGAGAAACTCCCTGAAAGTATCAAACTGCGGGAAGTGCGCTTCAAAGTGAAAACCAAGGGGTTCCGTCCAAAACAGATAACTCTTGTCACCACACTATTAGATGCTGACGCGTATCCTAAAGAAGCTCTAACAGAACTGTATGCCCTACGCTGGAATGTGGAGTTAGACCTGAGATATCTCAAGACTACTATGCAGATGGAGCATCTTCTAGCCAAGACACCACATATGGTTCGCAATGAATTCTACGTGCATCTTCTGGCATACAATCTGATAAGAGTCATGATGTTTCAAGCTGCTGTAGAGTATGAGACTAAACCATCAGGCATATCTTTTCAGGCAACCATTCAGCATCTATCTAACTTCACCTACGCATTGGTATATGCTGATGCACAAATGAGAGAGTTCCTTTACAGTATATTGCTGTATTTAGGAATATGAATTAAATAACTTACCCATTTGCTACAGCGGTGTAGTTCCACTTGGGTAAGAGTTGGTCAAACTTGATGGTCATGTTCTCATTGAAATCAGTTGCTACCTTACGTCCAGTGTGATACAGCTTGTCGATGATATGAACGAAGGCTTTTAGACCCGTCTTTGTGTGGGTCTTCTCCATGAGTTCTTTCACCAGTTCC
>JAFGAR010000013.1 GCA_016933575.1 Candidatus Thorarchaeota archaeon
ACATCATACATCTGCTATTGCTTCCTTTTCCTCACGAGGAATCATCTTGTTCGCATAGAGTAATCGTTGAGCGACGGTGATATGTGATAGAATCCCAACGATGACGATACACAGTGTTAGGATATTAGTAATCTCTATCAATACAAAAAAGCTCAAGATTGATGGGGGCAGTAATATGAGGAAATCGACCCAGATATTCGAGCTTGGAAGCGCCAAGAGTAAGATACCAACGATTGTCAAAATCAGTTTCTCTTGACGTTCAGCTATACCTACTGAGCAATTCTTCATACCACCTACAGATTCTGCCTTTGCCCTGCTGAAGCTAGCCATTATCATTCCGAACAAGGTGAAGTAACCCCAAAACCAATGAACGAATGTATCACCTGCTGAATAGGGCCACCAAGGAATTGCGACGTAGCCAATAGGGCCCCACATTATTCCAAGCATGAAGAGGTATTCTGCATAGCGATCCAGAGTATGATCGAAGGTCGCTCCGAATTTCGAGGACAGGTTAGCGGCCCTAGCTACAGCTCCATCGAACATGTCCATCACAACAGTTAGGATCATAATGAGAAGGCCAAGGAGCAAATCCCCTACTACGAAGAAATAGCAACTAATCATCGCAACTATCAATGTTAGTCCTGTAATCATATTTGGAGTGATACCAGTCTTTGCCAACACTCGACCCACTGGCATCATTACTTTCTGATACCTTTCACGTAGCTTCCCGAGCATAGTACTCACTTATCCAGAACAAGGCGCGAGCCTGTTGATATGCTAATAAAGGTGTTGAGGGAGGGGATTTCGCCTAGCTGCATTAGAGTGTGCTCTCAAGTCTGCTAGCGACCCATTCCCTCCCTAACAGGTTGATAAATGGACCAAGCCTTGGACCATACTTCTGAGATATCAGAACACGATAGAGAATGAGAAACGCTCTCTTCTCTTTGATGCCTACATCACGTGCGCTCTCGAAGGCAGCTGCTTGTATTGCATCATCGTCCATATCACCGGATCTGAGTGCCTCAACAAAGCTTGTGATGAAGTTCTTATCCGATTCTGTGAAAGTTGCTTTGATTTCTGATGGAACCGTTTCTGGTATTTTGACCTTATCCTGTTCAGAACCATACATCTCAACCCAACCACGGGCACGATTCAAACGTTTCTCTATTTCCTCAAGGATCTTATCATCTATACGCTCCAAGTCGTGCAATTTCATGAGCACGTTCTTGGACCTTTCAATCATTGCCTCTTTTCCAATAACGGCTTCAAGCTGTGAAGTAAGAACTGCAAATTTGAATGGCAACTTTGGGATATACCCATCAGTCAATGGACGAGTAGCACTTAGTGGATAGAGAATGTGTGCTAGCTCTTTCTGGTCAGCATCCACATCTTCCAGTCCGAAATAGATGCGTTCGAATCTGTCGAACTCATCAACCATATCCGGGATTCTGTCAGGCTGTATATTAATAGCTCTAGCAAGATCCGTTTTTAGAATCAGGAACCGATAGAGCTCAGGGGGAGCAATCTCCAGCCAGATTTTTGGAATGAAGACGATGCCTTCTGAGGTACTCATATCACGTCCACCGATGCGAACCCATTCATATGGAACCTTCACAGGACCTGACCAGCCGAATACTCTTCTCGAGATTTCTAGTCCCGTATCATAGGAACCTCCTTTTACCGAGTGATCCTTGCCAGCAGGTTCACATGATACTCTGTAGATGTACCATTTCGCAGGCCAGTCAATTCGCCACGAGAGCTTCAATCGGAGATTTGGGAG
>JAFGAR010000058.1 GCA_016933575.1 Candidatus Thorarchaeota archaeon
CTACTTGAGGCATTGGACCAAACTCTTGAAGGGATTGTGGAAACTTATTTTGGAGATAACCGATCTGTAGAAGAGGCTGTTTCAAGTTATGACGAGTTACTATCAGATTTGAGAACCATGGTTGAAGACTAGTGGTCCTCTGCGTCTAGATGCTTAAGCCTTAGAAGAAGGTGAGTGATCTTTCTCCGAAACCTTCAACTCCTATGTTCTATCATTCTCGCGGCATCTGCCATCAAATTGAATTGGAGCCCAGAAAAAATTTGAGATAAAGTTCAATCACAGTATGACTTAAATCAACAACTATGATTGATATGGTTGCCTACTAGGGATGTTCGGACTTGCAGCAAATATTGAGGGACAGAAATGGCAGTCTATGTAGTCCGAGCAGGAAGCTATGGTGAACGGGAAGATTTCGCCATAGAAAATGAAATGGTAGTTGTAGGATGGGACGAGCTTCCAGATCTTACGCCAATTACAAGCTGGGACGAGCTACGTGATTTTATCGCTGAAGCTTACCCTAATTTCGGAGTACGAAGTATTGGCAACTGGACAGGTCAACTCTGGAGATTTCGGGATCTAATGAAATCTGGGGATTTAGTTGTTCTTCCGTTCAAATCAATTTCCTCAGTGGCAGTAGGGGAAATAGCGGGTGACTACAAGTACGATGGTCAGCAACCTGAGGGAACAAGGCATTTCCGAAAGGTAAAATGGTTGAAGACTGACTTGCCACGGACCGATTTAGATGATGACATTCTTGCATCGTTAGGTGCATTCATGACAATTTATGAGATTCATGCAGACAACGCAGAATCACGAATTAGACGTATCCTTGCAGGTGAAAGAGGGACTCAAGATGATGAATCACTAGAAGCAGCCACACAGGCTGAGTTCATTGACTTAGAAATCCAAGCAAAAGATCAGATTAGGAAATTCATCGATAGAAAATACCGAGGACACAATCTTGCTCGATTGGTATCGGCAGTTTTAGAAAGTAAAGGATACACAATACATCAATCATCACCTGGTCCTGATGGCGGAATTGACATCATTGCAGGAATGGGTCCAATGGGATTTGATTCTCCACGTGTTGTCGTACAGGTAAAATCCGGGGGAGTGATTTCCAATATTGGTATGATTCGTGAACTAAGTGGAATAATCAAGGAATTTGGAGCTGACTACGCCTTATTCGTATCATGGGGAGGATATGAAAGATCTGTTCTAAAGGAAATCTCAACTCGATTCTTCAAGGTACGACTTTGGGATTCGGAAAATCTTGTTAGCGAGATAGAATCTAACTATGAAAGTCTACCTGAAGATGTCCAGAAACGCTTGCCCTTGAAACGAATATGGACATTGGTGCCCTCAGATATTGATAGTTGATATTGAAAGATTTACTAACTCAATTGGAGGAGTACAGTTGGTCGAAACATATGAAGGAATTTCCCAAGATAGCACAAGAAAAATCCTCGATTCAAAGGATATACTAAAACGTCAAGAACGAGTTCTGGATGTTTTCAAGGTTCTCGATGATTTGAAGTTGGCTGAATTGAAAGATGTCAGTTTGGTTGAACAAGCTGAGCTATTACCTGTTGAATCAAAACCCCGAATGCTGGCTGAGGGGAAAATAGTCAACCTCCCTGCACAACAGGGATTGTCGCCATCAAGTAGCGAAGTTGGAGGAGTTGTAGGAGCAGGAATTGGAGGTTTAGTCGGTCTACTCATTGCCAAAGCTGCAAAAGATGAAAACTATGTTGCTTGGGCTGGACTAGGTGCAGCAATAGGCGGTGCAATAGGATCACTAATCGGATCATATTGGAAATCTGGAGCTTAATAGAATTGGAAAGTATACGTGACATGCTTTTAGCAACTTTCATGCAAGAGTGGAATCAAACAAGCAAATTACACAAGGACGAATGTGCTGATTGGACGGAGTTTTACAATCACTGGATTGACTTAATGAAGTCTATTATCGAAATTGTCCCAGATTCAACCAAAAGAGAATCCCTTGTTTTAGTTAGATTCTTGGAGTTGAATCGAGATATATTGTGGAGTCTTTTTGCAACTATGGTTGGTGCATATGAAACAGCAGTACGTGAATTACGATTCCTGCTAGAAGCCCTATTGCAGGCATATTTGGTAGATAATAGGGGAGGATTATCAAAATTAAGTGATCATGTGGAAAGAATAACTGGGAACAGACTAATTGGTGCTTGTAATTTTGGTGAGCCCTATGAATCTAGTATGAGGAATCTCTACAAGGAATTATGCCAGTATGTACATCCCACACGACAAGAACTCTCTCCATTTGTCTTTGATCCTAGAGTTTCGTTTTATTATGACAATACATGCTTCTTACGAAATAGAGAACTTCATCGGAAGACAAGCGATGCAATTCTGTTCATTGTGATGTCAGCATTTCCCAAAGCAGCGAAACATTATAGTGAAAAACATCTTACTTGGGACTCTCTTATGGAACTAAACCTTGAGTTATCTATGGAATACCTGAAGAACCTACAAATCTAGAAGAAACACGATGATGTTCATATCCTTAGGGGGCATTTGGTTCTCATCATCCTTCTAGAAGATAACCTCGCAAGACTCAGTCCTACATATAATCTTTCATGTCTAGATGTCTTCGGCTGCATGCACCAATCTGTTTCAAGTCTTAGTAGAAGGTGAGTGAACCTTCTCTACAACCTTCAACTCCCGTGTTCCACCATTCTCACGACACTAATCACCGCTTAGACTCAAGAATAGACTTCAGCGTTTGCAAATTGTGAGTGGCTCCCAGTTTTATCATGTGGGATGCAAAGAACGTATTCGCCTTGAACGGCAAA
>JAFGAR010000059.1 GCA_016933575.1 Candidatus Thorarchaeota archaeon
ACCGAACATCATTCTCTACCATGCAGGAGCTGCAGCGACAAGGTCCGGTCCGACTGCTGCATGGATCGCCAGCTACTGGCATGGGCTGCAGCTCATCAAGCAGAGATCTGGATCAGAGAAGGTGCTATGGATCGACCTTACGGGGGACTTTTCTCAGAGTCGTTTGGCACGAGATCGTCTACGAATCTCTTGTCAGGAACAGGATGTTCGAGAGATATGGGACCGAATCGAGTGGGTAGGTCTTTCGGGGGGTGTCACTGCTCTGCTCTCAGGAGAATCTTCCATCCCAAACTTGCTATCAGAGCTGGATGCACATCTCGATGCAACAGGCCTCTCAATGATCGTGGTCAGCGGATGGAGCGACCTTGAGGAGTCGACCCCGGAGTTTCGAACGAAGCCTCTCATGAGCATCAAGAAGGCACTTATCGAGTCCATTTCTAGGACTGCCATTCCGGTTCTCTGGTTCATGTCACCAAGAGTATCTGAAGAAACCTCAGTCATCTACCAGAGTCGTGCATTTGGACCTGTTGATGATATGCTCCTGGATGATAAGGTGGCTGAAACGATCTGGAATCTTCCTGTCAAGCCCTATGCCTTTGGTCAGATAACGCCGTTGTTAGATGACCTGCGTGTCATCATTTGCGAACAAGGAGATGATATCTACCCTGAGCTGGTAGAGGTCCCCCCTCTCAAAGAATGGTCCTCCAGATTCTGGACCCAACAACGGGGTGGAAAGGCATCCTATCAAGGCACGAGAGGGAGGATTGTGCTGGAGGCATCCGATGTGAAGGAGAGCTCCTTCCTCAGAAATGAGATGCTACAGGCAGCTCTTGAGATGGTCCCTCAGCTACGAGCAAAGAGGAAACGAGAGGAGTCCCTGTCAGTCATGATCGAAAAACAACCCATTAGCACGACTCCGGGCATTCCTTCTCGGTTGATCTATCGTTCATATGGCCATAAGATTGGAATGGGAAAAGGCTATGCAGCATCTACTCAATCGGTTCCAGCCATATCATTTAGACGAAGATACAGAGTCGATAGCGTTTCAGAGTCTGAGATCAGAGTGACAACGAGAATCCCGCATCTCGCATCCATGCGAATGGTTGGGCTTGATCATGACCTTGCTAGAAAGATCGAGCATGAGCGGCTTCACCAGGTACTGGACTTCTTGGCCAACTTAGACTCCGAAAGCAGTGATACTACTTCTTTATGGCTCTCGTTCTTATCCTTATTGGAAGAAATCTTAGCCACTTCAAAGGATCCCTCCATGGATTCTGCAGCGATTCCAAGGTTTCTTGAGATGCATCCCGTATCCAGCGAGGTCTGGGAGGTAATCTACTGGATACGAGAGAAGACCTTGCTCGATGGTGTGAATCCACGAGAACGACGACTGCTTGATGTCATACTGTCCCAAGAACCCGCGATTATACAAGAGGTTGGCAACTATCTGCTATTGCTCATTCTTGGCATTTCCCACAAGTATCCCGCTATTGGTACAGATGGTATCAAGAGACTCTGGAAAGACGCTTCCGGATGGGTCTTGATGCAGTTGGGTCTTAGGTTCGATAGGCCAGTAGCGTTCAACGTCTGCGCATTATGGAATTTTCTATGCAAGAGTGCTCGATACTACGGAACGAGAATAGTCGTATCTAATCCAGATACAAAAGGGATCGTGATAGTAGTCGAGGCTCCAGAGAACTTGAACGACTTCTGGCTATTCATTGAGGAGCCCACCAATACAGATCGCATCTTGAGTGGTGTCTGGCGAGGACTCAATCCCTTCTTTCCAAATGACAAGATGCGTTGGGGACTCGTTTCTCATGACGATATCACATCAAGTGCAGCCGCTTGTGATGCTCCATCTGAAGAGTATGGGGTTGTGATACATCATGAGGGTGATCAGAGATATCTCTGGATACGTGAGGAGTACACTTGGCAGCTTCTGGGCGAGGTCCAGCTTGTACGACAGTGCAGACAGCTTCTCGATATCCGTGGCATGCATATTACTGCTCAACCCGATAGCCACATCCTTCCTCCTCCCGCTAAAGAGGAGGATTCGCACGAGCTGAGGATACGAATTCAAAAGAAGCTCGCGGACATAAGGGAAAGGGCCAGAAGAAGAGTTCCCGTGAAGATTCATCTAGACATTGAGAGAAACGACTTTGTTATCATTCTGCTTGAGGACAACCAGGTCTTGGAGGAAGTGAGGCTCAGGAAGACCGCAGAGATGATCGACTTCCTGCGTATCCCCATTATTCTTCATGGATTATCAACCGATTTCGAGGTGTACAAGGACGCGTATACTTGGAACCCATACGAAGATATCGAGTTCGGAGAACTCAAGATCATCCGTCCATTCGTTGAGCGGAGAAATCCCTTTCCTGGGTTTCAATTCACATTGCCTCGAGATGTCACTGGCTTCTCATCTCTTGAGCAGGAGGAACTGAGGGTTGAGATTACGCATGACAAATCCCTCTGTCCGCTATTCCTAGGTAAGTCCCTACAACATGATACCTGCTGGAGGATGCAAGTGCATGATGTGATAAATCCATCGCTCGCCCTGCATCTAAGCAAGCGTGTGACCGATCTAGACATATTCAGGTTACAGGCTGCTGAGGAAATCATCATGGGCAACAAACAATACCATTTGCAGCTCAGATTCACTCCCAATCCCACCTCTCGAGATGGTGTTGTCTTTAGAGAGAGTGGTAGAATCGCTTGGCAACTAGGGCTGAGAAGGCTCCCAGCTGGGACCTACCTAGAGATGGATCAGGAGAAGCTGGTCTGCGCATTGCAAAAACACAAGAACGAGGTCCAATTGATTGTACGATCGAATAAGACCGCTGATCAAGTCTATTCTTGGCTTCTCTTCAAGACAGACTCGAAACCTGATGAGGAGGAGCTACTTGAGGCATTGGACCAAACTCTTGAAGGGATCGTGGAAACGTATTTTGGAGATAACCAATCTGTAGAAGAGGATGTTTCAGGTTATGAAGAGCTAGTATCAGATTTGAGAACAATGATTGAAGACTAATGGTCCTCTGCGTCTGGATGTTTAAGTGTTAGAAGAAGGTGAGTGAACTTTCTCAGCAACTTCAAACTCCCGACTTTGTTATTAGATTCCCAGAGGATAGGAAAACTCTCGAAGAGGTTCGACTCAGGGAGACTTCGGATTTGCTGAATTCCGACGTATTTCATTGGTTGGATATAGAAATGATGTTGAATTACAAGCCAACAATTGAACTCAATATTGGAAGCAAAAGATATTCAGAGAAAGCGAAAGATTGGCATGACTTGCTGGACTAAGAAAAATAATTCCTGTAATCTATCTAAAAATGAATAAAGAAAGGTTAGTCTGTTCCTTATTGAAACACCGAAATGAAGTTCAACTGATTGTAAAGTCGGACAAAACACATGATATTATACATTCTAGCTTTCTCTTCGAGATTGATACAAAACTATAGAGCAAGAAATAGTGTTATCTTTAGATAATCATCTTGAACGAGTTATTGAAGCATACTTTAGTGATATCCATAGTGTAGAAGAGGTAGTTTTGGACTATAGGAATCTATTACCTGATATCAAGAATATAATTCAAGGATCTTGCCAGTTGCATCAGAAGACAAACAGCCCATTGTCAAATGCATAAAGATGGATTGATCTTATCATTGTCAGAGTTAGTAATGCTATCTCTATAGCGCCCTCCGGATTTATCGTCCATATTTCCGAGGTCTTTTTATCCATACTATGTGTTGCCGCATTCCGAACAGAGCCAATGCCTTCACATAATTCTCTGTGCTTGTTATCCATCTTTTTTTCACTATAGATTTTCTGAGAGAGTTCAATTATCCCATTTGAATTGGAATCATCAATCCCTATAGATTTACATATTATCCTCAGATAGTTTTCAAAAGCTCTTCCTGAGTCGTCTATCGAATGGCGAGGATTTGCTCGATGATTCATCACAGCTGATACAATGTGGTCAATTGATTTATCCAACAACCTAAAAGAATAATCTCCAACACGTTGTGCAATATAGGTCCTGATGTTCAATTCACTTTTCATAGCTTCGAGAAGTTCCTCGATAATTTCCACGCTCAAGGAATTCGTTTTCACTTTGACAAGAAGCTTCCCTTCTTGATTCTGTTCTAATAAATCCGAATAGATACCCCACCCAGATAGGACACGTCTTGTTCTATCCGCATTCAAACCAATCTCAAACACAGTTGCTGTTTTTCGTCCTGCTTCCTCAAGGGAATCACCTCTTCCAATTTGAGAAACAAACAAGACAAATGGAGGATATTTAACAAGAGATCTTCCAAAAACTATGCGATATTGATTCTTTGTAGCTCTTGACACTTCTATGGCACTTTCAGAAATGAAATACCTATCATCTCGCTTGACTAAAAGGTTCAGCTGAAGAGCACAGGAAAGAGCGCTTCTTGCATACCTCTCTGTTTTTTCCAAGTATTTTGCCAGGAATTTTGTGTCTACTCCTTCTTCTCGTTTATTCCAGCTAGCTTCCACAGCTTGCATAATTTTATCAGCGGTCACATCCTGAAGTTTATACTCTTGACTATCATTCATATCAATCAATCCTCAGTTTATCGGATACAGATTTTCCCTCTCGCTCAATGTAGCAAACCAATGCTTCTCTATCAATTGCATATATGTTAGAATGAATCTCGAGCAGAATTATATCCTTATCATTTGGAATCTCAAGAATTTTCCTTGTGGTTTTATCGGATTCTGACGAGTCATGAATAAACGTAACAATATCATCAAGTACGGCAATCAATTTAATCTCTGTCAGTAGGTCAAATAGCGTATTAATACGACATTCTGATGCTTTCTTTCCTGTCTGCGTTTTGAAAGCTTTAGCAATTGAGTCTTTCAACTCGTTGACATCGAATTTTGGTTTTATCTTTGATTTCAATCTGATGAGAGAGCCTATCCATGATTCCAGAATATGTTTCTGTAATGCCTCTCTTAGATCATTATCCGAGGATAGCACCTGAATAAAATCTTCAGATGGTTGATATCTGCTACCTTCAGCTCTTTCCAAGACTCCTATACTTATCCAAAACCCAACACATCTACTGACATTGTCGACCGCGAGAGTTACAATAGGAGCGACATCTCTTCTGCTAACCCCCTTTTCTGTTTCTTCGTATATCGCCAGAATGGACTGTATCAACTCCAGTTGTCTTTCCACACTTACTTTGGCATATGGCAAATCAATTACATCACCTGAATCCTTACTCACCTTATTACCCCTCTAATCTAGCACCACTTCAAGAGCATATTAGAAAGCCAAGAAACCCATATCTTTTTTTTCATGATATCTGCAGAGCAGCATTGTTTCTGATTTAGGAGTCCTTGAATTCTCATGTATTGATTTATATTTGACATAACAACTTAGTTTCACGTTATAATTTAGGGTACAGTGCGTATTAAGTACTACAATATATATATAAGTTTATTAGGCAAATGAAATACTATGCACTAGTGGTATTAATGTCAGATAATCAAGAAAGCTTGGAAATAGCCGTTCCGAGTGTGACAATTGAAATAATTGGAAAGGTGGTGAGAGGATTATATTCCTTCAAGAAACCGGCAGGATACAAGGATTTGAAGGCATTAGTCAGTCTTCATGAAATCACGGTCAGTCAAGGTCTTAATGCTGCCAAAGATTTAGGACTGGCTAAGCAAACTGGAGGTAGGGGTATATATGAATTGACTGAAACTGGAATGAATTTTGCCAGACTTCTAAGTTTTGGAAAGGAATCAGAATGCAGATTACTATTAGCAAAGCAGATCATGACCATGAGCAACTGGTCCGAAGTTGTTTCATTTCTTGAAATGAACGTAAATACATCTCGTAATCCACTTGATTTGGTTATGCATGTTGAAGGGAGACTGGGAAAAATGTGGAAGAATCGTATGCGCTCAAAGGTAGCAAATTCATATCGATCAATATTGGAATATGCGGGACTAATAGAAATAGACGGGAATGATATTGTTTCAGTACTACCCGATGAAGATGAACAACACAAGTTCCTAGAATCAGAGGCATCTCCGATGAAAAGCCGTGAAAAACAACCTCCTGATTCAGGAATCTACTCTTTCTCAATAACACAAGCAAGGATTGAAAGTGATTATTCGGAATTCAGCATTCCCGAGTTCTTCATAGTATTTGTGAAGAAAACGCAATATGCCATAAAATTCTTTCAAGATCAAATAAAAGATGGGAGCGTCTTCTCAGCATGGCTTGAAACGTTGAAAGTGGGACTAAAAAACGATGAGCAAACTGCTATGGAGGTGTATGAGGATATTGAGTGAGGACAGACCACCAACATTGGTGCCGACATCGAGTATGAGCTTTGAAAAGCAAATCCTTATTCTCAGAGCATATGTTGTTCTGACAAATGATGGGACCGAACCTGTTCACTATAAAGTGGTAATGAACAGAACTGGATTAGCGCGAACTCAAATAGCTGGTACAAATGCCTTTTTTGTGAGCTTGGGGCTTCTTAGGCATGCTAGTAAGGGAACATATCTTCCCCCTCCTGAAACTGTTCAATTCATTGGCGAAAAACCTGGAAATGAAGATTATTCCACAATCAGAACGACGCTAGAAAAATCACCGCTGTTTGATTTCATTAGAGAACTAATCAGAATTCATGGTGAAGTCACGATTGATGATGCTATATCTTTCTTGTTGACTGAATCAGGTGAAAAGACTCGATCTAGAGCAGAACGATCTATTCAATGGTTGGAAAAATGCGGAATTTTAGAAGTATCTGAGGAGGGGATTCTATCGCTAAGTGGTGAAATACAATGACAGATGATGACCAAATAACAACAAACAAGCAATGGCATGTATTCATATGGATAATCAGCTGATAGGAAAAATCTTGCAAATCACATTGGTATGAATGAATCTGAATTTGGTATAACCTTGTCCGATGCATTGGATTTGGATCTGGTTTCAAAAGGATTAGAACGAGGCCATTATGTTCTAACTGATGAAGGAAGAAGTTTTGCAATTTTTCCTGGGCATGCGAAGGATGATGATTGTAAAGAAATACTTGGCAATCCTATTCTTTCGTCTAGAAAATAGAGAACAATTGTCAATCATCTAAACTCCCAAATTGATAATCAAATGCCCATATCTGATTTAGTGGTCTTCGTTGAGCAAAAGCACAACCGGTCTTGGAGTCGAGGCCGCCGAAGCAAGGCGGAAGGTGCTTATCAAACAATCTTGAGCTATGCTGGACTTGTTGAAATAAAAGATAATCTACTCACAACCACTTCCAGAATAATGGAAAACACAGGACTGCCAAAGGGGATTGCTATTTCTGATAGTATCTCCCTGAACACATACCAACTTGGCTTATTATCACTAAAGGAGTTGATTCAGAAGAAGAGGAATTCATAATATGCAGAGCTTACCATTCCTGATACTTGTTATATATTCTTAATAATGAGCTTGGAGTCAATAAATAACCTTAGAGCATTAATCTCAGCAGATGGGTTTATTCATGTCTGGTTAGATGAGCTCTCAAAACACACCAAGAAAATCAATTAAAACTTGATGATATTCACGAAATCAAGCTTTATTTGTATCGGATTATCCCATTGTTGATGCTAGACTTGCTCGAATAGATGGTGGTAGGATAGATTGTCCGATAGTAAACTAGCAATACCCATTGGAGTTTCAAATTTAGGACTGAAAGGTGTGCTAAAATCTTGGTTCAGGTCCCGAGCACACATCAATCCTCTTACAATAGACGATGTGGCAAAGAAAACAGCATCAAAAAAGCAGACAATTCAACGACAGATGCCGTTTCTGCTTCAAATAGGGATTCTCGAAAAAACCAATGACACATATCAACTCACTGAAGATGGTCGATATGCCGCACAGTATTCTGAATACTCTCAAGATGTAGATTTTGCAGCAACTTTGAACCGTCTTGTTTCAAGGTGGAGTGAAATTCAGTCGATCTTGGACTATTTGGAGGATGCAAAAGAAGTTCACGTTTCAACCCTGAAAAAGAGGATAATGATGTACTCGGAAAGGGCTCCTACAGATAGGAATGTGGAGATGGGTGCTGATGCGCTGATTGATTTATTGACAGAGATAGGAGTCTTGACTAAAATCGAGCATAAAATCAGAATCCTTAGGCGCACGCATCCTGGAGTGGAACCCGTTACTCCAACTCGCATAGATACTAATGAGATGTGGATAGATTCCATACGAATCAAGAATATCAAGTCCATCATTGATACCACATTCACTACAAGAAAGATGAATATCTTCATCGGAGCGAATGGATCCGGAAAATCATCTATATTGCATGCACTTCTATCCCTTCGAAACATCAAATGGGAACGATCCCATGCGGAAGGAGTATATTCCGAGTTGTTTCTTTTGCAGCGTAAGGGATCTCAAGATTCTATGTATATTGAACTAGAAGGACATGTTCCATCCGAAAACGCCAATGATAGATTTGAGTTCAGGGTTACTATCACCCCTGCAATGTCATTTTTCTGGCAACTATGTCTTGAGAGAAACTCGATCGGACTATGCGACACTTCAATGCTTACCAAAGCCCAAGATTTACGACCTCCATTATCACTCTATAAAGGTCTTGAGCCGATTAAGGAGTTTGTTGAAAAGACATCTCAGGGCATGTCCCAATTGAATGAAATGTTTCATGGCAATATGGACTTCGATGAATCAGAAAAGTCAAGTTCTGAACCTTTTACGAGTATGATTTCATTTCTAGAAGATAATCATGGCAACATTGTACAGAATTTTCAAGAACGAAGATTTCTGACCTCTTGGAATCAAGTACTGCCCGAATTTCTAAGAAACGACGAGTATGAAAATATTCGATTGAGTTACCTGAAAGTAAGACCTATACTTAGCACCTATATCGACTCATTTGAGTTCGTTCCTGTCCTTAGAGGTTTCCTCAGCACAGAATACGAACAACGAAAAGCTCCCTCCGACCGGATTCCAGATGATCTCAACTATGTCTTGTATATTCTGAATAAAATGGTCTACAAAGATGATATTGACCCTCTAAAGATGGAAAAACTCAAGAGATGGGCTGAGAGATTTGGGATACGTGATTTTGAAGCTGTGATTACACGGGGCCCAAGAATAGAACCCCGCGGATCAATATTTGATGGAAAGGCAACTCTTCCAGTTTCGTTGTATGGTTTTGGATTAAATCAATCTCTTGCACTGATGGCAAAATGCATTTACTCAGAGGATAATTCGCCAATTTTAATTGAAGAACCCGAGATACATCTTCATCCAGAATACCAAGCACAAATTGCAGATTTTCTTATTGAATCTATGAAGGAAGGTCATCAGCTTTTCATAGCCACTCATTCAGAGCATCTTATCGGACGAATCCAGAGGAGAATTGCGGAAGGAATACTGAAGCAAAAGGATGTACAAATTCTCTGGGTAGTACATGATTCAGAAAAGGGAACGCAAGTCGAAGAAGTGGAAATGGACGATTCTGGAATCATTCATGAAGGACTTCAATCATATCTGAGCTTTCTGGAGGAGGAAATGCGAGCAACAGAACGAACTCGTAGAGAGCACAAGGAGTGATAGGAATGGCTTGTCAAGGGTTGAGAGTCATTCTAGACACATCTGTGTTCGTCTTTTGGTATAATAGATATGATAATTATCTTGAAATAATGAAGTGTATTCGAGAAGAAGGATTCAAACTGGTGCTTTGCGAAGGATTGAGAAGGGAATATCTAGCAAATCTCTTTGGTAGATCCACATCTAACTACTATTTGCTTCAAAGAGAGCTCGAAAAACTAAGGATGGAGCAAATCCTTGAATATGCTAATCCTAAGAATAATAACAGTGTTGTCATCCACGAGGACGACCAGCATGTACTAGATTGTGCACTTACAGAAGATTGTCATGTACATATGATTGTAACAGATAATACGTCTCATTTTCAATCCAAATCCGTAAAGTATAACCTACCACTGATTATATCTTCCAAAGAGTTTCAAGAGAAGAACACTTGTCATACCTTTTGCAGCGAAGCAAAAAGAATCTGTCAAAAAATCATAGAAATTGGTGAGAAGGTAAGATACAGTTGACAGTATATTTTTTTGAGAATTGTCATTGAGATAGTATATCCAATGATTTCCTATACTTGTTAGACTAAGACCATGTTCCAACTTAGAATACCACAAAGAAATATATATTTGCTAACTATTGAAGGCACACGCTAGCCAGCGTACCTGAATGGGATGGGAGGTGCGCTTGGTGAAACTAAATAAATCAGTGGTAGGAAAAGCAGTCATTTCTATTGTTTTAGTAACTTCCATAGTAGTTATTTGGAATATCTTTCAGGAACCCTTATCGGATCCGAATCAAGGATTGTACAATGGTTCAGGGGCAAAAGATGCATACTTACCGGAAGGGCGTGTTTACTACCTTTCTGGGGCAGTAAATATCACTCAAGATCAAAGCCATCATGTCTATTTATGGTATAATCAATCCGCACTTGGAGATTTGAGATGGGCATATATCGTCTATTACAATGGAACTCATAATCCAAACTATGATGGAAACCTAACAACCCCATGGGGGAGTCCGAATCTTGATTGGTGGACTGAAAAGTCATACCTCTTCGCTGATGTGTTTAACAGTAGTGAGTTTTATCCGCAGCAATACAATATACCAGCTCAAGAACCCGGAACTACAGTGACTTACCAGCTAAGATTCCACATTTGGTCTGAGGGTCAGATGATTTACCGCACAGTGAATCAAACTTACACAGTGATATATTCAGACTTGTATATAGAAGCTCAGGAATTATTGCATTCGATTGTTGAATTCTATTTCGTGACATTCCCAATAATCATTCTAAGCGTCATGGCTCTCTTTGAAATATCATCTAGGATTGATACTAGTCCTTCTCTTCCAATCATAGATATCAGAGATGCTCCACTTGCGAAGCTGGAGAAACCAATACTCGTGGCACGATGTGACAAAATGGAGGATATAAAGAATAATCTCCTGATTCAATCTGCAGCACTCGTCGGGCTTGGTAGCTTTTGGAGTCTTGTTGGATTTGATATAATCAATGGCATGTTCACATCTTTTGGCAGTATAATTCTAGTTATCCTATCATTTCTTTCAGTAATGGCTTCAATTCCAGAAATCAATGCTACTGCTTATGATACCGAACTAAGTATGAGTCTACTACCAAGAGGTCAAAATGAACAACAATATGAAAAACAACTTGAGTATTTGATCGAACGAAAAGAAAAGGTAAACAAAAATATGAAATCTCTGATGCATTTGGGAGTTGGAGTGTTTGTCGCATCGATTATTGCAGATATCATATCTCCCATATTCCCATATCACGATAATTTAGCAGGAATATTCTGGTGGCCATATTTCTTCATTTGCGTGATTTATGCAATGCTATGGCTAATGATAATGATCCTCGACATTATCTTCAGTCTACTCCGAAAATAAAGACACATCATCAAATAGGACGATGATGTTCATATCCTTTGGGGGCATTTGACTTTCATCACCCTTAGTAGTACAATCTCGCAGTGACTCAGTCCTACATATAATCTTTCACGTAGAGTGATGTCTTCGGCTGCATACACCAATCTGTTTCAAGTCTTAGTGGAAGGTGAGTGAACCTTCTCCATAACCTTCAACTCCCGTGTTCCACCATTCTCACGACACTCGTCACCGATGAAACTCGAGAATAGACTTCAGCGTTTGCAAATTGTGAGTGGCTCCCAGTTTTATCATGTGGGATGCAAAGAACGTATTCGCCTTGAACGGCAAA
>JAFGAR010000060.1 GCA_016933575.1 Candidatus Thorarchaeota archaeon
TACGATCTTGGACACCAGAGTGTTGTACCCCCAGGGAACGGCACTGGGTGGACTCTGTGAGGTCAGAGCTGTGTTGTTTCGACCTCACGCTTGAGTCATCGGACTGGACTATAAAAGGTCCACTATGATCTCTCAAAGACTCATCTACGAGATGTCCAACATTGTCCAAGGTTTCAGCAGCTGTTCACAACCCTATCCCGGATTTTCAGAGCCTCGTTCAGGAAGTGTCCTCGTTTCTACTTGTAGCAAAATAGTACGCAACAATGGAGGCTACAAAACTGCCAAGTACGCCCATGATTGCGCTGAATTTATCCAGTTCAAGCTGATTCATCAGAGTCACAACTATCACTAGAGAAAAGAGCCCCATAATCCAGATTGCTAATACCACTCTCATGTTCTTCCGCAGATTGAGTAGATTGATGGCACTCTCGCCTGCTCTTTGGAGAGTCTCAATCGTAGTGAGAATCAAAGTCTCATTGAGAATGATGATACATGAAATGCCTACGCCAAGTCCAATACCAATAGCAAAGACAAGCGTTGTAATCGTATCACTCAAAATCCACAAGATTGCAACGATTAATGTGAGCAACCAGCCTGTAATAATCCAACCGATGCGAGCTGTCCGGGTATGCATATTTACTTCTGCCATATTCATTCACCTGTGATGCATCCCCTACTCATAGTACTGCGTTTTTCCTAAAACGTCTTTCCATCCTTTTCACTCAGTAATATCTACTCGAGGGATCTGACTAGGGTTAGGCTTTCTACAAACATAGGTCAAGTCTTGGCTGGAATCACTAACATCGTGCTCAATTACATGATCATCAAGGTCTCGTATCTTTTGGGCGATATCTACAACCTCTGAAATTGTTAGACCCAGTCGTTCAGCAACAGGTGTCAAGCGGGTCTGGTGACGTCTCGTCACAATATCACGTACTAATTGTTCCCAACGATTCTTGAAAGATAGACGCAGGCTAGAGAGAACAACAAAATCGAGCAACCATCTATTTGATGGTTTACTCAGAGGGGTAGGATCTCCGTCTTGTTTACCATCAACTGTGGGTACCGAAATAGTACGATGAATCATCAGATTCTTAACGAATGTTGTAGTGTCAGTTCTTTTCGAGTACCAATCAGGATTACTTGCACGATGAGAGGTCGTGTCAATGCTTGGATATCCCTCATCCTTCCAGAAAGAGGCAGAGAATTCATATTTCTTCACCCATCGACTCCATTTAACATATCGCGACTCATCCAGTTTCTGCATCCGTTCTCGTGCGATTTCAACATCAGAAGAAAAGGATCCTGCAGATAGTTTTTCCAGCAGTGCTTCAACAACTCCATCAGTACCTGCCAAAAATTCTGTTTCCGCTTGTTTCAAAGAATCTTCAGCTAACCTCAATTCATCGGGATAATCCATTAGATCTACTCCAATCAAATATAGTACAATATTAGCACGTAAGCACATAAGAGAGCTGTAGTGACTGTAGGTCCAATAAACAAGCGGGATTATTGCAATATGTTGAAGATGTGTGACCAGCAGCTATCAAGGGAGGAATTCTACCATCACGGTACCTTCATGACTTGAGAGAGCATTCTTTGTCACGTCCTCACCATTTTCAGTCACTATTCTCCATTTACTATTTATGTCATGATCTTCAAAAGGCCAATTGTCTCGCAGAGCTTGCCCGAATGTTGTTTCAGGTTTGCCGGAGATGAAATGCTCCATTCTTGCTTCCGGAATCTTGACTACTCGAGTTATTTTACCACTATAGCCTTTCAGACTGCCTCTTCTCATAGTTAAACACATCCATGAATCTAATCGTTCTCTGGCTTCTCCTTTTTCTCGCCACAGGACAGCCATCCGAACAGCTTAATCATAAACCAATCAATGTTCGCTTTAAAAAAACACAACTGACTATCTGATTAACTGATATGTATCTGTGCGATACTGTTATAGATTTGCTGTTAGATGCTTTCTGTATTTGTCCCACCCATATTCCACCATGCTTCTCAATAGTTTGGGTTCAAATGATTAGTGTTCTCTTGAGAGAAAGAACCTGTAAAGAGAGGTGTGTATTATTTCGTGGTAACGTCTACACTTATCACGATTTATGTACCTATTCTTGAGTGGAAATTCATATGATTGTGTTTGGTCCTGTTCCTTCTCGCCGCTTAGGAAGAAGCATAGGCATCAACAATATTCCTGCTAAGAACTGTACATACTCATGTATCTACTGTCAGCTTGGAAGAACAAATGACAGGATTCTAGAAAGAATGTCCTTCTACGAACCTGAGAAAATTCTTGCTGACACAAGGAGTCTGGTTCAGAAAACTGTGTCAAAGGGGGAGAGAATCGACTACCTGACCTTTGTACCTGATGGAGAACCAACACTGGACATCAACCTTCAGAGAGAGGTAGAATTACTACGCGAGCTGGACCTGCATATTGCTATATTGACCAATGCCTCATTGATTTGGCATAACGATGTGAGAGAAACTCTCTGCGAGTTAGATCTAGTGTCTCTAAAGATAGATGCAGTTAGTGAGAGAATATGGAGGAGAATCGATAGACCCCATGAGCATCTCAGTCTTGAGAGAATATTGGAGGGGATTATTGAATTCTCAGAACAATACGACGGAACACTCATCACTGAGACTATGCTAATGGATGGAATTGACTATTCTGATGAGAAGGATAAGATTGCTGAATTCCTTTCGGGATTGAATATCAAGAGAGCATATGTGGCTATTCCGACACGACCGCCTGCGGAAAACTGGGTGAGACCTGCGAACGAGATGGTATTGAATCAGGTGTACCAATCATTCTCAGATAGATTGGGTTCTGACAGAGTGGAGTATCTGATAGGCTACGAGGGCAACGCTTTCTCATCTACTGGTAATCTGGAGGAAGACTTACTCAGCATCACATCAGTTCACCCTATGCGCAAGGATGCTTTAGAAAGACTCATAGAAAAAACAAATGCATCATGGAAAAATGTCGACTTGCTGCTTCATGATGGTCGTCTTATTGAACTTGGATATCAGGGAGAAATGTACTACATGCGCAAACTTCCAAGTAGATAGGAATAATGTACCTATTCATCAAATATAAACGAGGGATGAAAGGACAAATGAAACAGTGACTGACATGAAGACTGTAATCATCTGCAAATCAATACATCACAATAATACACTCAAGATTGCTCAAGCAATGGCTGATGAGTTGGAAGCTGACATTTTCACCCCTGAGAAGGTCAATGACAATAGCCTCCAAGACTATGACCTGATTGGATTTGGCTCAGGCATCTATGGGGGTAGGCATCATAGAAGTATTCTGAATGTCATTGAGGGGCTTGATTCGCTCTCGGGGAAGGATGTATTCGTGTTCTATACCAGTGGTTTCGAGCGATTTCCCGTAGTTTCATCCTTTGAGTGTGCCTTAGTATCACGATTGGAGGGAAAAGGAACAAACATCAAGGGCAAATTCTCATGTCGCGGCTTTGATACTTGGGGCCCATTTCGTGTTGGAGGGGGAAAGAACAAGAATCACCCTGATGAGACTGACACGGCTAACGCTCGTGCGTTCGCAAAGTCGCTAGCTCAATAGATTGTAGTAATATGATCGTTCAAAGCAAAATGAATACATATCTTTGACAATTTTACAAAATAAAAATGAGGTATGATGGAGTGGTTGTATCACACTCCACCGTGGATGCTACTATAGCTTCTCTTTTTCTGAGAGGCGGGAGATCTTCTCCGTGAAGTCATCCACAAGTTTTGTGGCTTCTTTCGCTAGTGAATCAGAGTAATTATCCCTGATTCTCCTTCGGAGTTCATAGCCAGCTCGTCTCATCTTTCGCCAACTATCGACTAGCTGACGAGCCTCTTCAGGTATTGGTCCATCCCATTCTTCGAACTGTTGTCCAAAAAATCGTTCTCCCTTGTGAAGCTCTCTACGTTGCTCTTCCTCCTGGAAGAACATCTTGCCCTCTTTCGTTAGTTCGTAACGTCGGACACCAGCTTCAGAGTCTGACAATTCCTTTGTATACCCCGAATCTAGGAGCCATGATAGTAATGGATAGACCGATCCTGGACTTGGTTTCCACCTCATGCTGGTCTTGTCTTCCATCTCTCGAATGATCTCAGCACCTGACATCGGTCGCTCATCGAGTAATTTCAATACTTGAGATCTGAGATACCCCTTTGGGACGGATGAAGTGCTTCTGCTCCAGTGACTGTGATTTCGTGTTCTACGCATGCTTTGTTATTCACCTCCTTACGTGTAATGGCGTGCTTCAATATCACTATTGATATCATTAGCGATATCAATAGTGACTTGAGTGTATATAAATCTTCGCACGATTTGAAGGTGTCTTTCTATTGAGTCGGGAGGCTTTAATGCCCTTTTTATTGAAGGATAATAAAGTGATTTAGAATACCAAATTAGTTAAGTAGCACTAATTGAACTAGATGAATTTGGGTGCAGGAGTTATGAAGAGATCAAGCTGTAATTCAGGTATCTTTATTCTTCTACTATTTCTCGTGACATTTCCAAGTTTTATTGCTATATCTAATACTCCAAACACATACAATAACATTGGAAAACAGGTAGATGTAACCAATGATTTGGGTGCGAAGAGTATACCAGTTTTTTCACAAGATGATTGGTTAACGGGATGGCAGTACCGGAAGAGACATACAATCTTTGGATCTGAAAACGCAAGTAGTAATTATCAAGTGAAGATTATCGTAAACTATGGTGAAGGCGTTGATTATTCCAATGTAGTTAATTGCTATGAGAGATGTTTGCCTAATTTTGTAGATGTGAGATTCACATTCGAGGATGGAATTACCCTCTTAGATTATTGGAAAGAATCGTTCATTAATGCAGATGTATCCATTTTTTGGGTAGAGATATCAGCCGATCTATCTGTGGACAGGTCAATTTACATTTATTATGGCAATCCTACAGCCTTGGATGCCTCAAATGGTTTTGCAACATTTCCATTGTTTGATGATTTTAACAGGCCCAATAGTGCAAGAGTGGGTATGGGTTGGATAGAAGATGAGGGCGGCGATTATGATGAAGCATGGGGAGATGCAGATTTAGACATCTCTAGTAACACCTTGAGAATCGAACAAGAAGATCGCCAGTATGCACATATCGAGCGAGCAGGACCACCATTGAATGAGTATATTCTGCAAGGAAGTTTCAAAGTCAGTCCGAATTGTGGAGATGATTGGGCTCCAAGAATACATCTGTATTGGGGAACATTCAGCTGGGTGGGATGTGGTCTCAGTAATGGTCCAAAATTTCAGTATCACGAAAATGTTGCCACAGTCCACTCCGAATATGAGATTGCGGGAGCTGTGTATAACAAATGGTACTCATTTCAGGTACGATTAGGTCTATCGTCTATATCATACTATTATTCCGAGGATGGCATAGAATGGAAACTTATTGCTAACCGACCGCGCCCTGCTGGTTGGAGTGGTCCTCCATCATATATCATGATAGGCAAGGATACTCGAGGGGTAGCGGTTATTATATCCACTCTTCTTTGGATAATAGTATGGGAGATGACTTCGCTGGAGAACGAGCAGTGCAATACGCAGATAACGTATTCATCAGAAGATTTACTGCATCAGAGCCAATACATAGCATATGGGGTCCCAGAGAATCAGTGGGGATTCATGCAAGTCAGATTCTAACTAATATGACAACTATTGTTGGACTATCTGGCGACAGTTATAATGATAGCATGAACCTTCTAGCAGCTTCGCCTTTGTCTGTTAGATACAGAGATGGAGCAACTGCAAAAAGTCTGGTGATTCCAGACATCACTTCAATATATGAAAATCCTCTAGATGAATGGACATCAGTCCTGGGTGGCTCGACAGATGAGTTGCTTATTATTGGAAGTATCAACGAAGCAGAATATATTGCATCATGCAATCCTAATCTGATCAATCGTATTGGCACTCAGAGCTTTTATGCAACAGCTGGGAGTATTGCAACACAATATTTCTCAACAAGTGATACTCTCGTTCTGGCGTATGCACATCCAAATCCCTCCAAATATAGCAATACAGTAGTTCTATTTTCGGATGCTAATACCTTGTTAGCACCGTCGTATTCTGAGCATTCGATTACAACACCATCATCCACGACGGAAACAGATTTCTATTTGCCTCGAGAGGGGGGCGGAATTGTAGCGCAGGTAACAGCTGCAAGCACATACCTAGACTATCTCATTTGTCAACTCGGGTTTCAAGAGAGCGGAGAGTCTTATGGTCTCGATTACCCGTGGTATGGAGACTACAGAATGGCATTCCCATTCTTCGGAAAATCTGGTGACTGGCGATTCAATCTAATAGATACCTATCCTGACTGGCGAACGGGATACTATACGCTCCGAGTCTGGACCTTGCCCAAAGTGGAATATAGTTTCACAATAGCAGAGAATGAAACATGTGAGATTGATTTACAATTATCCGTTTCAAACACGTCACAGAGTGTAGGGCTTTATGTTCTTGATCCAGATGGCAATCTAATTCTTGATGCAAACCGTTTTGCGCTTATGCGTGATGATTTCAATGAAACATCTGTAAGCGTTACCCTGTCATACCCCAGACCTGGTAATTACACTGCATATGTCACAACTCCGGAGCTATTCGGAGCCAATTATACATTGGATATTACTAAGCATACTGTGAATCTGGAACTGCTAGACACTGGGCTCTGTGCCTCAAATGGTCTTGCAATAGCATCGATGTATGATGCGGGTCTGATTCTCTCAGATGGAGATTCACAGATTTCAGATGCTATTGATGCCATTGAACAAATTGAACCTGAAAAACTCATTATAGTTGATTTGGAGAGTCACTTCTCCCCTTCATTCATTAGTCTTTTGAATGGCTATGTTTCAGATATCAATCACATTACTGATACCAAAGCACTGCCCATGTTGATTTCTAGTCTTTTGGTAGATTTTGAAGCCCATAGTAGTGCGACACTCTATGATCCAGTTGGCGAGTACTTTGTTGCTGCTGGATTATCTGCTGCCTCACGAGGCGGTTTTGCATTACCTAATGGGTATGCAAGTGCTCAATTCACAACATACTCACAGGTTGCGGAACAAATGGCGTATCATGCAGATTATTCTGTGCCATTTTTGGGAGGCTATCATTATTACGATATTTGGACTAGTTCTCCATCATTGTCCGAACTGCATCCATCATACAATTCAATGAGCCAAATCAGCGATTCTTTCTTTGGATGGTTGGAAAACATTACTGGAATTGATAGAACTGAAACATTGATAATTATCTCACCCTATGAGAAACTAGGAACGACCTTACCACCATCATTTGATAGAGCAGTTATGGGCAAGACTCTTGTTGGCAGATACCCATCAAAATCCGAGTTCTCGACATATATACAGATTGCTCAATCATCTCTAAGAATTCCGCTTCTGGCTTCTAAGACACCTGACATTTCAGTTCTTGGAAGTCATGTTGCATACAACTATGAAACTCCAGTTCCTACTAATGACCATAGGGATATGATATTCGATACATCAGGAGACTTTAGCTTAGTAATAAATCAGACAAGATTGACTTATTCTCAGCAAGCAGGACCAAATGCAACATCACTTCTGCAAGAAGGGGTTACATTCTGGCTGTTGTCAAGTCATGGCTCGACTGGACAACAGATCTATACCGATGACGGAATATTGGCTCTGATGGATTTCGATTGTTGGAGAGGATTTGAAACTGGACAGAGTACAAGTTCTCCAGATGATGGTGATGGTGCTGTTAATCCTGTGGATGACCTTGAATCATGGAATATTTCCGATGTTGTTGATGGCGCAGATCTCCATGGTCTAATTACATATTTCGACACATGTCAATTAGGTTTAAGCTATGGACCTGCAATTATGTTAGAAGCTGGTGCTGAGAGTGTTGTAGCCTGCTGGGTGGATTCGTACATTGGACCATCTGATCTAGTGGAATGGAATGTTCTGAATAAGATGGCTGTGGGACTGCCGATATCCAATGCTCTGGTGTCAGCTTTCTCAATAAATTCCCACCTGTATTCTCTTGATATGAGAGGAGTGAATTATTATATCGCGAGTAGCAGCTTCCACCTTGTTTCAGCCTCTTCTAATCAATTCGTGATATTCGGGAATCCAACTGCGGGCTTATTTGATTGTTATTCATTCATCCCGCCGGTTTTGAAACGCACTATTCCCTATACGGATGAATCATTAATTGCTACAGCTGGTCAGAACACAGAGATATCGATTGGAATTGCAGATATTTTCGGAAATCCCATTCCATCTGCGACAATCTCATACTCGATCAAAGATCCATCTAGTTCAATTTATCAAACAGGAACAGTAGTATGTGATGATGATTTTCTAGCTGATATTGAAATTGTATTGCCTGAATCCTGCGAGATTGGAGATTATTCACTCTATTACGAGAGACCATTGGATAACCAAACGTATTCATTGACTATACAGGTGATGCTCCCCGTTCCGATTATAGATAACACAAATGGGACTATAGGTGATTGGGTTGATATTGAATTGGGTCTTCTCTCACACACTTCAGATTCAATTAATGTATCGATCTTTGAATATGAAATTCTAAATGAGGATAATGTTTCAATAGTTGTGGGATCTTCAGTTTGTAATGAGTCGTACATAGCGTGTGTTCATATTCAAATGAATCACAGCTTGGATATTGGAATGTACACCATAAAATTCAATGTTCTAGGGAGTTCTCACATCTATCAAACCTTCATCAATTTAGAGCTGCCAATTGTGCTATTCACATCTTTCAACGTAGTCGCTGGAGATTGGATTTTCGTAGAACTTGGATTGAAGTCGCCTGCAGGAAATATCATTGAAGCAGCGAGTTTCAATTATACGATTTATGACCCAACAGATACTATTTTCGCAGAAGGTGTTGCAGTGTGTAATGATACCTATATCGCAGGACTAAATGTTACATTCTCGATATATGCCGATGCGGGAGATTATATTGTAAGATTCAGTGTACCTGATACTTCACACTATTATGAAACCAGCATCCATGTGGATAGCGCACCACCCCCTACATCTGTAACGACCACGACAGCCACAACTACAACGGGAATAACATCAAGCGATCCCACGACAACAATAAGCCCACATCCACTAATAGATACAGGAATCATTCCCATGGCTATTGGAATTCTTACAATAGGCTTTCTTATTGGTTTAATCATGATATGGCGTTTAAAGAGATAACCTAAAGCAAAGAAAACAAGATGCGCGAAGTGATAGAACGCTGAGTACCATATATCTCGTGTTAAGCATAATCCTCAGCCAATTCTCTTGATTCTTGAATTAGACGGAGTGGGTGTCGATTTGATCAGAGCATTCATAATCTATATGAAGAAAAAAATGGAACATCATTGTAAGTTTACCGGATTGTCATGAATACCTGGTGAATATTCACTACGTACTCCCAAAAGGGACAGGATGACTCTACTCATCATGGTCTGCAGGTTTTTCTGAATGTATGTAGTAGAATGCAAGGATTAGGAACACTGAGGCTAGGAGTAATGGGATGAGACCCAAGTGAATTTGCGACCCGGAACGCACTACTGAGCTTGGTTGCCATGAAGGAACCTGATCGATGAACTGAAGATAAACAGCAACTGCGCAGAAACAGATTGACACACCCCCTAATAGATCAAGTTTCAGGTTCTTTTCACGCAACATCGATGATGAGAGAACGACAAATGAAAGCATAAGGAATGCCAGAGAGTAGATGAGAAATCCGTAGTCTAGCATATTCCACCAGGATAGCCATGTAGCAGGATCGGGAAAGGTCGTTGAATTTGGTATCGTGTAGAGGTAGGCGGTCCATTGTAAATTGAAATATGAAGATGCAAGGAATATACTGGTAGATAGAATAGCAAGAGGATTTCTCAATGGCATAAGAAAATAAAAAGATCCCAATGATAGGAAGATAGACCCACAGACCAGTACTGGGCCAATGATCAATAATGCACTTGGCATATAGAAGGTGAATGAGAAGAGGTAGGAGCTATACCAGAAGCTATACCATTGATTCCAACCCTCAAATCCAGTTCCTAAAAGCAAGGGCAATGTTACAAAGACTCCTGCTAATCCTGTAAATGATAATCCTAACAAAAAATCATAGATCTTTGATTTCATCATCTATCCTCTGCTTTGTTACAACACATTTTTCATGGAAATCCGTAGCTCGATACAGATAACATTGTGGTTGAAAGTAACAGAGGCAACCAACAAAATTCTCGGTTGTTTAGCCAGTGTTGGTAAGGATTACCTTCAATAGAGAAAAAAAGAAGGGATTTGATTCAACCCCTTCTTGGACTCTTATTAGTTAGATTCTCTTGATTATGGATATGGCTGCATATAGTTCGACGCTTGAGAGTGGTGTAGGTCCAGTATTCGATGCACCGGGTGTGGGAGATGTGAAGGTAGTCCAAGTAGTGCCGCCATCGATTTCCCGACCGTAGCTGACATCATCTGAAGAGCTCCCATAGGCGTATGTGTCTAAGACCGTCACACCATCAGGATTGATGTAATTCACATTGTCGCCAGCATTGTTCAATGCGATATTAGTCACACCCTGATAGAATACCAAGAATCCATGCGCTGGAATGACTGTGCCAGAGGGAATAGTGTAGGGGGCAGTACCACCACCGATGAGATCATCGATGATGTAGCCTGAGATATCTACAGCCACATCTAAGGGATTATAGAGTTCAATCCACTCTTCAGTATAGAGCGTATTAGGGTCAGGTAAAAATTCGTTTATTAGAATCGAATCGCCTGAGCTGGATGGGACAAAATTGGACGCTCCCGGTGTAGGAGTATCAAAGGTTATCCATGTTGAAGACCCATCGGTCTCTCGACCATAGCTGATATCATCAGCAGAACTTGTGTACACAAATGTATCGAGTATGGTGACGCCATCAGGCATGAGATAGTTGACTGTATCTCCAGCATTATTCAGACCGATATTAGTCACACCCTGATAGAACACTATGAAACCATGAGCAGAGATGGTTGTACCTGTTGGGATAGTATATGGACTGGTTCCTCCGCCAATTAGATCATCAAGAACATATCCTGAGATATCCACGGTCTCGCCCAGAGGGTTGTAGAGCTCAATCCACTCCTCAGTGTATAGACTGTTAGGATCGGGCAAGAATTCGTTAATGAGAACAGCATCACCATTAGCAAGGGAGCCAGCATTTGATGCGCCAGGGGTTGGCACATCAAAGGTTATCCATATCGAAGATCCATCTGTCTCTCGACCATAGCTGATATCATCAGCAGAACTTGTATACACAAATGTATCGAGCACCGTCATACCATCGGGGCTGATGTAGTTCACAGTATCTCCAGCATTGTTCAATGCGATATTTGTAGTGCCTTGGTAGAAAACGATGAATCCGTAAGCAGGAATTGTAGTACCTGCAGGTATCGTGTAAGGCGCAGTCCCGCCACCAATGAGGTCATCGATGATGTAACCAGAGATGTCAACTACTTCACTCAGAGGATTGTAGAGTTCAATCCATTCTTCCGAATAGAGTGTGTTGGGATCAGGGAGGAACTCATTTAGGAGAATTAAGTCCCCAATACCTGTACCTGCACCATTTGATGCACCCGGTGTAGGAGTATCAAAAGTTGTCCAAATGGATGAACCATCAGTTTCCCGACCGTAACTTGTGTCATCAGCTGAAGTAGTGTAAGTATATGAATCAAGGACAGTTGTACCATCAGGCATGAGATAGTTGACTGTATCTCCAGCATTATTCAATCCAATATTGGTAACACTCTGGTAGAGTACAAGATAGCCATATGCAGGGATTGTAGTTCCAAATGGAATCGTATACGGCGCAGTCCCGCCAGTAGTTATGTCATCAAGGACATATCCGGATACATTGACTGTTTCACCTAATGGATTGTACAACTCTATCCATTCTTCGGTATAGAGTGTATTAGGATCGGGGAGGAACTCATTAATGAGAACCGAATCACCATTTGCTAATATGATAATATTTGCAGCTCCAGGGGTTGGAGTAGTGAAGGTTATCCATGTTGGTGAACCATCAGACTCTCTACCATAGCTCACATCATCTGTGGAGGATGAATATGTGTAGGAATCAATTACTGTCACACCATCGGGCTTCAAAAGATTGACTGTATCTCCAGCATTGTTCAATCCCACTCCAGTTGCGCCTTGGTAAAGAACAAGGTAACCATATGCTGGGATAACAGTACCAGCAGGAATGGAATATGGATTAGTACCGCCAGTTGTGATATCATCCAGAATATATGCTGATAGATCGGCATCCAGAGCCTGTGGATTATAGAACTCCACCCATTCCTCGGTGTAGAGGGCATATGGATCTGGTAGAAATTCATTGATTAGCACAAGGTCTGCATCTCCGCCCTCTTCAGTAGTAGCAGTGATGGCTGACGATTTTAGTCCCTCATTGATACTTGTATCAACAGCTGATACTTCATAGGTATACATTGTTAGAGGATCCAATCCAACATCGCTGTAAGAGGTTCCCAATACTTGTGCATTCAAGACACCATCACGATATACTCTGTAATGAGAGATATCAGGTTCTGTGTTAGCATCCCAAGATAGGTCAATCTGAGACATGCTTACCGTGTTTGCACTTAGACCAGTAACCTGTGCAGGTGGAACTGAATCAGGTTCTGTTATTGAGTCAAGCTGGATAAAGACGTCGACTGAGTAATGGTCGGATCCAGTATCTGCGGTTAGTGTATCTCCAACAGTAGAGTTGATCAATCGGTCTTCGAAGTATGAATTGACCACGATGAAATCAATCCGAGAGAGATACTGAGCATCCTGATGACCATAGCTGTAACCGGGATCGGTAGGATTCAAAGTTCGAAAGACATCTGTGTAATTATGGACAGTAGAAGAGTACTGACCGTAGATTGGATCATCAGGGCGCATTGTCATGGTCATAGGACCATACCCCAGATCGCCAAGGGGAGCTAGATCCCCTGTATCATCCGGTGAGAATGAATTCAGGTCGCCCATGTACATGATTGGTACATCACCAAGACTGTCCATGTAGTTAATGATGCCCTCGGTCTCACGTTCTCGTCTAAATTCGTTTTCAGCACCAGACATTGCCTTGAGATGCGCACCGAAGATATGAACATCGATACCATCAATATTCACTACTGCCTCTACAAAATCATGTGTAACAGTATACTCTGTGGTGTCATCAAGAGTTACAATTGGTATCTGATTGAAGGAAATGATGGGGATTCTACTCAGGATTGCTGCGCCGCTAGTAGCATATTGTATGTCTTCAGCACAGTACCCAGTATAGGGGAGTTCGTCAAGGAAATATGTATTGAATTCATTGACCACTTGATTCAGGATATAGTTATCATTGTCATCCCAAGTTCCGGTCTCGACTACAACCAGAATATCAGGATCCTCTTCCTTCACGACTTGCTTCCAATCTGGATTTGTCCCAGACGCCTCAATGTTGTAACTCATGATCTTCAACGCATCGCGGGCTCTGTTATCGACAGTCACAGTGATTGATGCTTCGCCCCAACGCCAAGATCGGTCTATGGCACGACAGGTGATGACATGTTCACCATAAGACTCCTCAGTCGTGTTCCAAACGTAAAGTGTGGACCAAGACTTGACTGTACCATCGATAAGAATTTGATACCAGCGAATGGGTCTTTTATCAACTGCCGTGAAATTCACGGTCACTATTCCAGAGAGTGTTGCTCCATCTTCGGGACTGTTTATTATGATTGTTGGCGGAGATTTGTTTCCATGCCGCCACCACCAATGAAATCCACAAGCTTCAGCTGTTGATGTGAATGCAACACTCACCATCAAGAATGATAGAATAAGAAGAATACCTACTCTCTTTCTATTCAAAACCTATGCCTCCTAACGCAATTAACCAGATTAAAGTTGAATCTTCTTCGAAAATGACTCTGTTATAAATATAGAGGATTGTAAACCAAAACAGAGCTATGTTAAACCTATACACATTACACTATGAGTGAAATCAACGCGTCATGATTTGTGTTCACTCTCTCAAAACATAAATTAGGTGGTTAATATTCTAATTTTTCATTAATTTGGTTGATAAATCAAGTAAATGAATTCGCAAGGAGAGGAAAATTACGAAGAGAGTGGGTACACTGTTTTTCATTCTTTTTCTTGTAATCGCTCCAATGGTATCAATACTCAATCTTTCCTTTGTAACCGAAGTCACAGGTTCTATTTTTGGGGTTTCTAGACCCGACCTAGTGAATGTCGATGGTCAGCAATCTCGTACTGATGCAGATGTGGAGCTCAATATGATGTTCTTTGCCCAAGCAGGGCCAAATGATAATGACATCTACTATGTCTGTCGACGCGGCACAGATACTATTGCCTATTTTGGGATTTCTAAAATCCAATATTGCGTTGGCGATACGATACTGAGTCTCGATTTCCCGGGCAGTAGACAGGTCAATCCCATTGGCGAGGAACCAACTGGCTCTGTTACAAACTATTTACTTGGCAATAGTCCTGACAGATGGATAACAGGACTAGAAGACTGTGCTGTCCTCAGATATGGTGAAATCTATCCTGGCATTGACCTGGTTTACCGGCTGTCTGATGGCGCCTTCAAGTATGAGTTCGTAGTTTCGCCGTATGCCGATCCTGAGGTCATTCAGATGAAGTATTCCAATGCTGGTATGGTAGAAATAGATGGAAACCGGCTTGAAGTGGCGATATCAGGATTCTCTTTCCGAGACAGCGGTCTACTGGCATTCCAGAGTAGCATGGAAAACGAGGTTTCCTGCACTTTTAGAAAGATGGACCGAGAAACGGTAGGTTTCTCGGTCAACAGGTATGACAGGTCCTCACTACTTACAATAGACCCCGTACTTGCCTTCAGTACCTTCCTTGGAGGGTCTAGTTCTGATGAAGGACGAGGGATTGCTGTGGAGGATGGTTTTCTCTATGTGACCGGTACCACGAGCTCTGCTAACTTCCCAGTTGGCCTTGGCTATGATTCGAGTCACAATGGAGCTGTGGACTGCTTTGTCTGCAAATTCTCTGATGACGGCCAAACGATGGTGTACAGTACTTATATTGGAGGCTCTTCAAACGATGAACCGTGGGATATTGCAGTAGAAGACGGATACGCATACATAACAGGCACAACTGCTTCCAATAACTATCCCACAGCAAATGCGTATGATTCAACCTATAACACGAACAACGATATCTTCCTGACGAAACTCTCTACATCAGGAGCATCTCTTGTCTATAGCACATATATAGGGGGAACTTCAAGTGATGTGGGATTGGGTCTTGCAGTTGAGGATGATTATGCATACGTCACAGGAACAACGTCTTCAACTAACTACCCGACAGTTAGTGCCTATGATTCAACTCATAATGGGGGTTCTGATGTCTTCATCACCAAGTTTGCGACCAATGGCATGTCGTTGGCATATAGCACCTTCATCGGAGGAACTGATTCGGACTCAGCATATGGTCTTGATGTTGAAGATGGTTTTGCCTATGTCACTGGATTTACCTATTCGTCCAATTATCCTGTAGCTAATGCATTCCAAGAAAGTATTGGTGGAAGCTCAGATAGTTTTGTGACGAAGCTCAGTACTAACGGCCAAATCTTGAACTACAGCTCGTATTTGGGAGGCTCTAATATTGATTGGGGTCGGGGTATCGATGTAGACAAAGGTTTTGCTTATGTTACTGGTTGGACAGATTCCGCTGACTATCCCACAGCAAATGCTTTCGATTCATCACTGTCTGGTAGTCAGGCGTGTTTTGTAGCTAAGGTCAATATAGAAGGAAATTCTCTTGTATTCAGCACTTATTTGGGCAGCGATGATTATTCAGAAGGTCGGAGTATTGTGGTAGGTGAGGGATGCGCCTTCGTAACAGGATTGACTGGAGGACACTTCCCCACAATCAATGAGTATAACTCCACGCCTCAAGGTGGATATGACTGCTTTGTCACGATGTTCGCACCTGATGGCTTATCCCTTTGCTATAGCAGATACATAGGTTCCATAGGAAGCGATTTTTGTGCCTCCATCGCATATGATGGGCAATCAGTGTATATCACAGGTTCAACGGATTCGGTGGGTTTTCCGCATGTCAACCCTTGGCAAGAGACCTATGCAGGCAATGGCGATTGTTTCATCCTCAAGATAGCCTCAGGAGACTCTGATTGTGATGCCATTCCCGATTGGACAGAATTTGCAATAGGTACTAATCCCTTCTGCATCGACTCAGATGGCGATAATTTCCTGGACAAGTATGAGGTAGATTATGGATCTGATCCTCTTGACCCTCTATCCTATCCTTCAATGCCACAAACATGGTACGACGCGATCTATGAAGACCTTGATGGAAATGCCACCCTGATTCAGAACCTTATCGCATGGTGTGATGGCAATGCTAGCCTCCTCGAAACCGTGATGTGGCAGCTGGATAACAACGCTACCTTGCTCACGCAGGTCATCTCCTGGCTTGATGGGAACCATACTTCCATTGAAACTCTCTTCACCTGCCTGAATGGCAACGCAACCCTACTGCTCACTGTTGTCAATCAGTTGAATGGCAATGCTACAAGAATCGAACTTATCGCAGCCCTAGTCACTCAGAACACAGCGCTAATTCAAACACTGAACACATCTGTCATCGGCGATATCGATGAAATACGAGACATCCTCGACCAACTTGGAATTTCTGCAGGCGATGCTGACTGTGACGGATTAGATGACCTCACTGAAATCTCCCTTGGCACAGATGTTCTCTGTATTGATACAGACTGCGATAACCTGAATGACGCCTTTGAGGTCAAACTCGGAACCGATCCACTTGACGATGATTCAGACGGAGACACCTATCTCGACGGGTTGGAGGTCATTGCTGGCACTAATCCTCTAGACGCCTTGGACTATCCAGGAAGACCCCAGGGGATAGACACCACCCTTGTGATTATCATCGTATCCGGAGTCGGAGTTGTCGTTGTGGTTATGGGCTTTGTACTAAAGAAGTTCAGAGGAAATCGCTGATCAATACATGGTCCTAGGGAGAGATCCCTAGTGACCTTTCTCAATGAACGGGAGTTGAGACCTACTGAGGGATATTGATACTCACGTAACAATCTATTTGTATCGAATGACATCCAAGAGAGAGTAGTTCTCTCAGGATAACGGAGAGACCTGTAACGAACACGTTGGGAGACAGGTAGACTATGGACATCTCATTCTCAGCAAAGAACATTGCACACTCGGCTACTTTGGCTATGAATGAACTCATTGCATCAATTCGGGAAAGTGGGGAGAAGGTCTATCATATGGGATTCGGTGAGTCACCCTTTCCTGTACATCACCTAATTCGTAAGGCTCTATGCGATAACTCATGGCGCCATAGTTACCTTGCAACACAGGGAATCCTGCCATTGAGAGAGCAGGTGTCTATGTTCTACAAGAAGATGTTTAATCTTGATTATCCACCTGAGCAGATTGTCATAGGACCGGGAAGTAAACCCCTCATGTTTGCTGCATTGACCGCCCTCGATGGTTCAATCTTCTTACCAGCACCATCGTGGGTCAGTTACCAACACATGGGGCACTTTCTATCAAGAGAAGTTCATCATATTATCACTAGATCAAAGAATTCCTATCGTCTAGAACCAGATGCTCTCGTAGGAGCAATTCAAGAGAATGCTCCAGACTCGAAACAACAGAAAGTATTGGTAATGAACTACCCTTGCAATCCTACAGGTCATAGTTACGATGGACATCAACTGGTAGAGATTGCTGATATTGCACGTGAAAATAATGTCATCGTCCTCTCTGACGAGATATATGCATTGACGCATTTCAGAGACCAAGAACATCATAGTATTGCAGAGTTCTATCCAGAGGGAACTCTCATAACAGGTGGACTTTCAAAGGACCGTTCGTTGGGAGGATATCGACTGGGAACTCTTCTCATACCACCAGATGAGACACCACTACTAAGAGCCATATTGGCAGTTGGAAGCGAGATCTGGTCCTGTGTGTCTGCACCAATCCAATATGCGGGAATTGAGGCATATCGAATCGATACAGGACTTGTGGAGTATATTCGAGACTGTGCGACAGTGCACGAGGTTGTTACAAGATATGTCTACCAGAGAATCAGAACAATGGATGTTACCTGCCCGTACCCACAGGGTGCATTCTATCTGTTTCCAGATTGGAATGATCGAAGGATGGCTCTCAAGAAAATAGGTATAACGACATCCAAGGAACTCGCAAATTATCTCCTGGAGAACTATCATGTCGCCAGTCTACCAGGCTCTGAGTTTGGAATGCCGCCAGAGGACTTGTGTCTGCGTCTAGCAACAGTTGACTATGATGGAGAACTAGCGCTTGATACTTACCTTGAGGACATGAGTTCTGCACTAGAACATCCAGAGACGTTTGTATCAGCTGTTGCACCATCTGTTCTTGGCGCATGTGATCAACTGGATCTATTTGCAGCCCATATTAGCTCTGAGGAATAATAGGAGAGATATGGAATCATGGACAAACTCATCATCACAGTAGCTCCCACAGGCTCAGTCCCTCGAAAGAAGGATACATCCTATATACCAGTTACACCAGATGAGATTGCGGAAACGGCCTATCTGTGCGAGCAGGAAGGAGCTTCTGTAATCCATGTCCATTGTCGTGACGAAAAGGAGAATCCGACTTCGGATTATCATACCTTTGAAGAGACTGTCAATAAGATACGAAAGCGTACAAAGCTCGTTGTCATGGTTTCAACAAGTGGTGTAGCAGGTGGATCTGATGAAGAACGAGCAGAACCTCTAAGAACACGACCTGAGATGGCGAGCCTCACAACAGGTTCATTGAACTTTACTGCTCGTAAGCCATCTCTTGTCTATACGAACTCTTGGGAAACTATCACATTTTTAGCTGAGAGAATGAAGAGCCTGAAAATCAAACCCGAGATGGAAGCATTCGATGTAGGATTCATACAACAGGCTAAAATGCTCGTTGAACAAGGGCTTGTGGATAATCCTAGTTACTTCCAGCTTGTCATGGGAGTTGGTGGGGGAATTCCTGCAACTGTTGCAAACTTGCTGCACATGCAGTCCCAACTACCGTCTGGTGCCCACTTCACTGTTGCAGGCATAGGAAGAGCCCAACTAGAGATGACAAACTTGTCCATACTAATTGGTGGTCATGTGAGGGTGGGTCTGGAGGATAATATCTACATCTCCAAGGGAGAACTTGCTCCCAATGAGGTCTTTGTTGCAAGAGCGCGAAGAATTTCAGAGAAGCTGCAACGAGAAGTGGCTACGCCTGATGAAACAAGGAAGATGCTTGGACTAAGATCTTGACTGTGCCCTAATTGATTGGACAATGGTCGAAAAAGGTCTAAATGTAAAAGGATTATCTAAAGAACTTACTGACCCCTCTAATGAGGTCTTTTCCTGTTGTAATCAATAGTGACCTCGAAATCGAGTGATATCCATGCCAGCAGATACAGAACTTGGTCAATATGAAGAGAAGCTAAGACATTGTGAACAGAAGTACTACTCTCTATTCAATGAGACGAATGATGGCATCTTTTTAATGACTCTAGAAGGAGTCCATTTTGAAGTGAACAAACGGGCTGCGTCCATGCTTGGATATACTGTTGAAGAACTTCTAGGTCTATCATTTCGGGATATTGTCCATGAAGATGAAATGAATGATGCTGAATCTAGGCTTGAGACGATGAAGAGTGGCGGAGTTCTTCCACTCTATGAGCGCACGTTCAAACATAAGGATGGAACACTGCTACCAGTTGAGCTAAATGTAGCTCTCATCAAGGACCGTGATGGCACTCCTCTATACATTCAAAGCATCGTAAGAGATCTTTCTGAGAGAAAGAAATTTGAACGTGAATTAAGAGAGAGTGAGGAACTCTACAGACTCCTAGCAGAGAATGCCAAAGATGTGATTGCCACTGTTGGTTTGGACCTTAGGCTCACATATGTCAGCCCATCAATCGAGAACCTTCTAGGATTCAATGCTGATGAATTGGTCTCTAGGAGTATCATGGACTTAATCAAACCAGAATCGATTGAAGTCGTAACTAAGGCTCTAGAGGAGGCACTGGAACTCGAAAAAACAGTGGGCAAGGACGGGTATGACGCTCCGCCACTTGAGGTAGAGGTCTTTCACAAGAATGGCCAAATATTATGGGCAGAGGTGTCAAGAGTCTTTCTCAGGGACATAGAAGAAAGACCGACAGGAATTTTGGTGATTGTTAGGAACATCATGAAACGGAAGTTGATGGAAGAAGCTCTCCAGAGGAGCGAGCGTCGATATCGTGAGATGATTGAATTGAATCCTGAGGGCATTGGAATTGTAGACTTTGATGAAAAGATACTTTTTTCCAATCAAGCTTTCGCTGAGATGCTTGGTTATGAGCCGCAAGAACTTCAAGGAATGAGTATTCTTGATTTCGCGACTCCTGAGAGTGTGGAGAGAGTAAAAGCACAAACAGAAAACCGACGCAATGGACTATCAACAACTTATCAACTAGAACTAATAACTAGGACAGGCTACCATCGTTTTATACGAGTTTCAGGAGTTCCTTGGCGAGATGATGATGGTAGATTGTCAGGAACTATCTCCGTGATTATTGACATCACAGAACGGGTCCGTGCAGAGATTGCATTATCTGCAACAAATAGAGACCTTGAACTCTATACTTCCTTACTTCGACATGACCTAAGGAATGACTTACAGATTGTGCTTGCTCAGGCTGAGGCTGCATCCATCCTACTTCCGCAAGAATCAGATGTTGTCAGGGTCTGTGAAGTCACGCGTCATGCAGCAGAAAGAATGAGACAATTGATCAATACCTTTGAGAGCCCAGAAGGAATGTTTGCAGATAATGTATTGGACCTTCTAGACTCAAGAGCTCGGTCAGCTGAGAAAGCACACCATGGACTCAAGGTCACTGTGACAACAAACGAGGAGAGGACTAAACTGAAAATAGCTCATGGTAGACTGCTGCCAGCACTCTTTGACAACCTCCTTAGAAATAGCTACCAGCATGCGGGACCTGATGTCACTGTTGATATGAGAGTATCAATCGACAATGATAAGGTGTTTATTGATGTGACAGATAGCGGACCAGGAATACCAGTTGATGGTAGATCAACAATCTTCCAGAGGAATCTGACAGGAATAGGAAAAGGTCAGGGACTCTATCTCTGTCGTCGAATTGCTGAGGCATATGGTGGTAGTATCCGTCTTCTTGATGAGAGTTCTTCAAAGGGAACAACATTCAGGATCATACTACCTCTATCATTTCGCTAATGCAATGCAAGTTTCTCTAGGATCAATGACATGAATTTTCCCCTTCCAATCTTCGTTCTGCAATTGATATATTAGAACATGTGTTCCAACTTTAGTCTTCTCTACACAATCAATATATCTCAGACCTTCATCAAAACTCAACTCGTATGGAGGAGAGATCACAACTGATGCCAACGGACTTTACACCTGCTGAACTCCAAGAGAGAATCAGAAACAATCCCAATGATGCTGATGCATGGTCAAAGATAGGATTCCTCCTGTTAATCGAAGGAAAGTCCAAGGAGGCTAAGGCGATGTTAGAGAGAGCCGTGGCGCTAGATCCGAAGAACTTCGAAGCCTGGGCAGGACTCGGAGTCATTGCAGCGAATAAGGGAGCACTCAAGGAATCAGAGGAACTCTACAAGCAATCTGTAAAGATTCAGTCAAATTTCAGTGATGGATGGTTCGCTCTTGCTCGGATCTATTGGGGTCAAGCAAAGTACAAGGATGCTGAAAAGGCACTGAAGAAATGCAGTTTTGAAACTCTTGAGAAGAGAGTGATGGTGCTAAGAGAGCTCGCCTTAGTATACATGATGTGGAATAAATTCGCAGATGCAGAGAAGACAGTGAAACAAGCAATTCAACTTGATCCTACCAATACAGAACTCAAGATAATATTGCATAGGGCTCTGAAGGGACAAAAATCAAGGGATAAAGAGAATCAAGCAGCATTGGCATATCGAGAGATCCCATTTGGTACAATGAATCTTGAGGAACTTCTAACTGCACTAGGACAGGCTATGCAATTAGGCGACTTCGAGGTGGCAGAAGACTTTGGCAGAAGAATTCGGGATATAGATTCCAGAAATATCGATGGACTCTTTATCCAACACCGTCATCTAACAGACCGGTACAACTACCACTATGCAAGTATGTGTAGTTCCACTAGAACCTCTCAAGATGGCTGGCAAGTGAAGAAGCTTGACGAGGAGATAAAGAAGCTAGACAAGACCATTCGAAGTGTGATTGATTCAGATCCATCTGCAAAGATGAGATGGCAGGCATTGTTCAATCGTTATCCATACAATCGCCACTTCTGATTAGTCAGTGAAGAGAAACGTCTTCAGACTCCCACAGTCGGAGCATTTTCCAACCAAGACGCCTTCATCAAAAAAACCTTGGAGACCTTCTACACCCTCATACCGTTCGCACATACAGAGAATGAATGTATCAGATCCGCATGAACATCGAGGTGTTTCTTGTTCGTCTTCAGGATTTTCGCCTCTTATGATACTCAAGACGATCCCAGTGGACCCACAAGTACTACACCTGCTATGTACAGTGCCTGCAAAGTCTTGAGCTGGACGTTTTCTATCGCTGGCAATACTATAGCTTATTCTAAGTGAGAATATGTCAGATGAGCACTGCTTGCATCTGAATTGGTTACAGATGTGCACATCATTGACATAGGCCTCAGCATTAACCTGTTTCTTTGCATAGTCTTCTAGTTCAGTGTCGTTCAGATCTGTTCACCTTGTTATGGCTAGAGCCAATGGGTGTGATATTGAATGATTTGCAATGGCAACCACACTTCACAACAGTTTATGAATTGACTTGATTAGCCTTTAGATACAAGAATTCGAGAACTGATTGAGAGAGTAATGGAAAGAATCATTCAGACGATAAAGAGAGAGTCAAAATATCCATTACGAGTACTTGTCACAGGCGATTACGAGTGGTTGGACTATACTCAACGAATCTACACGATATCAAGTGGAGTGATACTTAAAGCAGCAGTTATTTTTCCAACTTAATCTCGTACAGGTTCTTACAAGGAAGACTAGACCATAGCACATATTTTGAAAGGTTACACTACATAATGTAGTGATTTCTTGGAGAGGAGAAACTCATTGAAGAACCTTCAATTCGTGCAGACTGCAGTCTTTTTTGATAAGAGATACAATTTTGGTGGCAATCAACTTGCAACATTTTGGAATGCTGATTCAAATACATCACTCACTGATGACGACATGCTTGGAATTACAAGAGAGATGAACTACTCTGAGACCACCTTTGTCTTTCAATCAAAGATAACAAGCTGTTCCGCCAAAGTACGCATTTTCACTCCAGCAGAAGAGATTCCATTTGCAGGCCATCCAACTTTAGGTACTGCATTAGTGCTAAAACGAAAGAAGGTAATAGATCCCAAGGCTGAACGTTCAAAACTCGAACTAGGTCTTGGGCCAATCACAGTCGAGTTCCTGGCATCAGACCTGATCAGAATGCAGCAAAAGCCTCCCGAATTTCTTGGAGAACTGGATAATCCCAGACAGATCATGAAAGCAATTGGTCTCAGAGAGAGCTCACTATCAGATGACCTTCCAGCGATGTATATTTCGACAGGCAGTCCATTTCTGATAATCCCATTAAAATCCATAGCATCGGTTCAGAAAGCTGAGCCGAATGGAAAGGAGATCGTCAAAGCTCTTGAAGGAGCGGTCTCACAGGATGTTCTGATATTCAGCACGGAAACCATTCACAAAGACTCCGATGCGCATGCGCGTGTATTTGCTCCAGCATCAAATGTACTGGAAGATCCAGCCACGGGCAGTGCTATTGGTCCTCTAGGAGCATTTCTTGAGCAACATGATGTCATTCCAACTCACATTCATGGAGAGCTATTCATAATTGAACAAGGCTATGAGATGAACAGACCAAGCAGGCTCAAGGTCCAACTTGTGAAAAAGAAGCAGAAGACTGATGTATTGGTTTCGGGACGTGTCCGAGTCACAGCAGAGGGGCATTTTTACCTGAAGAGATGAAGTGATGAGGAATGGTTCTTCTAGAGAATATTCTCCTGCATGGTACGATTACCTGCATCTTACTAATAGCGTACCTATTACCAATAATGCGATTCACAAGTCCTCGCATCTGGGGATATAGTGACTATCCAGACGAGATAAAAGAGCTAGTCCCGCCACAGACAAAGGAGGAAAGGAAACAAGCCTCCATCCTGTTCATCCCATTTGTCCTCATGATGCTGGGAATACCAATCATCTCAACTATGATCTTGGAGGTTTCATATGGAGGCACTCTACCTCTCCTTGATGCCTTCCTGAATGCCTTTGGGGTTCTCATGATGGGTAATCTTGCAGACCTCTTCATTCTTGATTGGATTGTAGTTGGTACGATAACACCAAGTTGGGTCATGCTCCCAGGAACTGAGGAGATGAAAGACACAGCCTACAAGGATTTCAGATGGTCCCATGCCAAGGGACATATTCCAGGCACCTTGTTCCTAGCGGCTTTGAGCCTTCTCTCAGCATTTATTGTTGTGAGCATCTAGTACTTTTCTGAAGAGATCTGTGATGCACTTTTCACCTTCCAAGATTGAACATTTCGCCATATTTAGTGTCAAAGACTAGAAACGATACACTGATTATTGGGTATTGTATTAGAAGTCTGCGTTCGTGCAGAGATGCAATTGTCTGAGGGAGAAGGTATGGTACTTGAATATCCAAGAACAAAAAGAGAGAATATCGTCGATGAAATCCACGGAAGGAAGATTGAGGACCCCTATAGATGGCTTGAGAATTCTGAGTCCAGAGAGGTCATGAATTGGATTGATGAACAGAACAACCTATCACAAACAGCACTCAATAGTTACAGAGGAAAGGAGTCGATTACTAAGGATCTTCATGAGATGTTTCGCTATGACAATATTCAGGACTACAGCTTCAAGGTAGTGAATACACCAAGAGGAATACGTTTCTTCTATCTGTTTCGAAAAACGGACCAAGCACAACCAACACTCTGTTATCAGGATGGTGAGAGTGGAGAACGGATAGTCCTCTTTGATCCAAATAAAGAGTCTGAAGAAGCTCTTGTTGCCATTGATTGGTATAATGTAAGTCACGATGGCAGCTTGGTTGCTTTTGGTGTTTCAGAGGGAGGGACTGAACAGAGTGTTCTCCATGTAATGAATGTAGAAAAGGGAGAATTACTCGACGAGCCAATTCCTAAGACAAAGTGGTGTGAGCTTGTTTGGATGGACAATATCGGATTCTACTACTCACGATATCCATTACCAAATACTGTGTCTTCTGAAGATGAGAATTACCATCACCATGTTTACTACCATAAATTGAGAGATGATTATCATGATGATGTCAAAATCTTTGGTGAGGGCAGAGCAAAGACCGAACACCCAGTTCTTTTCATTAACGCTGACTCAACACTACTTGCTGTCTGTAGTGCTCGATTTATCAGCAACGATATTCATATCGCAGCGATTGATCCCAAAAAACCCGGTTCACTGAAATTTGAACCATTAATCGAGAGCGATTCAGTTTCCAGTATCCCTGATTTTGATGGGGATCTACTCTATGTCGATACACAACTCGAAGCTCCAAATGGTAAGATAATCCGATATAACCTATCAGAATTCAAGAGAGATGGAAAGATTCCAAAACCTACGACAATCATCAAAGAAGGAGAGGGAGTCATCTTCTCTCAGATGACAATGCCTTTTGTGGTATTCCAAGATAATATTGCTGTGATAGAAGACAAGAATGCATCAAGCTCTCTCAAAGTGTATGACACAGATTCCGGAGAATTAGTCGATGAAGTTGATTTTGGAACACATGTAACCCTCGTACAGATTGCGTCCGCCCCGGGACTTGATATGTTCTACTATAGTAGAGGGAGCTTCTTCTACCCAACAACATACTATCGATATGAACAGGGAAAGACATACCTTATTCACAAACCGAATCTCCCATTGAATCCTGATGACTATAAGTCAGAGCTGGTCTGGTTTGAGTCCAAAGATGGGACCAAAGTATCGATGTTCATTCTCTCAAAGAAAGGAGTGAAGATATCAGAAAAGACACCTATCTTCCTGACAGGTTATGGCGGATTTGGAATCTCACTGACTCCAACTTATTTACCTGCACGCTCAATCTGGGCAAAATATGGAGGTGTTATTGCAATCCCGCACCTAAGAGGTGGAGGAGAGTATGGATTAAAATGGCACCAAGCAGGAAATCGAGAGAATAAACAGAACGTATTCGACGATTTCATAGCCGCAGCAGAATGGCTCATTGAAAACCGCATTGGTAGTAGAAACACGTTATCAATTGTCGGACGAAGTAATGGAGGCCTTCTCGTTGGAGCTGCACTGGTTCAACGACCAGATCTCTATAAAGCAGTAATATGTGGCGTACCTCTTCTTGACATGATAAGGTATACCAATTTCCAAGTAGCAAGGACATGGAGTACCGAGTATGGTGATCCGGATGTGAAGGAAGAGTTTGAGTGGCTCTATTCTTACAGTCCCTATCATCATGTCAGAGAGGATGTCACGTATCCAGCTACCTTGTTGGACACAGCCTTGGGGGACACGAGAGTGGATCCGATGCATGCTTTCAAGATGGCTGCAAAACTCCAGAACAATTCTAGACAATCGATAAAAGAAGTACCGATACTCCTTCATGTCCAGATGCAAGCGGGTCATGGAGTAGGATTGTCGATTGAGAAGATTGTTGAAAATAATGTAAGGGGTCTCGTATTCATGGCACACCATACCGGGCTTGTAATAGAATGAAAACTAATAACGCAAAACCCTATTTGTGCTCCAGTGAAGGATACATAGAGGCTATACTCGACAGAAAGTAGGGGAGTATTCAAAATCGTACACGAGTTTGGAGATACTGCAGAACAGGATGATGTATTAGATTACCAGCTCGTTCGAGAGATCATCCATGAGGTGTTTCGAAAGGAGAATCTGCAACAACCAAGTGTGATTGATTTCACTCGGAGAGTCCTCTCTAAAGGCAAACCATACATATACCGAGATGATGAGCAACTGTCTATATCAGCTGCGCATGAACCAGAACTCAGAAGGCTTGTGGGGCACTTTGCGACAAGGCAGTCGTGGTCGGCTCATGACTGGCTACTTGGAGTTCATACGAAACTCTACATTCTCGGAGGCCTTCTCCTCGTTGCAGTGCTTCCTGTAACAGGATACTTCTTGGCGCATTTCCTTCAGGACTATGTATTCTCGATAATTGTATTGACCAGCATCATTGATGGAGTGATTGCACTCTGGATATCATATCAAATTGCTATGAAGAGTGCAGGGCTTCTCAATGAGTTCACAATTCAAATGCAAGAACTGGGTTGCCTATCAGAGTATGATGGCAATGACTATGTTCCGGACTTTCATGCAATTGCGGTGGGAACAACCCTAGTCAGTTTGGGAGCAGCTATACTGCTAATGATGCTTGGAGCGGAGTTTGATCTCGCATTCACAATTTCAATACCAGTCTTTCTCATATTAGGATTTTGCAGTATCACATTACTCTTCAAATCAATTGATAGGAGCTTTCCAGACCTCTGCTTTAGGGACCTTGATTATGATGCTGATGATTATGAAGCAGTTATCCCTTATGAGGACTCAGAGTATCTTCAGACAGCATTCCTAGATGTCATAGAGAGATTGGACCTTCAGGGTGTACTTCAATCAAAATATGAGTCAGAGTTCAATGAGATCAAGGCACGGTTTCACAGGGTCAAGTACCCTCAATGTCGTAGTTTCTATGACTATGTAGAAGATGGAATATTGTACCTAGATACAGAGGACCTGAGTGAACAGGCAGCAAGACGATACGGTGCTACACATTTAGCAGCACGTGGTCTCCGATTCTACAGTGAACTGAGTCTACGTCAAAGGGCTGTTGAACTGATTGCATTCTTCTTTGGTCTGTGTATGTTACCAGTGGTGATGCTAGGGACATATCTCATATCTCCAGTGTTCGCGATTGGAGCGACCATTGTTACAAGCATTATTTTCCTACGACTCTGGTATAAAGGGTGGAAACAGAATGAAGAACTCCGACATGACCTTCCTATTCAGTTGCAAAAAACTGGAATATTCAATGAGTATCAATTGAAGCATTATTACAAGGTGAGATGTACCCTATCATCACGCTTCGATTTGACGTTCCTAGTAGTCTTCCATATCATTCTAGTTGGAATCCTACTTCTAAGTATCACGCTGTACTGATTCCTATATAGAACTCCACTTTTGCTTTCTCAACCACAGATGTAGATTGGGATAATATTCAATATGAGGTCAATTGGGGCGATGGTTCCACTAGCACAACTAGATATTATGGTTCAGGTGTTTCAGTTTCAGTATCTCATAACTGGAAAATCATAATGATCAAACCTGGTTCAGGCGGAGGACCAATCATCTGTTCAGTTCCACCACCAGCAGGGATGCAACTAGACCGAAATCTATTGATTGATGTAATGAATGAACCGATAACCATTGATAACACTGCATATCCTCAGAAACCAGACTTGAAGACACTCCAAATTCCAAGACTGCAATAGGGTAACATGATATGGACATGACAAGATAACTGGTCATTTCCCCTCATTTTTGAATCGAATTTTGGTCAGAGTGATTCAAACTAACAAGGATTTGACTACCAACAATCTTTAAGGTCGTTCAAGTGTTTCAAACACAGGGACACTCGATGACTACTATAACTATTCACAGTTTCAAAGGGGGAACTGGAAAATCACTTCTGGCTTTGACTCTCGCATATCACATGAGTAGCCAAGGAGAAAAAGTGTTAGTAATCGATGGAGACTATTACGCACCATGTTTTGAGACCTTCTTCCCAACTACCAGAGATATGAAACCATTCACAGCATACCTTACCTCAAATTGTTCCCTAGAAGATGCCATCATCGAAACAAAATATAGAAACCTATGGGCAAGCTATGCCCCTACGCCCAGCTTTGGTCAAGAGATATTGCAGGCTGATGTCAAGATGCATGGGCAGTATCTAAAGAGAATACTTGAAGGAATCAAGATAGCACAGAAAGATCTTGGATTTGATAAGGTCATTATAGACAATTCAAGTGGCATCTCACTTATGGCAATCAACTACCTCTCATGCAGCGAAAAGTCAATAATGGTCATCAGACCAGTGCGTTATGGTGTGGAAACAACATGTGAACTGATTAGCACCATCTATCGAAAATTAAAATATGCAAATCCAAAATCAGTTCGACAAGACCTACTCGTTTGGAACCAAGTGCCCTTGAATGATGAGGCTACAATTGCACCACGAATTGACAAATACTTGAAGTATTGGAATGAGAAATTTGGTGAGGCCGAGATAGCATATGGTACAACGATTCCATATATCTCCGAAATCGTAGCTGGAATGATTGTTGACAATCCAATAGATTTGCTAAAACTTACTCGGTTCATCCAAGAATATATCGATGAGATCATTGAAAAATTAGAGTAGAGTACAACAAAGGTGGATCTTCTTATTCTGAACGAAGATAATAGTAATCAGAATCAATTGTCTTTTCAGAACGAATCAAAACTCGCCTGAGTAGATATTTGAGAACGTCATCCAGTTCAGCATCAATTTTGTTTAGAGGTACATCGCTCCAAGCCTTGTCTTTTTTCTGTGTAAGACTCTTGATAGTGTCATGTAGTATTTCCTTTCGGACTCCCTCTTTGCCGTATTTTATTATGGACTGAGCGACTGGAATCACACGTTCAGGAAGACTCATGAGAACTGGAATGTCCTCAAGGTGCTCGTCACGTTCTTGAAGAGAATAGAATTTTGCGTTGTGTGGTTTAAGACCCAGCTCTGTACCCCGTTGCCAGAATATCAGGTTGGACTCTTCAAGTTTTGAAAGATGGTCATAGATAGTTGGGAGCTCGACACCTCGGATACGAGCAAGGTCCTTTGCAACCACGCCCTGCTCGTGCTCTTTCTCATAGTCACGAATTGCATCCACGGTACCCATCAGAACACGGGAATAGATCAGAGGATTTTCACCAGTAGCAACAATCTTCTGTTCTACAGTCCTCTCTAAGGTGCCAATGCGCTGCTCAAAGCTTGTTAGTGTGTCTTGTATCGACTTAAGCCGCTTCTCAATGCTATTGAGGACCGTCTTCAAATCAGAGTCAATACTGCTTTTACTCATGCGCCTGCACCCCATTAGCGTTGGCTATCGAAATAATTTTTATTATTATTTCATGCGTAATCTCATAAAGTCTATATATTCTTTCTTCATCTTAAGTATTGTTATCGGAGTCAGGTTCTTTCTCAGAGGAAATCATATCTAGATAATCCAATGCAGTGGCAAGATCTTCCTTCTTCTCAGGAGTAACTACGAGGGGAGCATTGGTAACTGACTTTTTGAGCCGGTATACAACAGCTAGTGCAACAAGTCCAAGGCTAAGACCGCTTAGTCCAATAATTAGTTCAAGTGTTGATAGAGCACGTGTTGTGGGAGAACTAGGTGTTGTTGTGGTAGTTGTTGTAGTTGTTGTAGTTGTTGTAGTTGTTGGTGTTACAGTAGGGTCGACCCAGAGAATGGATATTGATGTACTTGAAAAAACAGTTGTTATACCCCACAAATCATCACCAGAGGCAAGAGAAACGTTGTATCCTCGTAATCCGGGAGAGTTATAGGCATAGTTTGTGTCATTCAGAGTTAGACTACCATCATATCGCTTGTATCCATGGTCGGACCAGAAGTAATACTCAGCATACATATCAATCCCCGTGGCATTCTCGCCGGTTTCAAATGTGGTATTAGCAGGTGCAATGACGTAACATACAAGTTGTTCCCAGTACATTGTGAGAGCGGTGCCATTCATATTAATGCCTGAAATCCCATGAGTGTTCTGAGAAATAATTGTGATATTATCAAAGGTCAGCTTGGTCAGACTATCAGGAGCATGAGATGCTCTCCATGTATCGCCAGATTGAAAGACGAGTGGAATAGAACTGATATTGTAGGAACCATCAATCACCGGAGTGTGGTCGTAAGAATACCAGAGCCGAGCATCCATGTATCCCATAGCAGTACTATCCACAATAAAACTTGGAGAACTGAGACCTGCACAGATTATCTCGTCAGATATGTACGTGAGTGAATAATCTGTATTCAGGCAGTCTAGACCATCACTTGTTACGAGGAACGTATAGTCATCTAGACCCACGGCATCATCAGAAGTCACAGTCACGGAGAATGACCCGTCGGATTCATTGTAATCCAGAGAGGTCCATGGACTGTCAGTCACGTTCACACATTCAACAGAGACCTCTATTGATGAAGAGCGTGGGTAAAATGTTGGCATTCCAAAGAATGAAACAGACCCATTAGCCAATATGCTTCGATTGGTACTTCCGCGATCGGTTGTGCCAATACCATCATCGAGCCATATATCATGCAAGACAACTCGTGATTCGATATTGAGTCCTGCAGAATAGAACGTGAGTGGATTGGTTTCTCCATCGCTATCTGAAACATGTACTCTATATTGGAGATTCGATAGGGTAGGACAGGAGAAATCGATTGTAAAATTGAAGACCATGTCAATATTGTCTCCAAACCGCTCTGCTTCACACTCAGAAATGTCAAGGATCACCCGTTGCGAGTTGTTGCCTTCTGAGAATGAGTTGGTATCCTCGTTGTAGACCAGACTGAATACCTGCGTCGTCTGGGTTTCATCATAGACACTGAGAATCACCTGGTTTATACTTGAATATCCAGAGGGATCACTCACATTGACTGTGGTCGTAACGTAATTGTATTCTGCAAGAAGATAATCAGTATTGACCAGACCTATTGTGACAGGCGAAGCATCAGA
>JAFGAR010000061.1 GCA_016933575.1 Candidatus Thorarchaeota archaeon
AGTAGACGGCCTCCACAAATACACGTCTCAGTTGGGTAAATTAACAAGTATAGATGAAGTTGCTGAACTCACAGTAGATGCTATGACCGACTCATTAGAACTGGAATTATGCGCCTTTCTGCTGAATCAAGATGAAGTATTCCAAATTATATATGAAAAAGGACTAGAGGAATCTATCCGGCGTCGAGAGACAGCGCTCAAATATTTTAGATCATATGCTCCATCTCAATCATGGCGTGAGGCCAATAATCTTGAGTTTCTATCTGAACTTCAAATCCCGATCGATGTTGACGGTAAGGTCGTAGTAATTCTCATTGCAAAGAGCATCCAGCCAGACAAGTATACAGAGCAGGACAAGAAGCTCCTTGAGATTCTAGCTAGCCATGTAGCTACTGCAATTCAGAGGATAAAGCTCCTTGAAGAACAATTACAATATGAGCAAAGACTAGAAGCTCTCCATGCGAGTGCTGCCAGACTTGTTAAAAGTAATTCAATTGATGACATATGCAAAGTCACTTATGAGATCATAAGAGGTATCTTCAACTACGAATGGGTAGGAATTGGATTTGTCAAAGACAAAACTATAAGGTTCCCTTATGCGACTGGAAATGTACAGACACTAGATTCCTCCATTTGGTACTCTCTCTCTGAAACCCCAATCGAGTTCAGTTATAATATTGACACGGATAACACAGTGATAACAAGAGCTGTAAAAACAGGAGAGACCCAGGATCTCCCAGATACTCGTCTCGATCCAGCATATAAAAGCGCAGGATTAGTTGAAGGGGGGGTGCCTGTTTTGAAATCTGAGTACGCTATCCCTATCATCCATTCTGGGGAAGTGATAGCTGTTCTTAACGCTGAGAGTACAAAATTGGATGCTTTCTCTGAGCAAGATAAAAAGCTCCTTGAGACCTTGGCAAACAACATTAGTGCAGTTTTAATGAGACTTAATGTGGCTGAGGAACGGGAACGAATCCAGCAAGAATTAGCTCTGGAGCATATACGTGTTGAGCAGGCGAATGAGTTAGATCGTCTTAAGAACCAGTTTATCTCAACAGCTACGCATGAACTTAGAACCCCTGTTACATCAATCATTGGATTCCTTGAACTGGTACTCGACTACTCGAGCGAAGAACTACCAGAATCAGTCAGAAAAGACCTAAACGTGGTA
>JAFGAR010000062.1 GCA_016933575.1 Candidatus Thorarchaeota archaeon
ATCTGTTACTTCTAATGGATAACGAGCTTGATGCTTTTCCTGAGTGTCTTTCTCGGATGAACTGGTTGGTAGCACTAGACCTCTCTAGGAACAAGCTAACAAGTATTCCTGACTCTATTGGCAACCTAGTGTCTCTCACCAATCTATACTTACTTGATATGGAGCTGCAATCACTTCCTTCTAGCATTGGCTCTCTGCAGAGTCTTCTCTTGCTTGACTTTTCTGGGAATAGAATCAGGGACTTACCAGAGTCAATCCTATCCCTAACAGAGCTTCAATCACTGAATCTTGCTAGGAATGGGCTAGAAGTCATACCAGAAATCGTACTCAAGATGAGTTGGTTGAAGACGCTGGACATTTCAGGAAACAACATCGCTACCCTTCCAGATGATATCGATAGTCTTGAAACCCTTGGCCGTCTAGATATGACGAGTAATAATCTCCAGTCACTTCCTGCTGCTATCGCGAACATGGAATATCTCACATCACTCATCCTCGGGAAGAATAGAATCAGTAAACTACCTGAGAACATTGGTGATCTTGATATGCTACATGAGTTGGATATTTCCGAGAATAACCTCAGCTCTATACCTGATAGCATAGGTAAACTCATTCGTCTTCAAGCATTGCTCTTACAAGATAATAGATTGAAATCGCTACCAAGTACAATAACGAAACTCCAAAGATTACTTGTGTTGGCCATCAGTGGAAATGACTTGACAACTCTTCCTTCGACAATGACAGAATTGCTTTCTCTTTCAACACTAGCGATGAAGGATAATCCATTCGAACCTTTTCCTGCAGAGATTGAATATTGGCTAAAGGAATTAGAAGATGTAGGATGTTATTTGGAAAGGTAATCGTCTGCAGTAATCTTGTAAATAGCATGCCACTTTTGCCGACATCCTTAAAACCGAAAAGTCGATAGAATCGGATAGCAGAGCCGGTTTGGCGGAGTAGCTGACGCGACAGCCTGCAGAGCTGTTCTACCTGGGTGCAATTCCCAGAGCCGGCTCCATTTTCATTTTCCTGTGA
>JAFGAR010000063.1 GCA_016933575.1 Candidatus Thorarchaeota archaeon
GGGTGAAAAGGTCGTTGAAAAATCACTTTCCTTGTTCGGTGGCATCATCGGTTCATTTTGCCTTGAGACCGTTGTCACTGAGACCCTTGAGTTCAAGGTCTTTGAGATCTCTGCAAGGATAGTAGCAGGAACCAACCCATATATCACTGGTTCACCATATTCAGATCTTATCGAGCCAAATCTATCCACTGGCAGACGGATCGCTCAAGAGATAAAGTATGCAGCGAAACATGATCAATTAGGAGATATCCTCTCCTAATCAGACTGATCTCATTAAAGTGACCATGATGCCCATTTGTGCCCACATTCTGTTCTCAGCCTCATCAAAGATCACTGATTGAGGGCCATGTGCCACCTCTTTTGTCACCTCATAACCATAATATGCTGGTAGACAATGAAGAAAGATTGCATCAGAGTTTGCTTGTTTCATCATCTCTTCAGTGACCGTATATCCTTTGAATTCCTTCATTCGGATCTCCTTTTGTGCCTCATCACCCATTGACACCCAGGTATCCGTAGCGATCACATCAGCACCTTTTGTACAGTCTTTCACGGAATCCGTTATCGTTACTTTAATACCAAATTTCTTTGCCTCATCGACATAGTAAGGGTCTGGCCAATATTTCTTTGGTGAAACAATCGTGCAATCCACCCCAGCAATACCACAACCAAGAAGATATGAATGTGCCATGTTATTCTTCCCATCACCAAGATAGACAAAAGAGAGCCCTCTGAGTTTCCCCTTATGTTCTTTTATCGTCATAAGATCAGTAACAACCTGACAAGGATGTTCCTTATCATCAAGTCCACTGATGACTGGAACGGATGAGAATTTGGCAAGATCCTTCATTGCTTTATTGCTCATCGCTCGATACATAATGAGGTCAACATACCGTGAGAGGACAAGAGCTGTATCCTCGATGGTCTCACCTCGACCGAGCTGAATATCGTTTTTACTCAGGAACAATGCATGGCCACCAAGTTTCTCCATCCCAACCTCAAAAGAGACACGGGTCCTTGTACTTGATTTCTCAAAGATCATTCCAAGGGTCTTACCACTCAGCTCATGGGTCTTTTCCCCTTTTTTGTTCTTCTTTTTCAGTTGAATGGAAAGATCGATGATTTTGTCTAAGTCATCTTTGACATCTAACATTGATATAAGGTCTCGTTTCATCAGCGAAACCAAATACAGATGTTTTGTTTAAATGTATCGCCGTGGTAAACTCTATAACAGTAAATGATATACAGATTTATTGGTTGGCATGGGAGTAGATATTGGTTCATTATTCCACATGGAAGAAATATCGATAAAAGACCTTCAAAATCAGATCATCGCCATTGATGCACATAATGTGCTGCATCAGTTCCTTTCGAGTATCAGGCAACGGGATGGCACACCACTTAAGGATGCCAATGGACAGGTCACCTCACATCTCTCAGGTTTGCTTCATCGCACAGCAACCCTTGTCGAGCATCAGATACGCCCTATCTATGTCTTTGATGGTATTCCTCATCCATTGAAACAAAAGACCCTGGAACTTCGCAAACATCGGAAACTTGCTGCTGAAAA
>JAFGAR010000064.1 GCA_016933575.1 Candidatus Thorarchaeota archaeon
AATCAACTTGTGAAGACAATGAAGTAGAAATTGTGATCAATTCCACATTCAATGAAATTGTTCCTTATTGGCTTCTAATTAATTTCTGGCCACGTCTGTTTGTTGATGTTTTCGGTTCAACTACTACAGGAGCGATATATGCAATTTCAATTTCAACAGATATTCTTGGAGATATGCAAATACATTCATTGTTCATATCAACTGAAGCAGAAGAGGGTCGAACAGCGGATCAGATTGAGGAAGATGGATACAACATAGTAGATATCACGCTTGATTTTATCGGACGCTATGCATCAATCATTGTTCTTGGTTCAGTTCTTGGCCTATTATGGAAAGCCATCGATAGTTTGTCGGCTATAATTGTTAACCTCCCCACGTTCTTAGCAGTGATTGGTTTGATGGCCTATTGGCTGGTAGCATTTGTTGGTTTCATCTTTATCATCGAATGGTTAGTTTCACCTGATGGAGATGGAAGAGATCCATGGGCAGGAGCTGGAGCTATGTTAGGATTGATGCTCGCCTTTTTTGCGGGTCCTCTTTGGGCTGCAATAACGGGATTATGGGCAATAGCTGGATGGTATGAAAAATGGAATCCATGGGGTGGGTTTACTCAATCTAAGATGTGGAACTTTAAATGGTTCATTATCAGTTTTGTTACTAAGATTGTAGTACTTGTAGTATGCCTCCATTTCTTTGCAAGGTACTACGCAATGGGAGTCAATTTAAGGATGTGAAGGGTATATTGATAGCAATCATATTCATATTATTACTAGGTACAATTGTGGCTGTTTGTGATCATTACTACAAAAAACCGGAGCCCAATAGATTTTTTAAATGGCTAGGCGCAAAGCTGTTTGGTGCATATTTCCGTAGCTTGATGATTTGGGAGCTACTTGTTATCACAATTTTCATCGTTGCATATTTCGATTTGTTTAAGCCCGAGTATTACTTCTCCAGCTTTGCCTTGTTCTATTGGTTCATAGGAGTGTTCGGGCTTTTCATGACTGCTCTCTGGAATCATCTTAGATACTATCCTGTTGATAAGAAAGAATACTACCTGGGGCAATATTTGATAGAAGTATCTAAAGAAAAAGCGGCGCACAATGAAGAAATGACTTTGTTCTTCACAAAACTAATCGCAGACTTTGAAAATCAACATGAGCATGAAAACTATGCTGAATATGAAGCAGCAAAGACTTACTTCTTAAAAAGTGATGATGCGGTTGGGATTCGATTCAGGAAAATATACAAGGAGTTAATAGATTCAGGAAGTGAATGAGTTCTATTTTGGGTAGGATTGGTAAATTCGCTTTCTGAAGAAAGTCAAATTCTTTTATGACTCTAGCAAATTTTCAAGAGATGGTATTCAGGTGGAATGCCTATTTTGGATGCTAAGATTGTTTCTTCATGTTCACACAACAAGTGTTCTTAGGAAAATATTTTGTTTTAGGATTTCCAACGATTACTGTTTTTCCGCTTTTGAGTTTTTAATGAAGAGGTTCCATTGATAAACACAGAAGACAAAAATAATACAAAAATCCGAGGACATGGGGGCAGTGGTCAATCCCGAGCAGGTCATCACCTGCAGCAGAATTTGATGCAGTACCTTCTATACAAATAATGATCTCTGGTATTGTTGCATTGGTTTTATGGGGAGCATTCAACATCACAAAATTGTACTCCGCAAGAGTAAATAGTTCAAAACCGTCTTTACTGAATTCCTAGAACGAGTACCCCTCAATCCCTTCCATGATGCAGGATATGGGGCCATTGTGTCAGGTCTTGCTCTTCTGGCCATTGGTTTTGGATTGATTGTGTTTGGAGTTCAATATGCTATGGGAATAATTTAATCAGGAGATACATGTATGGCATCACTAGAGGTGGAAAACGCACTCGTAATTCTGGAGATTGCAAGCCGCGTTGGAAATTTGATATTATTACTTATACTTACATATCCAGTAAGGTATGATGGAAGAAGAAGTGGTGTGAAAATAAGATTATTTTGGAAAGTAGTTCTTAGATTACCAATCGTAACGGCTCTTCTCTTGTTTTGGGTATGCTCATTTCTGGTATCCCCTCTACTATTGCCATATGTGTTTCAGTTCGAACTATTCAATGAAATCATAGCAAACTGGGCTGGAATAATCTTTCCAATTATACCCTCAGGATTAGTGATAATCGCACTTCTTTCAAAATACTATCCTCCTATCAAAGAGTCTTTCAGAGATGATTTCATCCACCAAGGGGAGGTTGATGGCACCAACTGATACTGACGATATGATTGTGATGAAACGGGTAAGGCGTGGTGAAGATATATGCAACCTCTACTATTCTTCTCTTTGTTCATGTTCGCCTTTATGATATACCTTGATAATCGAGGCAAAAACGTCAAACCAGAATCAATGATCCAAAAAATCGACTCAGTGCTCTTCTCCAGTGTCCGTCGGGCAATGGTTGTGTACTTCATTAGCGGCCTTGGAGTTCCTATTGACATCATTCTCTTTACCTATTCCGATTATTTGATCGAGCCCCTGTTATTCAGTGGTCTTTATTGCATCAGTTTACTGGTGGTGATCCTTGGTTCTGTTTTCTATGCTAGGAATCGTGAGAGAGGAAATTGAAGTAATGCAAAGCGAAACCTGAGTACAGCTCATCCAATAGGGAGCTCCAATCCCATTCTTTCAAGCCATTCCTGCCTTATCCTACAGCAACATTCTTTATTTGGAAGGTTGTAGAGGTAATAACAATAGGTTCACTTGCAGTTAGATTTGTGATAATCGTGGCTGGTCTAATGCTGCTATCAATTGTTTTGCAATACAGGGTAGGGAATTTTTAAAATGATAGACATGATAGTAGGAATCGCTCTTCTGGCCTTTACTGGAGTCCTTATAATTTGCATTCCTGCGGTCATTGGAGGATTGACATTTCGATGGATTGGAGCATCCACTAATAATGTGAAGACATATGGAACCTATCAGACAAGGATGGATTACATATTTGACATTATGTCTTTGATACCATCGTTCGTTGTCAGTTATGTTTGGAGCGCATATCTTCTGACATTTATCTTTGAGGTGTTGACAGGATATGCGCCTCTATACACTGCAATTGGAGGAACAATTGTTATGTGGATTCTGTTAGCCTTATTCATCTGGAAGATACGTCAAATAAGGCATAACATGTTAGAAAATGGGCAATTCTCAAAGAACTAGACTACAATGAGGCAAACCTCATTCAAATGCAATGGAGAATGCTCACTGCTTGCTCTAAACAAGGCTGATGCGAATCGTTGTGCTATTCTCGATATGCAGGAAAAAACTTCTGGTGTAAAGTCACTAACGAAGTACTTTGAAGAAACCTACTACAAAGGGAACAAGGTAAACACGGGTTGGGAGAGCCGGAAGCACTTTAGACTCATGTTCGGGTAGCTCGTGGTCTTCCTTACGATTGTGTTTGTAGCAGCAGGTATATTGCTTGGATGGTTCGACTCATGGAAGGTAAACAACGTAGGTTCTCAAATGGCAACATAAGTTACTAGGAAGGTGTAAGTATGAGCTACTATGAATTTGGAGTATTCGTGATAGTTCTCACATGTGGTCTCTTACTCTGGTTACTACTGCGCAACTATCGTTGGATAGCGGTACGTCTCTCACGCTCTTTAGCTCAGAAAGGACAAGACACCAGCGGCATTAGGGGCTCTTGGTATGTCCAGAACATTTCCACAGTGTGGAGATCGCGTATCTATCACGTCATGGAGATAACTCTGCCAGCTGCAACAGTAATCATACTTGCAATAGCTCTGATACCATCATCTGGTTATGAACTGGCATTGCTCTTCTTAGTCATGTTTCCACTACTTGTGTTTGAGGGGTTCATGATGGGCTCGAGGATTTACAAGATGCGGCTATCACCAGTAGTGAGTGAAGAAAAAGTATAGGTGGCTATTACCTAGTCCTAACAACGCAGAAGACTACTAAATGCATATAGGAAAGTCGGTGCAGACTTGTTGTTCTCCATGGCAGTGAAGGGATTCATGGGTCAGGGGTATGCGTCAAACCCCATGCTGGACATGCGCATCTATGATATCAACACGGTTGCACAACCGAATAGAGTGGTTCCCGAAGCTCCGACACCAGAAGAGCCTACGGACTGTGATGGAACTACGTCTCTATCTGTTGAAACTACAGAAGCTATGGAGGATGATTTTACAGCGTCGTCATTACGCATTGTCACATACTGGGCAGGATTGTGGCCTCTCCTCCACTTTTTTGTTGATGCGCCGCTTGCCCCTGATCAGATACCTGAAGAACATCCTGCTAAACCTGCACAGGGAAAAATGCTACATTTTCATACAGCAAAGAACCTCCTTGGAAATATTGAGCAACAGGAAGTTTATACTCTTGGAGATAGCTCCTTCGGAAAGCCTAGTGATGCCATTATAGGCCAGCAAGTCGCTCTCTTAGCTACCATAATAAAAGGATCATTAAATCTCGCTCTAATAGGTCTGGAAATCGCAGCGACAGCAGGCATAGCACCTGCAATAGTAGCATTTATTGCATCTACGGTCATATTGACCTTAGCGTTTTTTGGGATGTACCATTGGTACACACAAATGATGCTCGAAAAAGGTAGTTGGACACACTACACATGTTTTTGGGTTTGGCTTGTGTTGGGATTAGGATTTATTTTGCAAATGGTATTTAATGCCGTCGCAGCATTATTCTTAGGCTTGATTGCGCCAATGACACCTGTTGCAAAAGTAGCATCAGAGTGGTTAGCAGGACTTAATCCGTTTAGAGCTATAGCTTCAGGAGCTAAGCTGGCATTCTTCTATATGCTTGCAATGGCAGTATATTGCTTCGACATAGCTATCAGGCATCTGATACAATCATTCTAAAATCAAGGAGGAGATGGTGAATAGTGGAAATTGTACTATTTCTTGTTTATATCGTTACTATTGTAATATTCATCTTGCCTACTCTGCTATTTCAGGGGATAAGGCTTCGTCGCACATTGCAGACAATGGGTGTTGCAGTCAGACCCGAATCGAAGTACGAGACTCGGGCTAGTAGAACAATACAAGGTAAATACAGTGACCTAATTCAATTAGTAGTATTTGTGATACCAATATTCACCTGCTTCCTTGGACTCATCCTCTGGCCTACAATTCTTCAAGAACCTATCTCAAGTTACGTGACGTTTCTAATCCTATTCATGATAGTCATATACCTCTCTATTGTACCACTACGTCTGTTCATAGAGAGATGGGTGAGATACAGGCTCTCCGACGCACCATAACTGTTTCTTCCAAAAACGCACTAAGCAAAAGGGCACGGGAGATACTTGGAAACACGGATTCACGATATCAACGTCGTAGCGGACTTGAAGTGGAATCAACGTGCTGTAACACTCCTGGATCCATGCGATACTATGGATAACTTTGAGAAGGATCCTAATTTCGGATGGGGCACGGTTTCAGCAGGAGAACTCTATGTTCCCTCCGGTCAGAGCTATATGACCTCTACTGGTATCCCTACAACTCCCGCAGGTTGGCACGGACCTACATATGTCTATGAACTTGAAGCTCCCTTCAGTCTGTACAACCTGTACCTCTTTAGTATTCATGGTGAACTATTTCAGTACTATGACCAGATGGGGCTCACAGAGATCGCCCTGTTCGATGTGGACAAACAACCAGTGTTGTACATGTACTGGGGTGATTCGTGGCTTGGAGAAAATAAGGGATATTTCCATGTAGTCTACTATCCACAGGGTGGAAGTGCGGTCTCCGACACAACCGGGTACATCTATACCTCCTTCTACCGTATCGGTGAGTTCAGGGTGATCGGTGGTCATGTGACCTATAAGATCAAGGACCCGGGTGGAACCCTCCAGAGCGGGGACATGGGGGCAGTAGCCAACCCCTATCGCCAGATCAAGTACCTTGCTATCCGGATGGAGCGCTACTCTGGTTACGCTATGAACGACATGCGCCTTCACGCTGTCAACCTCTATGCTGACCAGGAGACCCTGGTGCCGGAGCCGGAGGCTGCGGATGGAACTCCAGAAGGATATAATCCTTGTCCAGAAGCGACGAGTTTTGTTGATTTATTGGTTGGCATGGCAATTGCTAATACTGTTTCGTGGTGGACTGGTTGGTGGCCTCTACTACACTCAAGAACTACAGGTACACTTGCATCTGGGGCAACATATGCATATCAAATGTCTGTAGATCTTCTTAGTAATGTTGCTATGGAAGATTTTGCTGTAGATACTCCAGCGGATGACCAGCTGACTGACGAACAAATCAATCTAATGGCTCAGACTAGTGTTTTGGACCTCTTTGCTGAAGCTTTCACTATTGATGCTGCTATTCTTTGGGGTGCATCGATTGTTATGGGTACAATTGACATACTTCTTGCGGTAATTACGAAAGTTCCTACTCCACCACAGCTTGTGTTACTAGCTGTTCTTGTCTTAGCATATACTGGAGCTATGCTTTTAGGACTTGCTGCACTCTGGGAAGGCTTATTATCAGGAAGAATATCTGCATCTGCTGCGTACGCTATTTTAGTAGTAACACTTACATCTTTGGTTTTCGAAGGTATTCTTGCAAGTATAAATGGATGGAAAATTTTCGCAGATTGGTGGAACCACTACAAACAGGCAAGCAAGAAGCTCTGGGCAAAAAGATATTGCTTCATGTCCTGGGTGATTTTTTGTGTGAAGATGATGTTTATAGCCATTGTACTTGCAATGACAGTCAGGGTCTACGACTTCTGGATTCAGGGATATTGAGGATGGTGTGATGATGATCGGTCTGTCTTTGTTACTTGGCGCAATGACACTTTTCATTGCATTATTGATACTAGAGATAATCATCAGGTTTCAGAGAGGGAGTTCTCTTCAACGAAACTACACCCGGATTGCCACCTCACCCAATCTCAATCTTGTTCTCTACGAACTTGTAGCTATCCTTGTCACGATTGGACTCCCACTCTATATAGAAGAGAGTCAACATCCCTTCTTGATAGAGGTCTGGCCAACGGTAATCCAGAGAATGACTATAGGATTGATGAGTGTTGTTGGAGTATTGGTGATTCACATAGTTCGATATGGACGTCTAGGTCTTGATAAGAGATACGCACAAAGAATCTATGATGTTGCAGCCTCAAATGCGGAGTACGATGAAATACCTGAAAGAGGTCTAGAAGAGGCAATTGCTTTAGTGAATACTCTGAGATCCAACAGTCCAGCAGCTACCGAAAGAGGATTCCTCGAATATCTCTCATCTCGTGATGATAGATTGGGTGAAATTGCTAGAGAGAAACTTGTAGCTATATGATCCATAGATAGAATATCGTTTTTCGAGAAGTACCTTGCCATCCGGATGGAACGCGCCTCTGGCTACACCATGAACGACATGCGCCTCCACACGGTCAACCTCTACGCTGACCAGGAGACCCTGGTGCCGGAGCCGGAGGCTGCGGATGGATCATACCAATCTATGAGCGAGCATGATACATCTGAAGGCAATCCTTATGTTAATCAGGCAGATAATTCCGTAGAAGTATATTGGACTGGATGGTGGCCTGAAGTTCATGTTTTAATTACTCAAGAATTATCAGTAGTTTGCAGTGTTTTCCTACACGTTAAGGTGGACCTAATAGGAAGTTTTGATGTGGTTGAAAGTGATTCAAACTTTTTTGGACTTCAAGCAATGACCACAACTGATCAGGAACAAGCTGAAGAAGATACGGAGGATATGGCGGATTCAATTTGGAGTGATCTATCAAATGTACTTGCCGTAGCAGTAGCAATTTCATCGTTGGCGTTAGTAGTATGTACAATTCTCATGCAAATTACCGGTGTTTGGCAACCTTGGCTACTCTCGCTTATGTTTTGGTTTGGGTCAGTCCTTGCTTTGATGGTCGAGCTCTACAACCAATGCATATCCAATGATATAACTGGTCCATTTGCAGCTTTGAAATACTTCATCATGGTTTGCTCACTCCTAGGAGTTGTTGTTGGGTCCTTAGGTACGTTATGGATGATTGGGTGCAGGGGATGGACACGAATAACACAATACTGGACACACGGAAGATACTTCAAAATAAATTCGGAAACAGGATGGAAGGGACGTTCAAGTTCGGGTAATCTTATCGCTGCCTTGGTCTTATTGGGAGTGTTATTATTGCTATCGTATTCATTATATACATATAACGAATAATTAAGAGGTGAACATAGTGGAAATAATGATTTGGTTACCTATTGGAATTGCATTAGCAATTGCATGCTTTCTGTTTTTTGGGTATGCCTTTGCACGGGGGGTTGCTGTAATAGCTGACCAAAGAAGGGGTTTAAGTCGTGAGATTGCGGGATTTTCAAAGGTATATGTGCTAGCAATGAAACGGATATCAACTGAGATTGTGTTCTACTTACTCCTTTTTGTCCTACCAGTTATTAGTGTATTTTTACCTGGAATGATAATTGCACCAGAAGAATCAATCCAACTAGTCTTTGATAACTGGTACGCCTTTATTGCATTAGTTGTTTTTGCATTTGCATTCCCACTTTGCATGAAGCCTACAGGCGAAGAGAAAGACGAGTTTGAATTTGAAGACTCTAGAATTCATAACAATAACTAGAACCATCCAGCTCCAGCGGTACTCAGCTGACGCCATGAACGACATGCGGTCCACGACATCAATCACTACGCTGACCAGAATACACTGAAGCCGGAACCGGAGGTGATGGATGGGACTAGCGATTCTCAGAACGCTGTGAATCATGTTGGAATCAATCAATTCACAGATAACATTGAAAGTGATGTTGTGGTCTGCTATAGATTGGTGGCGAGATCTTCATCCCTTTTCAAGATGGAGAGCATTCTTATGATGATGGATATATCAGAAGAGATGAATTCAAATCTCCAAAGGATTATATCTGGATATGGCGGATAGATTTGTGGAAGTGTAGAGTATGAGCAAACTCAACTTACCTATTCTTGTCGAGGTCGACGAGGATGGCGTCTATATCGTGAGTTGCCCCGTGTTCAAAGGATGCCACTCATACGGAGAAACTATTGATGAGGCTCTGGAAAATCTGAGAGAGGTCATTGATATGTGCCTTGAAGGTGAAGAGGTGGCTAGTTTGAACCAATTCATTGGATTCCGAGAGATAGAAATTACTATTCCGTAGGAATCTTTCTAGTGGCTCTCTTTTTTATATTGCTTTCAGGTGGCGCAATCATGTCACGACTTCCTGCTATCGAAGGTCAACAACTGGTCAAAGTACTACAGAGGCTTGGATTTGTGATCGTTCGTACAAAGGGGTCTCATGTACGGATGAGAGCAGAGGATGGAAGAGTGACAACAGTTCCTATCCACGCTAAGAAGATTTTGCCAAAGGGTCTCCTTAGAAAGATTATTCGAGAAGATTTGAAAATGGAACTCAACGAGTTTATTGATATCTTCTTCGAGCTGAAATAGATGTCATACATCAAACCTCCTGTGTAACCTGCGCCTCCACACGGTCAACCTCTACGCTGACCAGGACACCCTGGTGCCGGAGCCGGAGGAGGCAGATGGGACTCCAGAAGGAATTTTGACGAGTAGTGATTTTGAAATCGCTGAAAATGCTTACGAATCTTCAAATTCACTGTATGCAATAACTTGGACATTGATTAATTTTTGACCTGTTTCATTACACCAATTACTTTCAGAGATTGCATCTACCATCGGTTCGTAGTAATAAACGATCTATCGAAGGCATTCTTTACTGTTCTCTTTGCCATTCTATTCTATCTTAATAAGGACACAAATGAAACTAATGAACAGGGTATTCACGGGTACGCAATTCTCCTCGAGTCTTCGATGAGAAAGGTAGATAGACCTGAGGCAGTCCTCCGTCGGACAGTCAATAGAATGATTCAGAGGGGAAAACCATCAAAGGACAAGATACTAGACATCCTTGAATATTTCATTGATCAGAATGATGAAGTAGGCAAAGAAGCAAAGATGCTCTGGGATGAGTTGAACTCTGAAGAAACAGCAATTTGAAACATTCCGTTACAGCTGTATGTAAGTTGTATGCGTAAAAGCAACTGAAATGGGTATTTAGGGCATCCTAATCAACAAGCTTCATATGGCCTCGCTGAGAGGACTCTGGTAGATGAGCTATACATGAGGTCTGATTCTTTTGTCAGTTGCACCAGTCCTGCTTCCAAAAGGGAGCACTTCAGATGTAATAGAGACTAGAAGACATGAGATACTTGGCCTCAACGGAAGACTCTGGCGCTTAGCGCTTGTTGCTGGAATTGCTCAACTCTCAGTGAGTATCTGGACTTGGCAATTTGCTATTTTTTTGGACACTTTTCTGAATCCTTGGGACATAGGTTTGACCTTTACTATAGGTACACTTGCAGCATTGGTAGGCTATCCAATCTCTGGTGCGTTGGCTGATGTTGTTGGCAGAAAGAAGACTATGATTTTTTCTTTTATTCCCTTGTGTCTTGGTCTCTTCATGCTTTACATCATTCCCGTTTGGCCTTACGTTGTTGCATCCTATGGCCTTACACAATTCGGTTGGAGCTTCATCATTATTATCACGAGAGCAATGCCCGCAGATGAGATTGCTAGAGAGCATATGATGGATTCGACCAAGAAATTCACGATGGTGTTAATGCCTGCGTTTCTAATGGATGGAATCAGCCCGATTCTTGCTGTGTTGCTAATCCAATCTGGTTCTAGTCTTAGCTATCTATTGCTTATTGGCGCAGTCGCCGGAATCGTTGCACTGCTTCTTACTGTATTATTTGTACAAGAGACCTTGCATCCCGAGACAAAGAGAAAAGCTCGGTTGGAACCTAAGGTCTCTATTAGGAAACTTGGACAGAAGTTTTGGTACTTTACTGGAGGAATGGTCGGATACTATCTTGCATGGGGTCTAGCAATTCCATACCTAGGCCCCCTGAGTGTAGACGCATGGGGTATTGATGTTTCAATATATGGTCTAACATGGAGTGCTTTTTCATTATCAACTGTTCTGTTGATGTATGGGCTGAGTAGCTTTGCAGATAGAGGCCGTAGAAGAGCTCTGATTGTAGGTCTCGCTGCTAATGGACTGATTATGATATTATTCGGTATAGGGTCTGGTGTCTTGACCATGTTTGCTCTGAACATTCTCTGGGCTGGTCCAATTGTGGTATGGATTGGTGTTGAACGAAGCCTAGCAATAGATGGTGTTGCAGATCAATTCAAAGGTCGAGCCTTAGCAACCTATCAATTGATTACTAGTATCACGGGTCTCATCGCCACGCCTGCAGGAGCCTTGATCTGGGAGATCACATCCAGTTTGAGATTTCTCTGGATTCTCTCCGGATTGCTGGCTTTACTCTCACTATCAATAATCTACTGGAGTATCTATTACAAACCAAGACCTGATATCACATCAAATGTTAAGATCAGACGTAAGAGAGTTGTACAAAGTCGAATATAACGGTAAATTGAGAATTACAACTATGGTCAGAAGACAATATCTTTCATCATCTTGACTTTGCCGTTTTCGATCGGTACACCCTCTTCTATGCAGTGTTGGCGTCTTCCTGAGGCTCGATTCGGGTCGCCTCCAAAACTTCCATCCTCCTTTACGACACGATGACATGCAACTACAGGAAAGAGGGGATTTTTGTGTAACGAGTTGGCTACTGCTCGATAGGCCTTGGGTTTTCCAATCATCATGGCAACCCTTCCATACGTACTTACCTTTCCCTTTGGAATTCGAAATGTAGCTGCATAGACCTTACTGTCGAATTCAGTATATCCTTGAATCTCCAGAGTAGCTCGTCTAACATCATCCTCTGTCTTGATCTTGTTGAGGTCCATTATGTATCCTCCACATTAGTTCGATAGAGGTGAAACCATCGATATTGAATATGGCTCTTTCACTCACTGCATCCGAGTGTGTTTACCACCTATGACGATGGAATCTTGGGAAAGAGAGATAAGGCTGAAGGACTATCAGAGAAACGAAAGAGGGTGTTAGATGAGCGAGACCATTGAACCCATCAAGATTAAGAGCATCCTAGTAGCAGTGGATGGTTCGGCACATTCTGAGAAGGCAGTACGATATGCGTGCGCTATGGGTCCTCCTCTTGGTGCAGAAGTCGTCCTGCTTCATGTAGTTCCTATGGTTGTGTCAGCAACTCCGTATCATGATACGGTTTCTGATCAGCCATTCATTTCACTCCAGAATCTTGGAGAGGATATTCTAGAGCGCGCAAAGAAACTAGCTAATCGATGCGGCTGTGAGGTTGTTGATATGATATCGCATGGAGACCCTGCAGCTCAGATCATTGATATCGCAAGTGAGCGGGGCGTAGATATCATCATCATTGGTTCAAGAGGACTTAGTGGGATTAAGAGACTATTCACGGGTTCAATCAGTGACAAGGTCTCGAAGAGTGCATCGTGTCCTGTGATGATTATTCGTTAGTAGAATAAACTCATGGGATGTTTTCTGTTGCCCGGGTCTAACGACTATGGAATCGCTGTGGATATTGGTACGACAAATATTACATTTTATCTCGTCAGACTTAATAATAATCATATAGAGAATCGTCTACTGATGAGAAATCCTCAAAGCTTTTTTGGAGCTGATGTGATTTCCCGAATTAGGCACTCATTGGTAAGCCATCAACATAAATTAGAACTTGTTGAGTCAATCCGAGAAGTAGTAGAGCGAGGTGTTGAAGGTCTCCTAGAGGAAGTTGATGTTAGACCTTCCCGAGTTTCGGATGTTGTGATAGTTGGTAACACTGTCATGCACCATCTGTTCTTTGATCTCTCTCTTGATTCTCTCACGCGACCTCCCTATCAGGCATCCGATAAGAAAGCTATTCATATAGATGCCTCCAATATTGGACTTGATATCCTGCAAAAAGCAGAATGCTATTCTCCTCCCGTTGTTGAGTCATTTATCGGTCCGGATGCAATTGCAGTCCTTATTGCGAGTAACTATTTGGATGAAAGATCAAATCAGATAGTGATAGATGTAGGAACTAATACTGAGATATCAGTCATTACTCCTAAAGGGATATGGATTGTATCAGCAGCATCTGGACCGGCCTTTGAAGGAATGGCTATTGATTGCGGAATCGGAGGAGAGATTGGAGCTATCAATAAAGTGAGTGTAGACTCGAAGACTTACAGACCAATGATATCCGTTATCGGTAACAGTCGTCCTCGCGGGATTTGTGGAACAGGTGCTGTATCTGCTATGGCATCAATGCTTGATGCTAATTTGTTACTCCCTCACGGTTCGCTAAATAGAGATCTCAATTCAAAATGGCTGTCTTTCGACGGCAGCATTGCAAGGTACATCCTTGAATTTCCTGACAACACGACAACTGGTAGTGCTATCTATTTAGCTCAAACTGACATTCGTATGCTTCAACAGTCCAAGGCTGCAATTCGTGGAGCTATAGAGGTTGTTCTCATGGAGGCAAATACAAAATCTTCAGAACTCACTGCTCTATTTCTTACTGGTGTGTTTGGTTCAGACCTTCAGATCGAGGATGCCTATCGTATTGGCATGTTCCCACACTTCAAGGGAATTCGCATTCAGCAGACTCCACGAGGAGCTGTAGATGGAGCAGCAATTCTTCTTAAGAGTGAGAACAGACTTCTCGCAGAGAGTCTCGTCGAAGAACTCAATTATATAGAACTCACCGAAAATGAAGATTTCAAGAGAATGTACTTGGAATCATTTCCCTTTCCTAATAGATGAGTTCCTCATTTTCGAAGTTTTCACCACTTCGAATTCTTGAAGATGATAATGGTCTACCATCTTGAGTTCTGACCATGGGTATGATTACTATATGGAACCTTCGCAATCCATTATCGATTCTCAATTGATTGATGTCGAATGCATTCTGGACAACTCCAATCTCATCAGAAACAATCAATGCTTCTAAGTCTTCCATTGTATCGCCACCTCCCTCTCTCGTATTTATTGGAAAGATAGAGGCTCTTTGAATATCACATTCATCCTTGAGGAAGTCTTCAATCTGGCAATATCTCTCCTCGTATGATTGGATTATTTCTCTGTTAGTCTTGAATCTCAACATATGATCAGTGGTGAGACCGATGGCAACAGACCTGCCCAATTTGAAAGCTGTACGCATGATGTGTTTATGCCCTTCGTGCAACCTGTCAAAGGTGCCAGCAAAGACGACCTTGTTGTATAACCAATGGTCGTCTTCCATTAGCTACACACTCCGAGATTCGATTATGCCTGCTTCTGTTAGATCTCTGACAATCTTCAGAAGTTCTCCAGCTTCAATATCACCGAATTGGAAACAAAGCATATCCCATATGATATCAAGAGAGGTCCATTCTTGAGCCATGTTTAGCATCTCATCAAGACGATCCATTGCATGCGGATCTTTCTTCCGCATTTCATTATATTTTGCTGCTTTATCTCCCAGTTTCAGCATCAGAAATGATGGGTTCAATGCATGTTTATAGATACGTTTCACCTCAATTCCGAAGCTCTCAGGTTCTAGGACGATTTGGTCTTCTTGCATCGCCTCAAGTCCAACTTCAGCGCAGGCACCTTCGTAGGCTTTTCTTGCAATGACCATTTCTGTTGTATACACCATCTGAAGGCTTGTTTTGAGAGCTTGCCTTATGGCCTCTTGTTCAGCAATTAATGACCATTCTGACGCAGCCTTGTCAAGAGTTGCTTGACCCAACTCATGCGCATGACCCAACCATCTTAATACACGTGGGTATATCTTTTCAGGGTCTCCAAGACACCGTGATAATTCTGTGACTCCTTGGAGAGACACCTCCTGCATTAGTTCAACAAACTCGTTACGGCACTCTGTAAGGATTGCTTCTTCATAGACATGTTTGGGAAGCACATATGACAAGGCTGTAAGTGCAGCTATCCTTGTTGCATATGCCATCTGTCTAGTATCTAGTTTATCAGGTGTGTCTGTCGAAGTGTGGTAGAAACGATCAGGGTCTTGATTCAACATCACTGCTGGAATCCGAATGGTACTATCTGTAAGCATGAAGTGATCGCTTCCTGCTCCATAACGGCTGTATTTGCAGGCAAGCGGTGCCATAGTACCACCTTCAAGTCTATCATCCTCTCTGACCGCCTCAGTCATGAGCCAATGTCTTACTACATTATTCAGAGTACTTGGCAGAGAAAATGGTGTTCTAAGTAATTGTGTAATCACACCTGATTTCGCCGGGTCTGCTCCGACCATATCCATGTTGAGCATGCCAATACAACGTTTGAGGATATCTTTCTCCCGATCTATGAAATAGATTGTGCCTGACCATTCTGGCATCCAGACGAAACGAATAGAGTAGACAGGTTTCGGTATTTTGCCCTCTTTTATGAGTCCAGTGAGGACGCGGAGAGTTTCCATGAGAGCACCACTGCCAGATGCATTATCATTTGCTCCACTATGAGGATGACAGACATGAGCTGCTAGCCAGAATTCTCTTGAAGTATCCTCTCCAGGTATCAGTGCTGATAGTACTTCAACTACACCATCTACCAATTTTGCATCCACAGTAGCTTTAACTCTTACTGTCTTTCCTTCATCAAGCCATTTTTTCAGTTTCAGTCCATCGCCTTGGGTTAGTGAAAATCCGAATTTGGCTTTCTCACGTTCTTCACCTGAAGGCCATATTGCATCATATCTACGAAGACTTGCTATCTCATCCTGACCTGAAGGTGGTACATATGTCAAAATACCAGCTGCGCCATATCCAACACATGCAACTCTGTGTGCAAGACGTGCAAGGCTCTCGGTAAGCACGATTTTTCCTTTTACATCCTTGCCTTCATAATCTTCTGGAGAAAGCCCTTTTCCAACATAGACAACTTCTGCTTCAATATCCGTAGTAGTTGAATGAGCAATCAGAGAAATGGGCTCTGCAACAAAGTCTGCGAGAGTCTTTTCCTCAGGGTCAATTAGGTAGAGTTTAGCCTTTCTCGGATGCCAACCGACAATTGCTTCCCATGACCCAACTGTTGTTTTTCCATCTGCTGGATATTCGAAAATTTTACTTTCAATATTCGATATTGATTCAATCTCTTTCTTGATATATGCCACTGCATCATGGAGGCCTGGACTTGCTTGTATTCTATGATGAATGGAAATTGCAGTTGCATAGTCCTTTGCTTTTATTCCTGAAACAGTGTCTGCTATATGCTTGATTATTTCTTCTGGCAGCATAATATCCTCTCACACTATGAAAAATATGTGAAATTCTGCCATAAGTAGTCTACGACTTAGGCGTATTTGCACAAAAACCGTCAAAAAATGAGGAGAAATCACCGGAAGGCAAGAAGTTGCTTCCGGTTGATTCCAAGTTGAAGATTTCTGACTCTATGGAGCAGTAGATTCAAGAGGTGGAGCTGGTGCAGCAGGTCGTGCACCTAGTTTTGCATCAAGCTGCAAAAGTGCTGGCATCGATTCTCCAATCATCTTCAGCATGTCGCGAATTTCCATGGTGTTCTTCTCTTCTTCAGTTTGTTCATTGTAGAACCACTGCAACATTGCTTGAGCAGATCTGTCTTTGAGTCTGTCTGCAATATCACCGATCTTGTAGATTCTCTCTGTCACCATCAATTCATGCTTGTAAGCATCTGCAAAGACGTCATGAGCTGAAGCCCATTCTGTCTTTGGACCTTCGATTGCTTTCATTGTGACACGTCCGCCTCTCTCTACAATGTGGCGGTAGAATCTAATGGCATGAGCATACTCCTCATCTGCTTGTACTTCCATCCAATGAGCCATACCTGAGAGATTCTTCTCCTCAAACCATGTGGCCATTGAGAGGTAGATATAGCCGCTATAGAGTTCAAAATTTATCTGATCATTTATTGCATCCATTATTTCTTGTGAAATTTCCATTTTATGCACCTCAACTTACGGATACTTTTTCTTCCGCTTGTTGAATTACTTCACGATAGCTAATATTTGGTCTTTAAACTTTCGGTATAACTCAGATATTCTCCCTCATTACGATATGACCTGTGGGTCTGTCCAACGAACCTTTTTCTTATAGAATTCAATCTGTTTCTCTCTATATCACATAGGAGTGTAGATTCATGGCTATCTCTGAACTTACAATTCTAACAATCGTATTCGAGTTTCTCCCACCATTGATTGTGACTTTTATCTACTTGCTCTTCTTTGGCAAGAGGAAAAGTAAACTCATAGAGTCATTTATCATTTTGATGTATGTGAAGACAATTACGTGGTTCTTACTTGATATTGTTAGACTGCCAATCTCTGTATCCAGTGGATTTGACCCAATTGTTAGTACTAGCGGTCTGTCATGGATTTTATTAACCGATATGCTCTTCCAATTCTTCAGTTCGTTGCAAGAATACCTACTCTGGATTATGATGGCGTTTCTTGCAGTTCTTTTTGGAATGCTTGTCTTAGCAGCAAAACTGACCCTTCAAGATCCATTAAAAATGAAATTCAAGAATATTATCAAGAGAATTGTTGGAAAAGAACCTGAGAGTGACGGATATGCTGGTCTCACAGACCGTCTGAACAACATCAAGTTTGAGGGCTTAGAAACTAATCCTCTAGATCCTGAAGTTCAAGCAAAGGCTTGGAGACAAGCATGGAAGGATTATGTGATCATAGGACTGGCTACTTTAGTTCCATCGATTACTATCTATGTAGGTAGTCTGGAGAGCTTCATTGTTCAGAAGACTGACATGACACGCTATCTCGCTGACTATGCTCCAGACAATTATTACTTAGGTGTGATTATATTTCTAACATGGATCTATCGTTTTGGTTATCCTGCATCCAACAGAATCGCAAAAGCTGTGGGGTTGCACCTCGGTAACCGTGATATTGGTTCTGAGATGATGCGGGGCGTACTGGGTTGGTTCTTCAGACTCAATATTCTCCTAACACTCTATACTTTTGCATCACAAGCAATTGATTTCTTTGCAAGTGACTACTCCGATCCTATCGGACTCCTGACTGAATATTATGGGCTTGGACTGCTACTGGCAGCACCGCCAATCATATTTGCTGTTATCGTTCTTCCGTATGCTGAAGACTTCTCATCTGTATTCTACAAACGGACTTTCGATGCATTAGCAGGTGCTCGTACGAAAATAAGAGAGAGCAACAAATCCGCAGCTTTGAGAAATGTCCTCTCAGGAATTGGAACTGGGATTGCTGTTACTGGCGCATTTGCAGGAGCAGTATTCGCATCAACTCTTAGTTATGCTCAACAGAGTTTTAGTGCGTATGGTCTGTTCAATGATAATCCTTTCCGCCTCTTTCCACGAGATGTTGATGATGTTGTTGCCCACATCTTGGAACTTGTGACTACTCCGACAAGTCTGTATCCGAGTGCATTTATCCCACGAGATAACTACTCTTTGATATCACCAACGCTTTGGGCTATGTTAATGCTTGGTATTCCTTTTGCCTCAATGATATTGATTGGAATATTGGGGCACTATATACGAGGCAATTCTAAGGGTGGAAGTGAGTCATTTGCCATATTTGCAGGTTCTACTGTAGCAACTATTACATATATCATCTTCCAAGGTATGGATTACATCTTGGGAGTATCTGTAACTCCTGCTACTTATGCTGGCGAAGTCTTTTATCGACTAAGACCTGTGCCGTTTCTCCCAGAAGCTGATCAATGGTTGTGGAGGCTTGCATCACAATTTGCAGTTAACTTGCCCACTTTCATCTTCACAGCATTATTCATACTCTATTTCTTCGAGTTTCGAAAGAGATGGAAGGAAACAACCGGTGATGTGAGTGGCCCTCTTCTCAATGTAAAGCGTAACGATGTTTTGGATTCAGTAATCATGTTCTTTGGAGGTCTTGTCGTTTCTATCATTGGTGTGTGGATTTTAGCTGAAATATTACAGAATCCTGCATTTTTCAATAATCTACTCAATGGACTGCTACAGAAAATTGGTGCACCGGATGGACTAGAAGGAATCCTACCACCTCCGACCGATCCGTTAACACTTGGAGATCCAGGTGGCTGGTTCATTGTCTTTGCAGAGCATAACATTGTCAGAATCTTACTCATGCTAATCATCGGGCCAGTTTTTTGGGCTGCGGTTCTATGGTTTGTTGGAGCGAAGAAGACAAAAAGTGAATCGAATATGGGTCTTGCCAGTGTTGTAAGCCTCGTCTGTCTTGGCGCAGCTACGGTTCTGCTAACGCAATTCAATGCAAATACTGGAATGTTCATTCAATATGATCCATTCAATCCAAGGTGGGGTTTTACCACACAATTAGGTCAATGGTCCTTGATTATCTTTGGGATCCCCGTCTTAGTATTATTAGGAATCATTGCCATTCGGTATTGGGGGGGAAAAGGTATAGGTGCATGGTGGTTTCCGGTATTTATCTTCATCTTTGCTATCGAATACTTTGTGTATGACGACCAATTCACATTGATTGCATTGATAGTACTTCCAGCCATAATTGCAGGTGCCTATAGACTGATGCATTCCAAACGAGAAGATGTTCGTTCTGAAGATTTCATAATAACATACATCAGATTCAGCCTGATGGCTGTGGCAATTGCTGAGGTCTTATCGACTGCATTAACAGTTGGTGGGATTGCTATCATCAATTTGACATTTGGTGGAAATGCTTGGCAGTTTCTTGCAAGTATCATCCCACATGCCATTGTAGAGATACCAGTCTTTCTCCTTGCTGCAGGTCTCTCGATTCGCATTGCAAGAGATTTGGGACCGACAGTAAAGAGCGAAGATTGGAACACATTCCCTGCCCAAACAAGAGATCTCCTAAGTGATGAACGCACGTGGCGTACCGTTGCCATGATTGCTTTCTTACTGATAGTCGCCGCTATAATAGAAGCATATGTGACACCAATTGTCTGGCAATTCGCATTATTGTTCTTCTAAATCAATTAGATCGAGCGGGTATAATCCCGCTCTGTTCTTTTTCGTAAAATCGAATTTCTCCACAATTACTGTCTTAATTCAATCGACGTAAGCTTATATGAAGTATTTCTAACTACGTTCTATGCGCCGTGAATATTAGTATGACCATTTGCTGTAGCATCATTGTTTGGTTAGCTAATAAAAAAGTGCACGTCAATGTGCTTCCTTTGAAACAACACGGTTACCTATTGAAGAGAGACCAGGGGATTGCAAAATGAAGGTAATTACGAAACTACTCTCATTGTTAGCTTTGTGTTTGTTTACAGCTTCCTTTTTCATTAATGCACCTATTATTCCCATTTCAAATTCGCAGGAGAATAGTGTTCTTCCTGACATGCAAAGGGGAAATCAACAGAACGTTCTTACTGACTATCCAATCAATTATACAGAAGTAAGCTGGGATCAACAGACAATAAACGAACAGCGCGAAGAACAATGGAATTCATCAAGATACAGATTCGGACCAAAAATAAACTGGCATACAAGAAATGCATCTACTAATGAGATTACAGACTGGGCACAGGAGATACCACTCAATACTTGGTTTGATTTCATTCTTGAGATTCCATATACCGCCCTCAGTGGTCAAGTTCCGTACGCTATTGCTCTGATGGGAAATTACTACAACCTAAGTGAGATGGAAGACGGCGAAATGCATAATGACTTCCATCCATATGCACTCTTTGCAATTTATTATGTACTTGAGGACCGATTTGAAATCTACTCTAGCAAGGAAACAACACAGGTTGAAGGAGCTCCCAAAGATCTTCCAGAGAACTTTACATTATCAGATGTCTTCGGACCTATGGTTGAGCCATTTGCTGAGATTAATCATACTGCTTCTGGGTATATAGCCGGGACAGAAGCGTATTGGGGCCGATTTCGAATTCTCATGAATTCCAGCACATATCCTGGTTTCTACATGTTCAGTGCAATGGCTATGGATGTTAATTTCCAATCCATTGCTCAGAGTGAAAGTACACAACAGAGTGGAAGATTACTAGGAATGGACCTCCACTCGATTGTAAATCAAGCCTTTGGAGGTTATTATACAATCACTCGTCTTGATGATGATGGCGATATTCTTTATACAGTCAACCGAGGCGATGACTTCAACTTCACCGTGACTACAAGTAACGCAACACTTCTCAATAGTGTCAACATTATTATGTCTGCTCCCTCTACGTTCAAGGTTCAACGATGGGTGTATGGTCCTTATTCCGAAATTCAATTGCGAACAGGTGCATGGGAGTGGAATGATGCAGCAGGAGCCTATGCATGGAATGATACTATTGAAGTGACTTGGGCTGAACCAAGATTTGGATACCACTGGGAGGAGTCGTATTCTTGGGTGTATATGGGCAAAGAGTACATGGTTTATGATGGCAAACAGGACCTTTGGGAGACCCATGAGTCCTGGCCCAATTTTTGTGTTTCATATAATTTCACGACTTCAAGCTGGGAGTACCTAGCATTATATCACTATGAGAACACCACCTGGATAGATGATCACTGGGAATGGATAGAATGGCAGGAATACGAACCTTGGTCTTCAGAATTTAGAGTCCCATTTGTGCTTAATGAAACTACAAGCACTGTGTATTACAATGGTCTTGGGAAACTTGTTGTGAACTTTAGAGGTCATATTAGTGAAGATATGCTTCCCTCTGGAAGTGAATATGGCGAAACACTTTACGTCCATGAACAGATAACAAATCAATATGGAATCAAATTGGTGAACTATGTGAACCTACCAATTGCTACTCCTCAAGAGATGCTTGATTACGAAAATCAACGAGAACTTGCTATTGATTCTCCAGTGTCTATTGTCAAGATTACGCACAAGGGTGAACCCTATAGCCCTAGCTGGATTTTCCAAGCAGATATAGGTGAACCCTTCACTGTAAGCTCACGACTTCAGGGTGGTATCGAATATGCTGACGATATTGATGGTGTTGCTTTCATACTCTACGGTCACCAAGAACGTTGGGGAGAAGACATAGGCATTCAGTGGTGGCAACGTTCCGATATTGAAATTCAGGTCAAAGTAAGCCCCGAAGGCGGTATTGAGGTTAATGTATATAATTACACGGTACGAACTTCTTGGGGGTATGGTGAACACTATGAATGGATCAATGTTGAAATTGCTCCTGGAATCTGGCAAGTTGAACGAGTATTGATTGAAGATTGGTTCTGGCAAGAACAGATTTGGGACTTCGTATTAGATGATTGGACAAATCAACACTTTCCAATGAATTCCCCGCAAGCAAAGATGTCAATCAATTGTTTGAATGCCGGAAATGTGACATATTCTATTGTTGGTGAGGACTTGAAGATATCCTTTGATATCACACCTCTTCCAGAAATGCCTTCACTTGAGTGGTGGTGGCAATACTTCTATGGAAATCTGACATGGGTGATAGACTATGAATCTGGTTGGGGTTCTCACACTGTTCTTGGCTGGACTGAGGATACAGTCTACCACTTCATGAATGGTACCGATATAGTATATGCAGAAGTGCCATACAAAGCACCAATTTTCAGAAATATGCAGAATGGAGAACTCTATGCCCGTCAAAAGATTCCCTATGTAATCATTGATGGAAGAGAAGAACCACTGAAGAGTTACGTCTTTGGAGACCAAGACTATACTTACGAATCCTTGATTCGTGAGGATTATGACTACATACTTGAGGACTATCATCGGTATATCAGATTGCAGAATAATACCGAGATTGAGGTCTTTGGAGATCAGACTGCAGCTTTATTCAATGTCACACTGATCAATGGAACTTGGTTCTTGTCCTTCCAAGAGGACCCGTACTACATGGGAGGTATGAACATTTACTCTATGATTGCAGATGATGGATCGGTCATAGCAATGCCTTGGCCAGAATGGGAAGGATACTCATCTGTGAGGACAGGTGTAGTTCCTGTTGAGATGGTTGATTATACCCTTGTAACCTATGCATCTCCCTTCTATCCATACGAACCATTTAATGTTGAACCCTTGTTCATGGTTGGATGGCCTGAGTATGTTGGTCCAGACCACTGGATCTTTCGTATGAATGGAACATGGGAGGTCTTTGATATGTGGCGATGCTACGAACCTGAATTTGAACATCTCTACATCTACTTCGATCACCATACTGGACGACATTATGTTTTTGATTGGCCATGGGAATTGATGAAGTGCGAAGGACCATATTCGGGTATACTTATTCCCCACTATGTTACCCATCTCTTCGCATATGTCACTGTAGGAGGTACAAACTATCCAATACCTGAAGCTGGTCATCCAATAGGAGGATGGTGGGATCTTGAGTGGATCATTCGAAGTAAGTACTCTCATGAGATAGCTTACATCAATGGAACTGCATATGTTGCTAAGACAGTACTAGATATGTATGGATATCCATACAATGAATATGCACCAGACCCCGACAATCCACCGTATTTCTATGGATATCATCTCTATGAGGTCAATGTGTCAAATACATTTTATAATCTCACGGATTGGGGACGTTATAACGAGACATATTTTGTAATGAACTACGATTATTTCCCCGACACAATGCCTTGGGTCACATGGGTGAATGGTTCATTATTCATTCCAGAAGTATTCCATACCGATTGGACTGTTGGTATTGGTAGTAGGAATGCAACTACTCTTGAGTTTGAGGTGGAGACATGGCTTGATATAGTCACAGGATTCTATGATGGCGATTATGGATCAAGTCAGATTCATGACTGGAACTATACCCATTACTATGATTTTGTTATGACAAAGACCGGCGAGATGTTTTACTATAACTCAACTTGGCGTGCTGTATTTCATAATATTACACTCTCAAATGGAACTTTCTTCTATTCAGCGATGGAGCACCCTCAGATCTGGCCTACTGATTTCAGTACATGGGAGGTTGATACCTTCTATATGATAGACATCTATGGCGATTACCATTGGTGGTATGGTTGGGATGAATACACTTCTCACTTAATCATGGTTGAAAATGTCACTGGTGACTCGTGGACTGGAAGTTTCTGGTTCCAAGGAGAGTCTGTCCCTATTATTCACTTCGATGTTACCCATTGGGATTGGGATGGGTCTACGTGGAATAGTGGAACACATACCGAAGACTCTGTTTGGGCGGAGTACTACTATTTCTTACAAGCACTGAATGGATCAACCTATGAGATAATCCCACTGCATTACACGCCTGAGAGCTACAGATTCAACTATCCTTCATGGCAATTCAAGTATGATGGTACATTCTATAACATCAGTGGAAGCTCTGATATGATTTACAAGGCATATCGTTTTGAAGGCTATTCCAAGAAGTTGGACTATGCCGCATTACCTGTATCCATCATAAATAACCAAGACAAAATTGTAACTGGCGCTCCAGACTTTGGTATGTGGGATATCGATCTCTGGGCAGTTAATCCTGAAAATGGAGCTCTTGATTTGGATGGAGATCTTGATACAACAGATGATCAATACTTTGTGAAAGAATTCCATTCATCAACTGATTCCTACAATATCACTCATAAATACTTGGATGTCATGATTCTCTGGGAACCTGATAATGAAACATATGGCGATGAGTTCTACCTCCATTCATTTACAGGAATGGTCACATTCAACTGGACCTCCTCTTGGGAAGATAACTACATCTGGACAAAGGCAGCTACTGGAGAAACCCTGACAACTGCAGAGTTTGATGCAGTCAAAGATACTCTCTTGGATGAATGGGGCAACTCAAAACCAGGATACTGGAGTGTTGCTTGGTTAGCCAATAACTTCACCTCAGATGATCTTATTCAACAAGCTATTGAGGAAGGATGGGATTGGGCAATCGATAACTCTCGAGAATGGAGCTGGCTCTGGTGGGAACTTGAAGAACACTATAGCACCGAGGTGACAAATGGCACATATACTGAGTTGATGGATATCAACTTAGCATACGAATATGCAGGTATGTTTGCGTGGGAAGATGAGGATGATGACAACTTCATGGATGTATCCACCGAGAGTCTAGGCAGTGCAGAGATGTCTCACTACTGGATGCCTGTTGATGTTGATTCCGTCAATTTCACAACTCCTGGAGAAGCTTTCGGCAACTTCAATCCCACTGATACCATTTACGTGGATGTCACTGACACTATAGATTTTGGTGTAACCTTCGATAATGTAACGGGTATGGTCTTTCCATTTGGAGAATATTCCTATTGGGATTGGTACAGTGGTCAGTACTATGGTTCTGATTTTGCCAGCTTCAATGAACGACCTACCGAGTGTACAACAGATGAGTTCTCATTAGCTGTTCACTTCACAGGAATTGTCAACGATACAGTCAATATTGCTGAGGTGAAATTTGATATCACCGTTGGCGATTGGGGTCTTAACACTCCTGGTGGAATAGCAGTTCTTGAAGACATTAGTCTAGCTGTCTGTTTCTACAGTGATCTCTCATTGGTCTCAGGTGGTGGCGGCGGTGGTACGATTGCGCAGTATCTAAGTGATAATGGAACAGCAGTCAGTAATGACGAAGCATTTGCATCAAGTAATTTCACGATGGCTGCAGAGAACAGCAGTGTTGCCCTCATGAATCTAGGAGGTGCACCCTACACATGGTCCAAGAACATCTCTCAGTCTTGCGCAGTCGATGCTCAGACTGTACCACTCTCTGCGCTTAGTGCAATCTATGTGTCAGGAAGTGGTGGCACAGCTACAACTTTCTCAATTACATCACAGCAATTCTACACATTGATTGGTTTCAAATGGTGGGATGGCTATGCACTTACAGTAGATCCAGTGTTTGTTGGGTATATCTCTCATGGTACAACCGACACAGAGGCACCAGCAATTGGTACGGTCTCTGCAGTTCCGGTTCAGATTTCTGGAGTGGATAATGCACACATAGCAGCAGCTGTCACCGATGATGGAGGTTCTGACTTAGCAACCGTGAAGGTCTGGGACATTACTAATGACGCAAACCACTCAATGACTTACAACGAAGGCTCAGGTCTCTGGGAGGTTAATGTCCCACGTACAACCGATGGTCGTTACACCATGAATTATCGGATTGTTGCAGCAGACAATGCAGGAAACGAGGCTTATACAACAACTAGTTCGTTTCTCTACCGGGACAATATTCCTCCAACCATTGACACTCTTGATTGGGACAACAGCACCGATATTTATGGACATGAGATTGCGATTGTTTCAGCAGAAGTATCAGACCTTGGCGGTTCAGATATTGATGAAGTGATATTGACCTACTCCAATTCAACTAATGACTACAATGTCACCATGTCACTAAATGCTGGTTCCTATGAAGGTGCAATACCAAATCATCCCCCACTCACAACCGTGAGCTTCTGGATTACTGTCATTGACCAAGATGGCAACTTTGTAGAGAGTACTCCGGAGCAGTTTACTTTTGCCTCTGGTGGAATGCCTGACACACTTGGTCCATCCATGTCGTTGATATCTCATGATCCCGAGAATCCAACACCAAGTGAAGCTGTTACAGTGTCTGCGACTGTCATTGACACAACCGGCATTGACTATGTAATCCTTCAATATCGTATCGGTACAGGGACATGGAACAATATCACAATGACTTGTGTGAGTGATACCTACTCGGGCCTCATCTCAGCTCAAGTGGACGGAACTACTGTCACCTACAGACTTGTTGCCATGGACACTCTTGGCAATGAGGCTATCTCGGGTGAGTTCTCTTATACAGTTGAAGAACCTGCAGTGACCACTACAACAACAATTACGACCACAACGACAACGACTACAGGGACTGAACCCCCATCAGGAGATAATACAATGATCCTACTTGCCGGAGTGGGTGGCCTAGCTCTTATCGTAGTAGTTTTAGTCGTTGTTCGAAGGCGCAGTTAGAACAAGAATGGCGGGCTCTTTGCCCGCTTTCTCCTCTTTTTTAAAATCATCGAATTGACTCTACTCGCTATATAGCTGGTCTTTCATTTTTTCGAAAAAGAATTTGATGCCTGCGAGATGAGCCTCATAAGTGCAGCTGAAAAGATCATAGGAGATGCCAGTTACCGGCAATGCATTTCGAAGAATTAAACAGTTCTTTTTATCAATTCCAAAGTTGACCTCAACAAGAGTTGCATTTGCTTTGAGTAGCTTCTCGTATACTTCTCGTCTCCCTTTACTTGGTAGATCATCTAGACTCATCAAACGTGTTGTAAGTGTTATCCAATTGGCTCCGGGAAAGACTTCAATTACTTTGGTCTCAGTCTGTCGTTCAGACTGCACGCTGAATGTCTTGCGTCCGTGTTCTTCGAAGTCTATATCTAATCTCTTCAAGTATTCCTTTGCAATGAACCAAGTTGTGCTCATAGCAATCCATTCCTATTATGTGGCATATCATCTCATGATGTTCTACATACCATGGATTTATTCTGTAACAATAATGAACAATTCCTAGTAAAAGTCTTCGCTTTTTATGCTTGTTTGAAAATGTACTAGAATAACATAATGATGCCGAGTATTCAATTACTGACTTTGCTTTCCCACCAGTTCTTGACCTCTTCATCTTCAAACAAAATATCAGTTCTCCACCTAGTGGAGAATCTCATGAATATATAACCCAGAAGAAGTTGAATTGGAATTGGTCCGACATAAATGTAAAGGCCACTCCAAATTACTGGATAATAACCCATTAATCCCCATACTGCGGCAGGGAGGATTGAGAGAGCTCCAAGCTGCAGCGTCTGTTTTCGTTCTGCTTGACCCATTCTGAAACGAACTACTTGTACCGCAAATAGAATACTGAGAAAAGTGAATGTGATTGTGTTGATGAATACCGATGGATTTAGGAAGAATAGTCCATACCCCTCCACGCCAAAACCCATAGGATTGGAATTTCCTGAAGCTGGGAAATAAGACCATGCCAACGCCACAACCACAAGATCAATCCAACGATTATCTAGATAGTCATTACCCATTGAAAATGATGTTATCATTATCGGACATAATAAAGTTACAATCGTGTAGATTGTAGCTACTGTCAACGGTGAGAGATTCACGATTGTAGTCTTGATTCGATTCATTATCTCATCTTCTCACAACACGATGTACTCCACTCTTGAGCTGTCACGATTGGCATTGCTCCCTACTTCAGTATATGTATACTATATTCCACTATTAATCTTTGCACACTAATAAATGTAAAAAAAATAAGATCGCGGAGTCGACACCCCGCGATTATCACTCTATTTCCGTTTTATAAGAGCTACTCCTATAGCAAGGAGAACAGCTACAGCACCAACAGCTACGTAGGGAAGAAGGCTAGGTAGATCTAGTTGACCACCTGGTGGCGTTGTAGCATTTGGATCTACAACTGGAAATTGATCTGTATTTGAGGCATCTCCATCAATAGCATAGGCAATATCCACAATGTTGTCTGAATTTGCATCTGGTGATAACCAATCATTGTAGTGGTTGTAGGAAAACTGATTGTCTTCTCCATTATCCTCAACTTGACAATCGCCATCATTGTTGTCAATAAAGATATTATCAGTAATTGTGACATTGGATGTGTTCACACTTAATTTCAGTGCATAATCTGAGCTGTTTGTTACAGTATTATCACTTATCAGAACTGAATCTCCTGATGCAAGGTATATCCCAATACCAGCGGCATCTGTTATCCTATTTTCTATGATTTCAGAGTTTACTCCACATGTGGCTATTCCGCCTGTTTGTGTTCCGACAATGGTATTGTCTGAAATGATTATCTCACTTCCAAGAGGTAGCATCACTGCTTCTAATGATGTGTTTGTGAATGTATTTCCTTGAACTGTCACACGTGTACACAAGTTGACTCGGACGCCATATTGTCCTCCAGTGATAGTGTTATCTGAGATTATAGTGTCATTTAGACCACCAGCTACCCAGATATTGTGTGCAAGGTTTCCACTGAAGATATTTCCAGTGATGCTAGAATTGAACATTCCATTCAAAACGACAATACCCTGCTGAGTGTTATTACAGATCTGATTCCCACTAAAAACACAATTATGGACGCCCTCATAAGTGTCAATGCCAGCATCTCTATCTCGAATTATATTATTTACAAACTCTCCATTGGATACATTAGTTAACCAGATACCAGAGAACTCGGATGGAGCGCCTCCCTCAAACAAACAATCGGACACTTTCCAATGAAGGTCTACATTCCATAGTCTAAGACATTGGATGCCTTCATCAGCAATTCTGTATCCTGAGATTGTGATCGGATTACCTTGGGTGCCATCACCAGACCAACTCTCAGTTACTGCCTGAAACATGAAATCAGCATTACCATCAATCAAAATTGGACTATGGTCCGAGTAAGCTAATGCGTTGGTGGAATTCCTGTTGATACTCGGTTCTATTGTTATACAAGCAGATTTGTTGTTTCCAATAGAGCCTACAGAAAAGAGTATCATCATAGTTAGAATCAAAAAACTTCTTGTGAGTTTTTTCATTGTCACTCTATCTCCTTATCAGAAACCTCATCGAGGTTGAATGAGTAGAGTATACTAATACTAAGTAGATTTTAGGTCGGAGCAACGGCAACAATTACGGTTATTTTTTACCTTTTATGCGGTTCATTGATAGGATAATGCTAATTCGAAACCGTAATACGCATTCTCTATCTGGTTACATATTTAGATTTACTAAACAACGTACAGGTAAATTGATTCATCATCATTTGTTCTTGTTGGAGTCCAGCCATCCAGAATAAACCTGTATGAGACTACGCGTGTTCCGGGTTGAAGATCTTCTGAGAGTTTCTCTCGTATCTTTTTGTTGATCTCGTACCCTTGATACAATGTCACCACTGTTGCATCTTCGAGATCGACTTTGAAAAAATTCCTCTTGATCACCTGAACTTTGGAACTGACTCGATTTCGTCGGATTGATACCTTTGACCAGAGGTACCTGAGGGGATCTACCTCAATTCCTATTGAGCGTGCACCAAATTCCTTCGCAGCCATTACTATTATTCTTCCATCTCCTGAACCTAAGTCATACAGAATATCGTCATGATTCACATCTGCGAACTCAAGCATACTACGGACTCTCTTTCTTGGTGTTGGGACCCATGGTGCCCCGACAATTCCCGACCATGCTATCCAGATTACAAAGAGAATAATACAGGTCTCTATTGCGAGTATGAGAATCCAGTCTATCATCCTTAGTCTTGAAGTGATGAAATGTCATCAATATAAATTCAGTACATGATGGAGTTCTTCTTTAGGCGAATAAGTTAGTGCGTGAATTTATAACAGAAAGTGCCATGGCAGACTGAAGAGGTGGAGGTCTTGAAACGCGTCCTACCTATGATATTAATACCAATATTTCTAGTGACTATGTTCATAGTCCCACAAGCTCTTGTTGGGACAAGTGAAAATTTGACACTTCAAGATCTTGCAGCACCTGCGCAGGTGTCAAGGGATGCAAGAATTGCTGTGTATGATGAAGATAATGTAACGGTACCGACTGAATCAGCGGCTGAGAATCTGACAAACCATATCTCTGCTCTGGTGACGCTTCTTGAAAATGCGGGTCATGAGGTCACTGAACTCACAACTGCAGACATTCTAAATCATGAATTGTCTGTCGCTGATTATGACATTTTTGTCATGGTCAATAATGTTCCCCGAGAAAATATAGGTACGTTAGTGAAAGATTACTGGCTTGGTGGAGGAGCATTATTGAGTTTCAATAGTGCAATGAGCTATCTCTGGTATCAGGAAATTATCTATCCTGGAGTCACTGGTGATCCACGGTATATTGCTTGGGATTATCGACCTTTTGACACTCAAAATGTGACTGTACGTCATTCTACGATGAAGGACTATCATATCAATGATACAGTCATTGAAAATGCTGGTAACTGGGCAATTGCTGCAAAATCCATCTTCAGTGGTTCAGATATTGTTGATGATTATATCTTCATGTTGGCGAATCTAACAGAACCAAATTTCGTGTCTGCCTTTAGTGTCGAAAATTCGTATAGAGGTGGACGTATTGTTCAATTACCTGGCGATGGACAATCATTCACAACTTCAATCAGAAGTATAATTTTTGATTCAGTCGATTGGTTGGTTCCACGACCAAAAGGGAGAATCTTGTTTGACTTAGCTCATAGTCCGAGAAATCCCATCGATTCTTGGGACAAGGATAATGGTTATTCACTCTACTGGGTTGCGGCTAATGGTTTCACCCATCTTAGAAATTACCTAGTAAACCACACCTATGTGGTCGATAAGCTGTACCCCACCACTGGAGATGCTTATACATCAGCAGTACTAGCGAAGTATGAGATGCTCATTGTTGCTTGGCCTGATCTCAATTTCACAGACACAGAGATTACTACCCTTACTAATTGGGTAACTAATGGTGGAACTCTCCTAGTCCTAGGTGATCGTACAGGTCTCGGCGGTAATGGTTATATCTGGCTGAACGAATTATTAGCAGATTATGATATCAGTCTAGGAACTACTGATGTCATGACCTATGTTACAGCTACTCCCGTTACGCATTATACAACTGAAGGAACCACTTCCCTTGAAGTTGGTTACAGAAACTATCTGAGTGTGATTGGAGATGGTTTTGATATCTGGGAGATTTCTGGCAACCCTGTGGTGGCAGGTCAAGAATATGGGCAAGGTAGAGTCATTCTCAGTGGAGATATGAATATCTTTGACAATACTCAGCTAATGAACAATGACAATGAGAGATTCCTGTTGAATGTTGCCAACTGGTTCACTGCTGGTAGTGATGCAGACTTGCTTCTGTTCACAGACTATACACCACTGACCGATGATTTTGGTTATCACGCTCCAGTTACATTGGCAGCAAATGAACTTGGTCTTTCATACTATCTTACCATGACACGAACTGCATTTCTAGATATTCTAGATGCTCAATCATGGGATCTTGTTGTGGTAGATATTCCAAACTCTGGACCAAATACAGCATTACTCGATGCCCTCTACTCATACGTTGACAGCGGCAGGAAACTGCTAATGTGCAACTATGATGTTGATTTCTATCCTACTCATCCGTTATGGTCAAAAATTGGAATTGAGTACTCTAGTGACATTACAACTGCAGACAGATTCTTTGTTTGGGATGAAATGCATGAGATATTCAATGAACCATTTGATTATGGACTAACATACTTCAATGCGACCCTTAGTTTTGGTGATGATGGCGATCTGCTAACGGTAACTGGCGGATCTGTTGCATTAGCAGGATATGCTGTAAACGAAACTGCAGATAACGCACTTATTGTTCTCAATAGTGCAGGCACAGTTCTCTACAATGGCTTTCTCTTTGATATGATGGCTGGTGATATTGATGACTCGACATATGAGGATCGATTTGAGTTATGGACCAACGAGTTAGCTTTTATGGTTACGACTGGTGGCGGAACTACATTACCATTTGACCTGCTAACTCTTGCTATCATCGGCGGGGTGGCTCTGGTCCTAATCATCATCATTGTATTGGTGGTGCGGCGTAGATCATCTACTCCTGCTCCAAAACCAAAGAAGAAGTCCACCAAGAAGAAATAACTTGAACTGAGAAGCCTTTAACAGAGGCTTCTCCTCTCTTTCTTTTTTTTTAAATCAAAACAAGTGGCAAGTCTCAGCTGCTCACCGTTTCATCATTGCACAAGGCTCTGACAGTAATGTTAGCCTCATCGACTGCCAAATATTTCTTAATGCTATTCTCTTATCAGTATGTTCAATGGACTAATATGCGGGAATATGAAAAGTTCAATCTAGTCGATGTCTCGCCTTGAATCTGGCAATTGCCTCAGGTCCCATTCTTCCGACTTTCCGGTCTATATCTTCTTTGAGAATCCTGATCATAGATGGTCTGCCATGACAGCAGTTGTACTTACTCTTTGTTCTGGACAATTCTTCGATGAGGTCGCGGATTTCTTCATTACTTAGAGACTGGCCTGAACGGATTGCTGAGTGGCATGCTGCAACTTTAATTACATTGTCCATGAAAGCATCCACTGCTTCTTTTTCTCCAATATCGACGATTCTATCAACTAATGATATTAGTTCTATCTCACTCGCAACTCGTCCAAAAATCTCAGGCACTGCTGAGATAGATATCTCATTACCACCAAAACTAGTAATTGAGAATCCAATGTTGTCAAGGGTCTCTGCGAGGTCAAGGATCTGTTCGGCATCTTTCGGACTCAGGCTCAGAATAAATGGCTGAAGTAGTTCCTGAACCGCTACTGTTCCAGTGTTGACTTCTTTTCTCAATTGTTCGTACAGAACTCTCTCATGTGCTGCATGTTGATCTACTATGAGAAGTCCTTCATCAGATTCGAGGAGAATGTACAATTTATGTATCTGGCCAACAATCCTGAATACGCCGCCAAGAATTTCGACTCCAATCGATTCTTCATTCTCTATATCTGGTGGCTTGAGAATCACCTGTTCAACAAGAGGTATAGCTGCTATTTGTTCCTCTTGAAGAATTGGTGCAGTTCCATGTGATTCTTTCTCATTATTCTCCTGAGTTGGCAATCCTAGGATCGATTCGAGGGTTGTTGCTTCAGTTTTTTCTTCACGTTCACCCAAAGCATATCTCACTGCTCTACTGACAGCTTCGCAGACTTTTTCAATATTGAGAATACGTACTTCTCTTTTAGTTGGGTGAACATTGACGTCAACCTTAGACAGATCTAGAGAAACATCAAGAGCGCATATTGGAAACTGACCTTTCATCAGAGTTGTTGAGAATGCGATTTCTACAGATTGACTCAATCGTTCATCTGATATCGGTCTCTTGACCACTGAGAAATACTCTCTTGACCTATTTCCACGCGAGATTGGTGGTCTTGCAATGAATCCACTGATTCGTATCTCATCGGTCTTGTAATCGACATCGACCAATGCCTTAGCTACATCTATGCCCCAAAGCGCTGTTATCCTATCAGTAGCACTCTGTTTAGGTGGGCAATCTATTACAAGTTCATTGTTTCTTCTCAATCTAAAACCAATCTCAGGTCGTATGACTGCGTGTCTCATTACGGCTTCCTGAATTCTCTGAGCTTCAGTTTTTTCATCTGCAAGATGTTTCCGTCTTGCAGGGATATCTCTGAATAAGTCTGTGACTTCTACAGTTGTTCCAACTGGTCGCGCTTGGTCTCTAATTGTTGTCTTTTGTCCAAATCGGGAAGTAACCACAGTACCTATCTCTTCACTCTCTGTTTGCGTAGTGATTCTAATATCTCCAACTGCCGCTATACTTGCTAATGCTTCTCCCCTGAAGCCATAGGTTGCAATATGCTCAATATCCTCTCTTGTACTGATCTTACTGGTTGAGTAACGGTGCAAGCAAATTGCACAGTCCTCTCTCAGAATACCAGTTCCATTATCTGACACTACAATTGATTTTGTGCCACCCTCTTCAATGGATATATCTATCAGGTTTGCTCCTGCATCAAGGGAGTTCTCCATCAATTCCTTTACTATTGATGAAGGATTCTCAATCACCTCTCCAGCTGAGATCAAGGACACAAGGTCCTCGGTCAGCATCCTGACCTTACCCATTAAACCACCTCATGTCCGAGCGATTGAGTATTCAACTATTCCTCCCACAACAGTCATTTCTACATCGACATCATTGATATCTTGTGGATCTATCTCCAATATATTATCTGAGAGGACAACAAAATCCGCTCTTTTTCCCACTGTCAAACTACCTAGAGTGTCTTCCTGAAATACAGAGTATGCACTCTCCATCGTGTAGCATCTAAGAGCTTCTTCAACCGTAAGCCTCACCCTGTCGTTGTGATGAGTGGTGGCTGACCAGATTCCATATAGTGGTCCATAAGGCATTCCATCAGAACCAAAGCAAAGTCGTGCTCCATTATCTAGAGCAACACGAAACATATTCATCCCACGAACTGTTTCTTCGTCGAGTCGTTCATCATAGAGTCCTCCTGGCTGTTGCCAACGACCAACAAAGTTTGGCTGCATTGATAAAATTAGACCAAGACCTACGGCTCGTCGAATCTGATATTCATTAATTAATTCTGCATGTTCGATCCTGTGTCGTTGTACTCTGATTGCACTTTTAGTTTCAAGCCTTTCAAAGGTTGAAATGACCATCTCAATGGCTTCATCACCAATTGCATGAGTCGCTGTCTGAATGTTATTTTCAACAGCCTGTTTGATAACAGACTCGTATTCTTTTGGTGGGAAGAATATCATTCCCTTATTCTGTGGGTTCTTTTTGTATCCCTTCGACACTGCTGCAGTCATTGCGCCTATTGATCCGTCTGTGAAGATCTTGACACCTCCAACCTTGACCAAAGGACTTCCCATAGCTGATGTCATTCCCAGATTTATCATATGGGACATCTGACTAACAGGAATATTGACAATCATCCTAGTGGTTAGTCTTTGCTGCATCTCAATTTCACGTATGTGCTTCAAAGTACCACTCGCGGCGTTATCAACGACAGCAGTTATTCCATGCTCATTAGCAATCCTATTTCCAGCAATCACGCCATCACGAATCTTGTCAGGTCCTGACCTTACTTTTTCCCACACTTCATCGATGTCCTTTAACACTCCAGTTGGTTTTCCTTTCCTATCTTTCTCGACCCCAGTCTGCTTGAGCGATATTCCTAGCTTCTTTAATCCCACAGAATTCACGCTTGCAAGATGTCCATCTACTCGTGTTACCATAATTGGTCTCGTCTTACTAACATCATCCAAGTCCTTACCATTGATGTATCGTTTCTCAGACCAATCGCTCTCATCCCAACCATAACCAAGTACCCATTCATCATCCCCATAATTTGGCAAAACCTCTTTCAACGCTTTCTGTACATCTTCTACTGACTTTGTTGTCTCTAGTTTGACATGAGACTCTTTCACGCCTGCACTTGTTAAATGGGTGTGCGCATCAATGAATCCGGGAACAACTGTCTTTCCACCCAGGTCAATGACTCGTTTTGCCGCGGGTACTAATTCTACAATTTCTTCCTCTTCTCCAACAGCCAGGACCTTATAGCTCTTTACTGCCAATGCAGAAGCGTATGGTTTCTGAGGATCCATTGTGATGATATTTCCATTGAAAACAACTAAGTCAGCTTCAATCTTCAAGGTATTTCCCACGCACTTGATTATCTCAACAACGCCATATCTTTCTTGTCATTAAATCATGTGGGTTTTATTTTTTCTTCTCTTGGAAAAATAAACATCCAGCATATCCTCATATATAGAATTCACTGTTAATAATGATGGATATATAATATTTACAAGTGCCACCGTATGCCATACTTCAGTGTTCTGACGCGTCATCACTTCTCGTGGCGGGCGAGAGCAGACGGTTGCACTCTGGAGATGACTTGAATGCGTTCAATGCGATTAATCAACAAGACATTCACCTTGTTCCTATTGACATTGTTCGTAGTTTCCTTTGCAATGGCAGGTAATTCTGCAGCCATTCCTCAACAAGACTCTATAGTGATTGAGGATATGAACTACCTGGCTAGTCTACAACCAGTTTCCCAATCTACAACCGCAGATACTGGGACAAATGTGAATTGGTACACAGACACAGGACACTACAACAATACATGGACGTGGTCGAATAACAACTGGCTCTTTGGACCTGAAGCCAGCTATGAAATTTTCTATGACAATGGTAGTCAAGTCGATAAACTCGACTATCTGCCAGTTTCAGAACAGATTACTTGGAAGATAAATATTCCAAAGAATGTTCTTCGAGGCTCTGGTATCAATTCAGTCTACATCAATGGTTGGTACATCGTACCTCCTGAGGCAAACATGACTGCTAGTTTCAATATTGACTTTTACAATGGGACTCCAGCAACATGGTCTGTTTATTCCTACAGCTGGAACCGCACCAACTATGAAAGCGGTCCACCATTCCTAACAATCAACCAGCCTGGTTGTTCCTTAACAGAGGACTCAGCTATGTATTATGTTACATACAAGATTACATTCTTGGAAGAAGTCCCCGTTGGACTCTACGGTATTAACATTCAGATTACTGATAGCGATTACAATTCACACACAGTGAAATCCAGGTATGCTTCAACATACGAGAGTGATAAGATTGCCATTGGTATCCCACGGTCTCTAGCTTATAGCGAAGCGTATCATGGTGGTTACACACTGGAGAAACAAGATCTTTCTGGTGATTTAATCTACAGTGTAAGCCGTGAAACAGACTTTATGATGCGTTTCAATATCACAGGAAACGGAGATCTCGACTATGCTATGCTATGGTCATACTTTAGTGGTCAGATGAAGATTCCTGTGAACCGAACAGGATATCATGATGTTATGGTAACAAAGACTGGTGGTTGGGTCTGGAATCCAGAAATTCAAACTTATATATACAACAATTCAATCGAGTTTACGATACCCGAGAGGGTTTGGGGCGAATATACAGAATATGAGTATTACTATGGTTCTGACTATCGAGAATATGAATATCGCTATCTTATGTACAACGCGACAACCGGTCTAGATGAAGTATATACCTCAACTAGCACCCAACAAATGCAACTGATGTTTGTCTTCAATTTTACAACGTGGTCATTTGAAACACTCTATGGATTTACATATACAACATACCCCTTTGAGACCTTCGTGCCAGGAGTATATTATTCCGAAACTATATTCTACACTGAGCCAATCGAAAATGCTCCATTCCAAATGTTCGAATTGAATCTTGGATTAAGCAACGCCTATTCCCAAGATGGTGTTGTGAGTGTTGAATTCATAGGACATTTCACAGAGGATGCACCTAAGGGTTCTGTAGTCAATTTCTATGACATGGTCGTTGATAAAAGTGGCTTCTATTATGGCATTAATGCTGGAGACACTGGTGATTATCCTATGACTTGGCAAGAATACAATGATGCCAAGTCTGTAGCAGTTGAATCACCTGTCACTATAGCAAAACTTCTGCGACCAGACGACTCGCCTGTCTATGGTTGGTTCTTTCCAGCCAAATCTGGTGAGGAATTCAAAGTTCGGGGTCGTCTCCAAGGAGGAGCTGATCTAGCTTCTGATATCGATGGAGCCATCTTCGAGATGAAATCCTATGATAGTCACTATACTGATACATCTTATGGATACACAGACATGTACTATGAGATTCTAGTGGAATCTGATGCTACTGTAACAATGACAGCTTACAACTACACTGCATTGAACAATTACACATACGGATATCACTGGGAGTGGGGACAGTACCTCGCAACTGGTTGGCATTATGAATACAATGAGACCTCTGGAGAAACAATATGGGTCTATGGTGATTACTACACCTATGGTGAACAATGGGTTGAAGGATGGTATTGGGACTGGTTCTATTTCAACCAAAAGACAGGTGAATGGGTGAATTATCGAGATTGGTACTACTACGATTATAGATCTGAGGCAACAAAAGTCAATACTGCATTTGCTGAAGTATCTAACATAACCATCTATACGAGTGGCGGAGATCTCTATTACTCATTCCTTGTGAATCTTACTGATTATGTCCGTGAGATTTCTCATTGGTGGGACTTCAGATTTGCAAATAGCACCTGGATAGAGGATCCCTCTTCCGAGATGGGTTTCCATGATATTGGTATCTGGAGATCTGGGTGGATTCATAGCTTCGATCATATGGGCGAAGAGGTCTATGTAGATGTCACATCAAAGATTGGTGTGTACAACAGCTCAATCTCTGGTATCTCAGATTGGCTTCCAGTCGAAGAGACCCCCTATATCTCAATTGATGGTGTTGACTACCCAATCAAAGTTCGAAACATCATGTATTCTTACTCTACTACGACTGAGGAGAGAATTCTCTTCTATGACAATGATGGTGAGTATTATGAACTCCTGAATGGCACCAAGATCTATATTCAAAGCGAGCGGACAGCCTTCATCTATAATGTGACCATTCCATTCTATGGTTCGTTCCTCACAACTCAGAAACATGCATACTATTGGTATGACGGAGTCGAATATTGGAACAGCTGGATAGATATCAATGGCAATGTTCACCAAGGAACTGATTATTCCGACTGGGATATGAATGCAATCGTGGAGTACCTTAGCTCGTCAGATATTATTCAAGCTGGATACTATCTTCGTGTAGGTGAATCAACAATCCTTCGCGTGCAAGACTATCCACGCAGTGATCCTAGGACTGGTACAGAATATATCTTAGATGAATTCGGTACACGATATGATCTAGTCTATGTTTATGGTTACCAATACATTGACTATGAAGGATTGCTTCAACGTGTATCCTACACACAAGAGTACTTTAACGCAACTTACCTCTCATCTCCAGTATTTGTGCCTGGATGGCAAGCACTGCAGGAGCAGTGGTTCACAGTTGAAGGTCATAATGAAATGCCTTATCCTGGTGCGTTAGCTGACTGGTCAGGAGTCTATTATACTGACGCGGAATACTACGGAAAGGTTCCAACAACAAAGACCATTGGTATAAATGAACAGACATACTTTGTTGAAGGTAATCCTGATATGTCAGGTTGGAACGAATATGACAATACTAACCACACCGGCTTCTGGGTCATTATAGACTCCACAAACTACTCGCTTGATGGTCAAAGAATGTGGCATGCTTCAGTAAATGGTACTTCATATTGGCAACCTGCGGTTGTAGGTAGAACCCTCGATTATGGCTCCTTTGATGGTATGGCTTTCGAAATCGAGGGAAGTATAGGTATCATCACAGAAAGCAATTACTATGTTTCATACTTGTACAACTCAAGCTACAATTATGAATATGAATGGTGGGTTGATTTAGAAAATGGTACTGTCCTTTCCTGTGAACCACGAACTATTTTCGAGGTCTATCTAGTGAATGCTAATGGTACCTTTGTCTACACATATAATCCCTATCCATATGAAGAGTACATCAGCGAAACTGAACGATACTACTACATTCTGGACTTGGATGGTATTCGACACTATGTTGATAATTATTACAAACTACCTGTCCAAGAATTAGTCGTAACCGTTGGTTGGGTCGAGTATAACACATCTGGATTTGGAACATTCCACTATTTTGTAAATGGCACTGAATATTTCGAGGACTATAGTGGTGGTCATGGTGGTGTGACAACAATGGTCTTCACCAATGGCACACTATCCGGGAAATATTTCTTCAGATGGTCTGATCATGATAATGTAATCTATGAAATTGTCTACGAAGGTACGACTTACCAAACGACTTCTTCTCATAGCTATATATACCAAGTCGGTAGTGTTCTAGGTCAGGCATTAGTGTACAAACTTCAACCAATCCCAAGTGTCACTTTCAAGAACTTCAATGAGATCATTGTTGGAAATCCACGATGGGCTCTCTGGGGAGTTCAGACTTGGGCTAAGTCCGATGTTAACAATGCACTAGATTTAGATGGCGACCTGTCTACCACAGATGACCAGTACTATGTGCTCTCTGAATATCAATCAACAAACTCATGGACTTCTGAATGGAGCCGCATGTGGGTTGACCTTGTTTGGGATCCAAATGGAACCTTATTTGGCGATGAGATGTACATCCACTCTTGGATGGGTGTTGAAACATATACCTGGTCATATCAATGGGCTGAGAGTTTCTATTGGTATCATGCTGATGACTTCACTCCTGTAGACTCAGCTGAGTGGACTATCATCAACTCCACAATCTTAAACGAGGATGGTCTTCCTCGGGCTGGGTACTGGGACATCGCTCATATGGCAAATAATGTCACTTGGGAAGATATAGTCACCGAAGCAATTGAGAATGGTTGGGACTGGTTTGATCAGGGTGAACAGACATGGACTTGGCTATCTTTCGGTGTAGGTCAGCATTATGGTGTTGACACTGAGACCGGATGGTCTTCACTTGATCTTCGCTATGAATACTCAGGACTGATGATCTGGGAAGATGGACTTGTTGGCAATAACTCTGTCATGGAAACCTACATGACAAATCCTGGCGATGGTGAACTCACTCACTACTTTATCCCTGATTCTGTGGATAGCGTAAGCTTTGTCACTCCAGGCATGGCTTACAGTGTTCCTGATGCATCTGGATCACTTCAACTTGATATTGAGGATGAAGTGACTTGGGGCGTCACATTTTCTGGCATCAATGGAACTACATTCCCATTCAATGCCTATGCATATTGGGACTGGTACGGAGGTGTGGTGACAGGAACTGACCTTCGAACATTTGATGAAAGACCCACAAAGGTCGCCATTGATATGATTGAATTCCTAGTCCATTTTCAGGGACATCTCAATTCAACAGAAGGTGCGACAAGTAACTATGCTACCATGAAGGTCGATAACACCGTAGGTCAATGGGGTGTTGATCTTAATGGAGGTATTGAAAATCTAGACGGCAAATCTTTGGCTCTAAACTATCTTGCTGATATCAGCACTTCACAGTTTAAAGTGAATGCATCTGCAGTTGGTCAAGAAGACACGATTGTTTCAGACCGATTCGAGATTGGTGATACTAGTGCAAAGTTCGCTGAGATGATCATTGGAGGCGTAACCTATGAGTGGGCTGGTGATCCATACACACAATACAATGTATCGAGTCAGACAACTCCATACAGCACCTTCACCAGTGCCTATCAGTCTGATAATGGTCAGTCTGCAACCTCTTGGGCATTCACATCAACACAGTACTACGTTTCAATAGGTTTTCCAGAGTGGGATGGTCTCTATGTCTATCAAGACCCAGTCTTTGTTGGCTATATATCAACTTCTGGACAGACTGGTGGTGACAGCGTAGAATTCAGTGCTTTCAGCATCAATCCTTCAGTTCCCACTTCAAGTGATTCTGTTGAAGTGACTGTAGACATCTATTCCGATTATACAATCTGGAATGTTAACCTTGTCTATAGTACTGATGGTGAAAACTATGGTATGAACACTGCTATGTCAAAGATGAGTGACACTCGATGGAACGGAGTAATTCCTCCATTCTCTGATGATACTCAGATTTGGTACAAGATTGTTGCCTACACTGACTCTGGCACTTTCGAGTCAGCTCCACAATCATATATAGTTGGACAAGGAATGGTGACAATCACTCCTACCTTCCCAACTACAACAACAGGTTCCACTGGTCCGACATGGACTGGCGAGGGTCCCTCGCTGGAACTTATTATGATGATTGGTGGGATTGGTCTGGTTGTTGTGATGATAGCAGCGATGGCTAGGCGACGAAAGTAATTCAAAGAAGAGGGGTTATCCCCTCTTTCTTTCTCTTTTTCTAAATACTATTTCTTCGGAACTTTCTTCCAGTCATCAAGAAATTTTTGTATACCAATATCCGTAAGTGGATGATTGACCATCTTGTCCAACACTGCAGGTGGTATTGTTGCAATGTCTGCTCCAATCAATGCAGCTTCATAAACATGGATTGGATGCCTGATACTCGCAACAATTATTTCTGTTTCAAATCCATAATTTACATATATTTGGGCAATACTCTCAATCAGTTCCATTCCAGTATGACCTACGTCATCCAATCGACCAATGAAAGGCGAAACAAATGAAGCACCAGCCTTTGCAGCTAGGAGGGCTTGGTTCGCGCTAAAGCACAAAGTGACATTTGTCTGAATTCCTTCATCTGCGCATTGCTTCACAACCTTAAGACCTTCCCAGGTCATCGGAATCTTAATTGCTGCATTATCTATCCAGCTGTTTAATTCACGAGCCTCTTTCATCATTCCCTCAGCATCCTCACTGACTGCCTCGAGACTGATTGGTCCTGTGACGAAAGATGCAATCTCATCTACAATCTTTCTGAAGTCTTTTCCTTCCTTTGCTACTAGCGAAGGATTTGTTGTAACACCGTCAACCATCCCTCTCTCATGCGCTTTCCGAATTGCTTCAACATTTGCAGTATCTATGAAGAATTTCAATTGTAATTTGCTCCTTGTTGACCTAAGTTGGGTCTATACTGACAAGACAATAATTGTTACAGGATTTAAAACGTAGGGTTTGTCTCTCAAACGGCAATCACCAGTCTATTCCATAGCTTTCTTCAGGTCTCTTACCCGTTGTTCGATATCTAGCGCTTTAAACACTGCAGAACCTGCGATAAAGAAATCTGCTCCAGCTTTTCTCAGATTGCCAATATTTTCGAGTGTGACTCCACCATCTACCGCAATACGAACACTCGGTTTTAGTTCATCAAGTAGTGTCCTTAGTTTCGTGATTTTACTTGTTGATGATGGAATGAATTGCTGACCTCCAAATCCCGGACAGACACTCATTATGAGAACTGAGTCGATGAGGTCAATGACTCCTTCAACAGACTCCACCGGTGTTGCAGGATTGAGAGTGATTCCTGCTCGTCCACCATGGTCTACAATCATCTGGACTGTTCGATAAATATCGTAAGAACCCTCAATATGTGGATAAATCAATTCCACACCCGCATCAATAAACTTGGGGATATACTCTCTAGGATTAGTTATCATCAGATGCGCATCAAGAGGACGATCAGTGATCTTCTTCATCTGTTTGGCAACCCAGGGACCAAAGGAGATGTTTGGCACGAAGTGTCCATCCATAATATCAAGATGGAAATAATCAGATCCTCCTCTCTCTGCTGCTCTGATATCCTCTTCGAGGTGAGCAAAGTTCGCTGCAAGTATGGAGGGTGTCAGTAAGGGCTTCATGGCATGTTACTCTCGCACATGCTCGTTTTTAATCTTCGCGATTTGTTATAATCGCCCATCTAATCCTTCAATCCTTGAGGAGTTTAGGAATCTGAAAGTGAGCAAGCAATACTATTGCAATCGTAGCAAGTCCTTGCATTGAGAGACTCAAGATCTGTGAGCCAGTAAATATCATAGTTATGCCAAAACAGAGCAGTGGTCCAACTCCAACGATGGCTCCTACAAATCCAGCGATCAGTGCCATTCTCTGATCTGCGGCTAGGTTGATTGCCACTGCACGCCCACCACCTCTGTATCGATACATTGTCGCACCGACTGACATTGGTACTGCATATCCCAAAGGTACCGCAATGATAGGCACCATGATGACAAGCCAAGTAATTGGATTGAAGATTGAAAGTAGTAAGGCAATCAACAGCATAGTTATAGTATATGGAATGATTGAGATTACTACTTTCCCTCTAAGTACCAGTTTTGAACTCAAAGGAAGTCCTTCATGAATTGATGATCCCTGTGTATCAAACATCATCACTGAAACAACTGACAACCCTGAGAAGAGATTTCCATAGGCAACTGCTGTGAGAGCTGTGATACTATGGAGCGGTCCATCGCGAGCCCATCCTGCTATCATAGGATAGAGCATAATCATAAGGAAGACTGGTATTGCAAAGATTATTGCTGAACCGACACTCTTTGTAGCCATCTTCATGTCTTTTCTGATGACTGCCATCAAAGGCGTCTTCGTTATAATTTCGATTTCTCTCAATGCAGTTGTTCTTCCAGTTGAAACTCCACCAAGGGCAAGACCTCTAAGCAGATTTCCACTCTGTCTATAAAGCACGACTGCAATGACTCCATAGAGTAGGGACATACCGAGAGCAATGTAAGGTATTAGTTGATTGCTCATGACTACTCCCGGTGTAACAATAGAGGTTAAGAATCCAAAAGAGAATGGAAAGAGGATTGACAAGAAGAGGTAGGTGCCATCGAAGGTTTCTGCGAACTGAATTACAAATTGTATAATGTACGGGATATAGCTTGCCAACATGTAGATGCTCATGATTCCAACAACAAGACCAATAGTTGCAGCTAGTCGTATGATCGTTCCTAACTTTGTTTCTTCGGACGAGTGTATTTTTTCTTGGAACCAACAAGAGAATCCAATTAGTGTACGGAGTGACACTGAGACTGTTGCCGAACAACCTATGAAAGCGACCATAGCTGCCAGTGGACCGAAGAGAATTAGTAATGCAATTGGGAATATAGCTACAGTCATTACTGCTGGAGCTAGAAAGACTCGCATAAACGCTAAGACTGCCAGGCTCTCTAATTCTTTGGTGCTGAGTGGTAACGTGCTAGGAAGTTTCATTGCACCAGACGTAAAGAATCCTGTCGTTGTAGTGAGATTAAGGAAAAAAATCAGAATAAATGCGAGAGCCATGAAGAGTGAAAACCCAATCGCTAATCGGACACCCAAATTGCCTAGACTAGTATCAAATGCCATGCCTGCAATTGTAAGAGATGCTAGCATAGTGAGTATGATTACACTCATCATGCCATTTACCCTACTTGCTGAACGGATGCTTCTGGAGATTTTCTCAGGGTCTTCCTTTATCCTAGCTTTATTCCCGGGATTATTTTCAAGGAATCCATCGAATCTCATCTGATTTGCAATTACACCTGCGATTCTCCACCGTTCCCTGAAGTTCAATCCGAGAGTGCCTCCCGAAGAGCATCAACGCCAATTTGGACTTCTTCTTCTTGCTCTGTCAATCTGAGGAATATCTTCTCAAGGGTTGCGCCTTCCTCGTGAGCCTGGCTTCTCAGATCCTCTATTGTCCCCTCACCAACCATGACTCCATCATCCAGTATTCCAACTCTATCACATAGACCCTGTGCTACTTCCATGATGTGTGTGGAGAGTAAAACAGAACCTCCTCCCTCAACATGAATTTTGATGATGTCCTTCATAATCTTGGCAGTTCGTACATCAAGACCTGCGAAAGGCTCGTCAAGGATTAGGAGTGTTGGAGCATGAAGTAGAGCTGATATGAGCATGGTCTTCTGTTTGTTACCTTGCGAGAGCGTAACGATCATGGAGTCGAAATACCGTTCGAAGTCTAGAGCTTTCACCATCTCTTTGATCCGTTTATTGACTCGCTCAGATGGCAATTCTCTGATGGACGCAATGAATTCAAAGAGCTCGCGTGGTGTAAGTGAGTCATAGAGATGATGTTCTTCTGGAACATATCCCACCAATCTCTTGACTTCAATCGGATCATCAAGAGAACTGATACCATAAATCTTCGATGCACCACTATCAGGATCAAGCAGTCCCATGAGACATTTAATCGTAGTTGTCTTTCCGGCACCATTTGGGCCAAGAATCCCATAGATCTCGCCCTCTCGAACTTGGAAGGTCACATCACTCACCGCAACGAGACTTCCAAAGGATTTTACAAGATTTTCAATTTCGACAGCTGCCATTTATTTGAGCTCCATCATAATCATGTGTAGATAACGACACATCCGCCTATTGATAATCCGTTTGAATTAATATAACATTTCACAACAACGCTAGAATATCAAATCTAGAGTACGTTCTCTGACTTGGAGTCAATAGTTGTTGACTATGTGGCTTAATTCAATTATGCAATAAACCATTTCGAATGATGAAAATAGATAAATAATTCTAAGTTTCAGCATAGCTTTGGTTAGGAACATGGTAGACAATGACGATATCCCAAATATCGATAATGTCAATACTGGCGAGGCGTGTACAGTACTTCTAATGATAGCTGCTTTTGTTGCTGCGATGAATACTTTCGTAGTCTCATCAGATCCTTTTAGCTTCTATATGACAATAGCACTAACATTTGGGCTTATTGCTATCGCATCAGCAATATTGACGGTTGGACGACGAGTCAGTTCCAATGCCTAATGCTCGTATTGAATTTAACAACCTCTTGATGCATAAGAGACGCCATAAATGATCTTAGTCAGAATGAAGATTCAAATTTCAAAAAGCACTTAGAACAGAACCAAGCATACCCCACACAAGTGGTTCTTTCCTATCTATTCTAATCACTAGTCGATAGATTTCCTCAACTTCTAAAGCCATCCTTGCTTATTCTGAATTTGAGATACGTTGATAGAGAACATATAGAACTATCAACCAAATTGGTGTTATTGGGTCTAATCCAAGTACTAGATAATAGAGAACAATTCCTATTGAGAAGAAAGCAAGTAGGTTGTTAGATCCTGCCCATAGAGTGTCAAGTTTTCGTTTCTCGCCTTCTTGTAGGGTTGGTGAACTATAGAGTTGCAGCATTGAAGGCGCAAGAAGTGCATACCAGAACGACAGGAATAGAAACCATGAATCAGGGTAGACCAAAAGAACAAGAAACATCATAGAAGCAAAGTGATGTGTGTACCTCTTTTTATCCATTGGTGATCTGATGAATGAGATATAGTTCCTTGAGAAAATGTAACCTCCAAGAGTCAGGATTACTGCATACTGAAGAATATTGGTGTCAATAAAGGGAAGGAGTGCAACTGCAAGTCTTGTAATACTTGTGCTGTGATGATAAGAAAGTCCCTCAACGAGATTCACATGTATGAAATCCATGAATGCAAAGGGATATAGAAAGAAATACACGATATTTGGTATCATTGATACTAGGAATCCAAAAAATACACCACCAAACTTCTTGAATGGAATGGCAATCCCAAGTTTTCTTTTCAATGTGAAAGGTACCAAAAAGGGGAGAAATACAACACAGAAGGGTTTGATGGTTATTGCTATACCGATTAGAAGTCCAATCATGATAGGTATTCTAATTGAGTGTTCTGAAGACACAAGTAGTAAGAATAGTACTAATAGAACAAGGAGAATCACGAGCTGCGAAATCTGACCGAGTATGAGGTTCACAACATTTGGTGGGGTGATTGCTACGATTGCCAATGTTCTTTCAAAGTTCTTCGTTGACGGCAATACACCTCTTTTCACACTTATGGCATAGACTGCATAAACTATTAGGATACTGAATATCATCATCATTGTGATATTCAATATGTAAAGTGCATACAATGGAATTATTGCAAACAAAGACATGTACGCTGCAAAAGATGGTAAGTATCTGAATGGTAGGCCATTTGGAGCTACAAAATAGATGTTTCCTGGTGAAATTAAGAATTCCTGACCTGCTTCGTAGAAGACTTGGAAATCCATTGTATAGACTGTAGTGCCTACGCTACCTGTAATCATTAGATAGAGAAAGATAATGAGAACGCAGAAATAATACCCAAAATTGAAAGCAACTCCTCCAAGAAGTAAGTGTGATCTCTTTAAATACTGTATAAACGACCCTAACGAAGCAGGTTCATTTTCTACCATATAGGAACACCCCACAATAAGGCTTCAGAAATGAGCAATGAAACACTCGAACCAAAAAATAAACCTATCACAATCAGTGCTTCCGGCCATTTGTATCGCTTTGTCCATCTCTCATCAATTATAAAGAACGGAATGAAAAGAATGGCTATACTGAATGCCATCAAGATGAGGTTGGGAGGTTGAATATAGTTTCTCGCATCAAACAATATCATTAAGATGGCTAATATAACAACAGGTGGATGTAGGGTGAGTCTCTCAAGAATTGCCCAGTTCTTCTTCTGAGCCCAATGCTCTTGTGTCTGAAATTTGCGAATGAAATTGATATCCCAGACTGATGTCACAAGTAAGATTGGAAATGCTATCATCACCATGATATTTAAAGGATAGACACTTAGACCAAAGGCTAGTGCAAGACATGTGTAATATGAAAAAAATCGACTGAAATATCTACGTCTAAAATCCAACTCACTCTTCAATTTTATTTCTACTATCCACACTCTAAAGAGAAAAAACACGATACCTACTACAACGATTATTTCTAGATATCCCAATATTTGAATCCTCATTTCTTTCTCAAATATGCCTATTAAGATAATTTTTTGAATTCACAGATATCGACACAAAAACCTATTGGGTCATGCTTTTTTTCGAATCCTCTATCATTTTTCCTGATGAAGGTTCTTCTTGCAATCATCACAGATGATGTATACATCCAGACGTTGTCCAATGGGTTGTTTCCCAATCTCTGAGATAATATGATTCCATTTATTTCTTAAAGTATCAGAACTATAGTCCCAAATCACTCCACATCCCTTACAGATGATATTGATATGGACCGAGGTGTTGGGATCAAAGCGTGAAGGTTGACTATTGAATCGTAATTCTGTGAGCATTCCCATTTCTTTAAGCATGTCCAGTGTGTGATATACTGTGGTCATACTGATTGCGGGATGCTTTCTCTTAATCTCTTCAAAGATCTGCTCAGCGTTAGGATGTTTCTCATTCGATAGAACTATCTTACAAATTGCAATTCTCTGTGGGGTTATCTTATACCCATTCTCTCTAAGTCTAGAGATTAGTTGTTCCTCATTCATATTATCGCCAGTCTGAAGTTCTTAGTTGGAGCTTTTCATTCAACTTTTATTATTTCCCATTATAGATAATGCTTAAATAAAAGTGTTTGTTATTTAGTTTCTATTACAATTTAGTTTCTATTACAAATGAGGATGAGAAACATGACCGATTCAAAAAAGAAAAGAAAGGAAGAGCAACTAACAACTGCCTCTGGTTTTCCCGTTTCAGATAATCAGAACTCGATAACTGCTGGAGAACGCGGTCCATTATTAGTCGAGGATTTTCATCTATTTGAGAAACTGGCTCACTTCCATAGAGAACGTATTCCTGAACGTGTTGTTCATGCGAAGGGAGCTGGAGCTTTTGGTACATTCACAGTGACTCATAATATAACCAAATATACGAAAGCGAAGCTATTCTCAAAAGTTGGAAAGGCGACTGATGTCTTTCTCCGTTTTTCGACAGTCGCTGGAGAGAGAGGATCAGCAGATACAGTACGTGATGTACGTGGATTTGCTATCAAGTTCTATACCGAAGAAGGAAATTGGGATATGACTGGAAATAACACCCCAGTATTCTTCGTTCGCGATCCCCTGAAATTTAGTGATTTTATCCACACACAGAAACGTCTTCCACAGACTAACCTTCGAAGTGAGACCATGTGGTGGGATTTCTGGTCTCTCTGTCCAGAGTCTCTTCATCAGGTAACAATTCTGTTCTCTGACCGAGGGACGCCCTATGGTCATACACACATGAATGGGTATGGAAGTCACACATATAGTTTCATTAATGCAAAGGATGAACGATTCTGGGTGAAGTTCCATATCAAGACCAAACAGGGAATTAAGAATTTCAGTGCTGATGAAGCAGCACGAATGACTTCACAAGATCCTGATTGGTCCACTCGAGACCTCTTTGAACGGATTAAGAGGGGTGATTTTCCGAAGTGGAGTTTCAAAATTCAGATAATGCCTGAAGAGGACGCAAAGACATATCGTTGGAATCCCTTTGATTTGACCAAAGTCTGGCCTCATAGTGATTATCCTTTGATGGACGTAGGGGTGCTTGAGTTGAACAAGAATCCAGAGAATTACTTTGCTGACGTGGAACAGGCAGCTTTTGCTCCTTCCAATGTAGTCCCTGGAATTTCGTTCTCACCGGATAAAATGCTTCAGGCTAGGATTTTCTCCTATGCAGATGCCCATCGATATAGGCTAGGGGTCAATTATCAGTTATTACCAGTAAATCGTGCTAGAAATGCAAAAGTACACAACTATCAACGCGATGGCTTTATGAGATTTGATGGAAATGCTGGCGCCAATGTCAATTACGAGCCCAATAGTTTTGGTGGTCCAGTTGAGAATCCTGCTTTTCGAGATCCGCCTCTGAAGATTTTCGGAGATGCAGATAGGTATAATCAACCAAGGGTTGAAGATGATTTCACTCAACCTGGCAATCTCTTTAGACTGATGTCAAAAGAGGAACAGGAACGGCTCATTGCTAACATCGTGAATTCGTTGAAGAATGTACCTGAATTCATACAGAAGCGTATGCTTGAGTACTTCCATAAGGCTGATGCTAATTATGGGAAGGGTGTTCAGAAAGGTTTGGGATTATAGAAACTCAATTTAAAAAAGAAGGGATTGACTCCCTTCTTCTATCTTTTGATTTCTTGTTCGTATCTATTCGATAGTCAATAGTGAATGAACTGCTGATGCTAGCGCTGCTATGGTGAATAAGGAAAGGATTGATGGAATTCCCATACCTAGTCCCAATAGTAGTGCTGCAGCGAATGATCCCAATGCAATCGCGGAGTCAACTCCTGCGGAATAGATTGCCATACCTTTTGCTTCTGACTTTGTAGATACACTTGATACAAATGAATTGAGAGCAATGTTCGCAGAGGCTAAGCCAAAACCAATCAATGCTGCGGCTATAATATATCCAATGATATCCGTGAGAATGACAAGAGTAGTAATTCCTCCTACAACGAATACTGCTCCAATTGATGCAACTCCTCTGTATTGAGAGTTGCCTGTCCAGACGCCACCAAATACGGAACCTATTATTTGAGCAAATGCGAAAGCTGTAAAGAACAGTCCTGGATTGTCTATACCATGAAGCACTGCTACTTCTGGAGAGTAGCTTAGTAATAATCCATGCGGGATGAAGAGAAGAGCAATAGATATTGTAGGAGTCAGGACTGCTCGTTCAGGCATTCCCGATATCGGAACTTCATGTTCCAATACAGGTGGAATCGATCTCCAAACACAGATTGATAGTAGTGTGCTTATGATACCTATTCCAAATCCAATTTGAAAACAGAATATGAAATTCTCAAGTGACTGTATTGTAATAATCCAACTACCAATTACTGGGAAAAACATTAGACTCAGAGACCCGAAGACATTTAGATATCCCAATGCTGCACTCATTCTAACACTCTCTGTATTTTCAGAGATCATTGTGAGGATAGTGACTGTTGACAGAGCCCATCCAAAACCCTGAACTGCTCTAATCACGTATACAGTTGCTATGTTCGATGCAAGTGAATACCAACCAAGCGTAAGTGTGAGTACTACATTCCCAATAACAAGTGCGGCAGCATCGTCTATCTTTTCAATGATCAAACCAGACAAAAACCTTGATAGGACTGCTGAGAGGGTGAAGATCCCAAACGCGGTTCCTAGAGTCCCCGCTTCGCCAGACAGAAAGAGAATATAGTCCTGTAGTGCTGTCAGGACAAGGTTGTATGCAGAATACACTGCAAATGCAACTACTATAGTGTACTTGGTTGCAGCAGATAGGGGCTCTCTGTATTTCATTTACTCTAGTCACTATATCGCTGAATATTGAATCGGGTTATATCGTTGCTGGCCTGATCTTCAAAATACATACTGTCAGATCTTATTTTATTGAGTGAGTGTAATCTTCGTTACGCAAATTATGCACGAAGTCTCAATAATGAGTTAGAAATACTTGAAGAAGAAAATATATGTGGATTTGAAACTATTAATTCTCAAGTGGTAAGATTTGAGGTTGCAGCAAAAGAGAGCATGTGCTTCCGCGATACTTGTTTCACTCACACTAGCAATGATGCTGGTATCACTTCAAACTGACCCCGTGAAAGCGAATCCAGTAGTCATTGGGCTTATCCGATCGGAATATGGCACTATTACTAATGGCACCTTAGTCTCAATGCCTTTTGCTAATGTCAGAGCTGATATTGTTAGGGCTCAGAATGAAATTAATGTTCAAATGGAGGGCAATTACACAATAACGACAAATCTGTCTCAAAATGCTACTCTTGGCTTTGCGTTTCCAAAGAATCAAAGTCTAATTGAAGATTTCACAATGCAAATCTACATGAACAGCACACTTGTGAGTCATCAAATTTTTGGATGGGACGATTTTGAAATGCAAGCAGTTTTTTCGAATTGCACTGTTGATGATTATCTCACCGTATACTGGGCGAGCTTTGCCATCTTTAATTTCGAATTAATCGGGAATGCGACATATATTATGAATGTAAATTCCACAATGACCACAGGCATTGCATTTTATGAGGGTTATGAAACTTTGGGAAATGAATATTGGTATGAGTACATAGTTGCAAGCGCCAATACTTTCAATGGAAGTACAATTGAAACTGTGACTTTTTCCATCTATGACGAACCAGATTTCGATTCCAAATCCTATATACCTGATGAGTATCTTACTGTGTCTGACTATGATGATTATAGTGAGGCTATTTGGCATTTTAATACTAGCGAATTCACGGATGAAAGAGTAAGATTCAAGGGATGTATTAATGCGCCATTTTATCAACAACCAGGATTCAACACAATCGTCGTATTTGGATTAGTTGTTATTGGACTCATATCTGTGGCTATCATATACCGAAAATTCATTTCATGAATTAGTCTAGTTGCTTTCAACAAGAGCTTCTTATAATACCGCTAGTTCAGCTCGAAATAGTGGTTGATCTTTTTGAACGATGACACTGACATCTCATCTCTACGTGATGTACCGAATTCAAAGGATAAAGAACCGGAACTGACTTGGAGAATGTCTGTTAGGTATCTCATGTCTAATAAGAATTTCAAAGTCTTTGTCATCACGAATTGGATTATGGGAAGCCTAAACGTTGTCTGGGGAGTTCTGAATCTCTACTTGCGAGACCTTGGCATAGAATATGTTTCACTAGGTATTCTATTCTCAGTGATGACAATTGTCACATTGTTTGGTACACTTGTCGCGAGTTATCTGGCTGATAATTATAATCGCCGGAATCTCGCAATCATTACGATGCTAATCAATGGCCTTGCTTTTCTAATCCTCTCAATGGCAAGCTCGATTGAAATAGTGGCGCTTGGTCTGATAACTCTTGCAACATCAAATTTCACAGGCCAAGGAGGCACCGCTTACATCTTCCAGGTCACTGATCGTCGATATGGCGGTGTCGCAGTAAGTCTCTTTACCATGGGAACTCTCTTTGCCTTGGGTCCTCTCTTTGCTATGGCTATTATGTTCAATATGGGCTGGGGTTTTATCGCTATCATGCGTACAATTTTCCTCGTCGGAGCAATCCTATTTGCAGTAACTGCCATTATTAGAATTATCTGGCTTGACTCAACGCCTATTCCAAATAGGGAAAGACATCAGTCAATACTCAAAGACTTCATCTCTGAGAGTTTTCGCGGTCTTCGTTTGTTAGTAAGAGTGTTTCCAATCTTTGTCGCAGTGATGATGATTGATGCTATGAGTGATAATATGTATGGATTCTCAAATCTCTTCTATGTAAACGAGACCTTGAACTTCAACATTGGTCAGATATTTTTGATGTTACTCATCACCCTTGCATTGTCTGTGCCACTCACGCTCTTTCTCGGTCGCTGGTTTGACAAACATGGCGGTAAGAGGATTACAATTGCAGTCTACTCAGTAATGCCATTAGCCCTAACATTATTGATAGTTGCAAAGTACGTGAAATATATAGTTCCTGAGGAGTGGGTTGCTTTACTTGATGGTCTGTACCCTGGACTTGGAGTAATATTTTCACTTGCATTTATTGCAACAGCAATGAAGACGACTAATGACAATCTCTGGGGAACTGTGATGAATGCGTACATTCAGAAGTCTCTTCCACGTGAAGATTTGGGTAAAATGCTGGGTCTCTCAGCATTATTGGTCCTTCTTATAGGAACCGTTGCTCCAATCTTCTCGGGATATATCTACAGTCTCTTTGAAGGAGTCCCTCTTATTGTCGGCGCAATCATACTCAATATTGTCATTCTGATAATTCTGATCACTAAAAACATAGAACCTCGGGTTGATATTGAGAAGCTGGAAGCTGAGCTAAGAGGAGAGTCTATTGTACGATCTGACATGTCATGATTCATGAAAATTATCCTCCATATAGCAGAACAGGTGAGATTGGAAAATTCACTTGAAATTAATCGAATGTACAATCATGCGAGAATTGACATTGAAACCGATTTTTTTGTACAGATTGTATGCAGTCGTGTTTTTTGCATCAACACCAATACTGACCATTTTGCACCCCCCTGCTATCATTTCTTTGATAGTTTTAAGAAGCATATTCTTTGCAATTCCCTTCCTTCTATACTCATCAAGAATTCCAAACAAGTGAATATGCTCTTCTTCGTTTCGGGAGTGAACAATCACAAATCCAAAGATTCTTTCACCATCCTTCCAAACGAATGAAAGATACTTGTTGAATAGATCACTATGAATAGCTTGTTCAAATTTTTCCCTCTTCTGACTTTCAGAGCTATTAAGGAATTCTGTATCTTGACTCTTTGAGAATGTATCATGATAGCATTTGTAAAGGTCCTCTTCGTCCGCATACTGCAACCAGACCAACCAATAGCCAAGCTTGTCAGTCCGTGGAACCTTGAAATGTTCCAACTGAAGGGTCAGATAGACGTCATCTTCAGATTTTCCAATACCCTTACCATTGAACCACTTTGCACACCTTTGATAATCTTCGTGATTGTTATCATTGATTTCACTAAATTTTGCATCAATCCGAGTTATCTCATTGGACTTGGCATAATCCAGTATCCCTTCTAGAAGAAGGTTAGCAATTTCATCTTCATCATCGGTTTGTTCAATAATAGGCTGCCATCGACCCAATTCAACAATAGACTTTGTATCTCTATTCAATGACGCCCAACCACACAGAGTTCCTTTTCTTCTCACCATCAAAATTTTCTCAGCAGGAAATCTATCCTGAATGTTGGTCAAGTATCTTCTAATTCCATCAGCATCTTCCGTATTCCTATAAACTCCAATTCTATTGTTAAAAACAAAATTGGATACTTCATCTATAATTGATTCGTTCCAACCCTCAGTAATTAGCTCGAGCTCCGTCATTATTACAGAATGAATGAATAGCTAGTTATGATTCTTTCTACCAATTTCTGGTGTGCGAAAACCAAAAAAAAATTGACATTACTCAGTTCTTCTTTTGGCCTCTTCCTGCATTTCTTTTAGTTTCACTAGTGCATCTACAGGAGTTGTTCTATCCAAATCCAAGTTCCTGATTTCATCAATAAGTGGATCCTCAATCACAAGGGATTCCAAACTTGCTTGTTCTGTTGACTTGAAATCGATTGCACTATCACCAACAGTAACACGATTCTCCTTCTCAATCCTCAGGAGGATTTGGTTCGCTCGTTTCACAACTTCATCCGGAACTCCTGCTAAAGCAGCTACATGTATCCCGTAGCTCTTATCAGTTCCTCCATCGACAACCTTGTGAAGAAATACAATCGTATTGCCTGATTCTTTAGCAAGTGTGTGCACGTTCTTTACTCCATGATATTGTAACGCCATATCAGTAAGTTGATGAAAATGCGTTGCAAAGAGCGTGCGTGTCTTCATCTGAACAATTCTCTCAGCAACCGCCCATGCAAGAGCCATCCCATCAAAGGTTGAGGTTCCTCTTCCTATCTCGTCAAGGATAACAAGACTACGATCTGTTGCATTATTCAGAATATTAGCAGTTTCAATCATTTCGATCATAAAGGTGCTTTGTTGTGCTGTAAGGTCATCAAATGCACCAACTCGTGTGAAGATCCTATCAACAAGACCAATCTCTGCACTCTTTGCAGGAATAAAAGATCCCATTTGTGCAAGCAGTACAATGATGGCACATTGACGCATCCATGTCGATTTTCCAGCCATGTTCGGTCCAGTTACGATGATGAGTGTTGACCCACCATCTCCAATCTCTACACTATTTGGCACAAACTCATTTGGCCCAAGTATCATCTCTAATGCTGCATGTCTTCCATCTACAATCTTGATTCTTGTTTTTTCTGTGATAGTTGGTCTACAATATCTCCGTGTGACTGCGATATCTGCTAGTGATGTGAGTACATCAGCAAGTGCAATAGCAGACGAGTTTTGTCGAAGCTTTGTTGATACTCCTCGTACCTGTTCTCGAAGTTCCTCGTATATCTCAAATTCAAGTTTGTTTATTCTCTCCTCTCCTGCTAAGACTGCGGATTCCTTCTCCTTTAGATCCGGTGTGATGAATCTCTCAGCATTTGCTAGTGTCTGCTTTCTCTCATATTCTGATGGAGCCATATTCAGATTTGATTTAGTAATCTCAATATAATACCCAAAGACCTTGTTGAATCCGACTTTGAGAGATTTGATACCCGTTCTTCTTCTCTCTGTTTCTTGAAGGGCTGCAATCCATTTCTTATCAGAGGATATAGTGCCTTTGAGATTGTCCAAGTCTGAACTGAATCCCTTCTTGATCATCCCACCCTCTTTCACAGAAACTGGTGGGTCATCGACAATGGCAGCTTTCAAAGTATCATGAAGCGCTTTCAGAGTATCTATTGACCCTGCAGCCTCGTGTAACAACTTACTTGAACAGGAAGATAGTGCTTTCTTAGTAGCAGGCAAGTTTGCGAGAGAGTTCCTCAATGCAAGGAGGTCTCGTGCTCCGGATGTACCAAACACAATCCTGCTTGTAATCCTCTCGAGGTCTCCGAGATTTCGTAAGCTATTTGAAATACTCTGCCGGTTCATTGCATTTCTTGCAAGTTCTTCAACTGCGTCTAATCTTTGTTCTATCGCATCCCTATTCCGTAGTGGTTGTTGTATCCACTGCTTTAGTTTTCTCTTTCCCATTGGAGTGACAGTCTTTGATAGAACACTGAATAAAGTCCCTCGTGGAGAACCATCTCTCGCGTTCTTTATGAGCTCAAGATTTCTCTGAGTCTGTGTATCAATGACCATGTGAGCATCAATAGAGTATGTTCTAAGCCCAGCGAGCGACACATTACTACTCCGATGGACTTCTTTGAGATATACAAGAACAGCTCCCACAGCTCCTAAAGCTACTGCCTTTCCAGCAATACCATATCCCTCAATTGTAGCTACATTGAATTGTTCTTTTAACAGACTCTCTGCATTTGATTTCGAGAAATCTAAATCATTTCGAAGTGTGACATGAATCCCAAGTTCCGAGAGTCTGGTTCTGACGTCTGATTTTGATTGAGAATTGGGGAGGAGTACCTCGGATGGAGAAATTCTCCCAATCTCGTTCATTACAGTTTCACTATCAAGAGTACCCCCAATCTGAGTAGCTGAAAAATCACCTGTAGAAATGTCAATTGCTGCAAGTCCCACCTCTTCATTATCTTCAAGTACAGCCAGTAGATAGTTGTTTGTGGAGTCCTCAAGCATTGAACTCTCAAGAACAGTCCCAGGTGTTATGATTCTTACAATATCTCGTTTAACAAGTCCTCTGGCTTGTGATGCATCCTCCATCTGCTCTGCGATTGCTACAGTGAATCCCTGTTGCAGTAGTTTTGCAATATAGCCATCAACAGCATGATATGGAACTCCGCAGAGCGGCCATCGATCCACTCCCTCACCTCGAGCAGTCAGTACAATATCAAGTGCTTTGCTCGCAACCTCTGCGTCTTCATTAAACATCTCATAGAAATCACCAAGCCTGAACATCAAGATGCAATCGGGATACTGTCTCTTCAACTGAAGATACTGCCGTTGCATCGGTGTTTGCTTGGTCAATGTGTCTCCCTACGTACTCTTCGTTTAGCTGACTCTCATATAATAGCATCGCCATTTGGAAAAGATACAATCCTGAATTTCCTATTGTAATTCAAGAGAATTCTATGCACACAACATAGTTTATGAATCCTGGCGAACTCTGAAAAAGTGTGGTTGATGGGATGATAAGAAGAAAGATCTCTAGTTTTCCAATTATACTGATTCTCTTCTCATTGACATTCATTTCAGTCTCAATACCCTCATGTAGTGCTAACTATGCAAACTGGGGTATCATGGTCAATGGGACGTCATTCAATAATGGGTCTCATATTAGTATGCCATTTGCAGATGTTCAAATCAATATAACGAGAACCGCATCAGTAGTCTATACTGCTTTGACTTCCGAATTTCATATAACGACCAACACAACTCAAAATGCAACCCTTGCTTTTGTCTATCCTTCACCTATTCCGGATCGACTGCTCTATGAGGAAAACTCGAGTATGCAAATTTACGGCAATGGTTCACTATATAATTACACAGTATACGAATACGATGATTTTGCGGATGATGGATTCTCTGATAATTTTATGATTGATTATCCCTTTGTACAACCTTGGACAAGTTTTGCTGTCTTTGATATTGAGTTGACAGCCAATACAACAATGATTCTCTCAACTATATCGAATACTGATTATCTGGCAAATATGGACAAATTTGAGTATCATTACATTGTTGGAAGTGCAAGAACCTTTGAAGGTCATACAATCGAGCATATTCACTTCCATGTAGTCGAACAAGTACCATTCTCAAGCTCTCACTTCTATCCCAACGAATCACTTTCAATTGTCAAGGATGGTATTGTGTCTGATGCACTATGGGACCTCAACATTACCGAATTCTCGTTTGATATTGTAGGATTTGATGCTGAATACCAAGATCAGTTACTAATTTTCATACAGACGATTTCAGTATCTGGTTTTGTTATTTTCATTATCTTCATCATCTATCAGTTTGGTTACAAGAAATCGAAAAGTACTGGTTGAGGAAAAGAAGGCTTTAAACATAAGAATAAGGACTTGTTTAATGAAGAATCATGGATAGTAGCTTCTTTGATGTTGCAGTAGTTGGCGCTGGACCAGCTGGTTCTTCTGCTGCGGCAATTCTATCTAGAAAAGGTTTCAAGGTTGCATTGTTTGATAGACGAGCAAAGATAGGCGTACCAGTACAATGCGGTGAACTTCTCCCGACTCCATCTGAGATTAGGGACATTTTTCCTCGATCCAAATATATACCGAAACTAGTAGATGTACGGTCTGAATTCGTGACAAACAGAACTTCTCAAATTATGCTAATTTCGCCTGATGGACATGGCGTTGAATTCGATTTCAAAACCAACATTATCGACCGTGCAAAGTACGATTCATATCTTGTTGAGCAGGCTTGCAATGCGAGTTGCGAGTTACATCTCTCATCCCTAGTAACCGGTCGTTCTTCAGCGAATAGACTCTCAGTCAAGACACAATCTGGGAGTAAAGAGATGCAGTCGACAATAGTTGTAGGTGCAGATGGACCCAACTCTCTCATTTCAAAGACCATTGACAACAATTATGCTGATATCGACAGAGACCTGAGCCTATCACTAAATTATGTCATGAGAGGCGTAGACTGCGATGAAGAAAAGGTTCTGATGTTCTTTGGCAGAAATATCGCTCCGGGTGGATACTTCTGGATTATCCCAAAGGGTGATTCGCTAGCAAATGTAGGATTCGGTCTTAGGAGGTCTCTCTCAGCTCCCCATGTATCTCTAACAAGTCACATGAAGCATTTCATTACCAAGAATGCAATTGCCGCTCCAATGTTAAGAAATGCTAAGATTCAATCAAGAGTGGGAGCATTGATTCCAGTAGCAGGTTCCGTTGATCGTTCATATTCTGATAGTGTAGTACTCGTTGGAGATGCAGCAGGTCATGTGATGCCATCAAATGGTGGAGGCATTCCACAAGCACTTGGCGATGGATATATTGCTGGTCACGTGATCTCATCACACTTTGAGAAAGGAACAGAGCTTAGCTTCTATGAGAAGATATGGCGAAATGAGTTTGGAAGACAGCTTGATGTAGCTCTTTCGGTCCTCAGGATTGCTGATAGTGTAATGGTATCTGACCCATTGACAAATGTCTGTATGAGACTCGCAGGAAGACAATTCTTAGAACCTCTCATCCGTTGCAGACTTCCTATTCCCGTGGAGTTTATTTCCAAGACTTTTGTGCGAGCCTTCAATGCATTGATGAATTGATGCTATTCACATATCGCTTAAATGCTACCTTTCAAGTTCGATGTGCATGAATGATATTGATCCTTCATACTACAAAGGTATGGAGCTTATATTTCAAGGTCGATTTGAAGAGGCTGAGCCCCTTCTGCTTGAGGCTTTGAAGACTGATCAAGACAATGCAGAGCTACTTTGTGATCTTGGACTTATTTATGAGAATCTTTCAAGATGGGATGCGGCTGAAACGACCTTCAGAACAGCTACAGAGAAGGCACCCGATAGCCTACAGGCTTGGATTAAATATGGCCGAGTGTTAGATAGACAGAAGAAACATAATGACGCAGAGGCTGCATACAAAAAAGCATTAGACCTTGACCCTGAAAATTCCTTTGTTTGGCTCGATCTTGGATATTGCTTCTATAAACAGAAGATGTTTCCTGAGGCAGAACAGGCTTACATGAAGGCTCAGCGTCTTTATCCTGAAGATATTAACACCTATTTTCTACTGGCTCAGACTCAATTTGAACAAGAGCATTATGATGAAGCTGAGAAAAATATCCGGAAAGTAGTGAGTGAAGAACCAGACTTCAAAGAAGGTTGGTGTCTTCTTGGGGATATTCTTGAGAAGCTTGGACGCATTGATGAGTCAAAAGATGCGAGATCCAAAGGCGCTGATTAACAACAGACCTTAGCCTAGAAGTCTCTATCACACGCATGGTCAGCTAGTGCGCAGAGAAGATCTTCATTCAGAAAACCTTTGTTCCTAATAGTTTCTTTTGCCTTGGCCGCATATTCATATGCGAGAGAATCAGCATGTTCTATGGAGTCCGATCTTTTAATCAAATCTAATGCGAAATCAATCTCGCCATTTTTAAGTAGTTCAATGGAGTGTTTTGCTTCCTCTTCTGAACTTGACTCTAGAGCATGTACAAGTACGTAGTTTGTCTTGTTACCCTTGAGATCTGAGAGAACTGACTTTCCTACTGAGTTTTCACTAGCGACTACATCTAAGATATCATCCTTGATCTGAAATGCATATCCCATTTGCTCACCAAATATCTCAAGAATGCTACTCTGCTCTTCTGAGGCTTTTCCAATCATTGCACCAACTTTCGCAGCTGCTCTCATAAAAGAAACCGTTTTTCTACGAACTACATCGAAATAGCTCTTAGTAGTGAATTGGTTAGAGGTTATAAGATACATTAGAATATCTGAAGCCTCTCCCTCACACATTTGAATCCCTGCTGCTGCTACGATATTCATTAATTCCAATGATGCATGATCGCTTACAAGTTTCATGGCTCTAGCTATCAGCAGGTCTCCAGCAATGATTGCCATTCTACTTCCAAATTTGCGGTGAGTACTTTCTACTCCTCTACGTATTGCATCATCATCTATGACATCATCATGAATAAGACTCGCAGTCTGAACAAACTCAGTGGCAACAGCAAACGGCAGAGCTTCATTAAAACTACCCCCCACTGCTTCACAACTTAGTGTCGTGAGAAGAGACCTAACATGTTTTCCTCCTGCTTGAAGAAGATGCTGTGCAGTATCATATAGTATCTCTGGCTCTCCTCGCTCTGACTTGAAAACTCTGATAATCTCTTCATCAATGATTGCAAGTCGCTTGTGTAACTCCTTACTGGCACGGAGATCAATCTTTTGTCTTCGGAGTTGCCTTGATGAATTTTCATTATCATCTAAAGCAGTTTCCAAGATGTCAATATCTTTGCGAGGGTCAGGCATCTATAGAATCACCAAATCGCGCTTCAGATGAATTACATTTTCCTGCTGAAATATACCTTAAAGCAATTACTTTCTGACAAATGGCGTCGTACCCCAATGACGAGGAGTCCTATTCGTAAATCTCCTCAAGTCCATCCCAAGTTAATCCCATTGCTTCTGCAACAAGGACCGCTAGGTCTTTGACAGTCTTGTTGCATCCCGCCTGTGGTAATTGATCTTTCATGTATTCCACACACGAAGGACATCCAGAAGCAACAACATCCGCTTGGGTCCTCTCTATATCCTGCGCTTTCAACTTCCCAATATCTGCGGCAAATTCGTGATCAAAAGCCCGAAGGACACCACCACTTCCACAGCAATAACAATTATCCTTGTTATGCGGCAGTTCTTCGAACTCAACGCCGGGTAGAGCGGCAATGATATCTCGTGGTTCATCATAGAAACCTGAGTTACGTCCAGCATCACATCCATCATGATAAGTGAGTTTGATATTGAGGGGCTTTGTAAATTTGATCTTGTCCTGATCTATGAGTTCCTTTATGTACGAATATCCATAGACAACTTCGAAACCATGATCAATATTCAGGAACTCTTTGTATTCATGAGCCCACATTTTGAAACAGCCCGGGCAATTTGTGATTATTCTCTTCACCCCAAGTTCCTTATATCTCTCGATGTTATGTTCTGCTAGTGTACGTGCGCCTTCAAAATCGCCAGTCATAATCAACGGTGCTCCACAGCAATATTCCTCCTCGCCAAGGACTGTGTAATCCTCACCTATATTATCCATTATAAGCGTCGTTGCGATTGTTGCCTGAATTGACACACCTCTGTAAGATGATGAACATCCAAAGAAGAATGCAGTCTCTGCTGATTTTCCTTGTCTATTGAGAAGGTCATCTTCATTCGGTGTCCAATAGGACCACCCTTCAATCCTATCCATCTGCGACTGACCCTGTATATTGCAGGTCTTGAGGAGGGTCTCTTTTGCAGTGTTCATTGACTCAGGCCACATACCACGTTTCATGAATTCTCCTCGAAGGACCTGGTAAATCTTGACGAAGGGTATGTCAGTCTGACAGATTTCCTCACAACCTCCGCAGAGCGTACAACCGAATATTGCATCCTTTAAGCCTTCTAATCCATCTGTTGGACTTATTCTCCCTTGTATCAGCCCTCGAGCAAGAAGCATCTTGCCTCTCCCAGAATAGCTATCTACACGCTTTACTTTGTATGTCGGACAGGCTCCATGTCCAATCTGGCAATAGCTACATTGGGCACATATGTATGGAAATTCTTCGAGCCCATATTTCCGTAATGCTGGGAAGTCCATTATATGTCACTCCGGAGATTGGATTTGAACGACTTTGCGTGCTGTCCAATTAGGGTCTGCGTTGCCTAGCCGCCTTAAAACCTTTCTACACGGTATTGAAATAATATCGCACAACGGTGTGCCTCGCTATGTTTTTATGCAACTAGGCATTCCCGGCTCTCTAAAACCCTCCTTAGGTTCAAAGCCTGGAGAGACAATTCATGGGGCTCAAACATAAACAGATTGATCAGCTCAAAGAGATTTTTGGAGACCGTGTAGTCACGGCTAAACATGAGCTATTTCTTCAATCCATGGATGTGGGTTCTCTTCCAAAGCAGGTTGGCTGGTTGATGAATCTCAAACCAGATGCTATCGTTCAACCAATGACCCCTGAAGAGATTCGTTCACTCTATAAATTCGCAAATGCGGAAAAAATCCCTCTGGTTCCTAGAGGCGCAGGCACTTCTGGCTATGGTGGTGCAATACCACGAAAAGGAGGCGTTGTTGTTGATATGCGCCGTATGGATAATATTGTAACAGTTGATGAGAAGAATCTGACCGTTGTTGTAGAACCCGGTATCTGCTGGTCCAATCTTCAACTAGAACTCAATCGACTTGGTCTCGACCTACGCTGCTATCCCTCATCTGCCCTCTCCGCCACAGTTGGAGGCTGGGTAGCCCAAGGAGGCGATGGGATAGGTAGTTTGAAGTATGGGACTATCAACAAGAACTGTGTTGAATTTGAAGTAGTTCTTCCAAATGAGAAGATAATTCGTACAAGTGATACAGATCTCTTTTGCGATACAGAGGGTATCCTTGGTATACTGACAAAGGTAACCCTAAAGATTAAGCCCTTGACCAGGATCAAAGCCTTTGTCTCTAGCTTTCCAGAGAATTACCTAATGAATCTCGCAATCGAGAAGATTCTAGAAGACGGTCCACTCCCTTTCACAATAAAATTTGAAGAATCTAAATACACAGACTTGAAGAAGTCTGTCTGGGAGGAGGACTGGAAATTCCCGTATCCTGTTCATCACTGTACTATTATGGTCGTCTACGAAGGTGATGAAGAAGAGATCGAGACCGGTGCTGAAGTGGTTCGCCAAGTCACAGAGGCTCACAAAGGAGTCCTATATGATGACCATGTAGGCGAGCACGAGTGGCATGAGCGATTCTACCCAATGAGAATCAAGAAGGCCGGACCTACCCTTGTAGTTGGACAAGCATTTGCACCACTCGAAAACTTAGGTGCTATCTTTGATGACTTCCAGTTTGAACAGGCATCTGCGAAGGCAGGTATTGATGGTTATGTCAATTCTAAGAACGCAGTCACAATGATGGGATATTTTCTCGAAGATGAACGTCGTTCTTTCTATATGCTATCATGGTCTCAGAGCTTTGTCATTTTCAAAATTGCGCAACGTCACGGTGGACATCCACATTCAACTGGTATATGGTTCGCTAATTATGCACATATTTACTTCGGCAAACAGAGATTAGCTCGAATCCGAGCAGCGAAGCTGAAGTGGGATCAAAAAGAGATTTCGAATCCTGGTAAAATCTTTGCATATTGGCTTCCCTTCATGTTACGTGTGGGCAAGTACTTCATGTGGATTGGTTTCGATTTGCTACGGAATGGTTTTGGCAGGATTGCACCAATTCTTCTGAAATGGCTTCAGAATGTACCACCACTGAAGTGGTTATTACGGTGGGGTCGCGCTCACAGTCCTTGGCCGATTCAATACGGACTCGGGTGTTGTATGGCTGATGGCGCAGCCGCAGTAGCATCACGATGGGATATAGAGAGATTCGGGATGCTCCCTCTCTTTGGACCCCGGCAGACGGATGTCCTTTGGATCTCAGGATCCCTTACAAAGAAGATGGCACCACGACTTCGTCGAATCTATGAACAGATGCCAGAGCCAAAGTATGTCATATCCTATGGCCAATGTGCAGCATCTGGTGGAATGTTTTTCGATGGATATTCTTTAATCGCTCCTGCTGATACGGTCGTGCCAGTGGACGTCTATATCCCCGGCTGTCCTCCCAAACCTGCTGACTTTGTGAGAGCTCACTTGATTTTACAGAACAAGATACGCGCTGGGACTACACACTGGCAAAAACGGTACGAGAATCAGGATTCGATGGGGTTGATTCAATAATGGCACTACGCGAAGATAGCGAACCCTATTGCTTAGCTTGGGTTGGTTTCCTCTTGATGGGTGCATATTATGCCAATTTCGGATACCAACTATGGACCAATCCTGTTGCAGTATCTGCTTTCATCAACAACTCTCCCTCAATGCTAATCCTCCTTGGATTGCCTCCACTAATGGTGTTCCTGTTTACAGGGTACTTGCGACCTTCTCGTGGAAAAGCAAAGATGAGCATGCTAGGTCCCTCTGTCATTGCAGGATTGTTCTTCGTGATTATATCATATCAGGTTGGATCAACGACTACTATCCTCGGAGATCTGATAGTGTTTTCAGCATGGGGTATTGGAAGTGCTTTGTTGACAGCTGGAGGATTTTCAATTATGGCTTCTTTGGAGAAGAACACATCTCCTGGAATTATGGATATTAGTTCACTTCATTATGGTCCTGTAAAAGAAACGCCTGCACCTACTGAGGAGTCAGTACCTCAAGGCTCCGATGTAAAGCCAGCGGAATCGGCACAATAATTCCTAGTCTGTTTCTGGAAGCCATGCGAGAGCCGCAAAGGCCAGCAATAATCCACAGGCCATCCAGAAAAAGAGTAGAGCTCCCATTAGACCTTCTGGAAAGAGCGTTATGATAAGGAATCCATGGACACCACCTATGATTCCTGACAAAGTTGTCAGACTGACACGACCCGGTCTCGATTTGGTCCTTGCAAGAGCAAAAGTTGAGCATACGGTTACTATGCCACTCAGGAACAGAACTAGTTTAATCGCTATGTCTGAGATAGTAGCTGTTAGAATTATCCAGAAGTATACTCCAAGGAGTCCCATCCCAATAAGAAGGACCAAGTAATAGAAAAATGTGCCACGGATGAATGACAACCAATTCGACCTCTTCATTTGTTACTACGAGAAAGTCGAAGTGTTGTGCTGTATATTTAACTCCTTTGAGTGATGTTTGTTTGGGCGAATGGTTTTTAACATGCATTCAGAATGCGCCTGCTTAAGTTCGAAAGTACGGAACGTGACCATAAATGGTGATGTGCTGTGCAAGCCAGGATCAAAGATGCGGAGCTTAGAGAATGAAACATTTGTGCACTGAAACCGCAAGAGATAGATATTGCAGACAAGAAGTCATTTTCCACAACTCACCTGGCGCTGAGTTTTCACTCTAGGAGGTCTATTGATTACGATGAGGCTTTTCATCGATTTCTTCCCGGTGCTTGTCTGGGCAGTATTAGTTATTGTCCTGATTCTCGGAATGTTAGTTGGATCTTGGGTATTGAGGCCTCATGTTCTCCAGAATAGTGAAAAGACATCGAGCTACGAATGCGGTGAAGAACCAATAGGCCCCGCAAGAATTGCCTATCCCTACAACTATCTTGTCTATACTATCCTGTTTGTTGTTGTTGATGTGCTTGGCGCATTTCTGTGGTTACTTGCTGCATCCTCTTTTCGATTGAGCCCGACAATCGTTTGGCAAGTCCTTGTATTTGTGCTGATTCTTATGGGTGGTCTCGGCTTTGCCATGAAGATGCTTCCCCAGACTTTCCTCAGTGGAAAAGAAACTCTAGCACTATATCGCGAAGCTAAGGCTGCAAAGGAAAAACAAGAGCTTGAAGCAGGAGGTCACTGAAGAGATGCAACTCGATATATGGTTTGAAGAGGCTGAGTTCATTGTAATTGCTGCCATTGTCATTTTTCTTGCATACCTTGCACTGGAACATCGTGACATTGTCTACGCGGCATTCTTTTTTGGCTTCATGGCCTCTTTTGTTGCTGGTTTCTTTCTATTGCTTGAAGCACCTTTCATTGCAGGTATGCAGATCGCTGTATACACTGGAGGGATTAGTGCATTGATAATCTTCGCAGTGCTTCTTCTACCCCGAGCCCAAGACTCTTCCTTGGAGGTCTTCGCTTCGCCTAGAAGAAGGAATGCTGGATTGGTACTATCAGCGATGGTTGGCTCATTGTCAGCAGCCCTAGCCCTCGTTTTTCCATGGTACGAAACTTTCTCATCAGTGACTCCGCCACTTGAGAACAATCTTGAACTTCTCTCAAAATGGCTCTGGTCTGATCATGGTATCTATGTTCAGATGATTGCTCTCATCCTTCTCACAGCAATTGTTGGATCTATTGCTATTTTGAAGATGGAGAAAGCAGAACGTCTCACACCTATAGTAAGTGATTTTGGTGTTGAGTCAGTTCCTGAACCAATTGATGACGAAGCATCTGATATTGAAGATGAATCCCCGCAGAATGGGACTGAGGAGGTTGATACATAATGGTCCCCCTCTCCTGGTATCTGGTGGTGGCGTTCATTCTCATAGGTCTCGGAATCTATGGAATGATGGTCAAGCGAAATCTCATACGTATTCTAATTGGAGCTGAAATCCTTGGTAATGGAGTCAACATTGCCCTAGTTGCTGTTTCAATCTACAGCCCTGTCTTCACATTTACGGGACAGGGTTTACTCATGCTGGTGATCTCTGTGGCAGCAGCTCACACAGCTCTTGCGATGGTTCTGATGCTTATTTACAATCAACGATACAAATCAGTTGACCTTGGTAGACCATTCAAACTGGAGGATGATAGCAATGCCTGATGCATCGTCACTGGGTCGTGCAATCATCAATAAGCTGCCTGAGGTCGAGTCTAAACCACTTCAGGGAAATAAGATCGAGCTCCTGGTCCCTCATGAGAAAATTCGAGATGTGGTATCACTTATTGACGAATTGGTTCCCGATGCCTTACCCGAATCTGCATTTGGCATTGATCTTGAGGATGACAAATACGAAGTAGTCTACATATTTTGGTCTCATGAATCAACGATGCTCTGTCAGTTACGAGTTTCACTTGTAGGGGAGAAACCATCAATTCAGACTGTTAGCGACATATTTCCTGGGTTGGAATGGCATGAGCGTGAAACTAGTGAGATGTTCGGTATCACCTTTGAGAACCATCCTGACATGAGACCTCTCCTGCTGCCTGATGATTTGGTTGGAAAATATCCCATGAGAAAACGATTCAAGACCGATCGAAGTCGCCTTGAAGAAACTGGCCTTTCAACCCCTAGTCCTAGACCTGAACGTGGAGGTGGCGAATGAATGTGTCCAGATATCCTTGATGAAACCAGTGAGATCTGGTTTGGTCCTCAACATGTCAGTGCTCATGGGTGGGCTACAAAACTGAAACTTGTTGGAGACTACATTGTCGAGTGTGACCCGAATGCTGGATATTTCCATCGTTCGGCTGAAAAATGTCTAGAGTTCCGTAATTTCAGGCAAGGTTCAATGGTATGTGAACGTATCTGCATGATGGAAGCATTCGTTGCAGAATATCCCTATGTGGCTGCAGTCGAGAAGATTGTTGATCTTGAGGTCCCAGAACGCGCGAAAATCATGCGTACTATCATGATTGAGATGAATCGGATTCATTCTCTTCAGTTTTGGTGGGGTCAATTTGCAGGGGAGTTAGGTCTCTTTGCGATGCTGCTTTGGCCCTGGGTTGATAGAGAATATACACTTGATGCTTTTGAGGAACTGACTGGGTCTCGTCATACTGTATCCTATGTCACACCTGGCGGGGTTAAGTATGATTTCACTCCCAAGTTCTTGGAAAAATTTGAAATTGCACTCTCTAGAGTGGAAGAACGAATCCCGATCTTCAAGGACATGTTTCTTGGTAGCCCTACGTTCAGGTTACGTACCGAGGGAGTAGGTCAGTACACTGCAAAACAAGGTCTCAAGTGGGGCTTGAGTGGTCCTAATATCAAAGCTTGTGGTATTCCAATGGACCTCCGTAAGGATGACCCTGACTCGAATCTTGCATATGATATGATTGATTGGGAAGTACCCATTACAATAAACGAGAATCATCCTGGTGAATGCGATGCATTTGACAGACTAGTTCAGCGATTCAAAGAAATTGAGACTTCAGTTGGTATTATCAGAAAGCTCTTACCTCTTGTCCCTGAAGGTCCAATCATTGACCCCAAGGCTCGAGCCAAAGTCAATCGTCTACCTGAAGGAGAGGGTTATGGTAGGATTGAGGGTACTCGTGGAATCACAACCGTTTGGTTGAAGACATTCGATAAGGCTCAGACTCCATATAGAGCCAAAATACGTGGTCCTTGCTTCGCATCATATTATGCATTGAAGCATATTGTGCCAGGTGCTCGTTTTGCGGACTTTCCAGCGATATTTGGAAGCTTGGATCCTTATCCCGGGTGGTGGGACAGATAGGAGGTGCGATGAGATGCAGTTCGATTTCATAACTTGGCTTGACGGGCTTTATAATTGGTTCATCGGTCTCTTGATCTGGTTTTGGAATGTCATTGAATGGTTCTTCTTTTGGATCATTGATCTTATCAATGGAGTATGGGCCATAGTAATAATCCCTGAGAATTTCATGTTTCTATTCCGTTCTATTATATTCCCTGGACTCATCTTCATCGTGCTTGCACTCATTTTCAGTATCTGGTTCATCCGGAAGACATGGGCACGAATTCAGGATAGACGTGGACCGACACATATGGGCAAGTATGGTGGTCTACAATTGTTTGCGGATGCAATCAAACTCATGGCTAAGGAAACAATAATTCCCGACAAGGCAAGACGTTGGGCTTATAGGATTCTACCTTCGTTACTCCTCTTAATTGTACTACTTCCCTTCGCATTCATACCCTGGGATCCAATATGGAATATTCTTGGAAATCCTGCCTTTCCCGACCTTTCTGTGAGCCTAGTGCTAGTCTTTGCATTTCTCACTGCAGTGCCTGTACTCTCACTACTAATCGGTTGGGTCTCAGGTTCCAAGTATTCTCTGATTGGAGGATTTCGAGCTGCAAATAACCAATTTGCCTCCGAGATACCCATGGTCATTTCTTCTATTGGTCCTGCAATGCTTGCTGGTTCTCTGAGTCTCTTCGGAATTGTTCAAGCGCAGACCAGCATCTGGTACATTGTTCTTCTCCCAATCAACTTTACCACCTTCATGGTTGCTGCAATTGCCTCTGTAGGAACGTTTCCCTTTGATGCTCCCGTTGCAGACTCCGAGATTATCTTCGGGTGGCGAACAGAGCTATCGGGCATCTACTTCACGTTGGTCTATTTTGCTGAGTTTGCCGAACAAATGCTTTACTCAGCCTTAATGGTTGTACTCTTCTTTGGTGGTTTTAATGGACTTCCATTCTTACCAGGAATTGTCAATTTCCTAATCAAGTGGCTTGTCGTATTATTCATCTTTGTAGTTGTGACATCTTCCTTCTATAGAATCAGACAGGACCAGATAGTGCACCTTTGTTGGAAATACTTACTGCCACTTTCAATACTTAATGTAGTTCTTGTCATGTTTGCAGTTGTCTACATACCAGGACTACTTCCGCTTGTGATAGGAGGATAATGCGATGGGTTTCCTAAGTAATCTTGGTGAAATATTTCAAATCCTGAAACACGTCTTTCGTCAAACATTCAAAAGACCATTCACTTACTTCTATCCATTTGAAGACAGACCTTATCCTGAGAGAACCCGTGGCAGACACATCCACATTCGTGAGAACTGTACTGCATGTGCTCAGTGTGTGAGAGCATGTCCTGTTGCAGCAATTCGTATTGACAAGGAAGATAGAAAGTTCGAGAAGGATGCAGCTCTCTATTTTGATTATACGCGTTGCATTTTCTGCGGAGATTGCGTCAGTGCCTGTCGATTCGATGCACTTTTCCATACGAAAATCGTGGACCTCTCGGAGGGTGACCGTGATGACCTTATCTATGGCCCTGATAAGATAACAAAACTCGATAGAGACCCTCTTGAGTGGCGTGGAAGGAGGTTCAGGTAGTGTTGTTTGGAATTCCCTTCATGGCACTATCACTCGCCGTGATGTTCATCGGAGGTCTCTTCATCTACCTGTTCAAGGCTAGCATTGGCGATGCAGCTGGTAGAATTGCAGTTGCTGTGTCTCTTGTAGGAACCATCCTGATGATTCCTCCATTCTACGAGCTCATGATGTTTGGCTCATCCGTTGAAACAGCAGTATGGTCAAATCTACTTGAGCCATTTGGGCTGTACTTGGATCCAATTGCATTTCCAATCACTTTTGCTGTAGTAGTTCTTGGATTTCTATCAGTTGTCTATGCGGTGGGTTATACCAAACATACTGAGAACAAACCTACTTTTTTCGCAAATCAATTGTTCTTCATAATGGGAATGACATGGGTAACTCTTGCGACTAATATGATCGAGTTCTTTATAGCTTGGGAGCTTATGTTGGTGCCAAGCTACTTCCTGATTCTGTTCTGGGGTTTCCCTGAAACCAGAAAACGTACTGCTCTGAAATTCTGGTTGTACACACAATCTGGAGCTGTCTGTATCCTGATAGGCTTTGGACTTCTCTATGCTCAGGGTGGTTCATTTGTTCTGGCAAATATTGTTGCTAATGGTGACCTCATCTTCAAGGTCATTTTCATACTTCTAGCTGCTGGATTCCTTGTGAAAATGGCAGTTTTCCCAATCCACTGGTGGTTACCACCAGTTCATGCTGAGGCTCCAACTCCAATCTCAGTCCTATTGTCTGGTGCTATGATTGAAACCGGCGCCTATGCTCTGGTACGATTCGGTACCCTGACCCTTTACGATGCAGCGATATCGCTCTCAATCTGGGTAGCTGCACTCGGTGTTATCACGATGTTCTATGGCGGTTTCATGGCACTAGCTCAGGTGGACATCAAGAGACTCCTTGCTTACTCCTCCGTTTCACAGATGGGGTACGTACTATTTGCTCTCGGTTCTGTTACAATCATAGGTGTTTCAGGTGGAATGTTCCATCTCATCAATCATGCTTTCTCAAAGGGTCTGCTGTTTATGACCGCTGGAGCTGTTATTCATCAGACCGGACTTCGTGATATTAAGAAGATGGGAGGTCTCTCAAATAAGATGCCTATCACCGCCTTCGCAGCTGCCATCGGAATGATGAGCATTGCCGGTAGTCCTCCGCTCTCCGGATTCGCTTCGGAGTGGATGATGTTCCTCGGGGGATTTAATCGTGCTATAATTACCGATCCATTTACCCATATTGTCCTAGGAACTAACTTACCATTTCTGATTTTAGCAATTTTAGCTGTTTCCAGCTCTATCCTCAGCGCAGCATACATGCTTCGTTTCTTCTGGCGAGTCTTCCTTGGGCCTCATCCCGAAGAGCTCGAAGATGTTAAGGAAAGTCCAAGATCCATGACCATTCCGATGATCATCCTTGGTGTCCTCATTGTAATCTTTGGAATATTCCCGAGCTTGGCACTAGATGTCATTGTCCCGGCGTTTTCGAGTGCACTTGGTCCGTGAGGTGAATCAAATGCTCTTTGGTCTACCAGAATATCTAATCATCGTCATTCCACTTGCAGGTTCCTTATTTGTCCCAATAATTGGGAGGTATAGTACTCGTGCTAGAGACTGGACTCCTGCATTGTTGATGGGCATCTCTATGATTCTATGCTGGTCTCTCATACCTGACATTGGATCAGTCCCTAAGACCTGGAATTGGATCAACATTCCTGGACTTGTGATTCCCTTTAGTATGCTTCTTGACTCACTGTCCGTCATCATGGGTGTACTTGCTAGCACGCTCTGTTTTCTCATATACGTGTACAGCACCGAGTACATGGCACACGAGGGAGATAGAGACCGCTTCTTCTTCCTGATGCTTGCCTTCGGGGGTGGTATGCTTACCCTGGTCCTCTCAAACAACCTCCTGATTGCGTTTATTGGATGGGAGATCATGGGATTTTGTAGTTACGGACTCATTGGTTTCTGGAATGACAAGCGCAATCCTCCAGAGGTAGACCCAACTGGCTATGAGTCAAGTAATCCGTTGCTGCAGTTCAAGACCGAGGGCGAGTACAATACTCATTGCGGAACAAAGGCTTTCGTGGTAACAAGAATTGGTGACGCACTGATGCTGGGCGGCATCCTGCTTCTATTTACATTCACAGGGTCATTTCTCTTTCAAGACACATCAATTGGAAGTCAGGCTGTTGAAGGTATTGCAGAACATGGCGGCTGGATAACTGCCCTAGCTGGTGTGGGTCTTCTGTTGCCCACGCTTTTGTTAATCTTTGCTGGCGCGATTGGAAAGTCAGGTCAATTCCCTCTGCAGGTATGGCTCCCCGAAGCCATGAGTGGTCCGACTGCGGTTTCTGCTTTGATTCATGCTGCAACCATGGTCAAAGCAGGAGTCTATATCACTGCAAGATTTCTCTTGACAATCGTATCTGCTACAGAGACAAGCGGACACTCTTCATCTGCTATTGGGATGTTTCCGCTACAGATAGGCTTCCCTGATGCGTTCACCTTCTTTGCCATAGTTGCAATCGTTGGTGCTCTCACCGCATTCATTACTGGTACAATGGGAATGGTCTCAAATGAACTGAAGCAGGTGTTGGCATTCTCAACTCTTAGCCAACTAGGCTATATGATGCTTGCAATAGGTACTGCTGGCATGTTGACGCATTATGATGTTGCTTATCTGAGTAGCGTCATGCATGTCGTCAGTCATGGTGCATTCAAAGCGTTGCTGTTTCTCTCATCTGGTGGGATTATCCACGCGTTACATACCAAGTATATGAGTAAGATGGGCGGGTTGAAGAAGTATATGCCCAAGACCTTTGCGCTTATGTGGATTGGAGTGCTAGCGTTGTCAGGAATTCCTCCATTCTCAGGTTTCTGGTCAAAAGACTCAATCATAGAGCATGTATATGCACTTGGTGTTGAAACGCCTCTGGGAATTTTCCTGTTCATTCTTGCTATCGCAGCTGCGGCTTGTACAATCTTCTATAGCATTCGACTCATGGGAATGGTCTTCTATGGCCCATCAGAGTTTGACGAACATGACCAAGAGGAGGAATCAATCAGTAGCCATAATGACAAAGAGGAATCCGAAGAATCTCATGACGAACATCGCGGGGTACCCTCTGATCCAGGTCCAGCTATGATGATTCCGCTCTACATTCTAGCAGCATTCACTATCATTGCCTTCATAATCTATCCAATGATACAGAATATTGTCCTCCAGACTAATAGGGACTTGTTTATCATATTTCTTGAGGATATGGTAGCTGCGAAATTTGGTCCAGAAGGTTTAGTTCCCTTCACACTCACCATTGGAGCACTTGCTCTTGGTGGGATTCCAGCCTATTGGATTTACATTAAAAACCAAGATACTCCAAACTCAATCATTCCAGAGAATGGAATTCTTAGGAAGTTGCACAACTTCTTGAAGCACCGCTGGTATATCAATGAGGGATACTATTGGTTTGTCAACAAGTTCCTCAGATTTGCTGATCTCTGGCGCAGGGAGATTGATGAGCCTATAATTGATGGCATTGACTTCAAGTCTGCAGCCACAGCCCAGGTACTTGCGACTAAGATTCGATGGTTTGATGATAATGTTGTGGATGGTTTTGCTGAGGCCGTGTCAACAAAGAGTGTTGAAGCTTCTGAGGTTGGACTTGAGTCTCAGACAGGAAAGATCAATGACTACGTCGGAGTGGTGATTTTCGGAGTAGGTCTCCTGATCATCATTGGACTTCTATCATTGGGGGTGCTCTAATTGCAGGTAGACTCTACAACTTTGATAACAAGTATTCCAATGAATATCCTCGTCCTCATACTTGTCATTCCTCTAGTTGGTGCGGTCCTTGCATACATCGCAGGCAGCAAGGGTGCACGTGCAATCACACTCCTGATTACGACACTCGAACTAGGCTTAGCCCTTCTACTCATTCTAGGTACTCCTTCAGTTGGTCCAGATCCTGGTGGAATGAGTTACACATGGATCTATACGATTGCGAGACTTGGAACCACTGTTGATTCTCCTGTCTTTCAAATCATTCTTGGTGTTGATGGAATCTCAGTAGTAATGATCCTCCTCTCCAATCTCGTCGTATGGATTGCAGCAATTGCATCAAATCATATCAAGAACGCAGAAGGTGTATACTACTCCTTATTCCTGCTCCTGCAGACAGGCCTCCTTGGAGTTTTTGTATCTCTTGATCTCATTGGATTCTTCATCTTTTGGGAACTTGTCCTTGTACCAATGTTTTTCATCATTGGCAGATGGGGCGAAGATGGAAGCAGACACGCGGCTATCAAGTTCTTCATCTATACTCATCTTGGTTCTGCAGTAATGCTCGTTGGATTCTTCTACATCTATTTCATGTCTTATCAGTTCAATATTCTTGGATATCCAACTGCAGTCCCAACATTCAGCATGGTTGCGCTTCGGAACATCGGACTTGACCCAACCATTCAGATAGGTTTTGCTCTTGCCATATTCATGGGTGCAGGCGTGAAACTTCCAGTATTTCCATTACATAACTGGTTGCCATGGGCTCACGTAAAGGCACCAACTCCTGGTTCAGTTATCCTCGCTGGAATTCTTCTGAAGATGGGTGGGTATGCATTCATCAGACTCGGACTTTGGATGGTCCCAGAAGCAATGGCTAGACTTGCCATTCCCTTTGCCTTTGTGGCTGTCTTCACATGTATCTACGCTGCATTTACCGCACTTGCTCAGACTGATATGAAGAGCCTTGTAGCTTATACGTCTATCAACCACATGTCATGGGTCCTACTTGGCGTTGCTGCGTATGCGGCTGCCTACAATTCTCCAGATGCAGCTATTCGAGCTGCTGCGAACTTGGCTATCCAAGGTTCTATATTCATGATGTTCTCACACGGCACCATAATCTCTGTCATGTTCATTGTAGCTGGGCAGCTCAAATATAGTGTAGGTACTCGTGAGATTCCCGAAGTTAAGGGATTGATGACACAGGCTCCTAAACTCTCAGCGATTATGATCATTGCTACCTTGGCAGCTTTCGGTCTTCCTGGATTTAGTGGATTCATAGCAGAGGCACTGGTCATCTTTGGAGCCATTGTCATTCATCCGTGGACCGCATTCATCGCGTTTGGCATTTTCTTGACAGTAGGCTACATGCTCTGGATGTTAAATCGAATTGTCTTTAGTGATATTGACCCCGAAAAAAGCGTGAATGAAGCCGCACGAAGCGATCTCATTGCTCCAATCCTCATGTTAATTCCTGTGATTCTGCTTGGGATTTGGCCTGATCTGATATTGAATCTCGTTCAACCAGTTGTTGAACTGATGCTGAGCGGAGGTTTACCATAATGCTGCAATTAGACATCTTGCTTGACAGCCTAAGGGCTTTATTAGCCCCTCTAAGAGACCTATTGCTCGCAATTGTACCAGCTGAATGGATCATGTCCCTTCCTGCTATTACTCTGGTAGTCTTTGGATTACTTGCCCTAATGGTCGGACTTCGATATAATCCATTAGTCATAAGCTTCATCGGTGTCATTCTTGCAACATTTGAGATGCTTCTGTTCGATCCCAGTGCTATGAGTGGCTATTCGTTTGGAACATTATTCATTCGCGATGCTTTCACCGATTTCTTCATCTACATTGTTCTTATCGTTGCTTTCCTAGTCTTGCTCTCTTCCACTCTTTGGGGGGGTGACAAAGGGACCTACAATTTCCTACTTCTCCTCTCTTTTGCAGGAGCTCTCTGGGTAATTATGGCGACAGATCTTGTAGCTCTATTTCTTGCCTGGGAACTGATGTCCACGCCAACTTATGTTCTCGTTGCTCTTAGTCCAAGACGGGAATCTGTAGATGGCGCTACAAAATACTTCGTTATGGGCTTGCTTGCAACAAACCTCATGCTACTTGGCATTGCTCTGACTATTGGTGTTACTGGAACCACTGACCTTCACACCATTGGAGTGTTCATTAATAGCCTATGGGCTTCACCAGCTGGTAGTGAACCAGCGGTCTACACAATGCTTCTTGCAATGGTCTTGTTTATTGTTTCATTCGGATTCAAGGTCGGTATATTTCCTGGATGGCAATGGGTTCCTGATGCATATGCAAGTGCTGATGGTAGTGTCACTGCTTATCTTGCAGGAGGTTCTAAAAAGACAGGAGTGAGTGCCCTTCTACGAATCTTGATGGTTGCATTCTTTGTTGCTAGGACTGAGTGGACTCTATTAATAGCTGGTGTAGCAATCCTAACAATGATCATTGGTAATCTATTAGCTCTCGCTCAGAAGGATATCATGAGGATGTTAGCGTATTCCAGCATTGCGATGATGGGTTATCTCTTCATTGGTATCGCCGCAGCTAACGAATTGGGCATGGCTGCAGCTAGTTTTCATGCATTCACTCATGCAATAATGAAGACAGCTGCCTTCATCCTTGTGTGGATGCTATCTTTAAGACTCACGAAGAGAATAACCTATGATGACCTCGCGGGATTGAACAAGCGAGCACCCATTGCAGCAGCTATGTTTGCCATACTGATGCTCTCTCTTGCAGGACTTCCTGTAGGTGTAGGGTTCTGGTCAAAATTAGTACTCTTCCAGAGTGCAATCCTCGCAGACATGTGGTGGTTGGCTTTGATAGGTCTCTTGAACTCAGTCTTCTCCTTGGGCTATTATTTACGAATACTGAAATATACTTACATGATTGAACCTGTTGATGACTCGAAATTAAATCTACCAAGAGTACCCCTATTTGCAGTAGGCATTTGTGTAGCTATTGTTCTCTTGCTGTTGGTATTTCCAAACCTTGTCCTTGATTATGCCTTTCAAGCGGCATTGACCTTCTTCCCATAGAAATAGGTAGCAAGTAAATTATCATAGAAGGATGCAACTCAATGCTTTAAATTCAAATCTCTGAATCTCTCTCCCTTTCCTGCAATATAGCCAGTTTGGTACATTCTTCGAATAGCTTATTGATATTGTGTCCTGTGCGTGCTGATGTTTCAAAATAACGGACACTCAACCATTTCCTGAGCATTTCACCAGCCTCTCGAGGAACAAGTCTGTCAGCTCTATCAACTTTATTTGCAACTAATGCAATAACAGCTTCTGGGCAGACAGATCGGAAACTGTTGTACCATTCATTCACATTGAGATAGGTATCCGGTCTTGTAACATCATAAACAATGAATGCCATTGATGATCCAGTCATGTATCTTTGCCGAAGGTCTTTATACGTGGGTTGTCCTGCTAGATCCCACAAGACTACTTGCGTCTGAAAATGTTCTCCATCAATTTCAATATTTACAATCTTAACTGCTATACTAGTACCAATTGTAGCCTTATACTGCTCACCAAATCTGTTCTCCGTGTATCGCATTATACAGCTGGTCTTGCCAACTGCTCCATCTCCTAATGCCACCATCTTGAGAACATATTGCGGACCTTCATCAGTCAAGATAGTTACATCCTATTGCACTGCTCCGTTTAATAATCTGAGATTTAACCATTCTGGCAAAAATCGATACTTTGATTTCATCTAGCACCCATGGGGCAACAATACAATGAATCTAGAACCCTTTGAATGATCACCCTTTACTCGATTCTCAATACGAATACTCCCACGATAATTGTCAATGATCTGCTTAACAAGGGTAAGCCCCACTCCTGAGATTCGTCGAATATGGTCACTCATTCCAGTGAACAGTCGCTCTTTGGTATGGTCATCAATTCCATCTCCCCAATCGAGGAATTCCATTTTCAGAAACTCGCCATCATTGATAACTTCTGTATTGACCTCTATGTACACATCCTTTGATGCTGTAAATTTTACAGCATTATGAAGAAGATTATAGAAGACGTCCTGAAGGAAGTCGTCAGCCATGATACAATAACTACCTCTCTCGATATTCGTCTTTACAGTGATTGGTCTATTTGGAAAAGACTGTTTAACAGTTTCAATGGCAACAAACAACGAGTTTGCTGGGTCTGTCTTCTCAAGAGCAGGAGCAGATTGATTGACTAATGAGAATTTCTTCACATTTGATATCAGAGACACGCTCCGATTCACTTGCATCAATGCATTTTCAGCCATGATGCGGAGTCTATCTGGTAAGTATTCATCCTCTAATATCAATTCAAGACTTGCCATTATTCCTTGATGCATATTGTTGAGGTCGTGAGCCATCAGATCTGTTGCCCATTCAGCCCTTGCTAAAGCCTCTTCTCTCTGTTTCTGAGCCTCGATTCTTTCAGTTATATCTAACGAGAATCCACCAATAAGCGGTGGTTTGCCATCTCGGAAGATTGGAAATTTATGTGTACGGAATATCTTGATTTTACCATCTCTGTCTCTGACTTCCTGAATTCTATCAATTGGTCCCCTTACAAGAACTTTCTGATCCTCTTCAGTTAACATCGCAGCACGATCTTGTCTAAAGAGATCAATATTCTTGAGACCTTCCCAGTCAGTTCTTGGTGGCATGTTTTTCATATAATGATTTATGAAGACAACTCGGGAGTCATGGTCTTTGATATATACTGGTCCTGGCATATTATCTGCAAAAGCCTTGAATTGCTCTTGACTATCTTTTAATTGCTCGTCAGTTCTTTTTCGTTCGAGAACAGTCCCGAACATACCAGCAATTGTAGCAAAGACAATTCTATGGTCCTGTGTTAGAGGTCTCACTTTCCTTGATGCAATATTAATGACTCCAACTAATGAACGATCAGCTCCAATTATTGGCCAAAAAATCAGGGTTTTAATTCCTATCGAAATTGCTCGAGACATTCTATCTATGCTCTCAGATGATTTGGTCACATCTTCAACAAAAAGCGGTTCTAGAGTTCGAGCAGTCCTTGCGACAAGATACGTCGAATCATCCACGGATACACTATCTGCAATCGATGTGGTATCTAGATTCACTGAGGCTATAAGTTCTAGAGAATTGCTCTCTTCCACGAATAGACGAATGGTCCCGACTTCAAAGTCTAGAGTGTCAATAAGTTCTTGAAGGACATCCTTGCAGACCTGGGATAAATTCTCAGTACTTAATGCGGCCTCTGCAATGATACTATACGCTTTCCTCTCTTGAGCAATTGTTTTCTTCGACATTTCATCTTTAGTCATATCTGATGCGTAAGCGATAATGTATTTTTTACCAGAAATGTCCAGAGTATTCGCTGTAATCTCTAATATGACAGTTTCTCCGTCCTTGCTTGTGAAGGAATAACGGTCTTGGTCAACCTGGTGGTGTTTCTCCATTAGATTCGTGAATCTCTGTAATGCTTCTTCTCTTTGGTCTTCAGCTAGGACACTGGCTAAGTCTGAAACATCTTGACCTATTGCCATATCGTATGGGATTCCAACTTTATTGCTAAGCCATTTGTTAATGTATTCTATCTTCCTATCTCTTACTATAATGACTCCCTGTGGTGATGCCTCAAAAAACATCTTGAAAATCTCGCACTCATCATTACTCTTCAATGCGCGAGTCATTTCATCATACATGGACTACACCAGCTAATGTTCCTCTAAAATGATTTTGAATGTATTTGCGTTGTAAACCTTTGTAAATGACAAGGATTATTTTTTACAACTTCCCCTCTCATATAGTGTACACTTGTATACATTAATGTCTTTTTATGCACAATCTTTATAAATGAGTCAAAACTCGGGGTTTCAACCGTTTCTGAGTGTGGAGACATGATTCGAGTGTGCCTTGGCCAATGGCAAAGGGGCCTTGTCGGGCCCGTTTAGTCATTCCGCCATATATCACATTCAGCACTCCATCTTTGGCTTCTTTTCTATGGAAATCATTGAGATTCCTAGTTCACTCTAGGATACAATCTCTGAAGCACTTGCTACTGATTCAGAGGAGATGCTACACAGAGAAACGGTGAGTAGAGGAGTTTGAAAAATGATAAAGACAAGAATCCTACTAGATTGTGAAGAAACACCAACTCACTATGTCAACATCTTGCCACACTTGGAAACACCCCTTCCACCGCCCTTGGATCCAGGCACTGAGGAACCAATTAGTGCAGACGCCCTGTTGGCTCTCTTTCCGAAGGAGTGTGTAAAACAAGAAGTGGCAACAGAGAAACGAATTGCTATTCCTGAAGAAGTAAGAGATATCCTGATTCGCTCAGGGCGCCCCACACCTCTTCAGCGAGCAGTAGGTCTTGAAAGATATCTCAAGACACCCGCTCGTATCTACTTCAAAAGAGAGGATGCTTCACCAACAGGAAGTCATAAGCTCAATACAGCTACAGCACAGGCATATTATGCTCAGAAAGAAGGAACTGAGCGACTTGCAACAGAGACTGGAGCTGGACAATGGGGTAGTGCTGTTGCCCTTGCCTGTTCGTATTTTGGACTTGAAGCAATGATATACATGGTTCGTATCAGCTACGAGCAGAAACAATATCGTGGTACACTGATGCGTACATATGGGGGAACAGTTGTCCCTAGTCCGTCAGATAGAACAGCATACGGTCGGAAGGTGAACGCTGATAATCCTGACCATCCAGGTACTTTAGGGATTGCAATTAGCGAGGCTCTAGAAGACACGATCAATACAGCAAATACAAAGTACACTCTAGGTTCGGTTCTGAACTTTGTATTGTTACAACAGACTGTAATTGGTCAAGAGGTCAAGGCTCAATTAGCAGCTGCTGAAGAGACTCCGGATGTATTCATTGGTTGTGTTGGCGGCGGCAGTAATTTCGCGGGAATGACCTATCCATTTCTTGCTGATGACAAGTTTCGAGAATGTGATTATATTGCTGTTGAACCTACTGCATGTCCATCCTTGACAAAGGGTGAATATCGTTATGATTTCGGTGATACAGCAGGTATGACACCAAAACTAAAGATGTATACTCTCGGAGCGGATTTTGTTCCTCCAAAGATACATGCTGGTGGTCTTAGATATCATGGAGTTGCTCCTACTATCAGTGCTCTGGTAGAGGAGAGTCGCATTAGACCAATAGCATATGACCAGCTGGAAGTACTAAACGCTGGTGTTGTATTTGCTAAGACTGAGGGAGTAATTCCAGCGCCTGAATCTGCACATGCAATAAAGGCAGCCATTGATATTGCGCTAGAGGCCAAGAAGAAAAAGAAGTCGAAAGTCATCGTATTCAACCTCTCGGGGCATGGTCATTTTGATATGGCTGCATATGGAGCTCTTCTTGATGGAACACTCAACGGTGAAGACGTGAGTACAACCACCCAAGTGCAGAGGGAAGCAGTAGCATTCACAGAGAGATAGATCATTACGCCGTTGGTTTTGCCAGCGGCTCTTTTTTTTTTGAACTGAACAGCCTGATGATCCAACTGTATGTTATCTAATTCGCGGAACGTGTCACAGGCTCTATTGTGTTTTCATTTTTTTTTGCAATTTTGATTACATTCACCAGTGCTTTGCTAGCTCTTTGGGGATTGGAATAGAACGGAATACCTGCAGCCTCAAGAATTTCATAACCCGGTGGTTTATTCTGCTCTGGTGATGAGAGGATACTTACTATTGGTTTTGAGACCTTGCTGGATGCTTGGACTATTTTTTCAATTGGAATGCCTCCCCCAATACCCTCTTGATAATTCGGAGCAAAGACAATCATGACAGAATCATAGCGATCATCATTTAGTATAATATCGAATGCTCTTCCAAAGATGTCTGGATTTGCCCATCCTTGAGCTAGTAGATCCACAGGATTCTTGATAGGTATCTCAATAGGCATGTTGAGTAGAGATTGAATCGATTTTGCCGCTTCTCTCGAGGGGGGTGGCAGAATAGCACCATCTAGCTCCAGAGTCTGCGCAGCAATCAAGGCAATTCCAAGCGTATGAGTGACAATCGCAACGCTGTCACCTTTTGGTCTATGAGGACAAACCGAGAGTAGATGTGCTGTGTCGATCATCTCTGACACACCTGCAACCTCAATCGCTCCAGATTGTTTTATTGCACCACTATAGATCTCCGAGTTGCCTGCAAGACTTCCAGTATGACTCAACGCAGCATCTCTCGATGCAGGGGTCTTGCCCACCTTGAATACAATTACTGGTTTCATTGGAGTTGTTTTTGAGATCTCATCTTTCATTTCACGTCCATATTCAGTACCTTCGACAAACAGACAGATAACATCAGTTTGCGAATCATCTCGTAGATATCGAATCATATCATGAAAATCGATATTCACTCTATTCCCGACACTGGCGAACTTTGATACTCCAAGTCCTCTATCAGATGCTTGGTACAACATCAGTCCTGTAACTCCACCACTTTGACTCACCATTGCTACAGAGCCTGCTTTCATGGGAACTGGATGTGGGAAAAAAGTCGCATTGAGATTCAATCTTGGGTTTCCAGCTCCCAGACAATTCGGACCAATCACTGCAATCCGTGCTTTATCTGCTAGTTCCTTTACCCGTCTCTGATGTTCAACACCCATTCCACCAAGTTCTTTGAACCCGGCTGAAAAGATGATAGCTCCCCGAACTTTACCTTCTGCACAATCCTCTAAGGCTGATAGCATTTGTTGCGGACCTACCGCAATCATTGCGAGATCGACAGGACTCTCAATAGATGTCACGGTTGGATAACATCGAACTCCTTGAATTGAATCCAGTCGGGGATTGACGGGGAAGACATTCTTTTCAAAAGATTTCAAAGCAAGTAATGTCAATGCTCCAAGTTTGTCAGGTTTATTGGAAGCCCCAATGACAGCTATGGACTGTGGGTTGAAGAGCCTTTCAAGGGATTCATTTTTCCAGCTCATTATTCTATCTCCTCAGCTGTATTTTTTGAGAAGTGTCTTTATTGTCTTAAGAATAAATTCGGATACTTCTTCTCTCGCTTTCTCGTAGCTCTCCATCTTAATAATTGGAATCTCATTTTCTAGAGCCCGATTGACCAGATAATCTTGGATTAGTCTTGTTGAATTAAATTCCTGCTCCCTGATTTCCTTGTCTGATGTGACAGTTCTTAGTTTTCCAGAAGCGTGTTTTTCAAAGAACATTGCTCTATGTGTATTAACGCTCGGATTAACGAGTACCTCAAGTATTCCATCACTTAGTGAATTCAAAGATCCTGGTTGAATATGAACACCCTCAACAACGACCTGAGTTCCTTCACTCAGAACTCGTTGAATGAGGTCATCAATGAAGGGTTTCATCAGGTCTATTTGAGCTAGGTATCCTCTGACCACAGGATGGAGATATTGGTCACCCAGTTGTTTGTATCTGTATGCTTGATATGTATGACAAAAGATCTCTGGAGCTTGCTTTTCTTGATAGACTCCGCGAACCAATTGTCGAACTGTATCAGTACTAATGAATCGGGTAGCTGTAAGGTCTTGAATCAATTCAATCGCTAAGAGTGATTTTCCTGTGGCTGAAGCACCTTCCAATACGAGGACCAATGGTGGTATTGATTCATCCTCCCCCCTTAGTTGTTCATACTGCATTAGTAAATCGTAATTCTGTTTTACTGAATCAGGATAGTTGGAAAGTGAACTTCTTATCGACTCTATTAGTTGATTTTCAGTCAACGTTTCAGAATTTGCAGGGTCAGGCATGGTTGATGAGATGATATCCGATATCTCATGAAGATCTAGACCACTGAGCCTAAGTTTTCCCCTCTGAATTGAAATTGGATATGGTATTGAATTGTCTTGGAATCTTAGTTTCATCTTCATAACCTAGCAGATAATCCATTGTCTGTTCCAACTCAAAAGGACTTCCGTGAGCAATATCCTCTTGCTTCTCTACCCTTTGTTCCTTCCAATGTTCTGGTTGTTACTGGGCGAGTCTTGCTCTTTCTTTGTCTACCCATGAATGGTCTGCTCATGTCTATGGAATCCATTGATGTTTCTATTTCTTCATCGGATGGAGTAATTCTTCCCCTCCTTCCTTTCGAAAGAATCATACATTCATCATGCATACTAATGAATCCCTCCGATAGAACGTATGAGTGATCCGGTTCAACAAGTTCGATGTCATCATTCCAAAGAGTTAGTTTGATTCTTGCAGTAGAATCTCCGACTATACACTCACAGATTTTATACTCCGTACCTGTTGATTTTGATCTTACAATCCTAATGAGGCTTTTCTCAATGACTTTGAAAAGAATATTGATACATGTCATTCGTGGTTCTAGATGAACAATCTCGGTTGAGTTAAATGAACTAGCAGGATTTGAATTATCTGTAATATGAGTCATGATAAGGTGCGCATCCAAAGATGTGTCCATTCTCACACTAAAGAACACCTATCTAGTTACTCAACTATGAATCTCTCTCAATGCTTGTTTGAGCATATCTAATCCCTTGACAAGTTCTTCGTGTTCTCCACCGAAACCAATTCGTAGATGTCCATCCAGCTCCATATGAGACCCCGGAACAGTGAATGTACGGTATTTAGTTACGAGCAATTGACATAACTCATCCGTACTACCTCTTCTTCTGAGTCTGGGAGCTCCAACGACGCCACTCTTTGGTTCAATCCATTCTAACCAATCTTGATTATCCATCCACTCTTTTAGAACGACAAAATTTGCCATCATAGCCTCTCTTCTCTCTTTGAGCAGAGTCTCTCTCTTTTCTAAAACTGCCTTAGCAATAGCCTCTCCTATTGAAGAATTGCAGATTGTCACTTGTTCACGAACAGCTCTTACTGCCTGTATTATTGGAGTGTCCGCAACCACCCATCCAATACGGATGCCTGGAAGTCCCCATGTCTTTGACATGCTGGTCAGGCTGATAGCATTAGAACTCATTGTTGCAGCTAAGGGTGGTGGTGTTTCGAACATCATTTCACGATAGGTTTCATCCACCATAAGATATGCCCCAACATCTTCTGCAATCTCAATAGCTTCTTTCAATTCCTTCTCTGTTATCACAGATCCTGTTGGATTATTGGGGTGAGTAAGTGTAATGAGTTTTGTATTAGGTCTGACGAGTCTACGTAACTCATCCATATCTGGTCTGAAGTCATTATCCCATTTCAATTTGAACAGTGAAAGATTTCTATTTAGAGACCTTGGAATCTGGTATAATGAGGGATAGGTCGGATGTTCGACAATAATGTGGTCATTCGGTCCCACTAGGTGGCCTATCACTGAGAAATTGCCTTCGCTTGCCCCTGTAGTCACTGCAACATTTTCGAAGTCTAAGCTCCTGTAGCCCTTTGCAATCTCTGCTCTAAGTTCTGGATTTCCTAGGTGGTAACCGTATCTCAGCTCAATCTCGTTAAGGTCAATACCCAAGTCTTTGACTGAGAGATATTTCATTCCACTCTCACCGATATCGTAGTCGACCTCAAACTGATACTTGTCAAACCATATCTCCAAAGGCATTCGTTCGAAGACCAAAAATGTCACCAGCCTCTGTTTTAACCAACGATAATATATAGATTCGCGAATGTTCATATTTGCTAAGTAATAGCAATCCATACTATTGATAAGGTGCGGAAGCAGATACCATACATACTAATCAATAATGAGGAATCATCTATGACTCTACGAATTCTAATCGTGGATGACGAACCCGCAATCCACGAGGTTATGGAGGCATATTTGAGGAAGTTTCTAGATGATTTTGAGTTGATCTCGGCTGCAAACGGGTTTGAAGCAGTTTTGCGTGCAAAGGACTGTATGAAAAAGGGACGCACTCCAGATTTTGTTCTTATGGATATGAAGATGCCTGAAATGAACGGTTTCGAATGTACAAAGACTCTAACAGAACTTGGTATTTCTAATATCCATCTGTTAACAGCCTATTTTGATGGAGAATCGTTGAAACAAGCAGCAGAAGTGGGTGCAAAGGGTGTCCTGAAAAAGAGTGATGGATTCGCATCAGTAGCCAAGAAAGTCGCTGAATTACTGCGTGGTTCCAAGGAACCTACTCCACAACCTAGTTCTGTATAAATCATCAAAACCCTTTTCAATTGAGACTTATAGAATTGCACTCCAATCTATTCCTGCTGGAGATGAAATTGAAAATGCGTCGCTCACCATCAAAGATTCTATTCTTTGGTATCATGACGGTATTTATCGTGGCTTTGCTTGGTAGTTATACGGTAACTACTACAACTGCACAACTACCGTCTTTTCCTGATGACTTTTTGCATGATGATACACTCTATGTGTATACTGCCTTGGATGGCGAAAATGTCCTTGAAGCTAATTCACAATCTGCACCAATCGTACTCAATACAGAGAGTCCTATGTTGCTGACTCTGCAAATAAACGTGTCAAGTACACATGACCTGAATATGAGTGGTACGATTGTATTTTACTATCAGGGGATACCAATCTTCCCGATAGTGATAGTCGAACCCGGAACAAATTCTTCATGGATTTGGGTGCCTCATGATGTGGCCATACCTGTTGTAGAGGCTTACATCGACTTCAGCTCAATTCTAAATTATGGTCCATTGCAACTCATCACGGGCATTATCCAGGCTGCGATCGATTTCAATTATTATGTTGAGGGAGATGCAACTCTTCACACACTCCAAAGTGACTCGTTTTATTTTAGCATTCCTGCCACACCGACCTCTGTATTCACATCTGTAACGGGTATCAGTGCATCCATTGCAACCGTTGGAGCTGTTGTTGGTGTAGGAAATGGCTTCATGAGTCTCTTTGAAGGTCTAAAAACTGCTTACAAACTCAGAGGAATTCACAAGAAAGCCTCTGAGATTAGATCACTGCCAAATCTCACTGTTATTGGTGCATTGCCCCTCCTCTTCTCTATGCTTGCAGGAATGATGAAAATTGGAAAGAAGAAAGATGTGAAGATAGAAGAATCCCGAGAGGATGGAAGTGTAAGCGAGTATATAATCCGGCAGAGACTACGCGAAGTAGCGCCTGATGCATGGCCAGTTGATAAGTGTCCAAAGTGTAAGAAAGATTGGAATAAAAAATTGGACATGTGTAAGAAATGTAATTTCACACAGACAGATGCACGTGAATACTATTCTGATTTACTTGTTTCAAAAGTTCCTAGTGCCTTAAAGGTCATGGGGAAGAAGAAATCATCTGATATCCGAACCTTGGCAAAGAAGACCAAATCTACAGACTATAACGCTGGAGTTATTGCAGCCGCAATGGTTGACACTGGGGTGACTGAGATAGTAAAAGTTGGTACTCCATTCAGATCCTTTGTCATGAATATTGCAGGTCTAGCTTTCCTCGTTGTCACATGGCAACAACTCCTTGGTGACAGTGCAAGTACCTTCCAGACAACAATTACAATTGTCGGAGCGGCAATGTCCCTTGGAGTAATAATTGCACTCTATGTGAGTCGCAAGACGCAAATTCAGAAATTCCAGAGTGACATGGATGCAGGTAAGAAATGGATGCCAACAGAGGAAGAAGCGAAAGCAGAAGCAGTCGCTGAAGAATCGCAATCAGAATCCTCTGAAGAATCAGAATCTGCCTCTGGAGAGGATATTCGTGACTCAGCTCCTGATGATGCAAGGTCTCCTGAAAGTTCAATAGAAGAAGAACCTGAACATGAAACTGTGTCTCATTCAGATGAAGTCGATGAGAATCTGGACTCATTTGAAGAAGATGGTGAAGATTGAACATAAAAAAAAGGTGAGCTGGGTGGTATGAAAACCACCCTCTTCCACCTTTAATTTTCATCTAAATCGATAGTCTAATCACTGCTAGTTTTTGTATCTTCTTCAGAGTCGTCTTTTGATTCGTCAAGACTCTCAACATCTTCTGTTGGAGATTCGGGGATGGAATCGATAGACTCTTTCACAAATGGTTCTGATTCTGCTTTGATAGTTGGATTTGAAGCACGATCGATGACTTGTACTATCTTTGATGAGATGAACGGTATCACAACCAAGAAAGCTATTGGCATGAGTACAATCACACCTAGCTCGTAACTCTGAAGGAAGTCCATGGTTGTAACTGCTGCAGCACCAACTACTACAAGAAACATTAGGAACTTGATTCTGATTGATGAACTGAATCTACTTACCAACGTATCTCTTTCATCCTGAATGATGCTTGTTGGAGTATCTGCATCTTTCATCTTCTCAATCCTCTTCAATCCCTTACTTACCTCTCTATAGAGATTTACCACAACTACCAAGATTGAAGAAAGATATGCCGTAAAGATTGTCGTCATGATTGTTGGTATAGAAATCTCACCTATCGTGAATGCTTGATCTATCATGTAAGCCTTAAACCAATCAATCTCTGTACCATAAGTCAGTATCATAACTATGACAACAGGAACGAAGAATAGATGTCCAAGACCGGCTATCATGCGTTTCTTACTGAGCGCACCTGTTACCATGACTGCAGATACAGCATCTCTATAGAGCCAGAGTCCGTAGAGCAGAACAGATGCACCAAGCAACGCAACAGTTAGAATCAATGCACCACCATAGTCTCCAACTGCATAAAGTTGAGTCGATACGATAAACCCTGCTATACTTGCTAATATGATTAAGATATAGAGTCTATCCATTCGTTTGACTGCTCTCTTCAGTTCTTCTTTGCTGGAGTATGTTCTCCTGAGCGTAGGTGCTAGTCTGAAGTAAATGAACATACCCAACAGACTTACAATAAATGAAATTCCTGTAAAGGTGAATATGGTTGGAGTATCCATGACCCCGATCTCAGGTTCTGCAACAGATAGATAGAACGAGGTTGCCATCTCTTTAGATTGAACAAATTGACCTTCAACTTCTATCGAAATATTCTTCGTCCCGTATCCTTCAGTTATCGGAAGATGCTCGATGAAGAGTATATAGAGCCCCATCTGATCTGATTCTTCAGCTATCATCGTTGGCATGCCCATTGTTGTAACAAAGACATCCAACCCTGGAACTGGATTGCCATATGCATCGACTATTGTGATGCCAATCAGGAGCGATTCTCCTTGAGAGGGTTGCTCTGGATTGAAGTCCACAAAGAATTCCAATACACCCAGAATGGTGATATTTCCGCTGATTGCGTTTCCACTCTTGATATCTTCGTGACTGACAGAAACCGAGTAGCCATATTCACCGGGTGCCCATCCAGTTGTTGACATGTTGACTGCGTATACACCTTGGCCAATCTCCATCAAATTGTACGAGAGGGCCTTCACAAAGAATTGAACAGTTGCCCCTGATACCGGCCGTCCAATCCAATCTTCAAGTGTCAATTCAAGACGTGTTCTCTCACCCTGCAGAATTGTCCACCCTTCTGATGAGGTTATCGAGGCAGAAGCTGCAGCATCAGAATATGCTCGTATCTTGAAGGTTCCAGACCAAGGATTAGCAAATGTTGCATTGACATAGATTGTAAAGTTATTCTCGCCCATTAGGAAATCCGCTTGAACCGTCAGGGCATAGTCAGGATCACCTGTTGTATCAATCTGAGTGTATAGAGTTCCATTGATATCGATCGTGACACTCGTTCCAATGAATACAGGTCCGTACTTGTCCTTCACAAAGATGTTAATAGTAAACCATGAGCCGCCTTCGACTCTGGTTTCATAGAACACATTAGGTTGAAGATTGCCATAGACATCAAAACTAATCTCTGTGGCAGGAGGTCCAATAACATCCGGCTTATTCACACTGAGTTCGAAAGTCTGGTTACCAATTCCAAGGCTTATTGTATGAAGGAACCTGTAGCTGCCGGGACTTGTCGGACTCTCAATCATACCATATACCTGTGGACCACTCCTTAATGTGACATCAGCTCCGGCAATCACATGACCATATGCATCTGAGATATTGAACCACGCTCCAACAACCGAATCCTGTTGGACGATAGCTGGGAAATCTGTTGAAATCACCAAGTTCTCTGTTAACACTTGTACTGTGAAGACTTTCCCTCTGACGCCTTCAGCTAATGCATAGGCATGATTTGCTCTACCCACAGCAATATGATTTCCTGCTTCAAGTTGAACCTCAGGAATTTCCAAGATATGTGCTTGACCTGATACTATCGTTCCCAAAACAACACTATCAATGGAAATAGTCACAGTAGCATCATCTACAACCCCACCAAGATTATCAAAGATTATTGCGCGGAATGATGTATTTACTCCCTGTTGGACTATGTCTGGGACTTGCAAATCAACATGCAAATTACTTCTCACAACAAGTGCATTTTCATATGAATGGTGGAATAAGTGATAGAATCCATTGTCTACAGTAATCGTCAAATTGATTGTACCTATTGGCCAAGTCACGTCAGTCAACGCTGAGTATTTGCCTTCAGCTGCCCAGTAATAGAACCCGAAGGTATTATCCCCAGCTCCCTCAGGTGTCATGTAGTGAGCTGTCATATAGATACTTGCGTCATCTACGATATCTCCATGGATATCCAATACAGTGACATTCACAGAGAAACTCTCTCCCTGAACTAAATCTGTTGAGGAATATGACAGTGATACGTCAAGAAGATAACTACTATCGAGATTTCTGACTGCTCCAAGAATCATACTATTGATTGAAGCGAATGGATATGCAGCAATCTCCGCTCCAGGAACTACATCAATATTTCCAATGACCAGAGGATTACGCACCTCGCCCACCTTGACAGTCCACTCCACAACTCCGTGGAGCGAGACTGATGTAAGTAGCTCATCCTGATCCGTAAAAAGTAGAAACTCTTCATTAGTATCTCCATCAAAATCAGTGACTACTGCACTGAGTGGCGTAGCCCCTGTAACCTGTATTGACCAATGCGTTGTTAATGATGTTTCAGCACTAACTAATTGAAGTTCTCCAGAGCTAAGCAGGACCATTAGTTCATCGGTTTCACTACCCATTGCATCATGTGGAAATATGTAAGTAATGTCTTCATGAGGAATTGCATAATATTGGGTATCATTCATATTAGTCGTCGTCTGATCGAACACGAGTATACGTCCTGTTGGATCCGATCCATTCCAGTAATTAATAGCAGCAACGAATTCTTCTTCGCCTGTCAGCGCATTATATCTACTCCAGATTCCAGGAGTATCTTGGTCTGAATACGCGCTGAGGTCAACATCAAGTGACCTAATGAATGACAGGTCATCAGCATTATGGAGATCAATAGCTGAACTTGATCGAAGAATCGCAATATACCCATCGCCTGTACTGGCATCATTGATTACTGAAAAACCCCGAATTCCAACACTGCCAGCAATAGGCACTTGTGACCAGCTTGTGTCTGAATCCATTTTAATTATCGAATATGGCGATGTATCTGATACGAGAAGCAATTCTTGGTTTCCATCACCGTCATCATCAATTACTCCTAGATAATTGAAACTCTTGTATGGGTAGGGACTGATTCCTTCATTAATTAGAGAGAGTGTAGATCCATGATATGCATGATATCCCAGGAATGAGCCACTCTTGTAGTAGTAGTCGAGTACAATGATATCTGCAACATTATCCCCATCTAGCATTGCAGTATAGACCTCGAAGTACTCCCATCTAGTTCCTCCGTTGACAATGGTCACATTATCAAGAACTGCACCAGAGCTTGAATACTGGGTGAGCGTTAAATCTTCGACACTTCTCTCTCTCTCAATTGTATAAATTACAGTCTGTCCGTCAGAAAGATTTCCGATATCTGATTGATGAGCTCTGTACGTTACATAGTCAGTATCACTCTTGTCTACTTGCCATACAAAATTACCCATAACATTGAAACTTAACGGATGTGTTGTGTTGCCCATATTGATTGTATTCAGATATGTGTCTTGGAATTCGAAGTAGTATTCATAGAGGCCAGTTACAAGATTTCCAATGAACGCGTAGTATAGTCCTTCAGAATGGGAAGAATACATCTCGTCTTGTGGTTGAATCCAAGGACCCGCACCACCGACTCTCATGAAAATGTCTGCATGCTCAATATCTGATGTTTCATTGACTTGTATTTGAATTGTCACGTAATCATCAAGAATTGTAGGGTGGCTTGGTTCCATCGGTAGTTGAGCCAGATCTGGAGGTGTGGAATCGCTCAGGAGTAAATAAACATCTCCCAGTACTCTACAGATGACATCGACCCTTGAATCTCCATTAGTATCAATTGTATCAATCTGGTATGAATTAGCTACATTACGCACATCAATCAGATATTCAGTATAGGCAAGATTACCATCATTACCACGGACTATTCCAAGACCACCATCGGTCGTACCAATAGCAAGATCATCAAGTCCATCTGCATCCATTGGACCTACATCTTGTTTTTTATCACCGGGAATATAGATTCCAGATACTTCTCTTATTGGGAAACCCATATTTCCATTTCTGAAATAAGCTGTTTCTTGATCCCGACTGACAATGACTAGGTCCTCTTGGGTGTCAAGGTTAAAATCGCCAGTTTGTATTGACCTGTATGAACTATAGAGTAAATCCACATTTTGCGTATATGAAACTCCAAGAGTTGGACCCGAATAGACAACAATATCTCCATTCGATTCTATTGTGGCAATTTCATCGAGGCCGCTTCCCCATTGAAATGTCACCATATCTTGGATGCTATATGAAAGTAGAATTGATTGAAGCTGAGACCCATCAGCTGCGACCAAGGTCAAATTTCTCTGTCCACTGGTACCTGCTGTATTCGCAAGAGCTATTGAATCCTCAGTGAGGCTAGCAAACTTACCAATTGCCAAACCATAACTATAATCCAAGAGAAATGAACCAATTGTTGCATTGTTGTGTAGATCAAAAGTCAGAAAGTTATCATTGTTATTTGTATTCTTTATCACGGCGTCTGGATATTCATCACCACTAAAGTTGCCGAAACCGACCACTGATGCATAAAATGGTACGGGATATTTTGATACGACTCCATCATCTAAATCGACAACCAGAATGTAATACTGAGGATTGACATAATTACGAATCATAAATTCTGAATCGCCATCGTTATCGACATCGCATGCAATGATACCTGATCCCGACCAAGTGTTTCCTGCTGGAATTGATATATCCAAAGAGAAGTCATTTGCGATATCTACAAAATAGAGTTTATCCTCATCATCGATGACATATGCAAAACCCTGATGGCTTTGAACAGTTCCGACTGCAATTGGAATACTCGAAGAACCCGGCAATGTGTAATGATAAAGAGATTGTGCCGGTAGGAATCCATCACTATCATATAAACTTAGGTCTGTTGAAGATGGACCTAGATTTATCATAATTGGCATTAGAAGCATGAATGAAATGAATGCTATCGTAATCAATCTAAAAATCCTCAAATCTGTGCTATGCATTTGCTTTGATTTGGGACGGTAACTACTCTCTTTTCTGATTGCAGAATTAACACTCATTTTAGATGCATCCCTCTCTTTCTTGATGGTGGCATAGTTCACTCAATTCCTCAGTAAGAACCTTACAGTGTACCATTCTAATGTGAATCGAGTGATTTCTCAAAGCACCACTCAGAAACTTTTGATTTTTTTCCTTTTATCGATTCTGTGCGTTTCTATGTTGATACCGATATGCTAAATATGATGATGTCCGGAAGAAAAATCAGTAATTGGAGAGTAGTTTCATGGTTGAACATATCGCAATTATTGGCTGTGGTGCTGCTGGTGCAACAGCAGCCATGCAGGCTCGAAAATTCGATCGGAATGTCCAGATAACACTCTATAACAGTGAGAAGTATTCCCAATACTCTCGTTGTGGTCTGCCATACACAATATCAGGAAAAGTCAAAGCCTTTGATGATCTGGTTCTGATGCCAGCTGAGAACTGGGAGAGTCTGAATATATACGCAAAACTCGGGATTACTGTTACTGATATTGATCACAGTAATCATGAACTCTCCTTTGGTGGAGTTGGTGGTGAAGGCAAACAGGAATATGATGCTCTCATCTTCGCAACTGGGGCTAAAAATGCAGATCCTCCAATTACCGGACTGGAAAAGAAACGTGTGTACGGTCTAAGAACACTTGATGATGCAAAAGCGTTGGCAGAAGAGGCAAAGAAATCCAAGAATGCGGTCATCATCGGAGGTGGTCTAGTTGGGATGGAGGCCGCGGAAGCATTTCATGAACGAGGACTACATGTCACAGTTGTAGAGTTCTTGCCACACGTTCTCTTGGCAATGGTTGATCCAGACATGGCTCAGATTATTGAAGACCACTGTACAGAACATGGCCTTACGATATTGAATAACACTGCAGCCCAAGAGATCAAGGGCAAAGATACTCCCACAGGTGTCATCGTGAAGAGTAGAGAATCTGGTGAAATATCAGAGATACCTGCAGATTTTGTAGTTGTTGCTACTGGTGTCCGTCCAGTCACTGAATTAGCTGAGAAGATTGGAGTGGAAATTGGACCAACTCGTGGAATCAAGACCGATGATAGAATGATGACGAACTTACAAGATGTCTATGCAGTAGGTGATTGTGCAGAGAATTTCGAGTACATCACAAAGACTCCATTTACAGGTGGTTTAGGAACAATAGCTGTCCGGCAAGCTCGTGTTGCAGGAATAAATGCAGCAGGTGGGGATGCCAAGTTCCCCGGAATTGTAGGTGCAAAGGTGACCAAGATTTTTGATCTTGAGATTGCAAGTACCGGCCTTACTGAAGACCTAGCTCAACGATTCAATGTGCCTATCGTTAAAGGCTCTATTAAGGGGAGCACCAAACCTCCATACTATGTTGGCGGCAAGGACTTGAAGTTAAAGACCTTCTTCAACAAAGAAACTGGCAAGCTCGTTGGTGGTCAACTGGTTGGGCTTGAGGATGCAGCAATGCGACTTAATGTGTTGACTCTAGGTATTCAGCAGGATATCAATGCGGTTGAATTATTCGACTTTGAGAATTGCTATGCTCCTGCAGTCTGCGATACTTGGGATCCATTGGTTCAATCTGCAGATGCTGCACGCAAGCGGTTGAAGTTGTAATTATAAAATAGTCCTAGGTCCCTCTGATGATTTTGATATTATTGAGAGCAAATTGAAAAGAACTGACTTGTGTCGGGGAACTTGCAACCAATATAACATTCTCAAGACCACACCCATCCTTCGAATGCTCATAGACAGCTTTCACTAGTTCCTCTGCAATTTCCCAGCTCGGAACCCGCGCAACTTCCAGAGCCATAGTATAGAATCCAACACTTGCAACATTTGCCTCTTCAGCATCAGATAATGCATTCTTTGCGGTTTGATAGACGACCTTCCTTCTATCTGGATCAAGAATCGAAACACTTGGCCAATGACGGATAATTTCTGCATTAGTAGACTCCTTTATAGTGATTCCAAAACCCCCAATAGTGCCACCAGCTCCAATAACTCCCGAGGGCGATATCCCAACTGGGATCTCTTTAGCTTTTACTACTAGACCTATGTCACTATCATTATGTGGTCCAAGCCGGACAGATACTGAAATTCCTCCGATAACGTGATGATCCAAGGTGCCTACCCCTCAATTTCGTCGAGTGCTTGACTGAAGCAATCACACACGTACTTGTTAAGGCCAACAAGTGTTATTTCCTTTACTGAATGTGGTTCTTGCGCATAGTGTGCAACTCCAGTCAATATTGCTTTTGCAGACTCTTGTTCTGTTAATCCTCCCACGCCTGCTCCAATCGCAGGAAATGCTACTGAGTGCAGATTATGATCTGAGGCGATATTCAGAGCATTCTGGACTGATGAAAGAACTTTCCAATAGGTGGCTTTTCCTCCTGGCGGCATACCTGCGCAGTGTATCACATATTTAGCTGGTAATGAGCCTCCTGTTGTCATCACCGCCTCACCCGGCCTTATTGGACCCAGTGACATGGCCTCAGTTTCTATCTCAGTTCCCCCCTTTGCCTTAATTGCCCCTGCAACACCAGATCCCATCCAAAGATCTGAATTTGCAGCATTAGCAATTGCATCGACAGCTAGATTGGTAATGTCTCCAATATAGATCTGAATGATAACACCACCAATGCTTCTCCTCACAACACTCTCTCCTAATAGAAGCTAATTACAGTTGTAAACAAATTCGTAAAAAGTTGTTGTCCCAAACTTTTTGAAGGGTAATAGGTGTTGAGAAGTGGCGAGTAACCTGAATGATGTCAATGATGAAGAGATGCTTTCATTAATTGAACGCTTTGGCGAACCGCATCGGCTTCATTTCTCTGCAAATTTCCTCAGATTTGAATGCGACTTGGTCAAATTAAGTAGAGAAAAGGGTAGACTTCATGATGTGACCTGTTTCATACGACAAAAGGACAACCGATATGTTGTGATACAGAAACATCAGTACGCTAGAACTGGAATTTATCGCGCTCCCTCAGGTGGCAGACATTTCGGAGAGAGTATTGAAGAAGCAGCTCATCGAGAGATGTATGAGGAGACTGGTCTCACAATCAGATTGGTTCATTTGGTTCTTGATGTTAGTCTTGATGTGGTGTGTAATGACGAGGTTATTCCTTGGCGTTCTTTCGTCTTTCTTGCAGAGCCCACAGGTGGTGATATGAAACCCATCGATGTTCGTGAGATATTCGACGTTTCTGTTATGACCCGTGATCAACTTTTAACAGATGTCGATAGATTGATGCAAGAGTCAGGATGGGGCGGTTTTGCTTATCGTGCCTTTCTGACAAGAGAGTTCTTTAAACAACTCGACATTTTGTATATTTGAGTCAGTGTTACTCAGTTCCATATTTCAGTAATCAATCCACACTATAGAGCAGAGTTAGATTGGCAATCTGAGTTTTTTCGAAGATGACATTAACTCAACATTTACTCCCTACCCCACGATCATGCCAAGACATACCTGCTCTTTCATTTTTCATTATAATGAATCATAATACTATTTGTTAAGAGGACTCTCTATCCGGAATGTATATTAGCTCCTAATGTTAGCCAATAGCTCCAAGATGGCAATATATTTCCCGAAAGGCTTAAACAGCCTTGAGGCAATTGCCATTATATCCAATCTAATTCCAAATTCAGTCGCAACTGAAGGAGTTTCGGAAGGCTTCTTGCCTTTCTAGAACTTCCAATGGAGGAAGCTAAGTGGAAAGAAATCAACTACTCGCGATTGTTGTGATTGTAGTTGTCGTAGCGGGCGCAGGAGTCGCCTTTGTCTTCATGCAGCAGCCAGGAAGGCCGCCAGAGAATACTCTGATATGGGAGACAATTGGTAATCCTGACTATATGGACCCTCACGTCAACTATGAGAGCTTCGGTTCGTGGGTACAATTCAACATATATGAAACGCTATACACATATCCGTGGGATAGCGCTGTAACCGATCCATCGGTTCCATTACTGGCTGCATCAGCACCAGTATTATCAGCCGATGGTAAGAACTATACTATTACTCTTCGACAAGGCATCACCTTCCATGACGGCACACCATTCAATGCTAGCTGTGTCAAATGGAATATGGAGCGTGCGATGAAGATTTTCTACCCAGATGGTCCAGTCTGGATGGTTGCTGAACCACTCGTTGGTGGTGGTGCAGTTGAGGCAGCCGCTTTTGGCGACGGTCCAACATCTGCAGCATTCAAGGCAGCATTCGACAACTGGGTTGAGAATTCCAGTGCCATCATTGTCATGGACACGTACGTGATTAGATTCCGTCTTGCTGATCCTTACCCGGCCTTTATCGCTGCAATTACCTATGAGGTAGGCGCAATGATAAGCCCAACCTACGCTATTGCTCACGCAAGTGATGCAGCTTGGGCAACCTGGGATGCATATGGTGTTGATTACGGCGAGTATGAGAATCCAATGACTACTCAGACTTGCGGTACTGGCCCATACATGCTTACCAATTGGGTACCCGATCAGTACATTGAATTAACTCTGTACGAAGACTACTGGAGAACCTCTACCAGCACTGGTGCAGGCTCACTCGAAAAGGTCTTCATTCGAACCAATGAAGATGTCAACGGCAGGTCATTGAACCTGAGAGCTGGTACAACTGATGCTTGTTACTGGCCAACCACAAACGCTCTAGATATCTGGAGCAATGTAACCGACGATTCCACCGATCCAAACATCTTTGTCTCAACTGGTGGTTATAGCTACACTGTAACATTCTTTGGATTCAACATGGGAATCATCAACATGACCACTGGCGCAGTTCTTGATGAGAAGGTTAGTCCCTTCCAGTGGCTGAACTTCAGGCGCGCAGCATCATGGGCTATGGACTATGAAGCGTTCCTGTCAGCAGCTGTCAATGGATTTGGTGTCCAGGGTAAGGGATGCATACCCATCGGAATGTTCGGTCATAATGGAAGCGCATACAACTGGGAATACAATCTTACTGCAGCAGTAGAAGAATGGAACCTTGCAATGGCTGATCCTAATTTCGTTGATTCACTCAATGAGTTGGACAACCATCTAGTTCTCTACTACAACTCCGGTAACACCGTGAGAGAGCAGGGCTGTCTATTGCTAGCTGATGGTCTCAATGCAATGTGGGGTGATGACGATGCTGACGACACTGGTCTGGATGCAGCAATGACTGTCACAACCCAGGCACTCGAATGGTCCAACTATCTAGATGCCATTCGTGAGAAGAGGATGGCAATCTTCTTCGTCGGTTGGGCACCTGACTATGCAGACCCAGACAACTATGTCTATCCATTCGCATACCACTACGGTACATACGCTCAGAGAATCTCCTACAACGATACTGACGTTAACACCTGGTACGAGGAAGCTAAGATCGAGACTGATGAAACCGCTCGAAAGCACTTGTACAACTTGATTCAGGAGAAGCTCGCTGAAGATGCACCCTATCTGTGGATGTACCAAGCTACCGAGTTCAGAACTTGGAGAGCCTGGCTACACGGTGATGGTTTGGTCTACAACCCAATGCACCAAGCTTACTTCTACCACATGTACAAGACATACCCAACCACATAGGTTAGGTCCGGTAGTTAGTAACTACAACTAGATGCAGAGGCTTCGGCCTCTGTCATCCTTTTCTTTTTTCAAACTTCACTTTCCTGAGTGATTACTATTCAAACTCAATTACTCAACAAGGGAGTAGAACTCTGTTATTGCCCTGATATGATAGTTAAAAAAGTCAGTATCAATTTGTGATTAGAATAATTTTGCTTAGTGGCGAATCATTATATTATCCAAAAAACAAACATAATCGATAGTTGGTGAAAAAATGAAGGACCTATCATCCATAACTGCTACAGAGTTATTCACTAAGTGGTGGGATGAACGCTGGATTCGTGGAATAGTTCTCATGTTGATTCCTATTGGCATAATTGACACTGTGTTTACTATTAGCATTGCACAGCTCTATGGAATTGAAGCTGAGTTCAATCCCATTACCCGGTTCTTTCTTTCCTCATCATTCTGGTTCTTATGGCCAATTCTTAACATAAGTGGTTTCATGTTCTTCTGTATGATGGCCGGGTCATATTACTTGCATTCTAGACTAAAACTAGGTGGCCCCGATACATCTTGGATTTCAGTAATTATCGCATTGCGCGTTGCTATGGTTGGCTATAATGTCACATTCTACTACCTACCCTTTGTCATTACGGTGTACCCTCCATTTTGGGCTGCCTTCATCAGCTTTGTAATGACATTCTTCCTAATGAACAACCTTCTAAAACGCCAAAATGATATTAGTTGGGAACAAACAAAATACACAATCACCAGTAAATACATCAACTATCGAGATTCAAAATTGATCTCTTCTGCTGGAATCCCTGAACAAGATAAGGAAGATACAAGCTCCATCAAGGAAGATCTCAAGAAAGAGGTTCTTTCTGGCATACCGAAAAAGAATCAACCTCTATGGAAAAATCCTTGGGTAAAACGAGTTGTATATCTTAGCAGTGCAGCCTTTTCGTTTGTATTAATGGGGATGGCGATTGAATTCATTAGCAACATTTCAGGATTATCAACATGGAACGACCAACGTGGTGCCTATTTTGTACTTAATGAGATAACAGGCCCTCCTGTTATGGCCTCTTTTATTGCGATATTGTTCTTCATGGGGCTATCATTATTCTTTATTCTTAGAGCATTTTCTACTACTCAAGAAATTGACCTTGATTAAACAGGAAATGGCCAACACCTACGAAGTAAGTTTTTCTACGCATATAGTAGTATTATTAACTGAATCATTAAGAGTCATTCAAACGTGAGTATATCACTCTTTGAGTGCAAATCGAAGTGATGATTGATTATGTCACATGACGCAAAACCTTGGTATAAGAATATCTGGCTACAAAGAATCTTCTATATTACATGTGCTATATTATCCTTGCCAGCGATGAGCTTTGCTATTCAATTAACATCCGATGCCACCGGTTTATCGAACTTTAATTATGGTGTTTTCATCTTAAATGAGGTAACAGGTCCAATTGTCATGCTCAATTTTATTTTCATTCTCTTCTTCATTGGTCTGTGTATGGTATTCATCTTCAAGGCATTCAGTATACAAGAAGACTTGCCTATCGATTGAAAAATACTCAATCTTCAAGAACAGGAATTATCATCTCTCTAACTGATACAGAGAGCGATTTCTAAAAAAAGCTGGGTAGCTCGAAAAGGAGCTACCTCATTGTTAGAGCCATTACTGCTTTTTGAGCATGTAATCGATTTTCAGCTTGATCAAAAGCAATGGATTGTGGTCCGTCAATGACTGAGTTTGATACTTCGAATCCGCGGTCGCATGGGAGACAGTGCATATAGGCTGCCTTCGGTCCTGCAATCTTCATCATATCATCATCACAGATCCAGTGTTTGTTCTTATCAAACACAACCTGTGATTTCTCTAGCTCTGGCTTACTATTGAACGGTGGAATGAACTCCTTACATGTCCAAGCCTTAGGATAGACTACATGTGCACCTTCAAAGGCTTCCTCCATGTCATTCACAATCTCGAAACTCGATTCGTTCTCTTCTGAGAAGACTCTGCACTGATCAAGGATTTTATCATCAAGCTCCATTCCCTTTGGATGCGCAAGAACAGTTTCACAGCCCATCTTCGTAGCTGCTATTATTGCGCTCTGAGGAACAGCAAGAGGCTTGTGAACTGATGGTGAATATGCCCATGACATAACAAATTTGACACCTTTGAAAGTGCCAAACTTTTCCTTAATGGTCATGATATCAGCAAGTCCTTGACATGGATGGTAGATGTCATCCTCCATGTTAATTACAGGGATATGACTCCAGTGAGCAAAATTCCGTATAACCTCATTTGCTCGACCATAGATCCATCCAACAGGATCGCCATAACATCGAATAGCAATCCCGTGTCCCATTCTAGCAAGAACTCGTGCTACATCAGACACACGTTCCGTGGAATAGGCTTTCTCATCTCCTTCAAGTGCTGGAGCATATATCTTGCCGGGGTCAAGAAAATGTGCATGACCACCGAGCTGTGTCATTCCAGCCTCGAATGAGTTGCGAGTTCGAAGACTCTGGTTGTAGAAGATCATGAACAGCGTTTTTGCATCGAGAAGCTTATGAGGTTCACCAGTGGCAAACTTCCGTTTGAGGTCAAGTGCGACCTCAAGGAGGGTTTCGATTTCCTCCTTTGAGTAATCAAGCAGAGTTATGAAATCTCTGCCACGAAAACTTTCTGTTTTAACCATAGTTGGTCACGACCTCTAATGTGAAGGTGGGCATTACAGAAAAAGGTTACTTATTGTGAATAATTAGTCGGTCCAATTCTGTGTCTCGATTTTTCATTTGAGATCAATTACAATTGTACTCGACCAACAGGATTCATATTGAGTCTATTCCCTTCATCCACTGTCGGATTATCGAAGTGGCTTCTGATGATATCCGGGTCATATTTTGGCATTCTCTCACCCTCAAAGTTTTCTTATGATGGATGAAGTTACACAAAAAGAGTTTGGTCAACTTTTCTTACCAAGATAGTTTTGTCATTCTGTTCCTCCTAATGCTTAAGAGCCACGGTGTATACAGTAATGGAATACGATTAGTAGGGAAGGAGAGATCTTGAAGAGGAAGATCATTAACCTTGGTCTATCATGCATAGGCCCAATCGCCCTTGTTGTCTTGTTGACTATGCCAATTGGTCCTCTAGCCGGAGGTCTTGGCATACTACAGCCTTGGGGTGGAATCTTTGATGTCGGAAGAGGTATCCAACACTCAGGTGTTGAGCTAGTGTCACTTCCTGATACAATATCCGGTGCGGATGTTATCATAGATGAATGGGGTATACCTCATATCTACGGTGATACAGTAGAGGATGCATTCCTAGCATTGGGATATATGCATGCGCGAGACCGACTTTTCCAGATTGTCATGCAGACATATTTGGCATCTGGGAGAATTTGTGAAGTAGTCGGTGGTGCAAGTTATTACGTTGACACTGACAAGTTTCACCGTTCAATAGGACTTGCGAAATCTGCCGAAAATACCTATCAGTGGTATCTAGACAATGCTGCTACAAATGAGGATGTCAACTACACGCTACGCTGCGTATATGCACATGTAGCTGGAATGAATGCTTTTATTGATTCAATGACCATGGAAAATACGCCAATCGAGTTCAAGATTCTCGGGTTCACTCCTCAACATTTCACTCCTGTTGACTCATTCATTTGGGCCAAATACATGACCTGGGGTCTATCAGGAGGAGTTCGTGATCTGCGTAATGAATTCATTCGAAGCAGTCTTGATAATGATTCGATGTACGGTGAACTCTTTCCAGAGTTTTATCCAAACACAATTCCTGTTATTCCAGAACAATATAATCTGAGTCTATCTGACTATGTAGATGCTCCTGGAGGTTATCCTGTAATGACAGTACCACCGCCAAGTGCTCTGATTCATGATGAACCCACTAATCTGATTTCGCTTGATCAGATTGAAGATGTTCTAGAGATGGTCTCTGACATAATCAATATCTTCGGTGATGTAGAATTTGTTGGAAGTAACAGTTGGGCTGCAAATGGAAGCAAGACTGCTACTGGTCATGCTATGTTGGCGAACGATCCCCATTTGTCTCTGCAGGCTCCATCTCTCTGGTATGAAGTTCACATTGTGGTCTTGGATGTAGATGAACCACTCAACGTACAAGGTGGAAGTCTCCCAGGTACGCCTGGTATTCTTATCGGTCATACACAACACATCACATGGGGGATGACGAATGTCGGAGCTGATGTTCTTGATATCTTCGTAGAGGAACTAAATCCTTCAGACTCAACGCAATACCGATACAATGGAGAATGGCAAGATTTCACTATTCGAGAGGAAATCATTCATGTAAAGGGTGGAGCTGATATACCGTATGAGGTCTATTGGTCAGTTCATGGGCCCTGCATTGACTCGGTGACTAGTACCTATGAATCTGATACAGTTGAATCCTATCCCAACCTGGCAATGAATTGGACAGGCCTCAGTATTACGCATGAAGTTTTAACATTGGGTCTCCTTAATCGCGCAAATAATCTAACTGACTACTACGATGCTATGTATTGGTGGGATTCGCCTCCACACAATTTCATCTATGCTGATGATGCTGGAAACATTGCTATTACAGTCGCAGGCAGATTCCCAATTCGGCAAGGCTATTCAGGTAATTTCCCAGTGACAGCTCTAAATGACTCAATAGGAATGATAAGCAATATCCCGTATGCCTTCAATCCTCGCTCTGTGAATCCATCGCAATGCTTCCTTCAGTCTGCAAATCAAAAATCGATTGACCCAACTTCCTATTCTTACACGATACTTGGTGCACAGAGTCCTGATTATAGAGCTGAAAGGATTCATACAGTGCTCGAGAGCGCAAGTGGTATTACGGTAGAAGATATGATGCAACTGCAGGCGGATATTGTTGATCTCACCGCTGAGAAGATATTGCCATTCGTTATTGATGCTTGGAATGCTGATGGAGACTCAAACGCAACAATTGAAGACATCATAGATTTACTTGATGCGTGGGATTATGAGATGGATACTGATACCGCTAGTCCAACAATCTGGGTGTACCTTCTTGAAGCAGTGAGATATGAGATATTCGATGAAGTTCGTTCTGTAGGTCTCTCTGCATCTGTTGTGCAGATACCGGTTCTCGAATGGGTAATCACAGAGCCTATTCCATACTATATTGATGACCATACCACTACAGGGACAACTGAGACCATGAATGAAATTCTAGTCAGAGCCTTACATACAGCTGTGGATGAATTGTTTACCTTAGGGGAAGATGAGAGTGATTGGATGTATGGTCTATATCACATTATAAAAATCGATCATCTAGCAGGACTAACATACATTGGCGGTGACGCACATAGGGGTAGCGGTTACACGGTGAATGTGGGACCCGGATGGGTTGTACAGCACGGGCCTTCTAGGAGAATGGTGGTAAGTTACATTTCAACACCCGAATATTATATTGTCTATCCTGGAGGTCAGAGTCAGGTCATGTTTAGTGATCATTGGGATGATCTCTTCATCCTGTGGTACACTTTTGATGAAACTTCCCAACATTATGGATACACACTGGAATACAACTATCTTACAGCTGATGCCTTCACTGCTGCAGATGATGGTACAATGATTGAATACTCTATACTAATTCGACCAAGGAGTTGATTAAATGAAAAAGATTGATGAAGTATTTCCAGATATTGGTATTGCCCCAGCTTTGATAGTCACTATTGTAATTTCAGCAGCTCTTCAGTTGAGTGGTTCCTGGACTGCAATGTTTGTCGCTGGAGTTCTTGGATCATTATTTGTGAGACGCCACCGGAAGGCATTCTTAGTAGGTTTCTTGGGCGTTTTTATTGGGTGGTCGATTCTCTTTACATATGTGATTCTGACAGCTCAGGCTTTAGTTATTGCAGATTTTTTCCTTAGTCAACTTGGTCTTAGCGGATTAGGATGGTTGGTCATTGTCATCAGCTGCCTTATTGGTGGTCTTCTTGGAGGATTTGGAGCACTCCTTGGAAGGTCTGTTGTAGAACTTGTGGATGGTCTTATCCCGCAAGAGCGTGAAAAGGAAGTAGAGTAGTTCAAGGAAAGCTATAGCTGTTCAAGCTATGGCTTTCTGTCTCCATTTTTTTAGATAGAGCGTAGATCCAATTAGAATTACTAGTATACTCAGAAATCCAATCATCAATAGTATTGGAATATAATCATATGAGTCACTAACACTCCCTGTGAGTTTCATCATGTATATAGAATCGTTATAAAAGATTAGATACCATCTCCCCTCAGTCGGTATTCGAAATGACCATTGCAATTCCGATACATCCAGTCTTGAATAGGCTGCAGAGAATTCTTGATCTTCCTGAAACAGAAAGTAGTTCGATTCATTCATGATGTAGAAATGAATATCTTCCTGAGTCCAGTCATCGTATTTCTGTTCATCGCCTGGATACAGACTTCCATCACTTGATACTTGAAATTGACCTGAAACAATATCTCCCTCGTGACAATTAATAGGAATCATCTCCCATGAAAAAGCATCGATTATGAGTTCATACTCGCTCTGCAATTGATTTGTGTATGAAATGGTATGACTTGTCGAACATCCAGTAGGAATGATTGTTAATAGTATGATTAGAATCAAACATTCATACTGCTTGATCTCTTGTCTATTGTGAAAGGTCATCATCTATACCAACTAGGTTTCAGTTGATAGTATCACGCATCGATTAGTGTTCTATTCTTTCAATAGACAAGTCGTTAATGTATATAAGGATGGTCTAAACATTCTCAACAGGAACTGCTGAAGCTCTCTTCTGTTCATTCCATAGGGAAGGTCTTTTATCTCTCACCTTCAAAGCTATACATGCAAATCGAAATGATAGGTGGAAATAATGCATCGAGAGCTTGCCAAAGGCGTCTATTACATTGGTGTTGATGATCACCACACTGAGTTATTTGAGAATCTCTGGAAACTCCCTTACGGAGTATCATACAATAGCTATCTGATCGTTGATGAAAAAATAGCTCTGATTGAGACCGTCAAAAGTCCTTGGGCTGATGAATGGCTTGATAATATTCGCGAGATTGTGGATCCCTCAAAGATTGATTATATCATTCTGAATCATATGGAGCCTGATCATACAAGTGCTCTTCCAGACATTGCCAAGTTAGCTCCCAATGCAACGCTTGTATATACGCCAAGAGCCTCTGATATGAGAAAATCATTCTATGATGTTGATCTCAAAGAGAAGACAGCAGAAGATCTCGAAGAAATCTCACTCGGAACAAAGACACTCAAGTTTGTTCATGTTCCCTTTGTCCATTGGCCTGAGACCATGGCTACCTGGCTTGCTGAGGATGGAATCTTATTCAGCTGTGATGCCTTTGGGGCCTTTGGTGCTTTGAATGGCAAGCACTTTGATGATGAAGCAAATCTGGAATTAGTGGAGAAAGAGAGTCGGAGGTATGTTTCAGCTATCATCACTTCCTATTTTAAATTCGTTCAAAATGCTATCAAGAAAGTGAAGGAACTTGGAATCAACATTAAGATAATAGCTCCAAGTCATGGTATCATCTATAGAACTAATCCGATGTGGGTAGTTAACAAATATGATGAATGGAGCAGTCCTGAACTTGAAATGAATTGTACAATAGTGTATGGCACTATGTATGGATACACTCATCGTCTCGCTATGAAGCTTAAGAAGGAATTACTCGATTTAGGAGTGGATGTAACAGTTCACAATGTTTCGTATAGTGAGATGAGTAAGGTCATTACAGACACGGTTCGAACAGGAGTCATAGTGATTGGTTCACCGACTTATGATGCATTTCCATTTCCAAAGATTTGGGCTTATGTCAACGAGCTGCAGGGTAAACGATTTGCGCCTCGTCCGGTAGGTCTCTTCGGAACATTCGGATGGGGCGGCGGTGGCGTCAAGAAGCTCCAGAGGATGATTGAAGAGATGAAATGTGAAATTCTTGAACCCGTGATCCAAGTAAGAGGAATGCCCTCAGAGGAAGAGAACGAATCCATCAAGCAACTTGCAAAGGCAATTGCGCAAAAGTTACACTGATTTGGCTCAAAGTTGTAGGACCGGAATAGAGTTAGTCTTGTCTAAGAACACTCTTATTAATATAAAACACTCCGTCTTCACACTATCGCAATAGCGAAAACGAATGCTGGACAATCAATTCCAGCGCGAGAGAGTTGAATACGATGAAACTAAAGGGAACACAGACGGAGAAGAACCTATTGACATCTTTTGCAGGTGAATCTCAGGCAAGAAATCGATATCAGAGATATGCTAAGGCTGCAAAAGCAGAAGGTTACGAGTACATCGCAAAAGTGTTCGAGGAAACTGCCAATGAGGAATTCGAGCATGCATCAAGATTCTTCAAATTCATGGATGCAGGTGAATGTACACCTGAGATTAAAGTCGAATGGAGTTTCCCAACTGGTCATATCGGAACTACTGAAGAAAATCTACGTGCAGCTGCTGCTGGCGAAAAATTCGAGTTTTCAGAAATGTATCCTGGATATGCTGACATTGCTGAAAAGGAAGGATTCAGCAAGATTGCAAATGCATGGAGAATGATTGCACACGCAGAGACTTGGCATCATGAGAGATACTTGGAGCTTGCAGAACGAATTGCTGATGGATCCATTCTCAAGAAGAAAGAGAAGATCAAATGGCGTTGTTCTAATTGCGGGTATATTCATGAAGGTGACCATCCTCCCGAGAAATGTCCCGCATGCGATCACCCAAAGGGATACTTCTACCCTCATGTATTCCAGTAATAATAAGATGTTATAGAGACCCTGTTCCTTATCGCAGGGTCATTCTTTTTCTTTATGTCAGGAACTATTGCGTTATTTGTGGAATCCTGTTCTTTTTTTTGGAAAATCTTTGCGTACACCCATAGCCAGTTATTAAGCAGTAATTGCAATACAATTGGTTTTAGTTTATTCCATGAACTAAAGCCTTATATCCCACACCAAAGTTTCGGCCATTTGCTGTAGCAGCAGACTGGCCAATTTTGTGGCTCGTGTACCGCGGGTGGTTGTTCCACCATGAAACTGAGAGATTATATTATTCGGAGGCTCCTGTTAGCTATCCCAGTAGTAATCGGTGTCTTAGCTATAACCTTCGTTCTTTCTTATATTGTTGGTAATCCAATCACTCTTTATACCACAGAACGAACAAGACCCGAGGCTCTAGCTGGTATCATAGCTGAACACGGGCTGGACAGACCTATCTACATCCAATTCTTCTACTATTTACGAGATTTAATACTAGGCGACTGGGGTTATTCTCGAACTGCGAGAATGGATGTGACAGAAGCAATTTCTTGGAAGCTTCCAGCAACCATTGAGCTTGCTCTTGTAGCAATGATCTTTGCTGTAATTGTTGGAATTCCTCTTGGAATTGTTTCCGCAACGAAAAAAGACAAAGCACCAGATCATATCACAAGAATAGTAGCACTAGCTGGTGTCAGTATGCCCATTTTCTGGTTCGCACTGATCCTCAAGTATCTCTTCTTTTATCAGTTCTTTACTTGGGGTCTACCCTATCTTCCAGAAGGTGGTCGGTATTCCTATGAGTACATACCATATACACCAATTACGAATTTCGTACTAGTCGATTCTATTATCACACTCAATCCTGTCTTACTCTTCGATGCAGCAATACATTTGATATTACCGGGTTTTGCCCTAGGATATCTGACCTTGGCCATCATTACAAGAATGATGCGTTCAAGTATGCTGGAAGTGTTGAAGGAGGATTACATAACTCTGGCAAGATCCAAAGGTCTTCGTGAGCGAGTAGTTATCTATAAGCACGCACTTCGCAATGCAATGATTCCCACTGTAACAGTAATTGGTCTTGCATTCGGTGGTCTGATGACTGGAGCAGTTCTGACAGAGACTATCTTTAGCTGGCCTGGTCTTGGTAGATGGTCAACTCGTGCGATATTGACCTCAGATATACCAAGTATCAATGCATTCACTCTACTGGTAGCATTCATCTTCGTGGGTGCCAACCTAATAGTGGACTTAATCTACGGGACATTGGATCCAAGGATTCGGTACGGATAGGAGGCTGAAAGAAAATGACACAAACAGATACATGGAGTGCCGCAATTTCTGGTTCTATTGAGCAAGAGGAAACACCACAATCAATTAACGCGCTCTGTGTTGTACAGATTATTGTTGCTCTCATCGGAATGTTAACAGGAGTTCTTGCTTTTACGAATTCCTTCATTCTATATACTGCTGAATCTATCCCATTGGTTGGAGCTCTGGGATCCATGATGGTAACAGCACTACCAATGGTCATTATAGGCTTATTACTCATCCGAATTGGTCTAGATGCGCGAAAGCTGGAAACCTATGCATTCTCATGGATTATCTATGGCAATGCAATAATGATACTTCTAACCTTCATGGCTGGAGGAGTCTTCCTCTACTCAGGGATAGCAAATGTCGCTGTTGTGGCGATGCTCTTTATCCCTCAGGTAAAAGAGTACTGGTGGGATCTTTTCAGGGAAGATATGGGCCCTCGAGCAAAAGAGACAAGGTACATGTTTTACCTAATCCGAAGAAGTCCTCTAGTGATTGCTGGAATTGCTATTATCGTATTCTATGTCTTTCTAGCTTTAGCAGCTCCATGGATTACTCCTTATGGTCCAACTGAACGCAACTGGTATGAAACACTACAACCTCCCAGTGCAACACATCTTTGGGGCACTGACCAGAATGGCGGTGATGTTTTCAGTATGGTAATTTGGGCTACGCAGATAGATCTTAAGATCGCAATTTCTGTTGTTGCTGTAGCACTTATCATGGGATCATTAGTCGGTGCAGCAGCTGGTTACTTTGGAGGCGCTGTTGACGAAGTCGTAATGAGAATTACCGACGTCTTCTTTGCCTTCCCGGGTCTTATCTTGGCTATGGCAATTGTAGCTGCACTTGGTCAGAGAAACCTTGACAACATCAGTATTGCTCTGATGTTAGTGTGGTGGCCAACCTATGCTCGACTTGTAAGAGGCCAAGTCCTTATCGAACGAGAGAAGCTTTACGTCGAAGCTGCACGATCTGTTGGAGCTTCAGATGTGAGAATTCTAATATTCCACATTCTACCTAATACAATCCAACCAGTAATTGTACAAGCAACTCTGGATATGGGTGGTGTTCTGCTAACTGCAGCTGGTCTGAGCTTCATCGGATTCGGAGCCGAAGCCGGAACCGCGGAATGGGGCTGGATGATATCTCAGGGTCAGAACCACTTCATGAACTACTGGGTGACATTCTTCCCTGGAATGGCAATTCTCATGTGCGCACTCTCATTCAATCTTGTTGGTGATGGAGTTCGTGACATTCTAGATCCCAAGCTGCGGAGGCGCTAGATTAGGAGTTGATATCATGGCCATAGACGAAACTTCACAGAGTACAGAAAAATCTGAGACTGCTCTTCAACTAGATCCTACAATCGTACTGGATGTTCGTGATCTTAAAACGAACTTCTATACATATGAAGGAGTTGTGAAGGCCTTGGATGGAGTTACAGTTCAACTACGAACTGGAGACACTCTTGCGTTAGTAGGTGAAACTGGGTGTGGCAAGAGTGTAACTGCAAAGTCAATCATGCGGCTCGTCGACTCCCCCGGAAGAATTGAAGCTGGACAGGTTATCTTTCAGGACATTGAACCTGATGGTGAACATGTCTTCAAGGATCTTCTGAAAGTCTCCGAAGCTGAGATGAGGGAGATTCGTGGTAATAAAATCTCTATTGTCTTTCAAGACCCTGCAACCTATCCGAATCCCGTATTCAAGATAGGTGACCAGATTGCTGAAGTCATTGCTCTTCATCAAGACCTATCTCTGGAGATTCTCCAGGACAAGATAGAGTCAATGGAGGAAGCGTTGAAACATGCTGATGGTCCTACTGCTGACGATATCTCAATCCGTCTTGAAGAACTCCGAGAGCAACTCAGCTCTCCTCCAAAACCAACAGACTCAGAAACAAAGAAAGCAGCCAAACGTAAGGCAATTGAGATGCTTAATCTCGTCCGAATGCCTTCTGCAGCTGAGATTGCCAACCAGTATCCTCATGAACTATCTGGTGGAATGCGCCAGAGAGCTCTGATTGCTATGTCGTTATCATGTAATCCACGGATTCTGATAGCCGATGAAGCAACGACAGCATTAGATGTAACAGTTCAAGCACAGGTGCTCAAGCTGCTTAATGAACTCAAATCAGAACTCGATGCATCTATCATCATCATTACTCATGACCTTGGTGTTGTTGCTGAAACGTGCACTCAGGTGGCAGTAATGTACGCAGGTGTGGTTGTCGAATACACCAATACTGAGGAGTTGTTTTCTGATCCGATACATCCCTATACTTCAGGTCTTCTTGATGCAATTCCCAAGCTTACTGTGAAAGTGGAGAAACTGTCGCAGATTATGGGCACTGTACCTAATCTGATTAATCCACCAACTGGATGCAGGTTCCATCCACGATGTGAGTTTGCTACAGAACAATGTAAGCAACAGAGACCTCCACGAGAGGAAATGAAACCTGGTCATTGGGTTGAATGTTGGCATCCTCAGGGTTCAATGCTACGGAGGAAATGAATTATGTCGTATGGAGTACACGGTGATAAACTAATAGAAGTCAAGAACCTGAAGAAATTCTTTCCTCTAAGTGGTGGAGTGTTTAGAAAGGTTCTCGGTTATGTGAGAGCTGTTGACGATATCTCTTTTGATATCTTTAAGGGTGAAACACTTGGTCTTGTTGGCGAATCCGGTTGTGGAAAGACCACAGCTGGTAGAACAATTCTAAGGTTGATTCCTGCGACAGCGGGTGAGATTCTCTTTGAAGGAGAAGACATTGTTAAGATGAAGCGAGGAGATCTAAAAGATCTCCGACGTAACATGAGTATTGTCTTCCAAGATCCCATGGCATCTCTTGATCCTCGTTTGACTATCAAGAATGCTGTTGGTGAACCTCTTCTTGTGAACGGAATTGCGCGTGGTCACAGACTGCGTAATATGGTACTCGAGCTTCTTGAGAAAGTTGGTCTGAATGAGGATCACCTGAATAGATTCCCTCACGAGTTCTCAGGAGGTCAAAGACAAAGAATCTGCATAGCGCGAGCTCTTGCTTTGAGACCAAAATTCATTGTAATGGATGAACCAACATCCAGCACTGATGTCTCAGTTCAAGCTCAGACATTGAATCTTATGAAGGACCTACAGAAGGAGTTCGACCTTACTTATCTCTTCATCAGCCATAATCTCAGTGTAGTAAAACACATGTCTGATAGAGTGGCTGTGATGTATTTGGGTAAGATTGTCGAAATGACTCCCAAGGATATCTTCAAGCAAGCTATGCATCCATACTCTGCTGCACTAGTATCAGCAGTTCCTGTTCCAGATCCATCTCTGAGAGGACGTGCCGAGGTTCTAGCAGGGGAAGTACCAAGTCCTATCAACCCACCAAGCGGTTGTCGATTCCATCCTCGATGTAGGTTTGCTACAGAACGATGTAGTGAAGAAATTCCAGAGCTTCGCGATATGGGTGATGGTCACCTTGTGGCATGTCACTATGCTGGAGAGCTAGATCTTGGACATATTGAGGAATTAATTCCTGAAAGTGGAACAACTGTTCAAGTGTAGTAATAAAATGAAAGATGTGAGCGTACCTTACGAATACCTGATAAGGACACGCTCTCATCATGTATTTCGGAGGAAATGACAAGTTGTCTTTTGATGATGAACGAATTGAAGACGAGGAAATTCAGCAAGCAGTTGATTGGCGTCACTATGGCGATCATGATCAATCTACTTCACCGGATCTTGAGGGTAAGGATATACTAGCAATATTCATCGCATCAATTCAAACAATTTTTCTCCCACTTGTCATCTTGGCTATCTTCATGTTTGTAATTGGAATTCTCTTTGGCACCTTTTTCTAGCGAGGTAGCGAAACTTGCTTATCAAAGATATCGAACGTGGCTTACTCATAGCTACAGGTCTACTTATTTTGGATCTAGTTATTGGATTCATTATCAATATAATCAATCCACTCATTCTTGCTTCTTCAACAGCAGGTGGGATAGCATTCCTCGAAGTTGGTATTGCCTTAATTGTAGGCGGCTGTTTAATGGCTAGACAACCCTTGGATAATAAGGATCGCTACACTGACAGTGGAGAAGATACACCTGCATGGAGAATGGCAAAACTCGGCAGAGTTATTCTAGTTACTGGAGCAATCCTCTTCCTATACACTGCAATAATTGCTCTTGCAGGACTCTACTCAATATTCTAGAGTGGAATCTAGAGTTTCAATCCCTCTTCCTTCTTCCTTGTTTTCAGGAACAAATGCTTTAGAGTATATGCCCCTCCAATGAGGATAACTGGTCCGAGAACAAAGAAGACCATCAATGCAACAGGCATCGAAACAGTTGAGATTGGAACGAATAAGTATGTATAGGCGAATCCTATGAACAATGTGAATGTATAAGCCAATACTGGAAATATCTCTTCTCCCCAAGGAGCAAGGCAAAGTGAAATGATTCCTATGATCATTAATTTCTTTATCCATTTCTGGATTGATCTTTGAGATATTCTGGCATATGCTAGGTCTCCAATAGTTAGTGTTTCGCAATTTTGTTCCACTTGCCACTCGAACAATTGATTTGAAACCTCTAACTCTCCTGGCCCTCGAATAACGAAGACTGATAGGATTAGGAGGACCAGAGACGTACCTATTAATTGGTAGCTCTGGAAGAGAATATAAACGAGGATAACAGGAATTAGCCCAAGAGCAACGCCTAGAATCAATGTTCCGGTCATTGTCCGATTCATCATGAAATTTCTGAATCCTTCAGATGCCTTCAGATAGTCTCCATAGACGACATTCTTCATTATCCACCGATGTGACTCACAGTTCGTGTATTGCTTCTTACCAGAGGTGTCTGGTTCACCAAGACGATTAACCAAGGGTATAATGAATTCATTGACTGAAACTGATTGTCTATACCAATAATAGGCTACTAACAAAGATAGAGCCCCAAGGAGGATAAGACCCACTGTCATGAACACCTAGAGGTCACCCTTTCATTTTTCTCTCAAGTACACCTAACCAGATGTCAACTAATAATCCTAAGTATGGTTCATCATTAGGAGTTACACGTGAACCAACTAATAGATATACATCACCTAGCATCTTTGTTGGTTTTCTCTTACCAACCTTGAGTGTGACATCCTCGCCTGGTAATCTCACCAGAAAACCATGTTCATAGAATACTCTTGCTTGGTCAGAAAAATCATAGTCAAGATTCCCAATCGGTTCAGGATGCGTTATTAGTTCCGCTCGGTTCAAAAGTACGTCAATGTAAAGAGATTCAAAAGCATAATTAGGAATTAGTCGTCTAGTATCAGGAAGTCCCCACTTTCTCATTGTCAGTTGACTTTGTTCAATGAACCCCGAAAAGTCTCCACCTTCTCCTTCTATCATAAGTCTTACGCAATCATCAAATGAAACTACAACATTGTTTGGCTGAACTTCCCATCTTTTGATACCCTTTGGATTGCTTATCTTTTCCGAGCTCTGATCCCAAGTGCAAAGCGGAATTGTTGACATCGCAAGCATCTTCTCAGGTTCCCAGATCTTACGCTCCATCATTTTCCATAATCTATCATTGACGACAAAGAGTGAGACCGAAACTGGTAGTAGTGCATTTACATTCTTCTTCAGAAAATCATCAATACCTCCAATAACGATCAGCTGGTCTATAATATTCTCTAATTGTTCATTGGAAATTATGACCTCATCATTGTTATCTAGAGCTACAGATTGCTTGTCTGTCAACCTAAAATCTATGTCAAATTCATCTACTAGTTTTCGATATGCTTTTGCAGGATGTTCCGTTCTCATTGCTTGTTCGTGTCACATAGAAGCTTAGAAAACAGTTTCGTTCAGGTCAATTCCTAATTCATTCGGTTTCTTTCGATAGACCTAAAACCAATATAATGCTCATGAATTGTCTGTGAGTAAAATGAACAAACTTTACGGACGTGACCTTATCACAACACAGGATTGGAGTGTTGATGAGATTGAACAAGCTCTTAAGCTTGCTTTCGAATTCAAGGCTAATCGTTACGACCATCCTATGAACAATTGTCTAGATCGTCGTACATTCTTCATGTTCTTCTATAATCCCTCTGTTCGAACTCGACAGTCCTTTGAAGCTGCAGCTACTGAACTTGGAGGACATGCCCAGTTCCTCGAGCCAAAATCAATGCGACTGAAATCATCAAAATCTGCTGGAGAGACTATAGAAGACGCAGCTCAGGTCATGAGTCGCTATGCTGTCGGAATTGGAATTCGAATTCTCGAAACTGCCATCGACTATTATGGTCAAGGCGATGAGTTACTCCGTCAGTATGCAGCCAATGCGAGTATCCCAATCGTCAGTATGGCTCATGATAAATTCCACCCATTCCAAGGATTAGCTGATGTGATGGGATACAGACAACATGCTGGCAAGAATCTCAAAAGAAAGAAGATTCTTCAGGTGTGGGGAAAAGGAGCTCTTGTAAGGTCTTGGTGCAGTGTGCAGGAGAGTATCCTCATCAATTCTAGATTAGGAATGGATGTTACGCTTGCTTATCCAAAGGGTTATGATCTTGATCCTCAAGTGATGAAATGGTGCAAAGAGAATGCTGAGGCAGCAGACAGCACATTCGAAATAGTTCATGATTTGGAGGAGGGTTACAAAGATGCGGATATTGTGTACTCAAGGAACTGGATGACATCGAATTTCTATGATGATATGGCGAAGCATGGTGTTGATGAAGCAAAGAAGAATGAGATAGAGATCGCTGCTAAATATGATGATTGGATCACAACCAAAGATTGGATGTCAAGAACCAATGATGCATTCTTTACGCATTGTGGACCTGTTGACCGGAATGCAGAAGTCACGGATGAAGTCTGTGATGGACCGCGGTCAATCGTTTATGATGTAGCAGAAGCTCGTCTCCACGTACAAAAGGCTGTAATGGCACTTACAATGGGAAAACAATAATTTTTGAAAGGGCTTCGGCCCTTTCTATTAGCCTTTCCAGTTCATTCTACTCAATTCTTTATTCAAACAAATTGTTTAAGCAAGACGTATATATCAGAGCTATATATTATACATTATCGAGCCGGGAGAAATCCAATCGCAACTATTGGATATGTAACTCTGAGAGAGAAGCTACATAGTTCAATTACTAGACTTGGTATGGGAATGCTCATGTGGGCGCAATCTGCGCTCACACCTTATTCTTCAGATATTTCGCTCCATCGATGACATCTAATCCAGTGGTCTGGTTCAACTTCTCTATCTTCTGGCACTTGTTCCTTACAGATATCAATTGCATATTGACAACGTGGATGAAATGGGCAACCTGTTGGTAAACATGCCAAGTCTGGCGGATCGCCAGGAATCCCTCGAAGGCGTGGTCTTTTGCCTGCTTTCATTTGCATCATTGCTATCGTTGGAAATGATGACATCAATCCCATGGTGTATGGATGTCGAGGATTGTGAAACATCTGAACTGCAGGTCCCGACTCTAGAATCTTTCCGCCATACATTACAGCTACGCGATCTGCTAGTTCTGCAATGACTCCTGCATCATGACTGATTAAGAGAAGAGAAACGTCGAACTCTTCTTTTATCATTCTCAGAACGTTCAGTATCTGTCGCTGCATTGTGACATCTAAGGCTGAAGTTGGTTCATCTGCTATCACCATGTATGGTCCAGCTATCAGTGCCATAGCTATCAGAATTCGTTGGCTCTCTCCACCACTGAAGCAGCCTGGATCTAAGACAAACCTGATTCCTGCATCAGCAAGTTGAACGATTCCAAGATATTCAAGAACTTTCTTTTTGAGTTCGATAAGCCGTATGTCTTCCTCATGGACTTCTATTGGCTCTGCAGTCTGATGACCTATGCTATGTTGTGGATTCAATGCATGTCCAAGTCCTTGAGGTATCATACTTATTTCCCTACCACGAATCTTGACGAGTTCCTCTTGTGGAAGTCTTGTTAGTTCTTTTCCCCTGAATGTTATTTTACCACGAATCCCCGGTCTATCAATCTCCCCATCAAGACCCTTATCGAATGCTTTTCTGAGATTTGGATCATTTGAAGCACCAGCTGCAAATCTAGCAACTTTTTCAAAAAGTCCAATGATTGAAAGTGCCATACTAGTCTTTCCCGATCCACTCTCTCCTAAAAGACCCAGGCACTCGCCTTCCTTGACTGTCAATGATACATCATCTACAGCCCGAATAAGGCCTTTATTCGATGGATAGTATGCCTTCAGATTTTCAATGATGAGTATCGGATCACCCTTAGTCATTAAAGCACCAGTGGCGGCGGTGGTTTTTCAGTTAATAAACAGTATCAAAGGAGCATTATAGGGATACCTTACAGATATTCTTAAACGGTGTTCTGTTTGACTAAGAAATAACGTAAAGACATCTCCTATGTCGGAGTAGGTCATACAACCTATCCTATTAGATTAATCCACGAACGCCTTGATGAAGGCTCTAATTGACAAGGAGTTGTAATCGAGGCGTTTTAACCATGGCACAAAATCGAGTATCTTGGGTTGATATTGCTAAAGCATTAGCTTTGATACTTGTTATTGCTGTTCATTCTATACCTCGAAATTTCTATTCTAGCATATTAACTGGTTTTGTAATGCCAGCATTCTTCATTCTTTATGGTGTCACTCATAATGCAGACAAACACCGTGAGAATCTCACCGGTTATATTTACAACAGATTCCGTTCATTGATGATACCCTATGTTATTCTTTCCTTTGTCATGATTCTTATGTATACATTACTTTATCCCCAGATTGATTTTGGATTTACGCCCCTAGATACCTTGTTTTGGTTCTTCTATGGAAATGGTCCAATGGGTCGAATTTCTCACCTCTGGTTTCTCAGAACCATGTTTTTTGCTATCATTCTATTCTCTTTAGTTGACAAGTATCTTAACAATAAGCCTGAAATTTTGCGTTTCCCATTGATATTGGGTCTACCAGCAATTGGTGTATTTCTCAAGACTGCAACAGGGGTTGAACTAGTACCTTGGGGACTGGATGCTGTACTGATCTCGCTATCCTTCATTATGATTGGTAATGAAATTCGCAAATTCGCTCATACATCGCCATGGACAGTAGATCCCATATTTGATGGGATTACAGTATTTCTGTCTCTGATTTTCTTCCTACTTCTCTCGATATCCAATGGATTTGTCAATATTGGTGAGAGTCTCTATGGTTTGTCGATATACACCTATTTACTGACGGGACTTCTTGGAACTTATTGTTTAGGAATCATCTCATATCATCTGAGTAATCGAAGTTCTTTGCTTACAAAAGTTGCTCAAAGATGGAATCGATTTGGACAAGAGATTTACGAGCTTCATCCTCTCATAATAGAAGCTAACTATCAGTTTCTTGGAGGTCTTGTAGTCTTGAATGTTATAACCTACTACCCGGGTATACTCCTCTTTCTTGTCAATTTCTTTGCTGCTATGGTGGTCACATACTTTGCGTCTTCGAGAATCATATCAAAATCATCAATTCTTCGTCTTGCGTTTCTTGGTTGGAGTAGCACAAAACATGTACCTACTAAGATAGAAGAGATTCCAACACAATCCATCTTAGAAGAACGGCAGGAGATTCTTGAAGAAAACGCTATATTAGAGTGAAATGTGCCCTTGCCAAATTATTATTTAGTGGTTTGATTATCGAAAATGGAGGATTGACGAGGTATGAAATCCGCAGTCTATTTCACTGACCGACAAGCCCGTTCTGACTTCAACATGCTTGATAAGATTGAAATTGTTTTCAATAAACTCGGTCTTAAGAAAGCAATCAAAAAGAATTCTAAAGTGATGATCAAGACCCATTTTGGAGCCTGGGGTAACACGAACTATTTGCGCCCTGCCTATGTTCGTAAGGTTGTAGACTTGGTTAAGGCTCTTGGTGGGAATCCATATGTTGTTGAAACGTGTGGACTTGGGTATGGATCTGGCGGTGCATACGGAGGTCGAACAACTGCGCCAGAGTATCTCAGTATGGCTGCATTGAATGGATTTACTGAAGGTTCTCTCGGAGCTCCAATTCTCATGGCTGATGGATACTGGGGCAATGATGTACATCGAGTCAAGATAAAAGGTGAACATGTCAAACATGTTGATGTTGCAGCCGCTGGTTTAGATGCTGACGTGATCATAGTTCTGACTCATGCAAAAGGTCATGGTTTGAGTGGTCTTGGAGGAACGATAAAGAACCTGGGAATCGGTCTCGTTGGCAAAAGTGGAAAGGCTGCCATGCATTTTGATGGTAAGGTTACAATTGATCCAGAGAAATGTCTCGGTCCAGATTGCTCCCTCTGTCTCAAGGTCTGTCCTGTCCGTTGCATTACAATGGAAGAAAAAGCAGTAATTGACTTGAACGCATGTATCGTATGTGGGCACTGCACTGGTGTCTGTTTACGAGATGCAAAAGCGAAAGCCATCTCAACAAAATGGCGAACCCCCAAAGATCAAGCAGTCCGATTTGTAGAGAACGCACTTGGTGTGATTGAACTTATCGGGAGGGACCGTTTCTATTATCTCAACCTAGCAATAGACATCTCTGATAAATGTGATTGCTGGAATGTTGGAGCTCCGCTACTTGTCCATGATATAGGAATCTTTGGCTCCCGTGACCCTCTCGCTTTGGACCAAGCTACACTCGATGCGATTAACGAATCCAAACCTAATCTTGAATCTGAGGCTAAAGATGTCCATGAAGGTGATTGTATCTTTGCTATTGCTCATAATCAGAAAGATCCAAAGACTGGAGAACTACTTGACTTTGCTAAAATCCAACTAGAGCATGCAAAGAAAATGGGACTGGGAAGTCGTGATTATGACCTTGTGACTCTCACTAAGAAACCTCCGAAAAGGTAGAGCTAGTATGAGACTTCACTGTGAAGATTAATATCTAAGACTATATCGTTGCGTAGCATGACAAATCAGTCGTTTAGAGAGGAACTCATCCAAGCTCATTTAAAGATGAGAGCACATCTATATCGCATTATAGAAGGATTGACACAGGAGATACTTCTGAAAGAGATTTCAGACGAAGCCAGCTATCCCCATATGTTATCACTCATCTGGCATATCGGTGGTGCGGAGACCTACTGGTTTCACCGAGCAGGTCATGACATTGGACCAAAATTTCAGATTGAGAAGTATGAAGATATTCAGAAGAATCTTCATGCAAATACTGAAGGTATCAGGCGAGTTGTTAGAGGGTGCGATGATGACCAGATACAAATCATCTCTCCAACAGAAGATGGTGGACCCAGTGTAGCTTGGTGTGTTTTGAGAACCTACCAACATGGTCTGTATCATACTGCTCAGATCTCTAAGATTCGCCATATAATTGAAGAAATACCTCCATTGCGCACTGATGAAGACACTTGGAGTACTGGAGTAGATGCAGTCATTGAAATAATAAAGAAGTTCTCTCCTGCACCTCGCGAATAATAGTTACACAGATTCCTAAGATTCATACTTTTTGATTTTTTTACGCAAAGTATAGGATCGGTACGTTCTGATTGGTGCCCAAATAGTTAGTGGAGCAATCATGATGATTAGAATGAATGCCATCCAAAATCCATTCTGATAGATTGGATTCATGTAGAACAGCACCAAGAACGGAAGTAGTGTTGTTGAAAAAATTACAAAAAAGATTGAACTAACCAGAAAATCGTTAAAATGTGCAGCATCGTAACATCCACTTGAGCACCACATTCCCCTTCGAAATATATCGTTTTTCCAATCTTCCCCCTCAAGAGATCCACACCATCTGCACCTTACTGCTTTCTTTGGGTCCACTGTGACCAACAAACTGACCCTCCTTTGAACGATTAGTGGCAATAACCGAAGAGATGGAATCCAACAACTCGTATGAATGAAGATTTTTGAACTTTGTTAGTGTTCATTGTATCTATTCAAATCAGCGAGAGTTACTCATCCAGAAGCCTTCTTTATTCCGTTCCATGTGTATTTTGCTGCAAAACATCCTATACACATACACACCAACGAGATGAGTGCAAGTGTGGCAGTCCATGCAAAACTAGAGTATGCACCAAATGTAATCGCCATTAGAAAAAGAATGGGTCCATTGATACAAGTGCAAATTGTCACACAACAACTCAAAGCTAATGTCAACAGGGTTCCAAAACTATCATCCTTTGGACCTGGGCTTGGTGGTGGTGGAGACTTGGGAATTTCAATTTCAGCCAAAACCATACCCCTCCAATATCGGTGACTTTCAATCCGCAAATCTAGATTTAAATTCTTAGGGTTTTTGTACAGATTTTATCCTACCATTTTGGCAGTTCTTCATATCTATGGCACATCACAAAATGCCCATCCTCAACCTCTCGGTATTCAGGTTTCTTCTCACGACAGACATCCTGAGCGAACTCGCATCTATCTTTGAATGGACATCCAATGATGATTTCAGCAAGATCTGGAGGTTTCCCGGGAATCCCTCTGATCCTTAATCCCTTTTCCTTTACCTTTCTGATGACCTCCATGGAGGGATTACTCATAATGAAAGCCCTTGTAAATGGATGCCCCGGTGATGTCATGATAGTTGCAGTACTACCAAACTCAACGATGTGTCCTGCTGTCATTACCGCGACCTTATCGCATGTCTGAGATATTGTGCCCTGATTATTGCTTATCATTAGCATTGACAAGTCCATTTCTTCTCTAGCTATTTGGATGGCTTCAAGAATTCGCAACTGAATAGCCATATCTACTGCAGTAGTAGGTTCGTCTGCGATGAATAGAGCTGGATCTGGGACCAGAGCCATAGCAATTAGTACTCGCTGATCTTCACCTACACTGAATTGACGTGGTTTCATACCTTTTCGAATATCAACATCTCCCAACTCAATGAGGTCAAGAGTTTGAAGTACTTTCTTCATGACACGAATCTCATTCAGTGTATTATCTTCATCATGAGCATAGAGACTCTCCGCAGTCTGCTCCTCAATAGTAGAATACGGATTCAGTGATTTAGTTGATCCCTGCGGCACGTAGGTGATCTCAGCACCTCTTATCTCTCTATACTCCTTTTCATCAAGAGTAAGCAGATCCTTCCCTTTGAACCAGATGTGCCCCTCCACTCCTGGAAGGTCTTCGCCTATATCCTTCGAGGTAAGCCCTTTTTTGTTTGCCTCATCTCGTAGTTTCCATAGCCGTTTGTTCTCTTCATTTGCAGCAGTTGAGGCGAAGTATCGTGAGAGATTATCAAAGATGCCTAGAATTGCGAGAGCAACAGTTGTCTTGCCTGCTCCTGACTCTCCGAAAAGACCAACTGATTCTCCCTTTCGAACTTCAAAACTGATATCATTCACTGCTCGAATGAGACCCTTCTTTGATGTATAGAATGCCTTGAGTCCTTCAACTTTGAGTACTACATCATCATCAACGGTCATAATTTTTCAATAGAGGTTTCATTGAAATACTCTATGGCTAGCGCATCAATGCTACTTTCAAATTGGTATTTCATCATCATCAATTGTGAAGGCCTTGTAAATGAAAGCCATACAGAGACCTATGAAAAAGATGATGATCATTATGTTTATCATCACTCCAGGTCCTGTCACATCATTTAGAATAAAGTACGGTTGGTTGATTCCCCATTGGGTCAAACCTGTAAGGAAACTGACAATCTCGATAGATGCCATCATAACTATCATGGACATTACTGAACCGAATAGACAGACCACTCTCTTAGTCCATACATGTTTGTACCAAGGCTTTCCTTTCAATCCCACTCGTTTCTCAGCTTCATACCAAAGTATTCCCCCTGTAAAGGAAACTGTCAAGTTCAAGAGATAGAACGGTATATAGTACAGTACATTAGGAAACCCAAATTCAATTGCAAAATTCGGAATTTCATGATAGTAGACTGCTTCATGCGATGCTGCCCAATACACAAGAGACATCCAAAAAATCTGAAATAGAAGGATATGATATGAGGCTCTACCGACCCTCTGAACAAACCTCTGTACAGAACTTGTTGCTTTTTGCGGAATAGACATCATGGCCGCGAGAAAGAGTAACGCTGCATAGCCATAGAATAAGAGGGTATAATCGCCTCGAAAGATTACATCGATGAGTGAGAATGAGTCACCAACTATTCCTGGAATTGACGAAAAGAAATGAGTCGTATAATCAGTCATGAATATCAGAGAGATTGGTACGTAGATACCCATGAACCAATTCCGCTTGTCAAACAGATTATACCCTTTCGAGAACCAGAGTCCCAAACCTATTGCAGGCAAAAAGAATAGAACAATTTGACGTATGATCGATACAAGAAATCCTTCAAGTTGACTCTCGAAAGGAAGCGGGAAAACAAAATGCATCAATAATTGTAGACTCAGCTCACTCAAAAAGCATAGAATTATGGTAATCTTGGGATATTTTGTGAATGACCAATAGACTAGTGGGAATACTAGAATCGAGCTGAATAGAAGAAAGATGAACCAGTTTCCAGGCCCCCAGAACGGAAGATATAGCAGGAGTAAAAATACACTGGTGTCTAGATATCCGAAATATAATCCGATAAGAATTGATGCCATATATAGAATAAGGAATGGAAAGACATAACGTACAATCTTGCGTTTGAAATATTCTTTTGTGTAGAGGTCTTTTAGGTCTGGAGAAGCAGTGTATTTGAATGAATACGCCATATTAAATCCCATTACTATAAGAAAGAATGGTATGGACAATCTCTCCCAGAAGAGACTACCAAGATATCCTTTGATCTCCCAAGTCAAGCTATGGTCCATTACGACAAAGGCAATAGCAACAGCTTTGAGAACATCAAGCTGAAAATAGTACGGTCTCTTACCACCATCTTCTTGTTCTCGTTCTTCTTCTATTTCTTCTGGCGATGTTTTCTCGTAAATCTCTGCCAATGTCTTTCAATCGCGTAATGTCAAGTGAACCAAATATACCAATTGACCCGAGCATTCGATGACCAATGTATTGCAGATGATGTTACATGTCCGGCACATCCTTAAGGCAGATGTAACGGTTTCAAAGGCTAATATCTGAGGTTCCACCACATGGCATTTCTGAATAGATCAGTTGCATCAGTTTACATTGCATATGCCTTACAATCCACTGCGCAAGCCATCAGTTGGCAATTTGTGACCTATTTTGTCAAACATGAATTAAACACCCTTTCATTCATCCAACAATCCGCAGCATTTGCTGTTCCAGCGCTCGTAATCATGATTATGACGAATGTTTGGGGTTCTCTCTCAGATAGAATGAAGAAACGTAAGATGTTCATGGTCATTGGTTTTCTTGGTTATGCTGCAACATTCTTCTTCTACGCATTTGTTCAAGATATATTCCAATATTTACTTGTCGCGATTATTGGAGCCCTACTTTCTTCGGCTACACTTCCCATGGGACAAGCTCATCTCACAATTAATGCAATCAATAAAGGAGAGCGGCTTGGTTACTTTGTTGCAGCTCAATCTGCTGGGTGGTTCTTTGGAGCTCTATTCAGTGGAGCTTTCTATGATATCATTGGAATGAGAGCACTTTTCATTGTTGCTGCATTATTATCTTTAGGTGCCACAGGTAGCTCTGCAGCTTTAATTCGTGATATTCCCTTCAAGGATATTGATATCACCATTGAACGTAGTTTTGGAGAGCTGTTAAGAAAACCTGGGATGAGTAGACTCACCATAGCGGTAGCCCTTAGTCAAATTGGAATGAATGCAATCTCTGCATTCCTTGCGATAATGATAGTTGATGAACTTGGTGGGGGCGATCCTTCTTTCTTGGTATTTGTGGGTTTAGCTAATTCAGGAGCAACACTCATCGCTGTTCTCTTAACCGGTCAATTGGGGAAGATTGTGGATAAGAGTGGACCAATTAAGGTCCTTATTGTGGCATATGTTTCATACACACTCTTTGCGTTTCTGTTTGGAATTGTTACAGATCCAATTATTGCAGCTATTATGTGGGCATTACCCATCTACCCACTATCAGCTGTTGCTACATCAACATTAGCTGCTAAAATCTCCGGAGAAGACGAGAGAGGCAGAGCGATGTCTCTTATCTACGCAGCACAAAACGCAGGGGGATGGATTGGGCCTCTAGTGGGCGGGTTCTTTGCAGAATATGTCTTTCTTACCGTTCAACCAATATCATTCTTGAATATGCTCTTCAATATAGTCGCGCTATTACTAGCAATCTCACTTTTCAGAAATGCTTCACTAAGAGAACAATCGCATGAAAGTATCTCTGAGATCCAAGACGGGCAATATTGAAATGAAAACATCATACCTCATTGTGCATGCCAGATGGATGTACTGCTATAGCTAAAATCATTGGTAATCGTTCCATTCTTGCGAAAAATCGAGATCTCATCTGGACCGATTTCTGTGATACGGTTGTCTTTGAAAATGATGTCTTTATTGTGACCGGCGTTGATACAAGTAACGCACAGATCTGCGGAGCGTCATTTGGAATGAACCGGTGGGGTCTTGTAGCATGCAATACTACCGTGTTAGTCACCCAAGATACTGCATATGATATTCTACTTGAACGTGTATTGCGCGAATCTAAGACAATCGATGAAGCTTTTAATTTAGTACGGGCAGATTTGAATCATGGATCAAGATATCAATGGTGCAATTTCATTCTTGCTTCTCCGCAGGGCGTCGGAGCCATTGAGATTGGTGATGGTGTGGCAGTCCTAGAGCAGGACTATATCATGATTGCCCGAACAAACCACCACCTTCTCTTACCAACCGCTGATATACTTCGACATGCTTCACCAGCAGAGCGTGAAGCGGGAGGTCCTCTTGCTACGAGTCAAAATCGAAGACAAGAAGCCTTCAAGCTGCTACAAGAAGCAAAATCGACCAGTGACTTTATGCAGATTCTGAGTACGCATCACAAGGGTCGTGGGTTTGATTCTATCTGCCGACATCGTCCAGATAATCCGCACACAGAACCATATCTTGGAGAGACTGTCTACAGCTATATTGCTGAGGTTTCTTATTTTGAACCTGAGAGAATGGAATTTAGAATTAACGTTGCACCAGGGAATCCGTGTAGTAGCACCTATAAAGAATATCTCATTGATTTCAATGCCTCACCTCAAGAGAAAGAGAATATCGTTCTTGATTTTCCATGATAACTTCTCCTGAATCGTTGCATATATGTGGGTGAAACAAGAGGTTCAATGCATAGAGGTGATACTGTGGATTTTGAGAAGTTCAGAGAAATTCTCCAAGGCTATTCGGTAACAACTGCAACTCCATTTAGTACTGACCTCACACAGATCGATACAAATGGCCTTTCGGAAAACATCGATTTTTTGGTCATGAACAAAGTACCTCTGATTATACCAAATGGTAACACTGGAGAGTTCTATTCACTCTCTGAAGAGGAGTGGTTGCAAGTTCTCAAGACTGCTGTCAATGCATCAGATCAGAAGACTAACGTAATGTCAGGCATTGGTCATTCAACCAAGACCGCACTCTCACAGATTGAGAAAGTAAAATCTCTTGGAGTTCCTGCTGTCATGATTATGTATCCACAACATGTCTTTGCTTCTGAAGAGGGAATCCTTGACTATTATAGAACTCTTCTTGATTCGTCAAAAGGTATCAGTGTTGTTCTCTATAAGAAAGGTTCATTGCTTTCTGATTCGGTTCTATCAAAATTACTTGTCTATGACAATCTCGTTGGAGTGAAATATGCATTTGGTCGAATTGTGGATTTCTCACAGAGCGTTCAGAAAATCGGTCACAAGATTATCTGGTCTTGTGGTACTGCAGAACGTTTTGCACCCTTCTTCTTTCTAGCTGGTGCCAGAGCATTCACAAGCGGGTTGGGCAACTTTGCTCCCAATGTTACAAAACAGATGTATGATGCTTTGAAAAATGGTGATTATTCGTCAGCAATGAAAATTCAGGAGATGATAAGTCCACTCGAGTTTCTCCGCGAAGGCCATGCTTCAGCAAATAATGTACCCGTCGTAAAAACTGCAATGGATTATATCGGTCTCAAAGGAGGTATCTCTCGTCCTCCTATCCATCAGTTGACAGACAGCGAGAGGCGCTTAGTAATTGATGCTATAAAGGACTGGAATCTGAAGACCTTCACATAGTTCTTCGCACATCAATCTGGTTTGAACAAAAAGGACAGCGTGCCTCCTCTGGTCCAATCCATTCTAAGCTATGAATTTCAATAGGGTGATCACATTCAGGACATGATATAGGAAGTTGAATCATCTGCCATTTGACCTGTTCGTAACGACTCGAATAGTTACCTGCGAAAGCATATGCGATGATACCTGGACCAACAGAGATCAGAACAATTCCAATAGTGAGATATAATGTCCAGATTGTCCAGTCAAAATCAAAGGTATAGCTTGTTATCATAATCATTGATACGGCGAAGTAATAGCATCCAACCAGCATGAGGACTATTCCAGCAAGCAATGCTGTCCTTTTCAATATCATTTACACCCTATTTGATTGAAACATTATTACCATTGATAAACACTTGTTCCACTTTACTGTAGAATTCAAACGGGTCTCCAGACCAGACAACAATGTCTGCATCCTTACCCACTTCTAGTGAACCGACTCTTTCTTCAACACCTAATATCTCAGCGGGATTGATAGTTACACATTTCAGCGCATCTTCTCGGTCCATTCCTTCTTTGATGACATACATTGGAAGTAATGGAAAATGGTTCATTGGTGTCAACGAATCTGTCTGGAGTGCAACTTTTACTCCTGCCTTATTCAATTCAACAGCGGTCTTGAATCCTCTATCACGTGTTTCAGGTTTACTGACCCAATATATTGTCGGTCCTACAACAGCGGGGAATTTCGATTTCGCAATGAATTTGGATATCTTATGCCCCTCAGTGCAATGAATGAGTACAACCCTAATATTGAATTCATTTGCAATGCGGATGACTGTTGCTATATCATCTGCTCTATGTGCGTGAGCATGGATAGGTATTTCTCGTTTCAATACCTTGATGATGGTTTCGAGACCCAGATCCCGCTTTGGTGGTGTCGGAGGACTCTCTCCCTTCTCTTTAGATTCCTTTGCCTTGGCTAGGTATGCTTCCAACTCAATCATGTGATTTTGGCCATCTACAAGTGCTTTCCTTAGAACTGCAGCAACTCCCATCCTTGTAGAGGGAGTTCTCTTCTCTGTGCCATGAACTCTTTTCGGATTCTCTCCGAATGCAACCTTTAGACCCGATGGTGCCATTAAGATCATATCATCTACTACACCCGAACCTATCGGTTTTACAATAAAGGCTTCACCAGAGATTACATTGCCAGAACCAGGTCCTGTATTAATACAGGTCACTCCGCCTCTAATGACCTCTCCAAGTGATGGTTCATCCGGATTGAACGAATCGATCCCTCTCATATCAGGTGTTACGGGATTTGTCATCTCATTTCCATCAGCACCTGCCCATCCAATAGAGCCGTCAAATAGACCTTGATGGGTATGTGCATCGATAAACCCGGGAGCTACATATCTCCCTTCAGCATCGATGATCTTTGTTCCCTTGGGAATTTCTACCGTCTTTCCAACAGCATGTATCTTTTCATCAAACAAAATCGTTCCACCCTTGATGAGTCCATTGACAGGGCAGAGAATTGTCGCATTCGTAATAGCCTTCATGTGATTGCCTCCAATTTGTTTTTCCTTCCTTCACTGAGAAAAGTCTTCTTATTGGTAGTTTCAGTAACCAGAAAGCCACTCAAGAATATGAGCCGCCCACCCCACTGATCTCGATACTGCAAATAGTCCAGTGTTTAGGCTCTGATGATATCCAAATGTGCAATAAACCGCAGCATTGTACAAATCTACATTTGGGTAAGCTTCAATTTTCTTAAACTCCTTAAGAAGTGCGTTCCCCTCTGAACTTACTCTGTCAATAACATCTATAATCCACTTGGACTCGGTATCTACAATCCGCCTCTCTAAAACCTCTCGAAGTACAATTGCCCGTGGATCCATACCTCGATAAATCCGATGGCCAAGGCCATAGATCTTCTCTCCTTTTTCCAATCTTCTTTGAAGAAAATTATGGACTTCCCCAGACTTCCTAATATCTTCGAGCATGTTCATAGCTTCAGTCCCAGCACCATGATGGAGTGGTCCTAGGTGCACTTGAAAAGTTGATAGAAGTGCTTTGGAAACAGACTCTCCACTCTTAATTAATGAGTGTAAGGTTGTCAGAGACGGATTGTCGGGATCATCCATATGTAGAATCAAGGCTATCTTGAAGTTTCTGATATCATCATACTCTGCTCTCTCTCCTCTTGTCATCCATAGGAAATTGGCAATATGATTTAGTTCAGAATCCGCTTCTTGCAATGTTTTGTGATGAAATTCACAATGTTGCTTTGCCACAACAAGAGGAACTAGTGCGATGAATGCCAAGAGAAAATCCTGTAGGTTGAATTCAAGTTCTACTGAAATCTGTTCTAATTTGCTGATCAGCCTCTCGAATGTATTCATTTCTTCTGAATAGTATTTCCGAAAATCCACCAATTTTTGACAGAGGATTTCATGTTCTGTATCTAATGGCATATGCCCGTAAAGAAGAAGATGCGTGATTGATTCAAAATCATAGGATTTGCATAACTCCTTAGCATTAATCCCTCTGAAAAAGAGTTGATTGGCTATGGGGTCTATCCTGCTAATTGGTTCCATTCAGACGGCAAATCCTTTTTCTTATGAAAGAAAGAGAGTCCCTTTGATAATAAAAGGAACTCTTACCATCCTTACATCTTCTTTCCAATTATTGCTGCAAGATCAGCCAAACGATGACTGTATCCAGCTTCGTTATCATACCATCCATGTACCTTAGCCATTTTTCCTTGAGTCATTGTTAACAACGAGTCAAATGAACACGAATGAGGGTCATTGATGAAATCCGATGATACTAGTGGTTCGTCAATATAGGCAAGATATGGTTTTAGACTTCCTTGACTGGCTGCTTGCTTGAAGGCATTATTAACTGCATCAGTATCAACTTCCTTCTCTAGAATGACACTCATATCTACAAGTGATGCATCCATTACAGGCACTCTGAGAGCCATTCCATCCAATTTGCCTTTTGCTCTCGGATAGACTAGTCCTATTGCCTTTGCAGCTCCTGTACTGGTTGGCACAATGTTCCAGCATGCTGCTCTAGCACGTCTGAGGTCGGAATGTGGTCCATCTAGCATTACTTGGTCATTGGTGATTGCGTGGATTGTAGTCATGAAACCTTGAACGATGCCAAATGCTTCATCAATTACTTTCACCATAGGCGCTAGACAATTCGTTGTACATGATGCATTTGAGATGATGTGGTGCTTTGAAGGATCATACTCATCATCATTAACACCTGGGACTACAGTAAACATATCGCCCTTACCTGGGGCACTGATAATTACTTTTTTAGCTCCTGCTTTCAGGTGTTTCTCTGCATCTTCCTTCTTCCGGAAGAAGCCTGTTGATTCAATTACAATATCAATGTCAAGTTCCTTCCAAGGAAGATTGGCAGGGTCTCTTTCTGAGAGAACCTTGATTTCATCTCCATTGACAGTGATACTGCCTTTTCCTGCTTCTACAGTCCCCTCAAACCTACCCATGACTGTATCATATTTCATCAAATGAGCTAGTGTTGTTTCAGTAGTAAGATCATTTGCTGCAACAATATCAAATCCCTTTTTCTCGAGTGCTGCACGCAGAAATCCTCTACCTATCCTTCCAAATCCATTAATAGCAATCTTTACTGGCATGAAACTACCACCTCGAGGTGTTGTCTTCAAGCTCTGCTTCATATCGGTTTGCTATATATTTTATGTTCGTAGAACATTCAGTTGCTATTGATGTCCCTTCTTGTGATTAACCTGTCATATTGAGGTTTAGAAGAGGCATAGATTGGAATGAGAAAAATTGCACCAAAAAAAAACTAAGTTGCAGAAGAACGCTGAATTGTATACAGATTTTAGTGACATCCAATCGCTTCTCTCTTGAGAATCCTCTATTATCTTCCTCACATTCGAACCCCATGCCTCCAAATGACCTTTCCATCATAAAGAAACAAGTCCTAATGCTTATTACAAATGATTGCACACTATTCTAGAACGGGAGGTTACCTGTTTGAGTGAACATATCGAACACATGTGTGAATTTGCAAAGCATAACGGTGTTGCCAAGATGAGAGAACGTGTCAAGGATCCTACATTCATCTGCGAGGTCTGCGGCAGGGCTGCAAATAAAAAAGAATATCTCTGTAGACCTGTCAAACTATAGATTTCGACATCTTAGGCAGTAATTCTTTTGGAGGATTGATGCGAGTCGTGCATCATCCTCCAATGTTTATACTACTAATTCCAGCATGCCACAAAGTGTCCGGGAGATACCTCGTGTAATTGTGGTTCTTCTTCTTTGCATTGAACTCCGAATTCTTGGCACCTTGGCTTGAACCTACAACCTGGGGGTAGATCAATAGGTGTTGGGGTTTCTCCTGGTAGCATTATTCGGTCTCGTTCAATAGTAGGGTCTGGAATAGGGATATTTGAAACAAGTGCCTTTGTGTATGGATGCTGTGGAGACTGAATAACATCCTCCATTGGACCCATTTCTGCAATTCTACCCAGATACATAATGATCAGGTAATCTCCAACGTATCGTGCTTGAGCCAAATCATGAGTAATGAAGATGTATGTCAGATTCTTCTCTTTCTGCAAATCGGTCATGAGATTCATGACTTCTGTTCTGATACTTGCATCCAACATAGAAACTGGTTCATCCGCAATGATTAGCTCCGGTTGAAGTATAAGAGACCGCGCAATAGCAATCCTCTGTAGTTGCCCTCCGGATAGCTCGTGAGTGTATCGAGTCGCAAAATCTTCAGCAGGAATAAGTCTCACATCTTCAAGAGCGGATATGACCTTATCATGAAGTACCTCATCATTATCTTCGAGTTTATGGATAACAAGACCCTCACCAACTAGATCTACAACAGTGTGTCTTGGATCCAACACCTCGAAAGGATTCTGGAAAATCAATTGCATTTGTAATCTTAATTCACTGAGTTCCAATCGATTCATTTCAAAGATATTATTACCATTGAAGTAAGCAGCACCTGAAGAAGGTTCAATTAGACGAAGGATAGTTCTGGCTAATGTAGTCTTGCCACAACCACTCTCTCCTGCTATCGCAATAGAACCTCCTCTAGGAACTTCAAAGCTCACATTATCAACAGCTTTGACATATCTTAATGGTTTTCCAATGGACATCAGACCACTTCTTACGGGAAACCATTTTCTAACTTCTTGAACACTAAGAATAGTATCTGCACTTGCCATTTACTCATCTCCTCCGAAATCAAGTTCGCCAGCAAAGTGGCATTTGGCAAAATGACCTTCTTCAATTTCCCTTAACTCAGGAATCTCCGTTTTGCAAATACTCTGCGCAAATGGACATCTTGGATGAAATCTACATCCTGATGGAAGATTCAGAAGATTGGGTGGAGATCCAGGGATGAACTGCAACCGCTTCTTTGGTCCTACTACACTCGGAAATGCTCCAATCAGTTTGTAGGAGTAGGGATGCAGACTACGTTTGAATACCGCTTCGACATCACCCACTTCAACAAGGTTGCCTGCATACATTATACCGACATCATGGCAATTCTCTGCCACAACAGAGAGATCATGAGTGATAAAGAGAACAGCAAGATTGTACTTTTCTTGAAGTTTTCTAAGAAGATCAAGTATCTTATTCTGAACAATGACATCCAAAGCTGTTACAGGCTCGTCTGCAATGATTAGGTGTGGGTCACATGCAAGTGCTTGCGCGATGATTGCCCTCTGCAGCATCCCTCCACTGAATTCATGAGGATAATCTCGTTGTCTCTCTGGTTTCAATCCAACTTCATCAAAGAGATCGTTCACAATCATTCTAGCAGCATCTTCAGTGACCTCATCCTTTTCCCGAATGACTTCAACAATCTGATTCCCAATCCTGAGAACAGGATTGAATGCATTCATGGCATACTGGAAGACGATGGAAGCTTTCTTCCATCTTATCTGTCGCATCTCTTCATCACTGAGCGTTGTTAGTTCAACACCATCCAGTTTTATGCAACCTCGCGCTATCTTTCCATTTTCAGCAAGAATCCTTAGGATACTATAAGCTGTGGTCGTCTTACCACATCCTGATTCACCTGCGAGACCTAGAGTTCTTTTTTCATGAATATCGAAGCTCACTCCATCAACGGCCTTAAGTTCCCTTTGACCTAGATAATAGTAACTTGCAAGGTCTCGGACCTGCAGAATTGGTTCATCCGTTGCCAATTATTGTCGCCTCCCACGTAATCTTGGATTAACTACCTTGTCTGCAGTGTGACTTATGAAGACAAAACCCAATGTTGTCAGCATTATAAGAAGTCCTGGTGGAATGAACCACCACCATCTGTTTGATAGTAGAGCTGCATTCTTCCAGGCCCAGTGTAGAAGAATTCCCCAACTTGGTTGACCATGGATGTCAACAAATCCAAGGAATGCAATACCCGCCTCACTGAGAATTGCATTAACGACTCCAAGAATCATGTTAGCCAATATGAGAGGTAGAGTATTTGGCATAATGTGATGGAACAGAATGTAGCTATCTGATGCTCCAAGCGCGTGGGCAGCCTCCGTAAGAGGACGTTCTCGAAGTGATAACGCTTCACTTCTGACCATCCTCGCGGTGCCCGTCCAACCTAATATTGCGATAACTACAATGACATTCTGCAATCCCTGCCCAAAGAGTAGTAAGAATATCAACATCAGGGGTAATGTTGGTAGACAAAGGAAAACATCTGTGATTCTCATTAAGACCGAGTCTAGGATTCCTCCATAGTATCCTGAAATGAGACCCACCGCTGTACCCAAGAATACAGACACAACGCTTGCTGTAAAACCGACAATGAGTGATATCTGCGATCCATATAACATTCTACTATAGATGTCTTCTCCTCTATGGTTTGTACCAAGAATGTGTTCTGGGCTTGGGGGTTGCAGGAGTTGGTCAAGTTCTAATGAACCAGCACCCCAATGGTATGGCGCTATGAATGGGGCAAGTAGGGCAATTGTAACAATAGTGCCAATAATGATAAGCCCAAACATTCCCATTTTGTGGTGTAAGAATTCTCTCCAGAATGATTCAATGTTGGGTCTCAAATTCCATGTGCCGTGGATTGCAATAGGTAGGAGGATATACATTGGAACTATGAATGCTATTGCAACCAACCCATACCAACCAAATGTGAAAGTGACAAATGGACTGAGAAGAATATCTGGTAGTGCAATCCATTCAGCTACTGCCCAGCCACCAAGAATTATAATTGCTCCATATCGATAAATCTTGAGTTCAATTTGGGACCAGTTTGCTGTAAGTTTTGGAGTCCAAAGAAAAGCACCAAAAGCCAAGAAAAGTCCCCAAACAATACCAAGATAGAATGATACTGCTAGGCAAATTGTCGCGATGAAGATCTTTTTCCAATATTCACCAACTCTATGTGCGTAGAGCTTTTTGCCTAACACTCCAAGAAGCAGTGTTACTCCAAAGACACTAAGACCACCTATTCTTACGTAGATTGAGAATTGATTTGAAAACACCTCTCCCAATGATGATGCGATTGCTAGAGATACACCTCCCACAAACATATCTACTAAAACTATGAGGGTGATGGATATCATTGCAAACGCCCCTAGGGATACAATTTGGACGTGCAGTGGTTTTCTTGGTTTATCCATTACAATTGTTTCTGTGACTCCTATTTGTTCATTGTTAGTTGCCATTCTATCACCTCCTCAATATCTAATTCTCGGATCAAGGTACAGGTAGAGAATGTCCGCAACAAAGTTAGCTATTACTGTGATAGTTGCTAGGAATAAGAACACTCCCTGTAATACTGGATAATCTACTGATAAAACTGCATTATATGTTAGAAGGCCTAAACCACTCCAACTGAATACATATTCTGTCATCATTGCTCCGCTAATCAAGTAGGGTATATTGACTGCAATGACGCTGACCATTGGAAGCATTGCATTTCTCATTGCATGACCATAGAGTATTGTACGTTCCTTCAGACCCTTTGCTTTTGCAGCAAGAATATAATCTTGAGTAAAAATGTCGAGAACTGTATCTCTCATGATAAGGTAGAATCCTCCAATGAACGAGAGTGTCAATACAATTAATGGTCCAGTCATGTGATGTAGATAGTCAAACATGTATTCGAAGATGTTTGCATGATCATATCCTCTTGTCACAGTACCAGCAAGAGGTAGAATATTCCATTGAAATCCGAAATAATATAGTATTAAAATGCCAATCCAGAAGACTGGTAAAGCGTATGCGACTAGAAATGTGACAGTGGAGCCTGTATCTACAAGAGAGTCTCGCCTTGCTGCCGCAATCACACCAACAATCATACCAATGAAGATTGATATGAGTAATGATGTTCCCATTAATAGAAATGTGTTCATGAACCTGAATTCGAATATGGTTTCGGTCACTGGTTCACCAAAGTGTTGGAATGAAAATCCTAAGTTTCCTTGAAAGAGATTGACTAGATATAGCCAGTATTGCTCAAGTAATGGTCTATCTAAACCGAACCTCTCGATGACAGCAACCCTCAGTTCTGGAGATAATCCCTCTCCTAATAATGCTTGACGAGGGTCTCCAGGCATAACTCTGAAAATTATGAAATTGACTGTGATGATAATAAACCAAATGAGAACTGTCTGCAGTGCTCTCTGGCCAATGTATTTCCATGTACCAATGGATTTGTCTCTAGACATATTCTACTCTCCAATACTGCAAATAGTAGGATGAATCTATACAATTCCCCCTTAAAGAATATCGGACAAAGTAAGAATGAATTCCTGTCTGCTTTATTCTGAGTCAACACACAGAAACCCTGCAACAAAAAAGAAAAAGAGAAGGGACCAACTGGTCCCTTTAAAATCTAAACTACTACCTGCGCTTCACAACAACGTAGATTATGATGACAGCAACAATGAGGACTCCTGCTCCAATACCAAGGAGTAGGGTTAGGTCCCCAGAACCTGGGACGATACCAGTACCATCATCGTACATGAAGACCATTGTTCGTGGGTTGTAAGCTGTGAATGGACCACCAGGTGGAGAAGTCCAGTTTACCCATTCCTTCCTCAAAGCATGAGTGTCATCAGAGAGGTATAATGGGACATATGGTACATTCTCAAGAACTGCAACTTGAGCATCTTTGGCCTTATCCGCTAGTTGTGCTGGTGTTGCTGCAAGAAAGTCATCCATGATGTCATCTACAGTTGAATTGTCCAAGTGGAAGACGTTAGAGCCCCACTCAAAGATATTGGATGAGTGGCATCTCCACCAGAGAAAATCAGGAATTGGAGTGTAACCATGAGCCATGGTGTACATCTCATACTCTCCAGTGTAGATTGCGTCATACATTGGACCATCATCTGTAACAACATTGGTGAGAGTGATATTCAGCTGTGCAACCTGAGATACTAATCCGTCACCAGTTGCGACTGAGATGTCATCCCAAGACAGAGTCAGGAGATCAAACTCAAGTTCTGCAGTTGGCGCAGTACCCGGGAAGTTTCTGTTCCCATCGCCATCATTGTCAAGATAACCTGCATCATCAAGAATCTGATTAGCTAAAGCAATATTCTCTGGCCAGACACCATCTTCATCATATAGATCTGGGTAGAAGACTTCAGGAATAGCGCTAGTCGTCTTTGTACCATAACCAAGTCTACCCACATTGATTAATTGAGTACGGTTGACAGCATATGCAAGAGCTCTTCTGACTACAGTGTCATTAAGACCGTTGACAGTCATGTTGAATCCCCAGACATAGTCCCATTGGGAGGCAACCCCGGTGACTAGTTGTAGTTCTGGAGCATTTAGAATCTCTTGGACATAAGCACCAAAAACTTCGTAGCGTTCGGTATCAGCAGCACCATTTCTCATTGCGAGAATTCTGGCATCCTGACCAAGAACTACATCAATTCGTACTCGATCGATATTAGGTAGTTGACCCGCATTTGGATTATCAGGTCCCCACCAGTCATCGAAGCGCTCTAGTTCTGTGTACTCATCTGGTACTCGCTCAACATACTTGAATGGACCAGAACCAACGTGAGCAGTCACGTTGTCTTCATCATCCCAGCGAGAATCGTCCGCAGGAATTCCTTCCCAGATGTGCTGAGGTAGAATGTAGATTTCACCTAGATTGTGAAGTGCAAATGAGAACAATTGATTGAACTCACACACAACAACGTTACCGTATGCAGTAGCTGAAGTCATGTTCTGGAGCATTGTCCACCAATTGACATCTTCTGGTGCATCACGGATGTACTCGAATGTAAAAGCAACATCCTCTGCTGTCAAATTCTCACCATCGTGCCATTTTGCACTTTCTCTAATGGTGAAGTTGACCTGCAATCCACTTGTTGAAACCACATAGCTCTCAGCAAGCCACGGGATTATTTCCATATCGTCATCATAGGAGAGTAATGTATCATACACCAACATGTCATACCAGTGAGACCTTTCACTGCGCCAGAATAATGGATTCAATTCTCCAATGTCTGAGCCATAGGCCATGACAAATAGCATCTCATCAGCTTGTGCTGTTACTGATGGAGCTGCCATTGCTGGGAAGAACAAGAACATCGCCATGATAACGTAACATATTTTACGTTTTGATAGCATTCTCTATCCTCCATATAGGAAAGAGGTTTCCTACTTTCCAATTTCGATTATTATGGTATTAGTGCTTTAAGGGTTTCGAACTACGCGGAAAGAATTTCTTCAAAATAGTTGTTTACGTCATTTTTAACAAAACATTACGACATTCGGCGTATAACTCACATAACCTCGAAAGCGCATGACCAGCTTTCAATGCTTCATTCATTGTCTTTGCTCCAGGGGTTTCGTAGATGACCAGACGTCTTGAACCATCATTTTTGAGATATTCAGCTATGACAGTTTCAGCATAGATCCTCTCTCCAACTTTCGCAGATGTGATAATATCCTTTGGAGAGCAATTGGTTACAAGGGAAGTGGCTAAGACATATGCATGAGACTCCATTCGTTCATCAATGAGTTTTTGTTCACGTCGAAGCCCTCCAGGGGATCTCGGAACAATAACAGCAATAGCTGATAGGGGATCTGCCTGCATTCTTTTTAGTTTCGGTCCCATCTCATCATCTTCTGTTTGAGCATACCATCTCTGTTCCAGAATATCATCAACTATGCTCTGCATCATGTCAACATCTGTATATACTGCCTCGAATTCAACGCCTTCGATATCAGCTGATTCTAATGTAGCGTATTTTGGTCTCCAGAGTAACAATCTGTGATTTTGGTCTTGTACCTTGCCTATCAGTTCTTCATCGATAAGAGATGACACCTGTGATTGTATGTTTATCCTCGCATCCGTGATATCCAAATTGACTCTTCTGAATGGTCGATACAATATCTGATATCTTTCCAAGACCTCGATGGGTTTCTTTTTACCAAATCCAATTGTTCTAGCATTCTTCGTGAGGTTTGCTTCTAGATTTGCCTTGTCCAGCCAATCTGCCTTCAATCCTTTTGCGAGGTCGTTTTCTTTCAATGTTCTATCACTATAGGCAATAATGTATTCTACATAAGATGTTTGCTAACTGAGAGTCGCATCGCTGAAATGAGAGGATATATCACAGAGAAATACTGCTGAATTTCAGGTGCTATGGATGTTTGAAGCTGTCGCCCAATTCATTGATGACAATGTGAACCATTCCATTGAGGCTCTCAAAAAACTTGTTAGAATCCCTACAGTTGCAGCTAAAGGAGAAGGTCTCAATGAGACAGCTGAGTTAGTCGAGAAGATGCTTCAGGATGCAGGTCTACAGACCAAGATACATCAGACTACTGGTGCTCCTGTTGTGACGGGATGGTTGAATGTTAGCGCAAAGCGGACACTTCTATTCTATGACCATTATGACGTTCAACCTGCTGAGCCTCTTGAATTATGGGATTCTCCACCATTTGAACCCGAAATTCGTGAAGGCCGTTTATGGGGACGTGGGGTGGCTGATAACAAAGGTGATGCCACATCACGAATTTGGGCTATTAAAGCCTTCAAAGAGACCTCTACTAAATTACCAGTGAATATCAAATTCGTCATTGAAGGAGAAGAGGAGATAGGAAGCCTTCACTTACCAGAATATACGGAGAAGAACACGGATTTCATTACTGCTGATGGTGGAATATGGGAATTCGGTGGGGCTGGGGTAGATGGAGTGCAAGAGGCTTGGCTCGGTCTCAAAGGCATCTTCTTTGTTGAACTGGAAGTAGAGCGCCTCTCAAGGAATGTGCACTCAAGTCTTGCATGTACACTTCCATCCGCTGCTTATAGATTGGTTTGGGCTCTCAACACCTTCCGTGATGAGAATAGCAGAATACTGATCGATGGTTTCTATGATAACATGCAGCCCCTCACACAGGCTGAATTAGAGGCGATTGAGAAGGTGGATCTCCATGAGGAAGAATTCAAAGATATCTACCAAATCGATGAGTATCTCAACGGACTGAGTGGAATGGAGTTGAAGAAAGCCTATTATGGAAATCCCACTTGCAACATCTGCGGAATCACCAGTGGCTATCAAGGTAAGGGTTCTATGACAGTTCTCCCTTCTAAGGCATCAGTAAAGATTGATTTTCGCTTAGTTGAAGGGATGCATCCTGATGATATACACAAGAAGCTACGTAAACATCTCGATGACCATGGTTTTACTGATGTACGGGTCACTTATTTTGAAGGATATCCTGCCGCAAAGACACCTATCGATCATCCCTTCGTAAAAGTGGTTGAGGCTGCAAATAGACGTGTGTTTGGCGATCTTATCATTCATCCGACCAGCCCGGGTTCTGGTCCTCTCTATTTATTCAACAAGCACGTTCCAATGGTTTCCGTTGGTTGCAGTGACCACCTTGGAAAGGCACACTCACCAAATGAGAGTATCTCTGTAGAGAATTATAGAAAGGCAATGCATAGAATTGTAGCCATAATTGATGAGATGAGCCGCTGGTGATTCAGCAGCTCATTTTTCTAAATTATTAGGGAAGAGGAGGTCTCACTATGAGATCTTTCTCCCACTCAACATCAAAACCATACTCGATAGTGAGCTCCTGATTAGCCTCTAGCTTAGTTTCCCAGGTGATGACGCCAAGCTCCATCTTCTTGTAGGGAAGTGATGGTTGACCCATTTCAACAGTGATTTTCTCTGAACTGCTGTAGGGAATTCTGTCTACAATTCTGATTTCAATCTCTTTCTTTGAGAAGTTTTTGAGTTCGAGGGCATATTTGTATCCCCGTTTCTGCTTTCCACGCGTCAATCCTGCCTTCTCTGTATCTTTCTCGATGAGTTTCTTTTCTGCCTTGACATCATAGGATGCTCTTGTTCCCAGTCTAAACTTCTCACGTGGAGCAATCGATTCAACGCTTGTTTCACCAATGAAATCGCCACTTGCGTACACCTTTACACCACCTGGAGGTATAACGAGATCACCATTGGTAATCTCATCTTGAGCAACGACCTCAGGCATAGCATAAGCATTCCAGTAATGCAGTCTCTTTGATTCAAATTCGTCGAGAACAAGAGTAATCGGATGCGGATCAGAGCTGCTCTCAATAGTTACATTGCCAGGGACATTATATGCTGTGATACCTCCAAATCCTTCAGATGCCTCAGCATATTCTTCAACCATTGGCTTAGCTTTAGGTTCCATCAGCATATCCTCTTCAATTGATACTTCATCTCTTATTGCTCTAACTTCAATTTTGTCGAAACTCGTTCCTCCTGGTGGCCCTGATGGCATACCATACCCTGTCATAGGTTGTGGGTGGTATATATCCAAGTAGAAAGGCTGAGGTTTGACAGCTTCAACTGGCCTTGCAGATGCTGTAGATACGACAAGATTAACATCTTCCCAGTGTTCGCGCGAGTTGTTGTAGACTGAGGCAATGCGCTTCAAAGTAGTCTTTCCTTCACCAATGTCTACATCGTAGGTTGGATACCAACTCGCTAAGGAGAGTTGGTATGTCACTTCAAGTTCCAGAGTAGTACTCTCATTTGCTTCCAGGTCAATATATACCTCAGTCAAGGTCTCAGTTCTTCTCTCTCCAAGAATGCGTTGGATATTCTCTCTGAGTGTACTGATCTCTGCATCGATTCTCTCAAGTTCACGGGAAAGAGTCCTTAGGTTTTTCTTTGCATTCTTCAGGAGGTCCTGACTTGCCTTATCCATTTTTGTCAGGTTATCCATAGAGGATTCACCTGCACTATACCACTTTCCAAATTCTGTACTAAATTGGGTACCTATCGCATTCAGGTGTGTTATTCTATTCTGTTCTGAGTTAATCTGATCCTGAATTCCTCTTCGTTCTTTTTCTAGAGTTTTTATTTTCTCTAGGAGGTCTTTTGCATCACCCTTTGGTTCATAAGTCATTGTTGTTCGTTTCACGTCAATGCTACGTAATATCGCCTTTCCATGACCTTTAACACGAAAGCTATCCTGATGAGCATATTCTGTGATGCCTGTGACTCGAAGTTTCTGTTCACCTTTTGGTATCTCAGTCTTACCTATTCGTGTTACCCTCGCACCATCTCGGAATACAGTCACTCTCGCAATTTTGGTTTCTATATCTCTCATTCTCATACCTCCTATGGCAATCGTGGATGGATCGTTACTTCTTTCTCCCAAGCAACTTCGTACTCATATTCAATGGCTGTCTTTTCGTTTGGCTGGATAATTCTATGCCACTCGACAATGCCTAGGTTCTCTTTCTCTATTCCTACCTTTTCCCAATATGATTTCACTTCTATTGCAGTGCTAACGCTGTGAGGTATCCGGTCAAACACATCAATCTCAACTGGATACTTTGAGAAGTTCTCTATTTCCAACCGGTATTTGTACGATCTTCTTAGTTTTCCTCGCATTACACCTGCTTTTTCCACTTCGCGGTGGACAAGTTTCTTCTCTGCCTTCACATCATACGCACTTCGTGTACCTATCTTGAAAGCTTCTCTTGGTGAGATTTGCTCTATTGAGGTCTCTCCGATATACTCTCCTTCAGCATATACTTTCATTTTGCCCGGTAGAATGACGTTATCCTTATTGGTCACTTTATCTTGAGCAACGACTTCAGCCATTCCATCTGCATACCAATAGTGAATGGTTGTTGAATCAAGTTCTTCTTCAACGAGTGTAACAGGATGCTTTTCATTATCCGATGGGATGGTCATTGGTTTTTGAATCTCATACACGACAATACCTGATACAGTTTCAGTTGCCTCTGCGAACTCTTCCTCAATCTCCGGTGGCGGAGCTGGTGGTGCACTAGAAAGCATAGCTTTTGCAGCTGGTCTAGGTGCTTCTTTCTTCATCTTGCGATCGTCACTGCGCGTGCGCTCCATTTCTGGACTATACACTCCTACATAGTATGGAGTCCCCTCAACAGCAACAACTGGACGCGCAGTAGCTGTAGACACGGTGAGACTGACTTTCTCCCAGTCTTCTTCTGTGCCATTATAGAGTTGAGCCATCCTGCGTAATTTTGTCTTTTTGAGAAGAAGGTCCACATCATATGTCGGATGCCATCTTGCATTATTGACTTGGTATGTTACTTCTATTTCAATATCTGATTCTTCTGAGACTTCTAGTGATATCTCGACATTGACACTTGTTTCGGTCCGTCTTTCAGAATTGATTCTCCCAATATTTTTCCGAAGAACCTCGATTTTCTTTCTAATTTCCTCAAGTTCGTCTTCAAGATCCCGTTTGTTCGTTTGAGTATCAAATGTCATCTTTGAGGATTTCTTATCCATCTCGGATAACTGACTAATGTCACCCTCATTCGCAGCATATACAAGCCCAAAGTAGTTTGAGAACTCTTGCATCATCATCTCAAGATTCCCTAGGCGTGTATTCTGAAATTCGATGTCATCAACAAGTTCTTGCTCTTTCTTCTGAAGCTCTTTTAGTTCATTATGTAAGGGTTTCATATCTTCAGTAGGTTCGAAGACCTCTGAGATATACCTGACATCGATACTGGACAGTTTTGCAGGTCCTTTTCCCTTGACCCGAAAGCTATTGGTATCAGCATGGTCTGTGATTCCCTCAACAACTAATTTTCTTGCACCCTTTCCGAGATGCAATTTGCCTATCCGCGTGACTCTTGCACCATCTCGGAAAATTGTAACTTTGGAAATATTTGTTTGAAGTTGTGTCACACCTATCTCCCGCTCGCACGTATACACAAGTGCATTTATCTCTTGAGTCAATCAACATCAGGGAATATTGCGTGTTTTCTACATCTGAATGGGGAGAGTAATCTCAAAACAACATCCTTTTTTCGTTGATTGAATTAGATGAATTGTGCCCTTTTCTGATTCAATGATTCTCTTTGCTAGATAGAGACCTTGGCCTCTTCCTTTGGGTCCAGTAGAAACACCCTTGCCAAATATACATGACCGAATTTCCTCAGGAATGCCGAGCCCATCATCCGTAAATAAAATTCTGAGTTTATCGCCTCTTGTTGATAACTCGATTGACACGGTCGGTGTATCTCCAGCATGCTGAGCTGTATTTCTTAGAAGGTTTTCAAAAACTAGGTTAATCAATTTACCATATTTTGGAGGATTATCGAGAATAGACGGATCTACATTGATATTCACCTTCATTGTCTTGAACACAATCTGGGCACGTTCAGAAATGTCATATAGAATTGTAACGATATTGGCCTCAGGCAGGTCCTCTTCGATACTGAATATCTGAATTAGACTCTTCATTCGCTCAGCTGCTGCCAGTGAAGATTCGATGAATGAAATACATTTCTCTCTCTCTTCCAATGTTAGTTGTGCCAATTCTAAACTGCCTAGGATCATCTGGACATCATTACCAAGATCATGTTGCAATAGGTCCGTATAGATCTCCAACTCACGCTGTCTTGTTTCGATAGAACGTTTTGTCACTTGTAATCTATGTCGGTAATATTCATTGATCCAACCTGTTAACCATAGAAGTGTCTGAATTGCAAAAGAGGCTGCTATCAGTTCAATACTGTCTGCGATAGAAATCTCAGGATGTAGCCATGTCAAAATAGTGAGTCCACCACTCATCACAAAGACCAGAAAACCCACCTTTTCTTTGCTAAATAGTTGACTAGCAATCAATACTGCTATTACTGGCCATGTAAGCAATTGAAAAGCTAGACTTGGCCCCTCCCAATTCGTATGGAAACTAATAGTTAAGAATGGCAAAATCGCTGCGAGGAGTACTGTGAGTGTCGATGTGAGTTTTACGTGATTAGTTTTACTCAATAGATACAATCCAGCAAGAATGAATGTAGAACCAGAGTAGAAAGGGAGCTCGTGTATGACCTCACTTGTGATCTGTAGAATTGGGAAAATGATTAGTGCTGAAAATAGACAGAATGATAGAAATCGAGCCTTTCTCCTATTTCCCTCATCAATAATGTTAGGATGTGGTTGAGTGATTCTCATGGGTATGCTGAATATGAGGCTAAGTATTCTCTTAGTTCTTGATTCGAACCCTTTGGACACTACCACTCACACACACTCCAAGCCCTGAAGCCCTTTCCAAATTACTTTGATTATTGATACATTACTAAGATTAGAAGCTTGCGATGGCTTGTACTATGTTAATTATGTAGTATGGGCTTAAAAACTATGATTTTATATCATCATCGATTAGTTTATAATATAGTATCATCACTAATTATGTTGTAATACCTTAGTAATAGGAGCTTAATATAATGAGCAATGAACGAATTCCCATGGTGTCATCTAGCGGTTCATCATGGGAGAAACTGGGAGGATCATTCAATAGCTCATCTTCATTGACCTTTATGGAAATTCGATTCAGGTCTCTAGGAAAAGCGCTTGATGAACTTAGAAATAAGAGGGTGCGTCTAGACGAAGATCTTCGAAAGGGACATTTGGATCAATCCGAATATGCCTCACAACTTCTGAACATCATCGTCGAAACGAACACACTAAACAAAGAACGTCGGGATGTTGGTGAGAAAGTCAAAGCTATAAAGACTAACACATTGAGATGAATCCTCTAGTACAGATGGCAAGCAACTGATCGACCGTCTCCTACATCCTTCAGAACGGGTTCTTCAATAGAACATCTATCAAATGCCTTTGGACATCTTGGATGGAATCTGCAACCATTCGGTGGATTGATGGGACTGGGTATCTCTCCTCTGGGTACCGCCTCTGTCTTCTTTATAGCAGGATTCGGTATTGGTATTGCGCTCATAAGTCCAACTGAATACGGATGCAATGGGTCTTCATAGATACTATCTCTATCCGCAACCTCAATTATCTGCCCTAAATACATGATGGCAATCCTATCACATACATGACGAGCTGTGGCAAGGTCGTGGCTAATAAACAAATAAGTGAGATTCAGTTCTTTCTTCAAATCTGTCATAAGATTGAGAATCTGTGCTTTTATTGATACATCTACCATTGCAACTGGTTCATCCGTTACAACAAATTCTGGCTTGAGAATAATGGCTCTCCCAAACACAACTCTCTGTTTCTGCCCACCACTGAGCTGATGAGGCAATCGATCATAAAATGAGCTTGCTGGCGAAAGACCTACTATTTCTAATGTTTCTTCAGACTGCTCCCGTCTCTCTTCTTTAGTACCGATTCCTTGAAGTCGTAGAGCATCAGCAATTGCATCTCCAATCTTCATCCTAGGGTTTAATGAAGAGGTTGGATCTTGGAATGTGAATTGAAGCCGTCTTCTGAGTAATCGAAGTTCTTTCCCTCCAAGTGATGCAATATCTTCTCCATCGTAGATTATTTCTCCTTCAGTAGGTTTTAGGAGTCTGACTGCCATTCTTCCAGTTGTTGTTTTTCCAGACCCACTCTCACCTGCAAGTCCTAATACTTCTCCTTTCTCGATAGTGAAAGAGATATCATCTACTGCCTTAACATAACTTTCCTCTCTTGAGAAAAGTGAATCGATGAATCCTTTCTGGACTGGAAAATACTTCTTTACCTTTCTAAATTCTATTAGAGCCATTTTTCATTCTCCTGGGTAGAGATGACATGCTACGAGTCGTCCGTCTTGCACTTTTACAAGTGGAGGTACATCTGTCCTGCATATCTCCATTGCATGGGGGCATCTTGGATTATACATGCAGCCTGGAATGGGATTGACTAGATCGGGAGGAGCTCCTGGGATCCATTGAAGCTGTTTTTCTGGTTGCGTCACATCCGGGACTGATTGCAGGAGTGCTTGAGCGTATGGATGCAACGGCTCTTCGAATAAATCAATAGCTGATGACAATTCCATCACTCTACTTGTATACATAATAGCGATATTATCAGCTGTTTGAGCGAGTACACCTAAATTATGAGTAATCAGAATCATCGTGAGGTTGTATTCTTCCTTAAGTGCAGCTATTTCCTCCAGTATTTGCGCTTCTACAATTACATCAAGAGATGTTGTTGGTTCATCAGCAATCAATAATTTGGGTTTTAGAGCCAATCCTAGTCCTATCATGACTCGTTGTCTCATACCTCCACTAAACTGATGTGGATAATCCGATACTCTTTCAGGGCTGATTCCGAGGCTTTGAAGAATGCCTTTTGCAGTCATGATTGCTTCTTCTTCTTCAATTAAAGGATCATGAGCCTTCATAATCTCAATGAAGTGTGTGCCAATTGTTATCATTGGATTTAGTGATGTCATCGGGTCTTGAAAGATATATGCTATCTCTTTTCCCCTGAGAGCCCTCATCTGTGGTTCATCGAGTTCCATTATGTTAACTAGACCTGAATCAACTCTTGTATGCTTAGTGATAATATCTTCTTTCACATGAAAGAGGATGTCACCATTGATAATCTCCCCCGGATATGGAACAAGTCTCATAATTGCTCTTCCAAGTGTGCTCTTACCACAACCACTTTCACCAGCAAGTCCAAGAGTCTTGTTCTCGGGAAGATTAAGGAATACAGAATCGACACCTCTTGCAACTCCTCTTCTTGTTCTATATTCCACTGATAGGTCTCGAATCTCAAGAAGGTTTGATCCATTCTCCATCATCGTTTTTCACTCCTTGAGTTTTGGTGTTAGCACTTCATTTAGACCCTCTCCTGCTAATGTAAAACCAAGAGCCAAAATGACTATCATCAGACCTGGAAACGTGATACTCCACCACTTCCCAGCTATGTACTCGTGAGAACCAAAGGTTAGATCCCAACCCCAATCTGGAACATCAACTGGTAAGCCAAGGCCAACAAATGTCAGTCCTGCTGCTGTTAGAACAGCATCTGCAAAATTGATGGACAAGACTACAACAGCAGATGGTAGAATATTCGGAAGGATGTAGCGGAAGATGATATCCCTATCTCTTGCCCCTAAGGCAACTGCTGCCTCGACATAGGCTAACTCCTTTACAGTGAGAACTTGACTTCTAACTACTCTGAAGTATGATGGAATGTATACGACAGCAATAGCTAGAGCCATATTTGTCACTCCTGGACCAAGCATTGCAGCAATAGCGATAGCCAGAACCAAACCTGGAAATGCAAAGATACTATCCATTACGAGAGATGCTCCTCTGTCGACAAGCCCTCCTCTATACGAAGCCGCTAAGCCTGCAGGTACACCAATTGAAAAACATACGACCACTGAGAGCATTGCGACTTGGAGCATTATTCCTCCACCTGCGATTACTCTACTTAATAGGTCCTGACCAAGAGCTGTTGTGCCTAATGGAAATCCTTCTTGAGGCGGTGCACCATAAGGTCCTACATCAAGTCTTGTAGGATCGTATGGTACAATCCACCATGAGATTGCAGTCATGTAAACTACAGCAAATACAATTAGTAATCCTGACATTGCAATAAATCCTGGAGATCCTCTCTCGCTAAGTATTGGATAACCTTCGTACAGGAGAAGTACAATTAATGAGAGCACGATACCTCCTAATGATAAGGCAGAGGAAAGGCTTGTAGCTTGTTCAAAATTACTGAATGTTAAGATACCTACAGCAAAAGAAATTGCTGCCATTATCACAAAGATGATGATGAGGAAAGCATTGCTACGATTGACCGTCATCGTTCCTTCTTTGAGTTTCAATCTACGAAATGAACTTGCAAGAAGGATAATGAATCCAAAAAGAAAAGTGTAGGCAACTACCTGGAGCCCTATACCAGAATTCGAACTTGCTGCAAGAAGAACAAGCCCTCCCAGAACTATTGCTAATGTTGCGAGAATGATAATGAAAATAATCCACCATTTTGTTGAACGGGCTTCGAAAGTCTCTCTAGGTGGTTTAAGCTGAATGAATACGCCACTGATTATTTTTCTTTGAGTCATATTCATTCACCTCATAGTCTAATTCTTGGATCTAGCCATGCATACAGAATATCAACAAAAAGTGTTACAAGACTGACTAATATTCCAAAGAAGACGACAACTCCTTGAATAGCAGTATAATCCCTATGGTCAATTCTTTGAACAAGGTAGGTACCAAGACCTGGCCAACTGAATGTGGTTTCTGTTAGAATTGCGCCTGCTAATAAAGCGGCAAATTGGAGACCAATCATCGTTAAAACGGGGAGGAATGCATTCTTCAGAGCATAACCATATGTGATTTTGCCGCTTGATAGTCCTCTTGCTTCTCCAGCCACGACGAAGTCCATTCTGAGAGTTTCAAGCATGTTTGTGCGTGTTAATCTAATGAAGATACCACAGAGAATCAGACCTAGGGTTATTGAAGGCAGTATGAGATAGCGTATTGCGATGAAAAATGCTCCAATATTTCCGGTCAGAAGACTGTCAATAGTATATAGTCCAGTTATTGTGGCTGGTGGATCATAGTGTGGGTCATAACGTGTTCCAGTTGGAAACAAACCCAACCAGATTGAAAATATGAATTGTAAAATCATCCCTAAGAAGAATACTGGAATTGCATAAGTCACAATTCCAAAGAACCTAATTCCGTGATCTTGAACTGTATCATATTTCTTTGACGCTCTCACTCCGAGTGCGACTCCAAATAGTACTGCAAATAGCATTGCGTATATAGTTAGTTCAAGTGTTGCTGGAAATCTTACAGCTATGTGTCCACTTATTGGTGAGTAATCTTGCATGGACAGTCCAAAATCTCCAAATGGAATTCCTGCAAGATAAGTAACATATTGGGTTAGAGGATCCACATCAAGGCCTAAGGTATGTCTGAATTCTTCAAGAACTTCTGGATCAACAGCTTTCTCAAAATGAAGGAGTGCTGGATCTCCTGGTAGAATTCGTACAATCAGGAAAACAAATGTGAAGAGTAGAATAATCATTGGAATGGTCAGAAGAATCCGACTTGTCACATACGATTTTAGTGTCAGCCCAATCACCTACACGACTTAAGATGGTTGCAGGATTCCGAGAATTATACAGTAACTTAAGCTCTTCGACTGACGTAAATTGCTCAGAAATGAACTATACAGGATAATATTATACTTCTAAAAAAAAGGAGCGCAGGCAATTCTGCCTGCTTTATTCGTTTTATTCCAATACTCTGGTCATTATGCTTCTATGTACAATAACCAATGACGCCAGTTGACTGTAATATCAAGGACTACGCCCTTAATATGGAGACCAGTAACTGCTACAGTGTTACTTTGCCATAGAGGTACTACAGAACACTCCAGTGCCTGTAAGTCTTGTAGGTCTTCATAGGCTGCCTGTCGCAGGGGGTCGGTTGTAGCGCTGCGACCTGCTACCCATAGGTCATATTGGTCAATACCACCTTGTGGATATGTACTGTTGTAGCCTAGATTCAGCCAAGAGGCAAAAGGCAAGAATCCGTAGTTATCAGGATCGATAAAGTCTGGATACCATCCATAGAGGAAGACATCCATTGTTCCATCGTTCCTTGCGAGTCTGTAGCTTGGCCAATCAAGACCTGTAAGAGTGACATCAATGACTCCACTGTCTTCCCAGTCTTGTTGATAGACAAGTGCCTGTTGCTGACTCTGTGGATAGTGACCTGAGCTCTCATAATAGAGGTGTAGTGGTAATTTGTGCGTTGTGTTGTACCCAAATGGTGCCAGAAGTGCTACGACCTTCGTGTAGTTAGCATCACCCCAGATATTGAATGCCTCTGTATGATAAGCCATTCCTTCAGGTATCATACTGTATAGTGGTTCAAATGTTCCAAGAAAGACTGACTCAACGACGTGTGTTCTGTTGATACCTGCAGTGACTGCTTGCCTCACTTCTGTTTCATTATATGGATAGATATTCTGTTGGAAACAGAGGTACTGAATCTGTGCACCAATACCTTCCCAGACTTTGACATTTGTGTTTGTCTTGAAAGTATTGATCTGTTCTGCAGTCAGTTGTCTGTAAGCAACATCGATTTCACCTGATGTCATTGCTGATGCCAGTGCAGTATCACTAGCATACATCTTGATGATGATTTTATCCGTCTTTGGATATCCTGCCGCAGCATTCCAATAGTTTGGATTCTTCACCAGTGTGATATGGTCATCGCTTCCACCTATTCTAACCCATTCTTCAAGTAGATAGGGTCCTAGACCACAAGGAGTCTGACCCGCATCATCATATCCAACAAGTTCATCCATAGGTGCAACAGCCCTATCTACAATGTAAGAAGCTGCGCATGACATGAGTTGTAGGAATGGTGCAAATGCAATCTTCAAGTAGAACCGAACAACGAACTCACTCATGACTGTGACGTTGTCAATAATTGCATCATATTCCATATTGAGTTGAGGGCCATCTCCCTCGAAGAGACCTACTCCTGTTAGATTACAATTCCTATCAAATGAATATTTGACATCGGTAGCATTGAATTCTCGACCATCTGGGTAGGTCACATTTTGTCTCAAGGTGAAATCCCAAATCGTACCCCCTGCTGATGCCTCCCATTCGGTAGCCAATGCAGGTTGTATATCATCCGCCCCGGCCTCTGACCCGGGTTCTATTTCCACCAAGCCTGAACTCAGTGAAATTATCATCTCCCATCCAAAGTAGTCATATGCCTGAGCCATATCTATGCTAGATTCAACAGAATCCGTAGTGCCGACTACAATGGTGGGCACACCTGGACCCGGTGGGAACATAACTAGATATACGCCGGCGGCGCCGACTACAATGATGGCGATGACAGCTATCGCGATAACTTGATTTCGCTCCATCGTATATTTTCCTCCTCTCCGACCAAGCGAATTAGACGCTAGTGGAAGAGCACTCTAATAATACATTACCAGCTATATAAACTAGAACTTCTACGTGAATGATGCCATTGTTATCAGAACTATTGACTAGAAAAAAAAAAGACTATGGGTCATAACCCATAGTCAGCAGCTATCTCTACTATCTCATTCACGCAAAGAAACTGTATGAACACTGATTACAGACTTTTGGATTCTGTACATATGTACCAGTGGTTGGTAACTGCCCCTTGGCATAGAGGTATGCATTATATGCGGAATACCCCGATGAAACCGCGTTGAAGAAGTAGTTAGCAAACCTCTCTTCACCAGGTAGTGCACCTACAGACCAAGAGCTGTGAGACTCATCAGATGAAGATGCAGCAAAATAGCCTCCACCTAACATGTCATCTGCCCAATCTCCCGAGTAGCAGGAGGAAATAACCAATCCCACCTTTGAACTATCTAAGGTGTCGCAGTATGACCTGAAAGTGTTTGAATAGACGACGCTATAACCACCTGTTCTAAAAGCTGTTAGAGAGTGCGAGCCATCGTTGTTTCCATGACCGAATAGGTAGAAGAACACAATATCGTCAGAGTCTTCGTACGAAGCAACTTGTTGAAAGTCACTGTAGAAGTTTGTTGTATCTCTAAATTCAAAGAATTTTGTGTAGCCTTCATTTTGTAACACTGTTTTGTATTCATTGATCACCGTTTGAGTGCCAGCATCACTAGCCCAGAAGAAAACACCGATCTTCTCAGCTTCGCCGCCACCTCCACCACCATAAGTGATGGTCACAGTGAGAGCATAGGAGCCAGAACCACTGTATGAACGGACCATGATGTACCATGTTCCTGCTCCGGGTGAACTGAAGGAAACCTCTTCACCACCACTGGTGTATCCTCTCCAGTCATAGGTGGAAGTTGTAGGTGCTGCACCTAGTCTTCCGTAGAGATCAAAATCTGCGGAACCGCAAGTTAGGACTGAATACATGTTTGTAGCATCAGCTGCGACTTGGATTGTCCACATCTCTGTGGCACCGGTAGCAGATAATGAGCTCGTTGCTGTGACACCATTCTGTAGAACATTATCACCACCACCGCCACCACCACCTTCATACTCGATTTGGTCAATGGCAAAGCCCCAATCTGTCACCGAATAATCGGTGTCAAGTCTGACCTTGATTGTTTCACCATAGCTCCAAGCACTCCATCCACCAGATGAGTAGAGCCCAGACAGTTTGTGAAGTTGTGCATTGGCATAGTTATAGACATATACAAAATCATAGTTCCTCTCAGTATCTATCTTGGTGAAATGGACTCTGATCTGAGTGGCACCTGACTTTGTTATGGTCCAGGTATAGTCGAAGTTATTGGTGTATGGATGAGCTGACTGAACAACATAGCTTTCTGTAGTGAACGCATCAATTCCAAACATAGTACTTTGTTCATTCCAAGTATCCAATGCTAGGTTCGTCGAACCTGTATCCATTGCAGATACCGGCATGACCCCAATGACTGAGACGGTCATTGCTAGCATTGATAATAGAATGAGTATAGAGAGTGTTCTCACTCGTTTCATATTTCTTTCCCCACACGAACCAACTTTCCCTTGATTCGGTAGTGGTAAAAAAGTAAAAGCTACATTTATATATTATTATATTTTTTACCAGACCCCTCAGAAGATATGCTCGTGGGATTCTTGAACAAGCTGAACCATTTTCGGGCAAGTGATTGTGTCTTCTTCTCAAACATATGGACTACATACTAAATTCAGATACAGCTGGAATATAGTAGAGGGGTACTATTGTTTCCCCTCTACTTCTGACCTAGGCTGGTTGAGTTTAGCAGCAACCAACCTACATTCTAAGATGTTCCTTTATCTCCTTTCTACGCCAGAAGAGGACTCCTAGACCAATAATGGCTGGAACCACTGCTAGCAATGTTCCAGTTACTATTGTATAGAATCCAGCCAAGTTCGCAGTTGCTGGCAAAGGTAAGAGTGGAGGACTCACTGCACCATTTGTGATACAATAGATAATTGAGTCAGCAAACACCATGAGATCAAGAGGTCCTGTGTCATCGAAGTTACCAATCCTAACATATGATACTCCTGTCCCAGTATCATAGGCTGCTAGTACTGCGTTTGTTCCTGTGTTCACCACGACTACCTTATCATGAACAAGCATTGTCATGTCCATGACTCCGTTGCCATCTATATCGTAGAATTGGATTTGTTTGGCCATCGAAGTCTGTGCAACATACGCCCAGACACCAGTAAGCGATGAACCCAAGTACACACCTATTCCAACTTCGCGGAAGTTAACAGCGATCTCGTCATTACCTACCATGTCTAGATTGACTGTTGTAACACTATCGACAGTTGCACTCGATCCCGCAGCCCAAAGTATTCCCAACCATGGCTCCCAAGACCAGACTACACCATTACTGAATGCAGTAACGTAGTCATCTCTTCCTGCTCCATTATAGTTCCCTGTGTCTATATCATTGATGAAGACTCCCGCTGAATATGTGAATGACCAGTTGTAGGTACCATCTCCTTCCCAGATCCAATGGCTTCCTGCATTCCCGCCTGATATACCCACCACCGTGATATCGTCTCTTCCTCCTACAGGTCCCGCAAAGTCGCCTACGAGAGCTTCGGTAGGCCAGAGATTCGGAGCATCTACACTGGATGATGTGTAGAGATTTCCATTCCTGTCGTAGAACTCAATCCATGTGTAATTTGTATTGGTAGTCAAGACGAGGGCATATTCCATACCTGTAGATCCAAGGTTGAAATCGCCTACAGCTATCAATCTAATCTCCGTTGAGTCATCTGGGGGAGCTTCATCAATTCCACTCAAGAGACTTCCATCCACACCATTGAGACCAAAGACCTTCGTAAGGCCGCCTTGTCGTGCGAGCAAAAGGAAGTCTCGTGTGCCATCGTTATTGAAGTCTGCAAAGCGCACATCTTCCACAACAAACGTGAGATTGACTGACCATATCAAGGCTGGATATATAGGATCGAATAGTTGGACAATTCCATTTTCATTGCTCACCAAATACTCAGATACTGCATCGTTATCGTAGTCTTCTGTCCAGATACCTGTAACAGATGTTCCACTCACGGATTGATTCCAATAGAGTGACCAGTATTCGAAAGCAACCGGAGGTACAGGTACCCACGGTTTAATTGCTGTCACAGCGCGGACTTCTCCAGTTGAATCATCCGAACCAGCGAGATCGTCCACTCCATCACCATTGAAATCTCCCACAGCCATCTCATTGTACTCAAAGGATGACCAGTAGTCAAAGAAGACTGGCACACCTGTCAAGGCATCAATAGCCACGAGCCATCCATCGTCTGTAGCAATTCCCACTCCTAGTCGACCATCAACGAAGTTTCCTAGCATTGCATCAAGGATGTCTTCCGTTTCTGGTTCATAGCTCCAGACACAACGACCTGAGGTCATCTCTTCATAGTAGACACCATTTTTGGTCACAAAGAGAGCTTCGTATTGAGAGTCATCATCGAAATCTTCGACCCATAACCAAAGCATATCATCCGGTGGAAGGAATGTTGAATTGTAGATGATTGATTTGTTATAGGGATCCACAGCCCACAGATGCTCATCACCCGTGATGACATCGTCAATACCATCACCATTTAGATCTGCAACTGCAGGGATGACCAAATCATTACCCATGTGGGTGTGTTGACTATAGAAGACGGTGCCATTATTCCCATAGAGGAATGACAATGAGCCATTGCTATGGCCAATGACCACGTCAAGATGATCTCTGCCAGTGAAGTTGCCGACAGTTATCGAACCAACACCGACAGTCACATTCCAAATGACAGTTCCTGTCACCGATAGTGCAAGGACTTGATTAAAGATGTTCGTGACCACAACCTCAACATCAGATGTCCCTTGGATATCACCAATAGCAACAGCACCAACCCACGTTGAAGCAACTTGGACATGAGCACTGGTGACTCCATCTACGCCCCGTATTATGGTCAGGTTACCATCCCAACGCATAACTGCGACGTATGGCGATCCTGCAGGAGTAAGATTTGCTACAACCAACCAGAATGGAGCGCCTGTAAAGTCTATATTTGCCCATAGGGTCGTTCCATCATCATCGATTGCGCGAATTGTTCCTCCGGTCTCTCCTCTGATTATCTCATCCTTTCCATCACCATCAAGGTCAAAGACAACAATGCCATGAGAATGACCGAATGGCTCACCTACAGGATTGCCCAAATCAGTTGACCAGAGTACTTCACTGTACATCAGATCTATCTTGTCTGTCCCAGTATCCTCAATCTCAAATACAAAGACTTCTCCACGTTCACAGGAGACTGCTATCTCTTCGAATCCGTTACCATTTGAGTCATAGACACTGACTCCTGTGACATCATATGGGAATTTGTTCGATAGCCAAGCTTCCTCGTGTTCCATGATCTCTGCTCCTACATTGGAGTGTGTTAGTTCATAGACACCAACTCGATCATCAAAGCCTGCAATGACCTCACGTCTTGCATCACCATCAGTATCGCCTACATTGAGTTCCACTACACTTCTGATGTTGAAGTGAGTAAATCTCGAGGATGGGTTGATTCCATAGAGGAGATCTGCATTCTCATCATACTTCATGATATCATAGATGGATCCGTCTCGGATTGTTGCTGGTGAGAGCGGAGTACCAGGTCTTGAGAAGAAGTCGAAGGTGTGTGTTTGCATGAAACCACCGCCTCTCAAACCTACAACACTTGGACATAGAGCAATCGGAGCTATAGCCTTTATTGTCTGATTATACCAGTATTCCACCTGACCGCCACCCTTCTCAACACGTAGCATTGTTGGCGGAAATGTTGCTAATGGTTCATGTTGAACCCATTTCATGTATGAATTACTGTAGCTCATCTGGATCTGATCTTCCACGGGTGACTCTACAGATTCATAGACAACCATCAGACTTCTCTCTGGTGCGTCAAGAATACCAAGATCTGGATTGACCTCATTGTTGTAAGATGATGTTGCCTGATACATTGGACTATTGGTCCAGATGAAGGAGCTATTGGATATAGCTACAAAGATATCCAGGTCCGTCTTAGCGAGTGTGCCATTCCTTCCAGAAATGGCTAGTGCATATCCTCCACCCGGCATTGTACTTGAGGAGGGGATGTTGATGATATCACAAGACTGGACATAGTAGCTATTAGAATTCTTGAATGGCACTGCGAATCCTGTTACTCCCCACGTACCCCATGCTGATGAAGTCCTGTAATAAGCCCGATGAACTGTATCTAGCATGTAGACACAACCCAGTGAGGTTCCTATACTGTATATCGATGGATAGTTACGATGTAGAGAGCTAGATGAAATTCTTACCGGAGTAGACCATGCAGCTCCACCTGATGATTTTGTTATCCAGAAATCGTAGTAGGTAACAGCAGAAACTGATATACAGGATTTCCATGTCAAGTATATTGTACCATTATTGTGCAGGAAAAGTGATGGTTGAGCTTCGTAGATTACTGATCCTCCACCGTATCCAGGATAATCGCCTTGGACGACAAGACCGTAAATGGACCATGTATCTGTTGGAGTATAATAGAGCTTGTAGTAGAGTCTATCAGCTTGACAGAATGCCATGATCATATCGTCGTTTAAATGACAGAAATATGAGATGTCATTATCACCCCTTGTACTCAAGGAGTATAGCTCAGTTCCCTGAAATCGTGTTGTTTCGAGTGGCACAATTGGATAGTTAGGTGATGAAGTCACAATGTCTACTTTATTGTAGTCGTTATCAGTACCAGTCCACTCCCAGATGTCAAAGCCCTTGGTGTGACCAATGATGAGCTCCTGTTTGGAGTCATAGTCTTGGTCGTCTGTGACAATACTTGTTATTGCGTTCCACTTGGTGACCTCTGATGGGGCCGCCCAGACTCTTATGAAACTGGCACCTGTCCACTCATAGATGTTAAGGAAGCCATCCTGTCGCATCTGGGTTGTGTTGACTTTTCCTCCAATGATAACTTCACGGAATCCATCTTCATCAAGGTCCGCAAATGCCATTGTCTGAATCCATGCTTTCTCAAACTGTTCCTGAGCGCCATTGCCGATGAGATAGAACCGTCCCTCAGGAGTACCGCTGTTCATGAAGTACTCATGGTCTGCAGTCCAAGTGTTGAAGGGTATGTTGTAGATAAAGAGGAACGGACCCACTGCAACAACCAGCTCATTCTGGTCATTGAGGTCTATATCGTGTCCTTCTCCAATCGCAGTCACCTCTGTGACATGTTCCCAATCATCAGCATCTACATACGGATTATCGCGTAAATCTAGTACAAAGGCGAGACGATAGGTATCATCAATTCCAGTATCTTCAAACACATAAACCTGTAGACCTGCTGCTGCAACCAGCTCGCTTAGACCATCTCCATCAAGGTCACTTCCAGCAACAATGAGGGAGACATGGTCCCAGATCACACGACTAAAGTTCCCTGAGATCCCCTCCAGTTCTTCCCACATGTAAGGACTACTGTCACTCACTTCTGTGTGATTGATGTCAAAAGACCTCAGTGCACGTTTGTAGGTGTTGTTCAACATGTGCTCAAAGATGTAGATATTATTGTCATAGTCACCTACAATGACCTCTCCTTTTCCATCGCCATCCACATCACCGGTCTTGACAGTGAGTGTCCAGTCTTCGAGGTCCGCCTCAGTATTCCACGACTCCATGATGTGATATCCGAAGTTGTTCCCACCTTCTGTCTGGATTGCAAACTCGTAACGGCTAACAGTGGGGTAGGTCGCAACAATATAGCTACTCGATTGAGTATACACTGGCCAGAAGATACCAAGATAGTTTGTATCCGTCTTAAATGCCATCATTGAATATTCTGTCTGCTGGAAAGTTGTCATCTCTGAGTTGAAGTCATACCACCAGTCTTGCATCAATCCCCAACCAAGCGGAGCCATCCTGATATTTGTATAATCATTGAACTTTAGATTGGTCTCTGGACGAGTGTTTGAGTACAATGCCTTCGTCTTTGTCCAGACCGGAAGGTCCATGGTGCCATCGTTCAGGTAACAGGTTCCTCCCATCCTCGTATCATAGCTCAGAGTCAAGTCGAGGTCTCCGTCTTGGTCAATATCCCAGGTCTCTGGTTGACCCCAGTAGTCATTCATCGATTCTGCTGTGTTCAGATACTCGAAGAAGCCCTTGACCATTCTAAATCTTGGCCAGCCATCAGGAGCTAGTCCTAGGTTCTCGCAGTAATAGAGGAATCCCGTTGACAGGATCATATCTAGGTCGAAATCTCCATCCCAATCCACAAACTCAATTCTTGGTACTGTCTTGGCATTTGCTAATGCCACAACGATGTCCCCTGTGACATCAAGATCTGCCATCGTCGGATAATTCAGGGTTTCATAGGAATCTGTGATAGTTGCTCGCGGGAAGAAGAATATGTCTGCAGCTTGAGCGCCTGCTCCACCTCCATACAGGATATCCGTACTGATTGTGGGATCAAATACTCCTGCGACAGCAACAGTCTGACCTGAAATGAGATACGCAGTCTCAATAGTCATAACTACGCTAGGACCTATCTCGCTAACAACCTCAACCTCGATCGGGTTGAAGTAGCTACTCCTTGTTGGGTCATAATTAAGGTCTGGTCCATTTGGTACAAAGACACTCACGTCATTCTGGTCATCTACGACAAGGAACTCATGAGGATAGGTAGAACCCGATATTTGCCAGAATTCCATATCTGAGATGGCCCAATGACGATAGACGCCACTGGTTGGATTTGCGACATATTCCACACCTCCCTGCAACCAGATTGGAATACGCGTTTCGGATCCTACGTAGACCATATCCCAAACGTTTGTTCCAACTGTGAAGAAGTCATCCTGAGCAGAGTCCCACACTAGGTCGTATTCTTCACTTGCTCCATTGAAATCAAAGGCATAGAACTTGCCTACTACATCTGCGATGATCAACCTGTTGGGTTCATTTGGTGGCCCAAAGAGGTTGAATTCCTGTGGTAATGGACCAATAGCCACAGTGAGTGCTGTGGTAATCTGGTTATAGACCTGCATTAGTTTAATGGAATCTATCAAATAGAGCGCACCATTGAACACACTGATATTGAGATACCTGAACCAGTCCCATTGCCGATTTCCAAGGGCATCATCCACGTCGATATAGAGATAGTTCATGAATGTCAACATTCTAGCACTACTGATATCCTCAAAGTCCGTGGCTGACTGACCCACCCCGATCTTGATGTTGTTCTTGCTTACAGGTGAAGCGAACCTGATTGCAATGTCCCATGCAGCACTTGCACTACCAGTACCTTCCTCATCCTTACCAAAGTCGATGACAGCAGTGGCATTGGGTGCCATATCAGCTCGGAAGTAGGAGTAGTGACCATCTGATGCATTGGCGAGACCTGTGTTGTATGGATAGCACTCTGCATCAGGGTCAAACAGACCAGCACCAATGTAGGTGTATGCAATAGGCTCTGGAATCTCAGTGCCATTCGACAAGAAGAAGGTGACATTGTTGGCACTCACGATAGAGTCTGCCCAGAAGTCAAGTCTCCAAGGAGCCTCTTCCGCCGTCTGCCAAGCCTCCCACGGGCGGTATATCTTCTTGTAGTCATATCGCTGGAGTCCTTCATCCCAGTTCAGGACGAAGACACCCTGTCCCTGTGCAACAAGGGCAATCTCCTCTCCTGGAGTACCATCCAACTCACCAATCTCCATGTCCATAATCGGGCGCCAGGTATAGTTCTGACTTGTCCAGACAAGCTTGTAGTGGTTATCGTTGATGAGTGGGAAGGGCTCTCCATTGATCATGATATGGACACCATCATTTTCGAAGACATATACACGTCCCTCACGAGTGCCTGCAATAATCTCTGGAAGCCCGTTGAAGTTTGTATCACCATACGCGATTGTGTATATCTTTCCGTCAATGGTATCTCCAGATGTCCATACCTGTCGGAAGGATATCCAGTGTTCTTCAGCAAAGGGATAGCCTGAATGGTCATCATACTCAAAGCACCGGACTTTGCCATCCCAACCTCCCACTATAATGTCCTCTCGATAGTCCTTATCAGCATCATAGATCTTCACATCGAAGGCTCTGAAGCTATAGGGACTTGTCCAGACATGGTCGAACATATTCTCAGTATTTGTCACCGGATCATAGATGTGCCGCTGCTCAAAGAGGTAGACAAAGCCATCTGCGCTTGCAGCCGCAACTTCGAGGAAGTCGTTCAGATCGGTATCGCCCCACGCAAGGGAAAGGACATCTGCACGAAGAATACTGTCCCCAGAGTCCCAGACCTTATCGAAGTTGCCTGTTTCGGTATTAAGCCTCCAGATGTGCACCTCGTTATCATAGAGGTATCCTCCACCTAAGGCAAGAAAGCCTGTCGGTTCATGATATGCGATGGCATGAATGGCTGCCTTCGTCTTCCATGGTTCGAAGATCGTCTTGTAGTTGTTCTCCTTGTTCTGCAAAACTAATCCGATATCCTCGTCCGAAGGTATTCCAGGTTCTGTGTCCTCGCCAAGTAGATTGAGGACGTCGTTCGGAAAGTTGTCAAGATCAATGTCCTGCAGACCATCTATGTCGAGCGTATTGTTCCTGTTTCCAAGGTCTGCAATGACCGGTGCTGTTGGGATTGCGCTGAACAGGGTTACACCCATTATGAAGATAACAAGTAGTCCGAATAGGGCAGTCATCTTGCCCTTAGAACTTCCTCCCTTCGATGTCTTCTTCTTGGAGGCTGTCTTTGCTTTCTCTTCGCTGGCGGAAGACTTTGCTGGTTTTTCCTCAGTCTCTACAGCATCTCCCGGACTATCATCGTCCTTCTTCTTCTTCACTTTCTTCTCGGTTCCCTCCGGAGGTTTCTTTGATGGTCTAATCTTGTAGTAGAGCTTGCTCCAGAAGCCACGTTTGTAGCCAACAAAGCCAACGATAAGGACGCTAGCCACCGCAGCGCCTGCAAGTCCCAAAAGCAACCACGGGAAGGGTGTGGTTCCTGGGTTGACTATGAACCATATCACTGCGCCATGCACGACACCAGTAGCATTACGTGCATAGACCTCGAGAGTGATGTTACCGGTTGGCCACGAATGTCCACTGCTTGACCATAGTCCCGAAGCACTGTTGTACGTGAGGTACATGTCAGAGGACCAGTCAGTTCCATTGTTGTAGCGGAACCATACATCTTGGAAGGGTGTGAAGTTCGCAACCATCACCTGTGAGTCCTGGTAGACCTGTTCAGTAGCTGTGGGGAGCAGAATCCTCAGGGTCGACCGACCACGGGCTATTGCAAGTGCCAGCTCAAAATCATGTTCTGAGGTGAAGGTCAATGGGTCAAGGCCCAGAGCTATCTCAAGTCCATCCGAATACCCATCCTCATCAGTATCCATCTTGGCTGGGTCTGTGCCATAGATGTAGTATTCACTGCCATCAAGTAGACCGTCCAGGTCACTATCCGGATTCATGATTCCGCCGCCGAAGGTCCCCTGTAGTCCTATATTAAACTCGAGACCGTCGGGAAGTCCATCAAAATCAGTATCAAACTCGTAGGTGTCGGCTATACCATCGTTATCGCTGTCTTGGTCCATGGGATCACTGCCGTAGAAGTAGACCTCAGCTCCATCAGGCAGGAAATCATTGTCCGAGTCCGGGTCTAACGCATTGGTCTCATAGGTGGCAGACAGCACCGGACGTTCCGGCATCGGTAAGTCTGCGGTCACGAAGGGTACCCAACCTCCGGGTGTGCCATTATCTCCCTCTCCGATACCGATGGACCAGTTTGTCGGCGGCCATGAGCCATACGGCCATATCTCCAGGGTCACTTCCTCGTTATCAAGCAAACCATCACCGTCCGTATCATCGTGAATGGCTGAGGTGTTGTAGACCCATATCTCCCACCAGTCATCTAAGGAGTCATTATCCGTATCATTATTCTGAGGGTCACTGTTGAACACAATGGCCTCCTGATAGTCTGTAAGAAGATCTCCGTCACAATCAGCGTTGACGGGTGATGTGTTGTACCGATAGACCACTGTGATTGCCCTGTACGGGTATATCAGCCCTGAGACGTTCTCAAGGACAAGTTCACTACCATCCGCTAACCAATCTCCGTCCGTGTCTCTATTGAGAGGATCTAGTGGAATGGGGTCTAACCACGGTGCTACAGGATAAGGAGCTGTAGGCATGTACAAGGTCCATCCACCCAGATAGAGCTCCATGGAGTCATCCAATCCATCCATATCGCTATCTGGTCCAGTGGCATTGGTGCCCCATATCATGACCTCTTGATAGTCTGACATAGGCCACGTCATCTCACCATACTCGTTGGGTTCCCAGATGGAGTCTTGGTCAGTATCCCAATTCAGAGGATCTGTCTCGTAGGTAAGAATTTCTTGTCCATCGGATAGACCATCTCCATCAGTGTCCCAGACGAAGGCATCTGTGAAATAGATGAAGAACTCTTCAAAATCAGTCAGACCATCATTGTCGCTGTCTTCATCCATCGGATCGCTACCAGTGACCAGTACCTCAAATCCATCGAGAAGGTGGTCACCGTCACTATCGTCCGCCATTGGATTGCTGTGCCAGAAGTACAATTCTTCACCGTCACTTAATCCGTCGAAATCACTATCTGCCACTGTGGGCGAGGTTCCGTAGAGGTAGAATTCATCCCCATCAGAGACCATGTCTAAGTCAGTATCAGCTGAGAGTGGATCTGTTCCTAAGAGAACGTCCATCATATCAGGAAGTCCGTCATCGTCAGTATCAGCGTCTAAATAGAAGGTGTGGTTGCTGTCCTGCCTGAGAACACCTTCTAATCCATCAATGAGACCGTCATCGTCGCTGTCTCCGTCTGTAGGATCACTTGGTGGGTCCTGAGCTAGTTCATAGCCATCAGAGTTGAGCCATGCGCCAGCAGGAGGCACAACGCGTTCTGCCTCAGTGACACCAGTGTCTCCGTCTGTATCCGGATTACAAGGATTAGTATACACGTGTTTCTCGTAGGGCTCGCCCTCATCATCATAGAGAATGATATCGAAACCTGCTACCTCAGCACCGTCGTTCATGGGATACTCTTGCCCCTCGGTACCAGCTGGGTAGAGCTTCTTCTCAAGCATCATGTCGATGTCACCATTGTAGAGCTGCAGCCAAGAATCATCATCTGTGTCGGCGTCTAATGGATGTGTATATCCATAGTTGAAGATGAGTGGTGCGGGGTCAAAGCCCGAACCCTCTGTATCGTTGTACAGGGAGTCGAGGCCGTAATATGCTCCTCCGGGGCCTTCCTGGCCATCTAGAAGTCCATCTCCGTCCGTATCAGGATTTAGCGGATCTGTGTGGTCATCATACTTCACGCCACCAATGGTGACGTACTCCACAGTAGGAGTGACAGTTGCCATGTCCCAGCGTGTGTAGATCTCGTACGCATCAGTCAAATGATCTCCGTCTGTGTCTTGTGTGAAGGGATCAGTACCATAGATGCGCACTTCTTCAAAATCAGTGATATCGTCCCAATCTGTATCTTCCCGCATGGGATTGGTCCCGAGGTCCCATTCTTCTCCATCTAAAAGTCCGTCACCATCAGTGTCCGGCACAATGGGGTCCGTTCCCATGGTCTGGACCTCGAGCTTGTCATTTGCTCCGTCATTATCAGTGTCCGGCTTCTGCCAATCTAGCCCGGGGATTGCTTTCTCATATTCGTCACTGAGCCCGTCATCATCACTGTCAAAGCCCACGCCTGACTTGGCATACTCATCATCGTTCTTATGTGGACTCAGGTCCCAGGGGCCGCCGGGCTCCCAGGTCCATGTTGAGGAGTCGTCGAACCAGAGGAATCTAAACTTGACCTTGACAGTGAAGATAAGCCGCATAGTGATCTTCATGGGGTCCGCCGAAGCAAAGTCCTGGAAGAACGTCAGGATGATCTCCATGGACCCATCGATAATAATGGCCACTATCAGGAGGTCGATGGGGATGTGAATCGATATGCCAAAGGTGATCGCCAGTGTCATGGTCGAGACCTCTGAGGCTATCGCTGTGGCTGCCTTCTTGACAATGTCCAGTTCAACAGCAAGCCAGATGGTGATCTTGATAGTGTCGAGACCCAGGAATTCCATGACTGCTCCAAGAGCGCCACCACCAAGCCCCGCAGTAAAGAGATCTGCCAGGGTGAAGACCTTCCCGAGAGTGATCTTGATGTGTAGTCCCCACTCAACGATGCGCATGAAGTTCTCCCATTCGAACATACCATTCCTGAAGGTGAAGAGGTTGAGGACAAAGTGCGCGCTACCCTCGAAGGAGAGTTCCAGACCAAAGCTCTTCAGCAGGGTGCCCATGATGGCGTTCTTCGATGAGTCAAAACCTTTCACACCAAGCTCTGCATAGAACTGTGGTGTTATCTCAAAGAAGGAGAAGATGACCTTGAAGAAGTCACCCACACTGGATAAGGAGAGGGTTTGGCGAGCATCGAAGATCATGCTGGAGATCATGTCAAATAGTGGCGTCAGGTCGATGTTGAACTCCAGTCGAATTCCAAGGGCGATGGTGAGGTCGAAGAGTGACCAATCACCGAGACCTATTGGGAGGGTGGTTGAATATCCAAGGAGGTCCGAGGCTCCAGCAAAGATACCCTCTATCATATTCTCCAGGTCATCAAAGAGGGGATTCAGGAGACCTCCTAGCCAGTCGAAGATCTTACCCACTAGCCACTTCACACCATCGGTGAAGATAGACTTGACCTCCATTAAGAAGTCCAATAATTCTCTAAGAGTACTGGCATCAATGATACCTCCAAGGTATGGTTCGAAGATGGAGATGATCTCATTGACGGTCTCCATGACACTAGGCATGTTCTGTGGGTCTAGACCAAAGGCTTTCGGGAAGAATTGCTGCAGCAGGTCAAGTACTGGGTCAAGGGGTACATCATCAAACTCAGGGAAAGTGCCAAGAATAGCACCAGCTGACATCAGGAGTGATTGCATGATACCTTGGAATGACTGCCCCTTGGCAAACTGAATCATATTGATGATGCCACCAGACATCTCAGATACAGTAGTGAGGATGCTCTGAATATCTGGCAATGTATCAAGCACATCTTCGATGTCCATAGCCTCAATTGCATTCATTATCATATTAGGAAGTGAACCCAGCTCCGACTGGAAGTTTGCTGCAGTCTTACTGACCATGTTCTTCAGGGCAGAGGAATCAGTCACCATTGCGATGACACCCATGATGGGTCGTACAACTTCATTGATTGCATCTTGGAGGTTGTTGATCTGAGCAAGGGTTGCTGAACCTCCATGAGCAAGACCAAACTCCGTAATAATGCCGTTTGCAATATCAAACAAGTCAGGAAGAGCATTCTTGTCAAATCCATCATTGTAGAAGCCTGCTAGGAGTGAGATTGTATCTACGATGAGGCTCTTCTGATTGGCAGTGACAGCGCCTGAAACATTGTTATTGATAATGGTCAAGAGCTGGGACTGGAATCCTGCAAGATCGGTAGAAGCAGTCTCTTTTGCAGTCTTGACCGCGTCGAGTAGATACTTGGCAAAATCTTCTGCAGTGGCAATCATACCTGATGGAATAAAGCTATTGAGCACTTTGATAACAAGATCCATTATCGATGAGGCATCATAATTATCGACCACTTCAACTGCAGTGAGGGCTATCTCAAATAGATCCATGATGTTTGAGATTGCATTCTCGAGACCTGTTGTTGTTATGAGTGAATTGAGAAGGTCTGTACCAACTTCTTGAATGAACTTCACATAGTCATTACTTGTGAGAAAATCAATTGCTGCGGAAACAAAGGAAACAAGTCTTGGTAGTAATGTCGAGACTTGATTGGTATCGAGGTCGAGGGTTGCAGCTAGAGTCTTGTTGAGAATAGCTTCAAGACCATTCTTGGTGAAGAATCCAAAAATGGAATCATAGATACCTTTCCCTTCTGAAACCACATCGCTAATCATATCCCATAGACCATCTTCGACACCAAGTAGATTGAAGAGAAAATCACTGATTGAACTGGGTATTACGTCAGGTAATAATGCCTTGACAAGCTCCCAGACAACGTCGAGGATATCACTGAGATCGCCTCTCAAAGCGAATAGAGCTTTGAGTATAATATTGAGATAGTCCTTGAACTCAGCAATGAATGGGAATTCAGAGGCAAGAGCATTGATTACGGATTTGAGAGGAGAGTCGAGATCAAAATCACTCACAATTCCCACAATAGGTTCAATAATCTCAAAGACACTCATGAGTGTATCAACAACGTCGGAGGGGATGGAGATCTCAGTCTGCCCCTCACCAGCAAGGACATCGAGGAGGATGTCAATAATATCACCAATTGGACCATTAAGAGCTGAGAAGAGCGGTATCTGACCAAGACTGAAGTCATCCTCTGCAAGCTCGGCAGGAGAACTGAGCTTAATCATGGGTGCGAAACCTTCAGGAAGGTCATCTAACGGGACTTCCTCCAACGAGCCATCATCTGCCATAATATACGCAGCAGGCTTGAGAGTTGGCTTGTGTTCATCCCACATGCTTTGGGTCCGTTCAGCAAGGGCAACAGGATCCTCTTGTCCTATCGGGTCTACTGGTTCCAAGGTTCGCTTGAAGAACTCATTCAGATTATCACCATATAGCTTGATTGCCATGGACCGTATGTCCTTTGCTGCATTATCATACTGACTATTAATGGGTGCTCTCTGCTCAATGATATCCGCAAGTGCCCAGACATCATATAGTATCAACAACAATCCGTCTATCTGTTCGACATTACTGTGATGCATATTCACATCATTTTCTGTAAGTTCCGGCGCAAATGATAGGGTATTACCCATTCCGAGGACATGTTGGGTCTCTTGGTATGTGGAAAGCAATTGATAGAACTCAGACCAACTAAGAGATACATCAGAGAAGTCTACGCACATGAGATCTGAATGCAAAGCATATATTGCAATCCAGGGTTTATCTGCAAGATTATACTTGAGATCACTGTATGAATAAACTGGTATCATTTTGATACCATTTATACGAAATGTTGCTATCTCTTGTACTGCGTCTGCTACTGCAATGAGTAGATCGTCGGTTGGATCATAGAAGATGTAGATACTATCAAGATTATACCCCTCAAAGGGCTTTGGAAATAGTTCCTCTTCCTGTTGTAAAGCTTGCCCTGCCCATGCAACCTGGGGGACCCAGCTGATTAACATTAATGAAATAAAAACTAAAGAAAGAATTTGAATTCTTAGGAGTCTCCTGTTCATATGCCTATGCATCTCCTTTTTTTAGCGTGCTAACTGAGAGAAAAAACAGAGTTGATGATTGAGCGAAATAGACCATTGATGGTCTCCTACGAAGTTCCTAGTACTTTTTGATGGTGCTACTAACACACTATTCACGTTCCTCTCCTTAGACACAACGCGAATGGCAAAGGTACAGCTTCGTTGGATATAACAATTCCTTTTTTTAAGCACACTAACATCTACTAGCTAGGAGTAATAGGAAACCGCAAGATTTCTCTGAAAATACGCATCCGTTTGTCTAGATTTATTTGGCATTATTTGGAATAATTTTACCAAATGATTGAGATTCATCTCTATGGACTACTAAGAAGAATTGTGCCGTATAGTAGTGCTAGTGACGATACGATTCTTACTATCGGACCTGTAGAGAAAGAGGTCTTGCACCAACTCATTGAAAGAATTGGATTGGATATATCCGCATTAGGTGATTGCTTCATTAATGGTCGGTTAGCACTTTTCTCAGATGAGATAAAAAGTGGCGATAGAGTTGGGCTATTTCCCTTCAATATGCGTCTGATTGACAGCGGTATGGAGTTGAAGTATAGCCCTCATAAAAGATGAAATGAGAGATTACTTCTGTCTTACACGAATAGTCAATTTCTAATCACTTGAATCTGGTATATCCAATTTGACGAGAACTCTATCGAAATCGACCTCTGTATTCACGCAACCAGCCTTGCTAAGTAAGACTGCTTGAGTAGGTATGCCATACTCGCCAATCTTGTCAACAGCAAGTTTGGCATCATCAAAACATGCTATGCCAAATACAGCTCGAGGTCGTGCGTTCTTTACAATTTGAATTGCATGCGATCCTCCACCGACCATATACCATTTGATTCCTCTGTCTTCAGCAGCTTGGGTGATTTCCGAGATAATACACGAACCACACTTCTGGCAGTGATACCCTTCATCATCAATTGGTGCTATGCATTTTTCAGCATCTCTAAGACAATGCGGAATCAATACTATTCTATCACCTTGCCTTACATACTCATACGCACTCTGATTCAGTACATTTCCTGCCTCAATTAATGCAAAATTAGAGAGGTCTTCGTCCTCGATTTCTAATTCTAATTTGACCTTCTCAGCAAGCTCCATTGGCGTAAGCATTTGTTCCGTTGCTTCATAGGTTTCCAGGAGCTGTCGTATCTTAGAGCGAATGTCAATTTTCTGTATTTCATCAATTGTTTCTGCTGATGTCTGTTTATGTGACAATATAGTCATCCTAACTGGAGAGTTATGCTCCAAAAAATTACCCTGTTAAATGGTTATGTATCAGGGAAATCATAGGCTTGGTATATTTTCATGGTGACCGCTTGTTAAGTTACTACTATCTATTACAGCTTGATATTATATAATTGAAGCTATTCTTGTACAGAGATGCTCAACATACTGTTATGATTTCAGAGAACTGTCATACACGTTTCCTAGAAGGCATAGGATTGACTTATCTTTTACTCACATAGTTGTGAACCATTATATACCTTAGAGAGCCAATATCCTACATCTGACGCTTCTCCAAGTATCACATGCAAGAACAGTCTGGTGATTCGCAAGTTGTTTGACACAGGTACGTACAATGTTCTTCGTTCAGCTGTTGGGGCTTCTTCGTACAGAAACTTGCCTGCTCCAAAAAAATGGAATTCAATAGACCGTCCACATGTTGCATTGGTCGAATCGATAGGGAATCAGGTGTTAAGTTTCCTACTCTCGAATCCAAAGAAGGACACTGATGACCTTTGGATAAAAAATCCTGATGTCCTTCAGAGTGATGCAGTCGTAGAGGTACGATATAGTAGTACAGATTATAGATACTATCGTCGTGACAGTACATATTGGACAAAGGTTGCTGAGAAGAGTGATCCGTTCTTCATAGAGGTGTACCAACGTGGGAGCAATCCAATAGAAGTACCAGTTCTCGATGATAACTGGTCTGCACTAGATTGATTACACTTGCAAAACAATGAAAAAGATTTGGAAGATGATTTTGGCAAGAAAGTATTTGCGAAATTCAAGAAAGCTGACATGCATTCTATTTCCTGACATTGTTCAGTTTGCTCCTGAAGGCTGATGTTGGTTCCATAGAAGCTACCAGTTATAGCTGACAATGGATTCAGAAAACCAATCATACGGATGAAGCAATCAGAGAATTCATTAGGTCACTAATAGTATCTACCATGGCCAGATGAATTGCGAGCAATCGGATCGGAACAAGATCAAGTTGATAAACTAGTAAACAAGCAGCTTCATTTTACCAAGTTCTTTATAGCTGTAACAATTCTGCTAGGAATTCTCTCGCCATTTGGGATTATGGCGTTTAGTGGTATGGGAGTTTATGATCTCACCATTCAATCACTCTTCTGGTCCATCCATATTAACCTCTATCGTTCAAACTGGGAGTTTTTCCCCCTCTATGCATCATACTTATTTCTGCCGTATGTGGTACTACGAATAGCACCTGCTTACATGTTATATCGTTATTACCACGAAAAGGCAACAAGAAAAAATGCGGTGCTTGGAGTCATAATTGGAGATTTTGTATTTCTTATTGGAAGTATTCCATACGATGTTCTAGCCTTCGTACTAGCACTCCCAATTCCGATTTTTCCCTCTCCATTCCAGATGCTGTTTGGTCTACTTATTTTATGGAGATATCCAATTCCTGAGGCAATCCGGATTTGGGACACAAAATTCTGGTGGGAGAATGAACCTATTGATTTGTCAAAAAACCGACTGCAGATCATGATGAAGACTAGTTAGTTTGAAACATGTGATTAACAATTAAGGAGTACACGTCCTGAAAAATCTTGGATGACGACACTTAATAGTCCCTTCAGCCCCAATTGGTTACTGCGTTTCATGGAGGAGATTGCATGCTTACGCGTTTCCAGAAGATCTACTTTGGTATGGCTCGTCTGGGTCCAAGTATCATGCTTGATATGCTAGACCTAGCAAGTGCTTTATTTTATTTCTCAATCCAATCACTACCAGCTCTCTATACTGGTTCTGCGATAGCCTTGAGCTATCTATCGATTATGGCATCAGAACTGACATTTGGAAATCTGAGTGACAGAACCAAAACAAAGAGATGGGGACGACGAAAACCATTCATTATGATAGGAGCGCCCCTTATGGCACTATCATTCCTATTGGTGTTCAGTCCTCACTGGTTCTTGGTAGAGGGCAATGTCATAGGTCTCTTCTTTTATGCAACAATCACCATGAGCTTGTTCAAGGTCTTCTATGGCATGACAATGACTCCCTTCCAGTCTTGGATGCCTGAACTCACAGAGCCTGAGGAGCGTCCTGCTGTTTCTTCTTGGCAGAATGTTGCCAATTTCATTGGGTTTGTTGTAGGAACCTTTGGAACTTCATTATTAGCCATTGAATCTATTGCTTGGGGCTTACCTCCTGAAATTCTCTACATGATTCTTGCATTTATTGTGATTCAGCTTCTAGGATTCACTCCGTCGCTGGTAGGTCTTCACAAAGAAGGGAAATTCATACCGCAGCCCTCTCTTAGAAAGGATTTCAAAGTAGCTCTTGAGGACAAAGACTATGTCGGGTGGCTTGTTGCCCAAGGTTTGATTTCAGTCGGCATAGCAACAATTGTACGGACAACATTTCCATATATTAACGACTACCTGACATTCAGTGTAACTGAATTCCTTGTCTTTGGCGTTGAACTGCTGTCAGTTGTATTTGTATTCTTCATCATCTATCAATTCAGTATCAGGAAAAAGGGGAAGCGTTTCACATTGCAGCTCTCTATGATGTTAACTGTAATCTCTCTACCATTCACACTAGTCATAACGACATCTACAGCGGCATTTCTTCTCTTAGCATTTGCTGGCGCAGGAGTAGCCGGATACTATCTATTCCCCTACATCATCTATGCAGACTTTGCTCACAAGAATGAGATAATGACAGGTGAGGGACGGGCAGGTTTCTACACAAGTTTTCCATCAATACCACTGAATGGTATGAATGCTTTCTCAGCCTTCCTCTGGGGTGTCATCTTTGCCTTGCCAGAGATTGTTCCAGTCCCCGGTGAAACCACCTTTGTCACACAGGGATATTTGCTCTGGGGCCCAATTGCTGCAGTCTTTCTCTTTTTGGCTGTGTTGGTGCTCTTCAAGGTAAATATTGATCCAGATTTCAAGAAGATTGAAGCTGAGTCTTCTATTGGAAAAGATACCATTGACCTGTAAATTAATCGAAAACATGTACCGAAAACAGAGAAATAAGGTGTGTTGATGACTGTTATTTGGTCAATCTACACATCTTGATCTCTCTTGCACCGAACAAGAGCTTAGCAGTCTGACCCTTGAGAGAAAGGTCCTTAGTTACGCACTTGTCCACTTTCACTTCGGATACTCCCTTGATGTATTCTGCGAAATGAATCTCTGTTTCGATATCTTTGTTTTGCAGATTATAGAGAGTTACTAAAATTGAATCGTCATGAACCCTCATCGAAGAGATTCTTATCGCTGGTTCAGTAAGGTGGATAATAGGCTCAAAAAGTCTGTCTGGAATTTGAGAGTGGCTGAGGGTGATCGTCTTTGTTGAGTCTTGAAACGTATCAGCGTGGTCTGCACTATATGATATTGGTTCATCCTTGGTATGCAAAAGGAATCCATAGTGAAATTGGTATTCCTGATTCATCTCTTGAGCTCCTGGTGTCTCCTCTCCTGGACCAGCATGCATAGGTCTCTCAGGCAAGTCAGAACGTGACAACCACCCAATGCAGCGAAGTAGTGTTAGTGCTACACAATTTCCATTAACAAGTTCCACTTCAGGCAATCCTCTATTCATGATAGTTATTGCATCTGGTCCATCTTTATCATCAACTCGAATGAATGCCTTCTGGGGTTGTATACCAGTGGGTTGCTCAGGGTATTCTGCATTTCTCTTCTCTCTCTCTTCAGCAGCTGGTATGGTTTCTGGAAATGCTGAACGTGTGATACATCCAAAATGCGTTGATGTTAATGTAGTGTTAGATTCAAATGGCAAGCTAAAACATATTCTAAGTCGATGGTCCTTTGCTATATTTGTCAAACAAGTTGTGACCTCAATTCTTGGACTATCACGATAGAACCTGAACACAGAGTGAACTGGTACCTCGACTTTTCCGGAGCGCTTTTCTCTTGATGGATCCAATGACTCGTATAGTTCAAGTACAAGTGTCTGAGCTATCTCTGCTACAACAGGACCTGCTGTTATGACACTACGCTTGACATTCTTCACGATTGCCTTTTTTGGTTCCACCCTACTGAAGGTGTACTCATCTCCACGGTCACCATAATCCTCAAACATATGGAGTCGTTGATATGTGGTTCCATTGTTTTTGTTTGTGATGTTCAGACTTCCATCCTTGTTGAACGCAATTAAGTAGTAACTATTTTCGATATGATTCTCATTTGCAACAAGGCTATCTTCAGGAGCTGATCTAGCAGCTTCCTCAACTGGTGTGAGTTTTGAGAAAGCCCAAGGCTTTAATGGTACAACTGATGCGTATACGCTCTGAGTAGGGCGAGCAGCTATGAGATGGATCTTCTTGTACTTCTTACTGCTGATGATCTCATTAGCCTGTTTTTTGAGGTCCTCAATATCAAAATCACCAATCAGATGTCTATCAGCAATGAACCTGAGCTCCAACACACCCGGTTCAACACCGTCAAAATACTCTACTCCGTTGATGTAGAAATCCATGAGCTTTCTTCCAGGGAGGAGTCTCATACCCATCTTTGCAGTTGTCATTCCAATCGTTGTGTCCATGAAGACATCCTCTTTGGATGTGAGGAGCTGGATGTCGTATATCTGTCCTTCATCCGTACGGAGTCCTTTGACTGGTTTCTCTCTTGGATGAGTGAATTCGATATAGGTATGTATTGGAGAGCTACCACCAGCATTGAAGACAATAACTGATGTTTCTTGAGATGCTGCTTCAACTCTGAGGATTTGCTCCTCAGCCTCTTTCATTAGACCATCACAAATAGACTCTGCCCATGAGAATCGGGCTTTCATCTCTTCGTGGGTCTTGTCAACAGAACAGCCGCATATAGAGTCATGTGGTTGATTGCGGAGCAGCCACTTCCAAGATGTCTTCAAAAAGCTGTATGGATATTCTAATCCTAGAGTGGATGTTAGATAAGTCCAGATTGGCTCAACTTCTCGAGTTAACATGTTCTCGATTTTCTGGTTCCATTGTTTAATCCACATTCTGGCTGAGTATGTGTCTTGAAGAAGAGGGGCACGAGCTGGAGACCTAAATTCTCCTGTGTGGACTGGGCGGTTGTAGTCTGCTTCAATAAGCAAATTGTCCAGTTCATTGATGAAATCTCTGAGGTGTGTCACTGAGATCTCAAAGTCCTCTCTACTCATTCTCTTTGCATATTCTTTTGCAATTGGTTGTGGAAATCTGTGGTCTGACCCGTTCATGAGAAGATAGATGGGGACTGGTGAGAAAGGCTCGAGTTCACCAATTTTATCATTAACTGCTCTTACAAACTCCTCATAGTCCTCTGGAAGCATAGATGCATTTCCGTAACCCAGGGGGAGATAGATCCCATTTATCGAGCATGATGAGCTCTCATGAGACTTCCAGGTGAAGGGAACCGTTGTCACACTCGATGGCACGCCACGCCATAATACTACATTCCTTAATTTTGTCAAATCAGCAAGAATCTGTGGAATTGCACTTGTGTGACCAAACTGGTCGGGGAGATAGGCTATGTCCATGAGAGGTATCTTGAAATCGGTGGCTATATTCTGACCGAACTCAAGGTTACGAAGAAGACTTTCTCCTCCTACTAGCCACTCATCAGGCAGGAGATACCATGGTCCAACTGATATCTTTCCCTCCTGAATCCGTTTAATTAGTTCATCCCTTCTCTCAGGACGAATTTCCATATAGTCTTCAAGAACCACAGTTTGCCCATCCAGCATGAAGACATAGTCTTGTTCATCAAGTATTCGAAGAATCTCGTCGATAAGTTTGACCAGCGTGAATCTGAATCTCTGGAATGGAAGGTACCATTCCCTGTCCCAATGTGTATGAGGTACAATGAAGACTTTCTTGGTAACCATGATTATCACTTGATCTAGCTATATGGCATTAATCTAAAATAATGTGACTTTCAGAAAAGGATTGCGTGATAAATCATTCAAGCCCAAATCCTGTTTGCATCAACTCTAAGAGTCTAGCAACAAATCTTGTGGCAGGAGCTCCATAAGATATCTCCTCATCAAACATGACAGTCAGATTAAGAAATTCACCGATATCACTTGGATTCATCGGATCTCTTAATTTCTTTGAAATGCCCCCCAATGCAAACACAGCAGGGTGCATACCAACAGGGATCGCATAGCCACCACCTTTTCCGAACATACCTATGGCTGTAACTCCAACTGTACCCATCAGCTTTTTCCTCAAGAAGGGATCTGATCTAAATTTCCTCCAGAATAGCCTACGCAACGGACCGGGCAAAGAACGAAGTCTACTGCCCGATGAAGATTTTCTCTTTCCTGTAACAATACTATCTCCAGAATCAGCTTTCTGAGCATGACGGATTTCATCATGAATTTGTCTGAAGCTTTTTTCATTTGCCCTTCGTACACAATACTGAGTTGGTATTTTTCCAACTTTTGTTTGTTTTTCCACAATCATACCTACATCAACATCATTGAATATGATGAGTTTCTTTTTTCCTTTCCTAAGAGCCTGAACCTCTATATGTTCACTAACAGCTTGTCCAATGCACCTAATGACCCAAGCTGTGAAAGACATTTTCTCTCCTGTTCGTTTTTCAACCTCTGATATGAATATGCGAGCTTTTGTGACATCGACTTCAATGAGACCATAAATACGATGTTTAGGAGCCAAGTTGTTAAGAAGTTCAATAGGTAAAGTGAATCTGTGCGTTACTTCCCGAAAAGAATTGGAACTTTCTCCTTTAGTTGTTTGGTCTGAATCTTGAGTTTCTGACATTGAGAACAATCTCCGTTTCTGGAAATAGAATGCTTGAATGCTCAAATACTTCCTTTTTGTAGGTGTAATATCATTACTAAAAGAGGTATTAAATATACCATTACATATTATGTCAGATAGAACTGTCGTGTGGACTGAAAAGAATTGATAGAGGAAAACATGATTTCAGGTTTTGTCAAACCAGAGTTTGAATCTGTTAGAGATGCCTTTATTGACAATTTTGAGAAACATGGCGAGTTAGGTGCGGCTTGCTGTGTCTATTATCATGGGGAAAAAGTAGTCGATCTTTGGGGAGGAATCAGGAACGAAACCACTGGAGATCTTTGGGAAGAGGATACAATGGTACTTGTATGGTCAACTACCAAAGGCTTGTCCGCACTTGCTATGGCTCTTGCTCATTCACAAGGACTGTATGAATTTGATGATCCAGTTTCAAAGTATTGGCCTGAGTTTGCACAGCAAGGTAAGGAGAAGATCACAATCCGTCAACTGATCGCACATCAAGCTGGACTAATTGCACTCGATGAACAAAATGACAAGGACGTCATAGCGGATTTAGACCGTTTATCAGATGTGCTAGCTAAAAAGAAACCAGAATGGGCACCAGGAACACGACATGGATACCATGGTCTAACACTTGGTTTCTATCAGAGTGAGCTTCTACGTCGTGTTGATCCAAAGGGCCGCAGTCTAGGACAATTTTTCCAGGAAGAAATCGCGACTCCATTAGGTCTTGATTTCTATATTCGCCTTCCCGAAGATATTCCAAATGATAGACTTGCTGTTCATAGGTCTCCAAAATTTGGTCTTTCAGCAATGCGTTCTGCACCAGTATCTTTTATTCTCGCAGCAATGTATCCAGGATCTACAATCCGTCGCGCCTTGGTTGGAACCGAGTTCTGTCTGGATGAGAATCGTATCTATACCCGTAATTTTGAGGTTCCATCTGGAGGCGGTGTGGGAACAGCCCGTGCAATAGCACATGCATATGGTGTTTTTGCTTCTGGTGGAAAGGAGCTTGGTATACGTGAAGAAACACTCGATGAACTGAAGGCACCACCTATAGAACCATTAAAAGGATATCGAGATGTGGCTTTGAAAATAGACACATGCTATTCACTCGGGTTTTCAAGATCATTTCCAAAGGACCCCTTCGGTTCGCCAAGTGCATATGGAATGCCTGGAACAGGTGGTTCATTCGGATTTGCTGATCCAGAATATCAATTGGGATATGGATATGTTCTCAATGGATTGGGGACATCATTTCCAACAGATCCTAAAAGTGATGCACTATGCGCAGCAATGTATCGCTCAATTGGTGTGACCAACCTACAGTGTTCTTCATGAGGATCTAAAGGTATCAAAAGTAAATACTATTTCTCCTCAAAAATGTCAGACATTATCTTCACAATTTCCGACTGTGGAATGATCTCACGTGCAACTGTCATGAGAGTCTCTGCTTTCATCCTTCCCTCTGACACCAACTGATACCCCGCTTCTCGTGCAGCTTCGAAGACATCGTTCATTGGAATCCCGTGTGGCTCAACTTCGGGAATGATCCACGCGGTCGGTCTGAGAAGAGCCCCTATAAATTCACGATTCAAGTTTAGACTGACAGCTTTGACATGTGCGATGAGAGGATCGAAGTTGTCCATCTCTGTAAAACCACTGACGGACACTAATGCAAGTTTACCAGCCTTCACATGAGCTCTAAGAGGGTGTCGGCAATGGTCATCCCTCAGCTCAAACCTCCCGTGTAATAAGGGAATGCATCTATCTAGGAGAGTCTTGAGAGAACCAGTCATCCCGTCCACATAGACAGGAGTAGCAAGAACGACAATATCAGATTCCGCAATCTTGGTCAAGACATCCGCCATATCATCATCTTGGATGCATTTTCCTGGTGTTGCTCCCCAGCAATTGAAGCAGCCTCTGCAATCTCCGATATTGAGATCACGAGTATAGATTATATCCACATCTGCTCCAGCATCCTCTATTCCTTGAACAAAGAGGGCTAGGACTCTGCCTGTGTGAGCTCGATCTCTCCTAGGACTGCCATTGATTACTAGTACTTTCAACTTTACATCTTCCATAACGATACTAAGGCTAAATATTAATGCTTCTCGATAATAGTAACAAGGAATCAAGTGAAAAAGGGAAAGACTATGTCAATGCTTCAGTAATTCTAATACTTGAAAGTGAAGCTGGTTTCGATTACTAGTAGTCAGCTCAAAGAGTTTGATATCCTTTCGATACCTTATTTCGTCAAGAAATGGATGCCTTCGTTCCTGAATCGTGCCTAAGACTCTTCTTGTATCTAGACACCTCTGGACTTCTTCTTTGAAATTCTGAGAGTACAATTCCATGCTAGCTATCTCATCAATGACGATAATGCGACCGGATTCGCGTGCAAACGCCAGTTCTGGTACAATAATAGAATCAATGTCCTCAATGTTGACATGGTAATTACTCACTCTCGGTCCATCTCTGAGATTGACATGAGCAAGAATCCCACTCTTCCCTGATATTGTTTCGATACGGAACCCGACTCTATTCCCTCTCTCGCGTATTTCTTCAGACCAGAATCCAGCAACGCTCTCTGATTCCAGCTGGTTGACTATCTTCTTGATTAGTGTTGTCTTACCTATTTCAGGATGCCCTGTGAGAAGGATGTTCTGTGTCATCATTTTTTCTGAGTCATACTATCTTATCAATACTGTCTAAATCTGTACACTTCAAAATGGAAAAATAAGGAGTGGCTGGAAAACCCAGCCAACTTATCGTCTTTGCTCGAAATGGCCTCTTACATTAGGCGAGATCATATAGACCAATACAATGATGCTCAGTATTGCTCCGGGATAGTTATCTCCTACCAGATAGAGAAAGATCGCAATGACATTGAATATTACTACCATCAACCATGCACTATAATCCTGCTTTAGGATCATCGGATAGAGGATGAAGGCAACAACTACTAGAACTAGACCAAAAAGAGTATAGTCGTTAGCATAATCAAAAGCAAACTCAATTCCGACAACAATCAGACCTGTAATTGCTTCTAATAGGATAAGCCAACCGGCCCATATCACTTCTTTTGGTTTCGACCCAGTGTCACCACTGCCTGCTATAGGTATTTCTGACATAATGAATCACCATTGAATCCTTGAGAATATGGCTTGCGTCTAATTACTCTTTCGACTCATAAAATGGATCTTTCACTATCATGGTGACTGTGTCCTCATCTCACTCTGCTTGGAATAACATTTAAAGAGTATTCAGCGGTTTCTTCCAAGAAATCCTATCTGTTTTAAAAAGAGAATGACACTGAGCCTCGGCTATAGGCTCCATCAACGACTATGAATTACTCGATGAGTTCAAAATCCTCTTTTGAGATTCTATCTCTACGAAGCATGTACACCAGTAGTTTATTAGAAAGCTCTGCGCACTATATGGTGAGTAGGAGATTCGTAGAACAATGACGAGTGCACAGGTTAGTTTTTCGTTTTTACCCTCAA
>JAFGAR010000065.1 GCA_016933575.1 Candidatus Thorarchaeota archaeon
AAAGCCGAAGGCGATGGAAGTTATGAGATCTGGTTTGATGTTCCAGAAGCTGTAAATGGAGATCACTTCATTTCAGTGGAAAACGTCAGAAATGGTGATGTGGATACATGGGGAACCGCTTTAACGGTTGCAGCACGAATTAAACTAAGTCCAGACTCAGGTCTACCTGGAGACGAAGTAACAATCAAAGGTTATGGATTCGACGATGAAGTTGAAATTATTGACATCAACTTTGACGGTGCTGACATTGATACATCACCGGGTACGCCAGAAACAGATGATCTAGGTTCATGGACAGCAACATTTGATGTGCCCACTGGTTTAGTTTATGGTACATATTCTGTTGATGCTGAGGATGAAAACGCTAACACAGACGATGCAGATTTTGAAGTCGGGGCAGCAATCACCCTTAATAAGGTTGAAGGGCCCTCCGGTACTGTAGTACGTATAAGTGGAAGAGGTTTCACTCCGGGCGCTGGAATAGGAAACGGAACTATATTGTTGGACGTAGTAGCATGTGGAGTTATAACAGAAAATGCAAAGGTTAGATCCAACGGTCAATTTACATGTGATATTGTAATACCTGATGCTGGAGATACCGACGAATTTGAGTTATACGTTGAGGAATCCGGTAATGCAATTATCGGATCTGAGGAATCAGCAACAGCAGACTTTGAACAAACTGGGCGTCCTTCAATAGAGCTAAGTCCAGAATACGGACCAGTTGGAAGCACTATCACTGTGAGAGGATACAACTTTACCCAGATCAATGGAGAAGAAGTAGAACTTGAACTGGATGGTAGCGGCAGCGTAAAAGAAGTTGAAACTGGAAGCAATGGAGAGTTCACAGCAACTTACCGTATTCCAGGTGCGTCAGGTACACCCGACATAATTGCACGACAGGATGATTACAATATTGATGCAACTCAGGCATTTAGAGTTGGATTTATAACTGTTGTACTCTTCCCAGATGAAGTACCATCTGGTGCCTTAGTCACTGTATCAGGTTCTGGCTTTGAGGTCGGTAGAGCATGGAATGCAACTCTTGATGGAGACCTATGGATAGACGGAGTAACCGTAGGTGCTGGAGGAGTTATTTCAGAGACTGATAATGTACCCTCAATGGAGCCTGGGACATATGACATAGAAGTTACTGAAGATGTTTCAGGAATCTCAGTGACAGTTGAAATTGTAATCACGGAGAATACCTATGTGGAAACACAACCAATGGTGGCACCTCCAAATTACAATGTAACCATAATGGGATACAACTTTGCTGAAGATCCAGGTGATCCAACATTAGATTTCGTATTATACAATGACACATATGAATGGGATCTAGACGTCCAGTTCGGCGGTGTAGCTGTAGAACTTGACTTAGATGAGTTATACGATGAAGATGATGTAGATTGGGATGATGGATACTTCGAAGGCTGGTTCATGTTACCAGAAGAAGACGAGATCAGCATCGGAACTTATATGATAAATGTAACCGATGGTGAAGACTTGTTCGCTCAGATGGCATTCGACGTAGTAGAGAAGACAGTCGAACTTCAACCAAGAAAATCTGTATTCAGAATAGGAGAAACAGTTGCCTTCAACGTGGAGAGCAGCTTCGCACAAGATGACTCATACATTAAGATATGGGATCCATCCGGCAACCTATACTGGCAGACAGACGTTTTTGAACCAGGACTATGGGTCCAAGTTGGAACATTAGAACGTGTACCATACTATGCCCAAGTCGCAGGTGGAAACCCAATGATCCTCCTAGAGGATGCCCCACTAGGCACATGGGAGTGGACATGGTACGATGATGAAGACGACGAACTAGACTCTGGTACATTCACTGTTGAAGAAGCAGCTGAAAGTGTACTAGCGAATAGAGTCGAAGACGTAGCCAACCAGTTAACAGATCTACAGGACGACCTAGCAGGAATCTCAAGCGAATTCGATGATATCCAAGACAACCTAGATGAAGTAAGATCAGTAGCACAACAGGCAGTCTCTGCAGCCCAACAGGCAGAAGAAGCCATACAAACAGTGGCTCAGACAGCCAACCAGGCTAATCAGGCAGCATCAGACGCAAAAGAAGCAGCTGAAGCAGCAAGAGACGCAGCAAACGGCCTAACCACTCTGGTCTATGGCGCAATCGGCGCAGCACTAGTAGCAGCACTTGCAGCAATCGTCTCACTGATGCAAATCAGTAGACGAATCGCTGGCTAAAAACAC
>JAFGAR010000066.1 GCA_016933575.1 Candidatus Thorarchaeota archaeon
AAAGGTTTCGACAGTTCGGTTATTCTCATCAAGGAGGTCTTTGACTTCTCTGGACATGTCATTCTTAAGGGTGATACATTTCTTTGAGAACACCTCGCCAAACTCGTAGAGTCTCTCGAAGTCCGCCATGTCCCCCGCTCCTACAGAGGGCAAGCTGATCGTAGAGATGCTTTTCGCTTCAGCAGGCTTCATTTCCTGGAGCTTTGGCAGTAAGCCCATGATGTCTCTATGTTCTCGTCTGAATAGCTCAGCGAACTCCCTCACGATTCTCATGAACATGTCTTCCAAGTCACTATCGATCTTGTCGCGTTGTGTCTGAAGCTTCCTCTTTGCCATGAAACCAGCTGTACCTAGCTCGTTGTCAGTCTTGCTCAGATTGGCGAAGACATCATACAACTGGCGAATTTGGTGGCTTGTCTGTTCCTCAAGGCTGGGATTGAGTGAAACCAGCATTCCTTTCATTTCCGAGACCCTATCTAGTTCTCGTCTCCACTTGTTAGTGTCCAATGAACTACCTCCAGTAGGCGATAAATGAGAGAATGTATGTCTTAAGTGTGTTCTGTGTTTATTCCTTTATTTCTTTATCACCCATCAACTTGGTTGGTTCTTTGGCTTTTTTTTATGGATATGAGCTTGTTGCAGAGTAGAATAAAGTCTTAAAACAACATTTGTGGAACGAAACTCACTTAATAGCATTGAAGGTACTTGTAGGGACTGAATACCATGTCTAAAGCTGCGGGAGGCAATGCGTCATCGCCTCGTTTCCAACATAATATCGAAGCTCAACTTGATGGGGACGCAGTCTATCTTAGTGTGGACGACAAGTATGTATATGCCGCGTGCGATGATCTGAAAGTAAGGGTCTGGTCAAGAGAGGATTGGCACCTAGTCGCAGAGTTAGGTGACACTAGTTCTCCACCTCTTGCAGTTCATGTCGATGACAACCAAATCTATGCGACCTGCGAAAAGAGGGTCTATGTGTGGAATAAGAATACCTGGGGCATGATAGGATGGTTCGAATTGAGCTATTCTGCGGTCACATCGACATTACGTGGTGATTCGCTCTATGTGGGTGCCAAGGAAGGCCGTCTTGTTTCAATCAAAAAGGAATCTCACGACACGTCAAGCTGGCAGCTCTTCAAGTCCGATATCACAAGTCTCTGGGG
>JAFGAR010000014.1 GCA_016933575.1 Candidatus Thorarchaeota archaeon
CGTCGCCCGAAGATGACCATCTGAAACGATCTTTTCCAGATCCGCGTTCACCACATCGCCAATGTAGTTGTGGCCTTCATTTACCATCTGAACTTTGCTTTCCTGGATATCGAAACCAATGACCTTGTATCCTGCCTTGGCCTTTTCAACGGCCAGGGGCAGACCAACGTAGCCGAGGCCTACAACGCCGATCTTAGCGGATCTATCTAATATTCTATCCTTTATCATTTCACTTGCTCCTTATCTTATAGATTTGATGAACTGAATGAACTTCTCGTGATCTATCGCGAAATTGCCGGAGACTCTTCGATCTGCTTCAACGTTCTTAGTAACTACCGATCCCAGCGATATCCAGCAATTATCACCAATTGTGATCCCATTGACTATGGCTGCTGAGGGGCCTATCCACACATCGTTGCCAATTCTGACATTTCCAGAAATCATTGCGCAGGATCCTATGAGCGTTCTACTCCCTATAACCGAACCATGATCTATTTGAACGAGATTGTTGCAAATAACGTTGTCGCCAATGATTGTGTTCTTTGTTGGGAACAGTCCCTTTGTTATTGAGCTGTTCGACTTAATGATCACGTCGTTGCCAATAATAGTCTTGCCCCCATGCTTAATGACCTTCTTCTTTCCAGCAATTGTGTCCACTTCAAAGCCTTGACATCCCAAAACTACACCGCTCTCAATCAAGCAGTCTGAACCAATTATTACGTTCTCGTGGATTGTTGCGTTCGGATAGACGACACTTCTATCACCGATTTTCACATTCTTTTTTGCTACATAAGCACTCTCAGCAATCTCAGCAGTTCCAGAGATTTCACTGTCAAAATCATAATAATAGTAATTGTCCTCCACCAACAGTTCGTGAAGCTGAAAGAAGACTTCTCTAGGCTTTTTGGCGATAAGGATTCCAAATCTCGAATCCAGAGCGATTAGCTTACTAGCGATCTGTTTGTCCGTTATCACGCAAGATACCATGTTCTCATCCAGTTCAACCAGGAATCTTTCATCAGAGAGAAATGCAAGACTATCAGATTCTACAAGGTTGTTTAGCTTTGCCAGAAATCTGAATTCTCCATCTCTGAAG
>JAFGAR010000067.1 GCA_016933575.1 Candidatus Thorarchaeota archaeon
ATCAACCGATATGTTCTCTGGTCAGGTTGGTCCACGACTTGCAGGTATGCTCAATGTTCCTCAAATAACCTATGCGCAAAAGCTCACCGCTGAAAAGGACAAGGTGAATGCAGAACGCAATCTAGGTGATATGGTAGTCACCATGGAATCACCATATCCCGTGCTTGTTTCCGTGACAAAGGAGATCAATGAACCACGACTTCCAAGTCTTATGCAGATTCTTGCATCAGCAAGTAAACCAATACAGGATTGGACCGTTGACTCACTTGATATAATACTTGAACCAAAGGTTCAGACAATAGATCTGCAAGGTGTTTCAAGTGATCGTAAAAACGTTATCTATGATGATGACAGTGATGATAATATTAAGAAATTAGTGGATAATCTTGCAAAGGATGGAGTGTTGAGGTGATATCATGATACTTGTTTACTCAGATTCAAAAAATCTAACTCTTGAACTCTTACACAAAGCAGCAGACCTTGCAAAAGAACTTAAGACAAAGACGATAGCGGTCAGCATTGGAACCTATGATGAGCCTCTCGCAAAGGAATATATCGCATATGGTGCGGATAAGGTCGTTCACGTTGAATCGGACCTTGAACATTATAAGGCAGAGGAATACACTGATATCCTTAAACATATCATAAATGATACAAAAACCCAGGTTGTCCTCATTGGATCAGATAAGAACGGAAAGGAACTTGCATCCCGCATTGCAGGTATACTTGATGCAGGATGTATCATTGATGCAACCAATGTGTACATGAAAGATGGTAAGGTAACTGCGGAACGTGTTGTTTACAGTGGTAATGCAATAGCGGTTGAACAATTCAATACAACCCCATCGGTCGTCACTGTTCCTTCAAAGGTGTTCGATCCCTTACCAAAGGATGCTAAACGGAAAGGTGACATCGAGAAAACAAAGGCAGTCTTTGAAACATCGCCTTCGACCATTGCAACGGTTGCTGAATTGCAAAGTGGCGGAGTGAATGTTGAGGATGCAGAGAT
>JAFGAR010000068.1 GCA_016933575.1 Candidatus Thorarchaeota archaeon
CAACCAATACAGGTAGCCGCATCAAAGGCAGTATCTGCCTTATCTTTAGGTACAAGGATAGCATTGGCATCCTGGGTATTCCCGGAAGTATTCACAGAAACATATCCTCCTGCCTGCTGGATCCTTTCGAAGGAACTGCGATCAACGATCAAATCTTTGATCACCGGGAAAGCTTTAGCTCTAAACGGTTCAATGACAATAGTATCACCATCATTGAACATTCTCATGTGCAACTGGCAGGTGGTCACTCCGCGATCTGGTCCATGCGGCTCTCCATTGATCTGGAGACTACAGGTACCACAAATTCCTTCACGGCAATCATGATCAAATACTACAGGCTCTTCTCCCTTATCAATCAAATCCTGGTTAAGGACATCCAGCATCTCGAGAAAAGACATATCGGGCTCGACTCCTCCTAATTTGTAGGTCTCGATTCCTCCTTTGGCGTTGGCATCTTTTTGACGCCATATTTTTAGTGTAAGATTCATACTGTTAGTATTGAGTAGTGAGTACTTAGTATTGAGTAGGGAAAAGTCTCACTACTCAATACTAAATTCTCAATTCTATTTATAACTCCTTGTTTTCACTTCGATGTTCTCGTAAACAAGATTTTCTTTATGAAGAATTGCATCTGCAGGCTCTCCTGTATATTCCCAGGCGGCTACATACATGAAGTTTTCATCATCCCTAAGGGCTTCCCCTTCTTCGGTTTGATATTCTTCTCTAAAGTGACCCCCACAGGACTCTTCCCTGTGTAACGCATCTTTTGCGAAAAGCTCTCCCAGTTCAAGGAAATCGGCAACTCTACCTGCTTTTTCAAGCTCGGTATTCATCGCGTTCATTTCTCCCGGAATACGAACATCTTTCCAGAATTCTTCCCTCAGCTCTTTAATTTCGGTAATCGCCTCTTTTAAATGGGTAGCATTTCTGGACATTCCCACCTTGTTCCACATGATCTTACCTAAGCGTTTATGGAAATGGTCTACAGACTTGGTACCATTAGTGTTCATAAGCCTTTCAAGTTGACCACGTACTTTTTGTTCAGCTTCATCAAACTCAGGACTATCTGTTGGGATAGCTCCGGTCCGAATATCTGCTGCAAGATAATCTCCCATAGTATAAGGAAGTACAAAGTAACCATCGGCAAGTCCCTGCATCAAAGCAGAAGCTCCAAGACGGTTAGC
>JAFGAR010000069.1 GCA_016933575.1 Candidatus Thorarchaeota archaeon
CAGTCGGCGTTTCTTCAGGTGATGCAGGAGAGGATGGTTACTATTGAGAGCGAGACTTTGGATGTTCCCTTGCCTTTTCTGGTGGTGGCTACTCAGCTGCCTTTTGGCGAGTTGGGCACTTATCCGTTGACTGGTGTGCAGATAGATAGATTTGCGTACCGCGTCTCGTTAAATAACCCTGAGATTGATGATGAGGTGGAGATTGTTGCTCGCGTGGATAGTATTGATGATTCTAACCCCTCTCCTGTGACTTCTTCTGAGGATGTTTTGATGTTGATGGAGCAGGTTCGAAAGATGCATGTGGAGCCCGTGGTTTTGAAATATATTGTAGAGCTGGTTCATGATATCCGGAGTAGTAGATATATCAGGATGGGGCCAAGTCCACGAGCCAGCATCTGGCTCTATAAGGGTTGCAGAGCCCTAGCATTAATGGAGGGTAGGAATTTTGTGACTCCAGATGATGTGAAGAAACTGGCTCCATATGTAATCAGTCACCGCGTAGAACTCAATCAGATGGCACGGGTTGATGAAGTGGATGTTAATAGCATCATAGATGAATCTCTTAGTAGGGTTGCGGTTCCGAAGGGCCTTGATTAAACTAACAGACTTGGGAACCAGAGTGATAGTCGCCTTGATGATCACTATTGTATACGGAGTATGGTTAAGAGACCTGTTCATAATTATTTTAGGTTTAGTAGGGTTCCTCTATCTGGCTTTATGGTACAGAATATTCAGAGGATCTGCTAAACTGGTTAAAGAAATCAAAGTGGAGCCATCAGTCTTAGACATCCGAGCTGTTGCGGGTAAAGAGTCTTCAGAGATGATCAAAATAGAATCCCCTTCAGGTCGACGGTACGAGCTGAGCTTCGACCAAGAGAGATTACACTCTGAGCCAAATAATATCAGTAAAGGAATGAATGATGTTGAATTGGTCTACACTCCCGTGCTAGGAGGTGTGAAGAAACTAAGAGAGTTCAAATTAAAGACTGCCGATAGATATGGCCTAATCGAGCTTGTTGATGTGATCCCCTTTGAAGCTACGCTTACATCGGTTCCCAGAGTCTACCCACTTGCCGCCTATGCCTTGAGGACTCTAGGTGAGATGAGTCAGATAGGCGAGGAGACGATTACCCGATACATTGTAGGATCAGGTATTGAGTATGCAGATTCGCGAGAGTATACTCCTGGAGACCCATTGCGCAGACTCGACTGGAAGGCTTGGGCTAAAACTGGTAAACCCATGGTAAAACAGTACCTAGCAGAGGAGGGAAGAGGAGTCTGCGTATTGTTCGATAACTTAGCTGATAACCCTGTAAGTCTGGATGAGTTGAATCACACGTTTCTCAGCTTGGTGTTGAGTCTGGTTGAGAGAGAGGAAAACACAGAGATTAGGCTGATCGGCGATGATGGAGTTATTTCATATGATTTGGATAGGTTCAATACCTTGCTGGTTGCTACTCAGATCGCGTTACAGGGTCAGATAAGAGATTTTATGGAGTACTATGCTTTACTAGACCCTGTTGCGGGTAAGACTGAATTCACTGAGAATATTTTGAGTAAGGATATAAACCCAACAAGCAGTGGAGTTGAGTCGGATAATAATATTATAGTAACCTCCCTCACTGGAAATCCTTCGAAGCTTCTTAGAATAATTGAAGACTTGAATCAGCCAACCTCACTGCTGGTACC
>JAFGAR010000070.1 GCA_016933575.1 Candidatus Thorarchaeota archaeon
ATCAGCAAATCTAGTAATCGATCAGTTAGTTCTACGGATGTCTGTTGGAACGAATGGCGGCCTCACAATCCTCTTTGATGAGATGCATTTTGTCGATGGGGTTCCACCAGTTATCGATAGTGTCTCAACTTTGCCAACTGTTCCGATGTACTATGATTATGTTCAGGTGAATATCTATGCTCATGATGACCGCACAGGTATCGCAGAAGTGTATGTTGACTACTACAATGGAACGGGATGGAATCGGCTCTCAACCACAGATATGGTCACCTTCTATGCAGCAGTCATTCCTTCATTACCATACAATACTTCGGTCATCTATCTTGTAACAGCTGTGGACAATGGAGGTTTGAGTTTCACTGATAGTCGCTGGTTCTCTTACACAGTTGGAGATGATGTTGCTCCGACCTTGACCATCAATGAACCCTCAGATATGGCTGATGCAGAAGACTCTGTTGTCATTGTGACGAGTCCAGATGATGATGGCGGGTCTGGAATCGACTATGTGGAATTCCGTGCTGACACAACCCTCTATAGTACAGACCATACCTTCCCATATTCAGTGATCATGGATGTTGATTCGCTATCTCTGGGGACGCATATGATTAATGTCACTGCATATGATATTGCCGGGAATGCTATCTCAGATGATGTGACTATCAATGTAGTTGATACTACGACTCCCACAATTGATTCCCCTGGTGATATTTCATATAGTGAAAGTACAAGTGGTCATTGGATTGCTTGGACGCCTGATGATGCTCGACCAGATAGTTACGAAGTCTTTTTGGATGGTGTTTCCACCTACTCTAATACATGGAATTCGACCTCTGAAACTATCGACATTCTTCTCGATGGGCTAAGCTTAGGTGAATACAACTATACATGTGTTGTCTATGACGATCTAGGACTCTGGATTGCAGATACTGTACTTGTCACGGTAATTGATGGTACGGTACCAACATTGGATTCTCCACCAGATGTGGAATTCACTGAAGGAACCTCGGGTCATTTGCTAACATGGCATCCAGATGATCTGCACCCTGTTTCATACAGTATAGAGGTTGATGAGGTGGAACTGCTCTCTGGTCAATGGAACTCATCGAGCGAAATAATCACCTTTTCACTTGATGCATTGACAGTAGGTAGTCATAATGTGACTTTGATAGTGACTGATATTGGTGGCAATTCTATCAGTGATGGCGTGTCTGTTACGGTTCTAGCTGTTGTAGTCCCTACCACTACAACAACGCCGCCAACCACCACTACAACCACTATAACGACCACTCCAACTACTCCCCCTCCATCACCTGACATAATAACGATAGCGATAATCGGAGGAGTAGGTCTTATTATTGTGGTAGTAATCGCCATTGTCTTCATGAAAAAGTCCAGCAAGTAAATTGAGTGAGGAGATGTTGAATCTCCTCTTTATTTTTATTTTCCAAAAATGTAACAATTGAATGTAAACGTAAGATACTCTTGAACTCTCTAATATCTTGCAAAGGAACTAGAATCTTCTTCATACTAGGGCTTATTATTCATTCATTTTATTGTAGCTTATATTCCTACAACTGTTATTCCATCAGTGAGTTCCTTTGGATCTCTCGTTCCCCCACCTGCAAAATAGCAACAGAATGCAATCACGAATGCAATCATTGTACTGAAGATAATTGGCTCTACGAGTGGATGTCCTCCAACATATAGATCTGATGAGCCAAAGTAGGATAAAGAAAAGACTACTATCCAGACGATAACAAAGAGTACAACGAATGATACTATACTGTACAGTCCTTCATGAAGTTTAAGCATTTAGCATCAATACTACTATGCCTAATGATATGAAAAATCTTGGTTTGAAGAATCGATAGTATCCTCGAATAATGAAGAATAATGCATAAGGCGCAATTACAAGAATCCTTTAGAGTATTATATCAGCCATTTCCAATTGTGTGTAAAATCATCATGACAAGCCCTCACTGAGATTAATAGGAATCTCTATCGCATGAGTACAACGGTCATCGCCTTGGAGTAGCGACTCAACCAGTTTTACTTTCACTGGTTGTTCTAAGATGCCTTCCCACAACTGCTGCACCCAACCACCGGAACAACAACAAAAGGTCGATGAGATCTCTTCAGTACTTCCCTTAACAAGACCACAATGGCAATACGCTTTTCGTCTTTCTTCTTTTGTTGTTGCTTCTCGAAAACCTCTAGGATTGTAAGGGACCTTAGTTATATGAATCCAATTTCCTATTCTTTCTGGATAATCATAGAATGAACCGCCTCCCCATGAAGTGTCTTGTTTCATCAAATCTATGAGTGCATCAATACTTCCAAGTCGCTTGAACTGAGTTCTCATTTTCATAATTCGCGTCTTTGGATAGTTGTGTGGACACGTGTCAGCCATGATTCGATATTTCATCTCGTCATCACAATTCTCATCGAGCCTCTCCATAGCAATCTTTAGCCAACTATATCGTTTCTCTTTGGATTGTTTGCTCGAATTAGTGGGAACCTTCTCCCAATCTTCAGCAATATATTTCATGGTTTTTTTCCCAAGGTGATGAGCAACACTCTCTGAAAACTTCTCAAACCACTTCATATCATCAACACCATCAGATACCAAAAGAAAGATTGAATCAATATAATCTATCTTTTACTATTTACGTAAGACTTGTGACAAATCAAAATTCAGACTTTGAATACAATTCTGTTTCTGGGAAAACCTCAAGTGTGGAATTCCTACTCCATTTCTTAGCCATGACCGCAGAGAAAAGACTGGCATACTTAATCTATCTACGTAATGCGTTACTATTGATTTCCAAGGTAAATTACTCCAATTGGCAAGAGATTCAGGATGACTTTGAACATTATATGACCTCTTTAGGTCCCTGGACCACTGATGAGATCATTGCCTTCTTTGAGGGTGAGTATGGAGAAGAATCCTCTTGGATGTTCACAAAGAATCAGATCAGAAAATTCATAGCATCCGAGGTGCACATTCTACCACCATCAGGAATGAATCTTGGTGAGTTAAAATCTAAGAGTGCGACTGCCCTATGGTTCAATGAACACATTGACAAACGCAATCTAGAGGGCTTATCTTCTTTAATGACCGAGAATCACACATTCATTGATTCTTCTAATGATGCCTTTGTAGGAAAGGAAAGGATGACCCAAGGATGGCAAGACTTTTTCACAAAATACCCCGACTACAGGAATATCTTCGAAAGAGTCGAGATAAGGAATGATATTGTTGTAATGATTGGATATTCAACATGTTCATATGCCCCTCTTGATGGTCCTGCGCTATGGAGTGCAAAGATCCGCGATGATAAGGTGGTTGAATGGCGGGTCTTTCATGATACAAAGGAGAATCGCAATAGACTCGGTGTTGAATAGACTGAATTTACTCAGTGCAATGCTCTCCTGTTCTGACCTGATTTGATTGAATTGAGTTATTGATTCTGATGATTGATTCAGTTGCTGCTGAGGTGAAATCCATCCCAGAATATCCCCACATCTGTTCAGGATTTGGACTGTGTTTCAGGGCTTGTTGATACGCCTCTAAGGCTTCTTTCATATTCCCAAGTCTTTCGAGAGCTCGTCCCAATTGATAATACAATGAATGATTTGCAGGTTCGATTGAGAGACCCTTTCTAAATGCATCACTTGCTAAAATGCATCTTCCTTGATTAAGAACTATTAGACCAAGACTGTAATATGCATTGACATTTCGTGGATTAAGTGTGAGTGATGCTAGGAGTAGATTTTCCCCTTCTGGTTCATAGCCCTGTGCCGCTTTTGCAATTCCCAGATACATTGTAGCCTCCGCATGATATGGCTCGTGTTTGAGGACCTGATGGGCATTCAGTTCTGCAGCTCGCCATGCATGAACTTGCACTGCTGCTCTTGCGTTCCGAAGTGCGTATTCCATCTCTCTGTCTTGGGGAACATGTTCTCTGCTGAATCGTCGCTCAAATCCTTCAAGTATCATATGGACAATTTCATCAAGGCCTGCAACACGAATCTCGATATACCTTGGATCTTGGTAAAATCGTAACACACGCAGTTCTAACTTCATGCCATCAGGTAGTCCTTGACAAGTGACGATCACTTCGTCCTCAGTGTTTCCATATGCTTTAGGCTCGAAACCCTTCCTATACTTAATTTCGACAATTCTGGGCTTCTCTCCATAGTAGAAACTCACCGTATCGTACTCATATGGGACACACTCAGTTACTCTCTCTGACCAATTGTCAGTTGGTCTAAAGGATGGATCAAGTAATTGACCTCCTCGAATTGCGAATTCAACCAATATCACATATTCGCCATCAGAGGTTGAAAATGGCTGTATTCTCTCTATTTGTTCTATCAACAGAACTCATCTGATGCTATTTATTCTGAGGGAAAAAGATTGTCCTTTTCATGATGTTGAAAACATGGTTAGAGTATTGAGAAAAACATCGGATCGATTACGTGATATTGATTTCACTGACAGTGTTTTCTAAGGAAAAAGTCCGGGAAATCTCTCATGAGACCGATCATGAGAGTTCCCATAATGTTCTACATAACAAACCAAGGATCTTCTTCACTTGGAGAGCTATCGCCAGTTGCCACAAATTGATATGCTAGTTGAACCATCTCAGTTTTGCTTTTCGTGGTGAATCTGAAAGGTGCCTCTATCTGTTTAATCAATCCTCTCTCCACGAACTCCTGCATATCCACCAGTAACCAAATTTCACGATATTAGTCCTTCAGATCATAGTGTGTTATTTCGTCTTCTTTCTTGAGTAATCTTATGAACGGTTCTATGAAGGTCTTCAGGTGTTAATCCAGATCGTTTTCCATCTTATCCAGAACATCTTTAATCAGTTCAAACGACTTCTTGGGAGCATGGACAAACTCGGTGAAAATCGGTTTGAAGAATTCTGAATTAAACTCCGAAGCCTGAACAGTCGACTCTCATAGTCGTAACGACCCTATGAGATCTATTGGGCTTGATGATAGCTTGAGGTCTCTCACGATATGAGAAAGTGCTCGGACCGAGACCTGAACGGCATAAAGATGGTTCAATTTCAGTAACCGAGTGAAAATTGGTTATTTCTTTTATGCATGAAATATCTGCTATTCTCTACTGAATTTTACATACCATTGGATTCTTATTCTAAATTCGCGTATGATTACTGATTAATATGTCAGCAGAGGAAACGATGGAGATTCACTCTGGCTCACCGATTTCTTTTTCGTACCTGAAGAAGTTCAATCTGTATGCTGGAGTCCTTCATCTGATAACGGGAATACTAATGCTCTTCTTGGGCTTGACCCTCGAATGGGAGCAAGATGTCTATACTATTTATTTGAATTTTGAAATCATACCTCCGGATACATTCATCGTTCAACCAACACCTACAGTACTCTTCACATTGACCAATATCGGAGTCATCCTTGCATCATTTCCATTGATGTCTGCACTAGCACATTTTCTGATAGCATATCCTTTGAATGACAAATATGTGGCTAATCTAAAGAAAGGGATGAATCCATACCGATGGTATGAATACTCGGTTTCAAGCTCAGTGATGATTTTTCTCATCACCTTTCTATTAGGTATCTGGGATTTATGGTCGTTAGTAATGATCGTAGTACTCAATGCACTGATGATCATGTTTGGCTATCTAATGGAAGTTCTGAATCAGTACACTGAGAAAACAAAATGGAGTCCTTTCATCATAGGATGCATTTCTGGATTCACACCTTGGGTTGTACTATTCGGTTACTTCACTGCTGCAATAAGTATGGCTGAAACCGGTCCCCCAACATTCGTGTATATTATCATCTTCATGTACTTCTTCCTCTTCAACATCTTTGCGCTAAATATGGTGCTTCAATACAAGAAAGTCAGCAAGTGGAAGGATTACCTGTATGGAGAACGGATGTATATCATACTGAGTCTGATTGCTAAGACCTTGTTAGCTTGGATAGTCTTTGCGGGAATATTTGCTCCATTCTAGAATCATATTCGGTTCTACTTTGCAAATCAATGGATACCTGACTGGCTTTACTGCTTGCTCAGGTATCTAAAATCTTTCTTATGTCTATATAGGGAATCAACCGATAAAGACTATTGAATATCAACAAAAATAGAAGTTTGGTTACTATTCCCGAAAAAAGGGCCTGAATACCTTTCTTTTCAATAATCTCTGACTCTGGGTCAGAGGTGTTTCAGAATGAGTTCTGACTCTTTGATTGATAGTAGAAAGCTTCCCAGGGTTGAGGATTATTATAACCAAGTTTTATTGCAAGTTTGACCGATGATTGATTAGCAGCGTCCCAGTGAGGTACTAGATTATTGTCTAGACCATATTCGATTAGTGCTGCAGATACTACAGTAGCGAAACCTTTCCTTCTATATTCAGGATTATTTTCTGTGTAGACTTGAACCTCAAACTCATCAATAAACGGAAAGGGAGTATATGCAACACTAACAAGCTTTTCACCATCTAAGATGCAAAATCCAATACCTTTCGCAATCAGATTCTCAGGTTTTCCGAAGAGCATTTCAATCTGCTTCTTGTACTCGTCATTGATTTGATATATCGCACTGGTATCTAGCTTCTTAAGATTGAAATCCACTGGAAGTTCTCTCTTCAGTTTTCTAAGGTGTTCAATGTCCAGATTCTTATGACCCATATGGGTGCGTTGATTTGTGACGAGTCTTCTTCCCCATTCTTTGATGAGTAGACTCTTCCACTCATTATCTGGAACAACAAATACAGTCATTGGTGGTAGCGATCTGACCAGAGCAAGAGCATCATGAGTATCGCAATCACCTGCAAGGAAGATCATCATTGGAATCGAGTACTTTACAACGGAAGGTGTGTTTATATTGTCCACACTGAGGGTGCCTATCTCAGACTGAGCGCATGGAGATATAATACTCTTATAGAGTCTATGAGTTTCAAACAGGGTTTTTACTCGATTCCACTGTTTGATATCTAGATCATGCATCGATTGACCAGCTCTCTCGGTCTTATCAGAATGCAGGCTATTTACATCCTTGGGTTGAATCAGGTTTGTTCATTCTTCCCATTCTATATTCACTTTGATTGCACCTATTAGCTCCAGAAATCCTCCAAATCCACCAAGCATTGCAGACAGGACAACATTGACATCCCACCCTTCAGATAGTACTACCAAGATAAAAGGAAATAGTGCAAAACTAGCAGCGGCTAATCCAAGCGGAAATGCAGCTGAGCCCTCTCTTGGCTTATCATAGACAAATTTGGATCTCTGAAAACTTGTTGATATTGACATATATGTTGCAGCAGTATACATTGCAGACAGTGATAAGAGAGTAGTTCCTAATAAAATAAAAGCAAAGATGCCTGTTGTTTCATAAATTACTGCAATGATGAATCCCACAAGTAGGAATAACGTTGCAATCAACAAAATCTTGCATCCAGTCGTGAAATCGTATTCTGACAATGAGATCCTCTCCTGTAACTGTAGCCTATCCTGATGTTAATATATGGCAATATTTCTTCGTTTTTGTTACGATTCATTTACGAACAATCACGTGGGTGTGAATGCTTCAAAATCTATCAATTGATTTTTATGGAGTTGTAACCGAGCGAAACAGCGGCGTAATTAGGCGGGATCTCTCAAATTGGAGTGTAATTTCGCTGAATCTGCTGGTGCTGTCCATTGGAGCGAAAATTGGGAATTATCAGTGTCTTCGACAAGCGAGGTATTGTAGAATTCTGCGAGAGTATTTCATCACATTTCACATTCGTAAGCACTGGAAATACTGCCAAGCTCCTTGAATCCTCAAAGATTGATGTTACGACAGTTTCCTCTCTAACTGAATTTCCTGAGATACTCGGAGGGCGAGTCAAGACTCTCCATCCTAAAATAATGGGGGGCATCCTAGGAACTCTTGCGCACAAGAAAGAACTTGAAGAATTAGGAATCACTCCATTTGGTCTTGTTGTAGTGAATCTGTATCCCTTTGAAGAGGTTACTGCTCAATCACATGATTTGACGCATGCTTTGGAGAACATCGATATCGGTGGTGTGACTCTCCTACGTGCCGCTGCAAAGAACTATCAAGAAGTAATTGTGGTTTCCTCGCCTGATGACTACAGTGCTGTGTCTACTGCAATCACTAATGGAGATGTCACACAAGAATTGAGAAAGAATCTTGCAAAGAAAGCATTCTCGCGGACAGCAAGCTATGATATAGCAATTCACTCTTGGTTCTCAGAGGGTATGGATTTCCCAGAAAGATATCTATCCTCGTATAGTACTCCACAAGACCTTCGATATGGAGAAAATCTACATCAGGAAGCTAAATACTATCTCGAGTATGGCAAGTTACCATTCTACACTCAGATCCACGGTAAGAATATTTCCTATAACAATCTGGTTGATTTTTCAGCGGCAATTAGTATACTCTCCGAACATGATGCACCATCATGTGCGGTAATCAAACATACGAGTCCTTGTGGTTTCGCTTCAGCACCTACTATAGAAACCGCTTTCGACCATGCTTTTGCTACTGATAATCTTTCAGCTTTTGGTTCTGTGATGGGCTTTAATCAGCCTATTACTGAACCCCTCGCAGAGAAACTCCATGCAATGTTTGTTGATGCGATAATTGCTCCGGAGTATGAGCGTGAGGCTCTCGCAATTCTCTCCAAGAAATCCAAACTAATCTTGTGCAGATTTAACGAGTTCACGATGCCAAAACAATCAATTAAGCTTGTACCAAATGGTGTTCTTGTCCAATCAGCTGATTTGCATATCATTGATAGAAGTGACACCCAGGTTGTATCAAAGAGGCAACCGACATCTCAAGAGTTCGAGGATCTACTATTTGCTTGGAAAGTTGTGAAACACACCAAATCCAATGCTGCCGTAATTAGTAAAGGTACTCGTACACTTGGGATTGGGATGGGTCAGACCTCGAGAATAGGTGCTGTAGAACTTGCCCTAAGGCGTGCAGGGAGTCGGGCTCGGGGTAGTGTAATGGCTTCAGATGCGTTCTTTCCCTATCGTGATTCTATTGATACTGCTGTCAAAGAAGGAATATCCGCGATAATCGCCCCTGGTGGTTCAATACGAGACAATGAATCAATCCTTGCTGCTGATGAAGCTGGTATAGCCTTTGTCTGGTCGAAACTCAGAGCATTCTTGCATTGATTGGAAAAACACTATTCTTTCTTTGGCTTTTCATGTTCATTGTGGTAATAATTAATTTCTGCAATTCGTATTATAGGGATGACAACACGGACTTCTCCAACACCATACCTGGATTTTTCATCTTGATATGCTGCTCTCAAAAGTTCAATATAGTCTCTACCCACATTAGTTATGATGCCCCTTATCGAATTGTAATGACTATCATCATCACCTGTATCTATAATCACTTCAACTGGTGTTGCGCTTTCCATTAAATTCTGGAATTTATTCATCATTGTGGATAACCTCGCTATAATCTCAAGAGCTATTCTAACTTATAGTTTGGGCTAGGACCAGAATGCCATTGAGATATACACTCTTGATCTCTATAGACTGTTAATTTGTTTCTCATGTTATCAGGCAATTGTCAATTGCACGTTTCCGTAATATGATATTTGTACCTGCTTCTTGGAACTTTCACGGAGATTTCTAAACACTCGATTTTCGTCTCCTATGATAGCTGGAGATATATACAGGAAGAATGTTCTCCGAGCTTGTTATGACCGACTTAGGGATTGAAGACATAGTTGTTGGAAATGGCGAGTTTCCAAGGACTGGACAGACAGTCATTGTTCACTACACCGGCTGGCTCACTAACGGGAAGAAATTTGATAGCTCTGTAGATCGAGATGAACCCTTTGAATTCACGATTGGTGTTGGACAAGTCATTCAAGGGTGGGATGAGGGTGTGATGTCTATGCGAGTTGGAGGCAAGCGAAAACTCACAATTCCCCCTGGACTTGCCTATGGCTCTCAAGATGTTGGTGACGGTTTGATTCCTCCAAACTCAACACTGGTCTTTGAAGTTGAGCTTCTCGGACTAAAATGATTATTAACAGAAGAAATATCTGAAAGGTTGTTTAGATAATCATACAGGTGGCCTTAAGGTGAAAGAAGACGACGAAGACCCAGCTAACAAACTCATCAAACGCCTCACTGAGATACATGATGAGATTGGTGGAAAATGTGAAGGCTGTGGCTATGAGGCTCCTGATAGTGAATTCTTCAATTGCGAGTTCTGTGGTGCCCCCATCTGTACATACTGCCACAATATGACAGAGGATTGTTCGTTTATCTGCAGAGACTGTATTAAGAAAAAGGGATTGACAGCAGATGATGTACAATTCACTGAGGATGGTGCTGGGAGGTCCTTCTTCTAACTCTGCAAAGAATAGAATCACTTCTAAAATCTAGAAATGACCTAGTTCTTTCTTTCGTTTTTGCGCCTCTCTAATAGTATCAGCGTAAGCCTTTGCTTTCGTTACCCGCGAATCTGATGGGTTTGCCCTGGTTGCTCGGTCGAAGGAATATGCAGCTTTGATCTTGTAAAGATTCGCTCTTGCATAGTCTCCCTCTCCCTCAATCTGCGTGCCCAAAATATTACACGCACTCGCAAGAGCCCACCATGCATCAAAAGAAGATGGATCTAGACTTGTGGCTTGGTCATAGGCCTCAATTGCCTGTTCAATCTTTCCTACCATCATTTCATTTTTACCTTTTTCTAACCACTCATTCGCATCCATGTCATTGACCCATCCTTCAACATCTCTATCGACTCATAAGTTCGAGGATTGGATTCTTAGCATATGATATTGCCAATCTTCTACCCTATATTCTGATTAAACTCATAGCACCAAGTGGTTTATTTTTTTCCAATCACAAAGAGCGCATATCTAGCAAATTGAACACCGTCATCATCCGTCTCATACTCTGATATCTTGGAATATTTCAGAGTAATAGAATTACTCACTTATTCCGAGAGAAGTTCCCTTAATGTCGCATGATAACCTCCTAGAACTCGGTGCAAAATAATGCGATATGGTATTTCAGTCCCTAACTTTGGAATCTTTGGAAATATTGACACTCTTGTTGAAATTGCCGTTGAAGCTGAGGAATGCGGTTGGGATGGATTCTTTATGTGGGATCACATGTTAATATTCAGGGAAGAGCCTATCCTTGAGTTTGTTGACCCTTGGATTGCGATGACTGCCATAGCATGCAATACGAAGAAGATGAAGTTGGGTCCCTTAGTCACTCCATTACCGAGAAGAAGACCTTGGAAACTTGCTAGAGAAGCAGTGACCCTTGACCATCTCTCAAAAGGTAGACTTGTGCTTGGAGTTGGTATTGGCGCACCTCCTGAGGCGGAATATGTTGCTTTCAATGAAGAGGGAAACGCAGGAATAAGAGCTGAGAAACTTGATGAGTGTCTGGAAATTATTACTGGGCTTTGGTCTGGAGAAAAGTTCTCTTTCTCAGGAAAACATTACAATCTTGAAGAGATGACATTCCTACCCAGACCCTGCCAAAGACCCAGAATTCCGATTTGGGTGGGTGGTGGTTGGCCATTCACTGCACCATTCAAGCGAGCAGCTCGTTTTGATGGAGTTGCACCAGTCCATTCAAAATGGCCTAAGCAACTTGAAACTGCAAATCTTGTAGAAATACTAAAGGTTGTGAAATCGGAACGACAGAGTCTGGAAAACTATGATATAGTGGTCTGTGGATACACATCAGGAACTGATAGTACTAAGGATCGCGAAACAATAGCGTCTTGGGCAAACTTGGGTGTTACATGGTGGACCGAAGAAATCAGTGATATACGAGCAAAATTGGATGAATTGAGAAATAGAATTCGTGCAGGTCCTCCATCTGAGTAATTAGAATTCTAGACTCTATCGTTTGATAGCATTGGATTTGTCGGTTTGATGAAATCCTGCGTCGAACATATCCTTTAATTCACGAATGCATATCTGCATAGAAGCTATGCCTATTCAAAACAATGTCCGTACTTTTGGGATAATAGCTATTCTACTGATAGGAGTTGCCGCAACTGCAGTTGTTGCAGTGCAGTTCATGAACAATTCATCACAAGATGGTCCATTACCTGGCACACTAGATGTCATGCTTCTCACAAATGCTGGTGTGATGTTGGAGACATCCGATACTCGGATATACATTGACCCCATTTCACTAAATGAAAGCTTTGAATCATATCCAGCTGATATCGTGCTAGTGACTCATCCTTATGGAGATCACTATGAACCTGATTCACTTGATATCATAAAAACAAATGATACTGTATTCATCTTCCCAGCAAATATGTCTGCAGAAGTAGCTCTGTATGGTGCTATCGGCGTAGTGCCTGGAGAAACAGTACTTGTAGGTGATATCAATATCACTGCATTCTATATGTACACACTTCCGGTTGATATCTATCCTGCTAGTCATCCAGCTGAAGCGAACTGGACCAGTTACATTATCCAAATAGATGGATTCACAATATTTCATGCAGGCGATTCGAAGAATATTGTTGAATACTATCAAATTGCTGATCTAATTGATCTTGCATTTCTCCCTCTCGGTCCTGGTTGCCAGACTATGTATGGGTATGAAGTAGTCCAAGCAATTGAACGTATCGACCCAGAATACTTCATTCCTATTCACTATGGCGATGGAGTTCAAGACTCGTGGACTGCCTCTTATGGGGACGATGTTGAGGAATTGACTGACTGCACCCTAATTGTCTTGGATTATTGGACTATGCATACATTTGACTTGATGTCACCATAATATTATCTATGAGCTGATGAATCACATTCACCAGCTCAATGATTTTCTTGTCTGAAAGACAACTGCATTGTTTAAGTATTAGTCACAATCTATTCTAGATTCATAGGCTCCTTTGGAATTTTCAAATCTATCAAATTCTAGGCGCATCTTCATCCGAGGTCTCAGTTATGAATGATGAAAACAGGATTCCAGACAAGCGACCAATACTCTTTGAATTGTTCTGTCCAATTTGTGGTGGGTCAGTTTATGCTATTGATGAGGAGGTTGCATATATTGGAAGGCTTGAGGTCGGTCTTCACCCAGAAGGATTCACAATTACGAAATTGGAATGTGTACTATGTCGTGAAACCTTCCAGGTTAAAGGTATCGGACTGAAGTATGAGCAGAGTATTGCAGATGAATTAGGTTGGCCATTCCCAACGGAGATTGAAGACGGACCGAGTGCCATTCCACCACATGTGGAGAAACGAATGCGACTCCGTGAACAAGGCAGTGATTCTCATGACCTGTCTATTGATGACTTCTATGCAGACAACTTTGATCGTTATCCATATCCTTTGGAAAAAGATGTGTTACGGTATCTATTGAGACGAAAGTGTCGTTTCATTCATGATATGAATGCAATTTGCGAAATTACTGTGCACATAGGGGAAGGTTCCCATCTCGCACGAATCTTAGGACTCTCCAGCCAGTTTGGACTTGAACGCGAATGGTTATCCGAAAAAATTTCAGCTGAAAATTTCTCTGTTGGTGATATCATTGAGTCAAGTCAAAAACAGCCTGGTGGAAAGACCGTTCGCATCTATTTTATTCTCCATAAAGATGAGTTCGTACCTATTGCTTCCCAAAAGAAATGAATCATATTTCCGTAGAGATCAAGAAAAAATCTGGCCATATCACTTGTATGGCCGATAGGAACCTAGGTTTTAAAGATTTCAAAGTAAATAGGCGGTTTATCTTCTGAACGAAGCCCTATAGAGTTCGACTCTTACATCGCTCTTGAAGGATTTCAATTTCTCTAGATTTTCCTCGCCTGTGTTACTTTCCCTTTTGAATGATTTAGCAAATGCCATTGTATTTCACTGAAATCTAAGCAATATCAATAGCATATCTATTCACGTTAGAACGCAAGTTGCTTTTTTTGCAAATTTGCATGACATACATGCAAGAAACCGAAAAAGCTGGTTCATTTTTTTACAATCAATCTATGATTCTATCAATATTGTTATTTTGCAAGATTTACTAGAAAAATATTAAGCAAATCAAGGACCGACTTGTACTATATACAGTCCAGATTACTCTATTTACAAAATCTGGGAATTGTTTTCTCAATTAATGGTGAGTGACTGATTATGGCTCAAATCTCATGGACTGATCACTTCAAAATTAAGGAATTCGTAGAGGATATCGGGATTGGATTTGTAGTATTAACTGAAGATGGTCAGATTCTTCATTCTAATTCACAATTTTTGCATATGTTAGATTACACGCAAGAAGAGATTGTTGGGCTCAATTTTGAGTCATTACAAACAAATGAACCAAAATTAGTGATTCATGATATCACTAGTGGGGATAAAGAGATCACACTATCGTCCAGAACTGGGTCTGATGTTTCTGTTATCGTAAAGGGCCGTAAATTGGATGAACAAAAATCAATCTTCTATCTTCTTATTTCGCAAAGCGATGAAGATCAACCGCGATTCACACCGAGGTTTCTACAAGCCCTAGAACTAGCATCTCCTCGAATGATCATTGTTGACCCAGAGCTGAAAATTCAATATGTAAATCATGTAGTAGCAAGTTTGCAGTCAGTCAAAATGATCGGACGTTCAGCTCTTGATGGAGTTGAGTCACAATATCGTGATGGTCTTCGTGATGCGATAGAAGCTGTTTTCCAAGATTGTGTCCCCGGATCTATTGAGATCTCGGAAACAGAACCTAATCAATCAACATCATGGTATGTTCTACGAATTAGTCCAATCATAGAGCATGCAAAAGTAGCATCCGTTATACTTACTGCAACTGATATTACCGAGCGTGTGCTCGCAGAGAGAGCACTTAGAGAAGAAGAATCAAAGTACCGTAGTATCATTGAACAATCTCTCATCGGAATTGCTATACTTCCTCCTGAACTTACTAGCATTTTGTTTTCTAATAACCAGCTTAGCGCAATCCTTGGATATTCACAAAGCGAATTATCTTCTATGACTGGTCAGATATTGTCTAAACTCGTGTGTGATGAAGATCGAGATAGTCTTGTAAAGTATCTCGAGACTTGTACTCGTGGTGAGAAAACAGGAGAATTACTCCGAATCCGATTAAATCATAAAACTGGATCAACAGCTTGGGTCGAGCTTTCAACAGGTAGAATCGAGTATCAGGGGCAGATAGCTTTGCAGATCTCACTAGTAGATATTACACGACGGCTTGAGATGGAAGAAGGGCTTGTTGAAAGTGCTGTTCGTGAAAAGACATTGCTACAATCCTTGAATGATCTCGTAATTGTTCATGATGAGAATGATCGATATCTTGAATTATATACAGGCAATACAGAGATGCTTCTCGGTAAACCAGAAAACATCCTTGGTAGACATATATCCGATGTGCTTCCTGAAGAAATAGCGCTGATATATCTTGATTGCATCCATGAAGTCAGGAGTTCTCGCAAGACTAAGTCGATTGACTATTCTCTGAAAATCAATGATGAAATTCGATGGTTTTCTACAATAATGAGTCCTCACGAGAAAGAAGGCAGTATCATCAGTGTTGTTAGAGACATCACAGATCGGTATATTGCTGAAATAACAAATCAAAGAGATCGAAGAATCTTTCGAGATATTGCACATGAACTATTGAATACAAGGGATTACAATCAACTGACAATCAATATTCTGAATAGCATAAAAGAGAACTTTGAATTTGATCTAGGGCTCTTTATCTATTATGATCCAGAAAGAGAGGTCTTAGTTAAGGCAGCATCTGTTGGAGATATGAAGGGACCTAATCCTCCAGAAATCTCCCTCTCCGATAAAATAGCAGATTCCTACGTGGTTATCCATGCCTTCAAGACCAAACAACCCCTCTTTATTTCTCATATTGAGAAAGAGCGACAAGAGCTTGACTTTCTAAATCGCTTACGAGAACAAGGCGCACAATCTGCCATTGCTATACCGATTCTTGACGACAATCATGATGCTATAGCAGTAATAAGTTTTGCATCAACCAAGCCTAGATTATTTACAGATGGTGACTTGGAGTTATTTTCAACAATATCAGGGATGATTGCAACTCTAACCGATCGACAAAAAGTTGAACTTCAGAGACAAATCGCTCAAGAAACTCTGGAAAGAGAACGCAGAGCATTTCAGACAATCGCTAATGCAGCAATAGCAAGTTCTGATACTTTAGATTTAGGTACAAATATTATGCAGGGTCTCATTGAAACCCTTGGTTTTGACTTCGGCACCCTTCGGCTTTTCGATGCGAATGAACAGGTTCTAAAACCAACTGCAATTGTTGGTATCAATGTCTCGAACTTAACAACACAGATTCCCTGTCGCTTTGATGAAAAACCATCACACCTTGTTTCACATGTTGCATTGACAAGGGAAAAAATAATTGCTCCTGATACCTATCAACATGAGTCCACACTTCTTTTCAAAAAGAGGTTAGATGAACTGAATGTGAAGTCGATTGTGGTCTGGCCAATATTGAATGCGAAAGAAGATATGATTGGAGTCATGAGCATAGGATCTTATGAACACAGAGCAATTCCTGAATCTACTGAACCTTTCTTTGATGCTCTTTCAGGAATGTTATCAACTGTTATAGAACGTAAGAAGACAGAACAAGCTCTGATTATTAGTAAACGGAGATATCAGGAGCTCATCACTGATATCTCTGAAGGGATTGGAATAGCAGACTTGGAAGAAAATCTTCTTTTCGTAAATGACTCCTTCGCAGAGATGTTGGGTCACACAAGAGCAGAACTAATTGGTATGAACTTGCGCGAGATTGTTGCTCCTGAGGATATACCGACAATAGTAATGAACACAAAGCTTAGACTAGAAGGAAAGACATCAAGCTATATTCATAGTTTCATTCGAAAGAACGGCGAACAAATAGTAGTCAGAGTTTCTGGTGTGCCATCTAGAGATGATAGTGGTACAATCGATGGTACTATAGCTATAGTTACTGATATTACTGAAATGGTCAAAGCAGAAGAAGCTCTAAGAGAATCAGAGATTCGATTCAGAAGTGTTTTTGAAACATCTCCGGTTGGAATGCATCTTCATGAGATGTCTGATTCTGGAGAGATCATCCTAGTGGATGCTAATCCAGCTGCAGATGTGGTTCTAAGGGCAAAACATGATGAGCTAATTGGAAAACCCATACAATTAGCTGTACCAGAGAGGTATCATGAAAATGGATTGATAGAAAGATACTATGATATCATAAGAACAGGAATCCCTTGGAGTACTGAACGATTGATGGAACGCGATGGCAATGTTTTTGGAGCATTGCAGATTCAAATCTATCGAACCTCTCCACGTACCCTAGTCACCTCTTTCTTGGATATCTCAGAGCGTGTCATCGCGGAAAGGGAAATTCGCAAACTGAATGAAGAACTTTCAAATCGTGTCGAGGAGCGGACAGCAGAACTTGCTGCAGTAAACAAGGAACTAGAGGCTTTTGCGTATTCCGTATCACATGATCTTCGAGCTCCGCTTCGTACAATTGATGGGTTCAGTCAAGCTCTACTTGAAGACTACTATAACGCTGTTGATGAAACGGGACAAGACTATCTTCAACGAGTAAGATCCGCTGCTATTAGGATGGGTCTACTAATCGAGGATATACTTTCTCTCTCACGAGTGACAAGATCTGATATGGATCGCATTTCGGTCAATCTATCAGATCTCGTTAATGAGATCATAAAGGAAATCAAAGATAGAGACCCAGAACGTGAGGTTGAAGTAAGAGTGTCTGAAACAGGAGATATTCGATGTGACCGACGACTTATGAAAATTGCATTACAGAATCTACTTGAGAACTCATGGAAATTCACTCATAATGTTGAGAATCCTAAAATCCAGTTTGGAACCAAGAAAATTGATGAGAAGACCGTATACTTTGTCCAAGATAATGGTGCTGGATTTGATATGAAAAATAAGGATAAACTATTTGTACCGTTTCAACGATTGCACATGGAAGAGGAGTTTGAAGGATCTGGGATAGGTCTTGCAACTGTTCAGCGAATTCTGAACAGACACGGAGGATTAATTTGGGCGGAAAGCCAAGTCGGCAAAGGTTCAACCTTCTATTTCACAATACCCGAGAAAAGTGAGGCTGAAAATTGAGTAGCAGAAAGATACTCCTCGTTGAGGATAGCACTGATGACGTTTTATTGACATTAAGAGCACTTCAAAGAGCGAATATCCTAAACGAAGTGATTGTTACCCGTGATGGACAAGAGGCTTTCGAGTATCTCACCGCTGATGGTCAGTATGCAGGAAGAAACATTTCTGAGCAACCTGTTGTTGTCTTGCTGGACCTAAAGATGCCACGGATGGGAGGTCTGGAACTACTGCAACGAATACGCTCAATCAAGACATTGAAGTTGTTACCTGTAGTCATTCTCACCTCCTCAAAAGAGGATAAAGACATCTGCGAGAGCTATAATCTTGGAGCAAATAGCTACATTCAGAAACCTGTAGATTTCGATCAATTTGTACAAGCAATCCGCACACTAGGTCTCTACTGGCTTGTCCTCAATGTTAGTCCACTTGGAGGGAGTGCAGACTGACCAAGACATTACGGATTCTTCTTATTGAAGACTCCGAGGATGATGCCTTGCTTCTAGAACGTGTAGTTAAGAAAGGCTGGGTGGATTTTGAGATAAAGCGTGTGTGGACTTCATCTGACCTCATAAATGCCTTAGAATCCGAGACCTGGGATGCTGTGCTCTGTGACTATATGATGCCTGAATTCAGCGTATCTGATGCAATGGATGTGATACGCAAAAGAGACCTCGATCTCCCCTTCATAATTGTATCCGGAACCATCTCAGATGAAACTGCTGTAGCTATGATGAAAGCAGGAGCTCATGATTATTTGACTAAAAATAATCTAAGTAGACTAGTTCCTGCCCTTGAACGAGAAATCAATGAAGCCGAGCATCGCCATAAACGTCGCGTTGCTGAGGAGCAACTTCGATTGAGCGAACGAAAACACAGGATGCTTGTGGAATCACTTACAGATACAGTCCTTGTGCTGACATCTGATGGGACTATATCAGAATTCTACTCTCAAAACTCGATATCTGATAGTTTCCGTGGGAATGATTATCTTTCGAAAAGAATTACTACAGTCTTCACACCAATTGTTGCTCAGAAAATTAACTTCCTTCTCACTGAGGTTCTTCGGAACAAAGTCAATTCGACCTTTGAATATCCTCTGCATGGTAGATGGTATTCTGCAAGAATCAGCCCTCACGAGGATCATGAAAGAGTTGTCATGGTCATTCGAGATGTTACAGACTTGAAAGAGGCGGAGGAGGAAGCTCGGCAAGCACACGCAGTAGCTATGCTCTATCAAGACATTACAGGTCATGACATTCGAAATCTTCTCCAAGCTATTATGATCGCTTCAGATTTACTGCAAGCAGATGAAACTGATAAATCCAAGATTAGTCTGATTCATCATATATCAGAAGCTGTCACTGAAGCAAGTGAGCTTATCTCAGCAGTGCAAGCAACTGCTACTCTTCTCTCTACACCTTTAGAAAAGACTTCACTTGACTTTACCTTGAAGAGCTGTATTCGACTATTTAATGAGGAGAATAAAGATGTGTCAGTCACCTCGGATATGGAGGTTTCCGAAGCTGTTGTCAATGCAGACCGATTTCTTTGTCATCTACTCATGAACGTATTCTCAAATGCAGTCAAACACAACAACTCCAACGAAAAGAAGATTTGGACACATCTTGGCGAGGATGATGATGGCTATGAATTGACTGTTGCGGATAATGGTCCTGGAATTAAAGACGGTCAAAAGAAAAATCTCCTTAATCCTGAACGTCGGTCAGGAGGCGTTGGAATCCTTCAATGTATCCAGATTGCTAGCAAGTATGGTGGCAAGTTTGAGCTCTTAGATAGGGTCGATGGCGACTCAAGTCAAGGTGCAAAGGTGCGACTATGGATCCCGAAGGCTGAGGTGTGACTATATTCTCGGATTTGGCCGTGGAAGTGGTTCTCTCTTATGTTGTGAATTCTTCATCATCTTCCAAATCCTTTGAACTTTCGATCTCTCTATACCCCATTCAACAATCTCATCTTCGCTCAATTTCTTTTCAAGAGTCAAGAAGAGAATTGAATCAAGTTCCGAATATGTGATTCCAATCTCCCCCTCATCTGTTTGTCCTTCCCATAGACCCGCTGATGGTGCCTTCTCAACAATGGACTTTGGAATTCCAACATGACGTGACAGGTCCCAGACATTTTCCTTGTACAATTCTCCAATCGGAAGTATGTCAGATCCTCCATCACCATACTTTGTGAAATACCCAATCATCAATTCACTCTTGTTACCTGTTCCAAGTACCAGTCTGTTCTCTTTGTTTGCGCGTGCATACCAAGTGACCATTCTGAGTCGTGCGGTCAAATTGCCCAAGGCTAATCTATCAAGTTCTAGAGAATCATAGGCGGCTATCGCCTTTTTCAGCTCAAATATCTCATGATGCATTCCCAAGGACTCAGCAAGCATCTCTGCATCAGCAATATTTCTTCTGTCTTTTTTTATATCGACAGGAAGCATGATTCCAAGGACATTATCAGCTCCTAAGGCTTCGCAGGCTAGACTAGCAACAAGACTTGAATCAACGCCTCCACTTAGACCAAGTACTGCCCCTTTGGCTCTAGTATTTTTAATGTAGCTCTTGATGAACTCAACAATGATTTTTCTCACTCTTTCATAGTCATCAAACTTGAAACCGTTGGGTAGTTGCATCATGGAACCTCACTTTTACCTCCAATATTCTCCTTTTGTACATTACTTGCGAGGTAATATCTGCCTGATACGTGCAATTCAGGCAAAGTTCACATTCATGCTCCGAGGAGGAGTGTTTCAATGATGAAATAGAAGAATGATGCATTACCAATATAGAGGATCATAACTGTCAAAGCACCTAGAATCTTCATCCAAATCTTTTTCTCACGTACGATGTTATAGCAGATAAATGCAGAAAGGCCTAGAATGAGTTCTGGGAGGATGATGTACCAAGCAAGATTTCCAGTCATACCAATGACTGTAGCAGACCATGACGGAAGGTTGACCAGAGTCAACTCTGCAACTGCAAAGATTACGACGGAAAGTAATGATACAACACCATAGGATACTTGTAAGCTTTTCCTATTCCGGACCTCATCCCCTATGAACAGAATGATAACGAAGGGAATTGCCCAGAGTCCTCCCATGTAGAAAGGAATTGAGTTGCCTATCATTGGAAATCCATCATCTGGAAACTGCAGAGCTCCCAGAGTTTCAGCAAGATACCAATCTGGAAATATCATGAGCAAACTGAGAATAATTGCAAAGATCCAGATATTTTTCCAATTTTCATATCCTTTGCCATAGAATTCAATGACGACAAGTCCATTATATATCAAGACCAGGGTTAGAAGTTTTCCATTCACCGTTGCTTGTGGGAACGGAAAAAGAAGTGTCAATGCTGCTATTATTACAAAAATCACATGAACAATAAGAAAGTCCTTGATTGATTTCTCTTTGAGAACTTGCATATCACCTTAATCATTCTACGGCCCTATAAACTGTAGGAAAATCATGCTAAGACTTATCTTCGCTCGTGACAGGGTCTTGCGAAGCGTATAGGAAATGCCACTACCAAACACTGTCTTATCCTTATACGAACTTCAGGAGATTAGACTATGTCAGAAAAATTAGGACAACTTGATCTCGTATTCATTGTTGATAATACTGGTTCTATGGGACCATATATTCAAAATGTGAAGACAAAGATACTCGAGATTATCCGTACAATAAAGAAAGAGGAGCTCTGCCACAGACTGAGGGTTGGTCTGGTTTGCTATCGTGATCATCCCCCTGAGGAAGCTACCTATGTCACGCAAAAGTTTGAGCTCACACCTGATACATCAAAAATAGAAACGAATGTCATGCAGATGGATGCTTCAGGAGGCGGTGATGGTCCCGAGGCAGTATCAACTGCTCTCCAGATAATGAATAGAATGGAGTTCATCAATGACGCCGCCAAAGTTGCTGTTCTTATTGGTGATGCACCGCCCCATGGTGTTGAAGATGGGGATCGTTGGCCTCAGGGAACCCCTGATGGGGCAAAGTGGGACAAGGAAGCAAAAGTGGCTTTCGAAAAAGGTATTGTCATCCATACAGTTGGATGCTTTCCTGAGATTGCTGGCTATAAGAAAGGAGTAGCAACCTATGAGAAGATTGCTGCTGATTCTCAAGGGAGATTCTTCCCACTTGAGAAAGCAGAGATTCTAGTGAATCTTATCACTGGAATTGCAGTTGAGGAAATTGATAAGATTGCCATACAGAAGTCAATCTTAGAAGATCTTGGTGTTTCAATGGAAGAATTTCCAGCAGACGAAGAATTCACTGAAGCGAAGATCTCAGATATTGTGAGTAAAGTCAGAGCTCGTGGTGTCACAAAAAGAGCAATGGCAATGAGACCCTCTGGTACTCCAGCAAGTGCTGCAGCTGATCTTGAGTTGGAAGAACAATCTATCAGTGAAGATGATGTTCGTGAGGCTGTCAGGCAACTTAAGATGAAATCTAAGAAATAGTTCTTTCTAGGTGCTGCAATTGCAGCACCACTATCTTCTCTATTAGGCAAGAACTTACTCTTTCTTGAGGCCTTGCGTACTCCTTGAATTCTTTGATACCTGTGAACGTACCTTTCTGGATTCGTAGGTATAGCATATTCCTGCCACAAGTCCTATAGCAAAAGCATAGAATAGGAATTCAGCAAACTGCCTGTATTCTTCAAGATTCAATGTAAAATATGCAATAATGCTCGTAGGAAATCCGATTACACTCACTATCAACATGAGTACATAGAACCGGTAGTACGCTGCATCACAGCAATTATCTGAACAATATGACTTGCCAGTTCCAATGACATATTTCCAGTTATGACTAGTATCTGTTCCACACCACTGACATGTAGGTGTATGTTGCCTATCCGTGACTATTTTGGATTGTTGTGTTTTTTTCTCACACTCTTCCCAAGCAGTCATAGATTGATCATTAAATAGTTCGAGATATTTGCATAAATGGATTTAGCATAATAAGGCATATCACTTGCATCACCTCTCTCTTGGTTATGCCAAGCAAAGAATGGGAATATTTCATGGACAATTTCTTTGGCAATCCCTACATGATGTGGCATGATGGAATCAATCCAAAATCTGTCTGTTATTTGAAGGGTGAAGAAAGAGATCGAGCGGAAATCATGCTCATTGAGTCAATGGAGGATGGGAGTCACTATGCTGCAATGGGACTTAGAGAGCTAAAGTCGCAGAAAGCAATCCCTATTATGAAAGAACTCCTCAAGAAAGTTGGTTCTGATTTGAAAATTCAAATTGCACTAGCTCTCAATACAATCGAGGATACAACTGAATATGTTCCAGATATCATTGATGTTCTTCAGTATAATGGTAGTCCATACGTTCGGCTTAAAGCAGCAATGGTCTTACGGAACTATCCAACTATAGAGGTGATTGAATCTCTTTTTACTGCTATAGAAAAAGATCCAGATTATCTAGTTCGGTATCATGCATCCGAGTCGCTCCTTCACATTCATGGATTCAGACCAAACATATCTGAATACAAGGAAATTTTCCATTTGATATGCGTAGAGTTTGATAGTGATCATCCTGACTCGTACAGAGAAGCTGTCAAGCAATACACCAAAGCTGCAGATATGCTCAGAGATCTCTTCGCAAAATAATGAGATTCTATCATACTACTATTTTTGCTCAGAAAGAGGGTGGTGGTTAGTACCAGCAGGACAACGGTAGGAGGGGGGGGAGTTATGAGGGCATGTTACAGAAAATGTGTGCCCTGCGAGCCACCTAACCACCATGTGTGGTATGAACAAGGTTCCTAATAAGCATCACTCTTGTATGTCAAATATTAATAATTACCTATCAAAAGGCTCTAAAATGCCAAATATACGCATTTCAATATGTCTGAAGAAGAACATAGATATGCAATGAGTAGCCATTGGGTACGAGAAAAGATTGTAACAATCGAGATTGAAGGAAAACCCGCCTTTGAGGTAGCTACTCCTCTTGATTTTTGGCCAGAGGGTCCATCTGAAATTGTATCTCCCGAGGATCTTTTTGTTGCATCAGCTGTTTCATGTTATGGTGTATCTTTATCAGGAGTTTCCAAAAGATTCCATGCGGAATTGAAGAATTTTCAAGTTAGAGGGATTGGTACTCTTAAGAAGGGCGAGTTTGGGTGGGAGTTTGATCAGATCACATTAGAAACTCGGATTATTGTCCCTACAATGAAAGACAAGAAGAGAATGGAAAAAGCTGCTGAACGCGCTCACACATATTGTGTTGTCTCCAATTCGATGAAATGTCCTGTGCATCTTAGATATGAGATTCTTGTGGAGAACTGATTCTTTATAGGGTCTCTATCTGAGGTAATTCAATCTCAACAGAGTATTGCTTTCCACATTGACAATCCAAATTCACTGACCATCTTTTAGGCAAGGGAATATTGAATTCTTTGACTACTCCAGTAAGGCTGTTTTTAATAGCTGCTATCAGCTTAACATATGTCGATGCTAAGGTTGTCATCTCTTGAGGAAAATCAAGGTCCGATAGAAAATATTTGAATGCACTATTGCAATGCGGACAAGCAGTAAGAAGGAGATTGGTCACATCTCCACAGTTAGTACAGGTTATTTCATCTCTACTCATTTTTGGTGCATTTGGAATATTCAGAATCAGATCATTTTGGTGCCCACATACATAGCAAAAGTAACGCAATGGCAATTCTGGCATTCTCTATTACTCCTTATTTAATCTGAGTATGAGAATAGTCCACACACTGCTAAAAGTCTAGCTGGAATGTGTATTACCTATTTCGCAAGGGTGATTTTCTTTGCGTTCATGACCTTTTCTGTGCCTATAGACTCCAGTTCGATAGTGACCTTTTCACCGAGATCTAGGGTATCATATTTGGTAAATGCAGTTACTTTGATTTTGAGATGTTCTTTCTCATCTGTTTCGATTCCCAAGTAACCATATCGCATTTTGCCCATTTCGCTAATATTTGATGATATAATTGTTCCCTGAATTTCCAAAGACAAAGGATATTTCACCAATTTCGGGTCCGTTTTTTTTCCCGTATAACCTATTCTATTCAGTAGCTTTTATTCAAACGAAAGGTTATGCTAATCTTTTTAGAGAAAATGTTTCTCATGAGCTTGCGCTGACAACGTTTTCTGAATGTGAAATCAAGTCCGAGTTTGATTTTAGACTGATTTTCCTCGCAACAATGATATTTGTTGTTCCCAGCTTTGACGCTTCAATTATCACATGTTCTCCGATCTCAAGAGTTTCATACCAGCTATAGGAATCAATCTTGATTGCTAAATGATTGCCTTGAGTATCTTCAATTCCCAGGTATCCATATAGAATTCCATCTTTTCCAAATTCACCTAACTGGCTTGAAATGATCTTTCCTTCAATGATCATATTGTTATTCCCTTCTGCAATTAACTATAATGAATATACATATAAGGTCTGGGATAGTGGTCATTCTTCTTCCAAGACTCGAAGATATTTAGGGTATGCCTTGGCATTCTCAACATACGAATCAACATAGACATCAATAGCCTTCCTGGCTTGATCGTCAGGTCTGATATCTCTCATATACTTCGCTGGAATTCCTGCGTAGACTTTGAATGGTTCAGTCATCGTCTTATCGTGAAGAAGTGCTGAGTTTCCGATAAGAACCCCTTTAGCTACTCTACTACCAAGCATTAGGACTGCTCCCATACCAATTGCAGCACCATCATCTATTGACTCTGCATGAATTGTCGCATTATGTCCAATATTGACCCGCCTGCCAATCCTAGTAGTAAATCGAGGGTCTGAGTGAATGACAGAACCATCTTGGATGTTGGTTTCATCTCCAATAATTATTGATCCCCTATCTCCTCGAATTGAGACCATAGGCGCCACAAATACTCGTTCGCCAATGGTGACATCTCCGATTATAGATGCTTGGGGATGCACATACGCTGTGGATGCAATCTTGGGTGTTTTGTCTTTGAATGCATAGATTGTCATGTTATTCAACTCTTCACAAGGAGTCCAACATAAGGACCGCCCCTTTGATATTTTCTATCTAATCTCCAACCTGATCTTTCAGCAAGCACGCTCATTTCATTCGGACTTGCCAATCGTAATTCTACCCAATCATCGATAAATCCCTTATACTTCACCCTCAATCGAATGAGTCCCTTTGGCTTGTTTCTTGATACGTTCAATTCATGATATCTTAGATGTCCCGTATCATCGGTTTTCTCGACTTCAGCGCTACCTGCAAGAATGATTCCATCTGGAGTAGTAATCCGGTGAAGTTCTTGAAGCATGGATATTATCTTCTCGTCATCCCCCAATAGACCAAAATTATTCCCAAACATGATCACTGTGTCAAATGTTGACTCTGGAAAATTTAACCCCGCTACAGACATGATATGCGCATCCCTCAATCCCCGCATCTTACAGGCTTCAACTGCCCCTGGAGCCATGTCAATTCCAACCACCCTATGTCCAAGATTTTGTAGATAGATTGCAACTCTACCAGCTCCACAACCAATATCAAGGACATTCCCCTTTGCATGTTGTATTGCAAGACGTTCGAGTTCATTCCATTCCAATATGGGCCTTACATAATCAAGAGTAGACAGTGTTTCAAGCCTTCCATCATCTCTCTCGATATAATATTCTCCAGAGATGCCTAATGCAGCATCTCTCATTATCTCACTCCAAGCATCAGACATACAAGCCAAGGAAATTCACTCACGGAAAAGGAATTCGGTCCCGTGATTGATTTATGCAGTAAGAGGTATTAAATCCAATTTTTCTTTCCAGGACTGATGTTGAGGGAGTTCTTTTCATGAGCACAAACGAAAAGGAAGAAATCGTTCCAAAGACAACTATCCGAGTCTATGGAGGTAAGAAGGAAACGGTCGGAGAGTCAGTAAACCAGACTCTTGGTCTCAGGGACGACCAATATTATAGCACTTGGATAAGTCTTGGAGTAATGAAACGATTCGCCTTTCTCTTCGAAGGTGGAGTCGAGAGTGCAGGAAGTATCGGTGGATTAGTTCTGATGTTCATCGTTCTGGTTATTACACTATTATTCTTTGCACTATGGCAGTTTGTTGTGTTCTTTCTTGTCATTGCAGTCTTGACTCTATTGAGTGGAGGTGCTGCTGCGAAATTTCTACGAGCGACCTACATTACTACACCACTCGATAACATTGATGTCGTAAAAATTCAGGAATTTGTGAAAATTCAAGTCAGAGAAGGACATTTCGTTCGTGTTGATGAAGACCCTCGAATCGAAGGTAAGGATGACACGATTCATCGAATTTCTCAAGCTACTAAGATCTTCAAAAATGGTATACAGTTCTCACTTGTGGTGGCAACAATCTTTCTAATCGTTCAGGTACTATACTGGTTCATGAACCATCATTGGATAACTGGAAGTCACCCAATCACTGGCGAATCCGAAATTCTAATATTGGTTGCATTTGGCATATTCTTCCTAGCGGGTGTTCTAGCAATGGATCTTGGTGTCCTGTTGAGAAGGAGAATAGCAAACAGTCTTCAAAGGCCTCTTGAGTGATTTCTAGATCACGTCAAACACGATTTCCCAAAACTCACGTTCAGAGACCCCAGTTCTTAGGCTTCGCAGCTCACTCTTGATCTTCTCAAAAGCCATATCTGAATGGAGTTTCTTTTTGTCCTCATGTGTAATCTTCACTCTGTCAGTAATCTCACGGGCTTGTTCTGGACTAGCTTTAATGCCCCCCATTTTTAGCAGATACTCAACAAAATGCCTGCCTACAAATTTTCCAAGATGGAATTCTCGTGTCCTTCCAACTCTCATGGGGCTAATAGGTTCATAGGTCATTGAATGGGTCAATTGCCCATGGGAATGTATACCACTAGAATGTGTGAATGCGTTATCCCCACTGATTGACTTATGAAGCGGAAGTGGAATGACGAAGTTCTTTTCTACTAGACCCGATAGTCTATACAATTTCTCTGTCTTAACACCTGTATCAATTCCATAGAGTTCCTCTAGAGCCATCACTACTTCCTCAAAGGCTGCATTTCCAGCTCTCTCCCCATATGCATTGACACAGACCTGTGGATATGTAGCTCCTTCTTCTATTGCAGTCAGTGTATTTGCTGTAGCGAGACCGAAATCATCATGACAATGGACTGCAATTGGGACTCTGTATTTTTGTTCATTCCAAAGTCGTGATTTCACTTCCCGCATTATATGTCGCATTACCTCCGGACGTACAAATCCTACAGTGTCTGCTACACAGATTTTATCCGCTCCCGCATCGATAGCTGTTCTGTATGCCTCACAGAGGAAATCCATATTGCTTCTTGTAGAGTCCTCAGCAATGTAATCAACAATCAATCCATGCTCCCTACCGTGCTCCACACACTCAGTCAATCGTTCTAAGACCTGTTCTCTGGTCATTCGTAGCTGATACTTTAATCTAAAGTCAGAAGTAGCAATGAATATTGGCACCTCATCGACATCTGCTTCTATACAAGCATCGATGTCTTCGATAACTGCACGAGCAGGGGCTGCGACCTTAGCGTTTGAGAGTCCCTCTTTGGCAATTGCCGCGACTGCATTTTTCTCGGCTTCACTCACAGCAGGGAATCCGACAGCAACAATTGCTGTCCCAACTTCATCGAGCATTTTAGCTATCTCGATCTTCTCATCGATTGTCAGAGCCACCCCTGGGGTCTGTTCTCCATCTCTCAAAGTTTCATCCCAGATGAACACCTTCCTAGGTAAGTATTCAGGTTTAGTACTAGGTACCTTGTTGTAGTTGACTGCAAGTCCTGCTTTCTCGAGAGTTTCCATAGGTCTCAGCCCTGCTTTTCTGCGTATTCAAGCACATCATACAATCATTCGAAGAGATAATGACCATGCTTTGCGATATCTTCTACGCTCTTTTCAAGCATAACTATTTGGTTATTGTACTCTTCTTTGGTTATTTTGCCACTTTCAAGTGCTTTCTTTGCCTTTGATTTCTTGTACTCAATCTTTGCAGACTCGATATGCAATAGTCTTAGAGATGTATCAAAGACTGGTTTAGTGCCTGTTTTTTCACCAATTCCTTCCAACAGAGGCATCCAACATATCTCTTCCACATGGAAAGAAAACTCTAATCCACGTTCAAGGATTCTATTCCAAATGGGACATCTCTTGATATAGAGCTCTTTGTCCTTTACTTCAATATCCAAACCAATAGCTCGAAGGACTGATCCTGCAATCTCTGCCGCTTTTTCTGGACCTTTGCCATCGAATGTTTCCGCAGCCTCGCTACCCATTTGTTTGAATCCACCACTATACCCCTCATACATGGAGAGTGGTCCTGTATTGTTTCGGAGTCCCCACCAGAGTCCATCGATGAATGATACGAATCCTTTCTGAAGAATCTCCAGATCGCTCATTTCTTTTCCTCCTTAACGAATGGACTTCCCCATTTGTTGAGAAAAGCAATCTCCTCCGGCCCCTGTCTTGGTGGTCCAAGTGTCCGCTCATTTATGGCATAACCCAGGGTTAGACAGAGAATTGGAACCCAGTGTGGGAATGGAATGCTAAGCTTTTCTGAGATTGCACCAACATCATCAAAATGGTCCAGTTGAACTGATGAAACACAGCTTCCTATTCCTAATGATGCTGCAGCGAGAGCCATGTTTTCCATCATCATAGAACCTGCAATGACTGCGTGTCTCGGTCCAGACCAACCATAGACACCTCCAGTACCTCGAAGAGTTGCCTGTGAGTTTCCGACATGTGTTTGGTCCACTGCGAGTACAAGAAGCACTGGAGCTCCATTAGTTTCAGGTTTGCCCTTGATATACTCAAAACGTTGACCGGAAATGAGTATATCGATTGTACGTTCTAAACTTGCTTTTGACTCAATATAACTAAGTCTTCTCTCCAGCTCTTCTCTCGGTGTTGCACGACCAAAAAGGAGGACTGTTCTGTCAACTGCAATCTGTCCAATAAATTCCTGCAGTTTTTTGTCGCGAACAACAATGATTCTCCATGGCTGTTGGTTCTCTGCACTAGGTGCAAAACCTCCTGCTTCAATAACCTTGTAGATCAATTCGTCAGGGACATCTCTGGACGTATCATAGTCACGTATTGCCCGTCGGTTCTTGATCACCTTGATGGCTTCGTTATCTTCCAAGGTGTTGTCTCCAGTCAATGATGTTTTGGCCTCAACATCTCCCGCTTAAGTAAGTAACTCATTGGGAGAAAAAGAATAAAACAGAAAGTGAATAGCTGCGTTTCTTCGGGAACACAGCTATTCGAACTTTTAAAGTGTCATTACATTACCGGAGCGTCGCGACCATCATACTTCACATGAAATCCTGTGTCAAGATTTGCGCTCTCACGAAGGATGTTTGAACTTGCAACAAGTCGTTGAATCTGGTTTGTGCCTTCATAGATCTGTAGTAGTTTTGCATCTCTCATTAGCTTCTCTACAGGATACTCACTAAGATAGCCATATCCACCCATGATCTGTACTGCATCTGTGGCATTCTGCATTGCTGCATCGGAAGCAAAGAATTTGGCAAATGCAGAATCCTTGGAATTGCGTATTCCTTGATCAGCAAGCCAAGCAGCAAACCTCGTTAGTTGCCTTGCAGCAGCAGCTCTAGCACCCATGTCGGCAAGCATGAAACTTATTCCTTGGAAGTTACCTATTGGTTGCCCAAATTGATGTCGGATGTTAGCAAATTTTGCAGCCTCGTCAACTGCTCTTTGAGCGACGCCAGTGGCAATTGCGGCTATTCCTGCTCTTGTCTTATCAAGGGTGGTCATTGCAATCTTGAATCCGTCGCCTTCCTTTCCGACCAGGCAGTCCTTTGGAACTCGTGCATCCTCAAAGATGACTTCACTCTGGACTGAGTTCTTCTGTCCCATCTTGCTCTCAATGACACCAATCTTGACTGCTTTGCTCTTAGGAACCATGAATACAGAAAGCCCCTTGGTCTTCAGCTCTGGTTGCGTTGAAGCAAAGACGGTGAAGAGCGATGCTTGAGGTGCATTTGTAATAAAGCACTTGATACCGTTGATGATGTATTCATCACCATCACGCTCGGCTCTGGTTGCGACAGCACCAGCATCTGAACCAGCTCCACGTTCTGTAAGACAGAAAGCTCCAAACTTAGGCTCTTTTCCTGTAATCAATGGCTCTACATAGGTCTGCAGTTGTTCAATAGTAGCTCCAATCACAAGTGGTGCAAATGCTAAATTGTTGCACATGATTGAAGTTGCTATCCCTGCACAACCATAACCAGTAGCTTCAGAAACAAAGGTCTCTGCTAGTAAGGATAATCCTGGTCCACCTGCCTCAGTGGGTATGTGCAGGTTCATTAGACCTGCTTCAAAGGCTTTGTGAACAATTTCTTTTGGAAATTCATCCCGTTTCTCTAGTTCTTGGGCTCGTGGGGTAATGTTCTCTCGAGTGAAAGTTTTGGCTCTCTCGAAGAGTTTTTCCTCTTTTTCAGATAGTGCGAAGTCCATCGTCAATCCCGAGTGGTCGTCATTTACCGGCTTATTATCTCTTCGGAGTAAACAATTAACTCCAAAGAACACCTTTGCACACACTAAAGTGCCTAATCCATCACTATTTTTATAGTCGTATTATTGCTGTTCCTCATCTTAGAACGAGGTGGTAACACTACTTGCCCCTAAATAATACTAACATAGTAAGTGCTGCACAAACAAAATTCGGAGCCTTAGAGGGCGTGAGTCTGAGAGAGATGTTCTCAGAGGCTGTTGATAAGGCTACGGTTGGTTCAGGTATTCCTAAGAAGGACATTCAAGCTGCATTCATTGGAACCTTCATTCCTGAGATGCTTGTCCATCAAGGTCATTCTGCTCCACTACTGCTTGATTTTGCTGGAATGAAAGGTCTACCAGCAACGAGACACGAAGATGCATGTGCGTCTGGAGCTACAGCTCTTCGGGCGGCAGTAATGGCAATCGAATCTGGAATGTATAATACAGTTCTTGTGGCTGGTGTTGAAAAGATGACTTCTGTTTCAACAAATAAGGCTACAGAAGCACTAGCTGCCGCCGCTGATGACCAATTCGAATCAGGTATTGGTCTCACATTTCCTGGCGTCTTTGGCATTGCTGCTGTGGCTCACATGCAAAAATACGGAACGACGGAAGAGGATATGGCTCTAGTTGCTGTCAAAGCCCACAAGAATGCTTCAACCAATCCATATGCTCAATTCCAGAAAGAGATATCCTTGGAAAAGGCGATGACACCCAGATACATTGCATGGCCATTGAAGCTATTTGACTGTTCACCAATATCTGATGGTGCAGCTGCATTAGTGCTAACATCAAATGAGAAGGCAAAGCAGTATACTGACCTCCCGGTGAAGATTATTGGGTCTGGTCAAGCCTCAGCATCAATGAATCTATGCAATAGAGCAGATCTCACATCCTTCAGTTCTTCGGTAGATGCAAGTAGACAGGCATACAAGATGGCTGGTCTCCAAGCGAAAGACATGGACTTTGCAGTTGTCCATGACTGCTTCACAATTGCTGAGATTATTGCTAGTGAGGATATTGGATTCTTCAAGCCTGGTGAAGCTACAAAGGCCGTTCGGGATGGTGTGACTGCCTTAGATGGCGATAGACCAATCAATCCTATGGGTGGTCTAAAGGCAGTGGGACATCCTGTTGGAGCTACCGGAGTCAAACAGGCTGTGGTTGTGTATCGCGAGCTGATTGGCGATGCTGGACCTAATCAAGTATCAAATCATGATACAGCAATCGTGCATAATTTCGGGGGAACTGGTGCAACATGTGTTGTCAACATCATGAGGAGGGCTGACGCATGAGTGAAAAACCATCAGTTGAGGCCTATCTAAATAATATCCAGGATGGTCATTTCAAAGCTTACAAGTGTGTTGACTGTGGTATGGTCATTGCACCTCCCTCAGGTAGCTGCTATGGTTGTGGAAGTAGCAATATGTCATGGACTGAGGTAAGCGGGAAAGGCAAGTTAATCGCTTTCACGGTCATTCACATTGCTCCAGATGAGTTCGCAGAGGAAGTACCATACTATGTAGCAATTGTCGAGCTTGCAGAGGGTACTCGGGTGAGTGCTCGGTTGCTTGGTTACGACCCTCTGAAACCTGAAGATGTCAAGATTGGAATCGATGTCAAGCTAGACTATGAGATGGGCAAATCCGGTAGAAACTATCTGGCATTTAGACCCATTTAATTCCCAGAGGGGTTTCTATAAAAGAAACCCTTCTCCTCCATTTCACAATCTCTATAATCCGTTCTCTACTGCCAATGTAGTGAGGTAGTCAGATGTGATTGAGAAGAAATACTCTGAATTACTACGTATAAAGCCCAAACCTGACAAGATGACATTCTCTGAATGTTCATCAGGGTTGAGAGCTCGTTTTGATCGAGGTCTTCTCGAAAAGCATCTACCTGTAACCTCCGGTGTTCAAAAAGGAGACCAGAGTCTACTTGAAGTACTCGGGGTAGTGATTCCTGAAAGTACTCGTGAAGCGTTGAAGGCTACAGAGTTTATCGGAGTCTATGGTCGAATAGTCACTTCCGAGGATTTTCCAAATCTTCTCTGTTTGCAGTATCTATACGTCTGGGACTATCAAGCAGTTCCAGCTCATGAGGCTGATTATGAGCCTATCTTTGTATACGTTGACAAACGAAGAGAATATGCTATCTATGACCTTGCTCATTATTGTTCAAGAAGAATTGACCTCTCTGCTCCAATCAAAGGAACTCTTGGTCTTCGAATGATTCCGGGTTGGCATTCTTTTCTCCCTGCATATATCACCGATGGCTCTAGGGATAATAATCTGAACATACAACCTCTCTCTGATCAACATCTTCGCAGCTGGTGGTCAATTCCTGAGGAGGCTCCAAGATTGAAGATAGTCAATCATCTAAGAGACCCCTTTCAGCTACAGGCACCTGGTCATTTCATGGATGCTCCTGATGAGAATGCAAAGACAATGTGCTGTTCATTTCTTCAAATCGAGAATGCAATGGCTGAGTTTGATGATCCTCGACAAGGTATCATTGAAGGTGTTAAACGAGCATTTGCCAATTGCGTTGGTCTTCTGGCTTTCTATAGAATCGGCGCATTTATTCAACTATTAACAGAGATGAGTGATATCGGAATGCTCAAAGTTCCACTAACATCAAAGGGAATCGATTTGGTAGCAATAAGTAACCTACTCCGAGATGGTCTTGTTTCGCTGACCAATGCAGGTCGACAGTTCTTCGAAGATTTCTATATGAGGCAACCCTCGGAAGATGAACCAGAGTGATTACTCTGTTGCTTGTATATCCGCTTTTCTAATTTTCTTGCCTACCTGTGCCCAGTCTAAGCGGACAGCAAGATATACGGTCACAATGAGTAACACAATACCCAGGACTTCCACTGTTGCTGAGATTGGAGTGACAGGTCCTCCGACTCCTAATAGCTCAATGAACCAGTCCAAGCTAAGACGTCCAGCCCACGAAACAGCTGAGAGAAAGATAATCTCACCAATAAGACATGGCCAAAATAACTTCCACCATGAATATCTGGCTACACCCAAAGCAACCACTGCAGGGTCTAGAGGAAGTGGTGTGGATGCTAGAAGAAAGATTGCAGCTGGTGTGGCTCTAGGATAGGTTTCAATGAATCTACTGAATCCCTTAGTATTAGCATCATCAACTAGACGTCTTCCCGCATAACCCAGAGCATAGCTTGTCATATCGCCAATCGTTGCTCCAATACCTGACAAGATCCCCACTACCCAGGGATCGAATATGAAAGGACCAACAATTCCATCGCGCAAACCTCCAAGTACAAATGGAACGCCAGCAAACGGAATCTCGACAACAACACTTGCACTTCCCAGCAGACACACGAGGAATGTTCCTGGGTAGCCCAAAACAACTGCAAAATCAGCGACCCATTGAAAGAAATTAGCTAGTGGACTAACAGCAGAAGGATACACCAAGAGGACTATCCAATACATGAAAGCAATTATCATAGAAGACGCAAATACTTGATCTGCACGTCTCATTGATCTTTGTCCTCCTCCTTTGGTATGAGCATAGACCAGTTAATCGTAACTAGAAAATAGATTGCTATAATAATCAACAAAACACTTGATACCTCAATAGCCCTCGAAATAATGCTTGTCGGATCGGTACTGCCTATCAATGAACCAATGAAATCCAACCCAATTCTACCCGACCATGCTACTCCAATCATGAACATTGTCTTTCCAAGGAATTGGGGCATCATCACCTTCCACCATGGATATCTTGCTGCTCCTAGTGGGACAATTAGGACATCATCAGGAAACGGTGTCACAGCAAGGAACCATAATACAAATGGTGTCGCCTTTGGATGTCTTTCCACATATTTCCTGAAAGCATCCCTCTGGTTCTCTTCTATAAGCTGACCTCCACCATAACCCACAAAATAACTTATCATCTCTCCGAGCATTGCACCAAACCCAGAAAGGAGACCTACCAGCCATGGATCAAAAAGGAATTGACCAGTCATTTCGTCAGTCAATCCTCCAAGAATGAAAGTCACTCCCATATACGGGAATGGGAAGAGTACTGTAGCGTTTCCGATAAAGGAGATCAGCAGATCACCAGAGTATCCAAGTAGTAGGGAAAAATCTAGAAACCAGTTGTATACAAGTACTATCGGACTAGCTATCCCTGGAATTATGATTGAAATTACAAAATACGCTGCCAATGAGATGATCGCAAGTAGAAGGAATTTATCAGCTCTTCTCATCTTACTCTAGTCCGTCAGATGTCCATTATTGATTGAATATGAAGATTGTCACAGACAAATGCTGGTAACTTTAAGTGGTACGCAGACCACTTCACATAGGGTAATCTCTCGTGAGAATCGATTTGCGTTATGGTGACGGATCTCTTCCATTAGAACTGCCGCGAAGGTTTGATGTCAATATTATCCAACCACGGTCAACCATTGATGCTCCTAGTTATCCTGAAGAAGTTGTCAGAGCGATTGAGAACCCTGTTAATGCAAATCCTCTCTCACAGTTACATAATGCACCATCTACGACTTCCATAGTGGTGAATGGATCTCAAGATATCAATATCACAAAAAGACTTCTTGATACCCTTCTCGACTTACTTCGAACCTTCATATCTGACTCTCAAAATATTGCAATCATTTTTCCAATTGATGGCAAACAGAAATCTGATGTGAAGAACATCGATAGGTTGCATAAGACTATCTTGAAAGAAGGCTATGAGTTAGTATTTCATGATTCAAGGGAATCTGATTCAGTACAAAATATTGGTACGACTCCCACTCATTCAACTCCAGTGTCTGTGAATAAGAGATTTTTAGAATCAGATATCAGAATTGGACTTGGAACGATTCGACCCAACATCTTTACTGGAGTCACTGGAGGACCCATGTCTGTTCTCCCCTTTGCTTGTGGAATTAAGACAATTATACGAAATGCAAAACTTCAAGCTACTCGACCAACCGGTCCACTCAATCTGAAAAATGCAGCATCTATTGACATGATGGAAGCAAGTAAGATTGCAGGGCTACAGTATGTTCTCAATGCGATACCTGACTATAATGGTACAATCTCTAAGATTATTGCAGGTAGCCCATCTGATGTCTGGGAAAGTAGTATAAATTTGGTTCGAACTCTTACAGAAGCTCCTATTCGTCAAAAGGCGGATATCGCAATTGTCAGCGCTGGGGGATCTGGATGGGATAAGTCGCTCTATGATGCAGTAGATTGTCTCTATGCCGCACATGAGGCAACTGAACATGGAGGTGTCATTGTCCTAATTGCTGAATGCTCTGATGGTCCTGGACCAACCGGTTTTGTTAGAGGTGTTTCCGATTGTTCATCTGAAAATGAAATAGATACAATGGCTGAAACAAGTTTCGAGTTGGGAATGGAAAGAGCACGATTCTTTTGGCGAGTTCTTTCATCCAAGAAATTAGTGTTATGCAGTAGATTAAGAGAGTCAATTGTTACAGAACGTTTTCACAGCCACGCAGTCAGAGACCCTCAAGAAGGTCTTGAATTAGCAAAGGGTCTACTAGTTTCTACATCAAAGATTGCTCTCATCCCAAATGGTAATACAACCATCCCAATTCAGACCAATTCAATATGATTACTTCTCATCAAAGAGGGCATCTACAGCACCAATAGCTCCTCGTGCCTCTTCACTAGTAAACTCGCCTAGTGAACCTGATTTTGCGATCTGTATTGTAACAACAGCTTGTTCATCTCTGGGTTGCATCTCCCACGAAACATCGAACCCTGGTTGTTCAGCAATGAATTGCTTTAGCATATCGAGCCATGCTTCCTTGACGTCGTCTATCGTGATGTAAATGAACTCTATGAGTGGGATTGATATTTCGACCCTAAGAATACGTCCATCAAGGATGTAGTAGTTTTCAATGTCCCATGGCATAGGATTGCCTCGCAGTGAATTCGCATTGTCTGATAGATAAGTGTTCTTAGCCTGTTTGATATCTATTCTTCTGTTGTGTTATCTTTTTTGGGCTCTTCATCTTTCTTTGCCGTTAAGAGCGATTCAACATCCTTAACGAAGGCTTCCATTGGGTCAATCTCTTTCTCAGACTCAGAAGGTGGAGGTTCGATATCTACGTCCTTGTCGTGAGTTGGTTCTTCTTCTTTCTCTTCTTCTATATCCTCAGGCTCTTCTTCTGTAATCTCATCCTCTGGAACTGGTTCCATGTCTTCCTCAGACTCTTCGGTTGAAGGCCCTTCCATGATTTCTGTTGGCTCTCCATTAGAGAGACCCATCCCCTGTCGTTGAAGGACAGTCTGCACGCCGACTGGGACTATTGCGCCTTTGTCTTGAAGGGCTAACAGTCTATCCAGGATTTTAGCTTCGGATTCTTCGAGCATCTCAGAGAGTGGTGTCAACAGATTTCTGATGAAGAACTCTCCCCGTTCATCCCTGACTGCTGCAATGTAATCAAGAATTCTTGCTTCAGTTTTCGAGACCTTTTGTGTTGGTCCAAACCTGTGCGGGAGCAGCCATGAATAATTGAATGCTGAATTCAATGTTGATACGACCCATTCTGGGTCGAAGCAGTCGATAAGCCCAGTCCACCCATCAAGGTCTCTCTCATATTGATTCTCGAATAGTTCAACAAAGAATTGCAATCGGTCTTTTAGGAGGGGCGTCATCTCTCCCTCCAAAATGAGGATTCCTATGATCTTATCACCGCTATAGCTGTTCAATCGAAGTCCATGATATTGGATCTCTTCAAGAGTTCCACGTACGCCATCACCTTTGATTTCACCATATACACTCGTTATTGCTGCAATGAATCCGCTGATTAGGTCTGGTTGAATTCTTTCGTCAGTGAATGGATGGTAGAAGACACAAGTTCCTCTATCGAGGTAAACTGCCATGAAATGTCGAAGTGACTCTAGGTCAACAAACATCTGAAGCTGGTTGTCAAGCGAAGAGCGAGCTGCACGCTTCTTTGGTTTAATCTTACGATTATATGTGGCAGCTACAATTCCAAGGACTACAAATGAGATTAGTATGAGTCGTCCTATATTGTCCATGAAAAAGAAGTTGAAGAGAATTAGTAGTGGATTGGTTCCTGCTCCAACAGTTATTGCCTTTTCAGCGCTCCATAGTAGTCTACTTCCGTGATAATACGCTTCAGCTTGAATCGACTCGATACTTCCAGATGGAATCTCAAAATTCCATGTTGCAATACCATTTGTGTTTGTTGAGTCGTATTGTGAACTATCGTCTCTAACGAGTTGAGTACCATTTACGAATGTAATTCTAACAACAAAATAGATGTCTTGTCCAACTACAGGCGTTCCTGTGTCATTATAACGTAATGTGGCAATTAGGCTTACAATTTGTCCCTCTATACTTGGGTCTCCCTCAGAAGTCAATTCAAGATTAACAGAACGTTTACCCTGAACGAGTAGTGAGAATGTGTCAGAGGCTGAGTTAGCCAAAGGTGCACTTGCCGCAATAGCTACCGTATAAGTTCCAGGCGTAAGATCGAGTAAAATTTCAATGCTGTAAACACCTGCTGAGTATGCTAATGTATAATCGACACCATCAAGGGTCATCACTACATTTGCTCCAGTTATTGGAGTGCTATAAAGCGAGTCTGAATACGTCACTGTAACTGTGAGATTCCATTGTTCGTATTCTTGGTCGAGTGCGTCGATAGAGATAGTAGTAGTTGCTCGCACACTCAGGGTGAGAAAGACTGTAGTTGTTTCATATCCATATCTGACCATGGTCACATTGACTTGATAAATCCCTGCAGTCTGAGGTGGTGCAATATTGACTGAATATTCTCCGACTGCATATACTGTTTCAATTCCATTGACTGTGATATACAAGATAGCATCACTGATTATTGTACCAATCGAATCTCTTACAGTCATAGCCAGAGGCGCGTCTGTTGCATAATCTGTGGTCGCTGCGGAACTTGTCCACGAGTTTTCTAGCGAGGGAATATCCTCTGTCACATAGAGAGTCTGTGTTTCTTGTCCTTGGTCATAGCCATCTCTACTAGCTCGCACAGTGAGTGTTGTGGTACCAAGGTAATCACTACCATCCAGTGTGACTTCCCACTGCTCAGAAAGGGGATTATAGGTCATGTTTACTAGTGGATATCCAACGAATGTAACTCTGACCCAAGCATCGCTAATCGGGACAGAGTTGAAATTATATGTGACAGTTATCGTGATCTGTTCTATGTAGGTGATATTTCGATCTGTTGGGTTCCAATCAACAGAGAATACAACTCCTGTCTCACTACTTACAGAGATCGTCAGTGTGTCATTATACTGAGGTGCATATCCTATCTTCCATGCACTAACGTTTAGTGAGATAATACCTGGGACACCAGTGAAATTCTCGCCATGCAATTCAATCCAATAGACCTCTGCTATACCGTCCCATGTGAGATTGTAGGTATGCGATTCAAAGGTGACATTCACCCATGCACCTGGAATACGTATATCATTCACATCCACGTAGGAAACTGTGAGATTTGTACTTTCCAAGTAAGAAATGTCATTACCCTGCAACCAAGTCCAGTTAATCGGTTTAGTTTCATAGGTTAGGTCAATAGCGATTATTAGACTCTGATTTTCCAAAGCATACCCTTCTGCATAGATGTAAAGAAGATGAATACATGATGACATCCCTGTTGTGTCTATATCCTTCGTCCACCTCCCATTTCCCTGATCATCCATAGTCGCATTGATTATCGCACCAAATGAATATGTGACATCTGATAGGGAATCATCTATTCCTAGAAACGGAAATATGCAATCAAAATCAACACCTATTGAGAATGCTGAAGATGTATCAGCGTATGCTGAGATACTATAATCATCAGCAACAAGAGTTGTTGAGTAGAACACGAAGACTTCTGTCACCAGATAGCCTGCTTCCAAACCGTTTGACCAGAACACTTCAATTGAATATGTTCCATTATAATCTGCAATTGAGTCTATATTCCAGAGATAGTTTGTAAGACCTCCAGACACTGATACATTTGCAGGTGTATATGTAACCACGCCTCCGTACCAAATTGTGAGATTTGTCATTCCGCTTTCCTGAGGAGTGCCAATTCCATCTTCAACTGAAACATCAATATCGACGTCTGTGAGAATACTTACTTTATCTAGGATGGGAATTCCCGTAGAAGAATCAGAAAGATCTATTGCAGTGACATAATTATCTGCAGTATTGGTTAGAATCCAAGTGCCATTCGTCAAGTCCGTACAGTAAACTAGACTTCCAATCTTTGTGAAATGTCCATAATCAATACTAGTGCTATTGTATAGTCCGATTGGAGTCCAATCTGACGGTATTGAAACATTCGCGAAATAAGTTGTTGTACCTGATGCTACTGGAAAGTCTAAAATCATTGAAACATTCCAATATACTTGATCTCCTGAATTTATCACATTCCAAATAGTTGATGCAGTGCTCTCTTTCTTATATTGGAGGGTTATGTTATAATCTATGGTAATCGACTGGTTCGATTGAAAATTAATTAATGCCATGTCATCATTTGATGTGAATGACCAAGATGTTCCACTTAAGCTGGTTCCATTGCCTGTTAGGGCAATTTGCTCTGCGGTGGCATAAGTAAGAGGCGCATTTTCAGTCTTATTCCAAGGTGTATATGTATAGTTGAGTTCAGCTTCTCTTATTTGCCCTGCGTCATAGACATCCCAATCATTTGGAGGTGCTACGTCACGTAAGTGATAGCCAGTCTGAAGACCTGCATAGGGATACCTTGCTTCCCACCAGATTGAATTGAACACCCATTCATCCACTGGAAAAGGTAAGTATTGACCTATCATATTTGTCCCATCTATAACTACATAGTAGAACGTACTCGCATTCATAATAGCTCCGTCTGGAGAACAATCGTGAGTTATTACTTGGTAAAAAGCAGTTTGACTGAATGGTGTTACCCATCCAGTGACATTAGTTTGTTTATCAGAAAAATTACTTCTCACAACGAGATATGCATGACCCAGAGTGGCTTCGTATTCTGGTGATCGGTAGGTAAGAGAGTAATTTTCCAGTTTTCCATCGTGAGGCTGATTGTAAAATTCTTGATACAATGCATCTGTTATCAATCCTGTATTATTCTCTATTTTGATGGCATCATTAGGATTGATGTTGAATGTCTTACGTTCCGCTGTAGCATTGATATCACTTGCATTGATTTCTATACTAAATAGTGTCCATCCTGGAATTTGATAGGATGAAAGGTCCAATTGTTCTTGATGGAGTGCATTGTTATATGAGTTCAAAATACTCATTGACTGCCCATTAATGAATCGAGTCATTGATAACACGAGATTAGTATCGACTCCATCATTTCCCACATCTGCAATTATTGAATGATCATAAAATGGATTTGAGGTATTAGTAATCGGAGTCACTGTTGAGGGATTAATATCTGCAATAACGGGAATTATCAGTATTAGCATAAATAAGATGATTGAACTCCGGGTCTTTCTCATACTTCAGCCTCACATTGAAAGGTTCAACTATAGTTTGAACGTCTTAGAATTACTGAATCAATGGTTATTACATTTTGATTGTACGGACTATTAAGCCACTAACCATTAGTACAATTTCAATCTGCTATTGGTTTGCTAATTATATATAGATATCCTGATTCACTCAACCCTAAGTTATTCCGATTTTTAGAATAAACTGTCTATTTATTTCATATGTGCCAATTTAATCCTTCTTCTTAATCAACCTCTTTGAGCCCTGGCGAACTTCCTCCAAACTGGAATCTGATTCTAACAAATCTTTTACAATAGACCCTGTCTTGCTAGAAGATAATCCCAAGCGTTCTGATATTTCCGCACGGGTTAATCCAGTATCACTATTCAATATCTCCTGCCTGGCACGATTTATTGGATCTGTTAATGATATTGATTCAACGGGACTAACATTTGGTGTGGTTACTGGTGATGAGACATCTACAATTCCTGGTCCCCTTTTTCGTTTCATCAATGCTATAGCAAGAAGTGGAAATGAAACGCCTCCAGCTATTACTGCTATCATTACTGGATTGTTCAAGATTATGTCTAAGATACCAGAGTTTGGAGCTGTGATAGCTATGTGTCGGGGCGAAGATAATGCTAGCCACGTTGATAATGAGCCATTATATTGAACGACAATATCTAACGCAATTGCATCCAATGGCACAGTGAATTCGATTGTAGCCACTCCATCGCTGGAGGTCGATGCACCCATGATAGTAATTCGAGAACCATCTTCTGTAATAACAGTAATTGAGAATACTAGTTGAATACCACTAACTGGAGTACTTTGTTGATGAACTGTAGCTGTTACAAGAAGTACTTCGCCTGTCTGTATCTCTTCCACAGCAGATACTGAAATCGTATAGGTTGCTTTTTCCAGTATAACAAGATCAATGTATGCGATCTGAGTTTCGCAATCACTGGCTATTACTTCAAGCGACAGGTTGTATGTTCCTGGTACAAAAGTACTGAGCCAGATTGAAGTCGAATAATTCTGAGAGCCTGCTGAGTATACCAGCGAGTATTCAACACTATTTAGAACCACTTTCACATTGGCCCAATCAATTGGAATCATATTGTTCGTATCTGCTAACTTAATCGTGATTAGGATTGTTTCGTTTTCGTATTGGGAAATCTGTGAAGTGAATTCAATTTGGGTTGGTATTGGCATAACATCAATAATGACTTGACCAGTTCCGTTATCATATCCTGCACACTCAAGAAGTATATTCAAAGTATAGCTTCCAGTGTGTACTGATCCACCTCCAATCTCAACAATATATGTCCCATTCCCTAAGTCTATCACGTTACTAGTACTAATCCAGTCAATAGATGAGAGAGCCCCACTAATTCCACTATTTGTTCTTGTATCGAGGAATGTGAATCTAATGGAAGTAGACTCTCTTGCAAACATCACTAGAGGTTCGGGATTCACTACAATAGTGGGAATGAGTAAGATAGTAATTTCTAACATGTACGAATGTGTGGAATAGCCATAGGCTAATGTCGTGATGTTGAACGTATGTATACCAACGCCTAGGTCTTGTCCCTCAATATTTAGAACCCAATGGTCTGTACTCCACACTACACTCTGAGTCACTTCTTCTAGAGTGACAACACAAATGGCTCCTTGAATGATGCTCAAATTACTCATTCTATAGTAGATATCCGCCAGTTCATTTTCATCAAAATAGAACGTGCTTGTGGATGGTAAGACGCTCAATGTTGTGGATTCCTGAATGACTGTTAGAATGTTCGAATACCATCCGTCACTGTAACCCGTCATATTTGCAGTAACTGTAACATTCCATGTACCAAGGTCAATTTCCGATGCCAGAATACTAAAATGCCATTTCTTATCAATTGAATTATAGACAAGGTCATAGACTGTACCGTTGATTGAGAGTCGCACGGTTGCCCCAACTATTGGTTGAAAATCTTCAGTGTAAATGACCGTTAGATTTACAGTATCTGTATAGCTTGGTTGTAAGTTTCCCGGCTCCCAAGTCACAATAAATGAGTTTGCGGCAAGTGTCACATTTACTCCCAAAGTAAGGTTGGCTCGATGAGTGTAGCCATATAGCCATGCACTGATTGTAGCTTCGTAATAGCCTATGCCTAACTCATTACCGGAAATACTTATTCTCCAAGCATTTGATGAGTAAGTAAGATTGTAAATGTGCGTATCAATGGTCATATTGACTATTGCTGTATCAGGAACATCTCCTCCATAGTATGTATAATCAACTACTAACGTCAGTACGCCTGTGTATTCGATTGTCACATTGCTTGGGTCCCAAATCACGCTAAGTTGATCTGTAATCACTTCACTGACCATCAAGGTTTCTAGAGCTTCTGCATAAGTATAACCATAGGCATCTGCTCGAATGATAACTGTATGTTCACCTAAGTCAAGATTGATACCGGTCAAATTGAAGTACCAAAGATCTCCAGATGATAGTAATGGAATTGGAGTAGTTCCGTCGATTGAGATATTGATATTAACTCCTGTTGGAACTGCTTGACCTGTTAGAACATAGAAGTAGTTAGCAGTGAGGTCTATCTGACCTAGATAGTCAATTGTAATTGAATTCCAATCAAGATCTAGATTAGTTATAGCCTCAATTATATTGAATTCAATTGAGGCGTTTACTGCAAACTGATACCCATATTTACTGATGTTTACAACAACGACATGATTACCGAGATTAAATGAGTTGTTGAATTCAAACCAATAGACACCATTTGTTCCATGTAACACGTAAAGCGTTCCATTAATACTGATTGTCTTAAGCGTCGCGTTCTCGATGAGTGAACCATGGGAGTCTCGATATTCAATCTCAAGGATGATGCTCTCAGTCCAATCTATAGTATCTGTAAGCCAGGAAGCAATTGCTAGAGTTGGTTCTTCATCAACAGCAAGAGTTGTGGTTGCAAATTGACTTGAGTATACGTCCCCTGAAGCAAGTATACTCATGCTATAGTTACCTAATCCTGGAGGATTCATATTTCCATAGAATTTATACTGATAACCTCCTATAGAACCATTCCATATTAGTGACCAATTATCAAACCCAATCGTGACATTTAGAATCCCTGTTGATATGCTAGTTCCATTACTCATCCTGTAGTAGACAGTTAAAGTTGTAGATTCAATAAAGGTGATTGAATTGCCATTGGACCATGTCACTTGGATAGTTGTCGGATCTTTGGTCAGAGTGAGGTACTCTGATGTGTTATGAGCGATTTTGAAACCATACTTTTTAGCATCAACCACAACTGTGTATGTTCCAAATCCCGGTGGAATATCCGATCCATTGAAGCAGATACCATATGAACCTTCAGTTGCATTCCATAGGAGATTCCAAGTTTCAATCTCGATAGTAACATTGACCGATGCTCCCAGAATTGGTGATGAATTACTCATCAGATAGTCTACAAACAAGTATGTGTATTCAAAATATGACACATTATTCTGATTTGGAGAACTCCATCTGGGTATCAAAGTTGTTATTTCTTCGTTTATGTGGAGATTCAGATAATTGTCAGTCAGCCCAACAAATCCAAATCTTTCTGCTTTAATCTTCAATTCATGTGTTCCGAATCCAGGCAATGAGTCAAATCCATTGAAAACTAAACGATATGTTTCACTTAGACTATGCCAATGTAGCTCCCAGAACATAGTTGTATCGATGGTGACATTGACAGTTGCAAGAGCGATTGGTGTACCATCCGATGTTGTATAGTTCACAACGAGGATTGTTGATTCAACATAAGAAATATTGTCTCCACCAATCCAATAACAATCAATCATCACTGACTCGGATAGTATTCGTAATGTCTCTAAGTTATATTCAGCATCCTTATACCCTTCATGTAATATGTAAGTGCTAGAAATATAGAGTCTATGTGTTCCTAGACCTGGGGGATCCATATTACCAGTGAATGTGAATACATAGAGGTGTAGGTCTGAGTCGTACGTTGCTTCCCAGATATCCGTTCCAATTCGAATAGTCACGTACGCATCTTCAACAGGAGAACCATCTGATATGGAATAATTGATGTGGATTGTTGCACTCTCTGTGAAAGTAATGGTATTATTTCCGTCCAACCATATGGCATGAAGTGTTGTTGCTTCTTGATTGAATGTGATGGACTGCGAAATGTCAATTTGAGAGAGATAGTTTGATTTCCATGCTTGGGCTAGCAAAGTATGAGGTCCAATCACAGGAATGGGGAAAGTATCCCCTGTGAAGACCACCTCATATGCTTTTTCCGCCTCATTCCAATTTGCAGGCCAAGTCAAGACATATGTAACATTCACTGTTGCCCCTAGTACTGCAGCACCACTTTCCAATCGGTAATATATCCTGAGTATTGTTGTTTCGAGGTATGTTATTGTATCGCTTGGTACCCATTCAAAGGAAATGGTCGTGTCTTCTCGTCGTATTGTGAATTTTTCTTCTAAATCGACAGATGGAAGATAGCCATAGCCAGAAGCATTGATTAATACGTCAAAAGTATCAAAGTAAAAACTACTATCATTACCTCTAAACTCCCTTTCATACGCATTGCTAGTACTATTCCAGACGAGGTCCCAGAGAGTCCCATCTATCGTCACATTGAGCATTCCTGTTGTAATTGGTGTTGAGTTACTCATGATGTACTGAACAGATAGGATCGTTGTACTATAGTAGGTGATATTATTACCATTAGTCCAAAAGATAACAAGACTGGTGGGTTCTAAGCCAATTGTCAGCGTTTCTGTATTATTTGATTGGTATTGGAAATCACTCTTTGAGGCATTGATGACTAGTGAATAGGTCATGAAATCTAGCGAGCTATCCGACCCTGAGAAAGTTCCTTCATAAGCGTGCGATTGAGAGTTCCATGTAAGATTCCACGTGACACTGTTTATTGTGACATTGACAACAGCATCGAGAATCCAAGTATCGTTATACATCATATAGAAGACTTGCAAAGTTGTATCTTCAACATAGGTGATATTATCACCATTGGTCCAAGTAATTGTCAATTTAGTCGGAATGACTGGAATTATCAATTCTTCATCGTTATTTGTCTGGTAACCGAATCCGTAACTCCAAGCTTGGACAATTACAGTATAGGTTCCAACTCCAGGATATACATCCGAACCATTGAATCTCAGTTGATAATATTCCGCAGACTCGTTCCAATACATCAACCATGTTCTTGAATTAACTGTTGCATTGATGTATTCTAACACTACTGGTTCATCATTGTCATAGTTGTACTCAGCAATCAGGTAAGTATACTCATAGAATCCTGGGTTATTTACTCCATTTGCCCAGTAGACATACAGAGAAGTTGGTTCCTCAACAAGAGTGACTCTCTCAGTTGGATCCAATACTGCTTCAAATCCTAATCTTGATGCGTGAATAATTACGGTAAATGAGCCAAGTGCTGGTAGATCTTCAGATCCTTCAATATAGAGGTAGAATTTCTGCGCTGTTGAATTCCATACCATTGGCTTCAGAACACCTGCTACAGTTGCGTTGACAATGGCATCAGATATCGCACTATTGTTGTTATTCATGATATAATTTACAGTCAGGACACATCTACCCATGTAAGTAGTTTCATTCGTAGGAATCCATTGAACTATGAGTGTTGTTGCTTCATTTTCAATAGTAAGGGAATCGTTATCAAATACAGTAATGAATCCATATCGAGAAGCGTTAATTGCAAGAGAGTGTGTTCCTAAGCCGGGCGGTGCATCACTTCCTGAGAATTCCCATCTATATGTCTGAGTTCCTCCATCCCAAGTAAGGTTCCATGTTGATACGCCAATCGTAATGTATACTATAGCACCTGAAATTGGTGTTCCATTAGACATTGTGTAATTGATTGAGATAATCGTTGATTCAACATATGTTATTGTTGACGGACCTATCCATTGCGTATCAATGGTTGTTGGTTCTGGTCTTAATATCAGATCTTCATCTATATTCTCTTTATTGGCAAAACCGTACTTATCTGCTTTAATTGTCAGCTTATGCGTTCCAAAGCCTGGAGGCAAATCCGAACCATTGAATATCAAGATGTATGATTCTGATCCATCCCAAATTAGATTCCACGAAGGATATCCGCTGATTGTTACATTCACCATAGCTCCTTCAATAGGTGAACCATCACTCATATTGTAGGAAACGATTAGAGTAGTCTGCTGTACAAATGTGATATTGTAATCTGAGGACCATTTGATTGTTAATGAGGTTGACTCAATATTAATAGTAAATGAAGTAGTGCTGTTTGAATGGTTTTCAAATCCGAATTTTCCAGCCGCAATATTGATGCTATGTGTTCCCAATCCTGGAAGTACGTCACTACCATTAACAGTCAGATAGTATAGCTTTGAAATTGGATTCCAGTGTAGTTCCCAAGGTGTTGTATCAATTGTTACATTTACGATAGCATCCAGTACTGGTTGACCATCAGACATTGTATAATTTACAATTAACATGGAGTCCTGTACATAGGTGATAACATCTCCATTTAACCAAGAAAATGTGAGAGAAGTGTACTCCTTATGAATCGTAAGTGTCTGAGTTGTGTCACTCTGTTCTCTATATCCTTCCCGCCAAGCCTCTATCTCGAGATTGAAGGCTCCAAATCCTGGGAATACATCAGTTCCATTGAACGTGATTCTATAGAGGCTTAGGTCTCCATCCCAATGGAGTGAATAAGGTGTTCCATCAATCGTTACATTGACAGTTGCATCAGTAACCGGGATTCCACCAACTCGATTGTAAGTCACTAACAGACTTGTTGTTTGGACATAAGAGATGTTGTTTGTATTCGACCATTGTACAAAAAGCGGTTGTGTATCATGAATGAGTAATGCATCAATAATTAAACTCTGGTTTTCTATTGCATACCCTTCAGCATAGACTCTAACAGTATAAATCCCTGAAGATTTTCCTGATGTATCAATAGATGCTGTCCAAATTCCATTACTCAAATCTATCAGACTTGTATTAGTGCCTCCATCAAATGAATACATGACCATAGCATAAGCACCATCCAGTCCTTGAGGCGTGAATGTATCTGTTAGATTGACACTAATGGAAAAACTACTGTCAGTATATGCATCTATTTGATATGACGAAGCAGAGAAACTAGTAGGATAATAAAGGACCAGCTCTTTAGTTCTGTATCCTGCTTCTGTGCCATTACACCAGTATTCAGTAATTGTATACTGACCATTTGAAAGTGTAGTTGAACTAATGTCCCATAAGTAATGTGATTTTCCAGTGACTACTGACTGATTATTTGGAGCCCATATTTTGGAACTAAGATGAAAGATCGTGAGATTCGTAGTACCTGTACCCACGGGATTTAGATCTATATCTGTCAAAGTTGAATTGATATTAATTTCAGAATCTATGGAAGTCTTCGTAAAAACCTCAATATCATTTTCTGCATCATAAGTCTGTATTGAAGTTAGATAATTTCGAGATGAGGATATCAGAGTCCAAGTATCGTTGCTTAATTCAGAGCATTGGATGACACTTTGAAGTCTTTCATAGCTCGAGTGGTTTGTAGATGGTGCTGATGATTTGTAGAGTCCTGACACAATCCATGTTGTTGGTATTGTTAGATTGAGAAATTTCCGTTCAGCTATCATTGGATATTCAATAGCAGTTGATACATTCCATTCTATATCTTGTCCCGACTCGGTGGCAAACCAATTTGAAGGCGATGATACTGATTTTCTGTAAGAAAGTACCATTGTATAGGAAATCTCAACAGACTGACTTGAGTCAAATTCTATGCAATCAATATTATCTTCATCAGAAAAAATCCATGTTAATCCTGAAAGCGCTGATGTGTTACCCCTAATATTTACACTCGTTGGATCCAAGTAGACAAGAGCATTGTTACTGGTCTTATTCCATGGTGTGTATGTATAGTTGAGTTCGGCTTCTCTCATCTGCCCAGAATCATATTGATCCCAAATACCATCTCTAATGTGATATCCTGTTTCAAGTCCGAGATAGGGATATTGTGCCCTCCAGTATATTTTATTGAATTTCCATTGACCATCGTAAATCCCCTCCATTCCAGTCCCATCGATAACAACATAGTATTTAGTACTAGCATTTAGAATTGCATTATCAAGTGAGCACTCATGAGTGATTGTCACCCAAGACAATCCTTGTTGAAACGGAGTTATCCATGAAGTGATATTTGTCTGTTTATCTGAATAATCACTCCTTACCACGAGGTAAGCATGTCCAAGATCCGGATAGTATGGATATACTAGTGCACCAAATGTGTAATTTTCTAATTTTCCATCGTGTGGTTGACTATAAAATTCCTGATATAATGCATCGTATACGAGCCCTGAAACGTTTTGAGTATTAATGTAGTTATTTGGATTCACACTGAGCCTTTCATGCTCTGCAACAGCAGTGATCGAACCAACTTCTATTGAAACCTCATACAGTTCCCATGATGGAATATAATATTCTAAAAGGTTCAACTCTCCTACATGCTGATTAATGTTAGAATAGGAGTTTACAATATGCAAGGATTGTGTACTAATGTTACGTGTCATGAAAGCTATTGAGTCTGATATACTTCCTAATCCTTCGACCGATGCTAAGGTTGAAAAATTGTGAAAAGTACTATCCTGATTAAATTCACTGGCATAGCTGTTTTCTAAAGTCGTATTTCCTGTTGGAACAGATAATAAGCTAATCATAAGGAAGACCATTAAAACAGCCAAACGTTTCATCTTATTTTTCCTCAGGCAACAAACGGTCGATGAACTGCACGACAGATATACATATCTTCCTCATTTTGTTTGAAAAGGTGAGCTGTTATGTACTACTTTTCATTTAAAGAAGGGTTCGTCGAATTACGTATAGTATGATGGACCTGTTTCGGTTGATTCAACAGGTTTTGCTCCTTGTTGACCTGTGATATCATTGAGCAATGCAATCACCATGTCAATGGCACTATGGAGTCTTCTTACTGTATTCCATAGTATCTGTTCGGAGAATGCATCATCATAGATTCTATCCGAAACAACAAAACCCGGACCCTGTGGTTGAGGTCCTTGTTGTCCAGGTCGTGGTTGGACAAATCCCAGATTGATATTCTGTGTGAAGCTGAACTTCAATGCATCCATCTGGAACTGACGGAGCTTCTCTGCAGTCAACAATTTCTGGTGTTGCGGTGATATCATGATTTGCGACTCAAACTGGATATACTTCTGATCATTTGGTCGCACAACAGTGAAGAAGAAGCGCATGAACTTGACTTTGTAAAGAAACTCAGCTCTCGGGTTGGAGATACTCTCGACTTTTGTGCCTTCTCTCGAGAACCATTCTCTTATTGCTTCCTTGTAGTAATCTGAACCTTCCACTTGTTGTCCTCCGTCATAATACGATGGAGTGTGTTCTCACTTAACGCTTGTGCTAGTCGGGAAATCTCTGGACAGTATCATACCCAGTACGTGCCCTATCAAGATAGCAGGTTATCTGTTTCCTCACAGAAGAGAGCATATCCGTATTTCCTTTTGTATGTATTATCCGTTCTTCGGAGTTACACCTGGTCAATACAAGTCCCCAAGGATCCACAATCTGGCTATGACCAAAATAGATCTTCTTGTCAAATCCAAGACCTATTCTATTGGCTGCAGCTACATACAATTGATTCTCAATAGCTCGTGCTTGAACTAATGCATTCCAATGAGCACTTCGCGGATCAGGAAACGCAGCTGATACAACCAGAATCTCTGCCCCTTCGAGTGCGAGCTTTCTTGACACCTCTGGAAATCGGATATCATAGCAGATCTGTACACCGACTTTGATTCCACCGCAGTCCATCAGGACAATCTTTGTTCCTCCGTCAAACACATCATGTTCTTCTTGAAATGGGTGTATTTTTCTATATGTACCAAGTATCTCGCCAGATGGTGTCGCTGCAGCTAGAGTGTTGTAGTATCTCTTTTCGCTCTTCTCTATTCCAGTTCCAAATACATAGGCTTCATGTTTTTTGGCAATTCTAGAAAGGAAATCGCTTGTGGGACCAGGAATCCCTGCGCTTATTCTGTCATAGTCCTCATGACGGAATCCAACTGCAAATAGTTCTGGTAGGACAATAAGGTTCACGCAATCAGTTGGTCTTAATTCTTTAAGTACCCTCTCTACTGTTTTATAATTCGATTCCCTATCTCCTTCCCTACATGCTATCTGAACAAGAGTAATTGTGAATTCCATTAGTGAATCCTTCTCCTTATGTCTACATCTTTGAATACATTGTTGTTGATAAGCAAACCGCAATTTGGAGGCACTTTCAAATTAACAACACACATCATAACGCTTAATTGTACGTCTCTGACTAGCGAGCTTGACGGCTCACAGCGGACGTGTTTCTTGTTGGTAAACGAAGTAAATACCGAGCCAAAGAGCAGGAAGGATATGCCAAAGACCTCTTACTCAAAACCCACGATTGGGGCAACGGGTGAGACCGGTAGCTGGCGCACATTTGACCCAGTGGTCAACTACGATGAGTGCAACAGATGCCGAACCTGTTGGCTACACTGCCCTGAGGCTGTGATAAGCTTGGACGAGGATGGTACTCCTCACACAGATTATGATTACTGTAAGGGCTGCGGAATTTGTGCTGCGGTGTGTCCCAAACAGTGCATTGAGATGGTTCGTACTGACGAACGTAAGAGGAGGACTGGTGAAGTATGAAGACTGAACTTATGAGTGCTAATTATGCAGCGGCACGATCTGCGGTTTCCGCTCGGGTTGAAGTTGTAGCTGCATATCCTATTACACCAGCTACAACAGTACCTGAGCAGATTGCATTGCTGAACGAAAAAGGCATCTTCAAAGGTCAATTTATTCGGGTCGAGTCTGAACATTCCGCAATGTTCGCTTGTATCGGTGCCAGTTCTACTGGTGCGAGAGCTTTCACTGCGACATCATCCAATGGACTCTTACTAATGGATGAAGCTCTACACTGGGCAGCAGCAGCTCGCCTTCCTATTGTCTTGAACAACGTTAATCGTTCAGTATCACCAAGTTGGAACATTCATGTGACCCATGATGATTCTTATTCAAAACGCGATACAGGCTGGATTCAATTCTACGTTTCAAGCGTGGATGAGTTGTATCACACGATTATTCAATCTTTCAAACTTGCTGAGGATGAACGTGTTTTGATGCCTGTGATGGTGAACGCTGACGGGTTTGTACTTAGCCATACATTATCTACCTTCGATTACTTGGAGCCAGAAGAGGTTGACAAGTTCCTTCCTCCCTATTCACCACCGCATTGGGTCATGGATCCTAAGAACCCAGTCTCTCATGGTAACATTGTCTTCCCTGAATATTATCAGGAGTTTAGATACATGATGCATGAAGGGACACTGAATGCTTTGAAGGTCTATGAAGAGGTTGAGAAGGACTACAGGAAACATTTTGGGAAATACTTTGGCGGTCCCATTGATTGCTACAAGTGCGACGATGCTGAAGTAGTGTTTACATCTCAAGGATCAATGGCTGCTGAGGCTAAGGATGCAATAGATGAGCTCCGAAAAGAAGGCTACAAAGTTGGCAATGCGCGAGTTAGAATGATGCGTCCGTTCCCAGTTGAAAAGATCCGTGAACTTGGTAGCCGCGTCAAAGCATTTGCTAGCTTTGACCGAGGTGTTTCATATGGCTTTGGAGGACCAGTAGCCAATGACATTCGTGCATCAATGTATCATACTGATTATCGTCCAATGATCAAGAGCTATATTGGAGGTCTTGGTGGTAGGGACATGACTGTGCCTGACATTAAAGCTGTAATTTTGGATACATTCAATGCTGTAGAGAGCGGCAAGTTGGGTCCTGAGGAGACCTGGCATAATTTGATGGAGTGATAAAAATGGTAGCAACAAGAGAAATGCCACTCAAGGAATACGTACTGAAAGGTAATGCTGCATGTGCAGGCTGCCAAGATATGGTTGCCTTGCGTCACGCTCACAAGGCTCTGGAAGGAGATGTGATTCAAGTTGTTCCCGCATGTTGTACCAGTGTTGTTCAATCACTCTGGCCAAAAAGCGGACTTGCAATACCTGTTCTCAATACCGCATTCATGGCTGCAGCAGCTACCGCCTCTGGGGTGAAAGCTGCATTGAAAGCAAAAGGGAATGATCATACCATGGTAATGGTCTGGGCTGGCGATGGAGGTACCTTTGACATAGGTATCCAAGCTTTAAGCGGTGCCTTTGAACGACGAACTAATTTTCTGTATATCTGCTACAACAACCAGGTGTACAGCAATACTGGTACGCAACGTTCTGGTGCAACACCCCTTCATGCTCAAACAACAACAACTTGGTTCGGTAAGACTGAGCCTGAAAAGTTGTTGGATCTCATAGTAGCAGCTCATGAACCTGTGTATCAGTTCACAGCAAATACTGCATATCCTCGAGACCTCTATGATAAATTCAGAAAGGCTCGTGATTTTACTGGTCCAAAATTTGGCCATATCTTCTTACCATGTCCTCAAGCGTGGAATTATCCAGTCGAAAAAGGTGTGGAGATAGGTAAACTTGCAGTAGAAACTGGATATTGGATTCAATGGGAGCGAATCGGTAACGAATTCACTCTAGGTCGAGAAAGTAAGAGATTCGAAGATCCCGAGAAACGAAAACCAATCGACGAATTTCTGAAATTGCAGGGTAGATTCTCACACCTGTATAAACCTACCCGAGATGATAGGAAGATCAAGGAAATAGAAGAATTCATTCAGCATCGTTGGGATGTTGTAATGAAGACTCTTGCATAGACTCACATTACACATCTGTTGCAATGGTTCTGTAGTTAATCGCTATGGAACCCTTCCCTCTCTTTTTTTAGAGAATATCTATTTGCGGGACTGTAGAACTAAGTATACGACTCCTCCAGAGAAGGCTGAAACGATTCTTCTCATTCTATATTGATCGCCAAGGCTATCAATCTCACCTTGTGAGATCTTGGCTCGTGCAACTTCTTCAGCTATGAATCTCGAGACCCATGGTAAATCTACTAAGGCAGACCCAATTCCTGTAAGCTCAAGAATTCGAAATGAAGTCTCAAAACAGAGTTCCTCTGTGAATTTATCAACTTGATTTCCAAGGGTTTCAGTGTGTTTTTCAATCAAATCAGATATGGCATTGAAAGCTTCAACGATTTCTTCGATTAATTCTTCTGAAGATATCGTATCGGTCTTGGATTCTCCAAGATGTTGTTTAAGATTTGTAAGAACAACTCGAAATCGCCTCTCTGGGGATATGTGAGGCTTTTCACCAATGCGTGCACGTCGTTTACAATCTGTGAATTCTTCATAGAGCATTAGTGCTCTGTCATCGGACTCTTTTACGGCATTTGTGATTTCGATATTCTCGCCATTCAATAGATTGATGAATGCATCAAGTTCCTCATTCTTTCCCTTTCCAAACCGACTTCTAAGTAAGTCATTATAGTAATCTGTAATCTTCTTCACTAGGAATGATAGATAATCCCATTCAGTCCAAGACTCTGTTATTCCCTGACTCTGTGTCGTATAAAGTGAACAAGTAGTCATTTGTGATGCTGCTCTTCGTAGAACATCGAGAGTTGCTATCAGTCTTGTGAAAACCCTAGCTGTTCCAACTAATGGCCAATCAAATGGTTTGCTTGAACCGCTGCCTGCAATTTGATATGTAAGCGACGTTTGTGCATGCATTGCAATGATATACAATGTTGTTTCTTCGACAAGTTTTGAATCCTGAAGACTAAAGACTAAATCAAGATCGAACGGGAAATCGCAAGCTTTCATTAAAATGAGCGAAACTAAAGATCTCAATCGGATTGTTCTAATTGTTTCATCAATAGAGAGACCCCTGACAATACCTGAAATATCGAAGAATTCGTCACTAATCCCCCGATTTACAAGCTCCAAGGAAATAAATCGGCTAAGATCTGCTCTTGATTCGTCAGAGCGAAGAAGATAGTCGACTAGAATTTCTATATGCTGTTTTTCAATCTCACTTGGCAGTGTTGTTGGACTTATCGATACTTTGGGTAGAATCATCAACCACAACATAGCAAGTGCATTTCGTTTTCCGGTAAGAATCGCTTGTTCTCCTGTTTCAAGTGTTTCACTTACCTGTCTGAATCCAACCCAACTTGGAATTGCCATTAAGAATTCAACAATATCGTCATTGTCCAGAGCCTTGTATAGGATATGTTTCTTCACTAAATTAAGAATCTCGAATGGATTTGTCATGACTTCTGAAAAACCTACAATCTGCAATTCTTCTCTTATCTCGAGTGCATCTTTCTTTTGCCAATCTGCGAGCACCCGATAGATATAGCTTTGATGAAGGTTACTCACGATGGATTTAGCAATCGCTGCAAGTTCGTTCAAGAGGATGCCTCCTTAGATAATATGTCGAGAACATTCTCTTGAGTGGTACTCCCCTCTAGACCAATCTCTATGAAATGGAGCATCTCCATTATTGCTCCTTCCACATTTGTTTCTATTCCAGAACCCATAAGTTTAGTGAATGTGAGTTTGTTTAGTTGAACTTCTGTATCCACTTCAAGGGGGCATGAGATTCCTGATTCGGTGCCAAGATCAAGGACACCATCAAGCCCTCTATATTCAACCTCTATCACAGTACCATATGGATGTTTCCTATTTCTAAGGTAAATTCGTCTACGTGGATTCAATCCAAAGAAATCAATATCATCCAATAGCTTGACAAGTCTTGTTCTTAGGAAGGAGCTAGCTGCATATGCCTTCATCAGGTTCCCGTATGGTATTTGCTCGGAGATTCGTCGTGCCAGTTCTATCTCTTGACTGTAGTTCACATCTTTTTTGGATATGCCAGTATCTCTCAGGAAATCTTGAAAGTGAAAGGTCCCAAGATTTTTGAAATCAATTTGAATCGACATCTTACCACCTTTCTGACCCCGTACAAATCCCTTTGTTACATCAAGCGTTCGGACATCTTCAGGTCGAAAACTAGAAAGTGTCATTCCAAATTTCTCGTTCTGAATGACTTCTATTAGAACTGCATCTACGGATGTTTGTTGTGTCGAGCAATAAAATAGTCCTGGAATAAAGGCATAGAGATTCTGATCATCTAGACTTGCTGCAAGACTATCAGTAAGGATAGATGAATAAGAGGGATCGATATGTAGTCCTTCTTCTTGTTTTCCTGCTGACGCAATCAGAGCATCTTCTCTGTGTTTGTAGATATCCGATAATAAAGCATCACTTACGTCAGAAAGAGCATCAGTAAATTTCAGGGGATCATCGAGGTTTGAACTAGCTGTTAAATCTGAAGTAGCCTTTCCTCCAATCAAAAGACTATCACTCGGTTCTTTGATATCAATTGCATTTTGTAATGATGGCATCGAATATCCGACACCATTGAAATAATCAGGAACTGATATCCCGATAAGCCATTCATCTTCAGGAAGTACACTCTCTTGTATCTCAATCAATCTGAGTCGTTTCTTCCTGTTCGTTGTCAACTACGCGCACCAGTCCCACTCTTCGGCAAGTACCATTTAGTTTTGAATCTTTATCGAGTGTATCTATATCCTGTTTTTTTCTTCCAAAGAATGACTGCTGCTCCAAGAAGAAATCCTATTCCACTCATTATTGGAATTACATATCTCTCCAAACGAAGCTCTGCAACAAGCGGATTTGTTCCCTCTAAGTACTCTCTTAGATTTGATACTTGATCGTTATCCGGGTCCTCTTGAGAATCATCGGTACCTGGGTCAAGTCCATTCTGAACTTCCCACAGGTCTGGTATGGTATCCTGATCAGAGTCAAGTGAAAACGGATTGGAATTCGCCAGATACTCCTGAAGATTCGTCAATGTATCGCCGTCTTCGTCATTGAGGGCATCGGTTGGGTCTAAAGGATTAAGGTGGTATTGCAACTCCCAATTATCTGGAATCATATCTTGGTCTGAATCACTATTTGTCCATGATGTTCCTAGTATCATTTCTTCTGCATCGGAGATTGTATCAGAATCACTATCAATTGAGAAATACTCTTGACCAATCCAGAATTCTTCACTATCCGATACCATATTACCATCTATGTCTGATTCATATTCGCAAGACATCTCAAAACCGGTACTTGTTCCTCCCTGATTGTATATTTGAATACGATATATTCCATTAGACATCAAATACTGCTGGAGAACCACAGTTGGTTCCCAAGGGGAACCATGATTATACTCAACTTCTTTCAGGAGGATATTATCTGGATCATAAATAGCAAAGGTTGCGGATCCCCCATACCACCTGCAGGAGACATTAACGGTTGTTGGGTTGGTATTGACAAGGTAGTAATTTCTTTGAGCTCCAGGAATTATTACTGACTTTCTCTCTCCTATGGTATTCTGATTGTATGCTCTTGCCATCGTAAATGCGATGCTTGCCCCAATTGATTTGACTCCCTCAATTGCTACATTGTAATCATAATTAGGATTATCCCAGACATCATTCGCAGTATGGTAGGCTCCATCAATGTTGAAGCCACTCTCATGAGCGAAGAGAGATCTTTCAAATCCCTGAATTATAAACGAGTAATGGTCCGAAGCAGTCCATCCAGGAAAGTCGCTTTCGCTGACTGGTTCAATCATATCCTGTCCAAAATTCTTGCTCATTGCACATGGTAGGTCTGCCCAGTACTTGCCATTATGATATGCTGCAAACGGATATGCCATCAATACAGTAGCATCATGTGGTGAGGGAACAAGTAACATATCGATATTATAGTGAACGAGGAGTTCTACATCTCTGTCATCAAGAATTTCAGCGACTTCATTTGATCCCCTCAATCCAATCTCTTCCGCGTTCCATGCACCAAAGTAAATATCGAGAGGCCATTGATACTGTGAAAGAACACGAGCTAGCTCAAGCATAGTAGCTACTCCAGAGCCATCATCATTTGCTCCAGGACCTTCTATTACGCTATCAAAATGCCCTCCAACAAGAAAAGCGGGAGCATCAATGGGAAGGTATCCGGGAAGTCTACCAAGAACAGACTGATAGTCCCCAAGGATTTCGACCTCGATTCTTCCATTTGACACTCTATACATCTCCTGAGCAATCCAGTTCTTCGCAGCAATATTGGCATCGCTCATTGTATTTGGTGACAATATCCATCTTGAACCATTCTCAGTAAGCTTGATAATATAGTTCTGAAAAGAAGTCTTGGAGATGGATTCAAAGATTATCTCTGAGTAATCCTCTCCATAGACTCTATTTGCTATCAGTGATTGTATCACCTGTGGAGTGTGTACATTTTGTTTTGCCACTGAGATTGCTGTGACTCCGGTCTGTGAGGTCAAGAGAGTGAAACAGATGATTACTGTTAATATGAGTCGCCTCATAGTTTTTCCTCATTATTCCTTAGAATTCTTTAATCTTCGAATATAAAGAAACACTACGATAGGCGCAATGACAACAATCGGTGATATTGTCAGTAAAATCTGCATGGAATTATATTCTAGGGCATAAGGATTCGTTCCATCTAAGTACTCTTGGAGATTGCTCTTTCCATCTACGTCAGGATCGAGTTCAGCATCATTGATCAGTGGATTAAGGCCATTTTCAAGCTCCCATAAGTCTGGTATCATATCGGAATCTGAATCTTCGGAGTATGGATTAGTTCCAACTGAGTATTCTTGAGCATTGCTCAAGCCATCTTCATCAACATCGAGACTTCCATCAGCGGGATCTGTTGGATTGAAACCCCAATCGACTTCATACTTATCATCCATGATATCAAGATCAGAGTCAGTAAGAGTAACATCAGTACCTAGGAATATTTCTTCTGCGTCGGACAGACCATCGTTATCTTGATCTAAATTGAAATATGCCTGATTCAACCAATACTCTTGACTATCAAGCACGTTATTTCCATCGATATCAGACTCAAAGGTCATTGAGATCTCGTAGCCTATTGAATTATAATAGGCGTTTTCAATAACGAATGCGTAAAGTCCATTGCTGGTCACTTGGGTGTTAAAGACATCTGTTGGAAACCACGCTGAAGTATGATTATATAATGCACTATCAATAATATTGAGGTTTGGATCATAGAGATAGAAGTTGGCAGGTCCTCCGAACCATCTTACACTGATATTGACTGAAGTAGGCGTTGTTACAGGAATGTAATAATACGCAATTCTTCCAGAACGTACCGTGTCTTCGAATACTAGGGCATTGGGCTCTCCATATCGGCGGCTCATCGTATAAGCTAAGATTGCGGCAATTGTTCCCCCTGTTTCCTGCGCAAGTATGTAGTCGTACTCAACATTGTTCCATCTATCGTTTGATGTTAAGTAATTTCCATCAACACTACGTCCCGATTCAAAGGCACAAACAATGTTAGTATATCCTTCAGCGACGAAAGAGTAATGATCTGATCCTGTCCAAAGGAAGAAGGAGTTTGATGCAATTGGTACAAATGCTCCCATTCCATAATTTTGACTAATTGCTCGTGTGAGATCGCCCCAATATTGTCCCTCATGATATTGCGAAGTTGCTCCTTCGAGATACCCTATCTGAATATATTCATCTCGCGGGAGGGCAAGGTTGGGCACAAGAATCGAATCAATATTGTATAAGGTAAGAATATCTATTTCTCTATCGACAAATTCCTCAGCGACTTCCTGACTTCCTCTCCTGACAGGGACTGAACTGTCACTCAGAAGATCATAGACATAGAGCGCGTTGAATGCAATGAAATAGATATCAAGTGGCCAATCATAAAATGAAAATATCCTTGCGAGTTCCAGCATAACTGCAATACCAACGCCATCGGAATTCGCCCCAGGCGAATTCGGTACTGCGTCATAATGAGCTGAGATAACAAATACCGGATTGTTACCTGGCAAGTAGCCTGCTAATCTGCCTACGACATTCTTGTAGTCACCAATTATTTCAATCTCTATTTTACCTCTAGTTTTTTGATATAACTCTTGAATGATATAGTTTCGTAGATACATATTTGCTCCTACGTTCACATCGCCTAGCTCTTGCACATCCCTTGAACCATTCTCTGTTAATTTTTGGACAAGTGATTCAATAGTGGAGGAACTGAGTTGTTGATAGAGTTCTTCTGCAATATTCTTGCCATAAATACGGTTTCCCACAGATTCTGGAGAAGCTGAAGGACTAGCAGCATCAATTGGCACTTCATTGGCAGTACTATTTAATGGACTGATTAAAATCAAGCCAAGTATGATAATGGGCCATAGATGCTTCATGATTTTTCACCGAGCAATGCTATTGAATAAGGTATTCCTAGCAGCAATTGTGACTATGTATTTCAGACACTTTTATACACAATTAGTTGTATAGATATTTGGTTGGATTAAGAATGCCTTTGACGGATTTTCCTTCAGATCTTCAAATCAAAGATCCCATTCATGGGTACATAGATCTATCCGATGTGGAACACGCATTGATTGATTTGCCTATTACTCAACGATTGCGTTACATCAAAGGTCCTGCAGGTCTTTCTCTTGTGTACCCGGGCGCAGATATTGCACTTCTTGGAAGAACGCTCGGTTTTCTTCATATGACTCGGATATTCCTAGAATATCTGGGCGGAACAATCGAAGAGATTCAGAAAGGGCGACTTGCTTCCTTCTTACTGATGTTGACCAATGGTCCTTGGGCAAATGTCATGGAGGAATATCTATCCATTCGAGGCGCTAATCCACTAAAACTAACAAAGGCTATTCTAGACAATACTGAAGTTGGAGATGTAATTGAACAATATAGTTTTACAAAAGCCGAAATCTACAATGTTCTGGAACATGGTGTTCCGATAAAAGGCCTGCAATTGAACATTAGGGATTGCCCTATAAATGCAGAGCTAATAGACGATCTTGAACGGGACTCTTACTTCGCAGGAGTTGATTACGCTCAATTAGAGTTCCATCGTCTCTTCGCCGCAACAAGAATTGCTAAGAACAAGATTGCAGTTGAACGTGGCTCACTGTTTACCCTTGAATCATATCTCTCTGCAGCTGTCAATATGTTTGATGCTATCTATTTTCACAAGACAGTTAGAGCTTCAGAACTTATGTTATTACGAGTACTTGAAGAGGCTGGTTCCCAGTTGTTCCCATTTCCCTTGGATGATACACAGGGCTTCTACAAATTCGATGACCTCTCTTTTCTATATCGACTTCTTAATGTGTCAGACAACGAGTCTGAGGAGTTCAAAGAAGCAAGTCGTATCTTCTCAGACTTCAATAAACGCTATTTGATTAAACTTGTGAGTGCAAGATCCATCTCCGATCCATCTTTCTTAAACAAGTTATCAACACCCGATGGGCTCTTTGCGATAGAGCAAGAGATAGCAGATGATGCGGGTATCGATTCTCGAAATGTGTACCTGGATTTTCCAGATAGGATTTCAGTCACCTTCTATCCTGGAAAATTGGATCTTGACGGTCTTGTTCTTTTTGAAAGAGGGTCCAGTGGTTATGAGTTCTGGAAAGTCAATGATTCAAGTCCAATGGCAAGAAGCTTCACACGGATTTTGAAACCTGTTCGTGTGTATACGACAAGAGGTTATAGATCAAAACTAAAGAAGTCTGCTGACCGAGTTCTAGAAAGTGTGGATGTGCAAGGCGCAGCCTGAAAAAAGAGATATCTCAGTACTCCCAAGTTGTTAAAAGATAGCCATCTACAATTCCCTTAAGAATCAAGAATATCCACCAAGATATAATCAACAGATTAATCCCAGAATCAGGTGCATCATAGTGTTCTCTTGCAATAACTGTCGTGAACCCCTGTTCATTCTAAATGCTGATATTAAGGACCATATATTAACCCTCGAAACCCAATGTCTTAATGGTCACAGGAGCACAAGACGAATTGCAGAGCATCAGATTAAAGATATGGGATTAGAGGTTTTCAAGAAACTCTTTGTCTGTACCGATTGTGGTTCAAACATGACACTAGTGGATATACCTACTCATGGAATTAGAATCGAAGGAATCTTCCTATGCCCAAAACACGGAATTCAGAAGCGCGATTTTCCTCGAGAATTCATTTCTACAGTCCAGCTTGCTGCTGCTGAGGTTGATAGTCCTCGATCCATCATTGACTCATTCAGATGTCCACAGTGTGGTCTTGTCTATGCTATCAGTAACATTGAAGAAAGACGTGGGGTTATCGAAGTTGATGCAAGGTGTGCAAATGGACATAAGACGGATCTATACCTGCCCGGAAATATTGAATCGACACTGTTAAAGCGAATCCTTCAACGAGTTGTTCACTGCGATAGATGCGGACTACCTGGGCATATTGTCAATGTTGAGAAGCGAGGAAATTCTGTTCGTATCTATTCATCATGCCCTGTTCACGGTGTGACTAAGAAAGATATTCCTTCAATGTTCATGGACTTATTGAATGAAGCTGTTTCCGAAATACCTGAGGATGCAGTCCTTCGCGCAACATTGACATCACGGGATTGCCGACAGCATCTGGCTATCCGTTCTATTGAAGATGACAAATCCGGTTACAAATTGAGGTGTGTATGTCCAGGCACTAACCAAATTACTGATGTAATCCTACCATTGACATGGAATGAGGCAATCGCAAGTAGGATTACATCTGCAATGTTGACATGTGACGTATGCGGTCATTTGACTCATATCTTGGCTAAACGTAAGACCAGCAAGAAAGTCCAATTTCAAATTGTGTGCCCAATTCATGGTGTGATGCAACGTGAAGTCCCGCCTAAGTTGTTTACTATAATCTCCGACCATGAACAGACTCTTGACCGTCTACCTTCAATTGTCCGAAGTCTCAGTTGCGAGAAATGCAGTATGCCTCTTACTCTCAGGGATGTCGAAGAACGACGCGGTCTGATCGAGTTTGATGTCGAATGTAGAAATGGACATCGGAGTAAGCGACTCTTCAAGCCAGGTCTTGAATCAGAGACCCTTGTTGATCTCTATAAACGATTCTTCCAATGCCCTGAGTGCTATGAACAATTAGACCTTGTCTATGTTGAAGCTGGCGGCAGAGAGGATAGAGTTGTTCAACTATGTCCCGTTCATGGCAAATATGTCTTCGATATCCCTCCAGATCATGCCGAAGCAATGAAGAAGGCATATAATGAAATTCAGGAAGACAAGACTAAACCTCCAGTTGATGCACCTGAACCTGAAGAATCTAAGACTCTCGAAGATGCTGCTGAATCCATTGACACATCTGAAATAGGTGTGCAGGTGATGCGAGGTTGTGAGATTGTTGGTGGCAAATTCGACTATAAAGTAAAGATTCTCAATAACAGTGGCTACGTAATAACTAACGTGACAGTGAGTATAGTAGCATATCCTGTTGATTGCATGGAATTGGCTGGAGAGAGTGTGAAGACAATCTCCCGAATCGAGGTTGGTGGTTTTAGAAGCCCTCAATTCACATTCTATCCAACAAAGGATTGTGTTCAAGGAAAGATCGTTGCAACTGTTTCATATATTGACTTCCTTGACCAACTGCACACGATGAGTGTAGAGCCATATCTGATTCGTTCTGTATGTGATCTATTGACTCCCTTAAAGAAAACATCGGCTGATTTCGATCTTGTGCTATCAAGTCTTGAGAAGACACAACAGGAACAGACACTCGATTGGAATGCAAAGGTCTTGTTTACTAAAGCAGAGAAGATACTTCCTACAAAGAATTTTCATGTTATCGATACCGAAGAACATGTAGTTGCTGGGGAATTTATTGGCACTTTGAGAGGGTTTGCAGAGGGGAAGTACACAAAACGTAAGATTGCAGTAGTGATTATGATATGTGGTCCTGAGAATGGTCGTCATGCGGTTGTCAAGGTTGAAGCTCTAGGTGAAGATGTTTCCATGCTACCAACAACCATTGATGAATTGGCTGATACGATGGACTCTTGGGTCTGCCTTCGTTGCGGAGCTCCTCTTGAGACCGATCAGGTTGACGAACTTGGAAAACGGCTCCCTATACGCTGCAAATATTGTACTCATACATTAACAATTGCACTCTACCTTCAATGAACTTCATCAAATGCGGAGTACATATTAGGAAGCCAAGAGAATCCCAAATTTGAGTTATTGCAATGTGAGGTATCAGCGGACATGTTCTCCTGTAAGAAGTGTAAGGAACCTTTCTATGTTCTTGGAAGTGAGATGAAAGGGAGTACCGTTCGAATCTATTGTCAATGTCTCAATGGTCATAAGGGGAAGCGAGACATCGGAAGATATCAAGCAGATAGTATGGCTCCTGAAATTTTCAAAGGTCTTTACACCTGTGTAGGATGCGGTTCAGTAATGTCCTTGGTCCATATAGATCTGGGAAGATATGAAGTAGAGTATGAATTTCTTTGCCCTATTCACGGTCCACAGAAAAAGAGAATCCCATCATTCTATCATAGTGCAGTGACTGGAATGAAAGAACATATGAATAGCGCAAAATCCATTCTTGACTCTCTCAGTTGCCCCAAATGTGGACAAATCTTCTCTGCTCATGAAGTATCCGAGAAGAAAGGAATCATGGAGTTCAAATATCGATGTCCAAATGGTCACAAAGAACTGAGATTTGCTCCAACTGATGCAGACCCTTCCATTCTAAAGACATTATTCAAACGACTTATCCACTGCGAACAATGTGGTCTTCCCTGTCAGTTATTGGAAATCAATACAAAAGGTGAAACTGCAAAAGTAGAGATCTCATGTCCTGCACATGGAAAGATGAAGAAAGAAATGCCTTCAAAGCATGCATGGATGCTTGATAAAATAGCAGAAGCCGTGTCTGAAGGAACAATTGCACGTTCAATGTTGAACTGCACTCAATGCAAAGGCGGCTTATCAATAAAGAGTATAGATCTTGAGAAGGACAAATACAAGCTAAAGTGTAGTTGCCCCAATGGTCATTCCTCGGAACTCAGTCAACCCACAGATCTTGACGAAGAGGCTATCGATGTGATTGTTAGAGGTATCATGAAGTGTAATGATTGCGACCTCCTAACTGAGATTGTCAACAAAAAAGTAAGCGGGAATACTATCGAACTTGAATTGGTGTGTCATGTTCATGGACTAATGCACAAACAGATGAAACCTGACATTTTCAAACATCTGGAAAGCAGAGAACCCCGACTTGATCGCAAGGGCACTATTGAGGAGAGTCTAAAATGCACAAAGTGTTCTGCACCTGTAACCATCCGTGATACCAAGATGAAAGAACATTACGTGGAGTTAAAGGTCGATTGTCGCAATGGCCATGGAAGTGAGAGATATCTCTCAAATACTGCTTACTCTGATTCTCTCTCAAGAATATACATGCAACTATATGAGTGTCACAAGTGCCATAATCCACTTGATCTACATCATATAGAAGAATTGACTGACAGTGCAGATGTCAACCTTCTCTGTGAACAACATGGTGAGTCGAGGATTATTATCCCTCTTGCACATGCTACTGAGGCTCGAGATGCCTTCCTCTTGACCAAGTCTCTTGAAGATCTACAACAAATGTTGGATACAAAGCTCCAGACCCAACATGCTTGTGAGTATCAACTTGAGTCGGATGCTGATCCCGTTGAGATGTTAGAGATAGTCAAGAATGTCATCGAACAGCACAACGTTCTCTTTGTTTCAGAAAACACTGATGCAAAAGGAGCTGTGGAAGCATGGTACTATGGGAAAGCTCTTGCTGGGGATGAGTTCATCGTAGTTGGAGCCGTTTCAAAAGAGAATCGAACCATACGAATATCGGTGGCTAGTGATAATGAATCAAAACTTGAATTAATGCTTTCTGAGATGCGAGACAATCTGCGCGAGATACTTCTTAGGGTCCAGAAGCAATCTGATGATATCACTCCACGAAAGATTGCTTGTCCACAATGTGGCGTTGGTCTTGCTAAGAGGGCTTTACCCGGAGAAACAATAAAGTGTGAGCACTGTGGTACTCCACTACACTGGGGTTAAATCAGAGGTCCTTTCATTCGCCTGTCCAGACAGCAGCTGATTCTCTATGAGAACTGATATGCGAAAGAATCCTATCAATCACTGAATCAACCAAATCCTCAATTGTCTTAGGCAGATGCCAGAATGCGGGACTAGCAGGTATCACTATTGCACCAGCAGATGTGACCTTCTCCATATTCTGGATATGAATCAGATTGAGAGGCATCTCTCTTGGTACAATGATTAACTTTCTACGTTCCTTAAGCGCACAATCAGCTGCTCGTGCAATTAGATTGTCTGCATAGCCATGGGCAATTCCAGCCAATGTCTTCATTGAACAAGGAATAACCACTACTGCATCAAGATGAAAGCTTCCACTTGCAGGTCCTGCAGTCAATTCATCTTCGGAGTACACCTTATCGACTTCATCTGCAAGTGCCTCTGCATCTATCCCCATCTCATACTTGAGTGTTTCCGCACCCCATCTGCTTACAACAAGATGTACTTCATGCCCAGCTGTTTTCAGAGCTCTAAGTAACCTGACTCCATAGATTGTGCCGCTTGCGCCTGTGATTCCAATGAAGATGCGTTTCTTATTCAATGAAATACCCTCTCGTTCTTCAATAATTCCATATCTGTACATATACTTCTATCGAAACATGCTATTAGTAATGCCTACAATAGAAACGCAAGGAGAAACGCTGCTAAGAGCGATCCAATGCCAACTCGGATTCCAACTCGCTTCGCTATACCCGCAGCCTCTGCAATATCCTGAGTCAGAACATCGAAACCTTGCTCGCCAAGTGTATTGAGATTGTTTACTTTTCCAAAACCAAGACCTACTTCTACAGGTCTCATACTTTCTCTTGCTTTAACTGATGCAACAATGATATGCTCTAGGATCTCTTGCGGTTTGTTTCTTCCCACAGGGGGATATCCTCTACTTGAGAGAGAAATAGCATTCACAACATGCGTATCTGTTGTTACAATCTCCGCACTATCATAACCTTGTGCTCTTAGTATACTGATTACTTGTTCTCTAAATCCGGGTTCCATGTTATTTCCATCAATCGCTACTAGAGCAAACTTCTGATTATCATATTTGAGTGCAATGGCAGTCACTCCTCCTGGTCCTATTCCTTCCTTTGGATTGATATCTTCAGGAAAGATCTGGAAGATGCCCATCTCCACAGGAGTCCTTGGTTCGTTCAGAGTTGAGAAGACTGCACTAGATACAGTACCTACGAATTCTTTTGCAGCAGGATCTCCGGGCACGACTGACACTGCATCGTCGTTGATACAATTGTGTGCATCAACAATCGCAGTACCTTGTATCTCAGGAATGCGTTTGCGAATCATATTAGCAGCATCATAGCCAACTTCAAGCGCAATATCGTCCGTAAATTCCGGAGCACTTGTTGTAATCGTTAGAACATCTCTACCAACAAACATAGTCCACACCTTGAACTTGCCACCATCTGTCCAATGCGGTCCTGACATCTCTGTAAAGACAGAAGTCTCCTCTATCAATCTATCAATCTCGTCGAGAACCTTGGAGTAGTCATCCTTTGATGTCAGATTCTGTTGATGTGTACATGTTCCATGCATCACAAAAGACGGTATCCTATGCTTCTCCATGATATGCTCCATGATTACGGAAGGTAGGTCACTACTACCAACATCTCTGAATGGTCCAGGGTGTATATATTGGATAACTCCACAAGCTAGTAACTTTGATTGGTCATTAACATCCCTAAACACAATGATCTCCATTGGTACATCTTGCTGAGTTGATATCTTTGTCAATATTGTATCAATAGGTATTGGATCGCCAGCTAGATAGTCGTATCCAAAAGCCTGCAGAAGTTTCGGACCACTAATTCCAAGATCTCTCTCGAATGGAATACTTACTGATCTGTAGATATAGTGAACCGCTAGGATTGAGATTGTAACGATTATTGGAAGTGAGATATACCAATACATGGACAATTCAGGCACAGCAGGATCTAGTGGACTTAGGATAAATTCAGAAGTTAACCAGAATATTAGAGGAATCGATGTTCCTATGAAATTGCGCATTTCACCATGGTCACTTAATGCATTTACCAGAAATGAATACATCAGGAACCCTAAACTTGCTCCCATCATCCAGAATCTAATCTCATAGAACTGTATTGCCATGATTGAATCTACAACAACACCAATTATTCCCATGACAAACCAGATGAGGTTACCAAACATGACAGATCCAGCTGTTCTTCTTGCATCCAGAGGACTGCCCTTACTTGCAAGTATGAGATACATTACCCCTGTTCCTAGAAAGGTTGGAATTCCAAGAACAATTACATAGAGAATTAGGGTCCAGAGTGGTTCTGCGGCAAGCCCGTTCATCATTTTGAAGATAGTCGCTAGACTTGAGAAAAAGAGAACCTCAATTCCCATTATTCCTAGAATCCCTTGAAAGGAAGGTAACTGCCATATCTTCTCAAACAAACGGACGGTTTCCTTGACTTTTGCCTTTTCTCCCAATGGAACAGCCTCGTCGTGTTTCTGAGTTCCCAGAGTTGGACTTCTTATCAAACTTGTCTTTAGCCATATTACACAGGATAGTCTGTTGTCTGGACAAGAAGATTTATATCGGATACGATATCGCATTCGATAATCGAACACGAAAATATTGGAGTGTAGGATTATGACTAATGAGCCCTCTGAAAAAGGCTGCGAACATCTCAGTATGCCTCAATCAATACCAAGAGGACTTCTTCGTCATATCATCCCCAGACTGTTACGGGCAAAGGAGATGACAGGCACTGATATTATGCAACGCCTAAGAGACCTCTCAGATGGGGATTGGAATCCGAGTCCGGGTACTATCTATCCATTACTCTCGTCTCTCGAAGATGATGGTATTATTGAAGCAGCTTCAATGGAAGGTCGGAGTAAGACGTACCGTCTCACAGAATCCGGTATGAACCAGATGATTTCTTTTATCAAACATCAACGTGGATCCGTTGGGGAAAAGACCCGCTTGGGACCACGACTTTGGGAGCAACTTCTTGATCCTGATGAGCGCATCCATTTCCATATGCATGGAATGACGCACTCTATGGAGTCTTTCGAATCTGTGTTAACATCACTTGACAAAAGACAACAACAACGATTACTCAAATTCCTTGAAGAGATAGCAACAAGAATGCATTCAATCATTGATAAACTACTAACTGGAGTCACATAGAATGGCTAGAAACAATGGCGGCGAAACGATAAGAAAATCTCCTTGGAGATACATGCTCAGCGGAATGACACGAAACAAAGCAATCGCAAGCATAGGGCTGTTTCTCGTGATGATCTCTACAATACTGACTGTTTTTCCATCCGTCTTCATTGGTCTTGCGGTGACTGAGATTCTAACGACTGCAACATTGACAGCTCAGTTCACATATTATGTATGGCTTATTGTCATCTTTGCACTAGCATACATGGGTCTCTATTTTGTAGGTGGGTATGTTTGGGCAACACTTACTCTACGATGGGAACGAGATGCCCGACAGGACTTCTTTGAAGCCTTACAAGTCTATAGTATGACCTTCCATGATGAGTTTGATAGTAAACGGTTACTCTCCGTAGCTATGCAAGATATATTCTGGGTTCGATTCTCACTCAATCCAGCAATGAGAAATATTGCTACCGGTCTTAGCTCATTTTTCATCACCTCGATTCTTCTTATACAAATTGACTTTCTACCAGGTCTCAATTCTCTGATAACCCTTCAACTTAGTGGATTCACATTTCCAATCTATGGATTTTCAATTATCATGATTGTTGGATTTCCAATTTACCTATTCTTTTCTTATCGCTATGCTAATACAATCGAGCCTGTGAGAAGAAAACGTGCAGAAAATATGGAATCATTAACTGCAGTAACACAAGGTGTCTTTCAAGGTATTGAAGTTGTTAGAGCATTTGATGCTGAGGACATTGAGGTGAAAAAATTCCATGAGGTTAGCAAAATTCAGGAAGAATTAACGGCAAAGGAAGGAAAACTGTCTGCCTTTTACTTGCCTGCACTCATCTTAGCAGGAATGACTACAATTGCTCTCGCATATGCTGGTTATGCAGTCATCAATGGAATCTTGGACCCTGGACAGATGATTACTATTCTTGGACTACTTACATCACTCCAAGGACTCAATTTCCAGTTCCCTGCAATGTTATTGATGTTAAGAGGAGGCTATGTTAATGCTCAGCGTGTTGTAGAATTATTGAATTGGAATGATCCCATGTTTGAGCCAGAGGATGAAGTATTCAATGTAAATTGGACCAACGATATTATCTTTGATAATGTGAGTTTCAAATACGGACGCGAAGAGAATGGAAATCCTCACTACGCGCTCAGAGACCTATCCATCACCATTCCTGGTGGTTCACGTGTTGCCCTTATTGGCGGACCTGGCGCAGGAAAGAGTACATTTCTCAAACTCCTGCTTCGTTTATACGATCCAACCTCTGGTGAAATTCGGGTTGGTGGAGTGAATCTTCGAAACATATCTACAAAAGCTGTGAGAGATGTTGTAGGACTTGTTGAACAGGACATCTTTCTCTTTAGAATGACTGTCCGAGATAATATTGCCTTTGGTAGATCTGATGCATCTTATGATGAGATAGTAAAAGCTGCAAGACGTGCTCAAGCTGATGAATTCATTGTGCAACTGCCTGATGGTTATGATACGATGATTGGCGAGAGAGGAATGACATTAAGTGGTGGCCAACGACAACGACTAGCTATAGCCCGTGCAATCATTCAGGATCCCAAGATATTGTTATTGGATGACTCTGTGAGTGCAGTTGATGCTCAGACTGAATATCTAATGCGAAAGGCGCTAGATGAAGTGATGCGGGATCGAACGAGTATTACTGTGACTCAACGATTACGAACACTGATGGAGGCAGACATCGTAATTATTCTTGACAAAGGTGGTCTTATCGCAACAGGAACACATGACGAATTACTCAGAGACTCAGAGCAATACCGCCGTGTCTTCGAGCGGCTCCCTGGTGCTCAAGAGTTACTTGCTACAGTCTCTCAGAGTGGAGGTGCTCCATAATGGGTATGCACGGACCTATGGTTAGTCGTGGAGGTCCTGGAGCTCTTATGGGCAAGAAGGAAAAGAGAAGTCGTCCGATTCGAGTTCTACTTGGTAGAATGGTCCTTTACCTTGGTAAGTTCAAACGTATTACTATCATCGGCGCTATTCTCTCACTTGCAGCAACAATCGTTGGCGTAATTATTCCTCTGGTTTTGAGGGATAGTATTAATTCTGTTTACTTAGAAGGTTCTCTTAATATACTCGTGACACTGACCATATTATTTCTAGTACTCTCTATTGTAACATGGATAATGAGTGGTGTTAATACCTGGATCATGTCAATCGCTCAAGCAGGGTTAGTTCAGAGTGTTCAGGAGGATGTCTATAGACATTTAGTAAATGCAGATCTCTCATATCATAAAGCTGAACAGGCTGGAAATGTCACTTCTAGAGTCACTAGTGATGCGACAAATCTCAGTACTGGAATACAGGTATTGATTAATTTCGCAAGCCAAGCTCTCACGCTTGTTGCATCTTTCATCCTTCTTTGGTTGATGTCACCATTTCTTGCTCTTACTTCCCTTGTAGTTGTACCTGGTGTTCTCTTCATTGCTGCCATCTTTGGTACAGTTGGCCAGAGAATCATGCTAGCCTCGCAACGGGCGTCTGGTGAAGTATCGGGTCAGATAGCGGAAAATCTAAGCGGTATCCATGTAGCTAAAGCATTCAATCGAGAAGACGAGCTTGCAGAGGATTTAATGAGTTTGAACCAAAAGGCATACCGCTATGGTTTCCGATTCATGATTCTGATGACATCAATGCAACCACTAATGATGGCAATAGGACAATTTGCCATTGCTGCTATGCTCTTTGTAGCTGGGTCATTGGCCGTAGGTACTCTTCCTCTCCTCAATCTTGGAGATATCTTTCTTGCTATATCACTGGTTCGCGGAATCATGTTTCCTCTCCTAGGATTATCCATGATGGCAACACAAGTTCAATCGTCACTAGCTGCAATGGACCGTGTCACTGATGTTCTGGAGTCAAAACCTGCTATCACAGATTCCATAAACGCAGAGCCGCTTCTTGCAGAAAATGATGGAATCTACTTCAAGAATGTCACATTTGAGTATGTCAAGAACACTCCAGTCCTAAAGGACGTCAGTTTCTCAATCAATCCTGGGGAAACTGTGGCTATTGTAGGACATACTGGAGCTGGAAAGACAACTATTGCTGCACTTGTGAACCGGTTCTATGACCCGATTGATGGTGGAATCTACATTGGCAACCAGAATATCAGAGAAGTTCAATTACATTCTCTTCATAGCTCCATGTCACTCATACCTCAAGAACCATACTTGTTTGATGATACAATCATGGAAAATATACGATATGGAAAACTTGATGCAACCGATGAAGAGATAATCAATCTATGCAAGATTCTTGGAGCTGACGAGTTTATCGATGTGCTTGCTGATGGGTATCAGACTCGAATCATCCAAAGTGGCAAGAATCTGAGTGCTGGTCAGCGTCAAATGATTACTATTGCACGAACTATGCTTGCCAACCCTAAGATATTAATTCTTGATGAAGCAACAAGCCGTCTTGATGCGTACAGCGAATCTCTAGTGCAGGATGCTCAAGAACAGTTATTCCATGATAGGACTACAATTGTTATTGCTCATCGTCTAACCACAATCGCAAATGCTTCTCGAATCCTCGTCTTTGATCACGGTTCTTTAGTAGAGCAGGGTACACATGAAGAGCTTCTTGCTCAAGATGGCATTTTCAAGGCTCTCTATGAGACCTATTATGCACACCAAGGAATTGAGGAAATCACAGAAGATGTGGTCGAAGTTGCTAAGTCTGTAGTTACAGAATATGGTGGCGAAAAACCCGAACCTGTTGGTCAGGGAATGATGACAGGTTCCGGGATGTTAGGAGTCCATTCACAAATGACCCCGGAGATGATAGAGAAATTAAAAGAACGTCTTGAGAATGATCCTGATTCACTTCCTCCTCAAATGAGAAAGATGATCGAGGAGAAATTCAAGAAGAAGGAAGAGAGTGAGGTGTCAGGAACTGGTGGAAAATAGCATTAGTTCCTTTACTGATACTTGTCCATACTTTGTGACAATAACAAAACCGAGCCAAAGAATACATATGATTCAATAGCTAGAAGACTATCTGTTGGTGTGGCAAGTGCATAACTTGAGAATACCCAGAAGAAGGAACGTACTAAGTATATCAAAAATCCCAGAAAGACTAGCAAAAGGGGTTTGACTATTTCCCCATTCTGAAATGTCCAGATAAAACCTAACGCAACCATGCAGAAGAGAATTAGACTACTTATGATTGGTGAGATCACAATCGCTCTGATGACCCCAAGATTCGGAAACTGAGTGATGATGATTACAAGAACTCCTAGAGTGGTGAGGGACACAATAAGGACAAGTATTATCCACATCCGTTCACCGTTCATAATCTCTAGAGCTGAGTTCACGGATCGCAAGTATTGCATTATCCCAAAACCTAGAAGAAAAATACCTGGCATTTGGACAAGTGCAAATGCAATCTCTAGTTGGAATGTATTCTCTGCTAGGAATACAAGAATCCCTGCAATCTCGGATAAAGATAGCATGATGAGACCAATTGCAATCCAGAGATTTAGCGTGTGAAATCTATCGTTCCTTAGACCTGATTCACGAGCGTAGATCCTCAAGCCCATAATTCCAAGAGTGAACGCAATCATTGGAGTAAGCAATACCAAAGCTAATTGTAGAATGTCATAACTGCTAGTTGATGCGAGAAGAATATAGAATAGTAATATAGCCAAGCCTAAAACATAGATTGGAAACGCACCTGACCATCTAATTCTTGGCACTAATTCTCTACTCCTTGCAGATTACTCTGAGAAACCTATTTTCTCCGATTTGTATATTGTGCTGATAACCCTTGAGTGAAAAACATTCTGAATTATCCCCTAGACAAGAAGTGATTCCCATTGAATTTGAAAGACTGTGCTCGGAAACCTTTGTTCAAGTTCATCCTTTGTATTATGAAGAACTTTGTTAACGGGTTGCTTTCCAATCAAGTCTTTTGCCATTCTTGTAATGAATTGCATTAATACCCGAAATCCATCATCTAGCAATTCCGGTCCTATTGACCCCTTGAGTGTGGCTGAGAGAAGCGAACTTCGCATATCAATATCCACTCCATCTTCAAGAGTGACAAATTTTAACCATGGATAATGATCAATTAGCTTTTCACGTGCTGCAAAAAAGATGCTTCGGATAGGTTTGAATCCAACAATGTTCGCTAGTCTATTTACAAGTGCTTGAAGAGCAGAGGAATATCTCACTACTATCGCTTGTGATGGTGACACAAGTTCCACCATCTTTCTCTTTTCAAGCCATGCAACTTCTTCCAGAAAGCGCTTCAAATCTTCAGTCCGGAGCCGCTCTGCGGCAATAGAGAGTGGTGTTTCGCCATCCAGTTCAGTCAAGGCTCTCGCAGCTACTGGAGATAATTCTCCCCTCGCCTCCTCAGAAGGCGACATTGATGTGGTCTGATAGATATCATCTGGTCTAACGGGATTTGTAACGACAATCGCTCCTTCCCAGAGTGCCTCTGCAGTCAGGTTGAGTGCAATCTCCACTGGTACTTCTAAGAATCTTGCAGCATCTGTGACTGAACAAATATCCGGAATTAATCGGAGGAATGATATCACGTCCGGTCTCCGAGTCAAATGTTCCCATTCAGGTCTTACAGTAATCAAGGTCTCTAGACTAATCTTCTCTCTCACGAATTCATCCATGATTGACTGCTCAAAGCGTGTCTGGACAGCAAGGTCAAGATCCACCCATCTAAGAACTGCAAATTGCTCCTCGAAGCGGATGATGGTTCTTCGTAGTTTATTCCTGATATGTTCATTATCTATCTGTGTAGATATAGCTCCAAGAGTCCATTCGCCGAATTCCACAAGAATTGTGTAATCGGTTCCTTCAAAGGCTCTTGCTTGAGATTTGAGTGAGCGTGTGGCTTCATCAAAGAATGATGTCATCGCCACAAGAAAGGAAGAGAGTAGTTGCGGATCGAAGGCTGAACCAGTGAAGTCCTTATGATACATACACACCCCTGTATCGCGTTTGATGATGTATATGCTATTGATGTCCATTGGGTCAATTCCTCTCAGTTCGCTCGTTTCCTCGTATCTAGCAATTCCTCTAGCCTGTCACACAGTGCATGGCGTGCACTATGATTCTTCTCTCATAATTCCTTTTGAGGGTTATAGTGATGTATCCTAATTTCAAGTATGTCAGAATATGCTAAATGGTCACCCTTATAGGAGGTCTATTTTCTGAGCATTTGGTAATCATGTCATCAAAGGAAGATCTTACATCAAAATGCCCTGTTTGTACAACAGGCAAATTGATTGTAAACTCCATGCTCTATAGCGTTCCATTCTTCAATGAACTTGCTATGTTCACAATGAAATGCCCTGAATGCGGCTTCAGTCATAGTGATGTATTCTCAGCAGAGCAACGAAGACCAACGAGATTTACACTACATGTAGATGATGTTTCACTTCTTAATGTGCGTGTGGTTAGATCGGGCTCTTGCACCTATCGTTTTCCAGAATGGGGCATAGATGTTGAACCTGGTCCTGCTGCAGATGCTTTTGTTACCAATGTTGAGGGTCTTTTATTTCGAGTAAGATCAGTAGTCGAGACTGCACTCGGATTTGCTGATGAGGAATCTGAGCGTAAACGCGCAAAGCAAATACTTGATGAGATTATGCTAGCCCTTCGAGGCGATTATTTCTTCACCTTAGTAATGGAGGATCCTGCTGGTGTCAGTGGAATCTTACCTGATGATTTGACCTTGGTAAAAATTGAAGAGCTCAGTCCTGAAGAAACCTCTCATTTGAAAGGTGCTCCTTTCTGGATTGACACTATGCGCGAAGAGATATCGGAGCGTAAGGGTTAAAACGCACTGCATTAGACAGCTCTCTAACAGTGGGCCGGTAGATTAGCCCGGCAGATCGCATGGTTTGCAAACCTTCTGGGTCTCCCAGGAGATCAAACCTCCATGAGGCCGCGAGTTCAAATCTCGCCCGGTCCACCATATCATATTCTTCTTTATTGCTTGATATTAAATTAAGAAAGAAATTACAGAAATACAAATGCACGATATTGATTTAGAAACATAGAAGACTGCTAATTGGCTTTTCAGAGTGTTTTAATCAACATAAAATTAAGATGCCAAAGAACAGAATATAGCGAAACGAAAGAAGAAAGATACCTATTACCAGAAAAAGTAACGAATATTTGAAAGTCCTGAATTTCTTACAATTAATCTCAGCTAGAGCATAAGCTTCTAATGCATAGTCTTTCAAAATGATATCATCTTTTATACTTTCAATGAATGAAATGTAGTCCTTAACAGTTTTTTTTACAATATTTTGAAAAAAGATGGAATCGTCATAATTTTCTTTCAATCTCGGATGAATAGTGAAAATTGATAGCATGAATGATATTGTGAAGAGAATTACTAGTATAATGAATGTTGAGAACATGAACATTTGTAATTCTATTTGATCTTCATCAAGAAAAGTTAACACCTCGACCCCGAATATAACTGGAAGTAGAACAGAAATCATACCTACTACAATATTTGCCTTGCTATCAGCAAGACCAATTAAGTCTTGGTTATGCTCAAATACAGCTTTAATATATTCGAATGTGTTATCTTTTTCAGTAACCATAATGTGCTAAAATATAATGTTTCAAAATAAAAAGCATTTGAATGGTCAATTGAGATCTTCAGATTCTTTTTGATAGGATGGGAGAGCGGTGATTGCTACCATTATCGATATTGTATCATCAAAGGATATTAATGCACATGAACGAAAGAAACTAGATAAAAAGATACGAGATATACTGTGCCAGACCCATACACGCTTCAGAGAATATTGCTTGGCCATACCTACTCTGACTCAGGGAGATAGTATTGAGCTGTTGGTCACTAGTTGGCAACCAATTGTGTTTCTCCTTCATAGGCTTTTAATGGAAGAATTGAAGTTTCGAGTGGGACTTGGAACCGGAACAGCCATCATCCAAAAAGAAGTCGCGGACGAGTGTGATGGATCTGTCTTCTGGAATGCAAGAAATGCGATCGACGAGATAAAAAAGATGAAATACATGAGTATATCTCTTGGCTTTATAATCGATGATAAAACCTCAAGTGATGAGAGGAATGCAGTAACAAATTCTGTTCTCTTATACACTTCGCTTCTTAGTCTTACTACTGCTCAGTTGGAGTACTGTTTTTATTACATATGGGAAAAGAAACAAATCTCAGAGATTTCAGAGGTCACAAGAACTTCGAAGGGAAATATCAGCAAAACCTTGAGTAAGACACCATGTTACCTTCTTGAAAGGGTGATGGCATTCTTGAACGAAATGTGAGATAGTTTATCAAAATGATCGAGAAGGGCATATCTATGATCTGATTGTAAGTATTGCTGTGAGATATATTAAAACATGGCAGGAAATTTGAGTGATTATAGGACCAGACGTTCAAATCGCGCCCGGTCCACCATTAACCATTTTTATTCCGTGACTTTTCCCGCGCAGTTCTTACAAAACGGGCGTCGCGAAGAACCAACATAGACTGGTTCTCCTCGAATCTTCTTCTTACATCTATTGCATTGTATCATATTTTGATCACATCCCTACAGAAATAATCATGTTGCTATCTCAATCATGAAGATCTTGATGTTCAGCAAAATACGGTGACGCAGTTGCTTATTACCTCATCTATACAATCACATTGACTAGCGCTTGTAGTTCACCGAGGATTCTCAAACAGGTATTTGTTATAGTTACACTTTACGTTTGTATAACCTATCCTTCAAAGATACCCTTAAGAGTCACGATTTTTGGCCAATGACCCAATACATACCGGAATCTAGGTTTATTCAATATCCAAAAGGTCGCAAGATCTGAGCCTAGAGATACGGGATGGTGAGACAAAATATGCAATTATTCGAGACATTCCTAACAAGCATGTCGCTGATTGAGCAGTTAATGATAATGACTGTCATTGCGGCTGCTTTCGTAAGTCTCGTGTATGCTTGGTGGCTCAGGAAAGGTGTCCTTGCACAAGACAAGGGTACTGAGCAGATGCAGAGAGTATGGAACGGTATTCGAGAAGGAGCACTATCATATCTTCATAGACAGTTGAAGACAATCGTCCCGATATTGATTGTCCTATCTATTCTTCTTTTCTTCACCGTTTACATTACTACACCAGAAAGAGGTACAGAGGTCTTATTTGGTGATACTGAAACTGGTCGAATTATTGTCGGTATCGGTCGTTCACTGGCTTTTGTACTCGGTGCAAGCTTCTCACTTATTGTTGGACAGCTTGGTATGCGTATTGCCGTTGAGTCTAACATTCGAGTTGCACAAGCTACACGTGAAGGAGATAATAGATACAATCGAGCGCTAACAATATCCTACAGAGGTGGTACTTTTACAGGCATGCTCACAGATGGACTTGGTCTACTTGGAGGCACTGTAATCTTCATCATCTATGGTATTGCAGCACCAGATGCACTTCTTGGCTTTGGTCTTGGTGGTACCCTTCTAGCTCTCTTTATGAGAGTAGGTGGTGGTATCTACACCAAGGCTGCTGATGTTGGTGCGGATCTTGTCGGCAAGGTAGAGCAGGGTCTACCTGAGGACGATCCTAGAAATGCTGCAGTCATTGCAGACCTCGTTGGTGACAACGTGGGCGACTGCGCAGGTATGGCCGCAGATATATTTGAGTCATATGAAGTCACAATTGTTTCTTCATTGATTCTTGCTATCGTTTTGTATCTCGAAACAGTTGATGGAATATTCCCAGTTCTTCCTGGTGGAGCACTTGCAGTTGTTGTCTTTCCACTCTTTGTGAGAGCTGTTGGAGTCATCTCATCAATGATTGGTACAGTAATGGTTCCAGTATGGCCGCGGCTGCTCAAGAAACGGGCAGTATATGCAGAGAAAGCGATGTTCCTCTCCTACGAGGCTTCAAGCATCTTCACAATCTGTCTGACCATGCTCTTATCATGGTTCTATGTTGGAGATATCAGATTTGGAATCCTAATTGCTGTCGGTGTTCTCTTAGCAGTATCATTCAATCCAATCACAAGTTACTTCACATCCCTCAAGAAGGCACCCGTAAAAGAGATCGTCAAATCTACTGATACTGGTGCAGCAACAATGATTCTCTCCGGCATTGTTGCAGGATATGAGTCAACAGTGGCTGCTCTCGTAGTCATTGTATCAACATTTGGTATAGCTATTGTTCTGTTCATGCCTGGAATAGCTGCAATCTTCGCACCATTCTTCGTAGTTGGTGTTGAAGGCAATCTTTGGACACTCTATGGTATTGCATTGATTGGTATTGGCATGCTATCACACACAGGCAACAATGTCGCAATGGACTCTTACGGTCCTATTAGTGACAATGCCGCAGGAATTGGCGAGCTCTCACCAGGTGATTTCGATAAAGAAGCCATGAAGACTATGGCAGAACTTGATGCAGTTGGAAACACAACCAAGGCGATTACCAAGGGTGTAGCTATTGCATCAGCAGTCATTGCTGCAGTCAGCCTCTTTGACAGCTTTGTTGTAGTAGCTTTGGGACCTCTTGGATTGGATCACCTATTCCTAGATGACCCGAGAGTCTTCTCTGGTCTACTATTAGGTGCCGCTTTGCCGTGGCTCTTCTCAGCAGTCAATATCAAAGCAGTAACTCGAGCGGCTGGCGAGATGATTAAGGAGGTACGTCGTCAATTTAGAATTCCAGGTATCTTGGAAGGTACTACGCCACCCGATTATAGTAGAGCTGTTGACATCTCTACAACAGCAGCTCAGAAGGAACTCGTTTCACTTGCTGCATTAACAGTTACAGTACCACTTATTGTTGGTATTCTATTTGGAGTTGCAGCACTAGGTGGATTTCTAGGTGGTATAATTGTGTCTGGTCAATTGTTAGCTGTCTACATGTCCAACACAGGTGGGGCTTGGGACAACGCAAAGAAGGCAATTGAAGACGAAGTCTGTGATCCTGAACATAATCTAGGAAAAGGCTCCGAGCGTCACAAGTGTGGAGTTGTTGGTGACACTGTAGGTGATCCTTTGAAGGACACTGCTGGACCCGCACTCAATCCAATGATAAAGGTAGTCAATCTCCTCGCTTTGATTCTGGCTCCAGTCTTAGTCATGATTGAAACCACTGGTACAATGACTATGCTATTAGCAGCTGTAGCAGCACTCTTCATTTTATTCGTGGTGACCATCTGGGCATTGCGAAAGAGTATGAAGGAAGCTGACTTTGGGATGCATTCCGAAAAGACTGCTAAGGCCGAAGCTACCTACTAGAAACAATGTAAATTTTCGGTGGCACTCGTTGCCACCCTTCTCTTCTTTTTTCCTTTAATATTCCGGAAAAACAACAACCTTTTGTTCATTGTTTTCTACGAATATATGCCACGCTGTAAAAACAGAGGGAGATGTCACGCTTGGAAGGCGAACTAACGCCAAGTAATCAAATGGAAGGGCACGAATTTACCGTATGGTCCTTATCCATTACGCCTGATGGTCAACGAATCGTATCTGGTGGTCAAGATGCAACCATTCGTCTATGGGACTTTGCTACGGGCAGAGAGATTCACCGCTTCATTGGCCATGACGGACCAATATACGGACTTGTTATCATGCCAGATGGTAAACGATTGGTATCCATAGCTGATAGAGATCTCTCTGTGCGAATATGGGATTTAGAAAAGAAAGAAATGAGAAGTTCTCTTGCACCTAACTCAGTTCATGTGACTTGTGTTGCGGTCAGTCCAGATCAGAGATTTATTGTCACTGGTGGAGATGATGGACTTGCGAGATATTGGGATCTTGATAGGGGTGTCTTACTAAGAACTTCTGACCATGAACATGGTATCTACAAAATGCTAGTAAGTCCTGATGGTCGATATCTACTCTCAGGAAGTAAACGCGTTCCAGGCACCCGTGATCCCGGAGTTGTATGGATCTGGGATTTTGAACTGGGCGTTCTACTAAGAACTTTGGAAGGTCATAACGGTCATGTGACTGCATTATCAATGACAGCTGACTCTCGGTACATACTCTCAGGTGACCAGGATGGTGTTGTTCGGCTCTGGGATTTAGAGACTGGTACTCTCCTAAAGACGATGACAGGACATCATGCTCCTATTCTTACTATCCACATTACAGCTGATAGCCAACACGTAATTACTGGTTCAACTGATGGTACTGTTCGAGTCTGGGTTCTTCGAGGAGGAGTTCTTCTTGCAAATCTAAAACATACTGAGAACATTCACTCAATGACAGTCACTCCAGATGGAAGCCATGTAATCACAGGCTCTATGGATGGCTTGGTAGAGATTTGGGACTTCGAGAGGGATAGTATCTGGATAGATACCTCCAAGGAACGAGCAGAGGAAGCGCGTGCAGAACTTGAAGCCTTTCGCATGGTCCAGATGAAGAAGATAACGACTCGGTATGAGACCCTCCCCCTTGACCGACTTACCACCCTCCTACGCTTCAAAACCTTGGAGGAACTGGAAGATTGGTTATTGGAGCTTCCACCAGAAATTCCTGTAAAAATCGATGGCCCAGATTTAGTCATCAAAAAGGAAGTGTCCTAAGGCAACTACCTAATGGATTGGTACGAGAGATCTTCCAACAAGAAATATTATCGTTTCTTTTTAATATGCTAATATGGATTCATTGCAATTATCTTTTTAAAATGATAATAATCGGAATTATTGATTACCTTGATGCGCAAGAAATTGTCTCTGATATTACTAGCTGGTTCCATTTTTGCCCTGATGGTCGCAACTCCTCAAGTGACACCAGTCAGTGCGTTGCAGATGGAGTATTTCCCGCTAGCTCCTGGTAACTATAACATCTTCAATTCAACCAACGATCAAGGAACATGGATGACTAAGCGATATGTTGGTAATGAATGGGAGTTCCTTGGCGGTCCGTATGGTGTCTTCACAGTCTATTGGTGCGAGGCTCATATGATGCCTGGCGAGACCAACTATACATGGAAGAACCAGATGTGGCTCTCAAAGACTTCAGACACTCTTGTCTGGTGGGGTTTTGAAGATGAGAATGCAAAGATAACTGCCAGCAGTGGATTGAATTATGTTACAGAACCAGTGACCGCTGGTGCAATACATAGTGGTTCAACAACTGGCACACTCATTCTCAAGGCAAGTGAAACTTCAATGCCTGGAGTGCCATTCTCCGCTAATTACACAATTGAGGCAATTGAGAGTGTAACAGTTCCTGCAGGTACATTTGATGATTGTATCAGAATCCACGAAGAAGAGATTACACCAGATGGTGCAGTAAGTTTCTGGGTCTGGTATGCACCAAATATCGGTGCTGTTCAATACCATTATCCTGATCAAGAAGACCGTTGGGACAGACTTGTTGATTATGGTGTTGACCTTGAAAACGATCCATGGGATAGTTGGTTCATGCCAAGTGTACCTTCAATCATGATGATTGCCACAGTCGTTGGTGCACTTCTCATTGCAGTCATTGCTATTGTGGTAGTAATCCATAAAAGACGGTAATAATTCAGGGGGGCGCTCACCTCCCACCCTCTCTTTTTCCTCAGTCCTAATTTTTTCTAGCCTCTCACATTGTCTATTTTTCAGAAAATTAAAAGGAATATGGGCCTGGCAAAGAGAAAAATTTAGGGAAAGTAGGTTCCTACTGATGTAGGAAGTATTCGCGTGGTTAGGAGGGGAGTTTGAAGCTCTCTCAACCAGACCCTACGAGTATGTTATTTCGATTGCATATTAAGTATTTAGTTAGGTACATTTGGAAAAATTAAGCCTCAAAATCACGCCAATACGAGCCATCTAGGACAATTAATAAAAAAGGAATTGAATTGTGTGTATGAAAAAATGTTAGGATTCGATTCGAAATCAGAATATGCTGCTTTTGGCAACATATCTTAATCGCGTGGTTCCCCCGGAGAAGCTGAATGCTGCTCTGTTTAGGAGGGGAGATTAAAGAAGTCAATGAATCGAATCCTATCGATTCTCAAATTTGTTGTTTAATAAATCTATTTTTATGGTATAAATTAGAAACATTATAGATTGAAGCCATAGCAAAACTAGTGTCCACTAATTATGGGGAAATGCACAGTTTGTACTAATACCCCCATTCCTGCCCTAATCTCTGTCTGTACCAGCGTTGGCCTTTCTTTGTCAGGGACCATTGACCTTGAATTTCATTGAGATAACCAATCTCCATCATATCATCTAAAACACCGAAGAGTCTGTCTTCTGATGCTCCAGTAGCCTTTTGGAGCGCAGCAAAGTTCATTTTTCCATTTCTCTTCAGATGTTGTGCGATCTCGAACTTGCCAACAGCTTTAGTTTCAGTACGGGTTACTATGTGTCCGCAGTTTGTGCAAAGAAGATCACCTTTGAGATCATCTCGTGCGACTTCCTTACCTCCACAGATTGGGCAGGTTGCCTGTGAAAATCTGAGTGAACGTCTGTGGGACATGATTTTTGACCATATTCTCCCGGTATGGAACCTTGATAAAACTAACGAAGACGCAACGCTTTATCTTTTCATTTCTAGCTCTCTACTAGTTCTTTAAAGAATGATTCATAGTCTATCTCAAAGGGTACCCTATTACCAAGGCGGACTTGTTTTTTATCCTGATGGATTTCCACATATCCTGAACCCTGCAATTCTCTGAGGTCATCCATGACACCTCTCAGTGCTTTCTTCCTAAACTCGCGAACTCGGTTTATGCTGACCCAGCCGCCTTCCTGATACGCCAATGTGATAACAATCAGGAGCGTTGCAGCAAGCCTATCCGGCAATGATGTACCATCCTGTTGAAGCTTGACATCATCAGAAGTGTCTAAATAGAAAACACCCGCAACTGGATTGTGTCTAACAAAGAGACCAATCTCACTTACTTTTTCGTGTAGGCTCGCTAACCGCTTGAATAGTATATGTCTACCAGTATCTTCAGGAAGTCCAAGCGCATCAAGCATGTCATCTACACTTGCTCCAATGGGTGTACCAGTTCTGGTCAAGAGTTTGATGAGGATGGCGTACTCGTTCATTATCAACTCGGACTGTGTGTGATTGCTGTATAAAGTCTAACCTTTTGATAAGATAATAGCGCCTTCTAGCTAGTCACAAAATGTGACTCTCTATTGTGACCCTCACAAGTGGCTTCGCTATATATACTAATTCTGAGCAGTATCTCTTGTGAACTATTATGGCTCTA
>JAFGAR010000071.1 GCA_016933575.1 Candidatus Thorarchaeota archaeon
CATGCCTTCCACAGTTGAGTTGCCCCAGCTGTCGAAGTATCCAGTCCTCTTCACGAAGTATTGGTCCTCTGTCGTGAAGACATTGCCATCGAGGTCAATTGCGCCGTCTTCGGTGACAGCCCACTTCTGAGGCTCCCAGATAGAGAAGTTACCCAAAATGAAGTGAGAGGGACTCCACAGCATCCTGTCAGCCGTGACAATCTGATATTCGCTGCCTGATACATCAGGATTGGTGAAGTCAGGCTCCGGAGGGTATATCACCCAATTGTTCTGCCCAGCTTCAGAAATGTTCAATTGCCACGCTATATCAACTCCAGAGCTCATCTCAGCATGATCTATCTTCATTGAGGGGGCGTCTTCAGTAAATACGATATCGAACTGAATAAGTGACTCATCATCTCCGACTTCGAAGGTATAGTCCAAGATAGTGATAATGTCTGTTGTTACGGTATATTGACCAATGAACATGCCATTGATATGATACATGAATACTGTGAAGGTCGAATTCGACCATGCCTGCTCAGACTCCAAGTCCATGGTCAGGTTGTGACTACTCTGTACTCTCCAACGATGGGTTTCGTTGTAGTCCTGTCCCTCTGTCCGTAGCATGAGTGTTATGTTCCGCCGTGCGGTCGTAACCCATGCTCCAGCAATGTCCTTTGGCCCGTCCAAATCCATATTTGTCCAATTCAGTGGCACATACACCGTGCCGTTGATCTCTCCACCGGGTGCGTGTACTATCAATGATACATTCAGGACATCACCGGGATTAGCCCTCCGGACGACTTCTCCATCCTTCATTACAAAGCCTTCTACTATTCCTTCTTTGTATCCAAGAAGGACAGTCCTAAGGTTCCATATCTCATCCCGAGGCTGCATCTTTTCATTGTCTGCATTGATTACGTCCCAGAAGTATGGTTCTCCAGAGATGATACCTCCTTGCTTGTACGGGTCATAGATGTTCATATCTGTGTCATTAGTATAGTGACCTGTCCATGATAGCAGAGCTCCTGCATTCTCAATCGAAGTCGCTTCCAAGACATAATACTTTGACAGGTCAATGGAATCATTTACTAGAAAGTCAATTTCTGGAATCCATTGAAGACCAGATGAGTCCCATGACCATGTAACATCATCTATGTAACTAGTAGTAGTATATGCATGCGTACCATTGTAAACGAACATCAACATAGGCCATGATTCTGAAACATGTTGCCAAGATGTTAGTAGCTTTCTACTATCTATTGGAATGTTGAAAGAAACCGAACGCTTGAATTCGGATTCACCTGTTATGTATGAGAATGGTATCACCACCTCACCAAATGCTTCATTTGCAGTCAGCCTAAGTGTAAAATCATCATAGGCATCCACATA
>JAFGAR010000072.1 GCA_016933575.1 Candidatus Thorarchaeota archaeon
CTCAAAGATGATAAACACAAGGTCACCAAACGTCATATCAAGATCATATCAAAGTTGGCTGATAGATTCCAGAGCATATATGATGATGACAACTCTGATGAATTCTATACACCAAATGCAGAGAAGATAGTCAATCAGATTCTTGAGCTTTGCTGTCTCAACGAATCTCAGTCAAGAAAGCTGATAGACAAGAAACACCTCAATATCTCGGCTGATGGCACCAAACTCAAAGCCCATTCCAACAGATATGGTAAGAAGAAATGCAATTGCGAATCTTCTTCCTGTGATTGTCGCAGATTCTTCAACGCTCCAGACGCTTCTCTGGGATATGACTCCTATCGCGAGACCTATGTTTATGGTTACAACTTCTACCAGGTCAACACATGGAGCTTTGATCACAAGTTCGAACTGCCCGCCTATCTGATGATGGCTACTGGCAGTAGACATGACTCAGTGCTGGGCATGTATGCTATGCACAGATGCACGCAGACAATGGGATACGGTATAGATAATGGGTGTTTTGATGCTGCTCATGATGCTACTCATTTCTACAGAATCTCCCATGATATTTGGGATATGAAGCCTTTCATTCCACTCAATAGCAGGAATGAAGGCAATACCAGTAATATGCCCATGTCCGGTATAACACCTGATGGCGTTCCCGTATGCCGGGCAGGATACCAGATGCGCTACAATGGCCACAACAAGAAAGATAGAAACAGACTCAAGTGGCGGTGTCCTATCAAAGCCAGCAAGAGCAATGAAGCTCTTGAATGTGAATTCATTGATGACTGCTCTCCATCTGACTATGGTAGAGTTGTTTATACTCATCCAAAAGATTATATGCGTCTACATCCGCCAATTCCCAGAGAATCAAAACAATGGCAAGACATATATGATCATAGAACCTCTGCAGAAAGGGTGTTCAAACGAGAGAAAAACGACTTCAAACTCTCTTTCTTTAGAACACGTTCTAAAGAAAGGCATCTTTTCTATGCCCTCTTGACTGCTATCGCTGTTCACATTGATTCCTGGGTTCGTCAGGACGAATGCAGCAAAGAGAAAGCAGCATAGAAAATAAAACATTAAGTGAACCTTTACCTGTTTTGTGGAACAAGTCTGTTCCCACCCATACAGGATAGGGTCTTGATAATAACAACAAGGTATTCACATCTCAAAAATGATGAAAATCTTCATTCTATTGACAATCTCATTTGAGCTTTCTGAATAAGCTCCCTTTTTCAAAGGGGGGACAGTTCGATCCCCCCTTTGAATGAAGTTTGACAATTTAATCGGGTAATAGAAGCATAAGAAACAACCCCCTAAATCCCCCTTATCAGGGGGACTTATGAGATCGCTTATTA
>JAFGAR010000073.1 GCA_016933575.1 Candidatus Thorarchaeota archaeon
GCTTCAACCTCGTCTTCGAGATTGCTGCACACACTATAAAAGCCATCATATAATTCCTCGTTATATATTTTTGTTGTATTGAGCTTGAATACTTCTTTTTCCGCTATCTCACCCTCATCCGTTATGTGGGTCTGTTCTACAAAGCGCTTGTAGTCATTTTGGCGGTGTTTCTTGAGTTTTGATGGTGAACTTTCTATGAGGGTGAGCGCGCGCTCAATCTGACGATTTCGAATGGTCCTCTGATAGGCCTGATATTTGAATGAAAAGGTCACGATGAGTCGTTGCTCCAGACCATTTTCATTGATCCATCTTTCTTTGTAGAAGGTGGCGTTCTTATAACGCTCTATGAGATCATCAGAGGCCTCAAGTGTTGCCAGATTAAAGCGCTCAGATGAACTGCTCAGACGCCAGCCTTCTGGGCTCAGTGCCCACTCTTTGAGATGGCCTTTGAGGGTCTTGAGAGACTGCGTGGTGATGAAGGCGCGGTCTTGCTTGCTGTTGAACTTGCGGTTGGTCGCAGATGAGAGCCCTGCATCGGTACAGACCACAAACTTAGAGAGCGAGAAGTCTTTCATGATTTGTTTTTCCAGTGGCTGAAGGGTTGTTTGCTCATTGGTGTTGCCGCTATGGATGCTGAAAGCGAGGGGAATCCCATCGCCATCCATGAACAGGCCCATTTCAACGAGTGGGTTAGGTCTGTGTTCCTTGGAGGGCCCGTACTGTTTAAGACCACTTTCTTGTTCGATTTCGAAAAAATAATTGGTGCAATCATAATAGAGGATCTTATCATTGCGCCTGGAGATTTCAAGGCTGTTCTTATAGACAGAGGATTGAATGAAGTCCGATTCCTTGGCAATGGCCTCTAGGGCCCTATAAACATGTTGCAGCTCAAAGGGGGCTCCTTCTAGAAGGGTCTTTGAGAACTCGAAAGTACTGAGTTTTGACGAAGGAAAGAGGATGCGGCCATACAAGAGTCTCGATAAGATACTGTCAAGGTCATAGGTGAACTTATACTTGGAGCTGATCTCTTTGCAAATTTTATCGACACCCAGTTGGTGATAGATATCTTGTAGGAAGAGATA
>JAFGAR010000074.1 GCA_016933575.1 Candidatus Thorarchaeota archaeon
GTCTTAGCCTTATTTCCACTCAATCTGACGAAAGCTTTCGTCAGAAAGCTCCTGAGATCCCTTGTACCTGCTTCTCTAAGAAGATCTTGAAACTCACCGATACGAATACTTGCAGGATGTGGTTGAGCATATTTCGGTTCTTCTGGAAATGCCTTGACTTTGCGTGGATAGATGTTTACCGTCCCATATGGATCAATGAAAACGATGGTCACATGGGAATTAAGAAGCGATGCCATCTCAGCATAGATATCAGCGTATCCTCGACGATACTGAATGTTCAGATAGTTTAGTCTGATATAGGTGCCCTGTGTGAATGGCAGCTCCATTTCCAACGGACCACTCACATAGTCCTTTGTATTTGCAGTGGTCGTATAGAAATCAGCTACTGTTGCTGTCTTAGATGTGAACCTTTGTGAAACACTGAAAATGGGTTTACCAGTAGTGTTCTGAGCGTCACTGAATGCGGACGGAGCTCCAAAGCCCTGACTTCCACGGGTTTGTCTCAGTTTTTCGGACTTGCTTGATGCTAGATATATCCCAAACTTATCGAGGTCTTTTGGAATCATCCCGACACCATTGTCAAAACAGATGAATTCGTAAACCTTGAAGCCTTCTTCATCATCAAGAGGCACAAGATCAGGCATGAAGACCTCAGTAAGTTTCATGACAACCAATGGTTCTCGTTTATTGATGAATGAACGGAAAGGTACGACAAACTTCCTGAATTGTGTTAATTTATCATCAAGTGTTTCTTTCTTCTGTGGAGGAAGATTCACTTCCTTTCCAGCACGTGTGTCCTTCTCCAGCTGCTTACTCAGTGCGATAGAGTCATACAGCTCGTCCTTCAGTCTATCCCGAACTTCATTAATCAATGCAGGATCAAGAGCATCCTGAAGTCGAGGTCGACTATCAGTTTTCCACCACCAGCTTTCAATAGCATCTATCGCGTTGTCGAGGAACTCAATGGCATACTGAGTATGTTTGTTCAACCCAGTTTCGAATCCGACTAATTGGGTCCTCTTTCGCATGAACTTCGCAATAGTTCCTTGTTTAATGTCCCCGCCACTACCCGTGTAGGGACTTGCATCTTTTCCACTCACTGTCATCACTTCGTAAGGTCTACTTCATTCATTTGTTGGTGGAACAACTCTAGAACGCCTTTAGTTACGTTCTACAATAGTATTTGCGTCTTTCTAAGACTTCTTGAAACTCCTCGTTCTCTCCTATAACATTTTCCCGTAGAAAGCCCATTCCAAGAAGAAACGCCATTTAGAGCCCATTTTGAGCAAGCAGGGGATTTTCAGATAGATACAGCATCTTTTTAGATATCGACTCTTCAAAGGGGATAGGTCTGTGCGATAGATGGTCGGTTCAGTTGAAATCATTCCTCTCAGAGGTATTCCAAAAATAGATCTGGGGGATAACATACCAAAATGCATACTCGATGCCTTAGATAGTACCAATATATCGCTTGTTGATGGAGATATCATAGTGATCGCCCATACGATCGTATCGAAGGCGGAAGGTCGTGTTATCGAGTCGTCACAGATAAATGTTACACCAAGAGCTCAAGATATTGCGAACCGAAGCGATTTTGATGCGGTTCAGGTTGAAATTGCACTTGGAGAAGGGAGAGCGGTGATTAGAGATGAACGAGCTTTAATTATCGAATTGCCTAATGGTCATATCTGTAATTTTGGAGGAGTCGATCATTCTAATGCACCGCCTTCATCATATCTACTTCTACCCAGAGACCCTGATAGAAGCGCTAAACTACTACGGACGGAGATTGAAGAGCAGTCAAGGAAGAAAATAGCTGTAATAATCTCTGATACGGAGGGAAGACCTTGGAGAAAGGGTGCAATCAATATTGCGATTGGTTGTGCGGGAATTAATGCCTTCAAGCATAATCAAGGAAAACAGGATCTTTATGGTAGAATCCTTCAGAGGTCAATGATCTGTCAGGTGGATCAGATTGCATCGGCTGCTGAACTGGTGATGGGGCAAGCTGACGAAGGGATTCCGGTGGTCATTATTCGAGGCTATGATTATGAAAGAGGGAATGAAAAGGTATCAGATATTCACCGCACCGGAGAAGAGAATCTGTTCAGATAAAGAATAGAAGGCGTCATAACACTGACGCCTGAGGAAAAAGGATCTACTACAGAGGATTCCCACATTTTCCACAAAAACGTGCATCCTCAGGAGCAGGATTTCCGCAGTTCGTGCAGAATTTGCCGCCTCCACTCATTGAGATGGTAACAGACTCCTGTGAACCTGACGGTCCTTCTCCACCACCTTCTAATGCAGCCCCACAGTTAGGACATTTATTGGCATTCCCTGCAGATGTACCACAGAAGGGGCATTTTCCTTTGCTTTGTGCAGATGTAATGTTCGCGATGATGGATGGAATTACCTTCTTTTGCTTGAAGTGAAATTGCATGTTGCCGCCGGATTTAAGCTCAATAACTAGCTTATCTCCGCTTTGCGCGGCTTGACCAATTGCAACAAGCGGAAGTGCAAGACTCTCTGTGTTTCCATTCTTGTCTTTGTTGTAGTAGGAATCCATGGTCCAACTGGATATCGCGGCCCCCACAGCCATATAGCCCATACTCCTGCCAGTACGACTTATGGCACGACCTGCGAACCCTCCAACTGAGTCACCAATCGCATCTACTGCTGCTGCAGCAGCAAGGGCACCAGCCACAGCGCCAAACTTCTTCAAACCACCCATCTTTGAGGGTTTCTTATACCAAACGATACGGATGTCTGTCAATTCAATAGAACCATCTTCCCCATCGAATTTGACATCCTTTTCAGAGACCATTTTCTTCTCATGTCCGAGTGTGTCAAGACTACCACCCGAATATGAAACGGTCAAAAATGCTGGACGGCTACTCATAGTAATCACTAATTTAGAGAGGACATCAAAGAGTATTAATCTTGCTGCAACAGAGTGGATATGAAAAAGAGAGGAAGGGTGGGCAGCGAAGGCAACTACTCTTCTACTGCCACCACTTCAATTGTCATTTCATCATTTTGAACGTCATGTGAGATATCCTTGGCTAGAGGTTTCGGATGACTCAATCCCTTTGCAATCATCAAAACACCGAGGATGGAGATAGCTGCACAGAGAGTCATGGTCAGGGAGAATCCTGCAGTAGGAATGAGCCATCCGAAGAAAGCGATTTGGGGCATTGCGAGTATGGTCGCAATAGTTGGAGATAGAGAGTACATGCTATTGCGTATCTTATTCGGGATTACATCTAGCAACTCACGCTGAGTAAGGATCTCAGCAAATCCCGCTGCAAAGCCTGTAATAATGAAAGTGATCGTCATCAGCAGCAAGGGAACAATACTCGAAGTCGGAAGCTGCATGATGACGATCTGAGTGTACGGGATGGTAAGCGTGAATATCTCTGTATCTTGTGTAACAGGGGGGAAAAAGAACATGATAGCTGCGAAGGATAGATAGAAAACTGCACCAACGCTTTGTAGGAATCTGAATCTTGGTATCCACTTCTTAGGTTCGAATCTACGAGACCAGACCCCACTACGCTCTTGATTTATCACATCAACACCAAAAAGCAATGTTCTGAAAGTAGATACCGCGATATCTGTTAGCAGATAGCTGAAGTACATTGGGAATAGGATGAGATTACCCCATACCATTCCAGCACTCATTACGACACAGCCACCCAGAATGATATATGTCACATACTTATCACTGAATAGGAATTTCACACCAGAGGAAAGAACAGAGGTATAATCCTTCATTGAGGGCTTCTTAATACGACTCTCCTTCACTTCTGGGAAGTCATCCATATATCTGAGACCCAACAGAGCAATGCCCAGACACAGAATTGCTTGAAGCTGAAAGACCCAAGCGCGACCAAACACCACTGCAAGAATGCTGCCAGGTATTAGAGCAATAACCGCGAAAATCTGGAATAGCATTCCAACCTTTCCCATAAAGATACCATACTGTTTTCGATCATTGTCAGCAGGCATCGCAACTCTGTAGTTGTTATCAAACCACGCCATGAACGCCCCGCTCATCTGGGAATTCCCGAATCCCATGAGGAGATAGAGGACAATAACATAGAGAAATGATGTTTCAGGTCCTACAAATGCTACCATGTAATAGGTAGCTGCAAACGTTAAGAAAGAAGAAGTAATTATCCACTTCTGTCCAATGGCATCACCTAGGGCTGCGGTTGGGTAGTCCAATATTGTCTGTACGCCCATCTGAAGAACGACCAAGATTCCAACCAATGAAAGGCCTTCAATATAGGATCCACCTCCGAGCCACTCAGCTACGAAAATCATGAAGAATGTCGTGCTTAGTGTAGTAGCAAATGCTACGATTGGGAGGATTAGAGATAGGATTGAAGAGAGGCGGAGGATCTTCTCATTCGCATCTGCAAGCCCGAAGAAAGATGCCACTTTGCTCATCCATCTAACCTCCAGTGATAGTCATAGAAAAGCGACTTCGTTTGACACTGAAATGAGAGCAAAAGGTGTGGGTCAAGTTGTGTTTCATCGGAGCGAGTCTTCGGCGTCATAGTGGTAACCTCAGTAGATACTAAACTGGTCACAGTTTATGCTGGTAGTGGGAGAAAGTGACCACCGGTGTGACCACTTCGTATAGGATTGGGTCAAATGCATGCCAGTGACTGAGTCCACGACCAGTTTCAAGAAGATTACCTCCTGAAGTAAGCCTGAGTGATCGCCGTAGTAGAGATCTCGGACTTGGGAGCCTTGGATACTTTCGCGAGTGCCATTGGTATTACCTCACAACAGTCGCGTAGGCATAGCCTACAGCCTTGGTCGAAGCGACCTGTCTGTTCTTCTTCACGAGTTCGGTTCTGTTATTAGTTGCTAGAGCCATGATGTTTCACAAGGAATACTGCTCAGAGTTAGTATATATAGCGAAGCCACAATTAGGGGTCACAGAGGAGGGTCACAATATGTGACTATCA
>JAFGAR010000075.1 GCA_016933575.1 Candidatus Thorarchaeota archaeon
CACTCGCACTTCGACATTCTCACCGGTATTCACATGATAGTCCTCGATTCCAGTACCATTGAAGACCTCAATCGAGTTGATGATGATAGTATCCCAAGTCACTGATGCCGTTGGGTGTGTATTGACAGTACTCACTCCTTCACTGGTCGTGATCTCTAAGGTGTCATAATCCCTAGTCACAGCAGTTGTTTCATAGTGTGGGCCTTCCCAGCGTGAATTATCCGAATTATATGTAAGAGTTATTCCATTGCTGCCCGATACGCTCCATGTCGAAGTTCCAGACCATATAAGAGTACTATCGGATTCATACTCAAGAGTGTAATATAGCAGGACCTCATTGTCGGATGACAAACCGGTTCCAACAACATGGTCACTTCCTCCATCATTATCAATGACACCCGACGAGGTGATAACAATCTGATCAGATTGAATCTCAGGCCAGTTTTCAGGGTCAACAAAGCAATCCACGCTATCAAGTGGCCACTGACCTCCTATTGCATGGAAGGAATATGTATTCATTGACACAGAGTCTTTTGCAGGCAGGCCAATCGAGAACGTGCCATCACCACTTGGATAAACATTCCATGCGTTCTCATACGATAGTGGCCACGAACCGGACATATCATCACGCGCGATATAATACGACACAGTAGAAGGAACTCGATTGCTTGCGGACCCATAGTATCGAACGTCTCCGCTGAAGGTTACAGACCCACCAGCACTGCACCTTTCACCATCAGAAAGAAGCCCCCAATTCGAACCAAGAGCTCCAATCAATTCAACTCTGGTTTCAACATTCCAACCAGTCTCATACGTATCAGAAGATCCAATATACGTGTTGTATTCGGTTGACCAAGTAAGTGAGGTGATGGTTAGAACCAAATTATCAACATTAGGATGCTTGTATGTGAATCTGAGTGTCCACCTTAGTAGTAATCTGTTAGCAGTAGGGTTGGAAGCCGATCCATATGTTATGGAAATACCGTCATAGTCTGTTTGGAAAAGCCCATTGTGCTCTTCCCACGTTCCTCCGTCATATAGAACCCTCCAAAGAAGGGTTCCTTCACCGTCCTCAGCAGTCAGAAAGACCCTATCTATTGGATCGTCCAGATCCTCAACCAAAGTCCAAAGATATACATAGCCACTATGGTCGCCATCGTATGCATACAGAGCTGGTTCAGTATCAGTATCTCTCAATCCGTCTGAGGTTGGTGCCTGTATCGAACGAGGCCTGTAATTGTTGAAGGTTAGATACATCCCATCTATAGCCCAACTGCTTGATGTGCCATCAGAGCTCGTAGTTCCATCCGTCACGCGGACTTGAAATGTTGCAGGAGATCCTGTCAATATTGGGTCCGTGACTTGGAATGTGTTATCGCCTGCTGAAGATATTGTACCTAGTGATGTCCAAGTTCCACTTGTTCCGGTTCGTCCTTCAACAGTCAAAGTTTCAGAGGGCGATGCTCCCATGTCTATATGAAGTAGTTCAATCAAGAAAAGATCTCCCTCTATATTATCGAACTGGAAGGTCTTCTCGAATCGGTAGTTATCGACGGTGACCTGCGACCGAATCAGGATGTTATCAAGGCGTATGTACTCTCCCTCTGTGATGGTCCGTGCTTCGAATCTGAC
>JAFGAR010000076.1 GCA_016933575.1 Candidatus Thorarchaeota archaeon
TAGAGCCATAATAGTTCACAAGAGATACTGCTCAGAATTAGTATATATAGCGAAGCCACTTGTGAGGGTCACAATAGAGAGTCACATCTTGTGACTAGTTTGAAATGTTCCAGATTGGGTTGTTTGATGCTATGGAAGAGGTCGAAATTGTCGGATTAATTACGAAGAAGAATGAAATGTTTGCACTAACTACGGATGATGGGAAGACCTACTACCTATCTGCAATTTTGCCTTGGGAGGCTGTTTCTGCTGACTTTAATTCAGGGAAATTCATCCCTTTTCTTGGAAAAAGAGTCAGAGCTCGAGGGCTCTGTAACGGATCAACAATATACAAAGCTGCGTTAGAGGAATAGAATCTCTTGACACTCTTAGGATTCAAGAGGCAGGGCTTCCCTACTATACAACTCTCAAAGATTCTTAAGATAATTGGATTCAGATTTCGCAACGAAGATAAAAACGGAAGGTGGATGTCTGACTACTTGATCATAGGCAGACTCCAACCAGCACAAATTAGTAACATTGGTTTAGAGTTTGAGTTCTTCCTCACTCTTCCAAAGACCATGAATATTGCAATAGGCTGTAGCCATCAGAGTCCCTGATTTTTTCGTCTTAAAGATGAATTTTGTTATAGGCTCTGTATAGATTGTGCTTGAATCAGCTCCCTTAGCCGATTCACCATGTGCATCAAAACTTATGTATCCAATCTCAATTGGGAAATTCTCTCCCTCTGGCCAGAAGAATAGGTCTATCCATTTGATATGATGAGCTGTCGTGTTTGGATGGGGTATTTCTTTTCCCACGGACACCTTCACTTTGACTTTGCCATCTTCTAGTTTCTTGACCTCTATTACTGGAACATGTTTCTCACTCTTCCAATCTGCAGTCTGTATCCATTTCTTACTCATTCTTCTCTACCTCTCTAATAATATGCAGCAGTATGAGTCACTGCGCACCTATCACAATAAGCCGCTTATGTTAAAATACTTCTCTTCTGACAAGGCTTACAGTTAAATAGGAACCCCCTTTCTCGCAGAGCGTCGAAAAAACCCAATCTACGGAGGAGAGATTGATGGAATATTTCCACCCCAAACACCCCAATTCAACAATTTACTTGTCATTACTAGCTATTCTTACTGCACTTACTACCGTGGCTACGATCGTTCTCTTTGTACCATTTCCGACAACTAGTGGTTACTTCAATCTAGGTGATGTACTTGTGATGATTAGCGGCCTTCTTCTTGGTCCTGTAGGTGGATTCATAGCTGGCGGCGGTGGTTCTGCAATTGCTGATCTAATCTTGGCACCACCATACGCCCCCATTACTCTCATTGCTAAAGGTCTTGAAGGAATGATTGTTGGTCTCTTCAGCTCCCGTGTAAGTAAGATGACTAAGTTCAGTCTGTTGGACGTTGCTGGAGTATTTCTTGCATCTTGTGCGATGTTATTGGGCTATCTCGTTGGAGAGGTTTTCATACTTGGCTATTCATTTGGTGCTGCATTTGCAGAACTTGTGACTATTAATTCAATCCAAGTCATTGTAGGTTCAATTGTGACTCTATCAATTGGCCCCATCCTCAGGTCATATCTACGAGATCTGAGCCCTCTCGAAGAGACTTAGTTGGTATCCATGGTTGTGGACATTTTCAATCATTATCTAATCGCGATGTCAGAACGGTTTTTTAGTACCTATGATTCAGGATTATTCATCCCAATATCTTCCAAGTAAAAGCAACTTAAAACGGGCGGCAATTTGATATGACTGATCGCAAAAAATTAAGAATTGATGAAGAAAGACTGACCGAAATTAATGACTTTCTTCTCAATCCAGATAATCCCCTTGTGAACAACCTTCTAGAGGTTCTCGATAAATATGGAGGCGTTGAAGAAATCAATAGAAAGGCCAAGGAAGCCCGCAAATTGGATCACCTAATGGCTATGCTAGAAGAAAAGAAGTCCCCATATGTCGATGATCTTCTCTGGCTTCAGGAACAACGTGATAACAATGCATTCATTTCAATTCCTGATTATCGTCGAAAGATACTTGGCGATAAGACCGAATCGATGTCTTTTGATGATAGTTTTGCCATCACCCTCGAGATAAGCGCCTGCCAATATTTTCCATGGCTTATTGAGGAGGCCAAACAGGCTGTCAAGAATGATGAACTAATGCCAGGACGCTTTATCAGAGTCCGAAATATGGTTGAGCAGACTGCTGACAACGATGTAATTGCTTTTGCTGCAGCAATGCAAATCGTGGGTTCTTCCTATGTTGAAACACTTGATACAAAGGGAACCTTACCTGGCTCTGATGGTGCCCCAACGAATGTTCATCTTGGTGGTCCTGCAACAATAACCGGTTACTTTGGAGGAGTAGGAATGCCCAACCACTTTCCACTGAAGTGGGCAAACGAGTATCTGCACTATCATACAAAGTATGGAATAACCCAAGTGTTGAACATCAATCCTGGTAGCGTATTGGTTGGCTATATGATGCACAAGCTTGGAATTGACATGGAGTTCAAGATCTCTGTATACATGGGGAATGATAATCCATATGCCTGTCTTTGGACGCTTATGACTGCCAAGTTATTTAGTCGAGATGATGGCACGAGCCCACTCATTGGATTTAACTTATCAAATAGTGTCAACAATGAGACCATTGAACTCTCTGCGTACATACGAAAAGAATTCGGATTCGAAGATGTCGTGCGAATTGAACACCATATCACTGAAACCTACAAGTCAATTGTCCGGCAACCATATGATAGACTACCTGAACTTCTTGATTTGGCAGATCACGTCAAGAATATCAGCGCAAAACACGAAGGAGGCGTTCCTGAGATAGATGCAGCTCGTGATTATCCTAGTGATATTCTTGATTACTTCAGAAAGAAAGAGGATATCATTGAAGCCGGTCATATGCCATTAAATCTTCGAAACTACTTTGATAAACATCACTCTTTGAATCGAACTGCTGAAGAGCTTACAAAACGTGGTCTGACGTTTCTTGCTGCTCCTAAGCTACATAGACGTTAATCAACTAATAAACAGGGTTGTCAACAGCTGCTGAAACCTTGGACAATGTTGGACATCTCGTAGATGAGTCTTTGAGAGATCATAGTGGAGCTCTTATAGTCCAGTCAGGTGACTCAAGCATGAGGTCGAAACAACACAGCTCTGACCTCACAGAGTCCACCCAGTGCCGTTTCTGGGAGCACTTCACTCTGGTGTCCAAGATTGTACAACTTACAATGAACGGTAAGGGGAGCCTTTGGCTCTCCCTACATATCTGGTTGGAAAATATCGTCATACATATTCTGAAGTCTTGTCTTGTGAGCTTCTTCTTCCTTAGCTAGAGTTTCAAATACTGCTCGATGATTTCCACTACTAGTCAGTTCAGATAGTGCCTTGTAAAAGCTATGAGCAGCATCCTCTTTCTTGATTGCTACAATAAGGACATCTTGAGGTGTCGAGGACGGTAGAAGGGGGATATCCACCAGATAATGGCTCAAATCCATCTTCTCAATCTCATCAACCGTTTCACATGTGAATGTTTCACAGACACCCGCTTTCATTGCAGCCTGAAGTTTCTCTTTATGAGTGACTTCTTGGTGTGCAAGATCATGGAGTAGTTTATTTGAAGACTTGAATTCCGACTCCTCAGCGGCTTTCATGTAAAACTCGTATGCTTCTTCCTCTCGTTGAATTGCGAGGGAAACCAATCTTTCGAAAGTCTGTTGGACAGCAGTCACTGATATTACCCAAAATTGAATGTATAGAAGGCCGTTTTAAGCATAATGTTCGAATATCTTATGAGCTAGATAATTGTCAATACACGAATCTTTTTCTCTTGGTCAGAGATTTTGAGCGCTCTGAGTGGATTCATTTGGAAGAGAAAGATGGGCGATCGTTCAATTGTGCTGAGAGTGTAGTGATTAGAGTACATAGAGACAGACCTCTCCCCGGCTTCAGCGATTCCTGTATGAAAGTGGCTTCTAATCTTGGTGGCGGGGTTGCAGGGTTCGGAGAGATATGCGGTGCTGTCAGTGGAGCCGTGATGAGTCTGTCCCTTCTATTTGGTACAACTGGTAGTGAACAGATTGATGAATTTAAGGCACAGAGAACAAAATCCCGTGAAGCAATCAAACTCTTTCTTCAGAATTTCACTGATGATTGGGGATCGGTTCGTTGTAGTTCTCTCAAAGCAATGGATGATGGAAAAGCACCACAAGAAGGAGCACATAGAATTGGTACCCCTCCAAGAAATCTCTGTGATACCTATGTTGATTGGGCTGTCAAAAAGATCATCTCGGTTCGCAATGGATTTGAAAAATAACGACAAATCTAGCCTCATTTTGCCTTTAGAAAAGAGTATGACAAAAGACAAGTGCATATGTCTTGAATACAATACGTACCTCTTGAGCTGATGTAAGATGAAACTCTGGAGTAACGATTTTGAAGAGGGGCAACCAATCCCCGCACGGTGCTCATATCGAAATGAGAATATCAATCCACACATAGGTTGGGATGATGCTCCTGAGAATACGCAAAGCTTCGCTTTGATATGCAACGATCCTGATGCACCAGTCGGAGATTGGATACACTGGCTTCTGCATGGAATTCCAAGTGGAATCCGAGAAATTCCTTCTGGTGGAAAAGTCCCTGGTGTTGAGGTTCAAAACGACTTTGGAGTATGTCACTGGGGTGGTCCTGCTCCTCCCTTTGGTACGCATAGATACTTCTTCACAATTTATGCACTATCTGTTCCAGCTCTTGAAAATGTACACAAAAACAATTTTCGCGAATTGTGTGAGAAACATAAACTTGCAGTAGCTCAAACAATGGGTACATATACGCGTAAATAAGAACCAAAATCATCGGACTGGCGTCTGATTTTTGGCAACCGTCACCAAATCTTAAGGCTTTGATATCAATGAATTCAATTCCCTTACTAGAAACGCGAGACCTACGTGTCGAAGTAAATGGTATACCTATTCTTAGTGGAGTCGACCTTGAGTTCGAATCAGGTTGTGTTTATGCCATACTAGGTCCAAATGCCTCTGGCAAATCAACAACCGCAAAGGCAATCATGGGACTTCCAGAATACAAAATAACCAGCGGAGATATTCTCTTCAATGGTGAATCGATACTTGATAAATCAATCACCGAACGTGCAAGACTAGGTATAGCGTATGCATTTCAGACACCTCCGAGAATCTCAGGTGTCAAATTAGACGATTTCATCTGTAGAATCTGTCCTGAGTATCAATGCAAAGCTGAAGATGATCAACTCATGGGAGAGAGCTGTTCCTGCAAGCAGGAATTGTATGATGATTTTCGGACCCTAGGTATTGGCAATCTTGCACAACGTGATTTGAATGATGGATTCTCTGGTGGCGAGTCCAAGAGAAGCGAACTCTTCCAGGTCCTTTCTATGCGACCACGAATCATGTTTCTTGATGAACCGGATAGTGGGCTCGATTATGATTCGTTAAAGGTCGTAGGCCGAGAACTGAAGACAATCAGAGAGAAAGGTGAAACTACTCTTGTAATAATCAGTCATCATCGGTATGTTCTCGAGTTTCTTGAGGTGGATAAGGTCTACATTTTGCAGTATGGCAGGGTTGTCTATACGGGCGATATGAGTGCAATACCCTTACTTGAGGAAAAAGGGTATGAAAAATTCCTTACCGACATGACTAGTTAAGGAGGCAGATTAGTGACTTCTGATGATACAAAAAAACGAGCACAATCAGCCAAGGAAAAACCTGCACAGTATGGCACAGATATCGATCTTGAGAACTATGATTATTCTAAATCAAAACCTGGAGAGATTGAGTCACTTGATGACCTATCTGAGAAAGACCGCACTCTCGTGCAAGAGGTTGGTTTTGATCCATCACAGAAGAAAGTATCTGGTTCCTTTATGCAGTTTGATAATGAGAGTTTTCTTGCTGATGTCTTACTCCAACAAGAAGGTCTTGAAGTTCTCCCAATGATGGAAGCACTTCAGAAATATAGTTGGCTTAATGACTACCTCTGGAATGCAGTACCTGTTGATGCAGACAAATATACCGCAAGGAGCGAGTTGGTTGATTACAATGGGTATTTCATTAGGGCAAGAGCAGGTGCTTCAATTAAAATGCCTGTCCAAAGCTGTCTGATAATGAAGAAGAATCAATCTGTACAGAACGTCCATAATATCGTTATTGCCGAAGAGGGATCTGAATTGCACATCATCACTGGATGTGCAACCCCTTCAAGTGTTGAACAGTCCCTTCATCTTGGAGTTTCTGAATTCTACATCAAGAAGAAGGCAAAACTGACTTTCACAATGGTTCACAGATGGAGCGAAAAGACAGATGTTCGCCCGAGGTCTTCAACTATTGTTGAAGAGAATGGCATCTTTATCTCGAGTTATGCTATCTTGAGCCCCTTAAAATCGATACAGACCTTCCCAAAAGTAAGACTTGTAGGATCTGGAGCAAAGGCTGACCTTCACTCTGTAGTGTATGGAAGTAAGACCTCATTATATGATGTCGGAGGTCTCTTGAGTCTCGAAGCACCAAAGTCCAATGGTAAAGTGATCTCTAGATCAATTGCTACCGATGAATCTGAGATTATCGCTCGTGGCGATCTTATCGGTCTCTCGGGAAACACAAAGGCACGATTAGAGTGTGATGGTCTCCTAATCAGTAACTCCGCAGTGATTCGAGCGATACCTATGCTCTCAGCTAGAGCCGAAGGAGCTGAGCTTAGCCACGAAGCAACAGTGGGAAAGGTCGGAGCTGAGCAACTTAGTTATCTCATGAGTCGTGGTCTGGATGAAGATGAGGCAACCTCACTCATCATCCGCGGCTTTATGAAACTGAAGGTTCCAGGTCTTCCACCAGCCCTTCAGAGTTCAATAGATGATGCAATTAAATTAAGCCTCGAAGGTGGAATGTAATCTACTCTCGTGGGACTATCTCTTTCATTCCAGTTGGAAGGTACTTTTGCAATGCAGTTGGTATCTTGACACTACCATCTGCTTGTTGATATACCTCTAAAATAGCCACCATTGTTCTTGGATTCGCCATCATGGTACTGTTTAGAGTATGTAAGTAATCCTTCTCTGTTCCACCTTTCTTAATTCTATATTTGATATTCAAGCGTGTGGCTTGGTATGCTGTACAATTACTACAAGAACCACCCTCACGATATTTCTGTTGTCCGGGGAACCAAAACTCAAGATCGTATTTCTTAGCAGCAACAATACCAATATCCCCTGTACAGGAGTTCACGATACGGTAAGGAAGTTTCAGTGCTTGGACGTATTTTTCTTCGTTTTGAATCAATTCTTCATGTATATTCCATGAATCATCGGGATGGCTGAAGACGAATTGTTCCACTTTGTTGAATTGGTGGACCCTGAAAATTCCTTTGGTATCTTTTCCATGCGAACCTGCCTCTTTTCTGAAACATGTACTGATACCTGCCAATTTCACTGGTAACTCAGTTGGCTCAAATACGTTACCCATATACATAGCTGCCATAGGATGTTCTGATGTGGCGATAAGGTATAGGTCCTCCCCTTCTATCTTGTACATCACATCCTCAAAATCTGCAAGATCCGTGACTCCCTCATATGGTTCACGTCGCATCATAAAGGGTGGGTAAAGCGGAGTATATCCCCTCTTCATTAACATGTCCAGCGCCATCTGCTGCATTGCTAATTCAAGGAAAACCAGTTCGTTTTTGAGATAATAGAACCTTGATCCAGCTATTTTTGCAGCACTAGGGATATCTCCTACATCAAGAGAATCTAACAAATCTACATGACTATGAACCTCAAAATCGAACTCAGGTCTCCCGCCCCATTCTCTCACAACTTCATTGTCTTCGTCATCTATCCCATAGGGAACACTCTCATGCAGGATGTTGGGAATGCTCATCTGTATCCTCTTCAGCTCTGTTCGCAACTGATCCGTTTCCGTTTCCACATCTAGTATTCTCTTGTTTACATCATTTGCCCGTGCGACTAGCTCTGGATCTTCCTTTCCAGTCTTCTTTAATTTCCCAATCTCTTTAGAGAGACTATTTCTCTGGGTTCGTAAATCCTGAATCTCTCGCTGGAGAGCTCTGACTCTATCATCTAATTTGAGAAGCTTTTCAAACTCCTTTAGTTTTGCTTTGTCTCGTCGCCTCTCAAGATTTGTACGGATTAGTTCTACGTTCTCACGGATGAATCGGATATCTAACATTGGTCCTCACATCTTGTCTATAGTCTTCCTCATGCGAAGTCACGAGTTCTAGATAAGTCGTTTCCTCAAATACAGAAATGGTTTTTCAAGTTCACTCAATTGCTCTCTTATAGACATCCTCAATGAGTCCAATCTGATTGTGCCATGAGTATTGTTCTTCGACCTTCTTTCTACATCGCATACCCATGGACCGTCTGAGCTTCTTGTCTTCTGATAGTAGTCTCATAGCATCAATGACCGCATCAGCATTATCTGGTTCAACTAAAACCCCCTCATCATCTCCAAGTAGTTTAATCGTTTCACCAATTGCTGTAGTAATCACCGGAAGTCCACAGCTCATTGCTTCCATTACGCTGAGACCAAGTCCCCCAATATTCTGTGGGATGACAAATGCATCCATCCTTTGAAGAACTGCTGGTATCTTATCATGATCTATAACACCTAACCATCGAAGCGATCCATCATTCACACAATCATCAAGCTGGTGTTTGAGCATGCCATCTCCAATGATGGTAAGTCTTGTATTCGGGTTCTCATGATGATATTTTTGATATGCTTCAAGTAGGAGATGAACTCCCTTATCGTAGCTTAAGCGACCTACATAGACAAAATCGACTATGCCATCATCTATCTGGGCACTGCTATTTGGTCTAAATAGAGTAGTATCCACCCCATTTCGAATAACAGTCAAATTTTCTCTTGAAAATCCGCTTCTCTCAAAGTATGGTTTTTGCGAAGGGTCTACAAGGATTACTTCATCGTATTTCTTACTGGCAAAGAGAGACGCCTTCCAGGCTATACCAAAGAGTGTAGTGTATAAAGATCCACCTGCTGCGTAGGCAAGATGGTATGTGACAACGAGGGGCGGTAATGATTTCTTATAATATGGAAGGAAAAACTCTGTACTCCCAGAATTCATCTGAATGTGGAGTACCCGAATATCATGTTTATGACACAGTTCTGCTATCAATTTTGGCGATGAGATTGAATCCAATGAGAAATGTGGATTCAGTTGGATTGCCCTAAATCTGTGGATATGGTCTTCAGGCAATCCCTCCACAGTCTTAGACTGGGTTAGTGCATGTACCTCATGCCCTCGACTGACCAGACCCGAGAGGACTGCATTTGCTCTAATACAGAGGCCATCTGGAGCTCCAAACTTGCTGACCATGCCAATCCTCATTTATCATCACACTAACAATGAACGATTCAATTTCACCTGCTTTTAACGTCTTCCGATGAAGACTAATCCGCTAACTCTGATGAAGGACATAGATTACTTATTACGCATTCAGAACATCTGGGTCTAGATGATTTGCAGGTTCTTCTTCCATGTGCTCCAATCAGCCGGGCATAATCAATCCACTTGTCTTTTGGTAGCAGCGTAATTAGATCCTTCTCGATTTTGTCTGCCTTTTTATCATGTTTACTGAAACCTAGTCTGACGGTCACCCTCATGATGTGAGTGTCCACAATTACTCCTTCAGCCAATCCAAATACTACCTGAAGGACCACATTAGCTGTCTTTCTACTGACACCTGGAAATGTGACGAGTGCTTCCATGGTCTTTGGAATCGTACCGCCAAAATCTGCATCAATCATTCTCGCGGTCTCAATGATATACGAAGTCTTTCGATTATATGCCCCACAAGGTTTGATAATCATAGCAACATCCTCAGCATTTGCTTTGGCTAGACTCTTCGGATCTGGATATTTTCCAAAGAGTTCCGGCGTGACCTTATTCACTCCAGCATCTGTTGCACGAGCAGAAAGAATAGTTGCAATAGTCATCTCAAAGGGATTGCTGAACATTAGGTATGTCTTTGGAGCATCCGGGTATGCCTTGTCAAGTTTCCGAAGAATCTCAAGTGCTCTCTTTTTGTCTTCGCTCATATTCACACCTTTGACCTGTATCAATTCGCTATCTGTTCTAATTACCAACCTGCGCCTCTTGATTAATGTGACCTTTCACTGTTAAGTCATAGCGAGCAATTGCTCCAAGAATCAAAATATTGAGAATAAAAACACCAACGAATAGGTACAAAATATTCGTTGCTTCAGATATAATTCCACCAATTAAGGGACCTAATGACGATGAGAGCCAGACTACAAACCAAAATAGACTTAGAATCTTTGAAGTATCCTGACTTGGAAGTCTCTTTCGGATAAGAACCAATACGATAGTATACCATAACGTATCGTTAACATATTTGAGGACTACCGCAAGAAACGAGGTCTTGAAAATCACACCAAGCCCCGGGATCAGTGCATTTGCCGCTAACGAATACCCGGGTAACCAATCTGGAACCCAGTACGCAATAATCAAAAGAGCTGCTGAGATCGGCATCATTGCATAAACAAGGAGAGCTGTGGACTTCACACCCTTCCTATCAGTAAGTCTTCCGATTTTCAAGAGAACTGGGACTTGTATCAAGAGAGTTACAATTAACATGATAACCATTGAAGGAATATCGATGTAAAGTTCCTCGTACATATAGATCAAAGCACCCAATTTGAAGAATGAATCGCTTATACTATCAAAGATACATACTATCATCATTCCCGGGATTACAGTCATAAGGAACTTCAGTGCTCGTTTGTTATCCTCGATAAAAGTTCTCCAAAGCTTTGTGCCTGCTTCTCTCCTATTTTGTTCGACACCTTTAAGATATACAGCACGAAGCAGTGTAGAGAACAGGAGTAGAACGCCACCAATGAGATGGAGCAATCGAAATGCCTCGAACTGCATAAATGGATACAGAACCCCAAAGACAAAGAGCGTAATAATTGACAAGACTCTTCCTGCAGTAAATAGTGAAAGAGCTAGTCCACTATGCTCACGAGGAATATTGTCCATAATATATGCTGTGGATCCACCTTTGGTAATCTCAATAGAGGCATTGATTGTAAGAGCAATAAATATCAGAATGGGATCGATGAATATCCCAATCATCAAATAGTACACAGCCATGAAAAGCATCGATAGAACAGCTAGATCCTTCCGATTTGCTCTATCTCCTACATAACCTCCAAAAAACCGAGCGATTGTTGATACTACAGAAGTTATCGAGCCAATTGCACCAATAATTATCAGACCTAGGTCTAGATTCCAAAGATAGAGGTTGAAGAAGCTACTAAGATAAACAAATGCATTGAATATCCAAGAAGTTGCAAGATATACTCTGTAATTTTCCCATGAAAAAACAGCACTTAATGATTCGCGGAGTCCAGTTATCTGTTCTGATATTTCTTCGGATTCAATGTGGTCCAAATCTTCGGAGTCTGGATGGGTCCTAATCTCTCTATCAATGGCATCTCTTTCCAATATATCTTCACTCCACACGCCATCCTTTTGAACCACTTTCATTATTACTTTCTCTCCGAACAAGACTGTTCTACATCACAGATGATTTCCCTCTTGGAGGAAATCATTGACGAACTATGAGTATTGTTCGAAGCTATTTAGTTTCCTTTTCTAATCTCATCTACCATTCACTTGTCCGGAGAACTCGATCTCCCAGACGAGTGGTATTCGTATTCGTCCTACTGAGTGATCACGATTCGAACACAAGCACCTTGACCTCCCCATCAGCAGTGGGAACAGCCATTAGTTTGTGGGTGCATATGTCAGCAGTAATCACTAGGCACTCAGGTGGGGCATTGGCTGTCATGAGATTCTTAACCGCCAGCTCGAGGTTTATTGCTGTCAGTCTCACAACCTCAGAATCAGTAAATGGATCCACCTCTCGACCTGTATCAGTAGATAGAAGGTTTCCAAGTATTGGTTCTATTCGTTCTGTTATCATTCGTTTCTTTTCTCCATTTTTTCTTTGCGGCTTCTCCGCTTCATTTGATTACCAGGGCTCTGGGAATTCTTCTTGGGGGGCTTTTTTCATTCTAGTTTCTCTCCGTTTGTTTCTTTGTTCTCTTTCTTTCTCGCGAAAGGTTGGCGAATTGCTCCTTCGATCGCTCTTGAGAAGCCATCTTGGGATTCTATACGCCGAATTCTCTGTTTTGTTTCTCTCATTGAACTCTCACACTGCAGAGAATTGCTAAGAATCCCATACCAACCAATGTCCAGCAATGCCGGATCTCAAAGCGAAGTTCATCCACAAGGATCTGTGTTGATATCCACTTGTTCTCTCTAGTTTCCACTAGAATGGACAAGGATCTTCACAGGGTGGGGGAACTACGGTTGAGATACCGCGCACGACACCAATTGATAACAACTCCAATGCGGCACGATTCTTAGTCATGCTCTCGTAGAGAGTTCGTATCCGGTTAGTGCTGATCGCTTTCACCTCCTTTCTTGCTGAACATATTGTGATATGGTGGACACACTGATTTTTACTCTAGCCCATGCGACCTGAATGACCTTATGTAACATAGTCGGCCGCCTGCCTCTGACTAGATAGGTAGGATGCTCTGATCTAACTAGGTCAGTATCATCTAACCTATGAGCTCAGTCTGCAGTGTGAATCCAGTTTCATAATTACCCAATCTGACATAATAAGGGAGTGGTGTGCGGATAGATTTACTAGAATCAAGTCTTACAGCCATTTGAAGGCTCATCTTTTTTCTATGTTCAGAGTATCATATCAGAATATTACAAGTGTAATATAAAGTGGTCTGCCAACACATTCTTATCTTAACATCTGGCCATATTATCTAGATATTAGGTGGGATATTATGCGACGCCTTGGGTCCGGAGAACTTCGGTTACTCCGTCGTTTGGCGATTGATCCATCCTTACGTCAAGCAAGTCTAGCAAAGGATTTGGAAGTATCACGATCAGCAGTGAATCAAATATGGCAGAATCTAGAAAGTGAGAATGGATTAAGAATCCGCGGTAACATCGACTTTGGAAAGACAGGTCTTCAGATGATCTTTGGGTGGGCATACTCCAAAGAAGGTTCTGATGTATTGATGAAGTTTAGTAGGTGGCTTAGCTCAAGTAGACTAGTCACAAGGTCAATAAATTCACTGATATCATCTACTTTTGATACAAGAGTATATTTCGAAGCAATGCTCCCTGATGATGACCAGGCATCATGGTTCAATAACCAGATTGAGCGCTTCAGGAAAAAGCCCTACTCTCTCAATATTTACACAAACAAGTGTTCAAAAATTTCAAACCATATGAATCTTGGAATTTTTGATGGTGCGTTTTGGAATTTTCCTGAGAATTTTAGACTGGAAGCTTCCTTTGGTGCAGCCCGAGGATATGTTGACATTCTTCCTGTTGTTGGCACAGTAAATCAAAGCCCATTGGTGCGACTGAATCTTGATGAACTCATAGTTGCATCAGCAATTGAAAAGGACTATTTTACAACCGCCAGTAAACTCTCGGAATACTACAAGAAAATTGGAGTACAACCTGATTCTCCTCGCACTCTTCGTAGGAAACTTGCAAGAGTCAGAAGTCAACTTGCAAGTCCATATGTTGATATCGATAGTGTGGGTCTAGACCAAACCTTGTTGGTAACGATCTATGATAAGGCTCCAGAAGAGTCTCCATTTTCGCGTGTCCTTCATGCTCAGGCTAGTACGTTTCCGAAGGCACGAGTCACTTCAGGGCTTCATTTGACTATGCTTGAACTTGATATCCCTGAGAGTGTTGAATGGCTTACTGTTTCACAGGTCATGTCCGGGCTTGCTGGCACTTCATCAGAGACATGTACATTTATAGCCAACCGCAACGAAAAGAGAAATCGACTTGAGAGTGTGGTGTCTTACCTAGCATCACGTACGCCCTCTGGATGAAGTCATCCGGCGTTGAAAAGTTTGAATAGAACGGGATCTGGCCCTGAAAAGACGGAATATATCTCCAGTCGATATCAGGACTCCTTTCATACAAGTTATGATGACTTATTACCAGTTGTCGAAGAGCCCGCTGTACAATTCTATCTTGATGCAATGAGAATATACCTTGGTCTCTGTGAAGGCTCTATAACAATGGAAGCAGCGATCAATGCAGTTGATATTCTGAAGCAGAATCCTGAGTACACATCATGCCCAACTAATCCCATATACATTCCAATTAACCAACGGTACAAGACAAAGATACTGGAAAACCTCAAGACTCTGAATAAATTCAACTTATTCACAAAGAGTGCTATTAGATCAGCATACAATTTTGTCTTTTTGGCTGAACAAGCCCCAATCAATGATTCCGATCTTTCTGTATTGATGACTCTATCAAAAGATCCATTGATTTCCTTAGTTGATGCCTCAAGTATTCTAAATCTTGCACCAAGAACAATTGCTCGTTCAATAGAGCGCTTACGAGAACGGCACCAATTTCGTGTATCGAATCTTCTCGATGAATCTGCTTTTAATCTTCAATCCGTAGTGCTGTTCTTTGAAGTCCGTGATGGAATCGAATGGGACTCTATTGAAAATGGATTCAATCATTATCCGTATGTTAAAAGTATCCTGAAAACAACAATGACTGATATTGGATACGCATCATTTCTAATCCCTAATTTTAACCAAAATGAATCATTATTTGTCAATTCAATAAAATCACTTTCAAAGGCTGTCTTCGAATATTCCAGTCTTCATAAACAAATGCAAATGGGTGCGGTAGCCAATCCGGAATTGTTTGATGGGGAAAGCTGGACATTACCAGAAAATCTAGAAAATATGCTTATCATGGATAGAGCTGTGAATCCTGAGAACTACCCTCCCCTTCTCAGTTGTTCTGGAACCAAACCCGAATTTAGCAAGGAAGATTTAGCCATAGCTCAGCACTTGAAACTGGATGCAAGAACATCTCCTAGCAAAATGAGTGATTCTCTGAATATGGGTGGGTGGAATATTGATTCACGAAAGGTTTCTTCTGTTATACGCAGAATGCAACAACGAAATCTGATTCTTCCTTACATCATATTCACTTTACCAAAGCTATCTTCAAACTTTTGTTTTGAAATTACTTGCAATAATGACTGCAGATATAGAATTCTTGAAACAATTGCTAAGTTTCCTTGGGCTATGTATTATCTCTCTGACCGTGGTATCATCGTATGGACAATGGTTCCTGGTGAGCATCAAGTTGATTACTATCAGCTATTTAGAGCCCTCGAACAAAGACCTGGCATAAACGCTGTGCATCCAATTATGACCATCTCTCCAAAGGGCTCTCGATCCCTGATTAATGTACTCAAGAATATAAGTTATGAGTCAGGAGTATGGTCTCTAGAACCAGACATCCTTGATATTACTGAGTATTTTGAAATTTGAGCGGCATCTACGATTTAGATACACTGAATTCTTGCATGATTTATGCATTCTACTCCACTATATGTAGCCCCTTGGGGTGGTCCAAATACGATGATATCTACTCCAAGTTCCTCCAGTTGAGAGAGATACTCACACAGTTTTTCACTGGGTCCACTTATACAAAATCTATCGAGAATTTTCTGCTCTATCAAGTCTGTAACAATCGGGCTTAGTTTTCCCTCTCTTTTTAATGCCAATTTTGCGGGTTCTACATACTTGGTTAACCCAAAGTGGTTCAGCAATGATGTATTCATTCCTAATGCCACAACAGCTGCAGAAGTTCTAATACTAATATCGTTATCACACTTGGTTGAACTACTAATCAAAGCCGGTGGAAATATACCTACTCTAAATCCCTTCATACGGTCATGAATATTGGTTATCGCCCACTGTATCATATCTAAGTCTGCATAGTTGAGAAGCACACCATCTACACATGTTGATGCTCTTAACATCTTTGAACCTTGGGCGGCAAAGAATATCCGACACTCGCTATATTCAGATAACTCCTGATGAATCTCACTTGCCATTGTCTTCATTCGCTGAACTAGACTGGTAATGTCCCCATAATCAACTCCAATATTCTTTAGTTTTGTTTTGTCTCCTGGGCCAAGAAGCAAATCAAACCTATTACCATAAAGTTCTATGAGGGTTCTCATATATCGCACAATCTGGCTTGTTGAATATATTAGTGGACTGAGGAGTCCAACCCCGATTCTACACCTTTTCGTATTTTGGGCGACTGCAGAAGCAAGCAAAGGAGACAATCGAACAGCAGGATAATCTGTAAGCCATATAGTATCTATTCCGCCTCTCTCCGCAAGTACTGCTTTTTCGACGACTTCACCAACAGATTCACGAAGATTAATCGCAATTCCCCACTCCATCATATTTCTCTCCTAGAGTGTATCTCTTGGAAAATCTGTTCCATAGCATCTCTCCAATTCCCGCTGAATGGTGGTCCAAGGACCACCTCCGTAGCTCCAAGAGTGTGTAATTGTTCAAATCTGTCTACTATCTGCTCTTTTGATCCTGAGATTGCAAATGTTTCAAGAAACTTGTCATTTACAAATTCCGCAGCAACCTTAGGCCCTGAGGATGCAACAGCTTCACATATCTTAGTTGCCCTTTCGATGTTAATGTCTAAAAGATCCAAGACTTGCCTTGGCGTATCTGCTACAACAAGAGCAACAACACTTTTTGCAAGTTTTTCATTACCCCCTTCGAATGTTGGAATGGTTGGCGACCATACCACTTTCTCAATAGAGTTCTTCTCTCTACCTACTTTCTCTGCAGTTTTGTCAACTAAATTAATGGCATACCGAATATATTCTGTTGGTCCGGATAGAATGACTCCATCTGCTATTTCACCTGCTAGTTTAAGCATTTGAGGTCCTCGTACACCGAAGAAAATGGGAATATTGACAGGTTCACTAACATGCAGGCAAAAATCCTGAAGCGAGAATAGTTCAGTCGCTTTGGATACCTTCTCTCCATGATAGAGTTGTCTCAATGCCTCTGTAACATCACGCAATGCACTTACTGGTTTTTTTACGTGGATGTTCCGTTTCAATAAATCTTGGACCCCGCCAAGACCAACTCCGAGAATATATCTGCCTGCTCCAATCTCATGCAATGTCAAAGCCGCTCTAGCTATTGTTGAAACATTATGAACTGCAATTGGTATTATCCCAGTGCCCACCCTTACACCAACTGCTTTAGTCAGTAAATCCGCTACTATGACAGTTGTTTCCTGCCCAACATCAATGTCTTCTCCTACCCATATACCTTCTATCCCTAGGGCGTTAGCATTTTTTCCTATCCAGTTGGTTACACTCAGATTCATACTTGTTGTGACACCAACACTTGCTCTGTACATCACAATTACCTACTACATACTGATCTTACGTCTGTATTCTCTCCTTTCAAATATTCGGATATACTACTCCACGCGTATGTATTTCTGCGATGGTGCATATCGGTAAACGATTGCATTGATTCGAATTGTATGGGGAATCACTGGTTCTGGCGATAGAATTCATGAGATACTTGATATTATGACTAATCTACACGAAGAGCAGAACGTCAAGATAACAGTGATACTTTCGAAAGCTGCGGAACAAGTGCTTCGCGGGTATAAACTATGGGAACTACTGCATAGCACATTCGACAAAGTGCTTCACGAACAAAATGCGAATGCTCCATTTATTGCTGGTTCTCTTCAGATAGGGAAATATGATCTTCTCGTTATTGCTCCTCTCACTGCTAATTCTACAGCTAAGATTGCTCATGGAATAGCTGACACACTTGTCACAAATGCTGTTGCTCAGACTCTGAAAGGAACTACTCCTGTTCTCCTATATCCAGTTGACCAGTCACTAGAACCGATTAGAACAATTGGACCTGATGGTATTGAATTTACGATACAACCCCGCGCTATTGATCTTGATAATGTTAATCGATTGCGAAATACCGAGAGACTTGTAATTGCAAATTCTCCATCTGAGATTGACACAGAAATACGTGTGATGTTAAATTCTAATCGAGGAAATCCTAGATGAGTAATGTCCCCATTGAATCAAGAAAAGCGCAGTTTCGTCAATCTATTCTTGATTGGTTCAAGAAGAATGCTCGTGTCTATCCTTGGAGATCTACCAATGATCCCTATCATATACTGATTGCAGAGATGTTACTCAGGCGAACGACTGCTACTGCTGTATCCCGGGTCTATCCCAATTTCATAAAGATGTTTGATACCCCTGAAAAACTAGCAAGCTCGAAAATCTCGGATATTGAATCAGTGGTTGGAACACTTGGTCTTCAAGAAATGCGAGCAAAACACCTACATGATATGGCTAGAATAATAGTGACCAACTATTCTGGAGTAATTCCAAATGATTTCAGTCAGTTAATAGAATTGCCCGGTGTTGGACGCTATGTTGCATCAGCTGTGCTCAACTTTGCTTTTGTTCAGCCTATCCCTCTTGTCGATGGGAACATCCAACACTTAATTTCACGCGTCTTTGACATTGCCTTCAAGAATTCCTCAGACCAACGTGTTTGGGATTTTATGGCCTCATTTGGAATCGAGGCGCAATGTACTGTGTTCTATTGGGGCATTATTGATCTAGTAGCATTGGTATGTCTACGAAAAACTCCACGATGCGGGATTTGTCCACTAGCTAGTTTCTGTAACTGGAGATACTCGTTATAACATAGTAATGTGACCCGCCTTTGATAATTACGAATATGTCTAATCAGTCTAAATCTGGAATTGGTATTTCGACTGCGAATTTTTGACCACATGGACAATCAGCACTGATTGGATATGTACTTGGTGTATCTATACTAATGGTCGCGCCTTGCATAGCAGCCTTGTCAATCATTGTCTGCATATTATGAACCATATATTTGGCAAATCCCTGAACAAGAGCTGGAATTGACATATCATCAATCCAATAGATGAACCTGGAGCAATTCGGACAATGGCTGATAAGAACCCGGGTGCCATCGCCGCAATTTCTACATTGAACATCAGTATGATGAAATTCCGGAGCATTTGGGCATGGCAGTGTCAGTTCATTTTTGGTTCCACACCGATAGCAGAAATACTGGAAATTGATGTTTTCTGTCATTAGAATCAAGGCGAATGAATAGAATTTCCCAATAAATCTCTTTGTCACATTGACTAATTGAAAACGAGGATTTCTAGAAATTGGGGAGCTAATAAGGACAGTACTATACAATATTGAGGATGCGATGACTTATGCTAGTAGAACGATCTAACTTCAAATTACTCTCTCTCCTCCTTGTTTTCTTGAGTGAGAACTATGAATCCAGTCAGAATCACTGTAGCATATGTAACTCAACTAATCCTGATTTTGGTAAGACCTTTTTAGTAAATGGAAGCTGGATTTGTGTTCAGTGCATCCTTCGAAGAATCGAAACAAATTATTGTTGATAATACATCATCAAAGCCAACAGTGAAAAGAGAGTATTCCATACTTTTACTACTAGGTGAGTTCCTTGAAGACAAGAGTTCAACCACATCTAAGAGTTGGAGAAGGTGATGTAGAGCGTTTTGTAATCATTACAGGCAATCCTGATCGGGTTCCAGTAATTGCTTCCAAGATGAAGGACCCCGAGGAACGTGCTCGTTATAGAGGTCTTGTGACCTATCATGCCTACACCCCGAAAGGAAATCCCGTCACAATTTCAGGCACGGGGATGGGTGTCGCTTCAACTCACATCTGCATAGAAGAATTAGCAAATCTGGGCGCGAAAGCAATCCTTAGACTTGGTAGTTGCGGTGGTATTGATCCAAAGGTGATCACTGGAGATGTTGTTGTGCCTACTGCATGTGTCCGGGATGAACGCGCCAGTCTCAATTATGCCCCAATTGAATATCCTGCTGTAGCGTCTCCTGTATGGTTCCTGACACTTCATGAAGAAATCTCAAAGATGCTCCCTGCAGATAGAGTACATGCAGGAATTTGTCTTACGACTGATATCTACTACACTAATCCTGCCTATGATAAATTGGACCTGTGGACCCGTGCTAGAGTGAAGTGTGTTGAGATGGAAAGTTCTCTGGTGTTTACTTTTGCTTCAACACGCGGTCTTGATGCGGCCTCTATTCTATCTTGTGATGGAAATCTTCATGGAGCTCAGAAAGGCGAGCAGAAAGACGAATCGGAAAAGAGTGGCGAACAAGATCCTCTAATAATCGAAGCAATTGAGAAGACAGTACTAGCCACAATTTCATCAATCGATCGTATCTCCGATGCATAATCTAGGCAAAAGCAACACATTGTTATCGAAGTAGTGATGTATTATTACAGGCGCTAGAGATGTCATCTGATAACACTCAAGATTCTGTTTCATCTGCGACGAGATCATACTTGATAATGAAGGCCGAGTCTAAGGAAGCTCTCAAGCTTGCAGAAGAGTGGTGGAGTGAAAAGGAGATACCCAGTTACGTCAAGATATCCACTCTAAATATGGATGACATTGAGGAATTCGTCGACCTCTATAATCGATGTTTCTTGGCCTCTCCCGATCCTTTCTGCCCCCTTACTTCCGAGGAAGCATTGAAACTCGATACAGAGGGTATTTTTATTGCAAAGCTTGCTGGAAAAATGGCAGGATTCATTGCATGTTTCGTTGAGAAGAAAACTGAGTCAATATATGGTGAAATTACTGGAATCGGAGTTCTCCCCAACCGAAGAAGAAAGGGTGTCGCTACAGCTCTGATTAAACGGGCAACACAATACTTCCTTGATTCTGGAGCCGAAGAAGTATATTGTGAGGTCTATGAGGAGAATATCCCATCACAGATGTTGATTATGACCTACGGTTTCAAAGAGGCAGGTCGACGAGAAGTCCCTCTACAGCCTTCTTCAACGTCCAAGTCCGGATTTGATTTGCCTGGTGGAAAAATCATGAGAAGACTTGGCCTAAGACCTCGCACGGGCTGTGAAACTTGTCGTGATATCTGAGTAAGGATTGAACACATTTTTAGACCGGGGACTCTATTCTTAGAATGCAATGTTTGACTCTGAGGTTGAAAGCAGTAGTTTTTCTGGGTCGCCTAGACGAATCACCTTCAGACAATTCAAGAAAGTTAACAATCCTCATTCAATACATGGTATCTATCCATATAGGGGAAAGATGTCATCGCTTGATGCTGCGCATGTAATTGCGCAACTGCCTTGTGGTTCACGGTTGTTAGATCCATTCTGTGGCACTGGAACCATTATCTATGAAGCACAACTGAGAGGTCTTCGAGCAGTTGGCGTTGATAACAATCCTCTGGCGTGTGTTATTGCCAAGGGGAAAACAGAACCTCTTGATAGAGAAGAAACATTAGCCCGTCTTGAAGAGACAATCGCAGAAGCTAGAGCTCTTTCAACTACTAAAAGTATGAATGATGCTGCACGCAAGTATTTCCACAACGTGACTGCTGATCAGATTATGCGTGTTCTTAGATGTTCTTCAGAGTTCTCACCTTTTCTTCTTGCTACGTTTTATGGTTCAATATGTCTTGCAGCTAGAGCATGTAACAATTGGTTATGGACCTCGACATCAATAGGTCGGATTAACAAGCCTCTGAGAAAGGTGAACTTCTACTCAGTGCTTCAACGAAAGGCACGAAAGCACATTGACCACATCATCGGAAATCCTCCTGTTACCATCCACAAACATGATACTCGTCAAATCCAGATGATTCTTCCGAGGAGTTCTGTTGATATCGTTTATACAAGTCCACCGTATTTTGATGCTCTTGACTACACAGGTTACTATACAAAAATAGTCATGGATATACTAGGTACTGATAGATCGAGTGTTCGTGATGGTCTGATACAGAGATACGCGTCGTACAAGGAAGAGATGTGGAATGCACTATATGCAATCGATAAGGTTGTCCATGATGAATCCCTGATCATCTTTGTTGTTGGTGACCGTATGGTTCGAAAGAAATTGATTCGTGGATCCGATCTTTTTTCAGAGATAGCCCCTTGGGCGAATCCGTGTATCATTGAGAGAGAATATACTAAGACCGCAAGTGGATTGTGGGATACAATCAACACGACCCGCCGTAAAGAACAGGTAATAATATGGGACCTTGCAGCCGGGGGTCGTAAATAGATTGACAAGACACCTAGTTGTCTTTGGTGACAGTCGACATATGGACTTGGTACCTGATGAATCCGTACATCTAATCGTTACATCGCCTCCTTATTGGCGACTCAAAGATTATGGCAACACCGATGCTATTGGTCAAAATGCATCATCATATGAAGGATATCTCAATTCCCTCTACGATGTATTTAGAGAATGCGTGAGAACTCTTGTGCCAGATGGAAAGCTTATAGTGAACATTATGCCAATTCTACTCCCTGGTACTACTTCGAGATATAAACGGCGTGTAACCAAGACAGTACTTACAGACTTTGAGGATTTCATGAACTCGTTAGGGAATATGTATTTTCATTCCTTGTATATCTGGGATAAGAGAAAGGCCGTTCGATTCAGTTCATGGGGATCGTATCCATATCCCCCAAATCTGTTGGCTACCTATCCCTACGAATGGATAATGGTATTTTCTAAGATCGGTAAACGACCTCGAGTAGACAAGAAACGAAAAGAGGCCTCTACAATAACTCATGATGAATTCACAAATTGGGTTCAGAATTCTATTTGGGACTTCCAACCAGCCTCTGCAAAACAAGAACAACACCCAGCTCCCTTTCCAGAGGAGCTACCACGAAGATGCATCCGCCTCTATTCATTCGTTGGTGATACAGTTCTCGATCCCTTTGCAGGGAGTGGTACAACTCTACGTGTTGCACAAGAACTTGACCGCAACTCAATAGGATACGAAATAAACCCAGACTACGAACGAATTATTCGTGAGAAAATAGGTGCAAATGACCCTGAAAATGATTCTACCTTTGAATTTTCATTCAGTAAAAGCTAAAACTCATTAATGTTCAATCCCCTCAATGAATGTCGTGTTTCATGGTCCTAATCAGTTCCTGTTACAGATTGGTTCCATTGGAGGATTATCAGATTGGTCATTTATGACGTAATCGTAGTTGGTGCTGGTCCTGCAGGGGGAATAGCAGCTTATGAATGTGCAAAGAAGGGTCTAACGACACTTCTACTGGAAAAATGTTCTATTCCTCGGGAGAAAGCATGCGGCGGAGCTGTGATGTACCGAGGAATTAAGATACTTCAAGGTAGAATTCCCAAAGATGTCATAGAACAGAAAATCTATGGCTTACGCTTTGTCTTTCCCAATCAGATCCAATCTGAGTTCATTTCTGACAGAATGATTGGAATCACAGTGTCCCGTGATAGATTCGACTCCTATCTATCCGACCGAGCCGTTGATTCTGGAGTTGAATTATTCGAGAATGCACGAGTTGTGCATGCATCCACATCTGAAGACCATGCATCAGTTGAACTTCATGATGGTCATGAGTACAAATCTAGATTTCTTATCGGTGCTGATGGTGTTAACTCTGTAATTAGTCGCTCACTTGGTCTACGTTCTCAACGAAAAGATCTTACATTGGTTGGACTTGGGATGGAATCTGATTTTCATGTAGGATATGAAGGTGTATTAAGAGCAACCAACAACAACCCCTCAGTCCTCGAGATAATTCCTGACGAATCAAGAATCAGTTATGGGTGGGTCTTTCCTAAGAGGGAGAAACTGGCTATTGGTGTTGCAGGGTCCGGAGTTCATATGAGAAATCTCCGAGCCACCTTTGACCATTTTCATAAGAAAATGGAAGCGCGTCTTGGCGTGCCACTCAAACTTGAAAAACGACGAACATGTTTTCTTGGTGGTGATGGTCTTCATTGCAAGAATGTCACAAATCGGGCGATACTTGTTGGGGATGCGGCTGGTTTTGTTGATCCAATGATGGGTGAAGGTATTGCTTATGCAATGCAATCTGGGATTTTTGCAGCTGATGTCATCGAAGAGGCTATGGCAGATGAGAAGTATGATGAAACAACATTGTCAAAATATCAAAATCTTTGCCAGAATGAATTCTCTGCCAATTTTGAGATGGCCGCTTGGGCAGGTTCCCTAGGGACTTCATTCGCTGAAAAAATCCTATCAAAAGCAAATGGGTATAGGTTCGCAGCGGATATTATGGCTATGGTCGCTCGCGGAGATATTGGCTACTCAGCCATCCCATATGTTATCTTAAAGAAACTTCCAAGTGAATTACCAAACATTATCCGTCATATTGTTTACCAAAGAACAGTGCCTCCGAGCTGAAAACCTTCTTAGGTAGTTACCCATGACAAATACATCGATGAGAGTTCTATCACCTGCTGCAATTGTCCTATTGGTCCTATCATTCTCAATATTATCTGTGACTGGACAGATCACTCATGTCCCACTCTTTGATGGTGAGAATGCCTATACCTATCTCGTAGATCAATGTGATTTTGGTCCTCGCCCACCTGGTTCTGAAAACCTCAGTCTATGTGCGGGATATATCGCAGTAACTCTCGAATCCTTTGGATGGAATATCACCTACCAGAACTTCACATATCAAGAAACAGCGTGCTCAAACCTAATCGCCACCTGGAATGCAACAGAGAATGCATCACTGGTCTTTGGGGCGCATTATGATACTCGGCCAGAAGCCACATCCGACCCTGACCCTCTGAACAGGACTAAGCCTATACTAGGAGCAAACGATGGCGCCAGTGGGACTGCAGTTCTGATAGAACTAGCACGTATCTTGTCAGAATCTATCCGTTCCTCGGTAGAATTTGTATTTTTTGATGCAGAAGACTCTGGCGGAATAGCTGGATGGAGTTGGATTCAAGGATCTACCTATTATGTATCTCAGCTTGATAGTGAACGTGTAGACTCAATTGATGCTATGGTTCTTGTTGACATGGTGGGAGATGCAGAATTGCAACTTCCTCGTGAAAGTACTTCTACCAGATCATTACAAAACACGATTTGGTCTATCGCAAACCAGATGGGCTATAGTGAAACTTTTCTATCGACAAACGGCGGTAGCATTCTTGACGACCATCGTCCTTTCCTTGATGCAGGTATTGCAGCTGTTGATATCATTCATACACCCTTTCCTTGGTACTGGCATACCCTTGAAGATACTCCTGACAAGTGCAGTGCTGAAAGTCTAAGCAAAGTTGGTGAAGTCTTAGAAGTATTCATTGTTGAGAATGCTAACACCGATGGTACGTTTCCGTTGGACACACCCTATCTCATCTACATCGGTATAATTGTAGCAATATCGTTGCCAATCATTGTTGCATTCTATTACTATAGAAAACGTTATTGAATGTTACAAGCTTTTTAAACAGCGATTACATCTATCTAGGTGGGTCTTCTATTGCGGTGATTGAGATTGGAGAAGTCATTATTATTTCGTGAAACTAATGGTCTGTCATCTCCACTCTCCTGCCTATCTGTTGATAAAAAGGGGCGCTTTCTTGTCTGTGGTGATGCAGACGCAAACATCTATGTGGTAGACATCCGCACTGGAAAACGAAAACAAAAGATCGACGGCCATGAAGGTCCTATCACAGCAGCTTTTTTCGCAGGAGACAAAAACCACATAATCTCTGCAAGCTGGGATAAGACAACACGACTTTGGGACAGTAAGGGCTCCAAAGAACCAACAATTCTGAAACATGGAGCTGAGGTCAAATCACTCTCATTAGGACTAGATCAAGGCAAGGGTGCAGCTGGAGACCGAGATGGCGAGGTGAAGGTTTTTTCTTTGAGTAGCCTCAAATCCATGAGAAATTTGCAAGCGCATAGTACCGATGTTATTGGAATTTCCTTCATCAATGATGGTTCCAATCTTCTGACAATGTCTTTGGATGGAGAATGCAAGATCTGGGATCTTAGTTCCTACGAAGTCATCGCAGAATTGCCTAGAATCAAAGATCGCATCAGGTCAGTTGCAACAACGGTCGATAGTACGCGGTTGATTCTTGGTCTACATTGTGGTAAAATTCTATCAATCAATCTCGAAGAACCAACACACATTGATGAACTACTTGGTCACTCGGATGTAATAGCAGGACTCTCCACTGACTCGACCGGAGAGCGTCTAGCTTCGGGTAGTTGGGACCGGACGCTTCGTATCTGGTCTCTGAATAGTCTGAAGGTGATATCTTCTGGAACTCTACTTTCAGGCATTACAGCTGTTGAATGGGACCCAAAGGATGAGCTTGTCTATTCTGCTGACTTTTCGGGTTCGATTACATCATGGGGGATTTAGTCTAGATCCGAAGTATTTCTCTCAGGTAATGATGCTCTAATGTCTATACCCAAAAAACCCTCATTATTCCATGTGAGACGGACTCTTCCATACCTGCCATTCACTGGTGGTTTTCCATCTATTACAGAGCCTCGTGGTTCTCCTTTCAGAATCTCTGCGATCTGTGATGCAAAGCTATTCCTACTCCTTTTGTCATAAGGTATTGGAACTTCTGTTCGGTCTTGTAGTTTGAGTGTGATAGTTCTATCATCAATCTTGATGATTGGTTGAGACAGAATCATTCTTCCAAACTTGAAAAAGGGGATTTTATCCCTCATACTCCTGACATTCACAGCTAGCCTTCTATGAGTAGCAATCTCTGAAATGGCTGTCTTTATAACATTCTCAAGATAGACTGGTCTTTTGTCATACTTTTCAAAGAACTCGTCTTGGATAATCTCTTGAATTTTAACAAGACTTGTGAGATGATTCTTGACAATAATCTTAATGACCCAGTTAGTGCCCATATGGTACCTCTCAAATTCTTCTCTAATGACTAGTTGTTTCTCCCTTGTTAGTGCGACACTCAGAAGTTTTAGGATTTCAATGTCCCTCTTTGGCATTATGACCACAATCCAATACTCACATTGTGGTTCTAATCAATCTAACTAATTAAAAAACATACTAGACACGTCGAATAAGAAACTCCACCTCATTGATTATCCGGCTAATCTCGGAAGGTTGTATATCATAAGCTCCGTGCTCAACCAGTATATCATGAAAGAATGTTTCTTCAGTATCCCTTAGTCTGCCAATAAAATCTGTATCGTCAGAAATTGTATCTCCCTTGAGTGCAACTATCGCTTTTCCAAGGGTAGAAGTAGCCTCACGCATTTCAAGTACTGCTAATTCATAGTCGCTACCGTATGTGAGTCCTAGTGAACCATAATACTGTCGTTGAGCCTGCGCGAGTAATCTTGTTACCTGTGATAATTGACCATGGTCTTCTGTTTCAGCCAGATGTTTCTCTAAACGTTCCAACCATTCTCTCAAATCTTCAAGAACCTTGAGCAGTCTTGGTTCATCCATCCCCTTCAACTTGTATGTTCTCAAAAAAAGTTGATATGCTATCGGATTTAGCATACGGACCTCTGTGAGTACTTCAGCAGGCTTTAGCACTGTGAAGATGTCATTTGCCATCACTATTACACGACCAAATTGGTAAAGGCCCTCACGCATTTCGTAGATGGCACTTGCAAAGTCATCACGACTTGCGTACGTTTTTGCTAAAGTGAGAGTGTTTAAGGCAAGTTCCTTCATCTTATTGATGACAGTATCTGACCATGAATATTCCATAGCTTTCTTTTGCCATCTCTTGAGAAGATCATCTGTGTCAAAAAGTATTCTTGATGATCTGAGTCTATTGACAGCCTCGGAGATTTTGAGTACATCCTCAGTCTTGTAGTTTAGAACATCCTCGATTTCCCCCACTGTCATGAAGGCCATATCAATCAGAACTTCCTTGTGGGTAGACATGAGCCGAACAGGTGCTTCACCAGCATCCCAGATTATCCCAATATCCAAGTCTGAGTTTGCGGTAGCAGTCCCTTTCGCGAAGGATCCATATACGAAGATGCCTTTCACATTCTCATGATTCTTCCATTCTTTGACAGTATCATCAAGTACCATTTTGAAGCGTTTTTGAATATCCGTCATTCTCTGTTGCCCTTCCCGGCTCTCTTTGTATAATAACCGTATGAAATTTCCGAGGCACGATTATCAATAAAAGTATCTGATATGTTGCCCGACACTAATTAATACCCGTATCCCCTCTTAGATTTAGAGGTTTCACTTATGCCCCGGTCTGATGGAAGATCAAATGACGAGCTTAGACCAGTCGAATTCAGTAGAAACTATCTAACGCACCCTGAAGGATCTGTACTTGTCTGTATGGGCAAGACAAAAGTCATCTGTACTGCGACAGTAGAAGAGGGTGTTCCTAACTGGCTTAATGGAACTGGTCAAGGTTGGATTACTGCTGAGTATGGAATGCTTCCTCGATCAACAAATGAAAGAATGAATCGTTACAAGGTGAGTGGCAGAACCCAAGAGATTCAGAGACTCATTGGGCGATCTTTGAGAGCCGCTGTTGATATGCAAAAGATTGGAGACACGACCATAAAGATTGATTGTGATGTCATCCAGGCTGATGGTGGAACGAGAACCGCATCAATTACAGGGGCATATGTTGCCTTGTGCGATGCCTTAGATTTTATGATAAATCTCGATATGATTAACGAACGACCATTACTTGGGAATGTTGCAGCGGTGAGTGTCGGAGTAATCAAAGGAGAGACTCTGCTGGATCTCTGTTATTTTGAAGACTCACAGGCTGATGTTGATATGAACATCGTAATGCGCGGTAATGAGTTCGTCGAAGTACAGGGAACGGGAGAAGGTAGTACTTTCAAAAGAGATGTTTTAGATGAGATGCTTGACTTGGCCTCCAGAGGAATCTCTGAATTAATGGAGCTGCAGAATAAAGCTCTAGCTGTCAAGTAATCTTACACAAGCTGAAGTAAAAAAGCCATAGAATTGATTCTCTCGACCTGCAGATGGCGGAAGCTTTATACGCAAATTCTGAAGAATTAATGTGCTCTCGTCGAGCAGAGATAGTATTGTCCGGCGGCTATGAAAGGGTTGCCGAAGACTGATTCTGGTAGACTGGCGACAGAACTACCCTCGACGTATAGCAAGCTTTAAATCACCGGCCATTTAGGCTGGCGGAGCGCTCACTGAAAATTCAGTGTGGTGCTAAGTTAGGTCCGGAGTTCAGATTTCTTAATCAATGAACGAAGGCTCATCGGAACCAGGTCATGAGAATGGTACCATTTCCGATGAAGGACCGTCAATGCATAGGCTTTGGTGCTGTGCACTATTAGAAGCATGTGCAGTGATTGCAGAGGATGGAAGTACACTGACCGAGAAACGTAGGATATACACCTAACGTTAGTACGAAGTTATTACGAAACTCCTTGGCATGATTGTTCATCAATCAATCATGTTCACAAATTAGTGGACAACAGGTAATACTGTGTCAACACATGACTAGGTCCGCAATTTCGCTATACGGCCAGTGGTGGATGACTAGGTTGGCTAGCCGAAGAAGGGCGTGACAAGCAGCGAAATGCCGCGGGTAGACGCATGAAGTCTTTGAACCGCGGATACCCTAATGGGACTTCCTCACATGGGTTAATACCCCATGTGGATCCGGGGTCATTCTCGGATTGGGAACGCTCGGAATTGAAGCATCTTAGTACGGGCAGGAAAAGAAAACAACTGTGATTCCCTTAGTAACAGCGAGCGAAAGGGGAACAGGCCAAACCGAATCCCTATACGATGAGTATAGGGGGATGTGGTGTAAGGGCCAAGAACAATTGCCTACACATACGAAACTGAAGTTGTCTGGAACGACATGGCATAGAGGGTGACACCCCCGTAGGTGCAAGATGTCGGCATGTTCATGGATCCAGAGTAGCGCGGGTTGGTTATCTCGCGTGAATGTCGCAAGTACAATTTGCGAAGCCTAAATACTAAGCCAAACCGATAGTAAACTATGTAGCGCGAGCGAAAGTTGAAAAGTGCCGCGGAAGCGGGGTGAAAAGCACCTGAAACCACTGGTTTATACAAAGGATGCTGATTACAAGATGAGATACTCGGGGAACGAAGCACGAGTGATTGTGTTGTAGGACCTGAGTGGATCGAATCAGCATCATCCGTCTCGAAACACGGGCCAGGGAGTTCATGGGCGTGGCGAGGATAAGGCGAAGAGCCGTAAACGAAGGGAAACCGATAAGCCCGCAGCTGCTTGCAGTGAGGGGCGGCGTGTGAAAGTGCGCGAAGTCACTCCCATGACACGAGAAACCAGTCGATCTAGGCTTGGCCAGGGTGAAGCCGGGCGAAAGCTCGGTGGAGGCCCGAGTGGGTTATGACGTGCAACTCTCTCCTTTGAGCTGAGCGTAGGGGTAAAAGGCTTATCTAGACTGGTGATTGCTCGTTCTCTGCGAAGTTGGTCGCAGCCAAGCCTCGCTTGAGGTATCATGTGGTGTAGAGCACTTTCGGATGTGCCCGGGGGGCGTCAAGCCCTTCACCATCCTGAAAACTCCGAAGCTGCATGAACCGTAGACGGCGGGAGACGGGTGCCCGGGGTAAGCCCGGCAGGCCGAGATGGGGAGAACCGAGAGTATGGTTAAGGTCCCTAAGTACCAGATAAGTGCGGTGAAGAAGGGCGTCGAGAGCCCAAGACAGTCTGGGGGTGAGCTTAGAAGCAGCTA
>JAFGAR010000077.1 GCA_016933575.1 Candidatus Thorarchaeota archaeon
GGACAAGGCTTTGCTGCACTGATAATGCTCAATATCATGGAGCACTTCCACCTTTCAAGCTATCATCCCCTGTCTAGGGAAAGATATCATCTGATGATTGAAGCGAAGAAGCTGGCATATGATGACCTGCATCAGCATAACGCTGATCCGACCTATTACAAAACTCCGCTAAAGGAGATTCTCTCGAAGGACTATGCGAGCAGAAGAGCTGCCCTGATACGAATGAATGATTGTCTGGACCTAGGACCAACCGAGTTGAGGTACTCTCATGATACGGTCTACCTGTGTACAGCAGACAAGGACGGTATGGCGATGTCCTTCATCAACAGCCTCTACAATGGCTTTGGTAGCGGATTGGTCGCGAAAGGGACCGGGATCAAGCTCCAGAATCGAGCCAATCTCTTCTCACTTGATCCTGCTCACGCGAATTGTTATGCACCGAAGAAACGACCATTCCATACGATAATCCCTGGTGCACTCTATAAAGATGGGGATCTCTATGGCGTCTTTGGCATCATGGGAGGCTCACATCAGGCTCAGGCTCATGCTCAATTTATCAGCAACCTGATTGATTATCAGATGAGTCCGCAAGAAGCGCTTGATCATCCTCGATTCAATCATGAACAGATACAGAACACTGTCAGTATTGAGAGCGGCGTACCGAGTGCTGTTCAAGCAGATCTGAGATTGCTTGGTCATAGATTGATACATGAATACATGTCAGGTTTCGGTGGAGGTCAGGCGATCCTACGCCTGAATGACTGCTGGATTGCTGGATCTGACCATAGAAAGGACGGACAGGCATCCGGTTACTAACCTCATTGCATAAAACTAAAACCGACTAGCACATAGGCAATATACATTCAACGAGGTGCTCGAATGTCTGAGAAGCCAGAAGAATATCGAATCGAGAGTGACCTTCTAGGTACTCGCGAGATTCCAAAGGACGTGTATTGGGGAATCCAGACCCTTCGAGCACAGGAGAACTTTGGAGTATCCCTCGTACGCCTATACAAGTACTCCACTCTTGTTCAGGCTCTAGCCATGGTCAAGAAAGCATGTGCGTTGGCTAATCGAGATTTGAATCATCTATCTGGAGAATACGCAGAAGCCATCGTGCAGGCATGTGATGAAGTCATTGAAGGAAAGTTCGAATACCAATTTGTCGTCGATATGCTCCAAGGAGGCGCAGGGACCAGCACC
>JAFGAR010000078.1 GCA_016933575.1 Candidatus Thorarchaeota archaeon
ACCTTGATTTGGATTCCTTCGATAGAAGGAAGGAGACCTCAAGCTAGTGCTGCCAGTGGATTTGCATGGATTATATTCCTGATAGTATGGATTCTCTTTTTCGCTGCAGGGTTTGGCTTCTATGAGAACATCGGTATAGCGATTGCGTCACTGCTCTTCGTTGCTCTACTAAATGGATTACTCTGGGTTCCTAAGCATGGGGATTCAGGAGGTGCGAGGGTTAGTGGTTCTGCAGCTTTGATCTGGCTGATTTTCGTTGTCCTTTGGCTTCCATTTGCCAATAACTTCTCTGCAGCTATCTATAGCATCACGTACTATCAGTCCATTGCGATAGTTGTCGCATCACTATTGATAATGCTCATTGTGGTCATTGCACCTTGGTGGGGTGATATGCAAATCTCCATCAATAGACAGGTGTCGACAGGAACAAGACCCAAGGCAACAATTGGATTGCTGTACATTTGGATACTCTTCTTGGTCATATGGATGTGGTTCCTCGCAGACTCATATACAGGCTATCAGAATGTTTCTGCAGTTCTCATCTCCTTTGCCATCTTCTGCGGAATGATAATCGGAATATGGTATTCATGGGCTAGAGCAAGAGATGAGGGGCCTGAGAGTTGGTTCTCGATAGGAATCACGTTTGCATGGATAGTTGTACTTGCTCTTTGGTTCTGGTTCTTTGCTGATAGCTTTGATACCTATCAGAACTTGGCTGTCTTCTTAGCTTCTCTCCTAGGAGTAGCAGGAATAGCTGGTGCTATTCAGTGGCAAAGACTGAGAGACTTCGAATCTATGGATTGGAAGGATTAGTTGAAGGAAAAAGGCAAAAAGGTAGGATCACTCCTACCTTCTTCTCTCCCTTTCGTTAGTTGCTTGGGTTTATAATATAGCAGAGGTGGACGTGTACTTTGTCGGAAGCGAAATGGCATCCTAGGATGGCGGCATTGGATTGCTTCATTCTCTTAGCTGCAGCTTTTATTTTGCTGATTGCGTTTTCAGTACTGATATTTGAGTTTCCACTAGGAATGGAAACTGGAGCTGCGTTGCTACTTATCACTCCTTTTGCAATGTTTATCATAGTTGCAGAAGCTGCAAGATGGCTCACCCACTATATTGAATCACAGCAGCAGAAAACGGATTCAACTGGTTAATTTCCTATTCAAAGCAAATTGTGCCATCTCGAAAGCCTAATAAGGCAAACCTGAAGGTTGACGCGAGTCAGGTGGTCATTCTATGAGCTTCGATATAATTGCAGAATCATTCGTGAAATCTCCAAATGATGCCAAACCTCGACGAGGTCGTGGATTCACTAAAGGCGAGTTGAAGGAAGCTGGTCTATCAATTAAGGAAGCCCGTGATATGGGTTTGATGTTTGATAGTCGTAGAAAGACCCTGCATTCA
>JAFGAR010000079.1 GCA_016933575.1 Candidatus Thorarchaeota archaeon
CCTTGAGGGTGATGAAGATGTTTGCGGATTGAGTTGAGCTGGCTATCTCCTCAAATTTGAGTGCTCTAAAAAGATCATGACCGATCAAGTATCGGCTTGACAATCGCACACATAAAAGTTATGCGGAAGATGCAGACAATGCTTGACTTGTAGGATGGCCGCAATGGGTAAGCTGCTGATTTGTCAGATCCTGCTCACGGGTGTTCTCACTTCTCAGGTCTCTTCCCAGTTCCTATCCGATCCAATTGCGACTCCGGAGTCATATTACTCTGTACACATTGGCTCTTACTTGAGTCTGGCTGACGCAAGAGAACAGGTTCATGAGCTTAGTCAACTTGGTTTTTCACCGGTGTTTATCATTAGTGACGAGCTGTGGCACGACGTCTACTTTGGGAGGTTTAATGTCTACGTTGATGCGCTTCTCTACAAAAATGAGCTGAGTGCCAGGGAGATGGTCAATTGTGAGATAGTCACATTGCCAGCTGAAGCGGCTGAGTTATCAATCGTGAACTCAGGTCCTCTCACTCCTGTCTTTTACTTTGAATACAATCATATGAGCCAGATACCAGCAAGGACCTTCTCAGAAGATAGTGTTTATCTGGAGGTGGAGCGTTTAGAGGCAACGGGTAATTATGAATCTGCACAGGATCTTTGCGAGCAGGAATTAAATAACTATCCGAGCTCTGATCAGATGTCGGGCTATCTTCACACACGCCTTGGTATCCGGCATCTTTTGGCTGGTGAGTATGACACAGCATTGCACCATTTCTGGAATGTTTCAAATGGTAATGTTGCATCTGATTCTCTGACTCGAAACACAGCAATGCGTCGTGTGGCCTGGATCTTGAGAGTGCAAAATGACCGATTGCGCTCATATCAGGCATACAGAGAGATAGAGAGAATCACAGACCATGATGTTCTGCGTGTCAGGTGTGGTGTTGAAGCGGTAAGCCTAATTATGGAGCTCGCTGAGTGGGACGGGATCGGGAATGTGGTGGATTGCCGAAATGCGGCGAAGCGGGCATTTCAAAGCAATCCCTTGACCAACAGAACTCAAGTCGAATTGGCATGCACACTTCAGCTGGTATTCATGGAAACATATATGTTGACAGGCGAATATTTGACAGCCCGCTCGATATGTGATCGCATGTTGAGTGAGTTTTCAAATCTGCCAGGGGGTCCACCAGAGAGAGAACTTGCCGCTCTGCTCTTTATGTTTGGCAATATTTGCCTGGATCTGGGCGATTTTGAAGCGGCCGAAAACTGTTACGGCAGAGTCTTAAACGAGTTCTCAGCGGATGTTGAAATATTCGATCGTCACCACCCATATGCCGAGGCTCTGAATGGGATGGCTCTGATTGAAGAGCAGCGTGGTCGTCTCGATCGAGCAAGAGAGCTGAGAGTTGAACTCATTGAGTCTTATCCAAATTCTGTCATCGCTGGGCGAGTTCGTTCAGCGTATCCGAGTGTGGTCGCGGGTACACTTGCGACACAGTCCTCTACGGAGCAGTGAAGGAGAAACTACCATGGGGAGATTCATCCGTGGAATCACGAAGGCCACAGGTCTCCATCTGTGCCTGTTCTTGGCCATTGTCCCCTGTGTACTGCTGGCACAGACTGAGGTCAGCCTTGAGGACGAAATATCCAATGTGCTGATTCCACCCCATCAGTACAGACTGGATATTCAAATCAGCAACTCTGATTACAGCTGGGCTAACAGCATGGCCAACTCGCTGAGAGCTGAGAGCGGAGAGGTTAGACTGCAGGAGAATGGGGAATCTATCTCTCTGATTGTCGACGGGATAATCTATGAGGCAGATGCACTTCTTTTGCTAGAGGATATTTTGCATGCTGAAAGTGGGAGCATTGATCATTACTCGATGCAAAGAAATGGCGAAGAGATTGCTGTCGATGGTGACATTCTCAACTTGGAAGAGAGGAGCTTCTCGGGGTCAATGTTTGACTCACCATACAGCCGTCTCGATGCATTGCCCGTTTTAGAGGAAGGGGCCAATCCGGTTTTTGATGCTCTGGAGAGTATGCGCAGATCCTCAAGCGCTGTGGAATTCAGAGAGGCCTTGGTCTCAGCCTACACCGAGTCAGCCCCCAACGACATCCTCAGAGGATATGCAATGAATAGACTTGGCATATTGTATCTCACTGAGGGGGACTATGATCGAGCTCTGAGAAATTTCAACGCAGTGGCAGAAGGTGCACTTCCAGCCGATCAGATTTCAGTGGCAAAGTCAATGCGCAGGGTGGGTTGGATCTTGCATCAGCGGGGCGATAGACTCAGTGCTTATCGTGCGTATGGAGAGTTTCTTGCTTTTGCTGATGTGAGCAATGCGCTTGCAGGGGTTGAGTCAGGCAACAGCACCGATTTGGAGTGGGAGATGGGTCATGCGGTGGTTGAAAGAGTGGGTCTGATCTACGAGCTGCTGGTTCACCACCGAGTCGGCAGCTTTGCAGAGGTGAGGCTTGCCATCAGAGATTCACTGGAGGCACTGCCAGGAATTCCAGAATTCACGCAGCGTAGGGCGACTCTGGAGCTCATGTTTCTAGAGACGTTCCACCATGAGGGTTATTACGAACACTCAAACGAACTGGCAAATGATTTCATACACAGATACATGCAATTCAATGATCATGAACTTTGGAGAGAGATAGGACAGGCAATGTTTCTGCGCGGACACAACGAGTTTTTGCTAGGAAACTACGAACAAGCCATGGAATACTATGATATGACAATACAGCAGTGTCCAGCCGATGTTGAGTACTTTGCACATGAGAATCCTGCTGCCAAATCTTTTCATGGAATAGGAACAATCCTATTTCTTCAAGGAGACTCAGTTGGAACGATTGACATGTATCGACACGTTGTTCAAAACTACCCAGACTCTGGTGTAGCCCAGACAATTGCTGAACACTATCCAACATTGGTGAGGCGATAATGAGTACTGCAGGCACTCGTTCTATAGCAAGCATTTTGTTGATTACCACGGTCTTTTTGACTGAATATGCCTACTGCACTGTGGGAGGTGGGGATCCGCCAGGTGAAGATCCTTGTCCCTGTGATTCAGGTATTGTGGCAACATATCCAATAATCACAATTAAGAAAGAAAAGTGCAAATTCACAGGCGTAGGACTATTCATTGGCCCATTTGATGACATATTTGTAACAGGTGAGTCTCTGGGCAATGGCGAGTTCCATAATATGCTTCCAGGGATGTGCAGCGCTTTTACAGCAGATGGTGCTTGGGATGCGGATTATTGTATAATTGAGCCGGGCACTTGTGAGGGCGATGTCGAAGACTGGAAAGAAACACTATTTGACATATATTATGATACCCCCTGGGTGGTTAGTTGGAATACTACAAATCTTGTTGTGACTGATGAACCAGATCCGGGTATTCAAGGGCAAACATTAACAGCCTACGGTCCATTGGGATTTTCAGAAAACAATCCACCCGTGGGTGGAGAAGTTGAAGCAACTTTCGAAGATTTTCATGAAAAACCTGAGTGTACTGCAGATGATCAAAATCAATCACCTGTTGTTCAAACAAGAAATGTGGCAATTTACACCCCAACTATGGTGATTGAGACAAATCTCGATGTTTATTGGCAACAAAGAACAGAAAATTATTATCATTCTTCTAGTTCGGAATTAGATGGTAACTACACGTTTGAAAATGGCATTTTGTATATCTTTGTAGAGGCCGAATGCGAAAGTGTAACGGAATATGATAGCACGACTCAAAAAATTACAAATGGCGAATTAAATGGTGCGGGATCAGGAATAGCTTTGGATATCAATCCCTATATTTGGTTTCAATTAACAAACACAAGCACTTTGGATGACGAAACCGTTGTATGCAATGTGATCTATGCAGCTGAATCAGAAAGTAACAGCCATATTTTTGAAAACTCTTCAAGCCTACCGCCTGAGGTGTCAGACCATTCGGGGTCCGAAAGTGATGGAAGATTTTACTGCATTATAGAAGGGCAAGAAGTAAGCAGAGCAGAATCTAATGCTTATTACACTTCATCCTCACAGCAGTTAAATAATGAAGATTCGGCAGGGGCCGCCGTGCCAGTAGATGGATTAATTTTTACAGTAAACAATGATGAAAATATACATGGAATAAATATAGTCCACGAATTTTCTCTTTTTTCTGAGTCCGTCATACAACTGGATGAAACTCCAGAAACCTCTTTTACCCACACAATAAGCAGTACTTATGATGGTGATATTGGAATTACAATTAGTCATAACTTTGTAAATCAGTGTGGAGGATAGCAAAGAAGAAGTCAATGATAGTTATGAGAATATTTATAACAACTCTAATGTATTCTTTGTTGTTTAGTCATGTTATGTGTCAGACCATAAATTTTACATCATATGACACAACACCGGGAGAGAATGATATTGCATATAGATTTCAGAGTAATCCTTGCCTTGAATACATGATGGTCGTGCGTGGGATGGTAAGATGTGAGGCAGTAAGTTCAGAGGGGATTAGAGATGATACCAATCGAACAGCAAGTTATGAAGTGATTGCTGAAATAACGATAGATTTTGTTCAAAGAAGCCAAGAAGAGGCATTTGTTTGGTTGTTGGTGAGCGTGGAAATTCTAACAATTGAGAATAACACTAGTATTTTACCATATCGATTAGAAGAAATAGTTGATAATGATTATCTGATACTGATAAATGAGAGGGCATCCTCTGTTGTTGAAGTGCATTCTGTTGATAGAGGCACAGATATGGAGAACGTAAAGTTGCAAATAGGAAGATTTAATGAGTTCATATTTGTCGATAAAGAAGATATGAGTAGTAATTTTCGCGAGTCATGGTTTGCAAGGCTATGGGACGATTTATTTATAGAGTTAACCGTAAGGGCAAGAACCAACAGAATATGGTCAACTACACAGGCGCATCCGGATGGATACGGACGAACACATGGTGGGATTATTTCTTGGGGTAATGCACAATACACACCTGACCCAATAGCAAACGACAGTCAAAACAATATAGTCGCATCAGAGTCATGCACTACTGCAACGATGGGTCAAATCACAAGCATGAGAAATGAAAGGTTCGCAGAGTTCGATCACGGAAGAGGTATTGTGACAAGCGGACAGGCAACGGTAGAATACGAAAGTCGAGGTTTGTATGAGAACTATGAGAATGGATATAATATTTTAGTGGAGTTAGTTGCAGATGTGGATTAAAGAACGAAAAACAAGATCTGCGATTGTTATCGTATGGTTATGTATGCTTACGGGTGTATGGGCTCAGAATGAACAGCAGATGAATACAGAAGAAGAAATTGAAGATCTTGTAATTGAGGTTGCTTATCAAGTTCAAGAAATATTTGAGGGGGGGGATGAGGATGGGACTTCAGATTTGAATCAATCGGAGGCCAACAGCATTGTTGAGTTCATGATTGAGCTATCAAATATAGAGCAGACGAGGGGCGTGGGGGCAGAGCAGAATTTAATGCAAGGAGATTTGATTATAACTTCTGGCGAGATCAGAACAAATCAAAACCTGGCAAGGAGTATATTGTTTTTAGAGAATTTGGAAGATGAGAGATGGACAATGGAGTTTGAGTTAATTGCTGGAGGGATTAGAATACAAGATATAAGAAATCACAATCAAGAGGAAGAAGAAGATTTAGAGCTGAATTCTTTTGCAATGATATTTATGGACAGATTTTTAACGGCAATGCAAGGAATGAATCAAAGACAGAGAACTGAAAGAAATGGAATTTATAGGATCAGAGCAGATTGTATATGGATTCCAAACATTGATATACTAAATAGAATCGATCAGTACGAACAAGCCGTAGATCAAGCGGAAAGAGAAGAGATATTGTTGAGAAGAGAGATTGTACAATGCACAAGTGATGGAACAGTAATGACCGAAGACTATAGAACAGAAGCACATATTGATCAAAACAATAGAAGAATAATAAGAGAGAATACAGTATTCACAATACAATATCGGGGGCACATGATGAATAGATCATACGTTGGTCAATGGAGCTCAAACTATACATGGAGATAGAAAATAGAGAGAAAGGGAAATAAGACAATATAAACATTTGCAGAGAAAATAATTAGAAAAAGAACTCGAGAAGTATTTGAAAAGTGATCGGCAAAATATTATGCGACCAGTAGCCAATATACTGGGCTTCCCAGGAATACGCCTCCACCTCAACCACCCACTCCCCTGAGGCCGTCTCCGTCCGATTCAGAGTGAAGTCGTCACTCATCCCCTGGGGGATGTAGAGGCGCTCGCGGTAGCCGTCGACGTCGCCGGCGTCCTCCTCGACCACGGCATAGCCGCTGAGCAGCCGCGGCGTGCCGTTGGCATCGAGGACCATGATCCCCTCGCAGGCGACGAGGAGGAGCAGAAGAAGCAGAATCAGCATTCTCATTGAAAGTCCCTTCGGAAGATGTCCCGAAGCGCCCTGCAGCCCCAGGCCCCACTGTGGGGCGGGAAGCAGCAGACCGCACGGTCCAGGTGGACGTGGGGGCAGATGTCCGCCAAGCG
>JAFGAR010000080.1 GCA_016933575.1 Candidatus Thorarchaeota archaeon
CCCATTTTCAACAAAGAAGACCAAGAACAAACCATATCTCGTGACAATGGAACGAGTGAGTTTCATTCATCCAAGTTCTCTTGATGCGCTAATCCAGAGTATAAGAAACAGAGGAATCAAGGTTCTTGAAGGGTACAATGCATTGCATTCTGCAGGCCTGCTTTATGGTGTTCTCTCTGGAGGAGAATCATTGAAGGAAAAGACGGGTCAACGCCTCCCTATCATCAGAACCAGGAAAGGGTTGGATAGTCAAAATGATGAACAGGAATTCTTCATAGCAGGATTTCCTCAGATCAACGTTGTACGGGCAAGAAGCCTATTGAAAAAGTATGGAACACCAATGGAAGCCATTCGAAATGTGGAGCAGTGGAGCGATATCGCAGGAATAGGCCCCAAGACTGTGGCTGCAGCGAAGAAGTTATTGTATTCAGACTATAGTGCAAATGAAGATGCAATAGATAGTACTGAGGAATAGGATGGCTTCACCGCGATATTTTTAAAAGCCCCGAGTGTTCTCTGGTCGTATAATAGTTGAAATGGAGACTATGTTATGGGAGACGTACGAATAGCAATTGCAGGTCTAGGCAATTGTGCATCGGCTCTTATCCAAGGTACTCATTATTACCGAAACTCGAAATCTGAAGATGAAGTACCTGGTCTTATGCATGTTGACTTCGGGGGTTATTTTCCCAAGGATCTGAAATTCGTCACAGCTTTTGAAGTGAACAAAAAGAAAATTGGTCTTGATATTGCAGACGCGATATGGGTAGAACCGAACTGCTGCGCCAAATTTGCTCCAGATGTCCCTAAGACTGGTGTGAAAGTGCTCCCAGGACCAATCTCTGATGGCGTTGCTCCGCATATGCGAGAGTCATTCTTTACCTATGACGATAGCGAGATTGAACCTGTTGACGTTGTTGAGGAACTAAAGAAATCCAAAGCGGACATGTTGGTGTCCTATCTCCCCGTTGGAAGTGCAGAAGCAGCGAGAATATACGCTGATGCTGCGATTGAAGCTGAGGTTGGTTTCATCAATGCATTCCCTGAATTCATCGTTTCTGATCCCAAAAGCCCTCATGCACAGGCTTTTGA
>JAFGAR010000015.1 GCA_016933575.1 Candidatus Thorarchaeota archaeon
AGAAATTAATTAGAAGCCAATAAGGAACAATTTCATTGAATGTGGAATTGATCACAATTTCTACTTCATTGTCTTCACAAGTTGATTTAAAATCAGTTCCTTTAGATGTTCCGTCTGCAGTCATAGGCGCAGGAGTGGTGGGCAGTCCCTCACTCACAGTGATCTGGTGGACCCTGAGGTCGGAGAGGGTATAGGTCGAATAGCGCTCTGCTCGGATGGGGAAGTATGATAATTATTGATGTTATTGATCTAATTCATGAAGTATTCTTTTGGTTATGATACCTGCTTTGTCGTTTCTGTGACTCAGCTCACTTAGTTTATTCTTTGCTTCTAGGTTTCCAAGCTTGGACTCGTTATACAGATAGAGGACCAAGGGACGCATTTTTTTATCTGTGAGTTCCTTGTCCCTATAGATTTTTGATTTTTCAAAATAACCATCGATGATTCCCCAGAGAAGAAATGATGGACCCAAAAACCACGTTAGACCTATTAGTTCAGCAGCCTCGTCCATCAAGGTAATGAAAAGAATACCCCAGAAAAGCAAGGCCATGCATGAATACAAGAATACGTACAAAGTGATACTTCGAAAAAGGGTATTGATATGTTGAGAATACCACTTTTTCATGCGAAATGTAATGTTTGATTGTTTGTGCGTTTCGTTCTTAATTTCTGCAATATCATCAGATCGCAGAGTGTAAATCATCCACAGAAGTATTGACTCAATAGATACTATCGATACAATAGCTACGATCACATCAAATGTAGTTGCCATTTTCATCACATCATTATAGTTTCATAACAGATACGATAAGAAAAGTGCAATTGCAATTGTAAAACATACAATTGCCAATGCGAACCCAACGACATATATTGCATAATGGGTCCTTAAAACAGCACCTCCAAGTCCATCAAGAGCTTCATTGCAGAATATCTTTTCAAATGCAGCCCCAGCACTACTCCAAAACGGGTCATGTGTTTTAAGTGTCATGTCTACACCCCTTTTCCCAGATATTGCGAGTAACAAAAGAGCAATGGCAATTGCTAAGAAAGTTATACCTGCTTTCCATGGCGCCATAGCACTGTTTAAAACAGCATAGATTAGAAAACCGATATACACCAGAGTTCCTGCAACTGCGGCCATCAGAGATAACCAAAACCAGCCCTCGGAAGAATGAGTAATGTCAATTGCTAATAGTCGTGGAATTGTCCATAATACAGACATCACAATGAACCCAATCAAAATTCCCATATCTGATAGCCATGCATTTTCTGCCTCATCCATTAGATCATCGGATTCTTGAGAAGTCATTTCCTCTGCACCATAGAAGGTGTAAGAGAAATCACTAATAGAAGCCGAACCTAACAAATCTATTGTTCCATGAATATTAAAAGAAACATCTGAATTAAATGTTTTACTAACAATAACATGGAGATTAGGCCACAAACCCGTCCAATAGGTGACTATTTCAAGAATTGCTAATGACAAATTATTGCTCAATGTTGTTTCAAATTCAAATCCAATGCTCTCACTTGTTCCATCATTATCATCCGGTTCCGGCACCAGGGTCTCCTGGGTAGCAGAGAACTGGATGACATGGAGGCGCATGTCGTTCATGGCGTAGCCAGAGTATCTCTCCATCCGGATGGCCAGGTACTTGATCTGGCGATAGGGGTTGGCCACTGCCCCCATGTCCCAAATATCCTCACGCAGCATGTAGTTGTAGAAGTATGTATTAGATTGATGACTCCTCTGAGGCCAGTTCATTCCAGAGTTTCTGTGCTTCTTTGCCAACTTCATCATTCCGATCAATGAAATATTCAAGGATGTCTAAAATCTCGTCCTTTGATGGTTTTCCTCTCCGTATCATTCTATCGACTGTCCGGCGGAGGACTGTTTCAGGTCTATCTTCCTTCCTCATCGTGGACTCGAGAAGAATTGTGTACCCACGAATGCCCTGTTCACTATTTTTGTATGTGCCCTTGTTAAGATAGAATAGGATGGCAAAGAGAGCAGTAAAGAATGCCTTCGATAGATCGTTTATTATTATGAACCATAGTGTTAGGCAGATAAGTCCTATTACTAATATTAGTCTGAGAGTGGGCCAGTATTTCATTTTTTGTTCAGTCATCAATCTCACCCTTGAACACTCATGATAAGATGATACACGAAGAGACCAGAGAATAGAGCTAATGCGCCTAGCAAGATTACACTTCCCCATTTAGTACGTGGACCTGACGATACTTCTTCTATCCATGGTAGCCAGATTCCAGCTCCACAAAGATGGATTTCGAAAACTACTCCTAAAAGAACTGCGGTCGTCGCTCCAAGTACATTCTTCAATGTTTTCCAACCAAATATGACTAACACAATCATAAGTGCTATTGCAAAGTATCTCCAAGCTGCAGTTCCATGTGAAATCATGCCACTTGCTAGATCATTTTCAATCACCCCAATTGGAGCAAGATAGGCTAGAATTGTTAGACCTACTGCGACTCCTAATGCTACCGCGCACCATGGGCTACCGGGCATAATGGTTGATGCCATATCAAAAATATTTATAGCTACAACTGCAGATTGAAGCAGCATTGCAAAAATTGAAGCAAAAACAAAGTTAACAGCATTGGATAGGAAATCATCAAATGAAGGTCCTCCATTCACCTGAAGTGCAATAAGCTGAGTAATACCAATGAGATCTATTGTTAGATGGATCTCTTGTATCAAATCCAAAACAACAAAGCTTAGTAGCAAGTGGCATACTGGCCAGAAATTCTCCAAAGCCCACCAACTTAATAGGTTATTTCTAATGAAATTTATTCCAGTTTCTACTGCATTTTGTGTCAGTCTATTCTCATTGATGTTACCACACCAGCTTCCATCTGCAGTCATAGGGGCAGGAGTCGTGGGCAGCCCCTCGCTGACGGTGATCTGATGAACTCTGAGGTCGGAGAGGGTATAGGCTGAATAGCGCTCAGCCCGAATGGCGACGTAGGTGATGACCCGCTCGGGGTTTACCACGTCCCCAAGGCTCCCTGTTGCATACCCAGGAATCTCGTACTGCATCTCACCATCGTGGACCCAGAGCTTGCCTGTACGATGAATGGACAATGTTGTGGTTGGCGTTGAATCATACTGCGCGCTTTCACCCTGCGGATAGTAAGCCACATGGAAATAGCCCTTGACATCCCAGGCCCACGCATCACCCCAGTAGACCATGAGGACAATCTGCATGTTCTCATCGAACAGAGCCACATTAATCGCCCCCATCTGCGAACTGTGTTGTACAAGCTCTCCCTCCACCGAGAACTCACTCAGGTCTCCTAGTCTGAATGGATCATTTAAGACATGCACGAAATTCGGACCATGCCATCCGCTTGGACTATTAGGTATTGCAGATGGATAGAGGTAGCTAGAGCCAATGGATAGTTCGCCATAGGTAGTAACACCCCATGGAAATCCATTGTCAAGTGGAAAGTTGCTGTTACTGCTACAGTCGTCACTGAATGGTGGCGGAGGAATTCGTCTATTGGGGTCTGCAAGGATGTTGATGTCCTGAATTCGCATATCGACAATTGGTGTGGTAGAATACTGACAACCAAGTAGTACTAGATACTTGATCACTCTAGATGCATTGGAACATTCAGCAAGTGTGATTGATATCCTCTTTCTGTAAACCTTCCAATCTAAATGGAACCGTTAGTGCTGCGAAAATTACAAGTGCTATCCATGGCAAGCTTAGCATAACAACATGTTCAAACATCGCAGGTTCATACAGCCATTCATACACATATGCAGTCATGAAAGGCGCAGTAAGTACAATTACACAATACAAACCGATACTTAACCGAGTATGGATGTATTGTTCGAAAATGCGATGAAGTGTACGAAATACTTTTCTGTCAGAAGTTTGGAATTTTCCACTAGGATGCAAACCGATTGCTGCACAAGATATTCCAATCAGAAGTAGTAGGATACCTACACCAATTGCAAGAAGGAGGGTCATGGAATTACCTCCCTTCTAATTTGTTGGAGTATTTGCGCAGGCATTTTTCCATTCTATTAGACATGGACACTTTGTTTCTATATAATATCATTACCTACCACCAACCTTGTATCATTCCATAGTAAGTTGCAATTGTGATAACAAGGAGAATCATCATTGTCACAAAAACAATTGCATTTGCACGGCCTGAAGATCCAGTGCTGCTATTAGATCTTGCCCAACCACCACTGAAATAACCAAGAGCACCTAAGAATCCAAGTGGAGAAAAGTGTAAGAATATTGCTGAAATAAGCCCAATAGCCAATACTGAGAGCGCCGCAAAAAGAAATGTCCATTGAGCATCACGCTGGTTCATTTCCATTTGTTTCACAGCAAAAACCAGCGACCACATGAACAATAAATAGATTGATGTCGTAATTATGCAGGCTTCAACGACGATTCCAGTGGCTATGTATGGGATAAGGCACAACACCTGTAAGACTAACAAAGAAACCCACACTCCTACAAAGAGATATTGAACCACGTCATTCCAAAATGTGGAAGTCGAGGTCTTTTCTACCACACAAGAATAGAACATTCCTGCTTCTTCTTCTGTAATCTCTTCTGCACCTCCAAATTCTGACTCCACATTCTGAATTGAAACCAGTCCCAATAAATCAACAATTGACTGAATGAGAATCGATACATCTAGAGAGAGGCTTATTGATACATCTATATGTAGGACTGGCCAAGGACCTGTCCAATAGATACTCAATGATTGATATGCTTGCTCCATCATTGTTGTTGTATCATTATCATGATTACTAGCTATTCCATCAGCTGATGAAACGGAAGTCCCATCCGCCACCATCGGCTCCGGCACCAGGGTCTCCTGGTCAGCGTAGAGGTTGATGGTGTGGAGGCGCATCTCATTCATATCATCAGCGGAGTAGCGCTCCATCCGGATGGCCAGGTACTTGATCTGGCGATAGGGGTTGGCCACTGCCCCCATATCCCCGCTCTGGATGGTCCCGCCCTGGTCCTTGATCTTGTAGGTCACGTGACCACCTGTCACTCGGAACTCTCCGATCCGGTAGAAGGAGGTGTAGATGTAGCCCGTTGTATCGGAGACCGTGCTTCCACCCTGTGGGTAGTAAGCCACATGGAAATTGCCCTTATTCTCTCCAGATGAACTGTTACATTAGAGCTTCAGATTCTGATTCATCAATATAACGGGATCGACAACGCACGAGTAATAGACTCGATCGTCAGCATTGAAGAAGATATAATGACATTCATCAAAATCGTGGAGGATTTTCTCGGTGAATCGTGATAAGATACGTAGAGATCCGCATTTTCTCAGTAAGAGGGAAGTAGTCCTCTTTGGATCTCAGGTCTCTGGAACTTTCGATTCGCGTTCTGATGTAGATATAGCTATTATAACACGCTCCCAAGACAAAGATGAGATGATGCATATTCGCCTAGATGCTCTAGGTAAGGCTCCAGATGGCTACGACATCCAGATCTTTGAAGAGCTACCTTTAGTCATCAAAGGTGCCATCATCGAGGAATTTGAAGTTCTCTTTGGAGATTCCCTTGAGATTGGTATGTACTTCTTCTATATTCGAAAGTTTTGGGAAGACTACAATCATCGAATTGAAGTTCCAACAATTGAAGAGATTCAGAGGGGATTTGCAGAAGGTCAAAATCCATGATCTACAAGTTCTTCTTGTTATTCATTATGCCCTTGGGTATCTCCATGTGTCATAAACTTGAAGTGTTTTGGATTTGATAATACGAATACGACTTATCACTTCTTCAATTGTTCAAGTAATTCCTTTGCTCTCTCGACTTTGACATTCTTTTCTTTGACTAGACGTTCAGCAATGGTATCAACCATATCTCCACGAGCTCCAGCAGTTGCTGCAACATTTCTTGCGTGTAGTGCCATATGCCCCTTTTGGATCCCCTCTGATGCTAATGCACGGAGTGCTGCAAGGTTCTGGGCAAGTCCAACACTAGCAATGATGTGACCCAATTCAAGCGCAGTTTTGACTCTAAGGATCTTCACACAAGCTCGTGCCACTGGGTGCACTTTTGTTGCTCCACCAACGAGACCAACAGCCATTGGAAGTTCGATGGAACCAACAAGATTTCCATTCGGGTCTATCTCATACTTTGTAAGAGATCCATACCCTTCCCGTGCGGCATAGCTATGAGCTCCTGCCTCAATTGCTCGAAAGTCATTCCCCGTGGCAATTACGACTGCGTCAATGCCATTCATTATTCCCTTATTATGGGTTGCACACCTGTAGGGATCTGCCTCAGCAAATGCCCATGCTGTGATAATATCATTTACTACCTCAGCTCCACCAAGAAGTTCCTTGTCAAAGGTAGCCCTCACGCGAACCAATCGATATTCTGCAAGGTTTGATAGAATTCGGAGAATCACTCTTCCGCCTGTTATCTTTTCGATGCGTGGCGCCAAAGCTTCAGCCATTGTGTTTACTGCATTTGCTCCCATTGCATCTCTTGTATCTACAATGAGTTCGCAGACAAGCATCACACCAACCTTTGAGTCAAAAATGCGAACTCTGAGGTCTCTTGCGCCGCCTCCGAACCGGACAAGGATTGGGTCTTGCTCATTAGCAAGCTGAAGAAGTTCTTCCTTTACTTCAATTATCCTGTTCTTTGCAGCATAGGGTGCAGGAACTTCTACAGTCTGAATCTGTGCTATCATTAAAGGACCTGTATCTGTTGCAACGAACCCGCCAAGGTTTCTAGCAATTCTCGCTGCATTACTTGCTGCGGCAACAACAGATGGTTCTTCGATTGCCATTGGTATCAGGTAGTCTTTTTCATTTATCTTGAAATTAGTCGCTATCCCTAAGGGAAGGGTCATTGCTCCAACAACATTCTCAATCATATGGTCCAAAACTTCTAGGTCAACCTTACCTGGATTCACCAATGGTTCAAGATCTTCATCTCCGAGTCCAGTTACTTCCTTCAGTTTCTTCACACGTTCTTCGCGCGTCAATTTGTAAAATCCTGAAACCTTTGAATCTTCGACCATGAAAAGACCTCGACAACTTTGATAGTCTGTTTCGACATTACCATAAAAGAATGTCCATCGTACAATTTATCTTGATTCATCAGACTCATAGATACATGTCGTATAACTCGGGTAGGGGCATAGGTGTCTGTCTTTCAATTACATTCGGTATAATGACCATCGTGTTTGGTCTGATGTTTGTCTTCTTGTTTTCTACAATTGATACGTTTTTCCAATCAATTTCGTGGTATGTATTTTGGGCTGGAATCGTGTTGGTAATTGTTGGTGTCGTATTGATTCCTAGTGCAAGAAATGAAGCACGTACACGAAGGAAAATTCTAGAGATAGCTGCCGTGAGAAAAGAGGTGACAATCTCTGAAATCAGTGCAGAAACTGGTATAGATAGTGAATATATTCGAAATCTAATCACTACCCTTTTGATAAATGGAATGCTCTTTGGGTATCTTGAGGGTGACCTATTCGTTCGTGACACTTCTGCACGACCCAGATATTATGGTGGACAAGCGGGATTGTTTGGTGCCCTTGGGTAATTTTCTGCTTGTGCGAAGATATAGTTTGGAACCATAGGGTTTATTTCACAAGCATTTGACGATGCAGACTGGTCATGTATCATGAGTTCAGAACGAGACTTTAACGATGTCATCATGGGTTTAGCAAAGAAGAGAGGGTTCTTCTGGGGTCCTAGCCCGGAGATATATGGTGGTAGTTCTGGATTCTATGATCTCGGTCCACTTGGCAAACTACTAAAGAACCGACTAGAGAACGCTATCCGGTCCTCGTTTGTAAAAGCCAACTTCTGGGAAGTTGAATGTCCCACGGTCTCTCCTGAGGCTGTCTGGAAGGCTTCTGGTCACCTTGACGGATTCATAGACCCTGTGACACAATGTACAAAATGCGAACAAGTATTCAGAGCAGACAATCTCATTATTGAACAATCTCCTGATGCCCAGATAGCTGGTCAAACTGTAGACCAACTCACCGAAACCATCAAGAAACTTGGTATTGTATGCCCTGCATGTAAGAGCCTCCTGGGTCCAGTTGAAACATACAATCTTATGATGAAGACAAGGCTAGGTCTCGTTCAGGATGCATATCTCCGCCCCGAAACCGCAACATCAACATACTTGCTTTTCAAGAGGTTCTTGACCTTTTTCAGAGACAAGCTACCAATGATGGTCTTTCAGATTGGTAAGGCTTATCGTAATGAGATTTCTCCACGACAGGGAATGCTTCGATTGAGAGAGTTCACTCAGACTGAGGGTCAAATATTCATTCTTGAGGAAGATGAGCAAAACTGGCCGCAGTATGATTCTATCAAGACTGTGGAACTTCCTCTCCTGTCAAACATTGCTCAACAAAAGGGCTCTACACAGCCAGTTCGAATGAAGATTTCTGACGCTATCAAGAAGGGTCATTTTCAGAAACCTGCGTATGCATGGTGTGTGTATCTTGCGTACTCTATATTCAGAGGTATGGGCTTTTCTGAAGAGAAACTACGACTTCGCCAACACTTGAAGACTGAGATGGCGCATTATGCGCAAGACGCATGGGACTTGGAAATTCAAACACAGAGCTTTGGATGGGTGGAGTGCTGCGGTATCCACGACCGTGGTAACTATGATCTCACTCGTCATCAGGAATTCTCGAACGAGAAGATGAGTGTGAGTGTGAATAAGCAACCTGTCATCCCAAATGTTCTTGAAATTGCATTTGGCATCGAGAGACCTCTATTCTGCTTGATTGACAATTCTTTCCAACCTGAGAGTGAGGCTCGTGATACGGATTGGCTTCAGTTCCCACCCGAAGTAGCTCCGATTCAAGTTGCAGTATTTCCTCTGATGGGTAAGGATGAACTACTTCAACCTGCACGTGAGATTTACGATTCTATTATAGACGTAGGTTTCATTACGCAGTTCGATGTCGGTGGTTCGATAGGCAAGAGATATAGACGTCAGGACGAGGTTGGTACACCTTTTTGTGTCACTATCGACTATACAACTCTTGAGGATGGCACAGTTACCATTAGAGACCGTGACTCAATGAATCAAATCCGTGTACACAAAGATGACATTATCCAAGTGTTGAGAAGACTTATTCGTAGGTCAGTGCTCTTCGATTCTCTGAAGTAAATCTCTGGCATGAAATACTAGAAATTCTATAATTTTTGAATTAGAACATCATTATTGACAATGAGACTATACTATTAATAGAACTGGTTTCCGGTGGATTTATATTGCTCTACAAGTAATAAAATTCCAGTGCCTTTACTGAAAATCGTGGTTTCGTGAGGACAGCAAATTGGGACGCAAGGGCGTTCTTTCAAAGAGAAATGTGGTCTTACTATGTACCACTTTTGTGACACTTGTACTTTCAATGCAGCTGGTAGCAACAACTGCATGGACAGCAGATGTTGCCAATGCTGGACCGGGAGTGACTATCGTTCAACTCTCGGATGACAGTGATTCTGACTGGGCGACGCAGGATCTGATTAGTCGTCTATCTGAGTTCATTCACGATGATATATTTTTCAGAGATAGAATCAGTGTGATAAAGACTGACAACCCACATGTCGTTGTATCAATTGCTGACAATATTGTGATTTACGTTTCACATGGAGGTCCTCTTGGCATTGTCACAGGGAAACATTTGACAACCTGGTCCAGAATGGCGCAGATTGTGGAGAACTCAAAAGCATCAATTCATCTCTTCACCGCCTGTTCCAGTAAGAACATCATTAGACACGGGAGTGCTGATTCAACTAAGCAGCTCTACACTGTGCCAGGCGCACGACCCGCAGAAGTGACCAATGTCGAGATCACAACAACCGTCCTACTTGCTCTGGGATTTGATACAGAATATGCAGACCAGTATCGCACATCAGAACTGACCAAGGCAAAAGAACTCGTCGAGACTGGAAAGAGCGTTCACATCATGGTCTTCGAAGAGATCATTCTGACCGAGATTGAGAATATTGATAATTCATACAATGAGACTTGGACTGATGATTTCAGGGTCTATCGCGAAGCTGTGGTTGTGACATATACCAGTACTGGAGATTTCTACTTACTACCGTATGATCTAAAGAATGATCTAATTCATTACTATAGGAATTTTGTTGATACTGATGGTGTTGACGCACTCAGAGAACTCGGACAACTTTACATTACCTACACGAAGAACTATTACATCAACTCAACGTACACTGGTGAGGGATCATCCCAGCTCTTACCTGACTCACTTGAATTCTCTATTACAGAAAACAATGGTTTTAGTGATTATTATGAAACAGCACTATTCTTCACAAGCGGTGGGTGGGTAAATGAGACTCCAGTTTTCACTGGAGGGACCTATTCGGGATGGTTGAAGTACGCGGGAGACCACATCGAGTTCCAACAGGTTGTGGTTAATGTCACTGCCAGTGGTTCAATACTTGCTGCAAATGAAACAACACTGGTAGATTCAATCTCCCTGCAACAGATTGATGCAGGTGGTACATATCTACAGCGGCAAAAGATTGACGGTGTCTGGCAAGAGCCTTCTGTAGGTCGAAATCCAAGACGGACTGGCGGACTCTGGACAGATCCCGGTATCAAAGCTGACTATGAGTATGAGTCAGGATGGACACCTCCATTGGGGTACACCGCGAGCACAGGCGTAATTCATTCCAGTGGTGAGTACATCTATATCGACTCCATTCCCTCTGGGACTTCATGGCATGGACCCTCCTTTGTGAACACATTGCCATCCTATTTCAGAATGAACGATTTCGGAAGTTTCTCAGCGAATATCTCCATGGTTCATGGAACTGGTGTCAAGCTTGCCAGAGCATGCGTCACCCTCTATGATGAGAATAAGAAGGTCGCGATGGTTCTCATGATATCTGATGCCTCTGGAGACCGTCAGGAAGAGGCGTTTTATGCCTATTACTATCATGAAGATGGGACTGGTGCTGGTCTGGGTTCGCAGGTGTTCACTGGCGATACATCAGGCATTGTCCAGATTCGTTATGACCCGCATCAAGGGATTTATGCAGATGTTCCCGGAAAAGATGAAGTGCGCCTCTTCAAATGGACAGAGATCGACCCTGAACGGGTCATCAAATATGTGGCAGTTCACTGCTACCGCTACAGTTCGTATACACTGAATGATGCGCGGTTTAACAGTATTCAGGTGAATTATGCAGGGTCTGAGTACACAGTTCTTCACGACAACTGCAATGATGTGAACAACTTCCACCTTGACGACGATTTCGGGTATGGTACATATGCATACGGTGACCTCTACGTTCCTTCTGGGCAGAGCTACATGTCCTTTACAAACATCCCCACAACACCATCAGGTTGGCATGGTCCTGATTATGTTCACGTTCTCGATAGGCCATTCAGGCTCTGTCAACTCAGCGAGTTCTCGGTCATTGGCGAGCTTGTTCAGAGCTACTCAACCATGGGAAACACCTACGTGGCACTCTTTGATGAGAATGAACAGATTGCGATGCTGGTGTACTGGGGCGATGCATGGGCCGGGAGTAAGAAGGGCTGGTTCAACGTCTATTTCTACCCCCAGAATGGCGGTTCTTACAGTCAGGAGTCCGGTTATATCTATACATCATTCTTGAAGACCGCGACTCTCTGGTGGGGGTCCTATCCCGGAATTGAGGGGTCAATCTATTCAAAGATCGACGGTACCTCAAAGCAACTTGGTCAATGCTATAATGCATCTCGTGTGATAAAATACGTAGTTCTCTTAGGCTATCGGTACTCACACTATGGTCTTGTGGATATGCGGATTCATGATATCAATGTTGTAGCGGACTTGAAGTGGAACCAACGTGCATTGGTGCTAACTGATGATTGTGAAAATATGGATAACTTTGAGAACGACCCCACTTTCGGATGGGGCACGGTCTCAGCAGGAGAACTCTATGTTCCCTCCGGTCAGAGCTATATGACCTCTACAGGTATTCCAACAACACCCTCTGGCTGGCACGGGCCCACATATGTCCACGAACTTGAGGCTCCGTTCAGTCTGTACAACCTCTACATGTTTAATATTCATGCTGAGCTATTCCAGTACTACGACCAGCGGGGTCTCACAGAGATTGCTCTGTTTGATGTGGACAAACAACCTGTTCTGAAAATCTATTGGGGCGATTCTTCTGAAGAGATGCAGGGCTATTTCCATGTGGCTTACTACCCACAGGGTGGAAGCACGGTCTCCGATACTACCGGCTACATCTACACCTCCTTCTACCGGATCGGAGAGTTCCAAGTTGTTGGTGGCCATATGATGTACAAGATCAAGGACCAGAGCGGCACCCTCCAGAGCGGGGACATGGGGGCAGTGGCCAACCCCTATCGCCAGGTCAAGTACCTTGCCATCCGGATGGAGCGCTACTCCGCTGATGATATGAATGAGATGCGCCTTCATGCCATCCAGTTCTCTGCTACCCAGGAGACCCTGGTGCCGGTGCCGGAGGATAATGATGGGACTCTTGAGGGTAAACTAGATAATTGTGAATCTCAGGGATATGAATTAAGTGAATATTATGCGAGCCAAGCTAATTCAGAATTACTCATTTATTGGACTGGACCATGGCCTGAACTGCACTTTCAAAGAAGTAGTCCAAGTCGTGAATCAAATACAGAATTTCACCTGAAAGCAAATCTCATTCATGAAGTTACTCTATGCAGTGCAAATGAAGGCAATTACAACGAACCTCAAGGAGGTGAATTCTATAATGAGGTTGTGATTGAATTTTTGGTAATTGAATGCACTGTGTGTGCACTCATGTTTCTTGCTCTTCTTGCTGTTGATTGCTACCAAACATCACTTGGAACTAATTGGGTTGCTTTACTTGCTTCTGCGATATTAGCTACTTCAGCAATATTTAGTGGATTATTACTTTTGAAATATTTCTACGATTCTGGATTCGATATCGAATGGGTAGGTTCCATGTTCTTTTTGTTAGCAGTTGAAATGTTGACTTGGGCATGGGGTGATATTATCCTTTGGATCTTCATTGGGATGACTCTTGGTCTACTTTTTCAGTCAGTCAAGAAGATTGCTTTCAAGAACGCCTGTTCCGCACTTGATTTTCTCTGGATTAAGAAAATATACTTAACAACCGCTGCAGTGTTTTTCTTCATAATGGCAGAATTATGCTATACACAGGGGTATTTATGAGATGCAAATTGACTTTATACTAAGAACATCATTGTTTCTTCTAGCATTACTACCAGTAGGACTGATTATTCCAACATATTTGGAAGTTGTCACTTGGTTTCTGGGTCGTAAGAGTATGCATGATAAAAATATCTTGAGTATATTCCGTACAAAATCAATTGTGATCTGTATTGGATTAATTGCAATATCTATAGTGACCTATTATTGGTGGGGTGTTTTCTGTTACCAGTTCATTATGAGTCCCATACTTGGACTTGGCGCTCCAATGTTTTCAATCATGCTTATTATACCGTCATGGTTTTGTTTCGTTCCAGTCTTTCGAGAATACTACTCTTCAATAGAGAAAAGAACTAAGAATTCAACTATGTAGACATGGAGAATATCAAGCCATCCGGATGGAGCGATACTCTGGCTACACTATGAACGACATGCGCCTCCACACCACTAACTTCAATGTTGGGAATTCGATTTTTAGGCAGCTAAATCAAGAGTTTTGTCTGAAACATATCTCTTCAATAATTTAAACCTCGTCGAATTTTGGAATACCCTACATCAGCATAACATATTTGTGCAGCACTAGCACGTATGGAACATCCAGTTCGCGCTCAGTCCATATGAGATACGAGCATTTCGAGGTCGAGCTACATGGAAGATGAATGCACACAATGGGAACGGCTTGCAAACGAGTTCCTGGAAAGAGAGAATTATAGCCAAGCAGCCAATCAATTCAAGCAGGCTGCAAGCTGTTACCTCGACCGTGTATTAGAAATGACAAAGAAGGCTGCAGAGTATTTCCACATGCATGCGGAGGAATGTGTTGACAAAGATGATCACAAAGCCGCGGCGATGGCCTATCTTGAAGCTGCAACCCAGTACAGACAAGTGAGTGATTTTTCAACTGCGCTATCACTCTATGAGAATGCAGCAAAGGAAGCTCTCCTTGAGAGAATGACTGAGACAGCAGCACAAGCATATCTATGGGCAGCCTACTCCTGTCATAAGACTGGAAATAGAGAGTATTTCTTGACTTGCGCTTTAAATATGGGAAACCTCTATGATAAGGCTGCAGAGAAGGCAATTGATAACGGAAATGCAGAACGAGCTGTGATTGACCTCTCACTAGCAGCAATGGGTTTTGCTACAATTGAGAAGATGGACAAGGCAAAAGAGAGAATTGACAAGGCTAAGAAGATTATCGACAAGACTAGATGGGAATGGCTTAGAACCCTTCTAGAATTCAGCGAGAATCTAGCTGATAATAATCTGGATGATGCAGATGAACTTTTGAGGATCTTCAAGGAAGAGGAAGCCATCCAAGAAGTAATGGGTGCTTGTCTGAGTATACGAGAAGAGATTGAGAGAAAGAAACGGAAGAGATAGTATTCTCTCAACCAACTCGTATCATGGCACTCTTAACGACTTCTTGACCAGTTCGTCCATCAACCGCTGTAATAGTGACTAGTTGTTCACCTTGCATTATAGCCTTTACAAATATCTGGAAATGCATACTCTCTTCACTACCTAGGAAGTTGATCGATTTCTCCTCATTTCCTAAAGAGATCTCTAGACCCTCAGATAGATTTGTTTTCACAGTGATATGGTCAGCAGGACCATCACCAATATTTTTCAACTCAACTTCGAGGATAGCCTCATCACCCAAACTACACGAGACTCGCTCAGGAGTAACTTTCAATTCAAGATTAGAAGGTGCACGAGCAATTGTGAATTCGATGACATTGCTATGTTTATGCACCAAGACCTTATCGCCCTCCAGAGTTACTGTGTAAGGACCAATAGTAGCACCTCCACTAAGGACTGGTGTGAACTCGATAAGCCAAGACTCATTTGTTGAGGGGCTCTGAGAGAATTCAGGTTCCTTTTTCATAACAATACTATTGCTGAGAGATACTCTATGGTCTACAACTCGTACCGGTGCAGGGCACTTGAATTGCAATTCCAGTTCCACTGGTGTCTTTACAGGTGCTTCATTTTGAGTGGGTCCTGCCCATTCTAAGGTTACTTCAGTATCAAGTGCTAATCTTGTTGATCCAACAACAAAATCAATCAAGGTTTGTTCAGAGGCTTTTGGTTTAGAATTACGAACTGTCTTTTCAAAATCCTCCTTAGCAACATCAGATCCTTCACATAGAATTCTCACACAGATTCGTGCAAGCTCATACAAGGGGTCTATCTTGCTCGTAGAATCAGTCATCCTCTTCTCAGTCTTTCGCATCAAATTGGTTGCAGTATCGAAATTCCGAGCTCCAAGGTAGCCTAGGATAGCAACTCCTGATGAACGATTTGCATCACGAATTTTTTTCTCACGTTGTTGATGGTCTGAAGCTTCCGAATAGAGACCGCCACCTTCATCATATCGACCTTCCACAAACAGACACTCTGCAGCAGCTATCTTCATCTCAGCGCTTCTGCAATGATTATTGTTCTCAAGAGCTGTATAGGCAGCTTCTCTGAAATATTTCACAGCAAAATCATACTGCTCAATCTCGATAAACAACTGAGCGGCTTTTTCATACTCAACACTTGCATATTGTGGATAGCCTTCCTCAATCTCAATGAGTGCCTTTTCTACATGTTTCTTAGCTTTTTTAGCAGGATCTGTTTTCAAGAATTTGAACATCTATTCTAGCCTCAGGATTCCAAGTAAGAATGGAAGAAGGTGTAAAGGCTATATCGCTTTCGGATAAGAGGTCATGATATTAATCTTCGACCAATTCAAAAGGAAATCATCTATCTTTCATAACATAGGTGCCATAAGATGAATGTTGAACCGCACTATTGGTTGGATCCAATGAAGAATAAATTCGAAATTAATATTGAGTCTATTATGGAAGCTAATGGAACAACATATGTCACTATCAACAAACCGGTGGTTAAACCAACTAGTGGTGGCCAAGCAGGAGACCGGGGCTTCCTAGAAATCGGGGATAAAAGATACGAGTTCACTAACACAGCTAACTACAATAATGCAACTGCACTTGTTATGAAGATGGTCCCAAAGAACAAGGGACCTGCAATACTTCATATCGATATGAATTGGCGTTTCTCAATGATGAGACACCATACATCAGAACACATCTTTGTTGGTATTCTGAAACAGAAATATCCAGAAACCAATCTTGGTCGTATCTGGATAGATGGTGACCATGGCACAATTATCCTTGAGGGAGGACTATTATCCTATGACCAGACTCTTGAAGCTGAAGCTGATGTTCAGGAACATATCAGAGAAGCAATTCCTGTAACTACAGAATTGGTAAAAGCAGAAGATATCGATGAAACGATAAGAGCACGCGAGGGAATCACATCTAAGCACAATGTTCTACGAATTGTAAAGGTAGGAGAACTAGATAGTTCTGCATGCTCTGGTATCCATGTGACAAACACAAGTGAAATCCAAATTTTCAAGGTTATTGATATCAAGCATCAAGAAAATAACACGTATATCGAGTTTATCTCAGGTCCAAAAGCTATCAAAGCTCTGTGTCATGCCTATAATCTTGCACTTGTTAGAAAACATGATTATCCATTTGAAATAGAACAACTTGGAGCGATCCTTGATAAAGCAAAGAGTGTTCAGGCTTCTTTCAATCTGCTAGTCGGAAAGGTGCAACAATTAATGACTCAAGGGCCTCAGAGAGAGCAAATAGGTGAAATCGAATTCTGGCACGAATTCCTTCCCGGACTTGATTCCAATAGCCTCCGCCAGTTACTCAAAGAAATTAAGATAGACCAACCATCAATAGTCCTCTTTTTTGCACCAGGAGTAAAATCAAATCTTGTTCTTTGGACGAATGCAATGCCGGAGGACGCATCGTACTATATCAAAGAGAAAGTAGTAGAGCTAGGCGGGCGCGGAGGAGGAAGTAGAGACTCTTATACAGGAGGATTTACTGATGTTGAGGAACCTGAAATCCTCTATGAGAGAATAGTAAACTATGTTAGAGATAGGATACTGGAGAGATGAATATAGATTGGATGCAATTGATTTATACAAGTTTGTGTTTCTTAGCAATCTCAGTCCAGAATTTTTTCACAGCCCAAGGAACTGCTAGGAACTCCTCTCTGAAACCATCAAAATTCAGACCTTGAATCATCATCTCCTGAGAGGTGCCAATCGTCTTCCGTGATTCATCAAAATCAAAACAGACCTCAGCATAGGTTCGATTGGTTTTAAGGAGGTCAAGAAAGACATCTTGCCTCTTATCAGTAGGTATTTGGTCAATCGGATAAACATCAGCATATATCTGAATCCACCGTTCACCCGGCTTGATAGTGATTGTGTACTTGAATGTTGAATCATCATCTACTGCTCCAGGAGTGTAATTCTTCGCATCTTTTCGTTCATTAAACAAGAGACTGAATGAACCCGTCTTTTCATCCCAGGTGAACTTCATATCTAATAGACTCAAGTAATCTTCAATTTGCCTCCTCGTATCAACCATAGCGCGATACCTCTAGATTAGAGTCAAGGACCTCTGATTTAAGCATTTGCGACACATTGTACTCAAGGAGTCGTATAGAAAGTAGTTCTCTCCCAATCGATATGGTAGACTCTCATACTGTCGCGTCCGCAGATGACATTATCTTCCAATTCTACGGTGTAAAGAATCTGAATTGCACTTCCAGGGAAGAACCTATAGTAATAGACAAACAGTTCAGGAAAGAACACTATGTAATTACATCCATGTTCATACAAGTACTTCATACGGTAATAGTCAGTCATATTTCCATGAATTATGTCAGGACTAACAAGACCAGCCAAATCAATCATAGTTCTATTTGAGAAGAAACGTAAGGCTCCTGCATCATGGGTCGCAAAGACAGCATCAGGAGGTGTGTTATCAGCAAGCCACTTTCCAATTTCGACTTGCATATCATTGATATTACCAGCGGCTTTTCCGTAGAATATAGCTTGATTTGAATAACTAGGAATCAATGGGACAATGATAAGGAATGCTATCATCAGAACACCAATTGTGTTCAGAGTTACATCGTCACGGATTTGTATGATTGCGATGAATACTAAACGAAAGAAAATTGCTGCTGAAGCAATTGCCGCGATAAGGAATAAATCGAAAACAGGTAATAGGTACCTATTGTTATTGATAAGGGCTGCATAGGGCGTAGATAGACGGTAGAGAACGGTGAGGGAAACAGGTAGAAGCCATGCAAAGGGCTTTCCCTTGGCAATGAGAATAATTCCAAGAAATGCACCAACTGGAAGGAAAAATAGCTCTCGAATAAAATATGACCAGAAGATGTCCCAAGTCTCGATCTCGAACGCTGTTGGTTCATGTACTTTAGCATAGAACGTATCTGGCAATGGATAACCTGTTACGTTCAGACAATGTAGTATCCATGGTGCAGCAACTGCCAATGCAATGAGACCGGATAATACCAAGGTTCCAAATCTTTTCAATGAGACCTCCCGCTTGGCAGTCAACATGGCAAAGCGAATTGGTATGCATAGTGCTACAATGATACCTTCAGGCCGTGATAGAAATGCAAGACCAGCAAGCACTCCGAGAACAAGGTCGTATTTCATCTCCTGTTTATCAAGAATGACTATGGAGAGTAGGAGAATAAAAACAAAGAGAGGAGTTTCCATACCTGATAACATTAACCATGTGTTACGTGGCACAACGACAAATGCAATAATGGCTACGATACCCCATTGTGCACTCTCAAGGTAAGTCGTTACTATTCGCCCAGCAAGGCATGTTGACCCAAAATAGAAGATTATAGAAACAACATATGTACCCCAAACAATTCCGATTGGATCTGTGGTGAAGAAAAAGACACTGACAAGAATTATTGACCAAAGCGGACTTGTTGAGCCTGTGCTTGGATACCCGGGGGAATATTCCCAAGGTGTTCCTTCAAAAATAGTCCGTGCAAATTGAACATGAATCCATGAATCATCAAGGGTAAGACCAGGAGCTGATATTGCCAGCATTGTGGAAAGATAGTAAATGCACGAAACTAGAGTAGCAATTAGAGCTGAGAGAAGGAGGATAACATCCGTCTGATGTTGTCTGATGAATGTGTGAACCAAAGACTCCACTGATTTACCTTCTTCATTCTCAAGACCAGTGTTATGCTCTGTCATCAGGCTTCAAGTTCTCAGAATTCAGTCGGGTATATTTGTTTTCTCTGACGCATTTACTTTCGGATATCCCTCTCACCTCTCTTGTTGTTCGTTCTATCGTAGTCAGCTTGGAGAGAAGCAACTTAGCAGAGTAAAACACCAATCTAGTGAGGTCCACCTTCACCCGGGGGTATCAACAGATGGCACTTCACCAAGTTCCAACGACTCAGATTCAATTTATACAACCATCTATTAATAGACAGATTACAGCCTTCTCTCCACCAGGATTGAATATTGAGGCGGCGAAATATCCGATTTTAATTGCAAGTATTCTAGCCTCTACTGAGCCTTTAGAGTATCTCTCCATTTTCGATCATCCTGAAGCTTGGGGTGGTCTTGACAGAGAAGCAATTCTCTCAATGAGACGGCGATTGTACAGATTTTCAGTACCTATTGATGCAAGAGCAATGGAACCTTCCGATATTGTTGAAACATTACAAACTATTGCATTATCTGTTAGTCCAGTAGCAATTGAGACTGAAGCAGGTACTCTGCCACAGCAAAGACTCAATCCATTAGGAGGGCAGCTACCAGCTTCTCCTGAAATTAGAGTCAAATCCTTTGATATAATCTCTGAACCCGAGATAAGTCGAGTAGCTAAAAGAATCACAGAGTGCGATATCCCCGCATCAGAAGCAGCTTGGAAATTATTTGATTATGAATACACCCTTGATCAAGTAGCCAGATTGATGTCAGTGGGGTTACTTGGAAGAATGGACAGTCGGAGATTTGTTCCAACTCGAGGGGCTTACAAGGCTGTTATTGATGCTTTTGTCAATCGTTGCCTTATGGAACTTCTTGAACAACCAATTACATCATCATATAGTCTTGCTACTGCAGAACTATTTGGAGAAAATTTCACAATCCTTGCTCAGCCTGGAGAACCTCGTGTAGATTACCTTAGGATTGAGAGAACAGAAAATGGTCTCGAGCGAGGCGTAAGCCTTGAAGGTATAAAGAATATCACAATAGATTCGAAGACTTCAGTATTTTCAGATCACGTACGATTTGTATCCTATGAATATCTATTGAAAAGAGAGGAAACATCTCATCTTACGGTCTTTCACTTTTCAAGAAGTAGCAATAATAGTATCTTTGGTCCTTGGTTAGCCCGTGCAGGTGTTAAAATGGCTCTTGACACTGGACTGGTCGAGTTAGATAACCGGGAGAATGCATTGGCAGTACTAAAATCGTTTCTAGCTCCTGACATATCAGTTTGGACACAAGAAGATACACTGTTCGATGGGTATAGTGGTGCTTTCAGAATTATAGAGAATAGCTCTCCGAGAACACAATTATAAAATAAAAAAGGAGAGTGTAGGAAGACCTACACTTTCTCTTTTGCTTCTTTTCCAGAGGCTGCCTTGTAAATGAGAATAAGACCAAGGATGGAAAGTAAGCCGCCAGACACTGCTCCTCCACCGACTAAGGTATCGGGTCCCAAAGTGAGACCTGAGAGTAAAGCTCTCAAATCGAAAATATTGAAAGCAATCAAAATCAATCCGATTCCGAGCAAGAGCATTATCAGACCTATTCCGATTCCACCAGCACGGAATGACATTGACCTTGGATATTGACTTTCAATCACATAGCCAGTTGGTGCAGATACTGATGCTTTGTATTTCTTGTTGCCATACCGGTATGCAAGTTCCCATACAGGAACATGCACCAAGTAAGTCTCACCAACATCAATATCATCATTCCTAGACTCAATCTTGCTTACTTCTTGAAGAACAAGTCTTGTTTGCCTGTCGAAAGCTATCTGACGAGCGGTCACTCGGGCTTGCTCTTCACTAATATTGCTATGGAGTACCTTGCCATCGAATTCTTCTGCATGGGCATGGCTAAAGTATTCCTTTGCACGGGTTGGTATAGGGTGATTACGAATATCCGAATCGATATCCTTTACACCAGCAATGTTGATCTCATGCCTTCTAGTGAACTGGCCTGATTCTGGTTTCCAGAAGAAGTCAATTCGCTTGTAGGCGCCTGGTCGTTGTGGCCATTCATTGTAGAAATTGGCATCACGACCCATACCATGATAGTCTGTGCGAGCATCAACACGACTTATCCAGAACGGATACCAGACCTGTTGATACTCAATAAACTGAGCGGCAACAGGAAGATCTTGTGGTGCTCCAAGTTGTTTTGATACCCAATCGAGTAGGGTTGTCTGAGCTTGATGTTGATCAAAATGAACACGAATCATATAGTGGTCCTTGAACTTTATTCCTTCTGTGGTCTGAGCAGTACCGCAGTATGGACAGATTAAAAGAACATCTCCGGGACCAGTTTCAAAGTTCGCATCGCAAAAAGCACATTTCGCCATTTAATCACCCCTTCTTCACTCGCTCGGTCATAATCAACACCCGAAATCCCATGAAAGTCATTACTAGACCGATAACAAGAGCTGCAATTCCAACAAAGAACATCACGGTGATATCTTCAGTGGAAATAAGATTCAAGTATGTGAATTCTCCACCAATACCTGCAAGAATTAAGCCTATGAGACTCATGAGGGTCCAAAGGATACGTTGTCCTCGTGTTATCGGAATCTCACCAAGAACCACGTTTCCAGTATGCCCATCAATCGCGGTCTTGTAGAGGTGTCCTTGGAACTTGTACCGAATTAGAGAGAATGGAGCCTGTAGATAGGTTGTCCCTCGTACCGAGGTGTTAGTCCTACAGTCAAACAGCTCAGCAAGTCCGCTTGCTGCCTGCGCTCGGTGATTGTCTGCTACCCTTCCATGGATAGTCTTCTCGAATTCCTCCTGGCCAATCTCTGCATTAAGCATAATTGGTTCAAGATCCTTTATTCTCTCAAAGTTATACGGTATTGTGTTTTCAATCTTAACCTTTGAAAGATAGTCTTCGAGACCGTAGAATCGAGCTCCCTTTCTTGCGAGTAGGTGCTCGTCAGTATCAGTATGGAGTTCACTCTGGACTGGAACATACCCAGTTTCATAATCAGTGTATGTTTCAGTTCGCGTATTCCCATCTGAGTCTCTAACGGTTCGAGTCTTCTGAACGGGTACTTGTACAGTCTTGTAACCCTTGTAGTAGGAATCAGCCTTGACCTTTGCAGTCCAGATTGGCACGAAGATCAATCGATTCTCAACAATCTGTGCACCTTGGACCAAGGACTTGTTCATCCCTTTGTTCTTATCCAAGAATTTTCGGAACCCGCTGACTCTTGTATCAGAATCAACTGCGGGTTCCATTAGATGGTCACCGATTGCTTTTCCTTCTATTGTGCTAGCACTTCCACAATAAGTACAAGTGATTACAACATCGTCAGGTCCCGTTTTTACGTTGCCATTACACACCGGACACTTGAACATGTCCGCTGTCTGTGCTTCAGAACCCATTTTCAAACTCTCCAGAGTCTGTATCTAGACGAAAAATGATATCGAGTTCTATTTAGGGTTGCGGTGATTAATATCTATCAAGAATAGTATAGGACAGCATTCATAACCACTCTTGTGACTGTGTTTTTTGTATACCATCTTCGATTACAAATCTCACTTGTTCTTTGTAGAAGATGGCTACAAGTAGTACTGATTCCACTAAACTGAGAATAACGTTAAGTACTCGCGATAAGATAAAACCTTCAAGTGGCAAAAGAGAAACGATCACTATATTCGTGAATATGCCTAGAAACATCGAAAGAAGTACAATCAATATGTAGTATTTTAATTTCAGACTGCTTTCTACTAGTCTAACTATCGACAACAGAATCCAAACGAGGATTAGAGTTCTTGTTATACCTATAGCGTATGAAACGAATTGATAGATGATAGAAGGAAGAAATGGATAGAGAAGTGATACATTAAAAGCGTAGGAACTCAATGAGATGAAGACATAAGGCAATGCTAATTTGCTACCATATTTTCTCAGTAACGCAAAGAATCCAATATTGACAAAGATTACACTTGTGAAAAAGAAATAGGTCAATAGTATATGGAGTTCAATGTAGGTTGAATAATCAATCAATGCTAACATGAAAGAAATATAGATAGAATTCGATAAGGTTGTGTTAATAAATACTAAAACAGCACCAAAGATACCCACTTTGAAACTCATCTGCAGCATTGGTTCTTCAGTTGCAGCTATTTCAGGTTGTATTTCTTCTCTCCACAAAATTATATCCCCAATCAAGCACTATGTTCGAAATGTTTAATGAAATCACATAAACAATTCGTTCTCTAAATTTGATATAATCATTCTTTCAACTTGCGAATTCCCAGAGCAAACCCAATAAGATTGAATTCCACATGTAGAATAATAGAAGGCAAGAGGCTTCCTGAGTAGGTCAGAAAAATACCCGCGACAAGACCTAGTATGAATGCTGAGCCCATAAGTACAAATATCGAACCACCCATCTGTTTTGCAGGTGCTATGTGGACCAGACTGAAGAGTAACGCGGAAACTAGAGCTCCTGCAGTGAGAGAAAAGAGACCAAAGTCAATCGATAATAGTAATGTTCTATCCAAAATGCTCTGAAAGAATCCACGAAATAGTACCTCTTCAGAAACACTTGCAAGGATAACAATGACGAAGAAGAATACAATTCTTTCTCGAGTGGCGGATGGTGGATTCATTTTTTGAGGTGTTGGAGATAGGCGTTCACTCAATCCTACTGTGATAGCAGCTATTGTCAAACCAACTATACTTAGAAGACTCAGGGTCTCATATGGAACCAGTTGAAATCCCCAGAGATCAAGCTGGGTACTTCCAAACATGAAAATTGCGGCTAACGATAGTAGGAGAACAATAGGGCTTACAATAATACTAGACATCCATGGATTGACTAATGCCACATTTGCCTCACTACCTTTTCGCTTAGTAATCATCACCATAATGGAAAATGCGACAAAATAGATTGCCATGGAGACTGCAAGCCCGATTCCTAAAGCAATGAACCACTCTATCAATGCAGACTCCTCATTTGTTTGCTGATGCAAACCTCCTGATATGCTATATGTTTGAAGCGTTGAGGATCTGTTCAAACCATCTATGAAATAGGAAGAATAGATTCATCATTGCGAAGTTCGTTGATAAACAATAATAGCGTCAGTATGAAGGTTAGGATGGGTATCAGGATAAGTGGATAATAGAATTGGGCATTTAGAAAATAGTGTACTGTATATTCGTAATATGAGAACAAGACAATAGTTACTGACGCCTGATATGGCAACGTGATAATTGGCCATAATAGGTTGAATAATGGAGAGAAGAATATCATTATCGATGCAAGAGTCAGAAGAAGAGTGCTCGAAGTCGTATTTCGAGTCTTCAAAAGAATTGCAGCTAAACCGATTTTTGCGAGAATAGATCCGTACTCATAAATAAAATGTAAAAGTTTCGGGTCACTAAGAAACGGAGGAAAACTGCTAACAAATGATAGTAATAGGTAGACAATATCATCGAATGACATTAAGACAAAGACAATACTAAACTTACTTCCAGTCTTTGAGAGATACCCGTAATAACCCGTAGCTACTAGACAAGATATTTGAAAATCCCAGGAATGAATTGTATTGAATAACTCATTACTTTGAGTGATTATATCATGGTCTGCAGCAAGAACACCTTCAATGAACAAGGGATATGTTGCCCAATATGCAAAAATAACCATAATTGCAGCAACAAGACCAATAATCCCTAATGAGAGACAAAATCTGTAGATTCTACGACCTGTTATAGGTTGAATTATGTGAATTATTTCATCTCCTCGATCTGACAACTGAACAGCCTCGAAGAGAAGCTTGCAGAAATGGACTTTAAATGAACTTACAGTTATAGAACTGCACGTGTACAAGGGTCTCACAATCACATGATTGAAATATGAAACCCTTGCATCCGAACCATCTGTCTATTTTCGGATATCATCCCTGAGTCGTGAGGCTGAGAAATCTTCAACTCTATCCTTGACCTCTTCTCGAGCAGCTTGATGCTTTTCAAGAAACTCCATCATCATAGGTGCTAGAATCTGTTTACATTCTCCGCATAGAATCTCACCAGAACGGCATTTATGTTCAATATCAGCAAGATCCTTGTTATCGGGCATGAAGAGGAAGTTGTAGTATTTGAAAACACTACATATATCGGGATTTGCACCTAGCCTGCGTTGTTCTTCGACTGTCGTTCTACCACCAGTGAAAGCAGCCATGACCTTTTTCTTTGCAGCCTTGGGGGTATCAGTTGTGAACACTGCTGACATTGGATCTGATGCAGACATCTTGCCACCTTCTTTCAGACCAGGGACAAACATGCATTGGATGCTCGCAGGTTTATAGTAGCCAAGCTTCTCAGCAACATCTCTGGTAACTCTCCAGAAGGGATCTTGGTCAATTGCGCATGGAATGATACAAGGTGTATTACGTCCATATATCCAAGAGTGTAAGAATGCTGGCACTGCTTGAATTGCAGGATGCCAGATTGATCCAATATTAGTACTATTATCGAATCCGAAGGTAGCCTTCACAGTTGAGAATGTCACTTTTCTGGCAACTTCTACAGCTATCTCATAGAGGAGACCAATATGCTCGATATCTTGGATGATGTAGGTATCCTCCGGATTGAATCCGAGAGCCAACAGGTCGAGTGTGTTCTCGTAAGTATACCGTTTGACATCCTCAAGACTGAGATGAGCATTGAAGAAGTACTTCTCATCATTGGTCATCTGAAAGTAGAGCCGAGTCTTCATTCGGTCCTGAAACCATTTTGTGAACATCCAAGGAACAAGATGGCCAATGTGTGTGTGCCCACTTGGACCCCTTCCAGTGTAAATGATAAAGGGATTCTTTTTCTCGTATTCATTCAAAACCCAATCAAGGTCTCTATGGGAGAAGAATAGATCTCGCTCAAGCAAGAAATGTCTATCACCGGCGATTTTATAGATCCGCTCCTTCAATTTCTTATTGATCCGTTGTGTGCCAAACTCCTCAATCAACCGATCATAATCGAGAATCCCACGGACTTCGAACGGGGTAACTATCATTTCGTCTTTTTCATCACTCATTCGAGTGTCACCTTGGATGATTCACTGATTTCGAATCAGTATGAATAGGCAATTTTCCATTGCAATTAAGCGTGATGGTGGTCATAGAAGGAGCATTTTCACTCTCATAAGCTAAGTGTCCAATTCTATCAGCTTGCCTAGTTTCTTGTATTCTCGGATTTCGTGCTCTAAGATACATATTTCGAAAGCGTGAGATTGCACTAATTCCTTATAGTCCTGGTGAGATTTCAAGAACTTCTAATATCATCACATCTGAGGAAAGTCTACCTCTGTCTATTGTAACAATAGATGGAGGAAATTGCAATTTAGCAAAACAGTTACTCTAAAAAGGGTAAATTATAGAATCCGAGTAACTGCAATAGGCCTAGGAAGTCAGGATTATGCGAATTGAAGATTATGAATTCGAAGAGGAGAAGACGCAAAATAACTTGGCTGATTTACTCATCGAAATGGCAGAACAAATACGAGCGGGGGGAAAGCTTATGCTCCCCATGCCCACCTTAAAGGAAGGAGTACTGGAAGTACCGTTGGGAGAGCCTATTGAAACGGGGATCGAAGTCTCTCTTCGTCGTCACTTCATCCATGTCGATATAATTTTGTCTTGGAGAAGAATAAAAGAAGAGGAGGGCTAATGTTGACAGAGAATTACTTGGACAGATCATCTATACTCAATCATTTTGAGGCAATTCTTGGATTCCAAGAGAAGATTGCAGAATACGTTGACAAGCGACTCTCTTTAAAGAATGAGATCTTGGATGAATCTTGGGAAGAAAAGCGGAAAGAGGCATTCAAGTTCGTAAGGACTCTTATCGATAAATATGCTTTTTCAATTGACCTTCCAAGAGATAATCTTGGAATAATGGCTCAAGCAATTGTAACCTACCTTCTCAACATTCAACATGCCTTTCTACAGGTCTTGGTTAAGATTGATATGTTGCATCACAAAGCCTTCAATGAGATCTACATGGATTCAATGACAAATATCTCAGCTAAAGTCCATGAAATGGTAACGAATCTGAAATTGATGATTAATCATAGAGCTCAAAATAGTCAGGATGCTGAAAATGCACTCGAGTTAATCATCAAACTAGAACGGCAAATAGATGAGGATAATATAGTGATCTGCCGACAGATTTCTGTAGCCACCAATGGCGATTCTGACTTCATTTGTTATATGATGAGAAAAATCGTGTCAGATCTGGAACATATCTCAGACTTTGTAAAAGAATGTGCAGAGATTGTTGCGGAGATTTGATTTTCCTTGATGCAAGGAGATGATCTATCAACAACAATACTAGTTCTGATTGCTGGTGTTCTAATTATAGGTGTGGCAATTGCTAAAGTTGCAGAGAGATATCGTGTTCCACATCCAATACCACTTGTCATCACTGGATTATTGATGGGAAGACTTCTTGTGTTATTAGGACCAGACGTCACATTGGTTCAGATAGCGGGCTTTGACTTCATTGCTCAAATCACTTTGGCAACGATTCTATTCTATGCGGGTCTTACTCTGAATTTGAAAAACCTTCGTCTCTCAATCGTGAATGTGTTACTATTAGCTACAGTAGGAGTTTTAGCAACCTCTCTGATTGCGGGTTTCACACTACAAGCTCTAACAGCTGCAATCTCCATACCAATAGGAATTGTAGCATTTCTTATAGGAGCAATCCTTGCACCTACTGATCCTGCTGCCCTGTTTGCCGTCCTTGAATCAGGAGGATTGAGAGTGAAACGTAAATTGTTCTCAATTCTTGAGGGAGAAGCGGTATTCAATGATGCTACATCAGTCATTCTCGTTATTACGGTATTTGAGCCAATAGTGATAGCTTCATTCTTCAGTACATCTAGTCAAACCAATTGGTGGCTAATTTTTGGGGAATTTTTAGCAAGTATGGGATTGGGCGTCTTCATAGGATATGTTGTAGCTAGAATAATCAGTTACGCGATTCCAAAGGCAGGCAATGACACAAATATTGCTATTCTAACCGCTACGACACCATTCCTTGCTTATGGTCTAGGAGAACTCTTTTCAATCTTCTTCATTCATCCTGGCGCTTTAGCCGCGGTTTTTGCAGGAATCTTTATTGCCAATTACCGAGGAGTCAATCTAACACCTCTACCTCAACGTTCAATGAGAGGAGTCATGAAGAATGTATCATTTTTCTTCGAAATTATGGTCTTCATACTTCTCGGGTATACACTAAGTGTTCCACTCATTGAGGGAGATCCATTAACTGAACCAATTGCATTCATATTTGCAAATCCAGGAGTTATTACTCTTGGTTTCATTACGGCATTATTGGCAATTTTCGTTGCACGGCCAATCTCAGTCTTCCTCATTACTGCTAGCGATAGAGCACTAGGATTCAGAGACAGATTCTTTATTAGTTGGGCGGGGATAAAAGGTGTTGCCAGTGCGGCTCTCGCAGCAATTTCAGTCACAGTTATAATACAATATTCACATAATTTGGTCGGACAAGCAAGAATTGACTATGTGGCTGCTATTTCACCAATTGTACCTGCCATCTATGCTATTGTGTTTACTGTCTTAATATTCAGCCTTGTTGTTCAGGGGCTATCTACAGGTTATTTAGCTACTAAATTGGGCTTAATTGAAAAGCAGGATAAAGCAAAGGAGATTACGGTACATCGCGATGCTACACGACAGGCTTTGCTTCACCTCGTTGACGAATACACCGAAGGCAAACTGGACACGGAAATATATAGCCGTTTGAAAGCAGAACTCGAAGAAGAAATATTTACTCTAGAAGACGAGTTAAGAATAGTGGTTTCTGAGAGAAGAGCAAGAGTTCAAGAATTAAGCGCACGGGAACAGATATTCAGAAACAAGCTTGAGCATTATAAAATGGAGTTCGAAGCTGGTAAGATTTCAGATGGAGTTTACCAGGATTTAAGAAGCAATCTTGAGTCTGAAATTGAGGAAGTCAACAATAGAATAAGAACTCAAGAAGAACGAATCATTCTTGAAAATGGTTAGAATAATCAGAGAATTGATGCAAATCATGTCTTTTATATTAGATAGAAGATTCTATCCAATCAGGTTTCCGAAGGTGAGATTATGACCCAAAAAAAGCATGATGTGACAGAGGAATTTATTGACTACAACGATTGTCTTCTAAGTCTTGGTACTAATCCAGAAGGGCTCAGCACTACTGAGGTTAAAGAGAGAATCGAAGAATTTGGTTCAAATACTCTCACCTTAGAGCAAGGTGATAGTCCATTAATCATGTTTCTTAGGCAGTTTAAGTCGCCACTTGTATATGTTCTGATTCTAGCTGCAACGGTTTCGTTACTCGGAAATCATATCGAAGATACTATTGTGATTGCAGTTATTCTTTTGATCAACTCGACAATTGGTTTTATCCAAGAATGGAGAGCTGAGAAAACAATCGAGTCAGTTAAGAAACTAATAGAAGAAAAATCGATTGTCATTCGAAATGGTGATGAGTTAGAGATATCATCATCTGAGATCGTACCGGGAGATATCTTACTACTGAGAGCAGGTGAAAAAATACCCGCTGATGCGAGAGTTATTTTTGAGAGGAATCTTCATGTTGACGAGAGTCTCTTGACTGGCGAATCCTTGCCTGTGAAGAAAGATGTCACCTGTCTAATTGAAAAGCCTCATTATTATGAAGAATCTAACAAAGTGTTTGCAGGGTCCTTTGTAACTCAGGGCAGAGCAAGAGTGCTAGTTGAGAAGACTGGCGACCGTACCGTATTAGGAGAAATTAACAAGGAATTACAGGATGTAAAGAAAGAACCTACAACAATCGAGATTAGATTGAAAAGGTTGAGTATTTTTTTCATTACTCTTGCATTCACTTTTCTGATTGCTACACTACTTCTTGGATTCTATCGACAAATAGACACCTACGATTTAATTCTATTTTCGCTCTCATCTCTTGTATCATCAATTCCTGAAGGACTCGTTGCTGTTATCACGATAGTACTCTCAGTTGGTGTTTACAGATTATCACGTAAGAACGTCATAGTACGAAATCTTAGTGTTGTAGAAACACTTGGTCTTGTCAATGTCATCTGTTCTGACAAGACAGGAACTCTAACAAGAAATCAGATGATGGTTCGAAGGTTATTCACACCTTCTCATTATTTTGAGGTGAGTGGAGTTGGTTTTGATGTTGATAGTGGAGGAATTTTCATTCAAGGTTGCGGACCAGCGGGATGCCTTCGCTCAAGTAAAACACATGAGAAGGCGGATTCAAGTCAGGGAGCGGTCTTGAAGGAACCTGTTCACAAAGAAAACCTTCAGCAATTTCCAGACCTCGAGAAGCTTTTGTCATATCTCGCTCTATGCAATGATTCAGAGTTATACATGGAGTGCCTAGATGAGAGTGACCCAATCAGGAAGTGTACGGGAGAGAATCGATTGTGGAAAATTCGCGGTTCGCCCACTGAAGCTGCGCTGTTGGTTGCATTGGAAAAAACCGGTCTGCACAGATATGTTCTTGATGAAGTATGGTCAAGGGTCTCAGAGATTCCCTTCACTAGTGACAGAAAGTATATGGCCACACTTCATCAACCAAGCCAAGCAATCAAAGAGGGAGATCCATTCCTGTCAAGTCACAACTCAAATCTCATGATTGTGAAGGGAGCCCCAGAGAGACTTGAATCTTTTCTCAAACAACCATCTCAGACGAATGAAATAGTCAGTGAATTTGCGTCACAAGGACTACGAGTTCTTGCCTGTGCAGTGAAGCATCTTCCAAGAGACCGGCTTCAGATAACTGAAGCAGATCTAACAAATATGGACTTTGTAGGACTTTGTGGAATCAATGATCCTCCTCGTGATGGAGTTACTGATTATATTAAGAAATGTGAACGAGCAGGTATTGAAGTCATAATGGTAACGGGTGACAACGAATTTACTGCCAAGGCTATCGGCGAGGAAGTAGGAATATACAAACCGCAACGAGGCGATATTAGCCTTGTAGGAGATAACATTGATGCAATGGATGATGATGAACTTCAAAGATCACTAGAGCAACGTGCTAACATACTTGCTCGTACTAGCCCGATTCATAAACTAAGAATTGTGAAAGCTTTTCAAAATTTGGGAAAGATTGTTAGTATGACAGGAGACGGAGTGAACGATTCGCCAGCACTTCGCCAAGCAAATGTAGGAATAGCAATGGGCATAACAGGGACTGATATTGCAAAGGAAGCTGCAGACATTGTTCTTCAAGAGGAAAAATTTGAGTCCGTAGTAGATGGTATCGAAGAAGGAAGGCATATTCTCAATACCTTCAGAAGGGTTGTCCTATTCCTAACCTCTACGAACTTTGCAGAGAGTTTCGTAATCTTAGCAACACTCTTACTCTTTGTGGATCCTGTTTTATTATTGCCCCTTCAAATCCTCTGGGTCAATCTTGTAACAGATGGAATGTTGGATATCGCAATATCCCTCGAACCAAAAGAGAAGGGCTTGCTCGACAGGCCGCCAACATCAATGGCGGAGAAAGTACTGTCAAGACAGACTCTCTCAAGAGCATTATTCTATGGCACTAGTATGGCAATAATTGTCATGATAGTGTACTTCTTATATCTAGGTCAAGGAACAAAGCTTCGAACAATGCTTTTTGTCACCTTGATAGTGGCTCAATGGTTTAGTGCTCAGAACTGCAGGTCGCCAACAAAATCAGCATTTGATTTGGGGATATTCAAAAATAGAGTTCTGTGGATTGTCTATATAATTGATATAATGCTTGTAGCAGTCCTCTTTCTATTACCACCTTTGACCGCTTTGTTCGAACTCACAATGATAGATCCGCAAGAATGGATCTTTGTATTCCTACTCTCATCACTCGTATTCATTGTGGAAGAGATTCGAAAGAAACTCGCAACAAAAATGCAGAGTAAGATGTTACCAGAGTATCCTCCCTGATATAGACTCAGATTGTTGAGGCATCGGAAGGTTGTCTGCATTGTTCCTTTATATCAGTACGTCCAATTATCAGTCTTACAAGACCATTCGCAAGCAATGATATTACTAAGAAGATTATCAACGCCTCGAATCCAACATTCGGAAAGATGAACACAAAAGCTGCTAGGTTGATTGTCAATATACCAGCAAGTACCTGTAACATCTGCACCCAAAGTGCGATGTCTCCAATGAGAAAACCAAGAACCATTCTAGAAAACCCAACAAGAATCATTGCTGATGCGGGAAAAATGATTAGAGATTCGGGTGGAAGAGTATAGAGAATGAAATCCACAAGAGAGAGGATAATTGCTGAAATCCCGGTTATAATCATAAAGACTCTAGCATAGGTATTTGAATGCATAATGTATACGCCCCAAACTACCCATGCTACTCCAGTAAGCAGTAAGCCTATCGACAGAATCTCTAGGGCATAGGTAAAGCTAAAAGCCAATTCTAGCACAGCTGCCAATGCTACAGTAATTACAATGACCCCGGTGAAATCATCAAGTAATCTAATCCAACTTGGGTAGCTAGAGCCGCTCATGAGAGTCACTGTCATGATGAGGAAAGTTATCTCTTTCGGTCTTACCGTTCATTGTAAGTTGTACAATCTTGGACACCTGAGTGTTGTACCCCCAGGGAACGGCACTGGGTGGACTCTGTGAGGTCAGAGATGTGTTGTTTCGATCTCATGCTTGAGTCATCGGACTGGACTATAAAAGGTCCACTATGATCTCTCAAAGACTCATCTACGAGATGTCTAACATTGTCTAAGATTTCAGCAGCTGTTCACAACCCAATAAATCTAGAAGAAAATTAGCCTCAATCTCTCACAATTGTACCTTCTTATAGGTTTCAGGTAGTCTTAAGCCTGTCTTTCCAGAGAAGACATCTCGTAGGAGTTCAATATGCTCATCGAGATCCTTCAAGAGCTTATCTCGTGCACTACCTTCAATGTTAGGTTCAACCATCCAGATTGTCAGGTAATTACTGACTACGCCAATCTCAATTGCACCTTCTTCAAAATCGCGGAAGATCGTGAGCTTAACGAGAAACTCTGACTCGTACATATTGAGAATATCACGTACACTGATCATAATGAGATCCAGAAATCCGATTAGGTCTTCCAACTCAGGAGATTCTGAGAGATCGCCTCGCATAGTCTCTGTAAGTGTCTGTATCGTTGATGCAGTATGTCTAAGATTCTCAAACATGTGCATCAGTTTGGTGAATTCACGAATTGAGGTTTCTAAGGCTGGCACTAATCGATCGTAGAGATTGACAAGTAGTATTCCTTTGGAATTTTCTCGAATGTTTTGAAAACCATCTAACTTACCAAGAGGACCATCCAGATGCTCAATCTGCATGATAGTGTTTGTCACCGCTTGAATTGCTTTTGCAGATTTCCGCTGAATGTTTGCCCACTTCTCCACGAAAGTATCAAGACCTTCGCGAAGGTCGTCGAGGGATTCCAAGTATTGAGCCAAGTCGTATTTCTACTCCGATAATCATCTTATTTTCAGTCCATATAAGAGATTCTGAGAGGACACATTCCACAAAAAATTGCATTGTATTCTTTTCTGTTACTCATGAGAGCCCCCTTGTATCCACACGACCTCTTGCTCTTCCGAGAACCAGTCTAAGGGCATTGATGCCCCCAGTCGTTAATCCGATTACATCACCAGAGAAGAGGGCCAGAAGAACCTTAGCAGCTTTTGCTGGTGCATCGGTTCTATGTTGAATTTCATCCACTCGTTTTGAAAAGATGTTCATTAGGTTATCAAGTGTACCCCGTTCTACAATACCCTCCTCTTCTAATGCTTTGAGGAGATTCCCCCCAACATGTCCTTCCTTGCTAAATCGAAGAACTGTATCAAGAGCTAACTTTGATTCCTCATCTTCTTGAGACTTAGATAAGAGATCAACAAATGCAGAAGTCGTATTTTCTACTGTATCTAGGAGGTCAAGGAGTTGAATCTTCTGAAGAGGTGTAAGATTCGATTTCAATGTCGCATCAATTGAACTTTCAATATCTCCAAAATCCACGAAAGAGAGGTCCTTCCCACTCAGACTACTCTCACCCTTATCGCTTCCAAAGATTTTTTCGCAGAATCTCTTAGAATCCAAGAGAGAGAGAGTATCATCTATTATCTGATTGATGTTGGTTCGGTCGCCCATTATTCTTTCAGTCTTCAAATCCTCTAGAAATGACCTGAAATTGGGAATAAACATTCTAAGTTCGAGGAGGAGCCTAGTTGCGCTCTTTCTTATACTGTGTTCAAACTCAATATTTTCTGAAGTGTGTTTTAGGATTAGAGAGGAATACTCTATTGGAACGCGCCAAGTTTCCTCAGCCTTGGTATCAATCACCTTAGAGAGTATCACAGATTTGACGGATGATAACAAATAGGATTGGAGAGTATCATCGAGCTGTTTCTTTGTCTTTCCAGATTCTCGTTCTAGTATAGATCCTGCATTAAGAAGTAAAAGAAGATCGAACTCAGTGGGTTTACAAATACCTTCTGCAATTAATTGAAGCCCATCTATGATGATTTCACTCTGTTCAGCTGATAGTCCACTATTGAACACTAATTGGCCTAATGGGGTCAGCGAAACATCACCTTTCTTACTTTTTTCAACAAGTGGGTAAATTCCTTTTGAGAGATTCTTTATTGAAAGTTCTGTGGAACCCTTCTTGAACAGAAGCCCAAGTCTATCAGAGATCTTCTTGCGATCAGACTCGGTCCTCAAGAGACCTAGGCCAATCATTCCAAGAAGAAGTCTGGTGAGGTTGTTATCACTCAGAAAACGAATTGGTAGTTTTGGACTGAAGTAAACACGATTAAGAGCCTCTTCATCTTCTATTGTTTTTGTGAATACTGTGCACGTTCCAGGTTTTCCATGACCTCGTCTTAGTCGGACCGCTCTTGCCATCATCGATTGTCTGAAAATCTCATCAATACCAGGTGATTCCATCACTACATGAGAAACCGGAGTATTGACACCGTATGCCAGAGCTTCAGTACCAAAGAGGAAACGAAGATGTTTCCTTCTAAAAGCCCACTCAACAAACCAACGATGTTCCTCATCGAGTTGGCCATGATAACAACCAATTCCTCGTGTGATGAACTCTGAGTGAGGATAATCCAATTCGTCCAAGATTTTTGCAACTTTTTCCAAGCGTGAACGTACCAAAGGATCAAGATCGTAAGTCACAAATTCAGTGATATCATCACCTTTCTCCACGAGCATTTTCTCAATATTACTAATTATCTTCATGTAGACGAGAGTTCTCTGGCCCTGTTCTGCAAGTTCTTCGAGAAGCTCTGCAAGTTTCTGATCTTTTTCTCCAGTTGATTTGTATTTCACAAGATTGATAGTAGGTGGTTGATAGTCTGTTGTGTCCTGAATCAATTTCACACCAAATAACTTCTCAAGCCGTTGTGGTTCATCAAACACTGCAGAGAGGAAGAGTACACGTGGCCTTGGACTAACACATATCCGGAAGAAATCGGATAGCTCCAAAAGCATTGAACCGCGAGCTGGGTCATGAAGAATTGAATGAACATCATCAAAGACAATAGTCAGGATTTTTTTACTTAACAACCAATCTCTTGACTCTTCCATTCGGATAATATCTTGAAGAGCTCCGGGAGTGGCGATGATAACATTTGGTGCTAGACCCTTTGATAGCCGAACAATAATCTCACTCTGACGGACTTCGCCAATTAATACCAATGGTCGCAAGAACCATCCAAATAATTGAGACACTAAATTCGAGGTCTCTCGTGCAGAGGCATGGAATGGAGCTACGATAATGGAAAGGGCAGAAGTATCTGGTTCAGCACTGATACACTTGAACATCTCATTAGCTACAAGTAATGTTCCTGCAAAGCTCTTACCAGTACGACTCTGTGAAACCAGTGCATAGTCCCCAGGTTTGGTGTACAAGCCACCCTTTGCGGCTGCTTTTTGTACCTCATTGAATTCTAAGACTCCAAGTGCACGAATCACTCGAGCAATGTCTGGATGCAAACGTTTCAAGGTGTGCGCGTCCTCCTAATACGGTCAGGTCTTCGATACACACCTCCAAATAAACCATGAGGGTCAAACAGAAAGTCTAGGTCAGTTTGAGGAGATCGGACCTTGTTATAATTCCACGAATCCTTCCTTGGTTGTGGACCAGAATTGCTTGGTAGGTCTCAAAGAGAGGAGTAATAACATCCACTGGAGTGGTCTCATCAATAATTGGAACACCTTCAGGACTCATCACCGCCTGAACTGAGAGTTCGTTCATATCATGCTGAAGATTTCTAATGATATCCCGCTCAGTCACCATACCAATCATCTGAGTTCCACGAAGAACTGGTATCTGTGAATACTTGTAACGGTGCATCATCTTTACTGCCTGAGAAGCAGGATCACGTGCATCAATTGTCTTCGGGTCCTGTGTCATAATATCTGCACAGGTCTTCTTCCTACGACTTGTGAGAACACCGATGATCTTGTTCACTATTGAGAGTTTCGGATCTAATGAACCTCGTTCCAATCGTGCGATGTAGGATTGTGATACACCTACTTCTAATGCTAGCTCAGTCTGAGTCATACCAGTTTCACGACGCAGATTCTGCAAGCTCTCGGAAGTAATCATAAGCTTCATGAACCATATTACCCTTGGTAATAAAAATGTATTGAATATTACTACTAGGAATGACTTATGAAAAGCTATTTATGGAGCGATTTTCGCGCTCGTTGGAAAGAAGAGTTGGTCATTATGAATGTACGAGTAACACGCGGCGCCGGACCGTCTGTAGACAAACTTGAAGTTGAAATTGTAGAACGAAAGGGGAAAGGTCATCCGGATACCCTATGCGACAAGGCTGCTGAAGAGCTCTCAGTACGACTGAGCGAGTACTACATGCAGGTCTTTGATCAGGTTCAACACCACAATGTGGACAAGGTCTTACTAGTAGGTGGACAGTCCAATGCAAAGTTTGGCGGTGGAGATGTGATTGAGCCAATATATATTCTCATGAGTGGTCGTGCTGTCGACGTTGTAGACAAAGACTACGAACGTCAGGTTCCTGTTGGTAAGTTTGCTGTTGAGCACACTCGTGATTGGTTGAGCAAAGATCTTCCACATCTTGATGTCAATTCTGATGTTATCATCGATTACAAGATTAGAGCTGGTAGTACAGACCTAGTTGGTAACTTCGATCTTGAGAGAGGTGTTCCTAGGGCTAATGATACCAGCTTTGGAGTTGGATATGCACCTATGTCGCCAACTGAGTTGATCACCCTTGAATCTGAACAGCTACTGAATAGCGAGAAGATCAAGAAGAAATGGCCTCAGATTGGTGAAGACATAAAAATCATGGGAACACGAATTGACGACAAGATTCACGTTCAGGTAGCCGCAGCCATTATCTCAAGCGAAACTAAGGACAAGGGTGAATATGCTAGTGTCATGGAAGGTATTCGAGACATTGTCCTAAATTTAGCAGTCAAGATTACAGACATGGAAACAGAAGTGAGTGTGAACACTGCAGATAGTCCAAAGGATAATCTATTCTACCTAACAGTGACAGGCACATCTGCTGAACATGGTGATGATGGTCAGGTAGGTAGGGGCAATCGTGCTAACGGATTGATCACACCCTATCGTCCGATGACCCTTGAAGCAGCCGCTGGAAAGAATCCAGTATCCCATGTTGGTAAGACGTACAATGTAGCTGCTAGAGAGATTGTCGAAAGAGTCTACAAAGAACATCCCGATCTATCACAGGTCTATTGCTATCTTGTTAGTCAGATTGGGGCACCCATTACTGAACCAAAGGCAGTTAATGTAGAGATATTTGGTGACTGTGACCTAGACAAAGTGAGGGGATCAGTTGTATCAATCACAGAAGAAGTAATAGCAAAACTACCTCGTGTCTGGGAAGGTTTCGTCAAGAGACAATACCAACTCTGGTAATAGATAGCAAATAGTAAAAAGTGTAGGGTCACATCAATCCCTACACAATTCTTCTTTTTCTAAGTTTTATATTCCAAGTGACTTGAGAAATGCATCACTATTTGGTTCACGACCAAGAAACTCTCGAACCATTTCTTCCGGGTCACGACTTCCGCCAGGAGCGAGAATTGTTGTTCTGTACTTGTATCCAGTTGCACTATCCATATACCCATTCTCTTCGAATTCTGTGAAGATGTCTTCAGCATAGACTTTGGACCATAGATATCCATAGTATCCTGCCTCATACCCGCCCATGAAGTGAGCCATTGAAGCCACAGGATTAGTTCCTTCTGGATGTCTGATGTGCGTTATCTCTGTAAAGGACTTAATCCAATCACTATCAGGATCATCTATCATGTGAGTATGAAAGTGGATGTCAATGAGTGAAAAGAACACCTGTCGAAGCTGCATGAGCCCTACATCAAGTAATTTCCCAGCAATCATCTTCTTCAACAATTCAGTTGGTAATTTCTTAACAGGCTCTTCATAATGTCCAGAGAGCAGGGATAGAACCTCTTCCTTCCAAGCCCAATTTTCAAACATCATAGATGGTGTTTCAATAAAGTCGGGAAGAACTCCACTAAGGCCAAAGCTTGCATAGCTTGCACTATTTGACAAAGCATGCATGAGATGACCAAATTCATGGAAGAATGTTTCAACTTCGTCATGCGTCAATAGTGATGGCTTACTAGCTGTTGGTTTTTGATAATTGGATACCATGGACGCAATTGGTAGGAGAACCTTGTTGTCTTTGACTCTACGGTTTAAGATGTCAAACACTGCATAGTGTTTGAATTTCCCTTCACGGGGGTAAAGGTCTAGATAGAAGACTCCTTTCAATTCACCTGTATCTTTGTCGATGACCTTGAACGCTCTGATATCATCGCTCCATGCATTTGGAGAATCAATCTCTTTAAACTCTAGATCCAGCACCATCTGATAGACTTCTAGCACACCAGCTACAACGCGTTCCATCGGGAAGTATTTCTTTATTTCATTCTGATCTACTGAATATCTTTCTCTCATGAGCATCTCATGATAATAAAACAAGTCCCAGAGTTCAATGGTAACTAATTCAGGAGATAGACCCAATTCCGTTGCCTTCAATTCTTTCAATTCTCTAAGTTCTCTCTGGGCTAACGGAGACAACTTGTCTTTTAGGTCACTCATAAATTCAAGAACACGTTGAGATGTCTTTGCCATTTTTATGCTGATATTATAATCAGCAAAATTCGCGAAACCTGCCAATTTTGCCTTACGATCTCTTAATGCAAGAGCATCAGATAGGCGTTCGCTATTCTCTTTTCCACCTCTTTGATAATATGCAATGGTCATCTTCTTTCGTGTTTCTGGATTCTTAGCATAAGATCGTACTGGAATGAAAACAGGATAGTCCAATGTTAGTTTGTAGAAATCTCCATCTCTCTCAAGATTTTCATAGACATCAGGAGGGACTCCTTCCAATTCCTCTATTGTGCATGGAATAATGGTTGTATCTTCATTATACACTCTATTGTAATCAGACTCTAGTACTGTGATATTATTAGATATCTCGAGGAACTCCTTACGTTCATCATCAGCAAGGGCAGCTCCTCTGTGTACAAAATCTTCAAGGGTTCGTTTAAGTAACATCTGCTCTTCAGGACCGAATGAATCAGAAACTGCATCAAGACGTTTGAATACATCATAAAGGTCCTTCCTCCCGCCAATCTCGTTGAAGAACTTCAAGACCTTCTTCTCAACATCATTACCAGCATCTCTTTGAGCCTTATCTGTTGAAATGTCTTTCAGAAATATAAAAGGACGTGCCAAATCACCCAGTGCACTAGTTGACTCTTCGAAGTCAAGTAGAGTCTGAAGAGTCTCTTTTCCTTCAGGGACTTTCGCAATCTGGTCAATCTTTTTCCGTGTATCTTCGATATATCCATCCGTTAGAAACTGAATCATCTCAGGTTCAATGGTCCAATCAATATCACGGATTATTCCTTCGAACGACATAAGGTTCCCAAAAAATCAACAATATATAAGACCCACCTTCCGAGCGATTCCTATCAATAAGTAGTCAATCTCTGTGATTAGAACAGGCGAACTATCTTGTAACATCTTTTTTAAGCACTCAAGTATAGTTTCCAGTCAGGTCAGCTCTAGTTGTGATACTATAGAGTTGAAAATTATTTAGGAGAAATAACAGCATGGGTAAAATAACAGACCCAATTGCCAAGCGAATCAGAAAGAAGGCAGCCAAGGACATCAAAGGAGGCGTCTTTGGAAAACTTACTCATTACATCCCCGGATGGCACGGCTACCAGGAAAAAAATGAGAGACGCGCCGCTGACAAGGTCCTCCGTGAGTTTCTAGCAGACCAACTCCGTCTTGTTAAGCAGGACTTGGAAAAACTACAGATGATGGTAGTAGAGTACAACCTCAGTAAGACATGGGAGACCTTCGATAGGATGCTTAATCTAACTGACAAGATCGAGAGCGGTATCCGATATGCCGACTACGGCTATGCGGCTTGGGGCTCAAAGGAAAAGATCAATGAGAAAGAGTTGGACCAAATGTACGAGTTCGACTCAGTACTTATTGATGACATTGGCGAGATCAATGATGTCGTCGAGGACTTCCAGGATCAGATGAATCAGGGTAAGTTTGATGATGCCTGGAATTACACCTATCGAATGTGGACCATCATGCAGCGACTCGAAGAGAAATGGGCTCAGAGAGAAGGCTTCATGAAGGGTTATCAAGATTAGTCTATCGATTTGTTCCGGAGCGCAAGCTCCGGAATTCTACTTCTTTTTGATTACAAATCATAGTTTGGATTATGAAAAAAATATCCTTACTAGAAGTGTTAAAATGTAGCAGGAAGTAAGATTCTGAAATTTGCGCCACTCTCAGCATCGAGAAGCTCGATAGTCGAACCACATCCTTTCAAAATTGTTGATACCAGATAGAGACCAATTCCACCCTCGTTTGACGATCCTCGCAGAAAAATCCGATCAATTAGATTACTTGGTATCCCAGGACCGTTGTCTGAAATGATCATTTCTATTTGATTGGAAATCCTTCGAAGATTGACATCTACATGAGGATATTCACCACAATATTGTGATGCATTCCGAAACAGGTTCTCTAGCGCCACCTGAATCAAAGATGTACCATAAACGCGTGCTTTCATGATATTTTGATCGGCATTGATACTGATTGTCAGTCCGGGATGTGTCTTCTCAGCAGCTATTGCTGTTTCATCAATCATCGATAGTAATTCTTTGTCAGAGCTCTCACTTTGAAGGGAGAATGTCTTGACCAAACGTGACATTCTTGTTGCAGCCATTCTTGCAGATTCTATGAGGGTCTTAGAACGAGTCTCATCTGATTCAGCCATCTCAATATATCCTAAGACTGCTTGGAGATCGTTTCGTAGGTCATGTCTAAGAAGTGTAGCATAAAGCTCGGTCTCACGTTGGTTTTGTTCAGTTTTTAGTCTGATTTTATCGAGTCGGTTTGTGTAAAGAAATATACCAAGACCTACGAGTAATAACCCGAGAGCACTGAAATCCTCTAAATCCCAACCTGATAAATTATAATTTATCACAACAAACTCATCAAGAACATTTTCAATTTCACCAAACAGTACTATTGTTAATCCAATGAACATGAGGAAATATGCAATCCTGTATTCACGGAATCTCTGACTAACGATAACTAGAATGCACAATAGAATCATGGTGATGACTTTTTGGATGACTCGATCCATGTCCACATTCGAGGATGGATTCATCACATTGAGTATCCATATTGAATATAAAATAGAAATTGCAAGAAGAAAAAGAGGACCGATGAGATAGTCAATATACTTCTTTTCTTGAGTTAATTCGGTCATATTCGGATCACCTCTGCATGACTATTTTTGAAATATTACCAATTGTCAATTATGATTCTAATATTCATATCATGTTCAATATTATGGTACTATACACCAAGGTCTCGAAGGGCTTTATGAATGAGTGTAATGTTGACTAATTTCTTGCAAGAGTTGCAACAGAATGAATCAGGACCAATCCACTCAGTTCCATTCTGGAAATTAATGGCAACACCACAATTGGGACATTTGAGATTCTTACTGATCGAAGATGTTAGAAATCTAGTAGTTAGGGATTGAAAGACTGGCTCAATCAAATCTGATTCAAGTGATTTTGTGACAGCTGGACCTCCAGAGGGTTCTCTTTTCAAATCGCCCAATTAGTCGAACAACTCCTTCTGATAGTCAGTAGAGAATCAGACTATAAGACTGAGCAATACAATACCTAAGTGCTGTCTCAAACACAAGAGGAACAAATCGAATTATGTTTCCTACTGAATCCCACTCAAATCATGTATCTTTCGTTGAGAATCATCTACTAACACACAGGGCATACGCTCTCTCTCTTGTTCTTCTGGACTCTCAAGATGTTTCTTGGAATGATACATCTGTCTACTGAAATGCCTGTAATCTTTGAGGAGAGGTCCGAGAATTCTTGCAACCCGTACAAGGCGTTCCCAAGCAGATTCAATATGGTCGCCATCATATACTCGGATATAGGCATCAAACCCGTGTGGGGCATAGACTGATTCCCAGCCAGCCATATCACCGAGAGTGAAAAAGTGTGGAGTAGAACCTGGATAACTGCGCTCGTCAAACATCACATATGGTCTGTATGGCTCTCTATCAGGATGTTCCCATTTGAGTCCTGAACAACTCTCAATGGTTGCAAAACCGAGCTCATTGAGCTCAATGATATGATTCCTAATTGACCTATCAACATAGTCGATAAACTCACTTGGAGGTACATATTCATGAAGGCATGATTCCCAGAGTTCTCGGTGCCATTCAGATGCATGATGGCCCCAGACAATAGATGGGTACATACCACGGTCAATCATCCTTCGATAAGACTTCACTCGATCCGCGATTACTGTAAGAGCATCGGTAAGACGTTGCCATGTCGCGATTAGAATATGGTTGGGTGTTGTGCGTTCTTGACTACATCTTGTAATTTCAGGAAAAGAAAGGAGTATGTTGTATTCGGGATTGAATTGAGCACGCCAATTGGCAATAGCTGCAACAGTGAAAAGATGAGCTTCTACGCCGGGATATGATGTTCTATCTATAGTAACACTCGGTATCTCCAACGAACCATCTTCAAGACCTATATGAATATCACTGACCAACAATCCGAATTTTCTAAATACTTTGTTAAAATGGCGCGACCTGTTCATGAACAACTCGCATGCCTCAGATGACATACACTACATCAGCATGTAAGGTCTTCGTTGTGATTAAGTTGCATTACTCATCGAGTAGGTCTACAAGATATACAGCTTTGCCACAGTGGGGACAGGTCAAATCAGATGGTCCAAGCCACTCAATTCTCTTGTTGAAGTCAATCGCTCCAAGGCAGTGAGGACATGGTCGTGTAGGTGCTGAAGGACCAACGAACCGACGAGTTATTGATTCGAATTTTATAGCGAATCCAGCTCGAGCTTTATCTCCATGGGTCTTTCTATCAGCAGTCTTTGGGTATTCTCTCTCAAGATATGAATCCAACATTCGCTGTTGGTTGCGACTGCCCCATTCATTTAGAAGAGGATCAAGAAAAGTATCAATCACAATCAAGAATGTACAACCACTAAAGATTATTGTGAATATATTGAAGAATTCCATGATGTTGCCAAATATGTGAATAGAAAAGGATTCCATAATTGTAAAAATAAGAAGCACAAATGAGAAAATAGAGCATAAAATTATCCAAACCATTATTCGTTTGAAACTCATCATATCTGATACCTTAGGTCTGTAAATGTGGATGATCAGAAAGAAACACAATGAAGTCAAAAGAATACATGAAGTTATAATCAGCATGAGAGAGAGTTCTGTAACAATTAGTAGTTGTCCGGATAATAATAAGTCGATAATTGAAAATATCGAGAGGACAATCAAGATCTTCTTCTTTTCACCATTAGTCATTGTGCTTGTCCTCCATAATAACAGCTGTATCTACAATTGATATAGATTTGGAAAAGTGTGGGATTATTCAAAAAAAGAAATCAGGGAAGTGAAACCATTCACCTCCCATTTGTTAAAACAATTCTACTCGTATTTTTTGGCAATCTTTCCCATCCCATAGATGAATAGGATGATTAGTAGAATCGCTCCAAGATTGCCAATACCGACGCCAGCCATGTTCCTGAAGAACTCAATTGATGTTGGAAATGTAGGAGCAAGTGATGGAAGAGTAGGCCAAGGATATGTTATCAACACAGTGACAATATAACCAGCTACATTGTAGGTTATACCCAGGAGAAATATTAACACCATCAACATGTAGAAGATCTTTGCTAGATCACCAAACCAACCACCAATCTTGCTTCCAATTTGCTTGGATAGAATATTGAATAGTCCATATGCAAGCAACACAAAAGCAAACGCAACTGCAATACCACCACCCATGAAGATGAGTTGGGGCATTACGTGATTCCAACTGTTGAGTCCTACAAGTGCATCAAGGTTCCAATTAGCATAGAATCCTGCTGCCATTATCATGAATAGACCTTTCAAAATATGAAGCAGATTTTTGATGAGGTCCCAGTTCTGCATTCTAGGTTCAATCAAAGGACCAATGAAAAAAAGAAGTCCAACAAATAGTGTCATTACTGCAGCCAGTACCTGTGCTGGCTCAACAGCTGCCCAAATTACTGAGCTAATTAGAATTGACAGACCAAGTACGTACCATGACATATTTTCCTGTTCAATAGCATAGTATAACGGGAACATTAGACCAAGTACGAGGGTAAAATAGTACACCCAAAGTAGTAGAGGGTCCATAGTAGCTGAAAAGTAGGAAAGCTTTGTCCATGGTAAGTAGATTAGAAAGAACAAAGCTAAAGCAATAGCTGATAGATATTGGATTAGCTTATTGAAGTTAATTTGTTCACTCAAACTCTCACGCTCCACTCATAACCAATAGGTTAGAAATGTTAATGTTAAACAGATTAGAACTAACATAAATGCGTGTTGTTTTCACTGAAATTGAGGCGCGAAACAGTCAAGCAGTGTACAACAAGTAGAACCATTTGTTCGAGAATTAGAATATTATCAAAGTAAAGCGTTGTTTAAATAAATTCAAAGTCATTCATCATGTGTATTGAGGAGCACAGGCGGAGGTTTATACATGGTGTTCTATTCGTGTGTGGGAGTTGAGCCAATTGAAAAGGATCGCACGTGATATCCTGCTGAGTTGCTTGGTGATCATGCTTCTTGTTATGATGACAGCTCCAGTTGCAACAGAGAGGGATAGAATGTTTCTTGTGAAGAATTCAATAATGTATACATCAGAGGATTCAATGATTCCAAGCAATGTAACATTGGAAGGTACAGTGATTGATAATTATGCAAACATCAGCTATCAAATGGTGTTTGACAATAATGAATCAGAGATTGCTTCAGAGATCTACTGGGATTTCGAATTACAGGCAGGAGTAAGATTGAGTAATATTTCAATCATGAACAGTAACTTGACATACTGGGGTCGAGTCCTGCCCGAACAGGAAGCCATCACTACCTATAATGAAAGCGTTGAAGCTAATAAGAGTGCATTGCTAGTAATTAGAACATATAATGGATATCAAATAAGATTCAATCTAGAAAACAACTCAATTGCGACTATTAGTGTCTATGTCGAAGGTTTGTTAACTAGAAAACTTGGACTCTATAGCTTAGTCTTACCAATATCAAAGGAATTTGCGATTAATACAGCTATAAGCCTTGATCTAGCAGTTATCTCGAATTTCGGTGCTCTTGCAGGATACGCGGTAAGAGGGCTGCCATCATTCATTGCTACCGATCTTACAAATGGAATTCATATCCACTATTCAAGTACTTTAACTTCAGTTGATGAGATTAGAATGGACTACGCATTAGATCGCCAGATTGGTGGATCACAACTTCTAACCTACACAAACGGTACTGACCAATTCTTTGTATATCTTCTAGCACCTTCAATCACGGAGATTACTGATAGAGCAAGCAGACAATATGTCTTTGTTCTGGATAGATCTGGGTCTATGTACGGAGTAAAAATCAGTCAGGCAAAAGGAGCATTCAATGCAATGGTTGAAACACTTTTGTCCAATGATGTTTTCAATCTGGTATCTTTTGACAGTACCATACAGACTCTATGGTCGGAACCAAGAACAGCTTCGCTCACCAATATTAATGCGGCTCAGACATGGGTCAACAGCATTGAGGCAGGGGATATGACCAACTTTCATGGAGCAGCACTGACTGGACTTAATATGATGCAACCTGGAGAAAATGTGAAGGTCATGTTCATTCTCTCAGATGGTCTACCCACAGCTGGAACGATTCAGGATACTTCGGGTATCTTATCAGCAATTAGAGAAGCTAATGAACTAGATGTGTCGATTTCAACTGTTGCTTTTGGTAGTGATGCTGATGAGAACCTGATGGCAAATATTGCAGTTCAGAATAATGGATTCTTTGCACTCATTCAACCCAATGATGAGGCTGCAGATGAAATAATGTCCTTCTATCAGGAATTCGCAACTCCTATAGCTAATTCTTATTCAATTGAGTTTACTGGACCTATCGACGTGAATACACTAATGCCATTGAGAGATTCACCCTTCTTTAATGGTACAGAGGTGCTTGTTTCCGGACGGTATGGATCATCAATGAGTGTTTCAACATCGATAGACTATACAACTGGCACGGAATCATATTCAAACTCTGCAGGTGCAGCATCCACAGAAAACAAACATATTGAGCGAATTTGGGCTCAACAGAGAATCTCATTCTTATTACGTTGTATACAGCTTCATGGAGAGAATTCATCTCTAAGAGATGAGATTGTTAGCATTGGCATGTATTATGGGATAATTGTCCAAGGATATACAGCTTTGATATTAACAGCCTATGATGTAAATGAAGAAAGTTCCTCAGACTATGGGATATATCCTGCACCAGTAGCAACAGGAACAACAGGTGGATATCCTGTCATTGCGGGAGGTGGCTTCAATTCATTAGGATTCGTACCCATCATCATAACTAGTTCAGTATTGATCATCGTGGCGATTATTCTAGGTAGGAGAGCAATCGCTCATAGTCATTGAAACTAAATCGAATGGTGTTGGAGAACAATCCAATACCTCCGATTTTTTTTTATTAATCAATAATTGAAACGATTAGTAGTGATTTTTAGAGAAATGGATGAGTGTGAGTTATATAGTGCTTTGTAGAGAGAAACATCGGTGCACACTAGTGTATCAGAAATTTACAAGCAACCTTCTTGATGACCGGGAGCATCCAACTACTTTTCCAGGTGCACGATTTCTAAGTGAAGCAAAATACATGACAGGGCTTCTTCTTCAGGATGCTACTAATCAGCTAGATCGAATTGAACTTCTAAATCAACAGAAAAACATGGTTGATGCCCTTGAATATATCTGGGAGAGCGTTGAGAAGGGAGATCTTCGTGTTCGGTCTATTGCAGTCCTTCGTGCAGCAAAGAATGTGTCATGTGCAGAGATAGAGAAAAAAATCAAGAGTCCGAACATCGACCATGCTCGGGTAATAAGCGAATTGAGACTTCTGATTAACACATTTGAGTACATTATCAAGCCAGAGTTAACCTGATACAAATGGAAAGACTAATTCATTGTGTTGATGCATTGCATAGTGAGAACCATGAAGATCACAATGTTGGGTACGGGAACATCATACCCTGATCCTGAAAGAGTGCAATCAGGTATACTCATAGAATCAGATAATGAGAATGTACTCCTGGATATTGGTTCAGGAGTCCTACACAGACTCACTCAACTCCAATTCGACCTAGGAGATATCAGTGCCATCTTCATCAGTCATTTTCACGTCGATCATTGCTCAGATTTTCTTACTCTTTGTCAGAGTATGTGGTTGACGCATTCAGAGGAACCTCTTAGAGTGTATGGTCCACCATTTATTCATGAATGGTCACGGGGAGTTCGTGATATTGCATTTCCATATCTGACTGAAAAATTAGATGTTCAGATATCAAGACTTAATGAGAATGAGATCACTCAAGTAGGAGACATATCTGTTTCTAATTGTCCTACGATTCATAGTACAGTGGATACAAGAGCATTCCGTGTTGAATCGGAGGGCAAGAGTATTGTGTTTTCTTCCGACACTGCACCTTGCCGAAGTGTCGTGGAATTAGCAAGAAATACAGACATCCTCATTCACGAATGTAATTGGCTGGATGGCCCTCATCCAGAGGGTGTCCATACCAGCCCAAGTGAACTTACTCAAATTATTGAAGATGCAGATCCTGCGAGGGTTGTACTGACACATCTATCACCAGATGTTGTGCAAAACACGGAGAGAGTATTGGAAATTGTTAGTAGGAGAACTGAGGCGAAAGTCGTACTTGCTCATGACTTGCAATCATTTGAAATTTAATACGCTGGTCTTGGACCCCACATTCGCTTGATATTTGCCATCCCAAATACCCCACCCATAATGAACATTGGAGTCCATGATGTCAAATCTTGAAAGTCTGTGAGAAAGACAAAACTTCCAGTCTGAGCATAAGAGAAACCATTTACGACCAGAATGAGGAAGAATGTTATAGAATATCCAAGATTGACGACTGCTGCTTGTTTCGCAAATTTGTACTCGTATGTATGAACCACTCGAACTGTATCACGAATTAGCTGAATGACAAAGAACAACATCATTGCTATAACAGCTGGATAACCAACTAGGAAAAACAGTACATACGCAATAAGCACAGCCAATGTGTAGAATACATAGTTCACCAAAGGATTGAAAGCCCTCATTGGAGGACGAGTACTCTCAGACTTTGTTTCTGATTTGGGTGGTGTGGTATCTTCATCACTCAAGGTATAACACAGCAAGACTATCTTCCTTTTGCTAATAACTTGACGTTTAGGAGCAAAAGTGAATGGAAGATACATCGCTCGGAACTGAATAATCAAAATCCTCGTTTTTTGCGGATAACCAGAACTAGGACAACAGCACCAACAACCAAACCAAGAGTTGTAACAATGAAGGTCATCATAATAATGGGAAATTCTGTCGCAGAAGTCGTAGTAGTTGAGGTTGGTAGAGTCTTCAATACAGCCAATATCATTATGTTAGCTTCAAGTGAATTACCAACATAATCCGTCACTGTGATATGAAGATTGTATGTGCCATCAAGATTTGTAGCATTAGTGAGTAATCCCTGATTGTCAATTTGGAAATGAGTGTCATTCACTATCCATGATTGGAGTGGAGCTGCGGAGGTCGCATTTAGTTTATATGTGGGGACTGGAATACTGTTTGTATACCAAAGTTGATTCATTGGTTCTCTAATCCAAGACAACTCAGGGAAGAGCATTATTTGGAAATCCCATTCTTCTGTCCCAAAATCGCCAGTTGACCCCGCGGTCACAAAACCGCCTTCATCTGCACTCAATAATACAAACACATGAACCGAATGGTCACCAACAGGATATTCCCATATTTTGATACAACTTGAATCAGTTCTCAATAACCAGTGTGTGTCAAAAGAACTATTGAAATCATGATTTCGACCTATGATGCAGAATCCAAGATCAGGTGTTTGAACTATTGACATACCATCATAGGTTTGATTTGTACCGTGACCAAAGGTCTTGTTGTAAAGATGATTTCCAGCGAAGTCCACTCTTAATAGAAGTAAGTCACCTTCTTGACCATCGCTAATACCTCCAGCTAGAGCAAATCCAGTTCCCGCAATTTCTACAACATCAAAGACTTGATCATAATATGGTGTCGCAAAAAGTTTGCTCCAGAGGAAGGTTCCATTTTCGTTAGTCTTTACCAGATAAATATCCCATGACGAGGTTGGATTCCACGAATATCCGACAAGAAGATATCCGCCATCAGTACAACGAATGATTTGTCTACACCATTGGTCATAGACATCACCAAAAGTGACATTCCAAAGTGCAGTTCCATTTACATCTGTACGAATAAGCATATAATCCATATTGGCTGTACTTGTGTTTGTGAAACTGCCCCCAATCATAAATCCATCTTCGAGTTCAACAAGACCAGCAGCATAGTCGTATCCGGAACCACCATAAGTCTGATTCCATGAATAAGAATACGAACTATTTGTTCGGACCAGTATCCAATCATTATATTCGCTCCCATTTGGTAGAATCATTCCTAAAAGCGCAAATCCACCATCATGACATTCGATCAGGCGGTTTAAGGAAGCTCCTGGACAGTAGGTCTCATTCCATTCATACACTCCATTCTGATCTGCTCCAAGAAGCCGCATACCACCACCTAGCGCATTGCCTAGATATCCACCAAGAACATAGCTTCCATCTTCACGATGAACAAGTGTTGTTGCTGTCTGAAGTCCGGTTTCAGGATAGGTTACGTCAATGTAGGGATTTCCATTGGATACGCCCGATGTTGTCTTGTAATTCACAGACATAAGGGGGTTTCTTTGGGGAGACCATCGAATGGTGTTCACTAGACCAAACATCGATACAAATAGAGTAATACAAATAACTAATCCCAGTAGACTCCGCCCGTTCATCCTGTGTGACTCCAGACTATTCCCTCTGCCTTGAGTTCTCATCGCTTAATGACTCTTTTTGTAACTGGCATTTTCATTATTATTTTCAGATTTCAATATCCATTTCAGGCATTTTATGGCCTTATTGACACTCGAACCATACCATGTCAATGTTTAAAACCTATGAGAACTTTAACCAATCAGAACTCGATTAGTAACGGGTGTTCTTATGGCAGATGCAATTGAATGGACTAATGCCAGTCCTGACCACATCGTCTGGAGATATCCAGACAACAGAATTGAATGGGGTTCGCAATTAATCGTTATGGAGAACCAGGCAGCTATCTTCTACCGAGATGGCCAAGCACTGGATACCTTTCTTGCGGGCCGCCACAAGTTGACCACCAGTAGCATGCCAAGCCTTGTTGGTTGGTTACAGAAGAAAATCAAGGGCGATATCTTTGAAGCTACTTGTATCTTTATTTCCAGGTCCCAATTCCAAGGTAAATATGGTGGAAGAGGCCAGACAAGTGATCTTGCTCCCCTTATGTTCCATGGCAACTTCTGGTTCCGAGTCAAAGAACCAAAGATTTTCGTGATGGAAGTCGTCTCTAATCAGAACGCATTCTCGACTCAGAAAGTCAATGACTTCCTCCGCTCATTTATGAACGAAAGAATCATAGACGAATTCGCTCATTATGACTTGCAGGCTGTATTCACACAGCTTGATGAGACCTCACTTAAGGTCAAGACACAAGTCCGAATGAACTTTGAGAGAATCGGACTCGAGCTTGTTGATTTGAAGTTCGAAGGCATAGACACGACAGAAAAGTATCGTGAACGACTCTTCTTCATGAAGACCGGTGGCGTAAGCGGATCTCAATTGTTGGGTTCAGAGACCGTCAAGTCCTCAGCAGAATCTCTTGGTAAGAGTCCCGGAGCTGGTTTCGGTGCTGGGATGGGTTTCATGGGAGCTGCTGCAGGAATGATGGGCGGTGGTGGACAACAAGGTGGCGGTGGAGGCGGTTCAGCCCCAGCTGGTGCTAAGTTCTGTCCAAACTGTGGTACTGCACTTAGCGGCGCCAAGTTTTGTCCCAACTGCGGTACAAAGATCGGATAATAGAATAATATTGGTTGGGCGTTTTTGCCCAACCATTTCGTTTCTTTTTCTTCCTTGACATTTGATCATCTTGTTCGGTTTTTGTTTTTGCTATTAACACCTCGGTGTTTAAAGAAGACATAGGATAGGTGAGATGGTAATTATTATTTTATTACTTTATGCATAAAATACAAATGTTTATTAATCATCGCGAAAAAGGTACTATTTGACTCTAATGAGTCACATGAAAATTGGAGCGAGAAATAAAATGAAATCTAACCTTTCAATAATCCTAGTTCTAGGAATTGCAATGCTTATGTGTGCACCTTCAGTGCAAGCCATTGACCTAGATCCAGGTGGTGGGGGAACTGAATACTACATATCCATCCAAGCGACCTATATCAGATTGGCTCAAGACTCTGATTTATTTAGCGAGGGAGAAATATACATGACAAATCCAGGTACAGATATCTGGACAGTTGATAAACAAAAATCTTGGGAAGATGATACATACCTTAGTGGTAGTACGTACTACGGAAAGCTGTATACGGTTCCTTATACTGTCAAGTACGAAAAAGTGATCTCATTAAGTGACATTGGTACAAAATTCTGGTTTGAATTGGTGGATGATGATTTACTTTGGGATGCGTCCTTATGGAGTGGCTATATTGAGATTCAGAGTACAGGAGGATTGAGTGGAGATTGGTGGAGTGCTGCTGGTCGTGGTGTGAGCCGAGACCTTGGTCCTCTCCTATTGAAGACATCGGATTCAGCTCATTGTATTGTAGGTTCAGACATTCAAGTCTATAACCAAGTAGCATTTCATATATCGTTCTTTCTATTCTAATCGAAAAGAGTGCATTTGTACACCTAATCTATTTGAGGAATAAACCGCGGTGATAATACTATCACCGCACTCTTTTTTCTGCGAACACCAGTGTGGACCAACAGAACATGAGAATACTGACACGAGCTGAATCAGTAATCTTGCGTTTGTCTAGTTCTTTTTTAATAAAAAACAACAAAAAAAAACAACTTCAAAACGAGGTTTATACTATGACCACGAAGGTAAATATCCCACTTGCACGTGAGTTACTAAAGAATCCTAATTTTCCTCGAACCTGTAAATATGATCCAGAGTGGCTGGTGAATCTTGATCTTGGGTGTCCGACATTTTGGCTTCTTGAACGTCTGTGCGAGAAAATGAATCTAGAATCAGGAATGAGAATCCTAGATCTCGGATGCGGAAAAGCAGGAGGTGCGATTTTTCTAGCAAAGGAATTTGAAGTCGAGGTTTGGGCAGTAGATAGCATGGTGAGTCAGAGTGAGAACTGGGAACGCATTAAGGAGTTCAATCTTGAAACTCGTGTGTTTCCTCTTAGAGCAGATGCTCGTGAGCTTCCATTCCCAAGAGATTTCTTTGACGCCATCATCTGTGTTAATTCACTCTTCTTCTTTGCTACCGATGATATCTATCTGAAACACTATCTCATTCCACGCATTAAGATTGGAGGACAAATAGGGAGCGTGGTACCTGGATTCTATGAAGACTTCAACGATTCACCTCCATTAGATATACCTGAACATCTGAAGGAGTACTGGGCATCTTGTATGCTCTATACTTGGCACTCCGCGAAATGGTGGAAGAGGCACTGGCTAAAGACAGAACAGGTCGAAGTTGAAGTGGCTGATAATTTCCCTGACAATGAAGGATACCAGACATATCTGGAGTGGGAACGAATCATCGGGTATCCACAGAAGATAGCTGAGGATGATAGAGGGCGAAATATCACGTTCTCGCGATTGGTTGTTCGGAGAACGAAATAGGAAGGATGCCTTCTAAGTACATTTGCAGTCTATATCTAATGCTATTAGTTACTGAATCTTATAAGAAGGAAGAAACTAATCCAAGGAAAATATTGGATTCCATCCAAGCATTATTTCCTCTAAAGATGCAATTCGATGATAAAGCTCAACGATAAATGACCAATCACGTTTGTGAAGATATTCATCAACAATCCGCTCTAGCCTTTGATAATCCCTTAATTCCATAAGAAAACCTATGATGTTTTCAAGGCTCATTTTCAGTTTTCGAATTCGGTTGTTTTGATTAAAATCTTGTAGATATAGAAAGATTTCTCACTCTATACCAACAGGCTCAGGATTGCGAGGCACATTTGATCTCTTTTTATCAAACCAATATTGAACAAAGGAGAGAGCAATCAATGCATACCCTCCTATCAAGCCAAAGGGACTTGTCCAGTATGCCGTGCAGTGACATAAGACAATCCAGAAATAGTTGACAAGAAATCCACCAGCCCAAAAAGTTGCTATGGCACCAAAGATGTAAGTCTTCGTTGCTGCAGAGGAATCTTTCCTTGAAAAGAGAAACACTGCGAAAGTAATAGCTACAAAGATACTGATGAATCCAGATAAATGATACCATTCCTGAGATGCTGGAATATCGATTTGCATATACTTTCATTCCTCACAGTATCGCGATTGATTGATTACAAAAAAGAAGCTGAGATAAATCATTCGAAAATATGATCAAGTCAAAGAGACCTCTTAAGTGTTCACGATAGACAAGTCATGAAGGCAGGCTATTGTGACAACATTAGTCAGATTGAAAGTAAAATGCCCACAGTGTAATGAAACCTTTCGATGTATTGTTACATCTTCCTTTGGATTCCGTGGAATTGATAGGCAGGGATGTCGAGAATATTGGGGTATGAATCCCATGCAGTATCAACTGGTTGAGTGTCCGTTCTGTGAACACATAGATTGGTACTATGGTTATGAAAAATTGGAGGGTGAACCTGAGGATTCATTGGTTGAAAACACGCCATCATGCGATTCTTACATGAAATTTGCAGAAAATCTCATCAAGAGTGGAGCTGAGTCTTCGATAATTGCTTTCACTTTTCAACAGGGTGGATGTTGCAAGAGGATGAATGGAGAAGATCCAAAGACTGAGTTTCAAAGAGCTCTGGAGTATTTCAGGAAAGCAAAAGAAGAGGGTGTAAAACCTTTTGACAAACTAAGTATTGATAATTGAATTCTCATGATGTCAGAATTTGTCAGATCATAAGAAACGAAGCTCAGTCATATAAGATACTTGTCCAAGTATGGAGTAATTCTAGCAGCAGTAATTGGATAACGTAGATAGTGAGATTTTTCAGATACTGAAAATTGAAATTCATTGGCGTTTAGAATGAGTAATGTTTCTATTAACGAGCTATCCATACTCACACTCCTCAAAAAGCTCATTACAATAGAGTCCGTTAATCCATCACTTGTAAACGGAGGTAGTGGTGAGGAAGAGATTGCCAAATTTATTGGTGAATTTCTTGAAAAAAGGGAATTCGACATCGAATATCAGAAAATAGATGACAATAGAATGAATGTCATCGGAGTTCTCCATGGGAATGGATTGGGTAAATCCTTGATGTTGAATGGTCATACAGATACAGTAGGCATATCAGATATGCAGATAGATGCCTTGAAACCTGTGTTTAAGGAAGGAAGAGTGTACGGGAGAGGTTCGTTTGACATGAAAGGGGGATTAGCTGCAATGATGATCCTCGGAGAGTTTTTTGCAAACTCCAAACAAAAACTGAGTGGAGATCTAATCTTAGCCTTTGTAGCAGACGAAGAATTCGCAAGTAGAGGAACAGAGGAGCTTGTCAAAAAATATACTGCTGATTCAGCCATAGTAACAGAACCTACAGGACTTCAGGTCGTTACAGCCCACCGGGGTTTTGCATGGGGACGTATCGACATTGAGGGAAGAGCTGTGCATGGAAGTTTGTATGAACAGGGTATTGATGCAATTATAAAAGCAGGAAAAGTCCTTCTGGGACTTGAGAGAATCGAATCAGGTTTTACAGAATTACCCAAACATCCACTACTAGGCAGACCATCAATCCATGCGTCTCTTATAAGTGGAGGCACTGAGCTTAGTACTTATCCATCAAGCTGTAGTTTGCAGTATGAAAGACGTACACTACCTCATGAATATCGCAAAAACGTCGAATTGGAGCTTCAGAGTCTCCTACGAGAAGTTCAGAAACTGGATCCAGATTTTCGAGCGATTTCAGATATTTTCTTTTATCGACCAGGTCTGGAAACAAAGCATGATACGCCAATAATTCAAGAGATTACACGCTCAGCCTTAGAAGTCACCAGTGTGAAACCAGAACTTATAGGAGCTTTATGGTGGACTGATGCCGCTCTTCTGTCTGAAGCAGGTATTCCATCGGTTCTATTTGGTTCGTCTGGAGAAGGGGGTCATGCACCTATCGAGTATGTTGACTTTGATTCATTGATAAAGACAACAAAAATCTTAGCCACGACGATTATGAATTACTGTAAATGATTTTAATTTTCTAAAACCAAGTGCCAAGTCGTTCATCATCTTGAACAAGTTGTTCTATGGCATTTAGAACAACTTGTGCTTGGATCAGGCATGTATTCTTGTAGGTGTCATTCATATATTCTACTCTCCATCCCTCTGTCAAATCTAGATACGGTTGCAACAAAACGCCTATAGGAATATCCTTCTCTTTACCAAGAGAATAGAGAGCTCCTGTTTCACCATTATCCACAGAGAGACAACCCATACTTCTAAAGTCTGCAACTAATTCAGGAGTTATCCTATAGAGAGCCTCGCAAGATCCAACTGCACCACTTCTCCAGGAAGAGCAAGTTTGTTCCAATGAATCCTTGAGAATGGCATGTCCTCTGAGTTCACAAGATACTCTTTCAGGAGAACTGCCATAATGAGGTGATGTTCCATTAAATCCTATACTCATCGTTGGCAAATGGATTTCACCATTATCCAAGAATTTTCTACCAAGACTCCAAGAAGCGCATAAAAGAAAAATTGCACGAGTTCCAAAATGGATAAACTCTTCACATAAGCTAATCAGAGGAGACGCACCCATAGGAGGGACAATCAAAACAAAAGGGATTCTGTTGTGTTTTCCGACAAATGATTGTACAGGAATTGAATAAGGAGAGAACTTAGAACCAATCCAGAACCACTCTTTCATTTTACAACTCAAAACAAGCTTCTCAACTATTGTAGTACAAAAGGTCATTATCAAGATTGGGGGAACAGACAATTCATTTTGATGAATTCCTGCTGATAATGCTGCTCTTCGAATCTGGTCGGGATTAATAAGAAACACTGAGATTCCTCTCTTTTACCGTTCTTCTTTTCAATCAATTAAACAGAACAAAATCAGTTAACGGAATTTGATTCGAACTGATCTTTGATTGAATGACTTAAGGATTTGGAACTATTAATAAAAAACTGCATTCTCATTACTGGTAATAGTCAATTTTCTCTTCGATTAGTTGGATTAAGACTCTGAATCCATTATTGGACATAGTATTTTATCTTTAAATTCATGAATGGTATGACAGAACAGACTGGCTAGTATGATTCCAAATATCCGTATTTGGAGTAAAAGATGATGAAAAACCGGAATGTGACCATTATGCAGTTTGAATATCTTAGTTACCGATCCGATATCGTGAACTGTTGGGTCACAGATAGCATATAATAGAGGTGAGCTTCAAAATGATTCTCTATTCTCCATATTGTTGCAATCGGTCTACAATTGCAACGCAGGCTGTATGGGTTCCCTCCTCGCATCCGCCCTCGCATCCGCAAGTGCCAGTCTGTTCGTTTTTATTGAATCTCAATATTTTATTCTGAAAAATGATGTCAATACTAACATTTGTTTTCTACCGACAGATTATGCTATCAAATCATACGGTAACAATGATTGCAACATTCATGGCCTTGCATCAATGTTTTGGAACGGGAGAACTCCATTTTGGAATTAAATCCTCTTACCATGTGTTCATCATCCGAACAATAGAGATCATAGCCCCATTCAGAAGGAATCTCTAAATCGTTCACAAGCTCGGCAAATAGACAACGCGTGACTTTGATGCAAATGCCATTGTCCTTCGTCTTTCCATATTCATATTCAACAATCCTACGTTGTCGCATTGGTGTCCATAATATTTCTATCAAACTCTCGATCGAATTACTTTCAACTTGTGTACCAATATATTCCCATTGAGAACGAACAGATTGTGAACGTTCCATTCTTATTATTTCTCTCACACGCTCTCCAAATTCAGTTTCCATTGCTCTGAGAAGGAGAAACTTCTCTTTCAAATGGCGTTTCTCAGATCGAGTAAAGGCTTCAAGTTGTTCGTCAATGTTATTCAGCTCATCGTCGCTCATTATATTTCACCAGTCACGAGATTGATTGTCACGTATGTCAAAGAAATACATCAAATTTTTGGACAATATGTGTGAATGTATTCTCTCTAATAGTAACTTTTATATCTTTTTATAAGAATACAATCTCATAATGTGAGAATATATTTCGATGTGGTTATGATGGTTCGAATCGACGACGATGCAATAAAGAGAATCTCTCAACAAGAAAATATGGTTCAAGATAGTGATTCCTACTCCCAAAGAGATGTATGGGAGGCTGTAATCACATTCTGGAAAATGAGAGAACGGAACAAGACCCGATTTACAATTCATAAGTAGACACATTTCAAAAGAGAGGTGGATTCCGGTGTCTTTCAGTAAAGCCTCTAGATCTCGCGTTCAAGATAGGATACTTTCAATTCTTGAGGAGGCTCCAAGTTACGGATATGAGATGATTCGTCAATTAGGAAGCGATTATGGTGACCTGCGACTGAATACCCTCTATCGTTGGTTAGCAGATATGGAAAAGAATTCATTAATTCACAGTGAGATAAGTCCAGGACCACTGGGACCAAATCGGAGAATCTATAGTATAACAGCGGGAGGAAAGAAACAGGTTCAGCTACTTCTTCGAGACTCGATTCAAATTCTATTGAATTTCTACGATGATTATAGACGTTTCTTAATCAACAACCTTGATGGAATATTAAAGAATGTTTCAAGTAGTCATACAAGTGGACGTACTCTTCTTTGTTTTGGTGCAGGGATTACTAAGAGAGACCAGGCAATACTGGATTTTATTACAGAACGGTGTAGCCCTGATCCTGTCTATGTAGTAGGAGAAACATGTACAATTTCTGACAGTAAGAGGAAATTGCGTTTACTAGGAGGAAGTCTCACAAATATTCCGAGTAAAAGTAATTCATTCAATGAGATATGGGTAACAAAATTACCAGAGAGAGAATATTGGTCTGTCACTCTTAATGAGTGTAAGAGGGTTCTAAAAAAGGGTGGGCGACTCTGGATTTTGCCAGCATTTGCATATCTTGTTCCTCCATTTCAACATACAATAGAAGACTTCCTTCGAGTCACAGCAGTTCACTTGTTTCCAAATTTAGGCGTTATCGAGTCTGAATCTTTGACTCAAGAGATACAAGATAGTTATTCAGAGGGGGGTGCTTGTGAAATTGCCTATGGAGTAACAGCATTTTGGGCAACAAAAGAGGAATGAAACATCCTGATTTCTCACATCTCTCCTATTCTACTCTTGGGACATAGCTTTTCTTCTACAAGAGCGAGGTAGAACATGTATTCGAAATCATTATACACAAGAATGTATGGAACCAAATGGAGCGTTATACAATGTCGAAGAAAAAGAAAATAGAGTATCAGGATGTGATTTCCTTCAAGCCAGCTCCATTGAAGGTTCTTTCTGATGAAGCCACTGTTAAGACTCTAACGGATCCAACCTATTACCCAATCATTGGAATGCTTCGTCGTGGACCCATGACTGTCAAAGAGATTGAGAGAGAATATAACAAGAATGCAAAGAAATTTGGCTTGGAATCAAAATCTGACAAGACAATCTATAGATATCTCAAACATCTCGAGAAACATGGACTAATAGCTCCTGCTGGGAAACGCGTATTCTTTGGGAAGACTGCCACTGAAACGTTATTCGTACGTACTGGAGATATGTTCCACTTCAGAGACTTTGCTCCAGAATGGTGGGATACAGAGCCTTCACTTCAATTTGCAAAAGGTATTGCTGCTGCTACAGAGGATCTTTTCCAAGATTGCAAACTCTCTCCAGAGTGTGTTCTTAAAATCGTGAAGCTTTTCGAAGAAGAAAAAGAGGTGAGAATTCGAGAGTTTGTCGCTCAAGATGACGCAAGAGTGAAGGAATTCACATCTGTTGCAGAGTTTACAAAGATTGAGCTTGCACTCCAATATGTTGGTATATTTGCAGTCTTAGTAAAATATCCAAATATCATAGAAAAAATCAGAGAATGCTGCCATTGAACTCCA
>JAFGAR010000081.1 GCA_016933575.1 Candidatus Thorarchaeota archaeon
CAAGCTCCGGCGAGGTGTTCAGCCCACTGGTACTAATGTCCGAGGCGTGCAGACTGAAAGTGTGCTTCGCACAGTACCTAGAGTTGTCTAGGGGTTTTGTAGAAGTACTTCCATCCTTTGTTGTCTTATTTTCATACATTTTATGACTAGTTTGAAAATGCAAGGTTGATAAGCCTAGGTCACTTTACTTGTATGTAGGAGTGGTAGATTCTCATGTTTCAATTGAAACTGACGCGCCCTATTGATAGGAAAAAGGTCGCCTATGTTGCTATTGTTGTAGTAGTCCTCTTGATTGGAATTCCAACCATTGGACATTTACCAGTCCATCGAACTAGTTTCGTTTATGAAGATGTTCAGGCTGATGTGTCTGACCCTGATTTTGATATCATACAAGTCAAATCCTATGCTCAAACTCGATATATCGTACTTGAGTTGACTGTTGCTGGTTTGATTCAGACATCAGACTCAGAGTTTTCAGATCCTAATCACTTATATCGTATAACTGTTGTAGCACGGGGAGTAGATAGAGGAGTCCATATCTACTCCTGCAAATATCAATCTGGAGTAATAGAGCAATATGGTTTTGATTTTCAGATTGTAAACTCAACACTGAGAATCTTCTTTCCTTTCACTGCTTTCGTTTCAGATTCATATATGATCGGACTTGAAGGGAGTGCACAGTATACCTTTGATCGTGATTTGACTCCAGAGGACAGAGATTCGCCTCTTGCACGGCTTCTGTTTTGATCTCCATACACACAATGATACTTAGCTGATTTGATAATTAGACTCTTATCCATTGCTTGACCATACCAGTGTTAGGTTGAAAAGATGTCTAATACTGAAAAGATTGAGATTGATAATGGCATTGCTCCTTTTCCTAAACCTGCAGTTCTTTTAGGTGCTATAATCGATGGAAAACCAAATTTCATGAACTTGGCTTGGATGACTCGTATTTCCTTCAAACCTCATCTCTGGATAATGTCCCTTGGGAAGGGCAAATACACCGGGCAAGGTATTCGGGAGCAGGGAAAATTCAGTATCAATATACCTGGTGCCGACCTTGTTGTAGAACTTGACTACTGTGGCATCACCTCGGGTAGGAAAGTAGACAAGTCCAAGATCTTCGATATATTCTACGGAAAACTTGGGGATGTTCCAATGATACGCGAATGCCCTGTATGCATTGAGTTGACAGTAAATCAAATAATCGAGATGTATGAACGGGACCTGATCATTGGAGAAGTCAAGCATATCTATACCGAAGAACGATTTCTGACTGATGGGAAACTTGATCAGAAGAAGATCAATCAACTCATTTACACACAACCTCCCGGCCATTACTGGACTCTTGGTAGCACCATAGGTGAGGCATTTTCCATTGGAAAGGAGCTGAAAGCCTAAGTAATCCCTTTTCCATTACTAGTTCAAAGGCAAAGCAAACCCTTAACATGTTTCACATGTACTTGTTATTGTGATTGCATGTCCAAGCCTAGTGAAACAAAGAAACCCTCTCAAAGAAAGAAGATTGGGGAAGTGCTCTTTGCAATTGGGTTCTCAATCATACTGACACTATTTCTCACGGTCATTGCTAGTTCTTTAGTGACCTCATTCTGGGGTCCTAGTACTCCTGTAGTTTATTATGAGAATCTGTTAACTCCAATATTTATTGCTGGTCTCATCATGATACTTGTTGGACTTGCTTTCTTTATTCTCCCTGAAGGCCCATCAAAGGATGGAACTTGGGTGATGAAGATGAGCCCATTTATTGGTAATAATTGATTCCAACTCTCTCCTCTCTCATTACTCAAATGATTAGTTCTTGCGTTGAAGTTGTTGTTTTTAATATACCAAGTTCTGTGCTACTATGAATATTTAGGATTGTGAGAGTATGAGAGTCTTTGGATTAGATAAGAGGATGTTAGCATCCATTTCAGCAATCGCAATTATTCTTGTATCGTCTACAATCTTTCTTGTTTTTACTTCTCCCGGTCCTTTGGTAGGAGTGAGGGTGGCAGTCTATGATGATCATGGGACAACTGCTGCAAGTCAATTTGCCCTTGAGAGTATGTTCCGTTGGATGGGTGCTGAGGTCACCGTGATAAATGGGACTGATGTGGAGAATGGAGCTTTAGACTTCTATGATATATTTGTGGCACCAGGTGGTTGTTGGTGTGACGAGCGATGTGAGATTCTTGACGATTTTGAGATCGTAAGGGAGTTTGTCCTTAATGGCGGATCCTATTTTGGTGTGGATGGCGGTGCATCATATGCCACGAGTTACAGGCTTGGTCTCTTTGATGGGGTCCTTTCCGCTGATTGCAATGGATCTGGAGACTGGTTACTTGAGATGAACGTGAATCGTGATTCAACTGGACCTGACCTCTCAGATGAACCTGAATCATACATTCTATTCTATGAGGCATCTGGGTATTTTCTTGCTGATAATATGACTGGGATTATTCCAATATGTACATACACTGATACTGGTTATGCTGGTATGATTGCATTCGAATATTGTGAAGGTACCGTCTTTCTATCCAGTCCACATCCTGAGTATGAAGAGGGAAGTATGAGAGATGGCACTGACTTCTGGGATACAGATCCAGATCCTGACTCAGAATGGAACTTGATGCTGAAAGTAGTCTTATGGTTGGTGAACGAGTCAACCTGACCCACTGTTATGCATCATCATTCATAACGATATGAACTTTTAGACCACATCGCATATTAGGGTCTTCATACATTACTCCATAATTGGAGTTGATGAAGTGAGTAAGATACTCAGAGTGAATATGAACGATTTAAGCCACAAATGGGAATCTGTTCCAAAGGAATACGAGACCCTGGCTGGAAGGGCATTCACCTCAGCTGTTGTGAACAAAGAGGTTGACCCGATGTGTCATCCTCTACGGGAGAACAACAAGTTTGTTATCTCCCCCGGGTTATTAGCTGGAACTCCAGCTCCATCATCCGGTCGGCTGAGTGTAGGCGCAAAGTCACCTTTGACAGGAGGAATCAAAGAGGCTAATGCTGGTGGACTTACAGCTGATCGACTTGCACGAATTGGTGTTCGCGGCATCATCCTTGAAGGGGTTCCTCCTACCGGCTCGAAGGATTGGTACAGTATTGTCATTCGAAAAGACAGTTGTGAGATAGTAAAGACAAACAATTACGCAGGCAAAGGTCTCTACGAACTGATCGGAAAGATCTGGAAGGAGTATCCTGTTAAACCGGGCATTATCGGATGTGGTGTTGCCGGTCAACGCTTGATGAAATGCGCTGGAGTCTTTGGCAACAATCCTGAGAATACTGATCCTGGTCGCTACGCTGGGAGAGGTGGTCTTGGAGCTGTTCTTGGATCCAAGCATATTGTAACAATTATTAGTGATCCTACAGGAGGATTAATACCCGAACCCAAGGACAAGCAGCGATTCGAAAATGGTCGGAAATCTCTCCGGGAGGCTCTCGATAAGCATCCTGTTACAGGGAAATTGACCGACGATGAGGGTAATCCCTTTGGTGGCCTAAAGAACTACGGAACCAATATTCTACAAAACATCCTAAATGAGGCTGGTGGCCTACCAACGAGAGGCTTCAGTTCAGGACGATTTGAGCAAGCTGCAAAGATTTCTGGTGAAGCAGTGCATGAACTTGTTGATAAGACGAAGAAAAAGTTCGGCGAAGCTGCAGAAGGCGCGTACGCTCATGCCTGTCATCCCGGGTGTGTTATGCGGTGTTCAAATTCAGTACCCTATGAGAAGACGGGAAAACTCCAAGTTTCACCTCTTGAATACGAGTCAGCTTGGGCTCTTGGATCCAACCTTGGAATTGGAAATCTCCATGATGTTGCTGAACTGAATAGACTTTGCAATGATATAGGTCTTGATACTATTGAAGCTGGAAATACCCTGGCAATGTTGATGGAAGGTGGTCTCATCAAGTATGGGGACGGTCCCGGTGCAATCAAGGCACTAAAAGAAGCCTACAATCTAGATTCTGCTTTGGGCAGACTTGTCTGTTCAGGTACTCAGACAGCTGGCGAAGCTCTTGGTGTAACTAGAATCCCAGTTGTAAAAGGTCAAGCTCTACCAGCTTATGATCCACGTCCTATTCGTGGAATTGGTGTAACCTATGCGACAACAACAATGGGGGCAGACCATACAGCTGGATACACCATTGCTGCTGAAATTCTAGGTATCAAAGGCACTGTTACAGATCCTCGCGCCTTAAACAAAGCTGAACTATCCAGAGCATTTCAGGCAACAACAGCCTACATTGATGCAACAGGTTACTGTCTATTCATTGCCTTCTGTATTTTGGATAACGATGATGGCTTCAAGGGTATGACTGATTCAGTGAGTGGATTCCTAGGTAAGGATATTGATGTCACCGAATATGGAATGGCGATTCTCAAGAATGAGCGAACATTCAACAAGAACGCTGGATTCACTGAAAAAGATGATAGACTTCCTGAGTTCTTCAGAACCGAACCACTACCGCCACATAATGTTACCTTTGATGTAACAGATGAAGAAATAGATGCAGTCTACAAGGGAGTATAGTTTTTAGAAACGTGGAGAAGAGAAACGATTCTCCTCTCCCCTCCTCTTTTTGACTATAGGCAAACACATTTCAAATTGAAAATACTGAGAACTATCAATGATTGAGATTCATCTTTACGGCAGGCTTAGAACCCTTGTTTCAGGAAGTAGTGCTAGTGATGATACTGTTTTGTCTTTAGAGTACATTGAGAATGAAACTTTCTCTCAACTTATTTCTCGTCTAGAACTCACACCCAAGGACTTGGGGGACTGCTTCATAAATGGTACACTTGCAAAGAAAGATAGTGTACTCACTAATGGAGACCGGATAGGTCTTTTCCCATTTAACATGGTTCTTCTCTGTGGTGGCCAACACCTCAAGGGTCACGGTTACACAAGGGAAGACATTGATGTTGATTATTACTAAGTGATGATGAAATGAGAGTTTCTGTCAAACTTTATGCTACTCTTCGAAGGTTTGCGCCTCTAGGTACTGCTATTGGGGATGCGTTTGATGTCCAATTAGAGGGTTCAACAGTATCTGATCTCATCCAGCAACTTAAGATAAAGATTGAAAGTGCTAAGATTATTATGATTAATGGTATACGGATTCTTGATCTGCATACAAGATTGAACGAGGACGACTTAGTCGTTATCTTTCCCCCTGTGGGTGGTGGCTAATTCTATTCCGATTATACAACATATGCTTTGAACAATATACTATTATAAAGAATCTCGGTGGGTCGGCATGCGTACTTGTCCTGAGGACTACGGAAGCTGGACTTCACAAGGTGAATCTTAAGCAGGAGCTCCAAGATGCATGTCGTTGCACTCAAAGTCGTTGTTCTCCTAACGATGAGCGCCACCCGTGAGCCTCGGGACCTCACCTTCGTTTATTAAAAAATATGCGAATGATTTTACTAGATTTGCATTGTAATCTGAGTATTGCCACAGTGCCATGAAGATATAGAAAATCAAGTCATTTATCAAATTTGAATCATGATATTTTGAAGCTCATCAAGTAATTCATTCAGATCTTCTACTAAATTACGATTTCCATCATAAACCCATTCATATTTCCAGTAGTTTGCTTCAATATTCCGTTTTTTTCCATTAGTAAGAATACATCCAAAGAAACTTGGTTTGATAAAATCGATGAAAAAGTAGTGAATATCTATAGAATTCCACAATCCATTATGCCTATAATATTGAAGTTTAGCACTATAGATTATATCTTAACATCAATCACTTTTCTTTCAATTCGACTTCTCTCTGCTGCAAATGTCATGAGGTGACTCTCTAAAGTTTCCTCTGGTCCGGAGAGTATCTTAGTCGCATCGTTTTCTGAAACCGCAGTAACAAATGCATGGATCAGCCCATAATCACCCCCGCCATGGTCTGAGAGTGCCTCTGGTTTTTCATCCTGAGATAGATCAACTATTTCTGATCTTCCCGTCAAGAACTCAAACACTTGGATCTTTGTACCATTTCCATATATCTCACCACGAGTCCCAAATATTCTAGTTTCTCTTGGTCTTGCCTTTGTGAATGCAGTCATTGTAAACGAGGCGGTTTCTCCATCCTCAAACTCCAGGTTGACTATTTGATGGTCCACAACATCATTGTCACACTCATATACACATCGACCATATTGCCCCTCCCTAAGTGCTTTAATCACTCCAGCTACTGTGACATCAGGCGTTACAACACTAACCGGCCATCCAAGTTTTCCATGTTTGACGAGATTGAGATAGATGTGTTTAGCTGAATAGGGACATTGCGGTTCATAGTCACAGTCTAGACAATTATCTCCAGCAATAGAAGGTTTATTCTCCTTTTTGAAATGAGTGAGCGACCCAAAGGAAGATATAGTCTTGCACTTCTTTCCAACAATATATCTAATCCAGTCTATGTCATGACATGACTTTGTAAGAAGCATAAACGCTGACTCTTTCTCATTTCTCCAATTCCCTCTAACAAATGAATGAGCTTGGTGCCAATAACCTACTGGTTCAAGATGTTGGATACTTATGACATCGCCAATCAGCCCTGAATCAATGATAGACTTAAGCTCCTGAGTATATCGTGTATATCGCAAGACATGTCCCACTGCAAAGATGATCTTCTGTGATACGACTGCTTTTGTTATATCTTTGCAGCTCTTCTCATCTGGTGCCATCGGCTTTTCAAGGAGGATGTGATAATCCTTCTTTGCAAAGGCAATTGCTGTATCTTTATGCATGTGGTCTCGAGTTGCAATTATGACAGCGTCTGCGATTTTTGGTTTCTTTGCTAGGTCTTTCCAATCAGTGAATACATTCTCTTGTGGAATATTATGGTCTTCTACCATTTTAGTCCTGTAATATTCACGAGGTTCTGCTACTCCCACAATTCTCGCTCTATCTGGGTGTAGTTTCGCATAGGCAGCATAGACAAATCCTCTATCTCCAGCACCGACAATGACTAATTCGACGGGTTTCATGTTACACCCTCTCTCGATATACGTGCCTGTGAAATAATCGGTCATCCATTTCAATGTATAGGACAGCTGAAAAGAAATGGAGTCCGAAGAATACTAATAGCACTCTCCGGATACAATATGTTATTTTTCTTCAGAACCAGATAGTCGACGAAGTTGCTTGGTTTCCTTTGCAGCTCTAGTTGCTCCAGCAAGGCCTGCGAGTCCCATAATCTCGCCATTTACTATGTCCAGAGGAATTGCAAAGACTATAGTATTACTCTGGTCGAAGCTGATATCTTCTAGACTCGAGAGTGTTCTAAGATAGAGGGCTTGACTACTCATCTGTTGCACAGCTGCTTCGAGGTTATGGGCAGCACGAAGCTCGCCTTCGCTTTTAATGATCACAGCTCGTCGTTCTCGTTCAGCCTCTGCCTGACGTGCAATCACACGTTTCATATCATCTGGCAATTCAATGTTCTGTAGGTTGACACTGATGATATCGACACCCCAATCATCACTGATCCGGTCAACAATCTCCTTGATTCGGTCAGCAATCTCATCCCGTTTCTCTAGCAGTTCATCAAGTTCAACATTCCCAATGACATCCCTCATTGTTGTTTGAGCATACTGAACAACACTCAATTTGACATCCATGATGTTGATGAGGCTCTTTGCTGTATTGATGACCTTCATGAAGACAACTGCATCAGCCATTAGACTGATGTTATCTTTCGTCATCACTTCTTGCTTTGACACGTCCAGAGTCTGAATGCGCAGATCTTGTCGTAGGAATTTCTCTATGACTGGCCATTTGAAAAAGATGCCAGGACCTACTAGTCGCTTATACTTTCCAAACCTCAAGATGATTGCTTCTTGCCACTGTTTGTTTATTGCCAAGGTAGCAGGAATGAGGATTAGGAAGAGTCCTCCCAGTACAGTCATCAAAGTACTCTCAAAACCTATTCCAATAGGAATTCCGAATTGATTTCCATAGATTCCTAGGAACAGAAAAATGACAGCTAGGAATAGAAATGACACAAATGGCACAGGAGACCCCGAGTACTCATAGGTACTCATTCTAGTTTCACGTGGATTTCTCTTCTCACTGATATTATCGGTAGCTTCGCCCATTAATGGTTCCCACCGAATTATTCATGTATTGAAGACATATATTTTCTCCCAGAGTCCTCATTCAGAACCTGTTCTAGACCTACATACTTAAATTTTGAATGTTAACGATGGTTACTGTGAATACAATGACATTAGTGATCCTCTACCAGACAATAGTGAAACCCAATGAAATTGATACGCTCAATGAACTCAGGGCCGAGTTTAAGACGCTGTATGAAAAACATAATATCGATGTAGTTGGACATTGGAACAGTCAAGAAGAACCTAACAAGAATTACTATATGGCAAGATATCTAAGTGATGCAGATTATCAACACAAAACTCGCACACTTCATAATGACGAAAACTATCTACGTCTGACTGCACAGCTGAACGAGATCCGGACTGATTTTAAACTTGAACGACTAACTCCGCAATAGCAAGAGGTCAGAGTCAATGTGTGATCTTCTTGGACTCTCTTTCAGTACTGACATTTCAGCAAGGATCTCTTTAGACATATTTCAAGATAGAGGTCGCGTAAATCCTGATGGTTGGGGAATGGCTTTCTATTATGACAAATCTCTTCGAATCATCAAAGAGGCTCAATCTGCTCTGAACAGTCCATTGTTTGATTTCATGGAACGATATATTCACTCGAAGACGATTATCTCCCATGTACGAAGATCTACTCGAGGCATCCCCAGTTACTTGAACACTCATCCTTTCTATCGTGAGATGAACATTGGTCATACGCGACAGGAGTACTCCTTTGCTCACAATGGCACGCTCACAAATCTTGCTCGATTGAGCACACTCAATTGCAAGCCTCTTGGTGAAACAGACTCTGAACTAGCATTCTGCTACATAATTGAAACAATACAGAATCGAGGAATTCAGAACTGGACTGAGGGTGACTATGCATTCTTAGAGAATACCTGTAGAGATATCAATGATGACGAAAATACTTTCAATTGTATGCTCTCTAATGGTGAATTACTATTTTGTTATTCTGATGAGAATGATCACAACAATGGTCTCCGGTATCTTTGTCAGAAACAACCTTTTGGTACGATTGAATTAATCAGTCCAGATGAGAAACTTGGAGCAATTGATATTCATACAGCAACTCCTACCGATTCTTTAGCTGAAAACGAATTGGGATATGTGATTTCAACAAGAATCCTTACGGAGGGCGATTGGACTGAGTTCCGGGGTGGCGAACTCATAGTCTTCAGGAATGGTGAAATAGTCTATCCTTCTCATCGGGTTACTCAGTCAAGCTCATAAGAATCAATGAAGCAACAATTGTTATGCAATTACCAACGCGAAGAGCATACCATGTGATATTCGACTCATCCTTAGTTGAATCAGTCAGGTATGCAGCCGCAAATGATTGGAATGGCATAGTTCCGGATTTTGGAGTACCCAAGTACTCGCCAGAAAAACTATCATCAAGCGAACGGACTCAGCTCCGTGATCTCTCACGAGACCTATCAATCGAGTGGGGATTTCATGCACCTGGTGATGACATTAGCCTCATGACCACATATCCTCCCGTCCGCGTTGGTATTCTTTCCTATTTCAAACAAATAATAAATCTTGCACGAGAAATCAGTGCTGGTCCCACGAATGTTGTTCTCCATGCCGGATTCACTCCCATGTTCAAAAAGGCTGGAAATCAATTATCTGATAGCTTCAATGACCAATATGCATCAACGTATGCCCAAGTACTTCGTGAGAATCTCTCTGAGCTTCTTACTCATGCACGACCTCACGTTCGACTTGTCATTGAAAATCATGGTTGGACACCACCTATCAGGGAAGTTATTGAACATCTCATACCCCAAGGATTGAAGTTGTGTTTGGACATTCCTAAACTGTATGGTACTGATCTTAAAATCAATCAAGCTGATTGGGGTCTCTTTCAGAGGTTTAAAGGGTCAATTGAAGTAGTTCACGTTCATGACACAATTCCACAAATTGGATCCCATCAAGTTGTAGGAAATGGGCTCATCGATTTTGAACCAATTTTACGATTTCTTAGTGGTCTCCCAGCAAAACCTCAATACGTATTTGAGGTTCGCCCTAGAGATGAGGCTCGTAGAAGTCTGATCAACATCGGACAGATCATGAAGATCTTTAACTTCAATCTATAGAATGTTAGAATGTCCCTGAACCTAACAAGTAAAGAATTGCAAATAGAATGACTCCCATTATCAGTAGCATAATTGCTACTATTGTTCTCCAATTCATCTGTGTGAAATACCTCCACTCCTTTTACTCTCTCGTAGTGCATCTCTAATCTCAATGAACATGTTCAGTGTGTCCCTACTGAATACTCGTTTTTTCCGTCTAACATTCAACTTCTTGGTTTCTGCTAATGGTTTGCGACCAAAGTTCCTCATCTCACGTAAAATAAAGTCGCGCAGTTCTTCGTAGAATTTGATGCCCTCTATTTTCTCCTCAAAAGCATTTGAGGTCAATCTCTGAATAAGTAGTGATGTCAAATTTGCCGCATGGGTCCCTGTTGAACCTCCTGCTGTTTCAATAAGAACCGAACCTATTCCAAACATCCTGTCGAAGGGACCTGCACGTGTTCTCACATTCACTATAGTACGGAATGGCACGTGTTTCTTTGTTATATTGATGATACCTTTGTGAGTGTATATGAACGGCATTGCATTTCCAGACCAGCCCACTGCAGAATACTCGATTCGTCTTATGTAGATGAATGTGTAGACAGATCCTACAACAACGAATATGACGACAGCTGTTGCATAGACAAAATTCGTAGTTTCCCAACCAATAATGACCAGAAGTTCGATTGGTTGAAAAAGATCTAGGATATTCTCCAAGAAGACTGGGTTTGCAAAACCCACGAACAAGAGTGATAATCCCGACCAGATGAGAAAGAGGATAATCCCAACCTTGAGCATCTTCTTGTATAGAAACGCATTGAGAGGCTGGAACGTTCGACCACTTGTTATGTGATCAATTGGAGGTTTTATCACCCGTTCCTCATCCTGAGTCATCTTGTGTATACCTCACACTTATTCTCTTTTCAAAAGGTCCCTAATCTCTCGTAGAACAATGAGAATCTCATCCTCTAGACTATCTTCTGTTCTTGGTACAGGTTCTTCTACTGGAACTACAACCTCTGTTCCAGTTACGTAAGGATCTTTGAACTTCCGAAGTTCTCTGAGTATAAAGTCTCGAAGCTCTTCGTAGAAGGTGATTCCCTCTAGTTTTTCCTCTGCTGCTGTTGTTGCACCTGAGTATCCAGCTGTTTCAATCTCAACTGCACCAATTCCAAACAGCCTGTCGAAGAGACCTGCCCGACTTGAAATATTGGTTATTGTACGAAATGGAACGTGTTTACGAGTGATATTGATGATTCCCTTCTTCACGAAGATTTCTGGCATTGTTTCTCCAGACTGCGCAATAACTGAATACTCGATAGACCTGAGATATATCGGTACTATGATTATTCCTGGAATCAACCAAATTGCTGTTATGACCCAATACCAGAGATTCAAGGTTAGCCACCAGTATTGGAAGAATGCTGAGAAGTTGTCGGAGCCAGTGAATAGAGTAACTAGCCATAAAACGAGGATAAACGATCCAAATATGATTGCCCAGATTCCAAATGCTGTAAAGATTCCGATGAACCACATCTTGTTCCTGAATGCCTTAGAGGGCCTGAATACCTTTCCACTTGCAACATTCTCTACTGGTGGTTTGATTACTTTTCCTTCGCTCATTTACTGACAATCTCCTTTTCTTCGCATTATCGGGTTATTGTCCTAAAAGGAACATTAGCTTCCCGATTCTTCTCAGTCCAATTTATTCTCAATTCGTTCTAACACATCCCTGATCTCACGCAATGTGATGAGCATCTCATCATCAAGACTATCACTGAGTCTTGGAACTGGTTCTTCTCTGGGAAGAACGACCTCTGTTCCAGTCACGTAGGGGTCTCTGAACTTCCGAAGCTCCTGTAAAATGAAATCACGAACTTCTTCATAGAACGTGATTCCTTCGAGCTTCTCTTCAGGTCCTGTCTGACCTCCTGCACCCCCTGAATATCCTGCAGTCTGAATCTCCACTGTGCCTATGCCAAAGAGCCTGTCGATGGGACCCGCTCTGGAACTGATGTTCGTTATGGTTCTGAACGGAACGTGTTTCCTTGTGACATTGATCAAGCCCTTCTTGACATAGATCTCAGGCATTACCATTCCAGACTTTGATATCACACTGTACTCGATACTTCTGATGTATAATGGTATTCCAATCATGGCAGGAAGCCACCAGACTACCAGCGAGAGAGCATACCAAAAGCTGAGAATGGGGAGTACATCAAAGAATATCGTGAAGAAGGTGGACCACGGAGCATCTTGATCCATCATGTAGATCCAAGCTCCCAAGATGAGTACCCCTACGGTCAGCATCCAAACGAAAATAGCTACCACTGTTGCAGTGAACCATTCCTTGTAGCAGAACCTAGTGTCCGGTTTGAACACTTTACCCTTAGTGACATCTTCCATTGGTGGTTTTATTATCCTTCCTTCTTCACTTCCCATTGTTTCCTAACCTCGCTTACATACTATAACTTGGTCCTAAGAATCTCTCGAATGTCTCGGATTGCCAGGAGAATCTCATCATCCAAGGATCCATCAATTCTTACGACTGCTTCCTCTTGTGGAACACTTACCTCTGTAGCAGTGGCATATGGACCCCTGAATTTCCTGAGTTCGCCAAGCACGAATCGTGTCAGTGCCTCAAAGGCTTTGATTCCCTCAAGCTTCTCTTCAGGACCCGTTTGTCCGCCTGGCCCTCCTGAATATCCGGCAGTCTGAATCTCGACATTGCCAATCCTGAACAGTCTATCGAATACGCCAGCTCGTGAGCTGATGTTTGTGACAGTTCTGAATGGGACATGTTTCTTGGTGATATTGATGATTCCCTTGCGAACATAGATCTCCGGGGATGCCTCACCAGACTCTGAGATTACAGAGTACTCAATTGAGTTGATATATACTGGAATTCCAATAAGTGCGGGGATCAACCACACTAGATTCGCAATGATTGTCCAGTAACTCGCAAATCCGAGCCATTGACTTATGAAGAGCGCATGGCTCCACCCTTCATCCAGTGATATCAGGTACGACATGCCGTACACTGAACCAATGACTATGAACCATAGTGCAACAGCCACCATGATTGCAGTGAACCAATACTTATTCCGCAAGGCTTTCGATGGCCTGAATGTCTTACCACTAGATATTGTTTCCATAGCTGGGAAATAACCAGCTGATACTTCCTCGTTCGTTTCATTCACCTTCTTGTGTTTCTCTCTGATAGCGAGGAAGCTGTTTTGCACCAAGCTTGCCAAAGATACGTACAGACTGTTCTGTCATGTACATCTCTTCCTCCTTTGGGTTCAAAGTGAGGTTGTACTCTTTGAGGATCGTGTCGAGTGTTTCTCTACATTCCTCTACCTTTGGGCACGGTTTACCATCGCTCTTTTTCGACTTGTCCACTGGTGTTCCATCACAGAGTTTACCACCATAATTGGTATGCTCATACCAGATAATTACACCAAGTCCAAGCGTGAAGACAATGTAGACATTCGTGTTTGCCTGATAGTCAAAGCCTGTGAGAATTCCCTTCTCTCCATTAACATTCTCAATGTCAAGGCGATGACTGTTTGCATGTTGCTTTAGAGAATCCTCTATCTTTGACTTAGCCCTACTCAGAACCCTGGACACATAGGCGGCACTTGTGAACTGCATCCTTTGTATCTTTTCTTTCTCTTTCCTTGCTTTCTTAGAGTCAGTGATTTTACTATCAATCTCTTGAGCAAGGATATCGAAGAGGTACTCAGGAATGTCCATGGGTCTCTCATACCCACTGAAGATGTCCGAGGTGGGTTTTCCATGATGGTATTCCCACCATACCACTGCTTCATGAGTCGAGAGCAATCCCATACTATACTTCCTCGTGTCACGCACAATTTAACCTTTTCTGGTCAAAATTTACTGCGTTCTGGTAAACATTTATATACGAACGAATATAAATCTTTACCATCAGGCTGTAAACATTTACAGTCTTATGGTGTTGAAAATGATGACACGAAACGGATCGGTAATTCGAACAGAAGGTCTGAACAAGAGCTTCAGCTCAGTTCAGGCTGTAAGGAATCTGAATCTAGAAGTTGCTCCGGGCAGTCGGTTCGGTTTTCTTGGACCGAATGGCGCTGGGAAGACAACCACTGTACGAATATTATCGGGACTCTTGAAACAGACCAGCGGGAATGCCACAGTGTGTGGTTTCGATATCAATACTCAACGAGATGATATCAAGGCTGCGACTGGTCTACTACCAGAATCTCCTGGATTGTATTCAAAGCTCTCCGCAGTGGAATTTCTAGAATTCATTGGAGCATTGAACGGAAGAAACGGTGAATCTCTGAATAAACGCATTGACAGTCTATTGAGTATTCTCGGACTTGAGGGTAGACAGAACGATCTTCTAGAGTCTTACTCTTCAGGTATGAAACAGAAAGTCCTTGTTGCATCAACTCTCTTACACGAGCCAAAGCTTGTCTTTCTTGATGAGCCTACATCGAGATTAGACCCAGCAGCAAGTGCGTTAGTAAAAGACTTGATTCTGATTCTTGCGGAAGAGACTGAAACTAGCTTCTTCATATGTACTCATCAGACCTCATTTGCTGAAGATGTATGTGATGTAATGGGAATTCTCAATGCAGGCGAACTTGTTGTACATGGTTCTCCATCTGAGATAATCGCATCGATGAATGTGAATGACCTTGAAGATGCATATCTGAAGATTGTTGGTGGTCATGTTGACAGGAAGACCCTACTAGCCTGGAGGTAATCTTCTATGACGCGACAATGGCTTGCTATTGCAAAGGCTGAATTCCAAGTATTATTTGCAAGCATGAGATCGCATAGGAAGACGTATGTGAGTATACTTGCTATCATTGCATTTTCTTGGGCAATGGTGATTGCTCCCGTAGTGATTGGGTACTTCATCGGTCTGATAATCCCAATGGAATCCCTACAACCACTCTTGCAATTGATCTTTCCAGGACTGATGCGTACAATTGTTCTTTTCCTGTGGATCTTGTTACTGCTATTCCCACTATCCTATGCTCTTCAAGAGATAAAGATAGGTCAGTGGGAGATATTCCTGTCAAATAATGTATCTACCCGAAATATCATGGCAGGTACGTTCTTGGGCAAGATTCCTCTCTTTGGACTAATTGTTGTATTCTTTTCACCTCTCCTGATTACACCATTAGTCCTAGCATTTGAGGTCAATATAGTAGGGCAAATTATGTTGTATGGCGTAATCACTCTGCTTGCATTAGGAACAATATGGCTCTCAAACTTCATTACTAGTATAATTCAAGCGAGACTGGGTGACTCCTCACGAGGTAACGATATTGCTAAGGCATTATCAATGGTCATTGCAATCATTGTCATCATCCCAATGTATGGCTTGATGTTCTTCCTTCCAACTGTATCTGAAATGATGGGAATGGATGCTTTTCTTCTCCTCCCACCTACATGGTTTGCAGATACCCTGAGCTGGTTAGCAATCACTTTCAATGGAGTCGGACTGACCGTAGATCAAACTACTATCTTTGGTAATTTTCTCCAGCTAGACCTTCTAGTATCATCTTTACTGATGGGCGGCTTTGTCTTTGCGACAATCATCATTGCACTCAGAGCAGCTGACAGAGTATTTACTATTGATGCTGGTGTTCGAACGCAAGTCGTGACAACAGTGCGAAACGAGAACTTGATCCTTCGAGGGATTAGAAGACTTAGTTCTGGACCATTTGGTTCACTTATGGTATCTAATTTCAAGGACTTCACCCGGAAGGCACAGAATCTATCAAAGATATTTTATGGTGTAGTTCTAGCATGTATATTACCAATCATCTTGACAACTGTAGATGCTGAATACATTCAGATTAGGGAGATGATCATAATGATCATTGCAATGCTGTCGCTTGTTGGATCATTCCCATTCGCTGGAGCTGGTTTCCTTGAGAGTAAAGATCAGCTATGGATGATTCAAGGAGCACCAAATGGAGCCTCGAAGTTTGTTAAGAGCAGAATTGTGACTCAGGCGATGATAGGTATACCTCTGATCTTCATTCCTGCAACGCTGATGTACATCCTACTTGAAATGACTCCCTTTGAACTACTGGCATTGATTGGTCTTGGATATATGGCAATATTTGGAGGCATGCTCATTTCAACTGGTATAACTGCTGGTAATCCGAATTATGAGGATACAAAGTCGCCAGCGCATCAGGCAAACCTGATGACCTCAGTCATGCTGGCAGAGTTCTCAATTATTGGAGTCCTCTTTATCGATATGTTCCTCACAATCGGGCTAGGTATTGATATGCTTGGATTCATTGCAAGTATTGTTGGGTCCAACTATCTGATGTTCGGAATGTCTTTCGTAGGCATATTGGTCCAGTGGTCCCTTGGTGCAATCTTGGTGTGGATAGGTATTCGAAAGTTATCAAGTCCAGCCAGTTAGAAATTGGAGCTGTTCCCAATGCTAGGGAATTGGTACCATATTGTAAAGGTAGAGTACTTGGTGATGACCGCCAGGTTTCGCTCTCAACGTAAAGCGGTGATGATGAGCCTATTCACTCTTAGTGTGATTTGGGCTCTCATCATCGTGCCAACGATAGCATCAATCCTTCTTCAATGGTTTGGGGCTCAAATGGAGTTTCTATTGGTTCTTGGATTCTCAGAATCAACTATGGATAGTGAAGAGTTCTCCCAATGGCATTGAGCGGTATGTGAAAGCTCGTATTGCAGAATCCTTACTATTTGGATTCCCAATGACTATAATTGTGTCGATTATGATTCAGTTTGCAGTTGGATTAGATCTAGCTGAATCACTAGTGATTCTCTTTAGTACATCTCTAGCTATGATTGGTGCTGTCTTGGTAAGTACCGGGAATACCACTTACAATCCCTATTATGATGATACTCAGAGTAAGTCCTTCAAAGATAATACTGGAATCATGATGTCTATCATAATGTTCTGAATGATTGTAGTTACTCCACTATCGATAATTCCTCTGTTTAGAAATCTCATTGTCTTATCATGCGTCCCCACAATGATACTGGTGACTGTTGGAACCATCCTCATCATTAGAGGCACACGGAAAATAACACGACCTGATTAGATTTCCCCTATTTCGCTGCATGAATAATCATATTTCTTGAATACTTTCTATCGAAGGGATTTCTCATATAATCCGAATAGAACTCCACTTTTTTGAAACCTGCTTCACCAAGGACATTTCTCATGAGATCAAAGTTCAGATTAAGCACCTTCTGGGTTGATACTTCAGAGGTCCAAGCCCTATCAACGGTTCTAAAAGCAGACATCACCAGTGTTGATGAGGTGGGGTAATTGGTATGTTCAAAGAGTCTAGCAAAAGTGATATCTTCTCCGTTACTCAACTTCCCTGTTTTCGTTGGAAATGTTCTGAATCCGGTCCAATGTATCTCTTCAAAGTTCAGAACCTGAAGCACTAGTGATCCTCTCTCTTCAAGTAGATCAAATATATCCCGTAGAACCGCCTCGAGAACATAAACATTCTCTAAAAGCGCAAACGAATTTCCCAAGCAGATTACCAGATCATATCTCCTAGATGTATTCTCCCTGATTTGAGTCATATCCGCCACGATGAAAGTGGGTGAGACTCCCATCTCAATAGCATGGTTTCTAGCAATCTGAATCATTGTTTGGCTATGGTCTATTCCAACAACTTCGAATCCCTGTAAAGCAAGTGCAACTGAATGTCTACCACTTCCACAGGCAATATCAAGGATACGTACCCTCTTTGAAGAAGGGATACATGAGAGTATGAAGGGCATCTCTCTCTCTAATCGCGATTTCCAATCTATTGAATTATCATAAGCCACTGAGATTTCGTCAAAAGAGCTCATTGTATTTTTTTGGTGACTACTAATACCTATAAGCCTACACCTACAAACAATATACAGAGGAGTCAAATCAAATGCTTGGTTATGTAATTGTGGTAGTATTTGCTGTTGGAATCGTTCTGTACCTAGTAAGCTCATCACGTAGAGACCATCCTCCAGAATCAAACGTCCACTCAATGCTTTACTCCCATGGTTCAAGGGATGAAGCTAGCGAGTTCTACTATCCATCAATTAGGGACTCTACCCAACCATTTCCCCTCTCAAAGAGAGAAGAACGCGAAAAGACCGAAACATTTAGAGGTAAGAAATAGGTCTATGTGTCTGAGAACTCAATCTCACCGGGAGTGAACAGGACGCGCCCTTCCATGCCTCCAGCAACATTGATAGTCTGTCCGCTCACATGACCTGCCAATTTGTCAGATGCAAGGAATAGGATGGCACTCGCTATGTCTTCAGGAGTTGCAGTCTTTCTCAGTGGTATTGTCTGAAGAATTCTTGTGACCATATCCTTGTCTTTGAGGGCGTCTTCTGCCATCGGTGTGAGGGTCCATCCGGGATTTACTAGATCTACCCGCCCCCTCGGAGCAAGATGAACTATCTCATTCTTAAGACTCATTAGTAGACCATGCATTCCTGCCTTGGTTGTCGAGTAGTCTGCATACCATGCCTCTCCGAATAGACCTGCGGTAGATCCAATCATAATCAGTGCTGCAGACTCACCATCATGCCTTTCTAGGTTGGCAAAGAAATATTTGGCACAGAGAAATGTGCCTGTTAGATTGACTGAAAGAGTATTTTCCCACTGTTCAAGGCTCATATCTTGAATTGCAATGCCCTCTGGATTCGCTATACCCGCATTTGCAACAAGCACATCAACTCTTCCGAAGACACGATTTGCCTCCTCGAATAGATTCCTGACACTATTTTCCTCAGTCTGATTGACCTTAATCACGTGCAGATGTTCTGGCCATGATCTCTTGAGAGAATCAAGAGACCCCTTAGAAGAGTTGAATGTACCCGTGACCTTTGCTCCCTCCGCCAAGAATATCTTAGTTGTTTCGAAGCCAATTCCTCCTGAAGCTCCAGTAATTACAATATGCTTTCCTTCGAGGCCTGTATCCATGAAAAAACCTCCTTTCGACGACTCCTTTGTCTGCTTAATGCTCACTTCTCTCGTGCAATAATAGATTATCTTAATGAATCAGATTTCCAAAGAATCCTGTGGTACTGTTCAACAAGAACTTCTGGCCAGCTACCTACAGACCTTAGAAGAAGATCTGCAGTAAGACCTACATCTTTGTCTAGAACAAGTTCCTTTAGATTTGCACATTGAAAAAGCGGCGATAAGTCCACTCGCTTTAACCGATTATGTTCAAGGGACACTTCTTCTAGATCTGGACAAAAACTGAGCGGACCAAAGTCTATATCCTGCAATCGATTATTATTCAATCTAATCGATCTAAGTTTTTTTCCACACTTCTCAAGAGGCGAGAGGTCAATCTCAATCAGTGAGTTATTACGTAAACACAGAGTCTCGAGGTTCTCACACCATATGAGTGGGAGTAAGTCAACAATTGTGATATCTCTAAGATCTAAGTTTATAGAAGTTTCATCAGTTCTGAATCTCGCCGTCTTCTCAAGACCTGTAGTAGTTTCATATCTTATGAAAATCTCAGATACCACTATCAGTTTCCTCCCATACTACTTGCGCTATCAATCCTTATGAAATGCTTTCCTATTAAGACTCATCTTCATTAGGAAGACATCTTTTTTGAATTGTTTGCTAATCGGATTGTCTATATACCGAGACTCTTACAATTTTCTATTGTTTGGAGGTTTCTCCATAATGCTGAAAATCAGTCATCCATCAACATTTTCCGTTGTAGCTAGAGATCCATCTAGTGGTGATTTAGGGATTATTGTTCAATCGAAGTTTCCAGCTGTTGGTTCTGTCGTCCCCTGGGCTAGAGCTGAGATTGGTGCAATTGCAACTCAAGCTTGGGCTAATGTTTCTTATGGACCCAGAGGTCTAAACCTTCTCAAATCAGGTCTGAATGCTAATGATACTATGAAATCTCTTTTGAAAGATGATGAAGGAAGAGAACATCGTCAGGTTGGTATCGTTGACCCCAAAGGGCACGCTGTTGCTCACACTGGGAAAGAATGTATGGAATGGGCCGGACATTTAGTGGGGGATGGATATACATGCCAGGGCAATATTCTCGCAAGTGAAGCTGTTGTGGCAAATATGGCAGACGCCTATGAGAACACTGATGGTGATTTAATAGATCACCTTTTTGCAGCTCTTAATGCAGGTCAGGGTGCAGGTGGAGATAGGAGAGGTATGCAATCTGCAGCGATTCTTGTTGTGCGAGAGGGTGGCGGCTATGAAGGTGGGAATGATCGATATGTAGATGTTCGAGTAGATGAACATCCACGGCCAATTGAAGAACTAGAACGTATCTTCAAGATTTATGATATGACTCTTCTTAACCGTGAAGATCCAAGTAGGTTGCGTAAAATAGAAGGCAAGTTCTCCATCAAAATTCAGAAAGCTCTTCTTACTCTCGGCTACCTTGATTCTGTGGATGAAAGCGATTTTCCAAAGAAAGCAGCTTCAGCTCTCACTGAATGGACCAATACAAACAATTTCGAGAATAAAGCCCGTAATGATGGTACGATCTGGCAAAGTGTGGTTGATCATCTCTTTCGAGATGCAGGTATCGAGTAGCTGTACAGGACACAAAGTCAATGCGTAATAGGTAGAAGAGTTAAGGAATGAGTCCTGTCCTTCTTATTGAGAGGATGTGAGTTTGAAAACAGAAGCAGTATTTGAGTTGGCATCTTTTTTCTCATTATTGTTAGCCATCTTTATTGGACTAGTTAGCCCTATGACCAATCCCAGTGTTCCTGTTTTTCTTTCTAGCTTGACCCTGATAGTTCTAATTGTATTTGTCCGAATAATTGGCAAACGAATGAAATGTCGAGATGTCTGGATTCTCCTCCATGACTCAGTAATGGCTCAACGAAGCAATTTGATTTGGTACGTTCTCAATGAGGCTCATGGTTTTGCTCCGCCTGATTACCAATTAATGGTCCTAGAGTCATTCTTTGACAAGAGTAAGACCCTACATACAGAACTGGCAAAACTCAAACAGATTGCTGAAGAAGAAATGAATGAACGCTTCGTTACTGAGATTCAGAAGCAGTTAGAAGAATGGGAATCAATCTTGAATCAAATGCAACAAAGAATTAACAATATGGATTTCACTCGAAAGCTCTAGGAGTATCTACATTAACCAAAAAAGTGCTTGTAGTCAATGTATATCCGTATTGTCTAAAAGGAACTCTATTCAGTAAATACTGGGGCTCCAAAATGAGCAATGTGCAGAGAAGTATTGTTCAGGTAGATTGGTCCTTGTGCTATGGTTGTGAAAAATGCATCATTGCCTGCCCAGTGAATGTGTTCATCCTAATAACTACCAAAGATGGAAGAGAAGTAGTTGATTCGGCACACGAGTCTGATTGCATCTTTTGCCTTCTCTGCGAAATTGTATGTCCTGTTGAAGCCATTACTATCGCACGAGAACGCGGGTCGGAGGATACATTACAGTCTTTGTTACATGGTTCTGACTAGCTGTTGATTGAGGTATGAATAATGTTTGATGTTCTACTTACAGAGGAAGAAAAACGAATCCGAGATGAAACTCGTGCTTTTGTACGCGATAAGGTTGACCGTGATCTGATCATAGCAATGGACAGTAAGGAGAAGGAGTATCCATACGAGTTCATTAAGGCTGCGGCAAAAGAGAATCTCCTGGGACTTCGCTTCCCTAAGGAATTTGGGGGAAGAGGGCTCGGATGGGTATCGGAGATGGTGGCTCTTGAGGAGATTGGAGTCTTAGGCATAGCTCTTGGATGTGCATTCTCTCTACCAAGTATTATTGGAGAAGCAATCAACCAGTTTGGAACCGACCAACAGAAGAAAGAGTATCTCCTTCCCACATTGAAAGGAACAAGAATATGTGGGGAGGGTTTGACAGAACCAAGAGGTGGTTCGGATTTCTTTGGTACAAATACAACAGCTATAAAGAAAGAGGGACACTATATAATCAATGGCGAGAAACGTTTTGTTGCTGGAGGCGTTGGCGCTGATTATTTCTTAGTCTATGCGAAAACTGATTTTAACGCAAAACCTCACGAATCCTTGAGTGCATTCTTGGTTGATCGCGATCTGGGAGTTAAGGTTGAAGAAGAGTACGAACTAATGGGCTGTCGTGGAATGGGAGCTGCTCGAATTGTTATGAAAAATGTAGAGATTCCAGAATCTAATCTGATAGGACCATTGAATGATGGTAATGCTGTCTTCAATGCTATGATGGTCCCTGAACGACTTACTTCCGCAGCGGGACCAATTGGTATGGGGCGCGCGTCCATCGAAATTGCAGCAAGGTATGCTGACAAGAGAGAGGCTTTTGGTCGTACAATTAAACGATTTGAAGGAATAAGCTTCAAGATAGCAGACTGTGCAACCCAATTAGATGCTGCGCGAGGCCTTGTCTATCGAGCTGCGAAGAAAGCAGACACTGGTGAGTGGTGCAGAAAAGAAGTATCGCAGGCGAAGGTATTTGCGACAGAGGCTGGATTTGCTGCAGTTCACGAAGCTATGCAGATTCTTGGAGGAATAGGTTATACCGATGTATATCCCATCGAGCGACTCTATCGTGATGCACGCTTAGCAACAATCTGGACTGGTAGTAATGAAGTACAACGTTTGATAATCCAGAACGAGATCTTTACAGAGATTCTCTCAGAGGATCGTTCTCTGAAACGTGATGTTGAACTTGACACACCTGGAGCCCATAAGATCCAAGAAAAGGTCTATTCTGAAGACCCTAAGAAGCATTTTCCTAAAGAGAATCCTTGAATCACGAAAACATATATTCATATACTAACTATAGTTAATATTATGCTAGACACCTTTGAACTGGGTGTTGTTGAGTAACAAATGATAATATTGTGAGGAATTACAATGAGTAAACTAGTTTGCAAGAAATGCGGTGCTGAAGTATCAGTACCAGTACACTGCGGAAAGGACATGCACATTGAAGGAAGCCAGCTTGTATGCTGGATGGGTGCAGTCTGTGGACATCAAGACATCCCTAAGCACTGTGGAACAGCTATGGCTATAAAACAATAAGTCAAGGAGATTTGTGGGGATCTACTAGTGATTCTAGAAGAGATAATGAAACGACATAGTGGACGAGCATTTACTAATCAACCAATAAGTGATGAAATGCTGAATTCTATTCTTGAGGCAGGCCGATGGGCTCCTTCGTGTGCAAATACCCAAGCATGGAATTTTGTCGTCATTCGAGATAAGGAAGTACTTGATGAAGCACATGAAGCTTTGAGTGGAGGAAATGCCTATGCAAAAGCCGCTCCGGTGATGATTATTGTTGCAGCTAAGGAAGATGGTGGTTGCGGAGCTCATGGACTCCCGTATTTTACGATGGATGTTGGTCTAGCCGTTGAGAACATGCTACTTCAGGCAGTCCATCTCGGTCTAATGGGTCATCCCACAGCAGGTTGGAATGAGGCTGAACTCAAAGAAATAACAGGAATTCCCAAAGAATATCGAATCATTACTGTAGTATTTTTCGGGTATGAAGGTGATATTTCTCAACTTGATGAAGCTGATCAAGCGAAGGAAAGTAGGCCCCGAAAACGGAAGGAATTATCAGAGATTGTCCACTGGAATCATTGGTAATTGACCAGAGAGTTAATGTTCAATATTTTCTTAAATAGAACCTGAGGCGATGAGATGCAACCAACTTCCATTCTGGATATTGCCTATATTAGTGCACCTAGCCTTATAGTGGGAATGATCTTAGGTTATGTGTTCGGAGATCTGGGAACTCTCAGATCAATTCAAAGAATCGGTCTAACAATCTTCTCAAGCATTTGGGGGGGCTTGATAATTGCCATTCTCCTAGCACCTTTTTTCACGGTTGGTACATTTGAGATCCTAATCTCAATAGTTTCTTTTCTCGGAGGTTCTATCATTGGATTATCATCGAATTGGACCCCTCCCAAGGAGAAGTCACGAAAGAGTCACATAATCTATGAACCTGATGATGAAGATGATTTTGATCGTCAGATTGAAGAAGCCCTCAAAGGGGAATATTGAGTGCATATATATTACTACCAGCTATCCGAGTATTTCTTAATAAGAGTTAAAGGGAACCACATGAAGTAGTCTTCTATTCTGTGCTTTCCGGAGGATGTATGAATGCGACGGACGCTACCACATAGTCTTATCATTTTGACCATCACTTGCCTCTTATGGTCTGCAATCCTTGTACCAGTACAAGCAGTGCCTCCCGTAGGGTGGAGTGGCGATTCTAATCTTTCATTTTTGCTTGAGGTGAATGGAGTCAATGCCGCTGGATTAAACGCTTCGAATCCTTTGCCAATTAGTCTCTCTTCAGATTTAGACCTTGAACTCCAGATCTATGTTGATACGAATCTGACTATACATTCTGGTACCTTTACCATGTCTTACCTATATATTCCACTAATCAATCAGCCATTCGATTTGAGCTCTTTTGGTGAAATTCCCGAAAATACAACTGCAAGCCTTCTTAATGCATCCATCCCTCTTGGAAGTCTTCTCGGGGTTGGCAATCTCAGTCTCATCTCCGGGACAATAACAGGTGCATTCACCTTCATATATTCCACCTCGACTGCTCCAAGTGTCAATGAAACAGTCAGTGAAGACTTTGTTCTCCGCATTGGAGACACTGGTGTGGGTGCTATTCTATCAGTCAGTGGTCTCATTACTGCCGCATTCACGGTGATGTCTGTATTCACCCTTATTCTCTCCTTGGATGAGTTCCAACAGGGAATAATGGCAGCTCGAAAGCTACGCGGTGCGAAACGTGCCTCCGATGTTGGAATCTTCCCGAGAGCAGTAGTTCTCCGAAGAAAACCAAAGAAAGGCGCAGAAAAGATTGACAAGGACGAGCTCATCCGTAGGGTCAGTTCAGCAGCTGGAAATGCTTGGAATCAGAAATCCTGTCCAAAGTGCGGCCGGAAATGGAAGAAAGACTCTCCGACCTGTGCAAAATGTGGGATAGATACTAGCGCTGCAATTGCATACTTCTCTGATGACATCGCTGAATATGCACCAAAAGCATTGACAGTGATCAAACCAAAGTCTAAGGTCACTGTTGGTCAGCTAGGAAAACGACTCCGTCTAAAGCCCGACAAAGCTGGAGCTCTTGCAGCAGCTCTCGTTGATATGGGCGCGCTCCAAACAAAATCAGTGAAAGTACCTCTGAAAAAGGTAGCATTCTCTGGAATGACCTTGGCTGGTACTTATTGGTCTTGGATGCAAATGATTGGTGGCGCAACGCCAGACTGGGTGACGGTGCTTCTTACCATCACTGCAGGTCTAGTAGTTTCTGTGATGATAGGATACTTCATGAATTTCCTCGCACGTGTACCTGAACTAGGATACGACTGAAAAGTATCATAGACAATAAAGACGAGTTCTCAAGGAACTCGTCTATGCCCTCTTTTTCTTACACTATGTCTAGCCAATGTATATAACAAGTCCAAATACTTTTTCGATTAATTGAGCGGCAATAAAACTCTATTACAGGACTGTATCCCAAATGAATAAGCAAGATGATTATCAGACCTCTTGGAATAATGACGAGGTTCACGTGAGTGTTCCATTCAGTGCTGCAGGCGTTGGTACTACTGTAATAATCACTTCAAAATTTACAGGAAAGATGATACTCTTAGATGTGGGTGATGGCGCGTTACGGGATCTTCTCAGTGCTTCAGCAAATTATGGCTTTGTAAATGAGATTGATTTGATAGCTATCTCTCATGGGCATTTTGACCATGTGGGCGGCTTACATTCCCTTCTTGGATTCATGAGAATGATGAAACGTACAAATCCCCTCAATATCGTTATACCCGCACAGTGCAAAGAAGCTCTTGGAATAATTCAAGGTTTTAGGGAATACTATCGAGAGACACTTCCTTTCAAAATATGGTATCATGAATCATCACACGGTTCTGGGTTTGATACGGACTTCTTCAAGGTAAAATCGTATGGTGTTGAACACTACTCTCTCGAGAATGCATCAATTGATGAGAATGAGGTTCTAGAACCAGCATTAGGATTCAGAGTTCAAGTTGGGGAAACAACTGTGGCATATACTGGGGACACAAGAATGTGCCCCGGTGCAGAACTAGTTGTATCAGATGCAGACTTTGCGCTTATTGAAGCCACTTATCAAGACAGTCCTGGCACCGAACGACAAGTCCATCTCTCCAGAGCTGAAGCCCAGAAACTTGGCACTCTTGCAAAAGAATTCACACTCATCCACATGATTCCAAAATCCGATTAGATTATACTAGAAGAATCCCTGAATTGCCCAAAACACTGCTATTGCAAATAGTGCTGAAACTGGTACAGTCACAACCCATGATACAAGAATATCTTTTACTTGTTTCATTTGAACAGGGGTTTCAGATACCCACCCAACTGCAATCAATGCCGCCACTAGGACATGGGTACCACTCAATGGGAGACCCAGTAATGTCCCTACGAAGATAATCATCGATACCGATACACTTGCTGCCAGTGCTGATGAAGGTGAAAGTGTTACTACTTCGGTTGCCAAGGTCTTAATCACCTTCCTACCTACTACAATCAATCCTAATGCCATTCCAGTTCCGCCAACAAGCAAGGGAATTATGTATCTTGGAATTACTATGAACCCGAGGTCGTATGTCCCAATGAAATCAGGTAGCACAGTTAGGGGTGCAATAGCATTCGCTACATCATTTCCTCCTCTACTCAATGATGTCAATATTAGAAATCCAGCAAGCAGATATGATGCAATTTTTTCTTGACGCTCAAAGTCTGAAAAGCCCTTTGCACGTTTCTGTATCTTTCTGACGAGAGCAAAAACGGCTGCTGCAAAGAGAAATCCGATTACAGGTGAGAGAATCCATCCTAAAAATATCTCAAATACCACATACCAATCAATGACATCAACGCCCCATTCAGAATACCCCAAAAATGGGGCAAATATTGCTACGCCCATGACTGAACCAACTATACATTGAGTTGTACTGATTGGTAGTCCTTTAGTAATTGAGGCAAGAAGAAGCCAGATTATCATTGATATCAAGATTGCAAAGACCATATCTATGGTCAGAGTCATGGGCTCAGTTCCTCCTCCTACAAGATCCGAGCCGACTTTTTCGGATACATTGCCTCCTAGTGACAATGCACCAACTACTGTTATAATTGCACCAATTATGACTGCTGCTCGTACTGTGAACACTCTCGCTCCCACTGCGGGTGCCATCGCCTCATCATTACCTCCTATTGCAAAAGCAACGAGAAAACTAATGATGAAGAGAATTCCTAGCAGTAAGGGGTCCAATTTGAAAAAAGCCTCCAACTATAGATGTGTGACAGCTAGGGCACGAATGAAATCTCCTGTTTCCTCTGAAGTTATTGCCACTCTCAATATTCGCTCTGAGATAGCCCGAAACAACGTGACTTCCACAGGGCTGAATTCCTTCTCATTAAACAGCTTGTTAAGAAGCCTGAATTGAATATCTCTTGCATCTTCTCGTACTTTGTCTATCTTCAGCGTTATTTCAACCGATTTCTCAAAGTCTGAGAAGAGATACTTTACTGCATCTTGGAGTAGATCCGTACAAATCCAACATCTTTCAGCAATCTCTTGAATTTCTTTTGGAGGTCTGTAATTACGTCCTACCAGCATCATTCGCACTGCATCTTCTGCAGCATCAATAACACCATCCATAAGGGTGACAAGTCTATGGCGGTCCTGGGTTTGTTGGGGCAGATATGCTTTCTTTGAAAAAATCTTCTCAAAGAGTTCATCTTTGATACTGTCCGCTTTTCGTTCAATATCTATGATTTCCTCCTCCAAGTCATCTAAGTGTTCCATTCTTCCATCAAGCCAATCATCCGCACACACGTGCAACTTAGCGCTGGCTGATTGCAATGCTTTTCCCAATTTAAGAAGTAATTTATCCGCCTTTTTCTGGAGTTCTTTATCACCAAGGCCAAAAATCTTTGAGAAAGTCCCCATTATTATATTCTCCTAGATTATTTTGCGATTTATTCAAGCGCTTACAAATTGAATCCGTCGAAGTAATAAATAGACCTTCTGCTAGATGTTGTTTTCAGGATGCGCTTTCAAGAACTGCCTTGATTCTCATCACACCCGCACCAATCTTTTCCTGTTTAGCAATCTTGAATGAACCAAGTACACCAGTATGTTCGACATGTGGTCCGCCGCATAATTCCATGCTGAAGCTTCCTACTTGGTAGACAGATACTTCCTCTCCGTAATTCTCTTTGAAGAATGCTAGAGCTCCTTTTCCGATTGCCTCATCATAGGGCATGAAATAATGTTCTACTGGAAGGTCCTTGGAAATAATATCATTGACAAGTCTTTCCACTTGTTCAACTTCTTCAGAGGTCAATTTTCGGGAGAATGTAAAATCGAATCTTAGGCGATCATTAGTGATGTTGCTACCATTTTGAGTGACTTCATCGCCAAGGACTTTCCTAAGGGCTGCTTGAAGCAAGTGTGTTGCAGTGTGAAGTCTGGTAATCTCTTCACTATGATCTGCTAATCCTCCCTTGAATTTACCTTGAGTAGCAGTTCTCGAAATTTCTCTATGTTCTTCGAATTGTTTTGTGAATTCTTTCATATTGATGACAATTCCGTTCTCTTCAGCAAGGTCTCTAGTCATCTCGAGTGGTAATCCAAAACTAGTAAAAAGTAGGAACGCATCTTGTCCTGTAATGGTTCCTGTATCATTCAGGATCTTATCAAATCTCCGAAGAGCTTTACTCAGAGTCTGTCTGAATTTCTCTTCTTCAGCTTCGAGATTATCGATAACGAACTTCCTATTCCGCTCCACTTCTTTGTAGATGTCTTTGAACATCTCGATCATAATATCTGTTATACCAATCATGAAGCCCTTCTCAATTCCTAGTCTATCTGCACTGTGTATTGACTTGCGCAGCAATCGGCGTACAATATATCCCTGTTCTACATTTGATGGACCAATCTGTCTATCATCCGCCATAATCATTATTGCTGACCTGACATGGTCTGCTATGATACGAGCGAGTCGCTCATCGGTTTCAGTGAACTCCTCTTTTGGTGATAGATTCCTGATATAATCTAAAATTGGTACGAAGGCTTCAGTATCAAAGACGGAGGGTACACCCTGAAGCATAGCTGCTGTCCTCTCAACACCCATTCCAGTGTCTATACTCTGTTGTTTCAAGGGCGTATAAGTTCCATCTTCATTCTTATTGTACATCATGAAGACATCATTCCAGACCTCTACAAAATGACCACAATTGCATCCCGGTCTGCAGTCTGGTCCACATTTTGGAATTTCATCTACTTCAATAAACATCTCTGTGCACGGACCGCACGGGCCACTATTTCCAGCTATCCACCAGTTGTCTTCCTTTCCAAGAAAATAGATCCGTTCTTTGGGAATCCCCACACTCTGCCATACCTTAGCTGCCTCTTTATCCTGCGGAGAATCATCATCTCCTGCAAATACAGTAACTGATAGCTTGTCTGGGTTAAATCCTAGCCATTTCTTTGAGGTGAGAAATTCATAACTCCACGTGATAGCCTCCTTTTTCCAGTAATCCCCAAGACTCCAATTTCCTAACATTTCAAAGAATGTCAGGTGCGTAGTATCCCCTACATCCTCAATATCTGTTGTTCGAATGCACTTTTGTACATTAGTAAGCCGTCTTCCTTCTGGATGGGGTTGACCTAGGAGATATGGGACTAGGGGGTGCATGCCTGCTGACGTGAATAAAACGGAAGGATCATCTTCAGGAATCAGTGAAGCTGAAGCAATTACAGCATGTCCTCTCTTCGCAAAGAATCTAAGATACACGCTTCGTAATTCACTGATTTCCATATTGTACCATCTCTGTATATAATTCGGTTAGAGTGCTCATTTCATGACTGATTTTAACGCTTTCGAAGAATACGTATTTTCTATCCACTTATAGCATTATCAGACCAGTAGGCGTCATTCTATATTTTCTAAGCCTTTCACTTATCCATGGATATCTATCTAGCCAGTCAAGAAATCTATCATTTGACAAGATATCTGCATTCCGATCCTGAGCAGTCTGGATTATTTTCAAATCATCATTCATTCCTCGAGGAGCTTGCACCATCTCTAAACTACCTAGGACTGAGTTCAAAATATCTGGTTTGTCTATCTTATGAAAGAGTGCAGTAGATATTACGAAAATTGGTCTGTACCCTCCATTGGTCAGACTATTATGAGCAAGAAGGAGATTATTTACAAGGGGTTTATTTTCAGGTGACAAGTGATATGCAATGTTATTTCCATCGACTACGATGGTACGTTTCTTTCTCTTTGAAACAGAAGATTGTTCGCCACGGGCACGACTTCTGCATTTCACAATATGTCTATCTAGCTCATCTCGGTTGAAAAGTTTGTCACAGTGTGGACATCGAGCTCGTTTTGGCATGGGGTGACCTTCGTCTATAGATTACAACTCAGACCCTCTCTGACACTATAAAAATCGAGCCATTATCTACCATTGCAGGCGAATACCAAAAATGCGCATTTCTGCATGTTACTAAAAATAGTTAAGTGAATTTTACACATATTATTTGGCGTTCTGTTTCCGTAGTGTCGTCCTCCCGGCGGCTCTTTCACGGGGGCTGAGCGCCGCTTCTTTTTTGCTCTATCCAAGAAAAGATGTCATCATAAATAGCCAACCTGTCCCTATGAGCAGGTGTAGCAATGCTAAAGGTGTAGCAATCTTCGCAAACATTTTGAAACTTATTCGATCGTGTTCATTCTCAGCTAAAGCCATTGCAACAAGGTTTGCAGGTGCTCCTATTGGGAGTATATATCCTCCAATATTTACAGCAAAAATCAATATTGCTGGAAAAACTGAAGATGATAAAGCTAGAGTTGCCGCAATAGGTGCAAGTACAATTGACACGGGTATATTATCAATGACTGCTGACAATAGAGCTGGGACCCATACAAGAAAGACAACCGCCCCCCCAAGATTCGCCTCAACAATGGCACCGATTATGTCACCGATATCATCAATGAATCCCACGTAGTCTAAAGCTGCGACAAGTCCGAAAATACCTATGAGAAAGAATACCGTGTTCCAATTAATCTCAGATAGGATCTCTTCAACATGTCCTCGAGTCATGATCAAAACAGTAAATGCCACTACTACAGCTACCAAGGCTGGTTGGAGGCCAGAGCCTTGGCCAAAGGTGAATGCCAAGGCTAAGATTGCAATAGCAACAAGTGAGAAGTAAAAATCATTCTTCGATCTAATCATGTGCTGTGGCGATACAACAAAGACTTGGTCTGCAATATCTTCATCACATTCACTTAGTTGTTCCCTAAAGATTCTAGTTAGAATGTACAATGTGACAACTAGTAATATTATTGCTAAAGGCATCATCACAACGAAGAGTAAGCCACCATTGAATGAAGTAACTCCTTGTAAGAATACCACCTCTGCAATCACAAGATTGGGCACTGCTCCAACAATGGATGGAATTGATGCAAAATTAGACGTGATTGCCTCTGCTATTAGGAACGGTTTGAAGTCAAGCTCAAGAGCTTTGCATACCTCGATCGTCAGCGGTCCCATGATCAACATAGTAGATGTCGTATCGAAAATGAATGAGATTGCGAATACAAAGACAATGAAGACAATGAATAGACGTCTTGTATCTCCACCAGTAGGTTTTGATAATGTCAATGCTATATATTGAAACATTCCTGAATGACCGGCTACAGATACGACTGTCATCATTCCAATGATGAATAGGATTGTACCCCACTCAATTTCATGGACCAATGTATTGAAGTCAATACTGAATCCCCAAAAGACAAGGCCAGCAAGTCCCATACCAGTCATGGACATTGCAGCACGATTGACCTTTTCACTTGAGATAGCAATGTATGTTCCAATAAATACGAGTAGAATCAGGGTTCCTATGGGCTCTTGCATTGTCTCACATCATTATTCTGAATTACAACTGTAGTATGTTAAAACGCACACTAAATACCTAGCTATTACTCGTTGTCGCGTTTCGTCATCTTGATGAAACATATGGTAATCCTGAACAAATGTCCCCTTTGATAAAATTTGGTACTTGAAGTCCATCATCAGAGATCTCAATCACTGCCACAGCTTTTTCTACCAATTCTTCAAGGTCTTCGTCAGCTGGTCTACCATATCCAAGCGGAACGGTCATGGCAGTTATTGTTCCTACTTTGATTAAATTTCTCACATGGCTATGACCTGAGATTGAGAGAACGATTCTTTCATCATTAAGTAGGATTCTTCCCGAACTCTCTGCACCCATGAACGCACTATGAAAGTCCCATGGAAGTCGATTCTTGTATACGGTCAGGTCTCTAAATGGCAGATGATGCGAAACATAGACTATTCTCTTGATGCTATTAGGAAGTGTCTGCAAATCATACTCCAATTTCTGATTGAAAAGGTTAGTAGCCTCGATATCGTTGAAACTCCAGTCCACCCTGAAGAGATCATACCATACTGCTCCCCTGTATTCCTTCTGTTCATAATGCTCTATCTTGATATCCAGTTCCGGTTGTCTAAATGAATAATCATACCATCCGATACTACCCACAAAAGCAGTATCTTCAGTAACATACGGCTGGTCTGGAATATGAAGAAAGCCCTTCCTCTTACAGATTGCCCCTATCTCGTGAGAATACTTCTCTAAGGACCCTGGTCCCCCGTTGTGTTCAAACCATATATCGTGATTTCCTGCAACATAGAGGTTCTTGCATCCCTGCACATGTAAGAGCGATAATGAATCTACAAGGACTTTTAGGTAATCACTGATATCCCCTGCAATCACAAAAACATCTGGTTGTAGATCTTCTACTCTCTGCTGTATTGCTTGGAGGAGGTTCCTATCTTGCCCATCTGGAAGGACATGAAGATCTGATACAGCAGCAATTCTCACAATAGTACACAATCCACTATTCTGCCCCGTCGGAAATCCATGCTCTTAAAAGGATTAGGCGAAACAGCTACACCAAATCCTTGATATTACCCATTGAGTCGAAACAGCATGTAACGATCTCACTGGAGTTTCCACAATGTCTAATAGAATAGTCGCAACAAGACTCGCAGATGCTGATTTATCGCAGGTCAAGACTGTGACCAATCAAGCTGAGATTACTGATACGTATGCACTCTATCTCGACGATGAGAGTCATTCTTTTAATGGAATGGCTGAGAAAATCATGTTTCCAACAAGTGAAACCGAGATATCATCAATTATGAGAAATGCCTATGAAACGGGTGCACCTGTCACAATTCAAGGAGGAAGAACCGGTCTTACTGGAGCTGCCGTTCCGCTAGGTGGTATTGCACTAAACCTTGAGAGAATGACAAAGATTCTGTACATGGATTTCAATGAGGATCAAGATCTTTATTCTATTGCGGCAGAAGCAGGGATGACCTTAGAAGATCTTGTACGTCACATTAGTTCCAAAAACCTTGGCATGCTTCAGGGAACTGGTACAGATAAACAACAATCAGCACTTACTCGTTTCTTGGATAATGAGGCTGAATATACATTTCCTGTTGATCCTACAGAGATGAGTGCTTGGTTGGGCGGTATTGTTGCGTGTAATGCATCTGGAGCAAGGACTTATAAATATGGGGCGGTACGAGACTGGGTCCGTCGAATAAGAGTAATTCTAGCAAATGGCGATGTTCTTGATATCACTCGTGGTCATATCCACGCCATAGATGGCAAGTTTATCATCGTGCTAAGTAATGGAAACGAAATTGAGTTCATTGTCCCTAGCTATAAGATGCCAAAAACTAAGAATGCGGCTGGACTCTATGCCGAACCAGATATGGACCTGATTGACTTATTCATTGGATCTGAAGGTATTCTTGGTACTATCACTCTTGTTGAACTAGGTCTCTCAAAATTACCTCGTAATATCATGACCGTGATGGCATTTTTCCCAAGTGAAGATGATGCTGTGGACTTTGTCTATGAAATACGCTCTCCAGAATCAAAGGTAAAAATGGATTTTCTAGAATACTTTGGTCCTAATGCAATCGAGATGATTAAAGAGAAAGCCAGTTCAGCTGGGATCACTGTCCCTGCGATGAAGAGTGATACGAAGGCAATTGTTTTCTTTGAATTCTCTTACACCGAAGATCAGATGGAGGAATTGATAATGGCTCTGGAAGAGGTCCTCAACAAGCATAACACATCTTCTGAGTCAAGTTGGGCTGGACTAGATAGAAATGAATTAGAGAAGATGAAGACAGTCCGTCACTTTGTACCTGAAACTGTGAATGGTCTGATTGCTCAAAGAAAAGCCCAGTTCCATGAAGTTCACAAGATTGGGACTGATATGGCTGTACCTGATGAGGCTCTGAGAGACTATCTAAGGTTCTATCGTTCAACACTTGAAGAACAAGGTATGGAGTATGTTATCTTTGGGCATATTGGAAATAACCACTTGCATGTCAATATGATTCCACGAAATAATGAGGAAGTGAAACAGGGAATGGACAATTACATGCTTTTTGCCAAGAGAGCTGTGGAGCTGGGAGGCACTGTGGCTGCAGAACATGGGATTGGTAAACTGAAACGTGCATTCCTTGAAGTGATGTATGGTGAGAAAGGAATCAAGGAAATGCAAGCCGTTAAGAGTGCACTCGACTCCAAATGGATTCTAAACCGAGAGAATATGATTCCTGTACCTGTTGAGTGATACAAATTCATACACTCTGAGCCTGTAACTCGGCATCTATCATCTTTGCACAGAGGTCCGGTTCTTCCTCACATAGTCTTTCGAAATTTCTGATACCCATCCGAGTCCAGTATTCACGAAGTGCATCATTAAGTATCATAGACTGGGTTGAGTTGCATTGCGCGATTGATTCCCTTATCCCTACCACTAATTCCTCTATTGAGGCTTTTCGTATCTTTATTCGAGCCCAAAAGTCACACATCTTTCCGCGACAGGGTCCCTTAACCATCACACAATATTGAACCATTTTAAAACCTCATCTGGCCTAGGGCTTTCGAATACAAGCATTTCATAAGCATTATCTTAGTTGCATAGGCATCTTTACAGCAAAGAATGGCAAACTAAAATCACTATCGTGGTGTTGCGTACTATGCACGATACATCAAAGAACAATGATTCACACACTCTTGGCCAAAAGATTCGGAAAGAGCAAACAACAGTTAGAAAGATGATTCATATTTATTGTGAGAAGAAGCACAAAACCGCCCATAATACTCTTTGTGATGAATGTACAAGACTGTTAGACTATTCTCTGCGTCGATTGGAACTCTGTCAATTTCAAGAAGACAAACCAACCTGTCGAAGATGCAAAGTCCATTGTTATAATCCTGAAATGAGAACTCGAATTAGACAGGTCATGCGGGTTTCAGGTCCACGAATGTTGTTGAGAACCCCTATTCTGTGGATCAAACATAGATCTCACGACAGAGATGAATTGTATGAATGATGAAAGGAGCATTATTTCGTTACACTCTAACATTGAACCGAATTAGTAAATCGAATGGGCAACTCTCGCATTGCCTGCTGCCCATTCGACTAGTTTTGTCTACTTGTACACAACTTCTACTAGATGTGCACTACAGCTGATACAGGGATCATAGGCTCTAGCAATCATCTCAAACTTTAGTTCGATATTCTCCATCTGATTTTTAGCAAGCAGATTTTCGCCACCAGTGCGAATGAATGCCTCTATATCATCTAGAAACATTGCTGTGGGTGTTATGAAATCTGCCGCTACTGTCTTTCCCTCTTTGATCTTGTAATGATGGATTAGAGTACCTCTAGGCGCTTCAACTGCACCTGTCCCAACTCCAGTGTCTTGTTTGGGTTGGGCAATCTTTGGGTCCTCACTAGACAGGAGTTGGTTAACTACATCTATGACACCCTCAAGCGAGTATACCTGTTCGATAGCCTGAGCAAAATTATTGTACAGTGGATTGCGGTACCAGCGTTCGTTGAAGAGTTTCTTATACGCCTGTTTTGCTTTTCCCTTCAGTCGCTCGCCGAGAAGGATGATTCGTGCAATTGCCCCGACTGTGAATGGTGCATCATTGTAGGTTCCACGCTTTGCAAAACTATGACTGACCACACGCTCCTTTATTACATTCTTGTATCGATCAACAGGATGTTCCTCACCATCTGACGTGATTAAGATATCACCATAGTAGTCATAGTCATCATGGGGCGGCTTACAACAGAGAAATTGCGTTTCGCGTTCCATATGGTCAGGAATTTGAAGTTCAGCAAGAAGGTCAATAGTGTCCATAGCAAAGGGTAGTAGTTCCAATGCCTCCTCCTTAATAGCTATGAGTTCATCCTTTGTTGGTAATTTGTTGAATCCACCAAGTACAGGATTCTCTCCATGGATCATTCTTCCTCCCATCATTCGCATTATTTTGTTGCCATATTTCTTGAGCTGCAAGGCCTTGACTACTGTACCGCCATGCTTGTCAGCCATGGCTACAGCATTATCATAACCGAGGAAGTCTGGTAGTGCTAAGAAGTACAAGTGTAAGCTGTGACTCTCTAACATCTCACCATGATGCATTAATTGACGATATGCTTGAGTTGTCTCTGGAATTTCTACTTCAAGAGCCTTCTCAAGCCCTCTCAATGCTGCATACTTGTGTGAGAGGTTGCAGATTGCACAGATTCTTGGAACTATGCTTAGATCCTCTTCAGGGGTCTTTCCAACAACAAGCTGTTCAAAGAGCCGGGGTCCTTCAAGTATACGCACCTCTACATTGCTAATCTTGTTGCCCTGAATCTCTACCTTTATTCCTCCATGACCTTCGACTCGGGCAAGAGGTTCAATAATGATTTCTTTCTTTGCAGACATTCTAACTTCCTCCATATTCAAAGATTCTCTATATACTTCAGAATCTTATGGCCTCCATAGTTCTTTACTCGTCTAATGATATCTTTCTTTGTCATTCCAAAACTTTCAAGAAGTTTCAGGTGTTGACTGAAATTTCCATCGTCGTTTGGACCCCAACATCCGACACATGGCAATCCATGATTAGGGCAGACTGAATTACATCCACCTGCTGTTATTGGTCCTAGACAGAACTTTTTGTCTAACAAGAGACAATGGTTCTCATTCAATTTACATTCATGACAGACAGGATGTGGATATGGTTCTGGAATTGCTTGATGTATCAATCTCGATATCAGAGCAAAGGTTTGTTTTGCATCAATTGGGCACCCTGGGAGATAATAATCTACAGTGACATACGCATCAAGAGGTCTCGCCTCTACCGGTTCTGTGATGAATTTTACATCTCCGTATACTTTCTGAAGGCGTTTTGTATAGCCATCATCTCCTGTGTACATGGCTTGAGGTCCGCCACTTACTGCACAGTTACCTATTGCAACGAGAACTTTTGCTCTCTTTCTGATATCCAGGAGATGTTCTTTTTCTTTTTCAGTACTTATACTTCCCTCAACAAAGGCTACATCAAGAGGGCCTTCCGTTGGGTTACTTGATGCCATGACAAACGATTGCATATTCACTGACCCAAACAAGTTTAGAATCTCATCCTCAGTATGTATGATGAGTAGTTGGTCGCCAGCACATCCGGTAAAGCCATAGATTCCTACTCTGGGTTTCGGAACTGAAGTTGGTTCGCGTGTCCAAGCCATTTAGATCAACTCCCTAAAATGTAGAGTGTCCCAGTACGTGAAGACAGGTCCATCCGTACAGGTATACAAGTGGTCAAGAGCACAATGTCCACACTTTCCAATACCGCATTTCATACGACGCTCCAATGATAGTTGAATCTGGTTCTTTGGAATCTTCAATTTGAGAAACTCATCAATAACAAATTTGTACATCACTGGTGGTCCACAAACAACTGCTGTTGTCTTTCTTGGATCTATCTCAGGCAAGTCCTTGAATAGTTTCGTGACCACACCAACATTCTCGGTCCATTCACCGTCAGGTTTGTCGACAGTATACATACAATCAATATCTTCACGTTCTTTCAATTGAAAGAACTCATCTCGAAAGAGAATTTCACCTGGATTTCTCGCTCCATACATGAAGAAGACTCTACTAAATTGGTCTCTATTGTCAAGCACGTAATATAGAATTGAGCGAAGGGGAATCACACCCAGTCCCCCCGCAAGGATGATAATGTCCTTGTTTACCATCTGATCTAGCTTGAATCCATTACCGTATGGTCCTCGAATATAGATCATATCATTGTCTCGCTTCTTGAATAATGCTTCAGTCATTTTTCCCATTTTTCGAACGCCTAGCTCTAGAATTCCAGGTCTGCTTGGTGTTGATGAGATTGAAAATGGAGCCTCTCCAACTCCTGGAATAGACACCATTATGAACTGCCCTGGTGAATATGTAAATGACATTGCACGATTCATGTCAAGGTGTCGAACTTGGAAGAATCTGTGATCCTTGATTAAATCATAGTGTCGAACGATTCTAGCTGGTTCCGGTTGATAGGGATTCTCGTACATCTCTGACACATTCATTTTTGGGGCACCTCTCTATTCGTAAGGGCTTGCGAAACCGTGAGTACATTGATATCCACAGGACAGGTTTCAACGCAGCGTCCACATCCGATACAACCAGGACTTCCGTATTCACTTCCAAAGGATTTCAATTTGTGAGTGTACCAAAGTTTCAATCGATCTGCTCTCTTTGCTCTGAAGTTATGATCCCCTGATACGAGACTGTAGTCCACGAACATGCAGCTATCCCAGACCCGCTCTCGGCGACCGGTTGTTTCATTCGTCACATCAAAGACATCAGTCACATTGTAGCAGTTACATGTTGGACAGACCATGGAACACTGCCCACATGAGAGACACTTGTCTGCAAAATAATCCCAGACCTCACTATCGTGGCTGAGCTCCATAATGTCTGGCATGCTCTTAAAATCGATATGAGTCTTGAACACCTTGTTCCTTTTGTTTCTCCATTCTATGTATTTCTGGATATCATCATGACTGACATCTTCTTCAAAGAATTCCTCTCTCTCATAGATCATATCATGACCTCTGCTTGAACCTACCCAGACTAAATAGAACTCCTTCAAATTGACAAAGAAGAGATCAAATCCTTCTTCCACAATATCTGTTCCGGCAGATTTGCATATGGATGACTCAGTAGGCATACATGAGAATCCAATGATGAGGGAGTTCTCTCTTAGTCCTGCATAATACGGATCTGCTGGTTCCTTCAGGAAGATCTCATCAAGTCTTAGGAGACCATGAATCTCACAAGGATGCACACCAATGATAATCCTCTTCTCAATCATGGAGTAATCAGGATAGAATCCTTTCTCGTTGAAGTGCAGCATTGTGAACCTCTTTGGATGAAAGAGCTTCTTCAATGGGATCATTGGATGATCATCTGAAATCTCAAGTTCTGAGGTCTTTTCCACACGGTCAAATGTCAGAATACCATTTCTTCTTACAGGTCCATATAGAGCACCAAATTTTTCTAGGCTCTCTAAGAACACGTCAAGAAATTTTGATTGCATTTTCAATATGCGCATATGCAACACCCTGTCCAGTGTAGCTGGTTGAATCGACGTTGCCCAACTGCTTTCTGTTAAGGCTTTTTCCGTAGTTCACATATTTATTTGATATGATAGTGATAAGAAAAAAAGTTATGAATCCAGATTACAAATCTCAGTAATGAGAACTTAAACATTGATGTAATTCTTCTCGTAGTGAGAAATACCTCCACCTCTTTTCTCTCCAAGATATCGATTGGCAAATATTGCCATAAAGCGCCTTCTTGTGGAAGGTCTTCCCTCTATCTCTGAGGTCTTATATGTTCAGGCTATACAATATCGTGAGAACACCACCAATAGAGGTTCGCTAAATGGACACGGCTCGAAGCACGTTAGAATTTGGGAAAGACTGGAGATGCATGCTCAACTATCTTGCTGAATCTGAAAGTCTTGTTGATGTTTACCTATGTTCCAGTGCATATGGTCATGCTGATGATCGTGATGGGATGGTCGCTGAGACACATGGAGTTCGGATAATCTATGTGGGAGAGGACTATTTCATAGTTGGACCACGAAGACCAGTGCACTCAAGCATTATTCCTATGGGCTGGATTTCGATGATTCGAGTTCATGATGATAATGCAAGTTCCAATATGGTCAGTCTAGTAGAATCCGAAACCATTGACTCAAATGAGATAGAAATGGATGCTCCTGAGATAGATCTAGAGCATTAGTTTCATGTGCCCCATCTGAAGTACATGTGATGAAGGTTCAACCCATTTATATCAATCAACGTCTAGTCTTATTGGTGACTAATTGATGCCTTTCACACCATACCACTTTGGACCTATGTTCTTGTTAGGAATTCTTTTGCTATCCTTTGTTGATTTATCGACAATCATGATTGCTGGTGTGATTCTTGATATTGAAGTAATAGTGGTTCTGGTCTTCAATCTCTCACAGCCACTTCATGGATTCTTTCATACCTATTTTGGAGCAACCTTAGTAGCAATTACGTTATCAATAGTCCTCTGGCCGCTCCGTAAGTTTCTCAATGATATTGTTATTCTCCTTGGTATTCATCAGGAGTCGAACTATCGAATGATACTCTTTGGAAGTCTGATTGGGACCGAATCCCATGTCTTTCTAGACTCATTTCTCTATTTAGAAATGAACCCATTCTATCCGCTCTTGGGAAATCCATTTCTCGATCTGATTCCAAGTGTGATGATATATGATCTCTGTATTATAACGGGCATTCTTGGTCTTGTTCTCTACGTAATTCGTATACTTTATAGAAAGCCAATATCTTTCCCAAATGTATGGAGCGAGAAGCGTGACTGATTTCTATTCTAGACTGGCAAGATACTATGATCAAATGTATTCATTCATAGATTATGAGAAAAATGCGAAGACTTTGAATGAGATAATTCAGAGATATAAAAAAGCCCCAGATACTAGGCTCTTGGACGTCGCCTGTGGGACTGGCACTCATCTCAAATATCTAAAGAATACGTACCAAGTTATGGGATTTGACATAAGCAATGAGATGTTGGAAATTGCTGATAAGAAATGCCCAGACATTGAATTCATTCAAGGTGATATGACATCTATGAGTTTGGATAGGAAGTTCGATGTCATTACATGTCTGTTTGGCTCTATTAACTACCTCGTAAAGAAAGCTGATTTAGTTAAAGCAATACATGCATTTTCTAAACACCTTGTCACTGGAGGTCTTGTCATCATTGAGCCTATATTCACAACAGACTCATATCGCGAAGGTTCCTTAGGGATACTCTGCGTTGATCTACCAGAAATCAAGATCGCTCGTACAAATGTGACACGGCGAGAGGGTGATATTGCTTATCTTGATTTTCATTTTCTGATATCAACTCCTGAGACCGGGACTGAGCACTTTGTTGATCCAAGTCCAATGGGTATCTTCTCAAAAGATATGTTTCTGAAAATGATGGAAGAGAGTGGGCTCTCTGCGTCCTTCGTAGAACCCGGATTAGCCAAGGAGGGTCTTTTCATTGGTATCAAGAAGTAAGCTTGCCATTTTTCCCCTTTCCACTAATTGATTAATACAAATGTGAATGCTCTATTATGGAAGTTGCTACATTTGGTTCCGGGTGTTTTTGGTGTACTGAAGCAGTCTTTCAACAGTTGAAAGGCGTCAATTCTGTTGTATCTGGATACTCTGGAGGTCATGTTGAGAATCCTAGCTATGAACAGGTTTGCACAGGAAAGACTGGGCATGCTGAGGTCTGCCAGATTGAATTTGATCCAAAGCAAATATCCTTTGAAGAACTTCTTGAGATTTTCTTTGATACCCACGATCCTACAACATTAAACCGCCAAGGAAACGATTTCGGCACGCAGTATCGCTCTGTTATTTTCTATCATAATGAAGACCAGAAACAGCTTGCTGAAAAGATGAAAAGTGATCTTGAAGGTAAGAAGACATTCAAAGGACCCATTGTGACTGAGATTGCCGCATTTGAGAAGTTTTACCCAGCAGAGAATTACCATCAGAATTATTTCCGTGATAATCCCAATCAAGGATATTGTCGCTACGTCATCGCTCCAAAAGTAGCGAAATTCAAAAAAGTATTCAAACTCAAACTCGATACCTAACCTATAGAAATATTATTATCTATAGTTAATTCAGATATCTCGGTCAAAATGAACGATATTCCTCCATTTGTTTGGTTTCCAAGACAGGCTTTGAAATTCCTTGAAGATCTGCACGAGAATAACAATAGAGCTTGGTTTGAAGATCATAGCATGAAGTAGATGAAGTTCAATTTCAATCCAATCCTCTTGTGGTGATTCAAGTATCTTATCAATAGCCTGAACAATCTGGTCATGGTAAAATTGTTGGTCCATATCAGTCATGTCAGGAATATATTTCCAAGGATGTATGTGTGGCACATCCTTGTATTTCTCTTGACTCAAATCTATGACATCTTTCTTTCTTGTCCACCATGCATGGCCTGCAGCAAGATATCCGAGATTTATAGGGACCTCATTCTCAAGGACTGTTTTACATAATAGTCCGACAAAGTCATAGTAGTTACTAGCCTCATCCATGAGGGTGTCAAGAATTGATTTCGTATCATCATCTATGAATGGGTAGTATTTTGTGACGGTCCCCATTGGTTTCAAGTAATCGTGTCCTCCTGTTGGAGAATTTGTTCAATATCCTGTATTCGCTTAGTTATTCTTCGTCTAAGAGTTTGAACACCCAGAGAATCTGTGATAGTTAAAGCATCTTGAAGTGTTGCTAATGCATCTTTGAGTTGCCCGTTATTTTGGTAAAACTCAGATTTGAGTAGCCCTGCATACATTCTGATACCTGGTAGGTCACGATCACATGCATACTTTTCCAGAGTGGAAAGCCACTTTCCAGGAGCTGCAACTTTCGTATCATCTCTTGATTGAGAGGCAATCAAATTTTCAACTCGTGCTAGGTCAAGAAGTGCAGAATTCTGGTCAGTTCCTGTTAGAAACTTATTTGCAATATCCCATGCTCTTTCTATCAATTCTAAGGCAGTTAGAAAATTTCCTTTTCTCATTTCAATTACTCCTGAAATGTGATAATAGACTCCCAGATAACGTTCCGAGCCAGTTTTAATCAATAATGGGTATGCAGTTTCTAAAGTCTGTTCAGATTCATCTATTATATTTACCAATGCTAATGCCCAAGCCTTAAAGTAAAACATCTTTGCACTTTCAATTTGAGCATTTGCTCCAATTCCTTTGTTAATCCACTCCAGCGATTTTTCACCATCCCCTAATGTAGCATAAGTCCTTGCAAGTATCACGAATGTAGTATCACTAATGCGTCTATCATCTCCATCCAATATTTTCATGATTTCGTGATGACATGAAATTGCTAAATCAAATTCTCCCATTGTCTCATAGAGAATGGATGAATCATTCAAAATTTCAGTGAAAAAACAAGGTGCTTGTAGATTTTCAACAAGCTCATAGAGATCTTCAAAGATTGTCGCTGCTTCATGAACGTTGAGATAGGTTTGTATCACTCCTTCTTGAAGCATATTCATGTATAGATACAATTCATCGTCATAGGATTTCGCAAGAGTTTTTCCTTTTTGAAGACATTCAAGAGCTTCCGTCATTTCACCTTCCCTTGCTTTTGCTATCGCTTCGAATGCATATATTATCGATTCAAAGCAACCCAAGTGTGAATGTGGAGCAATCAAGGCTTTTACTTTCTCTAGTGGTTCTAATAGACTAATGACTTCTCCAAAGGGATGATGAAAAAATGCATGAAGAATGTGAAGGTCTGCTTCAATCCAATCATCAACTGGGTGTTCTAATACACAATCAATATGCTTAATGACTGTATCATGAGCTTGTACTTGATCTCTTTCTCCCGAGTCAACAATATGCAACCATGGTTTTATCCAAGGAACATCATTGTATTTTTCCCCAATTAATTGCAGATTACCACTCATTCTGCACCACCAAGCCTGAACTGTAGCAAGATATGCAAGATTGATTGGAACATCATTCTCAATAGTAGTTTTACATAATATTTGTACAAATTCATAGTAATTGTCTGATTCATCCATCAGAGAGTTCAATATCGACTTAGTTCCTTCATCAATGAATGGGTAGTATTTTGTGATGGTCCCCATTGGTTCCACGAGAAGATATTCCCTCCAGAGATTTTCTTCAATTAAAATGGTCTATTGAATAAAGAGACAAAACATATATAGAAATATCGAGTAAATAATATACGCGATACGTGATACATAAAACACGACACGTGTTACGAGATGAGGTGGAACGAATGGAAAATATTGTCGACCCTGATATGAAAAGAACAGAACTTGCGTTCGAAGAAGATGAGGAAATTGAAATCATAATTCCCCGGAAGTGTGAGAGCTGGGAAGAGCAGCCCTCAAAGGTCAAGCATTCTTATGCTAAACCAGTCAGTGGACTAGTAGCAATTGTTGCTTTGCTCTTTGTCCCACTAGTTACTTTTCCTGGTGCAGTAATCTTTGTGCTACTTTTTGAAATCTACTTGATCGATTGGACCTACTCGAAAGCTCGTTCTGTACGTAAGAATCAATCATCAATCCCTGCAGATAGAATAAGCCATCATAAGTCAGATGTTGAGATTGATAGCAAAATACCGCAGACCAGACCAAAGGATCAATTTACAAAGTAGAATCTGCAAATGTAATGATGATACACGATACGCAATCTTATATACGCATATAGAATGATACTACTTGGGTAAAAACAGTGTCAAAAAAAGAAAAGCCAACACGAACAACTCTTCGTGATAGAGTATTGCAGAATATTTCTGCTGATGGCTTCGAGGAAATAGATCGTGAGATTCCTGTGGTGGCTAGGATGAACAAACGGGTCGTCGAAATCCTTGATGCCATGGTCGCAATTGGCATATTCAAAAGCCGGTCCGAGGCTGCAGCAGCTCTCGTTGAAGGAGCGATTGCATCCAGAGAGGACTTCTTTGAAGACATTCGAAAACAGGCTTCTAGTCTTAGTGAGCGACAAGATGCTGCAATGAAAGAAGCCCAAGATGCAATTCTTGGAAAGCTGAAGTGATGTGCGTGGAAAGACGCGTTGTCTCGTAATAATCTGAATCTGGGGAATTGCTCAAAGATAATAGTATCAATAAAGAACACTCTGAAGATTCAGCAAAACTCCAATTTTATGTACAGAGCTCCATTTTCAGTTTTATCTGAATGAATCAACTATCATATCAATTAAGCTCAGTTCGGATATGACAGGATATTCGTAGGTTACAGTTACTTTGAAAGGCGCGTTGGCAATAACTTCAATGATTGTTGTCGAGTGTTCTCCGTTATAGTTGAATCTTGCATACACCGAAGTCAATGCTGTTAGGAGAACGTTTTTCGTTTCAATCCATGTTCCATTTGAGTACAGAAATCGTATCAAAGCTGTAATATTGCATCTGACTGTAACCCACGTGATTTTTGGACCACCGTATGCTATCTCAAGTCTATTCTGTTCTCCCGATTCGTAAGTTGTTTCACGACTAATTTCTACAAGTTGAGGAACTGGAATAAAACTCACCATCGCAATCAGTATGAAACTTGTAGCATAGAAGAGAGTTTCACGTCGTTTCACGATAAACAACCTCCGATAGATTGAGATCGAGTTCGTTCCATTATGAATTGTTTACATATTATTGTAATAATTCTATATAGTTTTTGAGTAATGAACTCTATGATTTGAGGCGCTCTTTTCCTTCACCTATAAGAAAAGGACGTGGGGATGAATCCCCACAAGTATCTTCTATGTTCCTTCAGCATACGCCTTGGCATATCGCTTTTGTTCTTCGGTCCATTCATCTATGGTAATTCCCATAGTATGGAGCTTCAACCTTGCTGTTTCTTGATCGAGTTCTTTTGGAAACTCGTATACACCTGGTTTGAGTTCCTTTCCATTCTTTGCTAACCACATCATTGAATTGAATTGACTGCTGAAACTCAGATCCATCACAGAGCTTGGATGACCTTCTCCCGCCGCTAGATTGACAAGTCTACCTTCGCCCAGTAAGTAGATATTTCTTCCATCTTTGAGAGTGTACTGGTCTAATGCATGTCTAACTCGCTTCTTTTCTTTAGTTAAAGCCATGAGTTCTGGTTCGTTAATTTCTACATTGTAGTGTCCAGCGTTCCCGAGGATAGCTCCGTCTTTCATGACTTTGATATGAGCGCCAGTAACGACATCTTTCATTCCTGTGGCAGTGAGAAACACATCTCCTAATGGAGCGGCGTCATCCATCTTCATGACCTGATAGCCATCCATTCTTGCCTGCAGTGCTCTAACTGGGTCCACTTCAGTGACAATCACATCTGCACCAAGACCCTTGGCACGCAACGCCATGCCCCTGCCGCAATAACCATAACCGCCAATAACAACAGTCTTCCCAGCGACAAGAATTGCTGAGGCTCTCAGTAGACCATCAAAGACCGACTGTCCTGTTCCATATACATTATCGAACAGGTGTTTGGTATCTGCGTCGTTTACTGCCATGATTGGATATTTCAGCGCACCATCTTCAGCCATGGCTCTAATTCTGATGACTCCCGTAGTAGTCTCCTCAGAACCTCCATACAAGTTTGGAATGAGTTCTTCGTGTTTATTGTGTAGTGTGAATATGAGATCTGCTCCATCATCAAGTGTCAGAGTTGGCTTTGACTTGAGTGTCTGTTCAATACACCAGTAGTATTCCTCAGTATTCAATCCGTGCCATGCAAAGACTGGCACATCATTAGCTGCAAGAGCTGCTGCTACTTTGTCATTGGTTGAGAGGGGATTACATCCTGACCATGCAACCTCAGCACCAGCTGCACGAAGTGTTTCAACCAGAACTGCGGTTTCTTTGGTCACATGCAGACACCCTGCAATTCTCATTCCCTTGAGAGGTTTGGTCTTTGCGTATTTCTCTCTGAGATGCATGAGAACTGGCATGTGTTTCTCTGCATAATCTATTAGCATCCTGCCTTCTTTGGCAAGACCTATGTCTTTGACCTTATATTCAGTCATTTTCATCAACAATGTTCGCAGAGACCGTTAAGTATATGAATCTTCCATCAGTATAATAAATGAAATGCACAAAAAACAGGGTTAAAAAATGCAAATTATGCTTTCGGATGCGGAACGCAATCTCCTTCAAGCTCTGGTACAAAATTCGAGATACACCCCTACCATTCTTGGACAGCTGTGTGGTAAAAGTCGTAATTGGGTAGCTCGCACTATCAAAGGTCTGGTTAAGAATGGTGTAATTAGAAGCTATACAACCATCATTGACCCTGCTCAAGTGTTAGGAAGTCGAAGTACAGCTCTCTTCATGAAGAGTAATCCACGGGAACAAGATGTCAGTGCAAAAATAATGGAGATGAATGAGCTTGAGTCACTTGATGGAATTACAGGTGAATTTTCACTACTTGGCTTTTTCAGACTTGATGGACAGAATGACTTCGAGGATTTGCTAGATAGAGTGGATCGAGTAGTTGCAAGCACTGGTTCTGGGAAGTATGACTTAGTCCAGTTGTTAACGACTTACAAAAAGAACCGGTTCAAGATTTCATCTATGCATACTCCTGAATCATATCTCTCCAAGAAACAACTTGAACTTCTAAGAACTATGTATGTTCAAAAACCGACTCCAGAAAATCCCTATCCTTTGACTCAGGAGATGATCGGTGCGTTGATGGACCCTCCCTTAAGTCAGCCTGCCGTATCAAAGGCAATTGAGAAGCTCGTTCTCAAACGTGCGATTATTGGTTATTCAACTGATATTGACCTTGCACTTATTGGATTACCCGTGAAATTTTTCGTCAGAATAAAGGTCACTCCTGGAACTGCCAGTGATATTGCTCAAAAGATGGTGGAGATGAATGAGGTTTGGGACCTATATCGCACGAGCGAAGACTATAGCCTCCTTGCTACTATACGAACAGATAGTGTTAGATCATGCAATCAAATGCTTCGGAAGCTATACGAACACGAGAGTGTTATCGATACCAAGTCTTACATATCCCTCGAGGAATGGTTCATTCCCCATTGAAAAGGGCTGCGGGTTCTGTTGGAGGATCTCCAACCCAGTGCCTGTACCATAGGTCTCCCTTGGAATACATTCTATATCCTATTCCTATCCATAGTACTATCATGGCAATATGGGTCAAAGTTCTAGCAATGAAAAATGCTGTTTGTATACTAAAGGCTGGCATAAACAAGAGAACTAAGGGACCAATCACATCAAACGGATTTACCCAAGGCCAGAGTATTGGATTATACCAATGCATTGGATAGTCAAGAACGAGATGGGACATCACTCCAATAAAACAGGACGCAATAAACCAAGGGGTAATCCGACAGACCTCTGCTAAATCTTCCTTAGGAAGATTAAACGTACTTGAAATAATGACTGGATAGAGAAACCGTGTGACAACAATTGCCAATAGCGTTCCAACCGTCATTGCTCCAATAAGGCTATGCAAGAAAAGATGGTCTGGAAGGTTGTTGAAGAAGACCCACATTATTGGCACTTCAATATCCGGAATGACTGAACCAACAACCAACCCGGGTAGAGAGAATTTCCTGTTCGTCTTTGAGATCAAGTATGCAAAGGGATAATGAAGTGGCGTGATTGGCATTCTAGATCAACAACCATTTTGACTGAAATCCCGTGTAATAAGGTGTTTTTGAAATGCTAAGGATTGTACTCATACCTATCTATGCATCTCATATCTTCCATTGAGTGAATATACCTCTTGAATGACTGCTTCATACCTCTCTTTGTAAACATTAGGTTTCATTATCATACGCAGCAGGATTTCTTGTTGTTTTTCTGTAGTGCTCTGCTTTGAATGCATTTGGAGGGCATATCGTGAGAAATCTCGGACCATGAAGTCGAAGATTTGATCCAGCAAATGATCTTTTATCTTGTAGATCTTGGCATTTTCAATAATCAATTGTCCATAGACGACTAACGAGAATAGTTCACCCGCATTAAGTATGAAGTCTAGATCTTCACCCTGTTTCTCATCTGGTGTTGCTTCGGTCATGAACTCGTTAAAGACCTCAATCTGTCTCTTGAAGATGTTAACATTTGGAAGGTCGACCGAATCATAGATCGGCCGATAGTCATGAAATCGAATCTGACTCAATCCTTTGGTGATGCCTTGGTCGAAGAGAAATTCATCATCTTTTGCCTCACTAATAGTGCCTACAAGTGGATACTCCTGTGGCATGAAGAAGTAGGCAGGCATGAACTTGATGATCTGTGCCATATTTACGTGAACAGTACCTTCCAATTTTGGTAGTGCACGGATGTCTCTTGCTGCCATGGAAAAGTATGTCTCTCCCTCAAAACCACGCGCGGCTATGATGTCCCAGAGAAGGTCTATCACTTTCTCGCCTTCACTGGTTACCTTCATCTTCACTAGAGAGTTATAGAGAATATATCGTCGGTCCTCTGGTGAGGCTACCCTCATGTAGTCCCCTGCTCGTAATGCAAAGAGTTTCATGGCAACCAGACGTGCATAAGCATCAGCAAAGAACTGCCTGATGTGTGAGAATTCTGTGACGAACTTACCGTAGAGATTCCGATTTGATGCATGATTGATAGACTCATAGAGGGCATGGGTACAAATTCCAATTGAAGCCCAGCCAAGGTTGAATTTTCCAACATTGACCGTATTCAATGTGCAATCCCATGCATCTCGACTCTTGGATAGGATGTCTGATTCTGCGATTGGGTAGTCATTCAATTTGTACTCTGCAACGTAAGACTGTACATTCACGACATTTCTTACGCACTCATAATTGGGATGTTGAGAGTCTGCAACGAAGAAGACGTAGTTGCCATAGTTTTTGTCCTCAGGGTCCGATGGTCTGTCTGTCTTCCCAAAGACTGAGACCATCCGTGCTACATTGCCATTTCCGATATAGTATTTCGAGCCATTTGCAATATAGCTCCCATCATCCAACACATTGAGTTTCATCTCTGATGAATACAGATCTGCTCCATGATTCTTTTCACTTAATCCAAATGCAAAGACTTCTCCATGTTTCAGATACTTTGCTGCCTTTTTCTTGGCTTCCTCATTCTTACTCATCCATATTGGCCCTAGTCCAAGAATAGTGACCTGCCAAGTATACCAGTAGTGGAGTCCATAGAATGCGAGAATCTCATTGAACTCCATGTTACGCCAGGTGTCCCATCTACACTCAGGCTCACCATATTTACTTGGAGTAAGCATCTTGTAGAATATCTCTTCTCCCTTTACGAAATCAAGAAAATCTTGATACCAGACTCTCTCGTGGTCATCGTTTTTGAGAGCGACTTTTCCCTTGTTTTCAAAGAACTCTATAGTCTTTCTCATTATTTCCTTAGAATCATTATCCGGATATGTTCGAGTTAGATTGTTTGGATCAAGAAGAATCATGGCTTTGTCTCCTAGAGATAATTATAGAAGTATTTGTCTGTAAAATGTGTTCTGGCATACTGCTACTACGATACTCTTAAAGAGAATGAATAAATCTCTGAATTTTAGGTGCTAATATGGGACTTTACGAGTTCGATGGTAAGAAACCAAAGATAAATCCCGAAGCATATGTTTCTCCTCGTGCTTCTCTAATCGGGGATATTGAAATTGGAGCTGATTCTAGTATTTGGGAATTTGCTGTACTTCGAGCTGATATGAACTATATTCGAGTCGGTAAGGGAACTTCAATCCAAGATAATGCCACTGTGCATACGACCTTTACGAATCCTACAATCATCGGTGACTATGTCACAGCAGGTCACAACTGTGTCATACACGCATGCGAGATTGGTGATAGAACTGTTGTTGGTATGGGTTCGATTGTCCTTGATGGAGCAAAGGTTGGGAATGATTGCGTGATTGGGGCTGGTTCAGTAGTCACAAACAATACAGTAATCCCTGATGGAAGTCTAGTGCTTGGTATTCCTGGCAAGGTTGTTAAGGAAGTGCCTGAAGCTCAGCGTGAAGCCTTTCTTGCAGGAGCTCAACTCTATGTGGAACTTGGCAAGACCCACAAGAAATCTGCTTCTGGAAGGTCTGACTGAGGTATCTCTTCGATTCAATATAGATTACCGAAGATCTGGTCCCTGAGTATCTCGACGGTATACCTTTGTTTCTTCTTCTTTCATCGAGTTACAACCTTTGAAAGCTGCGATGCATACTAGAGCTGGAATTGCAATGTACCATGGTACAAAGAGTAGGAGGAGAATGACAATACAAATTAACAATCCATTTTCCGAGTTACCTGATTTTGCGGGAGTTTCGTAGACAAGAACACTCTCGCCAACTGTGTCAATGAGTTTCCCACAATTTTGGCAATGTACGCGACCGTCCTCCCCCCTCTGATTATCCTTGTAGATGTATTGTGCCATGCAATGTGGACATTTCACTTTGACTCCTTCAGATGTTGGAACGAACACTTCTCTTGAGGGTACAATAGCATCTGGTTGATCTGTCCTGGCAGTAGTATATCCTTGCACACCAAAATCCGTGGAGATCTGCATTGCACAGTTTTGGCATTCTACACCCCCATAATCATTAATCTTCTCTGTAGAGTACCAATAGGTTGCTCCACAAGATGGACATTTTATACGATATCCATCCAGATTCTCAGAAGACACATTTCATCTCTCATACACAATCTAATCATAATTTATCTATTTCTATTCAAAGACCTTCAGAAGGCTGTACCCCTGAAATGCTGACCAGAGAATCAGAGCATAGACCGATAGTTTCTGCCATAAGGCTGTTCCAAACATAGTAAATGCTGGACTGAAGAATGCTCCAATATGGAGGAAACACACAATGACAACAATGAATCCAATCAACGCATAGACATTCTGGTAATTGTTATTGAGGAGTATAGCTATTGAATAAATGAGGATTCCAAGAGTTATGAGTAAAAAGAAGAGCATCGTTGTCAATCCATGTTGAGCAGGATAGACGTCTGCAGCAAACAGAGCCAGTGCCGAAAGGTTGGGTGCAGCCGCAACACCTAGGATAGTACCTATCCAGCTGAGGCCCTTCAATAGCATAGTTTCAGTAAATACTGTCCGCATTGCAAACAGGAATGGTATGAGGCAGACTGCCGCACTTGTGCAGGCAATCGAGAAGAGTGCGTAGTTCAACATGGAAGGGATACTATTTGTCACAGTAAGTCCGAGTTCACTGAAGTAGTTATCCAAGAATGAATATCCGCCAGGATATGTCAACATCGCAATGAACGTGACAATGATGAATATCAGACCACCAATTATTCCCAAATATGCGCTAAGTCTTTTCCAAGATAATTTCATCTCAATAATCTCTCCCTAAACTGAGTGTAGTGATAGTCCAAATACAATACCACAACTCACTAATAAATCAGAGGTCCTTAGTTATCGGTGTAATCAAAGAAGAGCATGTGAAATAGGAAGTAGTTGTGCTCGGTTTGTAAGAGTGGATTATAAACCTCAAAATACTGGTGACTGTCTACTATTATTGTCCTCTTTTTCTCATTTCTTCTTCCCGAAGTTCTCTTCTGAGGACTTTTCCGACATTGCTCATTGGTAGATTCTCTACAATCTGAACTTCCTTTGGACGTTTGTACCCGGCCATCTTATCCCGAGCCCACTCGATGAATTCCTCAGGTGTAGCAGTTTCACCATCTTTAAGCATAATGTATGCCTTCACAAACTCATTGCTTGGGTCCTCATCTCTTGGAATGCCAACAGCTGCAGCCATCTTCACCTTGGGATGAGTAAATAGAATGTCCTCAATCTCTCGTGGATATGCCTTCATTCCCCCAACATTGATCATCTGTTTCTTTCTATCACTAATGTAAGTATAACCACTCTCATCAATGTATCCGATATCTCCAGTAAGGAAGAATTGTTTTCCGTTGAACTCCCGCATCACATTTTCTGTTTCCTCGGGCTTCTTCCAATACCCCCTGAAGACCTGAGGTCCATGAACTGCTATCTCTCCAATCTCACCAAGTGGTAACTCTTTGGTTCCTGTTTCCATATCCACAATTTTGCAAATCGTATCAGAGATTGGGATTCCTATCGAACCAAACTTACGGTACTTTCTATTAGTCGGATTGATGTGAGTAACAGGTGAGGTTTCCGTGAGTCCGTATCCCTCAAAAAGAAGAGTCCCGGTCACGGCTTCAAATGCCTTGGCAACTTCTGGTGGAAGTGGCGCAGCACCTGAGCTACAGATACTCACTGATGATAGGTCATACTTGCTTACGTTTGGATGGTTGGCAATTGCAGCATAGAGTGCTGGTACACAGTTCAGGACAGTCCCTTTGTTCCTTGACAGTTCACGCAGCAAATCCGAGAGTGGTGGTTTTCCAGATCTTGGGTCGGGAATGCAGATAAGTTTCCCAGCAAACCATGTAGCCATCAACATTGTGAGAGTAAGACCATACGAGTGATACCAAGGTACAGCTCCAACAAAGACCTCTTCACCATAACGAACTCCACCGTACCTTTCTACATCTTCTTCTTCTAGATAGACCCACTCTGCTATCTGTAGAACGTTGGATGATAGATTGTAATGCGTGAGTTCAGCTCCCTTTGGAGTTCCCGTTGTACCACCAGTATAAATCAAGACTGCAGTATCCATCGGGTCGATATTGACTTGAGGAGCAAGTGGTTCATACTCTTTCAAGACATCATCATAGAAAGTGGTTCTGTCCTCTCTGTAATAGGGGCTCTTTGGAATCTTACCCAGAATGCCGCCAATCACTGCCTTTGCCTTTGATAGAAATGGTTTCACACTACAAATAACAACTGTATGAACATTCGTACCTTCAATGGCTTCATAGCAGGTTGGTGTGAAGGTCGGATGGTCTAAAGCAAAGACAATCAGAGCTCCCGTATCCTTGAGTTGATAGTTCAATTCACCAGCCTTGTACAATGGATTGCAGGTCACAACCATGGCACCAGCCTTGAGTGCTCCATAGAATATCTCAGGGAAATGTGGTACGTTTGGAAGAAAGATAGCTACTTTGTCCCCTTTTTTGATACCTTTACTAACAAGGAAATTTGCTACACGGTTAACACGATTACCAACTTCTGCAAATGTTAATGTTCTATCCATGAACACAGTGAATGGCTGGTCTCCAGCTCTCTCAACTGCTCTATCTAACATTGTAAACAGGGCTTCCCTTGGATAGTCAAGGTTCTTCTTTGTGCGTTCTGGCCATGCTGGTCCTGATTGCCAATATGCTTCATCCATTATCCTTCAACTCCTCTATGGTGCTTGCAGATTCATCTGTATAATTTCTATTCCTCTACTATTGCTATAGTTTCAGATATTCTTTGAGGTTTTCAGCAAAAGACGTTGAACCAAAGAAATTTAGCACTTGAAGAAGATTGCATTTTGAAAATCCATGCTTGAAGGAGATTACGAGGGCAATCTTAAGCAATACGAGAGTAATAATGGAGAGTTACTCATTAGACTTGTCAACCTTTGTCGAGTGCTCTTCTATTTCACTGCTGCTTGGGTGCAGTATGACCCACTCATAGATTGCATTATTTTGACTGGTAACTGTGATGTAATGCTTGTTTTAGTCCCACTCTTCTTAGGGATATTGGATTTTGCAATGATAGTTTGGAGCCGAAAGGCTTCAACAAAATTCTGGAATATTGCTCTAATTATCCCAATCATCTCAATCGCGGTGGCAATAAATACCATCAGTCCACTTGTATTCCTGTTATCACGGACTATTCCTGAAACAATTATGCTCAGTCTGAGTATAGCTGTCCTTCTGGTATCAATAATTGAGTTCCACGGGCTGCGTCAAATGATACACTATTGGACAACGAAGCCAGCTCCAACAGAATCTATAGATGAAGTTAGAACCTATGAGATCTGAAAATGATTTGGAGAAGTCTTTTGTACTAGTGACAATCTCTCAAGGACTCGAGTGGAGATGAATTCTACAGAACATAGACGGAAAGGCTCAAAGGTTAGAGCATGGTTGCAAGAAGTCAAGCTGGGCATTCTCCCAGCTTCAACAGTCCCTATCTTTGTGGGGACTGCAGTGGCTTTTGGTCTGTATGGTGTTTTCTATCTGGATCTTTTCATGCTTACGCTTCTTGCGGGTATCTTCCTTCATTGGGGTGCTGATGTAGCCAATGACTATTTTGATCATACTGAGGAAGGAACTGGTAGTGATGATATCAATATCGAGTTCATACGTCCCTATAGTGGCGGCAGTAGAACTATCCAACAAGGACTTCTAACACCTCGAGAGGTCGCAATCGGTGCTGTTATGTGTTATATCATCGCTGGAATCATAGGAATCTATCTCGTGCTCCGGCTCGGTTGGGTCATTCTAGCTTTTGGTCTTGTCGGTGCATTCTTTGGGTTATTCTACTCAACCCCTCCAATTAGGTTAGTGAAGCGAGGAATTGGTGAACTTGTGATTGGTGTTGTCTTTGGAGTGTTAATGGTGGTAGGAGCTTTTTATGTACAAGTACAAATCCCCATTACACTTGCATGGCCTCTAGTAATTCCCTTTGACGAATTCTTAGAGCCTGGTTTCATGTCAATTCCTGTATCAATTCTTATTGCTTTAGTACTCTACATTAACGAGTTTCCTGACTATGTTGCAGATCGAGACGCGAATAAGCGAACCTTCGTTGTTCGACTTGGACGAAAGAATGCAGCAATCGGGTATACGTTCCTTATGATTGCTGTTTATGCAGGAATTGTAGTAATGGTTCTTCTCAATCTGATTCGTTTCGAGGCATTATTAGCCTTAGCGACACTGCCCCTTGGTGTCCTTGGAATTGTGACGACCCTGAAACATTATGATGAGAGTGCTAAACTTGCACCTGCCAACTGGGCAACAATTGTTGGACATCTCTTTACAGGTCTCTTTCTAACCCTTGGATACTTCCTCTATGGACTCACCTTGTTATGGGAATTCACTCTGGCTATTGGAATTGCTCTATTTATTTTCATTACTCTCTTGGCAGCTAAGCTTGGGCGGTCTTCTAGCGATGCTTAGATAATATGCTAAATGTGACAATAATGACGAATATCCATGAAAAAAAGGTATGGCGGGAGCAATATCTCCCGCTATTCATTACTTATGCTAGTCCTCTCTTCTTTAATTCCTTTGCTCGAAGTTCTCTTCTTAGGACTTTACCTGCAGTGCTCACTGGAAGATGGTCCACAATCTCAACTTCACGAGGTCTCTTGTAGCCAGCTAATTTTTCCTTAGCCCAAGCTACAATCTCCTCAGGAGTTGCTGATTGTCCCTCTTTCAATACAACAAAAGCTTTAACAAATTCGTTACCTGTATCATCCTCTTTTGGTACACCAATGGCAGCTGCCATCGCAATAGCTGGATGTTCATAGAGGGTATCTTCTATCTCTCTTGGATATGCTTTGAGACCACCAACATTGACCATGTCTTTCTTTCTATCTGAAATGACAAAGAAACCATCCTCGTCAATATGACCTATGTCCCCGGTCAAGAAATACTTCTTGCCCTTTATTTCACGGAACACTGAAGCGGTTTCTTCTGGCTTGTTCCAGTATCCCCTAAAGACTTGTGGTCCATGTACTGCAATCTCGCCGGTTTCACCTTGAGCTAACACTTTATCGCCAGTTTCCATATCTAGAATGACTGAGTGGGTATCTGGAATTGGGACACCGATAGCACCAAATTTGCGAAGATTTGTCAGAGATGGGTTTGCGTGAGTCATCGGTGAGGTTTCTGTTAATCCATATCCCTCAAAGACAATAGCACCTGTTGCAGCTTCAAAGTTCTTTGCCAGTTCTGGCGGGAGCGGTGCTGCTCCTGATCCACATGCTTTGATGGATGACAGGTCATACTTTGCAACATTTGGATGATTCACCATTCCAGCATATAACGCTGGTACGCAATGCATTACTGTTCCCTTATACTTCTGAATATCTGCGAGCAGCTCTGATAACGGTGGTTTTCCTGCTCGTGGGTCAGGTATACAAATTACTGCACTTCCCATCAAATAGGAAGCAACCATAGTAAGTGTTAGTCCATAGCTGTGATACCATGGAAGTGCACCTACATAGATATCTTCACCGCGCTTCAATTTCTCTGGTGTTCCACCGCCAGGAGGCTCCAATTGAATCCACTCGTCAATCTGCATCACATTCGCATACAGATTGCGATGAGTCAACATTGCTCCTTTCGGAGTTCCAGTGGTACCGCCAGTATACAGAATCAGTGCTAGATCTTCCTTTGCATTAATCTTAACATCTGGGGCCTTTGGTTCAAACTCAGTTACGATATTATCATAGAAGAATGTCTTATCTTCTTCGTAATAGGGGCTCTTGGGTATCTTACCTAACAGGCCTCCAAGAGTTGCCTTTGCTTTTGGAAGAAAGCTCTTCACGCTACATACAATAATCGTTTCAACATCTGTACCTTTTGCTGCTTCATAGGTAGTTGGTGTGAATCTCTTATCGTCCATGCAGAAAACGGCTTTCACCCCTGCATCTTTGAGTTGAAAATTGAGTTCTCCTGTGGTGTATGATGGATTACAAGTAACTGCGATTGCTCCTGTCTTCAGAATTCCAAAGAAAATTGGTGGATACTGAGGAAGGTTTGGTAAGAATATTGCTACGCGGTCACCTTTCTTTATTCCCCTACTGACTAAGAAATTAGCTATCCTGTCAGCATGGTCTCTTACCTTCGCAAAAGATCTAGATACTCCTGCCCAGATAGTTGACGGATTATCTGGATGTTTCTCAGCGACATGATCAAGCAGCTTGAAAAGCGGCTCATCAGGGTAATCTAGAGTCTTTTTGACTGTCGGAGGCCAACGTTTGGTATGCCATAATTGGTCTTCCATATTGTGTTCCTCTCCTTCTGATAACTTGGCTCTTCATCACTAGCCAAATTCATTCAAAGTATAGCTACTCAACATAGCTTTCGTTGCTCATATTTCCTTCTACTCGTTATTAATCAACCTTCTAGCGGAACAAATAAGATGTAGCAGGATAGATATTCACCATTATCTCTCTAAAATTCTCGAGGAATCTACGTTGAGTAATGAAGGAGTAGTAGAGCAATCAAGTGCAGGCTTACGTGAACTCGTAAAGGCTGGAGAGGAAGTAATTGGATACATCTACCCCCATGCCCCACTTGAACTAATGCTTGCACATGGCCTGACACCATCATTGGTGAGAGCTCTTCCTGGCGTTGCCAGCGGATTTGAGGAGAGTCTTCAGACCTTCGCGTGTTCGTATGTCAGAAATCTGTACAACCAACGAACGAATAATCAGCTTCCCTATCTCAGAGCTCTTTTATTTCCAAGCAATACCTGCGATTCCCTCCAAAACTTGACTGATATCTGGAGATTTAGATTTCCTAGTGATAGAGTATTCCGTCTGTCTTATCCCGTATCTCGTTATACAAATGATGACTCTGGTTTCATCTTTCTGACACAAGAACTGAAGCTTCTAAGTAAGGCAATTGAGAATATTCTTGATCGACCATTCTTGGAAAGTGGTTATGAGCGAGCTGTGAGTCTGATCCGTGACTTTCGACTCGATACGCAGTACCTATATAGCTCAAGAATTGTAGATCCCGAAGTTCTATCCTATGCTGAACTAGCTAGACTGGTTAGACAATTCTACTCAACGCCACTTCCCGTAGTTGCCTCCGAAATCCATGACATTTCTGTAGCAATACAAGAATCAATGGAATCAAGAGGACTCTCTGATTCTGTTCTCTCAGTTATGACTGCGCTGCAGAATAGGGACTTTTCTTCTGTCAAGATTTCAAGGAATGATGCAAAACCGCGAATCATTATTATAGGGGGGATGATTGATCCTCAAGCAATAGCATCCATAATCAATGGAATCCAAGGTGTTACTGATTCAATAATTACTTTGGATTTACTCTCTTTTGGTTTCAAGAGCGTATTTACCCCCCCTGTAAACGAAAAGGGAGATCCCTATGAGGAGATGGCAAAATCTATTCTGGGTGCACCGGGAGAACCTACACAAGAGGGATTGACCTATAGAATGAATTTCTTGAGAGACCTTGTCAGAGCTTTTGACATTGATGGTATTGTCATTTGTGAGCAGTCCTTCTGTGATCCTGATCAATTTGAAGCCCCATCTATGGAAAAGGCGGCAGATAAGATTGGAGTACGTACAGTGAGAATTCCAATAGACCCTGAACTATCAGATCGTTCACGAATGGAAGTAAGAATTCAGAGTTTCTTGGAATCGATGAGTGAAAATGAGGTGATGTAAATGACGGATGATAAGAAGGAAGAGAAAGTATATCGACAACTCGCATCCAACTCATTACTTCAACAAATCATGTTTCAATACATGCTAGAAGGCATTCAAGCTAGTGATGAAAATCGGCTTGCATGGGTCACATCAGGATTTCCCGTCGAGATTCCCGTGGCAATGGGGGTTGGTGTCAGCTATCCAGAGCAGTATGGAGCTGTTGTTGGGTCTCAAAAAGTGGGACCAGAAGTCTGCGGATATGCTGAAGAAATTGGATACTCTCAAGAACTATGTTCCTATGCAAGATCCAGTATTGGCTCAGTTGAACATCCGAACGAGAGCCCAATGGATGGTCTTCCTAAACCACAAGCATTGCTTGCAGCCAATAATATCTGTGGCACAGTACTCAGATGGTATGATGCTGTATCAGAGCAAACCGGAGCTCCTGTGTTCTTATTTGACACACCTCCCATCGATGGCGAACAAGCCCAGCATCACAAAGAGTATGTACGAAGAGGATTGGATCGACTGGTCGAATTTCTTAGTGACACATTCAACACTAGTCTGACCGAAGAAAAGATGCGTGAGGTGGCGAGCCTGTCAAGCAAGGCTGTAAAACTTTGGACTAAATCTTTGGCTGCTTGTAAGACAACCCCCTCACCACTGAATTGCGCTGATAGATTCTTAGCAATGGCTCCTGTTGTATCAATGCGTGGAACTGAATTAATTATTGATTTTTATCAGACTCTCTTAGATGAAGTTGAAACTAGAGTGAAAGAAGGTATTGGAGCTATCCGGGATGAGAAGATACGACTTCTCTGGGATAACATACCACCTTGGCATTCTATTTTCAAATTCTTCAATGGACTCGCTAAGAGTGGTGTGGTCTTTCCAGCAGATACATACACTCACGCATGGTCTGGAAGCATTGAAGGTGATGATCTCTTTGGTAGCGCAGTGAATATCTATTCCAACGTCTATCTCAATAAGGGATTGAATGCCAAGATTGACAAGATGTGTGAACTAATCAAAGACTATAATCTGGATGGTTTCATCATGTTCTCTGTACGTTCTTGTAAACGATACTCTCTTGGTCAGCTTGTATCCAAGGAAATCGTTTCAGAACGAACTGGTGTTCCCGGTGTTGTAATAGAGGGAGATATGGTAGATTCTCGTGTATTTAATGAAGCTCAGATACAGACAAGAGTCGATGCGCTTCTTGAAATGTTCATGTGAGGTCGAAACAGTGCATGGTCTAGGAATTGGTATTGATGTAGGTTCCACGACAACAAAGGGAATTCTTATTGACAAAGCTTTCAAGATAAAGGCAAAACACATCATACCCACTGGTGCATCTGCATCTATTGCGATCAATAGAGTGATAGAGAATCTGGAATCGCAATATGAAACAAAGCTAGATGGAATTCCAATCATAAGCACTGGATATGGTCGAACACGCGTTGAGAATGCTGAAAAAGCAGTTACCGAGATAACATGTCACAGCATTGGTGTGTACACTCTGAATCCTGAGATACGGTTATTGGTTGATGTTGGTGGTCAGGACTCTAAGGTAATTCGTATCGGTCGTGATGGAAGACCTGAGGACTTTGAGTTAAACGATAAGTGTTCGGCTGGTACTGGACGATTTCTCGAGGTAATGGCTCGCGTTCTGGATGTTACAATTGACCAATTGGGTCCCTTAGCGCTTCAATCAAAATCACCATCATCAATTAGCAGTACATGTACTGTATTTGCAGAGAGTGAGGTTGTAGGTCATATAGGCGCAGGTGAGAACCCTGCAGATATTGCTGCAGGTATCCACGCATCTATGGCAACCAAAATTGCATCTCTCTCAAGACGTGTTGGTACTGCGCGTCCTGTGTGTGTTACAGGTGGGGTCGCGCTAAATCCAGCTTTTCGGTATTATCTTGCTAAACTTCTTGATACAGAGTTATGGGTGCCTGATATTCCACAACTGACTGGAGCCCTAGGTGCTGCTGTGATTGCTATTCGTGGGATAAGCAGCTAAAACTTCCTCATACTCAAATATGAAAAGGGTTGGAACTTCTTTCTAAAATGGGGCCTCTACCATCAAGGATATTAATGCTAGACTAAGCCTCGCCAACTCGAAGTCGACAGGTGCGTAGGTGATACATTTGGATCTTGTATTCGGATTTACACTTGTGATTGTTCTCAGTTTCCTGTTTGCCGCAGTGATCATATTAATTGGTCGTGCGGTCGCTCCAGAAGCACGATTGATAGGAGGGGCTGTAGAGTCGTATGCTTGTGGAGAGCCTGCATTCTTAGGCGGAAAAGTGCAGTTTAATCTCGAGCTCTTCAACTACGCATTGTACTTCATGCTCTTTGATATTGTTGGCTTTATTCTGTTCCTCTCATGGGCTAGCCCAAGTATCATTGTAATCGTATATTTAGTCATGACCTTGGTTGCAGCAGCCTATGTATCAGTCAGTCCTCAGGATGAATAGGAGATGATTTCGTGGGATTTCTAAAACGTCTTATCAACAAGGCACGCGTAAAATCGCCATACGTTTTTCACTTCAACTCAGGGAGCTGCAATGGTTGCGATATTGAGATCATCGCCGCCCTAATGCCAAGGATAGACCTTGAGAGATTTGGCGTGAAGCTCGTTGGAAGTCCGAGACATGCAGATATTATGCTCTGTACCGGACCAGTAACTGAACAGATTAAACCAAGGCTTCAGAAGATTTACGAACAGATGGCTGAACCAAAATTCGTAGTAGCAGTTGGATCATGTGCATGCAGTGGTGGAGTATTTAGAAGTGGATACAATGTATTGGGTGGCGTAGACCAAGCGATTCCCGTAACAGCATACATTCCAGGATGCCCGCCTAAACCTTCAGCAATCACATTTGGTGCCTACAAACTCCTTGAAGTGCTCTCAGAGGCACTTAATAGAGAGGCTCCTGAGGTCGCACCAGCTACTGAGAAGGAGGCTGTAGAAGCATGAGTGAAGAGACAGAGTTTGTAAGTGAGCATCATCCAGCTCCAAATGATGAAAGACATCAGCAAGAATATTCATTGATGCAGAAAATAAAGAATGATCTTGGTGACGCCATTATTGATGATGGTACATATGTTCACCTACAGCCTCGAAGATTATTCATACAGGTTCGACCAGACAGGCTTCGTGATGTCATCAAATACATGCAAGAAACTCACGATATGTGGCAATTTTCTACTCTCTCAGGTAGAGACTTGGGTGACGACCTACAAGCAGTCTATCACTTCTTTTTGACAGAAACGAAAGTTGGAATTAGCTTTAGAGTGAATGTTCCACGTTCGAAGCCTGAGTATTCTTCGATTACAGACCTGGTCCCCGCAGCAGAATATGTTGAGAACGAACTCCGAGAACTCTTCGGCGTCATCACAGCTGGTCATCCTTATGTTAGACGTGTTGAACTTCCAGAGAATTGGCCCAAGAATGAATATCCAATGAGAAAAGATTGGGCAGATCCTCGAGGTCTGATGGAGCGCTCTAAAACACTTGGTGCAAAAGCAGTGGAGGATTTGTAAGATGACTGAAACTAGTGAGAGAAAAATTGTAACACCACCACGAATCTCAATTCCCATTGGTCCGCAACACCCCGCCCTAAAAGAACCAGGAATGTTCAAGCTCACTATCGAAGGAGAAAAGATAGTGGATGCCGAGGTAAATATTGGTTACAACCATCGAGGAATCGAGAAGATTGCCGAGGGTAATACGCACCTCCAGAATCTATACCTTATGGCAAGAATCTGCGGTATCTGCTCAGCCACCCATAATGGCAACTATGCACAAGCTGTTGAGTTTGCTGCTGAAATCGAGATTCCGGAACGCGCTAGATTCCTACGAACCCTTGTCTGGGAACTTGAGAGAATTCATTCCCACCTCCTATGGCTTGGTGTTGCTTTCCACGAAGTGGGTTTTGATACTGCTTTCATGTATTCTTGGCGAGACCGTGAAGTTGTCATGGATATGCTTGAGGATATATCAGGCAATCGAGTGAACTATGATTTCAATACAATTGGCGGCGTTCGCCGAGATGTGAATGACATTCTTATTCAACGTCTTAGAAAGGGTCTCGATAAGCTGGAAAAGCGAACACTCTATTATCGAGATGTAGCAATCCACGAGAAGACTTTTTGGAACCGTGTTGATGGTGTTGGACTCCTTCCAACTCATCTGGCGAAGAGTCATGGTGCTGTCGGTCCGACCGCAAGAGGCAGCAATGTGCCTATTGATGTTCGTTTCAACGACCCAACACAGGCATATGTGAACCTTGTTGACTCTGGAGAGTTTGAGATGGTTCTTTCTGATAGATGTGATGTTGCTGGTCGTTCAGTGGTTCGAGTCCAAGAGGTTCTAGAAACTATCCGAATGTGTCGATGGATGTTAGACAATCTGCCAGATGGCCCAATTCGTGAGCGTGTTCGTCCAAAGATTCAACCTAACGAAGTGTTAGCACGATACGAAGCTCCTAGAGGAGAATGTGTGCATTATCTTATCACTGGTGACGGAGCCGGAAATGCATCAGACAAACCCTACAGAATAAAGGTTCGAGCACCTACTCATGCAAACTGGGTATCCATGTCTGACTGCTTACGTGGTAACCATCTTGCGGATGCTCCCATTATCTTAGCTGCCATTGATCCCTGTTTCAGCTGCACAGACAGAGTCGTTTTAGTTGATGCCAAAGATGAGTCTATACAACTAGTCCCCCTCGATGTAATGCGCGATAGAGCTAACAAATGGTACTCTGATAATGCAAGGAGAGTTGCTTGAGATGCAAACAATTGTTGATTTTACGCTCTCATTGGTTATTCAAGGTCTCTGGATCCTAGTATTTCCAGGTATCTTCTTCATCACTTTTCTTGCCCTTCTCTGGGAATGGACAGACAGGAAAATCTATGCTCGTTTACAGAATCGAATGGGTCCGCTTCATACAGGATGGCGTGGTATTCTTCAACCTTTGATGGATTTTCTCAAACTACTTGGGAAAGAGGACCTCACTCCAAGAAAAGCTAACAGGAGAGGATTTGCAGCAGTTCCGGTTGTAATGCTCGTGATGAGTCTTCTACTGTGTATGTTTTTACCTATTGTTGATATGAACCCTTCAATTGCAGGGATTCAGGGAATTCTCAGTTTTGAAGGTGATTTGATTCTTATCCTATTCATATCCACTTTGATGGCTTTCACAATCATCTTGGCTGGATATTTCTCATCAAATCCCTTTGGCCAGACTGGTGCTGCTCGTACTGGTATGCTTCTGATTAGTTTCGAGATTCCACTAATTCTCTCAATTATAACTCCAGCTGCATTAACAGGTAGTCTTAGAGTGAGTACAATTATGAGCACACTTGGCAGTATACCCTCAATTCTTGGTATACACCCAATATTGTTAATGCTTCTTCTAGCTGGGCCTCTTGTCATCTTTTTGATTGCTATTCAAGCTGAACTTGAACGAATTCCATTTGATGTTAGCCATGCTGAAACTGAGATAGTGCATGGTTGGCAGGTTGAGTTCAGTGGTAAGAAGTTGGCAATGATTCATCTTGCTGAGGACATCATGTTGGTTTCTGGCGTAGGCCTTGCTGTAACATTGTTTCTTGGAGGTCCATATCTACTGGAGTTCATACCACTCCCTATCTTTCAGACCTTTGGCACAGTCATTGCATCATCAATAGTCGGTTGGATATACTATACATTGGTGTTCATGTTCAAGTCCGTGTTAGTTATTCTTATTCTGAGTAATGTGCGGACAGTGTTCGGTCGATGGAGAATAGATCAGATTGTGCATGCAGCATGGCGTTACATTGTGCCAATCTCACTCGTCTGGCTTGTTATGATACAGCTAGTATTAGGAGGTCTCTAATCATGGCACGACTCGGTAAGATGGAACGTGAATTACTCAAAAGTGCATCTTCAAAACAAGCAACAGTACTGTACCCGTTCACGAAAGAAGGTCTCAATATTCCTGACGGTCTCAGGGGGAAATGGGTATACAAGAATCCCGATAAATGTACAGGCTGTAAGATCTGTGAACGAGTATGTCCATCTGGAGCAATTGAGATGATTGAGTGCAGGCCTAAGGATGTTCAAACAAAGACTGGTTTCCGTCCAGTATGTCACTTTGATAGATGTATTCTATGTGGGCAATGCGTTGAGAGCTGCCCTAGAGATGTACTTGCTCTCTCTGGTGAGTTTGAGATGGCTTATCTCAGTCGTGATGACATGGTCATTGACTAGTACCATATAGATGTGTGAAAAAGAATCTAAGCATCTTGAGCGAGTGCTTCTTCACCTGCTTTCATACCAAGTTCCAATGCAAGTAGATTGCTCTTGAGAAATCTTGGCCACCTCTCTTCTATCCGGGCTTTAAGGCCTTCAATAGAGAGTGCTTTTGTAATGACCGCAAAGGCTCCAAGCATAACCACATTCGTTGCCTGTTTGTTGCCCACATCCTTGTCTGCAATCCGTGTTGCTGGAATCTTGTAGACCTTCACACCCTTGGGCAATTTTCCTTCAACTTCTACAAGGTCTTCATCTAGTATCAGTGTTCCATTCTCTTTGAGACCATCAATATATTCCAGGTATGCTGCTCTGCTAAGCACTACGAATACATCGGGTGCTTGGACTTTAGGATAGTCAACCTCTTCATCCGAGATGACAATCTCGCTCTTACTGGCCCCACCACGAGCCTCAGGTCCATAGGACTGTGTCTGAACGACATATTTCTTGTCATAGAGCGATGCAGTTTCTCCAACAACTACTGCCATCGTTACAACGCCTTGACCGCCAAATCCTCCAATCCTAACCTCATACCTACTCAAGTCAATCACCTTTGGGCTTTCTTTTGCATCTCTCTGAGAACTTCTGTGTACTCTGGCTTCTCAATATCCACGAACTCACCACACACAATTCTAGTTGCATAGTCGAGTTCTGCCTCATGGGGTGGAAGCCCGTTCTGAATTTCTGCTACTTCCAGTAGGTGTCTGTGCATTTCAACACCATCACCAAGCCGATTCATTCGACCATATGCTGTTGGACATGCTCCAATGATCTCAACGAAAGAGAATCCCTTCTTTACTATTCCTTTCTCAATCGATTTTGTTGCACGTCGTGCTTGGACTGCAGTCCATCTCGCGACAAAAGTTGCTCCTGAGGATGCTGCTAACTTCACTAGATTGAATGGATGCTCAATGTTTCCAATTGGTGCTGGACTTGTCTGTGAGTATCGTTCATGTTCGGTTGTAGGCCCGAACTGTCCGCCGGTCATGCCATAGTTGAAGTTGTTAATGCAGATTACCGTCATGTCGATGTTTCGTCTGCATGCATGAATCAGGTGATTTCCTCCGATGGCTGCAATATCTCCGTCACCACTGACAACAATGACCTCAAGCTCTGGGTTTGCAATCTTTACACCTTCTGCAAATGCAATAGCCCTGCCATGCGTAGTGTGATAGGTCCCAGTCTTGAAATAACCTGATGTACGTCCAGTGCATCCTATTCCTGAGATAACGACTGTCTTGTTGAAGTCAATCCCAAGATTGTCGATTGCTCGTGCGATCATCCCGGTAACAATACCGACGGAACAACCTGAGCAGTAAATCCAAGGCTGACGATCTTCTCTGATGTACTTAGCCATTGGATGTTTGAGGACGTGTACAGACTCTGTCATCGGAGGTACTCCTTATCACGAGTTCGATGCAAACATGATAAAAGGGTTGTTGATGCGGTTGTCCATTTCAGGATGCAGAATTAACACTGTTAATAGATAACTTACTAATGAATGACCTTAATGGCTAGTACTATACCCTTCCAATCTTGGTGTTTTGTTTAGAGCTTTTGAAAAATCCCGTCATATCCAAATTGAAGTTATTTATACATTCTAGTGAACGATTGTTGCCTCTAATCCTCAGTCATGACATCATAGTAGTCGTTACATGATATCCTGTTATCAGTATAGAATGTCTTTCAGGCATTGTTTGTTCAATTAAGCAACCTTGCGAAGCTATATACTGATGATTGTACACCATGATATTCAGTATGTATCTCAATTAATTAGATATAACGAATCACTCCCTCCGAAGAAGGCTAATATTCATCCTCCACAAAGACTCCATTAAGGTGGGTCAAATGGCTGGCCATGTAATTGAAGCAATCCTCATCACTGACAAAAACAGTAATCCTCGATTCTACATGCAGCTTGACCCGAGAGCGTTTGGGATGGACCCTATCCTTGCATCTAGTTTCTTTACAGCAATAGACATGTTCTCAAAAGAAGTATTCCAGCAGAGTGCTCCTGTCTTCCATGTTGACTATGGGGCTCATATCTTCACCGTGCTGAATGGTGAGACTGCCCACCTGATTGCTGTTGGTGTCCAACGACTAAACACTGAGATTATTCAGATTCTTGATTCTCTGTTGAACGAGTTTGAAGATAAATGGCTACCAACTACTCAGATGCTTGATAGTGATGCTCCTTTTGTAGATGCGTACCTAGAACCCTTTGGCGAGAGCGTCATGATGAAGCTCTCCTTTGATGATCTTCCAGATTCTTGGGTTCCCTATTTCACAGTGGATCCAAATGCTATCGTCACAACAAGTGGTACGCTTGTACCTATCATTAATGGCTCTCGGAACATGAAAGAAATATTGGACTTGAGTGGTCTCTCAAAACGCGATCTCTACCTTGAGATATCCAAATTGTGGGCTTATAGGGTAATTCGTTTTCGAAACACCCTTAGCTTCAATGATTTTGTTGCATCACGAATTGAATTCTTCAAATACGTTCAGACGACCTCTCGAGAAACTGAAACTCTACGTAGTATTCATCCAAATATGGTCACCATTATTCCAAGACTTGCGGGGTTGATGGATGGTCGAAGAAGTGTTAGAGAGATTCTTGTCCATCTAGGATCTATATACGATGAGCGTGAAATTCTTCGAGTTCTCGATTATCTACTTGAAAAAGGAGTCATCGAGGCACTCCCCCCAGAGAAACGACGTATCCTCCTCGTGAAAGAAGTTCTTGAGATGACCCTGCGTATTGCTGAAGAATATCACCAGCAGGAAACAGTAACTAATCTTCTAATTTCTGCAATGACAGCCAGCGAAGCGCCTGAGACCCTTGCCCAACTACGCCTCTCGGACAATCATTGGTCTGTTGATTTCGATATCAAGATACTAGAGGGTCTCAATAATCGAAGGCTTATGCTAATCTTTGGTGAATGGATAAAGATTCTCGCTCAGTTTTCCGCAGGAATTGACCCAAAGAACCTCAACGCATTTGTCACTAAATTGACCAAAGCATTTCACGATAGAATCGCGACTCGCTTTGCCGGATTTGATCTACGAGGTTTTGAAGAGTACTCTTTCTGGTTAGAGCAATTGACCCATCAAGATATGATTCAGGTCAAGACCATAAGGACTGGGTCCTTGAAGCCCACTGGAGAGAATCCTGCTGAAGAGATGATTTTCACTTTGGTAACTAGAGGTCAAGCAATATACGGTACAGATCGAATTACGCGAATCTGTGCAGCAGCCAACATACCACTGATGGATATTCCACCGGATTATTGGGTGGACTGGCAAAAGAATCAGAGCCTTCAGCGCCTGATGTTGGAATATGCAAAATTTGGAAGTGCTGCAAAATTCACTCTATTGATTCTTTCAATTCGTCTAGGGATTTCTTTGCCGCAGTCTATCACTTTTGAATAGGAACACTATTCTATCTTTGTAATGATAACCGTTATCTGATACCAATCACAAGTGTCCAGTATAAGTATGTGAGATGATTTAGAATGAGTCCGACATATCTTCTCAAAGTAGTCACCGTTGGATCCGCATCTGTTGGGAAGACAAGTCTCATTATCCGATACTCAACTGGCGTCTTTCGAGAACACTATTCCCCAACTCTTGGAACTGGATTTGCATACAAGAAGATGCGGATTGATAACAACCTGGTGAATCTTCAGATCTGGGATTTGGGATCACAGGATTTTCTTGAACGGGTTCGAGCGAATTACTATATTGGGACCCAAGGAGTCATCTTTCTCTATGATGTTACTTCTTGGGAGTCGCTGAACGATGTAGAAGAATGGAAGAACGAAGTGGATCGCAATGTCGAGGATTATCAAGCACTACTGGTGGGCAATAAGGTTGACCTTGTAAATGAACGTGTGGTTCCCATAGAAGAAGGTCTGAAACTTGCTGAACGTTTTGGGATGAAATATATCGAAACTTCTGTACGTGATGACAAGAATGTCAACAAAGCATTCGAAATGATTGCAAGGAGTATCAGCGAGTCGTTGTTCAAGAAATGATCAATGGTCAACTCCAGAGTAGTAGGGTGATGCGTCGAGAATTCTCTTCATCGCCTGTCCTTTGAAGAGCTTAGCAATGTGTCTTTTCATACCCATCATTGATTTCATTTCTTCAAGGTACTGATCAAAGGTCCTTGTCTGAAATTTCAAGAGTCTCTGGGATTCTTCCGTATCTAGCCAATCCGTGTAGAAATACTCTTCAGGTTTTGTGGCAATCTTGAAAGCTGAGTCAGGAGGCATCTCCATACCCATTGCTTCCATGAATTTCGAAAGGAATTCACGTTGTAGCATTTGTCCTGATTTTCCCCCTCCAATCAGAAGGGTTTTCCCCACAGTATCTGCTTCCACTGCATTAGCGCACGCTAATCCGACATCTCGAGAGTGAACAAATTCAATTCTCTGATCCAATGGTATTTCAAACAAGATTGGATCAATATTAGTACCCACATTCATTGGAGGCGCTGCAGCAAACCGAAGGATTGTCCAAGGAAGTGAAGACGCTCTAACCAATTTTTCGCATTCAATTTTGGTTTCCGTGTAGGTGTCTGTTGCTATAAGTGGATCATTAATAGTTCTCGGTGGTTGGAGATGCATGGTTGGTCCGAATGCTGATACCGAGCCAGCAAAGATGAACTTTGGAACTTGTTCTTGACCCTCGGCAACCTCGAGCATATTTCGAGTCCCCTCTAGATTCACACCTCTAGCTAGTGTTGGTTTCTGTTCGGAAAGCGGTGGGATGATACCTGCAAGGTGAATGACGCAATCTACTCCTTCGAAGATTGGCTCCAGATATATTTTTTCTTGAATATCTCCCCAGACTGTTTCAAACTTGCCTCTTCTACTCAGCTGCTTCTGCTTCTTCTCATTATTCTTTGTAAATAAATCAAAACATCGAATATCATATCCTTTTGAGAATAATGCTAAGAGTGAACTCTCACCAATATTTCCGAAAGCACCAGTCAATAAAACTCTCATAGTTTATGGTAGTAATTTCTTCATCTTAACTTTTACCAAAATCAAAGATTGCCTCTTTCGGTGCAGACTCACATTGAATTGATATCTCTGATTTTGTCTAAGATTTCATGGGGTAATTGAGGCATTCCCGCAGGCTTTGCCATAAGGTGAACTGGAGTCGGAGCAGCAGATGCACGCACCATGTGGTATACTTGTCCCAGATTTTGTTCTGCTACAATAATATGGTCGACCTCAGTAGCAAGTTCTGCTACTTGCTCGTCTGGAAATGGCCACACAGTCTTTAACCGCAATAAGCCGACTTTGATTCCTTCTTTCCGAGCTTCTTTTATTGCCCTCTTTGCACTTCTGGATGGTGTGCCATATGATATTACAGCAATCTTAGCATCATCCAATGCAACACGTTCTAAATCTATTATTTTGTCTGCATTGTGTAGGATCTTGTTATTGAGTCGAGTAATAAGGTCGATCTGGACTTTCTCCTTATCACTTGGATATCCTCTCTCATCATGAGTCAATCCCGTTGCATAGAACTGATATTTTGACCCGAAAAGTGCCATTGGCGGTACAAGATCATCATCGGGTTTGAAGGGGAGATAGTCTTCTGGGTCCACAGTTGGTATTTTGCGATACTCAATCTTCAGGTCTTTCTCATCTGGAATGACAAGTTTCTCTCTCATATGACCAACTGTTTCGTCTGCGAGGACAAAGACAGGTGTACGATATCTCTCAGAAAGATTGAATGCCTGTACTGTCTGATCAAACATCTCTTGAACTGATGCTGGGGTCAATGCAATAATCTGGTAATCCCCATGACTTCCCCATTTTGCCTGCATGACATCTCCTTGCTGTCCTCTTGTTGGTTGGCCAGTACTTGGTCCACCTCTCATGATGTTCACCAATACCAAAGGTGTTTCAGTCATCACTGCTAGACCAATAGCTTCAAGCATTAGACTCACACCCGGTCCAGAGGTTGCAGTCATTGATTTCACTCCGGTCCAAGATGCTCCAATCACACTTGTTATCGATGCTATCTCATCCTCATATTGGACGTAGGCTCCACCTACTTCTGGCATCCTCTGGGACATCCATTCAGCTATCTCTGTTGCAGGGGTTATGGGATACCCACCAAAATAACGACAACCTGCACTTAGCGCTCCTTCTGCACTGGCAATATCGCCCATTGTGAACATGATCCGTTCAGGCATCTATTTTGAAGCCTCCTGATTTTTAGACTCGTTATCAAACTCTGGAATGACAGTTCCTTCTTCAATAGCACCAGTTTTGTATGCATTTTCTGCTTCTTTTCGTTCTGCAAGGAAAATTGCCATGTCTGGGCAGATACGTTCGCAGAACTCGCAATTCACACAGGCTTCGATATCGCATGCAGTTACAGGATGGTATCCTTTACGATTATAGATATCAGTAAAACAAAGCACATTTTTTGGACAGAATTCCACACAGAGACCGCATTCTTTGCACTGCTCCTGCAATATCACGAGAACCTTATCTCTAACTCTCGGTGGTTTTGGTGTAATTGGTTTTCGAACCGTAGACATGTATGTACTCTCCTGTCTTTTTACAAGAGCTAAGTTCTTCGATAGGCTTGCTCATGCAGTGCATACAGGCATGACCCATGGCGAACTAATACCCCTTTTTAGCCTTGCCTTATTGGACCTGACCATTACCACCAGATTAGCAGTCTTTAAGAGTCACTTTTTATTATCTTTAGTCAGGATATTGGAGTCGCGGGTCTTGACCAACGAGGAGCCTACTGATGAACAATTGGCGGATCTAATTAAAGGCAAGACTCTATCAGTATATTGGTATATGCTCCGTCATCCTCAACCTATGACCGCAAGAGAAATACAACGTGGAGCTGAACTATCCAGTCCATCTCTGTCGATGCACCATCTTGAACGCTTACGTCAATATGGACTTGTGGAGAAGGATGTTCACGGACAGTATAGCATTACAAGGGATGTCCGCATTGGAATATTGAATCAATTCATGGGCCGCGGTCGTCTTATGGTCCCAAGATTCTTGTTCTATGCTACATTCTATACATCACTTACAGCAGCTCTAGCTACACTTGCGTTTTGGTTCATAGACTGGTATTCTGCTGTCCTTATCATACTCCTCATATCCATATGTGTTGTCCTGTGGTATGAAGCCCTCAAAGTATGGAGAGAACAACCATTTACAGAAGGTGAAAGAGATTGAGAGTCGGAAGGAAAATGAATCATAATAAATCGTTGATTCGAATGACGCTTGTCTCATTGTTATCTATCTTGCTAGTCTTATCATTTCTACAAGCCTCTTTATCAATGCAAAATAGGTTTCATAGCCACACTACATCTGATTTATTCGAGACTTCAGCAGAGGTTCCAAGTCTTAATCTCTATTATTATACACAGGATGATCCAACATTGAAAGTAGTCACAGATGTGTCTTTCCTCGTGGGTGATCATGTTATAATCCGATCCCGATGGGATCCACTATTAGTAAATCATTCACGCCTGGAGATTATTGCTCCTGCAATTCCCGCATCACTTCTTCAGGAAGAGATGTCTCATATAGTTGACATTGACACGAGACATCTTGGAAATAATGCAACATGTACGATTAAATGTACAACTTGGTTATCCAATGGATCCGCATATACGGTGACATTTGATGAAGTTTTCATTGGTAATTTCTTCTATCCACATGTCAACGTTCTCGCTCCTAATGGTGGCGAGGTCTGGACAGACACCCATAGTATTACCTGGGAAGCAATTGATTTGAATGAAAATGAAACGCTTCTCTTTGATGTCCTAGTATCGTCGGATTCCGGAGTGACTTTTAGTATACTTGCATCAACCTTGACAACCACTTGGTTTGAGTGGAATTGTTCATCCTTTGAAGAGGGTGATACCTATCTTATCGAAGTCAGAGTGACGGATGGAATTTATTTTGTATCTGATAGGTCTGATTCTCCATTCACAATTGGAACAGCGGTCATAACTACAACAACAATTACTACAATTACTACAACTACAACCACAACTAATACTACAAATCTACTAACGGATTTGCGTTTCATTGTCTTTATAGTCATATTATTTACATCAAGTGCGGTCATGGCTTTGATCGTCTATTATGCTGCACGAAAGTGGTTCTGATATATAGCAGTTTAATCTAGAATCTTGTCCAATGCTGGCTGTGTATTTATCATGTGGACTCCTAGCCCAAGTTCATCGGGATTCAGATCCATTGCTAAGCCTAAAAGCTGAGTAAAGTAGAGTACTGGTATCTGGTACTTTTGTTCTCCCAATTCCTTGTTTAATTGTACTTGTGATGCTTCGAATTGCAAATGGCAGAATGAACATACATTCACAATACAATCTACTCCTGCTTCAATCATATTATCTAGCTTCTCTTTGGCAATATCAACACTCACTGCAACCTGACTTCCTCGTACTCCTCCACCTGCGCCACAACAGAGAAATTTGTCCTTATACTTGACACTTGTTGCTCCAGTTGCTTCCACGAGCTCATCAAGAAAGGTGTGGCGTTGGGTCTGTTTCCATGGTCTGTTCTTACTGGGTTTTAAGAGGTGACAACCATAGTGCACACCTACTCTTAGTCCATCGAGTTTTTTGGTGACCTTCTTCTTGATTCCATCGACACCTATCTCATCAATAAGCTCGATAATGTGTTTTACACCAACTTTCCCCTCGAACTTTATTCCCATTCCCTTGAAGACCTCTTGCACCTCTTTTAGTCTCTCAGGATGCTTACGAATCTCTGCTAGAGATTCCATGAAAGTACCATAGCATCCGTTACAGCCAGTCACAAGGTCATGTCCAGACATCTCTGCAAGGGCTAAATTTCTAGAAGCAATAGCAAGCCATGTTGGTTCATCAAATGATCTAATGACGCCTGGAGCGGGACAACAACTTGCTCCCTCAAGATCCTCCAACTCAATACCTAATTTTGGTAAGACCAGTCTTATGCTTGCTTCCACATTTGGAAATCTATTTGGCATTACACAACCAAGAAAGAATGAATATGTCTGTGGTTCTGTCAAATCAGCTCTTCTCCTTAACATCTTCGATGAGTTTCTTGAATCCTGTTCTTTCCATGATCTTTTGTACATCATTAAGAGCCTTCTTACTCGAATGCGTGGTTGGAGGTTCTTCCGAGAGACCCATATCTTTCCTTATTGCTCGGTTTGCATCATCGATAGGAACTGCATGGCCAGTTTCCAAGAGCTTCTGAGATGCTTTGCGGTGTTGTGGCAGCATATACCCTTCTTTGACTGCCATATTTCTCATTATGATTATTGCATCAGTCACCTTGATCTGTCTTGGACATCGTTCCAAACAGGTCAGACAAGTAGCACAGAGCCAGAGATCTGGACTTGAAAGGACCTCATCTTTGAGTCCAAGAAGAGCTTTTCGAATCAATTCCCGAGTTCTAAATGCAGTCCGTCGACCACTGGGACATACACTGGAACAAGTACCGCACTGAATACAAGTTCGAAGTCTATCAGCTCCTGCTTCTACAACTTTGTCAAGAAAGTCTGGGTCAATAGCTTCATTCTCTATTGTTTCACGGGAGATGTTGTCTGTCATCAAGAGACCTCAGCATTCCAATTATGCGCTCCCTCAATTTGAGAGATATAAGGGTTAAGGCGTTGACCCTACGACCTTTTGGTAATGGATTTAAGGTCGAAATTCAAGCAAACGCGCGCAGTCGGTGTGTAATCTTGACGAGTACTGAAGAAAAAACCGCAATTGACATTGACATTCCTGACGACTCGTTCGTTAAGATGATTATCAAAACAGGGGGTCCGAACATACAGAACTGCTATCAATGTGGTACATGTTCTGGAAGTTGCCCTGCAGGAGCCCGGACAAATTACCTTGTGCGTGGAATTATTAGGAAGGCACTTCTGGGATTAAAGGAGCAATGTATCTCAGCTCCTGAGCTGTGGTATTGCACTACCTGCTATACTTGTACAGATAGATGCCCACAAGATGTGAAACCAACCGATGTAATCAAGGCAATTAGAAACATCGCTGTCGCTGAGGGATACATGCTAGAAAATCATCAGAAAACAGCACAGAAAGTACTCGAAGCTGGTCATGCTGTTCCCCTTGATAAGGACTCATGGCAAGATCTGCGGGAGAAGGTCGGAGTAGAGAGAGTTCCTCCAAATGCAAGCAGATACTCTGAGGCAATAGAGGAGATTAGAAAGATTGCAAAGAAGACTGGTTTCGACAAACTAATCTCAGACGAGAAGGAGGCATAGTCATGGCAAAGAAGTCATTCTATCATTTCTTAGGTTGCATTATCCCTCATAGATATCCAAGTGTGGAGAAAGCTGTCAAGTTGGTCTTTGAAGATCTTGGAATGGGGCTTCTTGATATGGAAGGCGCGACCTGTTGCCCAGCTCCTGGTGTCTTTGGTTCATTCGATAGAGTCACGTGGGCTACCATTGCTGCACGAAATCTGACTATTGCGGAGGCTGGAGGACATCCAATAACAACCGGGTGCAATGGCTGTTTTGCAAGTCTGTGGGACGCTAACCACGAACTGAAGCACGATGATGAACTACGTGACAAAGTCAACGAGAACTTGGCTGAGATTGACCGCGAGTTCAAAGGTACAATTGAAGTTTGGCACTATGTTGATGCCCTCGTTGAGGTTGCTGGTCTTGATAAGATACGTGAACATGTGATACGTCCCTTTACTGGAGTTCGGATGGCACTACATCCAGGTTGTCATTGGATGCGGCCGAAGTTGGTCAAGCAAAAAGATGACTCAGAAAGGCCTCATATCTTCAGAGAACTCTGTGAAACCTCCGGAGCTGTATATGTACCATACAAGGATGAACTCATCTGTTGTGGGGCTGGAGGTGCAGTTAGGACTGCTGATCTTAAAATCTCACTGGAATTTACTATGCAGAAATTTGACAGTCTTAATGAGGCTGGTGGGGCAGATATGATGATAACTCCTTGTCCATTCTGCGAGCTACAACTGGACATGGGCCAGGTAGAGATTCAGAAGAATTTTGAAAAGGAGTACAAGTTGGACATACTTCATGTTGTAGAACTACTAGCTTTAGCATTTGGTCATGAGCCTGATGAGTTCGGCCTTGCTACTCATCTTCAATATATGCAGAGAAAGACTACACCTCAATGGGAGAAACTTGGAATCAAGATGGAAGAATCATAGAATTATCGAGTCTGTGGCTGAGCAAAGCTTACAATCTCAATTTTACTAAGATCCTCAAACTGTGTAGTCTCCCGGCGGTGTTTGGTACGCGCCAGATAGACTCGTGTAAAGAGTCTAGTGGCTTTCATAATTCTAGGACGTTATCTCTGTAATATTAAGTCAATGCATTAAAAATTGTTAAGTGAGATGGATTGGCGCCAAACCTAGCGCCAATCTGTAATCAAAGATTTTTGATTATCTCATCACTGAACTCAGTAGTAGAGATTGGATCAATTGGTGGGTCTAACTGTCTTGCAATGTCATAGGTGACTTTCTTTGATTCAACAGTTTTTGAAACAGAGGTCTTAATCATCTTTGATGCCTCATCCCATCCCATATGTTCTAACATGAGACAGGCTGAGAGTATAATGGATCCTGGATTGATCTCGTTTTTGCCTGCATGTTTTGGAGCTGTACCATGAGTTGCTTCAGCAAAGAAGATCTCATCATTCAGGTTCGCTCCTGGAGCAAAACCAAGTCCTCCCACCTGAGCTGCCAGCTGATCTGACAGATAATCACCATTTAGATTCGGTAAGGCTAGAACCTCGTACTCCATCGGTCTGAGTAAGACTTGTTGAAACATTGCATCCTGAATCCTGTCATTGACAATTATTTTTCCATCAGCAATAGCTTTCTTCACATCTCCGCTATATCTCTCATCGAGTTCTTCTTCAGTGACAATAGTATCTCTGAATTCCTCCTTAGCCACATCATATGCCCAGTTTCTGAATTGCCCCTCTGTGGCTTTCATTATGTTCCCCTTATGACATATTGTAACAACATGACGTTTCTTCTTGATGGCATAGTCAATGGCACTCCTTACAAGGTTCTTTGAGTTCTCTGGGGACATGGGTTTGACAGAGATACCTGATGAGTCACGCAGACTCTCCGAGTCCTCTGGAACTTTCCATTGTTTTCTAAGAAAATCGATCATCTGTTTGGCACGATCCGTATTAGGGTATGCTTCAATTCCAGCATAGATGTCTTCCAAGTTCTCGCGAAATACCACCATGTCAATTGCATCTGGATTATTGACTGGAGCTGGAACTCCCTTAATATGCCAGACTGGACGTAAGCACACATTGAGGCTTAGAAATTGACGAAGTCCAACGTTGATGGATGAGAATCCCTTTCCAACAGGTGTTTCGCATGGTCCCTTTATTGCAAGATGATATTCTCGCACGGCTTTTAGAGTATCATCAGGAAGGTATACCTTCCGTTGGTCTTGCGGCGATAATTCCTTTAGCTGTTCATCAGTGATACTTGGGTTGTAGAGCTTTCGTGCTTTATCTCCTGCATATATTTCAAACCACTCGATTTTGCGTTTATCTTTGTATGCTTTCTTAATTGCTGCATCTACGACCTTTCTCATTACACTACTAATTTCTGGGCCAATACCATCTCCCTCAATCCAACAAATAATTGGATTATCCGGAACATTCCATTGACCATTTTTCACAATGATTTTCTTACCCTTTGTTGGGGGTACAAGTTTTTCAAATTCCACCATTATGTAAATTCTCACCTTTTTATCGATTTTACTTCGAAGTGTAAAGTATCTCATCCCAAGGTTGTCTGTAGAGACCCGCACGCTGTCTCTTTTGATCAAAGATGTGCCCCATCATCCCAATTGACCTTCCTAACACAAACAACCCATTCAACATTTCAGTATCTAAGATATCTTGCTTCTCCTCAACCGTGAGATCCAAATTCTCCATGAGGTCTAAGAAACAGATACCGATACATCCATCCACATTGAGAATCAAGTTATTTCGCTTGACTGTCGTTAATTTTTCGACTTCAAGTGCGTAATCAAGGTACGGATGATTTGGAAAGTTGTTTCGAACGTATTCCTTGAGCAATTCCACACGAATGTCTGGATTCTGGACAGATTTTACACGATGTCCGATTCCAGGGATGTTCATGCCTACGACATCCTTCATGTAGTCAATGAATTCTTGAGGGGTCTTACCGGAGTCAAATGCATTCTTGAAGTACTTTGCCGCATCTGAGATTGCTCCCCCAAATCTGGGTCCTACCGTTAGAATGCCTGAAGCTAAGGAAGACATGAGATCTTTGCCAGCTCTAGCTGTCACAATTGCATTATGTGCGCCTGACACGGCTGGACCATGATCTGCAGTCAATTTTAGCACAATATCGATGTATTTCTGTGCAAATTCAGGGAATTCTTTCTTGAACCAGAGATGTCCTATCACATAACCAAGTGATAGGTCTTCTCGTATGATCTTGTCAATGGGTACACCATTGTAAGTGAGTACATCACCAGTTTCGTTTGATATTGTTGTGACGACATCAGTTGGCCGACGTACGATTCCCCTTGCAATAGCCTGATTGAAGTCCATGGGAAGTTCCGGTGGGTCGAATTCGACAACAGGATCTATCTTGCCATCAGACATCAATCTCTCGAATATTTCTCTAATCTTATCTCCAAAGTCATCAAATGATGTTGGTACAATTACTCCAACATCAGCCAAAGCTTTATTCTTTGCATCTGCGGTTTCCAATTCAGTTCCAGCCATTGCTCCAGCATGCCCAAACTGAACGCCTGCAGGAAAGACCTTGGAACATGTACCTGTCACCCACATGACTATAGGCTTCTTTATTTTGTTGTTCTTAATAGCATCAACAATGGTATATTCATCCTTTCCGCCAACTTCTCCAAGACACACAATCATTTTGATTTTTGGATTGGCCTCAAATCTTAGGATATGATCAATGAGTGTTGAACCTGGATAGCGGTCTCCGCCTATAGCTATTCCCTCATAGATGCCATCGGAGTTTTGAGCAATCATGAAGTACATCTCATTGCTCATTCCTCCTGACTTTGACACAAATCCTACACTCCCAGGTCTATAGAGTTTTGATTTGATAATGTTATCAATAGTCCCTGCTGTGTTGGCAATCTTAAAGCCTCCAGCAAGAATCCCTCCTACAGTTGCTGGTCCAATGATGACTTTATTATTTTTAGAGGCTAACTTGATTAGTTCTCTACTTTGTCTCTCAGGAATTCCTTCTGCTATGATGACAACGGTTCTAATGCTTGCAGTTTCAAGAGCTTCCTTCGAGGTAGGATACGAGGATCTGAACGATGAGAAGTTAATCATTACATCAGCATTTGGATGATTTTTAACAGCTAACTCAAAAGTCCTATAGACAGGTATTACAATCTCCTTACTACCCCAGAAGACCTTGTGATATTCAACAGCTCCCTCTTGAGTCAGATGAATTACCGCAGCCACACTTGGAGTATCTCTTTTACAGATATAATCAAAGTCTAGCATTCTTTGAATCGCATTCGCCTGAAACCCGTAGATGATGGCCTGTGTATTTCTATCAAATAGATCGTATTTCTCCATTTTAGTTACCCTCCCCTAATGCAAGTGGAACAATTCTTGTCATGTGCGTATACCTATCATAGACTTCGATAGGAACTCCAATCTCTTTTCCAACATCTCGCATGAGCTCGAGTCCTTCGGTTTCATTTGGACCACCGCGTCGCACATAGATTCTTACATTTGCATCTTTTAGCTTCTGGGCTGATTTTCTTAGTGCACTTACAATCCCCTGAAATGTTGCCTTGACATCAGTGAAGTTTGCTATTCCTCCTCCAATTAGAAGGAATTTTGGTCTATTCTTCGGATCTGGTTTCTCTGTCATCAGGTCAATGATTGTCTGGGCATATAGCTCTGTGTGTTCCCGTGTTGGGTTGCCACTATATTCTCCATAATTCGCTAGTTCATTACCAAAGCCAAGATCAACAATCGTGTCCGCGTATATCACACTGGCTCCGCCTCCAGCAACCATAGTCCAGACACGACCTTTTCGATTTAGAATTGTAAGTTTCAATGAAGAGCCAGTCTGTTCATCTATGCTCTGTATAAACGCCTCTTCCTTGGACGATTTCTGACCAAAGGATGCTGGAAACTCAATCGGAGATTCGGGATTTCCCCATGTATTTGCATGTCTGAATGCGGCAGTGTCGTCTAGACGAGCTTTCAAATCCAGAGGTACAATAAGACCATCAGGGGTCAATGCAAATGGGTTAATCTCTAGAAATGCGAAATCCTGATCAACATACACTTTGAAAAGTCCCTTTAGGAATGGGATGACTATTTTCTTGAGTTCACCCAAGCCCTTGATCTTTCCTTCTAGGTCAAAGTCCGTGATATCCGTACCAATTGGGATTGGTATATGGAGTACTTTATCCCAGTTCTCCTCCACGAATATGCCCCCTTCGAAAGAGAAGTGCAAAATATCATATTCTCTTTCTGATGTGATAGATACATAGAACTCCTTCTCATGAGGTATGAATGGTTCCACTAGAAATCGTTTCAGTTCTCCTTTTGTACTCCCAACCTCAATCTGCCTTCCTAGATTCTCCTTCACAAATTTCTTCAACTGGGTTAGATCAGCATCAAGAAGTAGTAAGTTTGCTTTTCCTCTCTTGCCAAACAGCTGATCTGGTTTTGCGACCAGTCTATCTGTCTTCAACCAGGGGTGTTCTTTCTCGAACTTGACCCAGTTGGTCTTCGGAGTAATTACAGCAAGTTTACGATGATACTTGAATTCTGGAAAGTATTTTTCCAGTTCATCAGCTATAAGTTTCTTTGCAGAATATTCGTAGATTGATCTCTGTGCCATAGAAATACCTCCTCTAGTTCTATACTCCTCCTCCTTTCGTATAGTTCAGAAGCCCTCCAGCCAACACTATGTTTCGCTCTCGGTCAGTTAGTTGGCAGGTAATGGGTATCTTGGTACCCTTCCGTTTATTTATGATGAAGAAATGTGGTTCCCCCGCTTCAAGGATTTTACGGATTCCTTTAACATCAAGGATGTCACTTGCATCGATTTTTTCGAATAATGTAGCATCATCCAATGTACAGGGTAAAATTCCAAAATTGATGAGATTTGCCTTATGGATTCTCGCGAAGGATTTTGCGAGAATCATCTTCACCCCAAGGTACATTGGTGCAAGGGCTGCATGTTCTCTACTAGAACCCTGTCCATAATTATTTCCTGCAAGTATGACTCCGCCTCCTCTATCCTTTGCCCTGAGTGCAATCGATACGAATGATGGATCGACTTGTTCAAAGACATGCATGCTAATCTCCGGAAGGTTTGACCGCAATGGCAAGATCTTTGCGCCTGCTGGCATGATGTGGTCTGTTGTGATATCATCATTGAGTTTAATGAGTACTTGGATAGACGAGAGGCTTTTTGGAAGTGGGTCCATCTTTGGTAAGGGCACAATATTGGGTCCTCTAATAACCTCTACACTTTCTGGTTTATCTGATGGTGGAAGTATCATAGAGTCATCAATATCGATTTTCGCAGGTAGATTAATTTTTAGTGCTGCACCAAGCTTCTTTGGATCTGTTATTTCGCCGAAAATTGCTGCTGCAACTGCAACCTCTGGACTTACCAAGTAGACTTCTGCATCAGCTGTACCACTCCTTCCGCTGAAGTTTCGATTGAAAGTTCTGAGTGATACTCCTCCTGATGGTGGTGCAAATCCCATGCCGATACACGGTCCGCATGCGCTCTCTAGGATTCTTGCTCCTGCAGAGATGATATCAGCAAGTTGTCCATTTTTGGCTAGATATGATAGTACCTGACGAGAACCCGGTGAAACTCCCAATACTGTATTCGGATGTATTTTCCGCCCCTTCAATAGTCCACCTACTGCGAGCATATCTTTCAGGGAGGAATTTGTGCAAGAACCAATCGCAACTTGATCAACTTTTAATCCGATAAGTTCAGAAAGTGGTACAACATTGCCCGGAGAATGAGGTTTTGCTATAAGTGGCTCAAGTTTACTTAGATTTATCTTGATAACCTGTTCAAAGTCCTTTTCGTTTGCTTCAGGAATCTCTACCCAATCATGTTCTCTCTGTTGCATGATTAGAAACTCTTTCGTGATCTCATCAGAAGGAAAGATTGACGTCGTAGCCCCTGTTTCAGCCCCCATATTTGTTATTGTAGCCCTCTCTGGAACTGAGAGTTCTTTTATCCCCGGTCCAAAGTATTCCAGAATCTTGTCTACTCCTCCTTTGACCCCAAGCCTTCGTAGAACTTCGAGAACAATATCCTTAGCTGAAACATATTCAGGCATTTTACCAGATAGATGTACTCCGATTATCTCTGGTGCCTTCAGGTAATAAGCTCCTCCACCCATTGCAACAGCAACATCGAGGCCTCCTGCACCAATTGCTATCATCCCTACCCCACCTGCTGTGGGTGTATGAGAGTCAGATCCGATGAGAGTTCTCCCTGGTTTTGAAAATCGTTCTAGGAAAACCTGATGGCATATACCATTTCCCGGCCTTGAAAAATAGATGCCATATTTTGCAGCGACTGTTTGTAGGTATCTGTGGTCATCAGGATTCCTAAAGTCCGTCTGTAGTGTATTATGATCTATAAATGATACCGACAGTTCAGTCTTGACCCTCTCTAGACCCATTGCCTCAAATTGAAGATAAGCGAGTGTCCCTGTGGCATCTTGGGTAAGTGTGCGGTCAATCTTAATTCCAATTTCATCGCCAGGGTGAAGCTCTGGATCCCCTGACATAATATGCTCAGAAAGTATCATTCTTGCTATTGAGGTCATTTCTTATGAGCACCTTCTTTTAGATACTCTGACTCCTCTAATGAGAACTGGCCAAGAGAAACTACAATGACCCTCTCACGTGTTTGCCGCGCAATCTCCAGCTATAAATTCTTGTTGATGCCACCCCTTCACAAGAATGTCGAAATTCGACACAAAATGTACGTTTTAAGACCACATCAATTACCAAGCTAGTGATTTGATGATATTTATTGTTTCTATTTTCTTCTAACCAAGCTTATTCTCGCCATAAAAGAGCTGACCAAGTCTCTTCATCGCATCACGAACGCACTCTTTCTTTCCACTGACTTGAAGATGGCGATCTCCATTAAGAAAGACATTGACCCGGCAGTCTTCTGCAAGCTCTGATACAATCTCCACAGGAATATAATCTGGAAGTTTGATCCTAAAGTAGGCAGTGTCTTTATCTCGTGGAATATCTGAGATTGGCACCTTGGTATCGATATCCGTGTGAAGCAATTTTCCCTCTAATGCTAGATTGAATTTATGTTCCCACACCTTTCGAAAATCAGGTCCAACTCTCTCTTCTGCTCTGATAAGGAGTGAGTCTTTGAGAACAAGCACTTTCTGTTCTATCTCAAGTTTCAGTTGGGTGTCACCGCCTTCTCCAGCTCTGATATCATCTTCAAAGGAACTGAGATATTCTATGACCATCTTTGAGTTTCTAAGATCCGCATAAGCTAAATCTGAGAGAACGACACCGTTTCTCTCTAACTCTCCCATTAGATCATTTAGAACCATCCAGACGGAGCGAAGATCAGCAAGCGAAGTCATGGAATCACTCCTTGAGCATATCTTCAATCTCATCGAGCAAACTCTGTTCTCTCCACCATCGTAGATCTCTTGCTCCAGTGGGGCAAATAGCTGCACATGCTCCACATCCTTCACATCTTAATTCATCAGTGACACTCTTTTTAACGCCAGGTTCGACCTCGACCATGCTAATCGCATCATATGGACAAATTTCAGAATAGTGGCAGAGATCACATCCAACACATAATTCTTCGTCGACTTCGGCTGTAAGCAGCTCTATCTCAACTGTTCCCAAGTTTAGCGGAATACTTGCCTCATTTGCGGCTCCTCTTGCTTGGTTTATTGAGTCTGACACATTCTTTGCATAGGTGCAACCAAGAAAGACACCAGGAACAGTAGTCTCAACAGGACGGAATTTCATATGCATTTCAGATAGAAAACCATCCTGTCCTCTATTGATTCCCAATGCTCTAGTCAATTCACTGACGTCGTGTGGTGCTTCAAGACCCAGAGCAAGGACTACCATATCCGAGTGAATCTTGAAAGTCTCTTGAGAGAGTGTATCGTATATCGTCACAATAGCTTCATCACCATCAGGAGACTTCTCCACAGTAATAGGTTGCTCACGCTCCCATCTAAGGTACGCAACGCCATTCTGTCTATTTTCTCTCCACATCTCTTCCATACCGTTAGCAAATGGACGGATATGTTCCTTATACGCTGAGAATATCTTTGTTTCAGGGAATATCTCTTTCAACTCATGTTGAATCGATATCACTGCTGAACAACACACTCTAGAACAATATCTATTGCCTTCACCAGGATTCTGACGTGATCCTACACAATGGATGAATACTGGATTCTTTGGAGCCTTCTTTAACTCGCCATTCCTAAGTTTTCTCTCCAAATCAAGTGTAGTAATAACACTTGGAACAACCCCCCAACCATATTCACCCTCTTTTGGATCGTAAGTGTCCATGCCAACAGCTATTACCATCGTACCAATTCGATGAACGGTTTGCTCGCCTGTTTTAACATCTTCAACATGGATATCATAGTTGCCATACGAACCATCACGACCAACTACTTTCGTATTCAAAATGACCTTGATTCGTTTCTCCTTCTTTATCCGCGCGACAAGACCATCGACGATTTCTTGTGCAGAATTCATCTTGGGAAAGATATTATGTAATTCATTGAGTCGTCCTCCAAGTCTATCCTGTTTCTCAATGAGTAGAACATCAAATCCTTTTCTTGCAATATCGAGAGCTCCTGTCATTCCCGAAACTCCGCCACCCACAACCATCGAGGTTCGAGTCACCTCAACTCTCTTACGAGGCACTTCTTCATTGTTGAGTGCCTTTGCTACTCCACTTCGGATCATATCTTGCGCTTTCTCTTGCCGTACCTCTGGTGGCGCTTGGGTATGAACCAATGCAAGATGTTCTCGTAGACCTACAGGACCTACGAGATAATATCCAGAGAGACCTGCAGCTTCCATTGCATTTCGGAATGTCTGTTCATGTTGAAGTGGCGAACATGAACCTACAACAATACGGTTGAGTTTATGTTCTTTTATCGCATTTGTAACAAATTCCTGTCCTGGATCCGAGCACATGAAGATGTAGTCTGTTGAAAATGCAACATGTGGAATGTCCTTTGCCCAGTCTGCTAGTGCCTTCGGATCAATCTCATTAGAGATGATACCTCCGCAATGGCAAATGAAGACGCCCACTCTTGGTTCATCACCCATCTCAGCAGGTGGTACTTCAGGAGGCATTTCGGGCACGGGAATTGGCAATATTGAATGAGCTGCCATTGCTGCACCCTTTCCCTCATTCACAGAATCTGTACCATCACGCGGGCCATGAGCGCATCCCGCAACAAAGATACCAGGTCTGTTTGTTTCCAATGCTCCTGCATTTGGATCTCGTTCCTTTACCCAACCTGTTTCGTCAAGGTCAATTTTTAAAATCTTTGCTAGATTTTCCAAGTCCTTCATTGGTCTGAAACTTGAGTTGAGAACGACCATAGATATCTTATCAAGTTCAATTATATTTCCTGTTTCTGTATCCTCCATCTTTACAAACAAGTCGTGAGTGTCGGGATCTTCTTGAATCTCAGCCACTCTACCTCTGATGAACTTGACCCCACGATTCTTTTCAGTATCCCAGAGAAACTCTTCCAATGCCTTTCCAGCAGTGCGCATGTCCATATAGGTGTAAATTATCTCGCAGTGATCTTCAGGATAATGCATCCTTGTGACCTGTGCAAGCTTCACACCAAAGGAACAACATACACGGTTACAATGATTGCTATAACCCTGTATATTCTCACGTACATCTCTGCTGCCTACGCAATTGACAAAGAGTACCTTACTTGGTTCTCTTCCATCCGAAGGTCTTACCATGTGGGCGTCCGTCGGTCCAGTAGGGTGCGTTTGTCTGTCATATTCAAGCGATGTGACAACATTTGGAAATACACCATACCCGTATTCTCCATAGTCAAATGGTTTGTATTCTTCAAAACCTGTCGCAACAATAATCGAACCAACATTAAGCGTGTATACCTTGTCTTCATCAGTGTAATCAATGCACCCCTGAGGACAAATGGCAGCACAAGTTCCACAGCCTATGCAGACATCTCTATCAATGGTGGCTACTAGTGGGATCTGTTGTGCAAAGTTGAAGTAAATTGCTTTTCTGAGAGACAACCCAAAGTCATATTCGTTTGGAACCTCTATTGGACACGATTTTACACAGAGGCCACAGCCAGTGCATTTATTCTCATCAACATACCTTGCTTTCTTTCGGATAGTGACTGTGAAGTTACCTGCTTCACCTTCTACCTTCTCCACTGTAGATAATGCATGTATTGTGATATTCTGATGTTTTCCAACAAAGGAAGTAAGTGGTGTCATGACGCATGCAGAACACTCTAAGGCGGGGAAGATCTTGTAGATGGCAACATAGTTACCTCCAATATTTACCGTCTTCTCAATCATGTGAGCATGATGTCCACCATTTGCCAATCCAAGGGCGGCATTGATACCGGCCATTCCACCACCGATTATCAAAACATCCGTGGGTTTAGCACTATTATCCGATTTTTTGGCTGCCTCGCTGACCATAGGAACAGACTCCGTTGTCAGGTAGTAACGACGGCATCAACAGAGGGGGTGATATAATCTTTCTGTCGTGACCTTTACTACAATATCTATTCCCGAAAATTCGGTTGTGCACTCACACAGAATCGCTTATCAGTAATGAATTGAGCATGATCTTTGAGGACTGTAATTAGAACACGTGTTCTAATGATACGTCCACATCTTTCATTTTATTAATAACCCACGATGGTACATCCTTGTCGACCGTAATTACTGCGAGGTGTATCCCGATTTGAGATATGTAAAAATCTCCACTCAAAATACGTATGAATTCCTTGAGCGATTAAAAAAAATTGGAGTTCTTTACGCCCCACATAAGATATCGGACAAGTTCTATGATTTTTGTGAAGTAGAAGATGTGAATAATGTTGTCTTTAATTATCACCGAACTATCCGTCCTCCGCGACATTTCTTCTATCCTGAGCGCGAGGTTCTTTTTGCATTTGATACAAGAAAGGTAGAGTTGTATGAAAACACTCCTTCTAAAAGAAAGCAAATCCTATTTGGAGTACATTCATGTGATATAGTAGCCTTGAGAACCATGGACTCTAAATTTCTTGACGACCAACCAGATCCATACTATAAGACACGACGAGAGAATGGAATTATAATCGGGCTGTCTTGTCTTCCTGATGAATATTGCTTCTGTAATGTACGACGTGTTGAGTTTGTTGATGCTGGTTTTGATTTATTCTTCCATGAACTGCCTGATGGCTTCCTTGTTCGTGTGGGTACGGTCGTGGGACACAAACTCGTTGATCCATATGAAAAGGAACTCTTCCAAGAGGTTACACCAGCTGATGTCGAATATATGTCAAGTTTTGAAGAGAAGCGGTCTTCCATGTTTACTGTCAAGGGGAATTGGGACAATCTTCGATATTTCATGGAGCTTCGTTTAGATCATCCCATGTACATGCGGGAGAGCGAGAAATGTCTGGGATGTGGAAATTGCACATTGACATGTCCTTCCTGTAAGTGCTATGATGTTCAAGATATTCCGAGCATTGATGGTAGGACTGGTGAACGTGTTCGTTTCTGGGACTCGTGTCAATTTCGTTCTCATGGGTTAGTGGCTGGAGATCATAATTTCCGTGAAACTAAGAAAGACCGGTTCATTAATCGTTACCACTGTAAGAATTCGTACTGTACAGCAACTACTACTTCCTATTGCGTAGGGTGTGGCCGCTGTACCTATTTCTGCCCTGCAGAGATTCAATTCAAGAAGAATTTGATGGAAATCGCAGGATATCACGGAGGTGCATAGCGATGGCAGTTCCTGTAGCAAGAGATGAGGGTAAGGACAATATCTATGATACTGCAAAATGTCGTCTTCTGCGAAAATACAATCTTTCAGAAAATGACAAGTTGTTTCTCTTTCGATTTGAAGATCCAGAGATTGCAATGAATTGGCGTTTCAAACCTGGTCAATTCGTTGAAGTTTCATTACTTGGTCTCGGAGAAGTGCCTATCTCAATTAGTTCGTCAGCTCGTAGAATGGGCTTCTTTGAATTATGTATCAGGAATGCTGGTCGTGTCACATCTCAGATACATAAACTTGAACCAGGTGCATTAGTTGGCATTCGTGGGCCGTATGGTAACGGGTTTCCAATGGAGCAATTTCACAACCGAGACCTACTTCTTGTTGCAGCAGGTCTGGGAATGGCTCCACTTCGCTCAGTCTTTCTTTATGCACTCGATAATAGATGGTTATTTGGTAACATCACAATCATCAACAGTGCGAAATTTGGAAACGAGCTTCTCTTCAAAAGAGAACTTGAAGCAATGAAAGATATCGCAACTGCTGAAAATATCTCTATAGTCCAGACAGCAACACGCGACCCTGATTTCAAAGGTCTCCAGGGTCGGGCTACTGCACACTTTGACAAGGTCAATGTGAATCCGAAAAACTGTGCAGTTGCAATGTGTGGTCCTCCAGCTATGTACAAGGGTATGTTTGAAGAGCTCATTGCTAGGGGGTACGATCCACGATACATCTTCGTGACCTTGGAGCGACGTATGAAATGCGGTGTTGGAAAATGTGGACATTGTAATATCGGTACAGCTACAAGCTGGAAGTATGCTTGCAAGGACGGTCCTGTCTTTGATTACTATGCAATCACAAGTATTCCGGGGTTGATTTAAGATGACAATAATCGAAGGATGTGATGGCGAGTGCAGACCACGTGTTGGGGTATATGCATTAACATCTTGCTACGGTTGCCAACTGAAGCTTGCCACGGTACAGAAGATACTCGAGATTGCCAATGCAGTGACGTTTGAGAGTTTCTACATGCTATCAAGCGCAAGTAAGATGCCTGCAGATGTTGATGTAGCCTTTGTTGAGGGATCGGTTTCAACTGAGAAAGACTTGGAAGAACTTCTTGAGATACGGAAACATTCTCGGATTCTTGTGGCATTGGGAGCCTGTTCCGTTAATGGTGGAGTCCAGAGCTGGGCAGAAGGTGAACTGGATTATGAGGAACTCTATTCCAAAGTCTATGGTGAATCAAAGATTGATATGAAAGGTCTTCAAGCAACACCCATATCGAAACACGTTGAAGTGGATTATTATCTTCCTGGCTGTCCCCCAGAAGAAGATGAGATATTGTATTTCATATCTGCCTTTCTCTTTGGAACATTTCCTGAACCCAAGGACTATCCTGTATGCTCTGAATGCAGATTGGCTGGTAATCCCTGCATTCTCATTGAACGCGGGGAACCGTGTCTAGGACCCGTGACTACTGCTGGTTGCAAGGCTCGGTGTATCTCCTTCAATGTACCATGTATTGGTTGTCGGGGTCCAGTTCCTCATGATACCGCTTGGTTCGACTCGTTAGCATTGACATTCAAGAACAAAGGTCTCTCAGAAGAAATAGTACGTCATCGATTCAGGATTTTTGGTGCTCACAACCCGAATCTTGAACCGATGCTGAAGAAGATTTACGGAGGGAATAAGTAATGACAGAGAACCCAAAAAGCAAGTCTTCTAAGAAGATTATTCGGCCTATCAGTGTAGATCATATCGCACGCATCGAAGGTAAAGCTGGCATCGAGATTAGACACGATGGAAAAAATGTGCAAGTATCGCAGGTCAATATCTTCGAGGGTCCTCGGTATTTCGAAGCCATTACATTAGGCAAACCTATTGAAGAAGCTACAGCTGTATTTCCAAGAGTATGTTCATTCTGTGCAGCTGCTCACAAGATTACGGGACTTCAAGCAGCTGAGAAGGCAATTGGACTCCATCCAACCAAACAGACAGTAAAACTTCGAGAACTCCTCTATATTGGCGACTACATTGAGAGTCACGCTCTGCATCTCTTCCTACTTGCACTTCCTGACTTCTTAGGATATCCTGATGCATTCTCCATGTCGAAAGACCATCCCACAATTCTTGCAGCAGGAATGGCACTCAAAGACATCGGTGCGGATATTCAGACTGTGATCGGTTCAAGATATATCCATCAAGAAAATGTCATGCTTGGCGGTTTTGGGAAGTTGCCCACAAAGAAGAAGTTGGTGTCCCTTGGGCAACGACTTAGAGGTCTTCAAAATGAAGCAGAACAAGCTCTTGAAACTCTAGTGAGTTATCGTAACTGGCCTGAAGTTGATGCCTCACGGATTCATCTCGCACTAGAGCCCTATGATGGGACATATACAATGTTAGGCGATGTTGTGCATGCATCTGACAACTCAAAATTCAAGGTAGATGCGTACAAGATGCGTCTCCGAGAGAGTATTGTAAGCCATTCCTTCGCGAAACATAGTCACTACAATGAACAACCCTTCATGACCGGGTCTTTATCCAGATATCATCTCTTTGGTGGCGGGATGACTGGTCGCGCAAAGGAGCTCGCAGAGATGTATGTTGAGTTTCTTGATCCAAATAATCCCATGTCCAATAATTTTGCACAAGCTGTTGAGATCATTTACTTTGTTCAACGTGCTGAGAGTATTATCAGTGATATTGCATCAGCTCTCAAACCAAATGAAAAGAGAATCAAGCCTCAAATTACTAAGGCTGGTACTGGTGTTTCAATGACAGAAGCGCCAAGAGGGTTACTCGCTTATACTATCAGTGTTGATAAGAATGGAAAGGTGAAGAGTGTTGATATTATTACTCCCACAGCCATGTTTCTCCCAATCCTAGAAAATGATTTACGAAGGATGTCAGAAGGTCTATTGAAACAAGGAGTCAAGGATGCGAAAGTCATTGGACCAAAACTGGAAACAGTTGTTCGATCTTATGATCCCTGCGTATCCTGTAGTGTCCATGTCACAGAAGTAACAGACCGTAAATGATAGAGTTCTGAAAGGAGTGATTCCTCCTTTCAGAAATTTCTATCTCCTATAATTGCTCAACTTGTTTCTTCCGTTTAAGATAGAGATAGACGACTCCTCCAAAGACAAATGCAAGCAGATAGAGAATAATGGGGATCCAGAGGAACTCAACACGCATTAGATACTCTAGCGGTCTTCCATATCCCCCAAAAGCAATGGGCAAATAGATCCAAGCCAGAGCTCCAAAATACCCTGCATAAACTAACCATCTGATTTCTCGCCTGACTTTGAAGGCATACATGTATGTGAACACAAACATGAACGCAAATCCTGATGCAAACATTACCCACATATCAGCGCTAGCATGTTGAATGGTGTTATATACAGCGACAAAGAATGCATGAATTCCAACGAAGCTCTCAAGTAGAACTACCCATCCTTGATTCACATGTACTACCGTATATGCTAACGAGAGTTGGATAAAGAGTAAGAACATGTAGAAGAATCCGGTCACAAGTTGTGGGTCATAGGCCATAGGATGAAACCAGAATGTATACACAAGTGCCCATGCAATAATATATTGATGGTTTCTTCTGAAGAATCCTGACACCTGAGCAGTGATAGGTTTCCCTGCTTTTCGTCCTATGAAGAAGCCCCGTCTTGGATTTTCAATGATGAGAATCAATACGAGCATTACGATGACAGAACCTTGACTAGTCCAGATGGGTACATCCTGCGCAAGACCATCAAACCATATGTGAGTCTGAACGAGATGTAGAATGATGAATGCTGCGTTAATTGTCAGAGTTGCCCAGTTGTATCTAGTCAATCCTGTTGTAGGTTTCGTCTTGTATTCCACAAGGTTCTTCTGTGCCCAATAGATAGCCGCCCAGATTGCGAATTGGTGTGTGAGATAAAAACTCCAAACAATCAACATGATGAGAAAATCACGTGTCGGGAGTTGCCAGAAGTACCAACTTGCTCCAAGATCCGGTCCAAATGTGGCGATGACTGGATCCAGCAAGGGCCCAAGCAACCAAATAATGAATGTAAAACCGATGGCAAAGATCAACGCGATTGCCCACGCATAATAAGCTCTTCTCGATTGATTGTCTTGAGCTCTACCAGTTTCCGTATTGTCTTGTAACAAATACAACACCTTCTCAGGTTTTTGTTAAGATACCTATTAACATCACGGTCAGTCAGAAAGTATAACTCGGTATTTGTGAAATAATATACCTGGTGTCCATATGACAAAAGAGAAAATATTGGCTCAACTTCAGGCACTTGCAGAAAGATTCGAAGACCCCAAAATACAGCGAAGGTTCAAGGACTATCATAAGACTCTCCAGTTTATCTTCCCTGACATCGATACCAAAATGTACATGACTATTGGAGACGCAAAGCTTGAAGCTGTGGCAGAAGGAGAGGTTGATTCTGAACTAAAGGTGACAATGGATACTTCCGTCTTCTTTGGTATAATGGATAAGACTGAGAGTCCTATGGCAGCATACTCCGCAGGCAAGTTGAAGACTGTTGGAGAAGTACCCGACCTCTTGAAACTGCAGAAATTACTCCTCTGAATCATTGAGATCTTTCTCAATGACCTTTGATACCAGTTCTCTCATTCTAAGCATCTGATCTCTCACCTGCTTTGCCCCATCTTGAGTTAAGCTCACTATAGTCGTCGGTTTTAACTCAACAAACCGTTTTGATATTCTGATGAGATTAAGTTCTTCTAATTTTCTTAGATGACTTGACAGATTGCCAGAGGTTAGTCCGAGTTTCTTCTGGAGAATGGTGAAATTAGCATTCTGAGTGAAGTAGAGATATATCAGTATAGAGAGTCGAGTGGGGACCATAGTCTCACGGTCTTCTTCCATGAGCTCTACCAGTGATGATAGAAGGTCCCTGTCCAGACTCAACTCTATCCCTGCCCTTTGCTCTCCAACAGCAGTTGTTCAGCAGATATCAGCATATAGATACCAATAACATAGATTCCGCCCATATTGACGACAATCAGGACCAGAAATGCAATCTGAGGAAATACAAGCATTGGAATTACACCCAGAAGTATCGCAATAGCAAAGTAGAGCTGTTCCTTTGAAAAGAACTCAAGTTCTGAGCCTGTTCTTCTACCAAAGAGATAGTTCATAGTAAAACCAAATGCCATTACTATTTGGAGAGCTGGTGGGAACAGTTGGGCTTGTCCTATTTGGAAGGTGATGAGTGAAGTTATGACAATGGCTGTACAAAGAACAGTCCATAATGCATAGATTTTCCTGTCAGCTTTTGATGGATCTGATTTTTCCTGATAGGAACGGGTAAGTGGTACTATCAATCTGAATCCAATCACCCACGATAGACCCAAGCTCAAAAGAACAAAACCCACATTGACTAAGAATGGGTCACCAGGTCCCAGTATGTTTTGAAGTGACATGAATATTAGAGTGGCAAATGAAATACCACCAGCAATGAGGATGTAGACAAGACCTGATACTCTACGTGCGATTACCTGTGGATACTTTTCAACCAGATCTGTAAGTAAAAGAAGCTGTCTAGCTTTCTTTATCATATCATCATCCATTTCCGTTTCATCCTTATTCAATCAATCACCTCAAATCTAATTACTTTCATTTCTAATACCTCCCTAATAACTGTAGCAGGAAAAAAAAGAGCCCATTTCCGGGCTCTTAGCGTGAACCATATTTCTCAAAGAGAATGATTCCTACAAGCACTAGAAGAATACCAACAACCGAAACGATAGCCAGATTTATCCAAATGATTGGAGTTGTTATAGGAGCCCCTCTAAGAAACAGAGTGGTTAAAGCTTCAGTAACATATCTACTTGGAATGAACATCGAAATTGCTTCTGTCATTTCACCCAGGGGCATAAATGTTCCCAAGAACATCTGGGGCATAATGAAGATGAAGCTCACTCCGGTAGCAGCTTCTGCAGACTTGGATAGTGTAGCTGATAAAAGCCCAAATCCCACAGCTACGAGTGAGAATGCTAGTGCTATCACAAAGGTAAATGCGATTCCTACAATTCCAGTCGCTGGTCTATATCCAATTATGAACGATGATACTAGAACCAGTGCAACCTGGACCGCTGCAATGATCATGTATGATAGTGTTTGACTTATCATATAATCAGCTGATGACGCTGGAGTTGTTCTCAGTCTTCTCAACAATCCCTCGTCTCTCTCACTTGTCATTGTCTGAGCAACAATCATTGTCAAGAATATTGCAGCAAAGGCAAAGATACCTGGGGCCATAAAGTCCCACTGCGTAAAAGTACTTGACTGTACTAATGCTGGGCTTGCAATCTCAATTGGCAATCCAATCGTCGATGCACCCTCTCCAAAGATTGTCGTTATTAGTACCTGTCTTACCAGTGGTGGAATTGCTGAAACAGCCATCATTGATCCGCTATCGACATAGAGACCAATCGTAGTGTTTACCCATGCACTAGTATTGAATGGAGCACTATTGTATGATACAATGCTATCACCAAATCCTTCAGGTATGATAATGAACGCATCGAGGGCTCCCTGCAGTAGAGCAGCCTGTCCTGTGTTATTGTCTCCATATTGATAAACAACAAAGACATCAGAAGATGTCAAATTGCCAACAAATGAAGAACCCCAGTTGGCCTGCGGGCTGGTAGTATCTAGATTTAGAAGTCCAACATCGAAACTTGTTGTGGTTCCTCCACCAATTCCACCAAATGCAAGACCAAACACGAATGTGATCGTGATTGGGAATATAATCAGAAGAAAGAGAACTGCAGGTTCTCGCGCGGTCTTCTTTAGCTCTTTCTTGGTTAATGCTAGTATACGTCTTAGGTTCATCTCTAAACAGCCTCCCTCAGTTTCTTTCCAGTGATCTTCAGAAATACCTCTTCCAGATTCTTTGAGTGGTTTTCTCTCATAAGTTCCAAAGGAGACCCAAGCGCAATCAGTTTGCCCTCATCAATGATAGCAACTCTGTCACATAGTTCTTGGGCCTCTTCCATATAATGAGTTGTGAGAATGATTGTCTTGCCTTGACCCTTTAGTTCACGTATGAACTCCCAGACAGCTCGTCGAGATTTAGGATCCATTGCAACTGTGGGCTCATCTAGTAGAGCAATTTTGGGGTCATTGATTAATGCCATGAGCATACTGACTCTACGAATCATTCCCCCACTGTAGTCCTTAGCACGTCTATTGATGTGATCTTCCATACCAATTTTCTCTACCATGGTCTTGATTCGTTCTTCAAGGATGTCTTTGGGAACGAGATGCATATCTCCCATGAGAGTGATGTTTTCTTTGCCTGAGAGGAATCTATAGTATGCTGGCTCTTGCGGACAGACACCAATCACCTCACGAACACCTGTTGAATCAAAAACCACATCGTGTCCATCCACTATCGCTGAACCCTCTGTAGGTTCAAGTAGTGTATTTAGAATATTAACGGTCGTGCTTTTTCCAGCACCATTAGGTCCGAGAATACCAAATAGCTCGCCCCAACCAATCTCAAGGTTGAGATTTTCTAGAGCTGTGATATCGTCGAACCGTTTTGTAAGATTAGTTATTGTGATTGCAGATTCTGACATTGTAATTCACAGAAAATAACATGTATAGAATGAATATAAGACATCGACAATCTTTGACTGACATGGTAGTCTGTGCCGCAAACTTGCTTGCCAACCAAGATGTCGATGAACGTTTAAAGGCAGGATTGCACATAGTTAATTTTCGATTGACTAGGACGGATTCACGTGAAGATACTCATCACCGCCCCTCTCTCACAATCTGGTCTGAACATGTTATACGATGCAGGTCTTGAGGTCGATTATCATAATTGGCTTGAAACCGGGAAATTGTATCTTGGAGGTTCATTGCTCTTGCTTATTGAGAAGAGTAAACCTGACATCGTAATTGTTGAAGGGGACGAGATTAAGGATGAGATTTTGCAACGATGTTCATTGAAATTGATTGGGTCCGTCCGAAATTCCCCAAATAACATAGATGTCCTTCTTGCAACGAAGATGGGGATTCCCGTCATCTCTGCACCAGGGAGAAATACTATTGCAGTTGCTGAGCTTACTATTGCATTGATGCTATCCCAATCGAGGAATCTAATTCGTGCAGAGCGTCTCTTAAAGACCGATTTCTTTGTAGATGATTTCAAAGACTTTGCTAATATGTACATGAATCTAAAGGGTTTCGAATTATGTAACAAAACTGTAGGAATCATTGGCCTTGGAGCGATTGGAACAGAAGTGGCAAAGCGGCTTCAAGCTTTTGGGGTTTCTATTCTCATTTATGATCCCTATGTTACCGAAGACCGTGTTTCAGATGTGAAAGCAACTCAAGTGGATTTGAATACCCTCCTTTCAGAGGCTGATATTATCACAATACACTGCACACCTACTGACGAAACCCTACATCTACTCGGGCCAGATGAAATAGCCTCGATGAAGAAGACTGCTTTTCTTATCAATACTGCAAGAGCATCAATTGTGGACGAAGATGCACTCTATAACGCCCTCACGTCAAAATCCATTGCTGGAGCTGGCTTAGATGTCTTTTCTATGGAACCTGTTGATTGCGATAACAGATTTCTTGAACTTGATAACGTAACGATCATGCCTCATATGGGTGGCAACACAGTTGAGACTATTGAGCGGCAATCTGCTTCGATTGTTACCGACATACTTACGTTCATCAAAGGTGAGCGGCCCAAGCATCTCTTGAACCCGGAGGTGTATGAGTAGATGGTCGTTGCTGCAATAGATGCAGGCACTACTGGTGTTCGTTGTATGGTTGTAGATTCTACAGGACATGTTGTATCTCTTAGCCGGCGATCCTGGGAGTATACGACACCAATTGATCTTGAAATTGCTAAGGAATTTGACCCAAACCATTTCTGGCATCTCATATGTACTGTTGTGAAGGAGGCCTGCAAACAGGCAAACTTGAGCGGCCTTGAACTAGAGGCAGTATCAACGACCAGTCAAAGACATGGTTGCATCTTCCTCAACAAACTAGGGGATGAGATCTATGCTGGGCCGAATATCGATGCTCGAGGAGCTATGACACAATACATTATTGAAGAGTCCTTGGGTGAACGCTATCATGAGATTACAGGCTGCTGGCCCCCCCTAATGTTCTCTCCATCGAGACTATCGTGGTTTGAAGAAGAAGCACCCGATGTGTTCGAATCGGTTGCTCATCTATTACCAATCAATGACTGGATAACATACAAGCTTGCTGATGTCTTTGTGACAGATCCATCTGGAGGGAGTGGGACTGGATTCATGGACGTATCTTCTTGTGTTTGGAGTCATGAAGTAGCAGAAGCAGTTGGAATCAATCTGGACATATTACCCCAGATTCAGCATACTGGTTCTGTGGTCGGTGAAGTGACTAAGACCGCTCATAAGAAGTGCGGATTACCAAAGGGATTGCCTGTGATTCAAGGTGGTGCTGACACACAGTGTGCCCTGCTTTCAACCCAAGCACAATCTGGCGAGATTGCAATAATTGCTGGTAGCACAGCTCCAGTCATGATGGTCATAGATGAACCATATTGCGATGCTACACAAAAAATCTGGACCTGTTGTCATGTGATACCTGGAAGATGGGTCCTAGAGAGTAATGCAACTCTGACTGGTGCTTATCTTCAATGGGTTGTAAATCTTCTCTGCGAACGCGCAAATTCACCTAAGGAATGCGTGACGACGACTCTCTCCAATCTTGACAATATCCTGGCTGATATTCCTCCCGGAAGCAATGAAACGTTTGTTGCCCTTGGTCCAAGTATTATGGATTGCCAAAGAATCACGGATGTAAAGCAGGCAAAGATGGTATTTCCACAACCTGTCCTGCCACAAGTGATCCCTCTTAATTCAGCTCGCTTCATTCATGCGGTCCTTGAAAATATTGCATATGCTACTAGAGGAAATTGCGAACAATTAGAAGAGTATCGTCAGGCGACTTGCATTAAGACAATCGGTGGCATGACACAATCCAGAATCTGGCCTGATATGCTAGCAAATGTTCTTGGACGACAAATACACACCCCACTTCAGGCTGAAGGAAGTCTTCTAGGAGCTGCAATATGCGCAGCAACTGGCATAGGTCATTACTCTAGCTTAATGGATGCTGCAAAAGCTATGGTCCAGTGGAAACCAATTAGTAATCCAGATGATAGAGCGGACCTTTACAGATCCTATTATTCCAAGTGGACCAATATGTACTGCGAAGGTGATTGATTTTGTACGAGGATGTAAAAAAGGAATTGCTAGATATCTGTTTACAGATGATAAAGAACAATCTTGTCATTGGATCATCTGGTAATATTAGTGTGCGCGTAGAAGACCATGTCGTCATAACTCCTAGTTCTGTTCATTACACAGAGATGTCTTCTGAGGACATGGTTGTTCTAGATTTGAATGGCAAAGTCCTTGAAGGTGCAAGGAATCCGAGTGTAGAGCATCCTATGCACCTTGAACTCTACAACACTCGTGATGATACAAAAGCAGTTGTTCATACACATAGTCTCTATGCCTCAGCAATGGCAGTATTGAACGAACCTTTACCCCCAATAATAGATGAGACTGTGCCAAAACTTGGTTCTCATATTCGGGTGAGCAAGTATGCTATGCCCGGGACCAAACAACTTGGTGCTAATGTTCGAGATGCCATAGAAGAGAGAAGTGCTGCACTTATAGCAAATCATGGTGCCGTCTGCATTGCCAAGACCCTCAAAGAGGCGCTCTTTCTTGCCATTCTATTGGAACGCACATGCAAGATATACATGCTAGCAAAACAGGTTGGAACACCAAGGCTTCTGCCAGATGATGTAGTTGAAGATGAACAAGAAATTTGGGAAATGATGCGAGGGTATTAGATGAATGGTTATCAGGGGCATATCCTAGCAGCTGATTTGTCTAAGGACGAAATTCATAGTATCCCAATTGATGAAAATATAGCCAAAGCCTTTGTGGGGGGGAGTGGGTATGCAAGCTATTTACTGAATTATCTGTTGAATCCAAAATCCGACCCTCTTGGTCCCGAGAATATGCTTCTTTTCATGACTGGTCCATTAACTGGAACACTTGCTCCCTGCACTGGACGTCATGTTGTATGTGGAAAGTCTCCTATTACTGGACTCTGGGGAGAGTCGCACGCTGGGGGACACTTTGGGGCGCAGATGAAGGCAGCTGGTGTTGATGGAATACTAATTACTGGTACTTCTAAAAAACCAGTCATTCTTCAAATCTATAATAGAGATGCAGAGATTCTTGATGCTACAGACCTCTGGGGAATGGATACTGAAGAGACCCAGAAGCATCTAAAGAAAGAGAATAAGCGATCACAAGTTTCCTGCATCGGACAAGCTGGAGAGAATCTCGTCAAGTATGCGAGTATTGTAAATGATGAACGAGTAGCAGCGCGATGTGGTCTCGGTGCAGTCATGGGCTCGAAGAAGCTGAAGGCAATAATAGTACAAGGCGACCTAAGCACACCTCTAGGTACCTTGGATGAATTCAATGCACTAGCCCTCTCTTCCTCGAAAATTCTTGGTGAAGCAATGTCGATGCTTCGTGATCAGGGTACTGCAATGTATGTTGATATTGGAATGATGTTCAATGACATTCCTATTAGATACTTCCAAGATGTAGAGTTTGATGATATTGATCTTATCAATGCTGGTGCAATAGGGGATATCTTGACTGGTAGAATTGCATGTCATTCATGTCCGATTGGTTGTGGAAGAAAGGTCTCAATTCCAGATTCACCTCTTGAGAACATCGCTGGACCTGAATACCAGACAATAGCAGCATTTGGTACAAATCTGTTGATTTCGGATCTGAAGAAGATAGTTCTCATGAACCGTCTATGCAATCAATATGGGATGGATACCATCAGCTGCGGAAGTACTATAGCTCTTGCAACGCAGCTCTCAAAGATTGGAAAAGCTAACTATGATTTACAATGGGATGATGCTGATAGAGTAATTGAGCTCATTCACCATATAGCACAGCGCAAGGGAATTGGGGATATCCTCGCTGAAGGGTCTCTTGCACTAGGCAAGAAGCACGATGCAGAAAACATGGTCCTTCATGTTAATGGCCTTGAGATTCCAAATCATGACCCTCGAGCTTTCTCTGGAATGGCTACAGTGTACGTAATGGCATCCCGTGGAGCAACTCATCTAGAGGGCGATATGTATAGCGTTGATATGGGTGCTGACGTTAGAGAGCTTGGAATCACTAGCGGGGATAGATTGGAGAACCACGGTAAGGGGTCGATTGCAGCAAGAGCTCAAGACTTCAGAGCCTTTTTTGACTCAGTTATAATGTGTCACTTTGCTATAGTTCCTCCTCAGAAGATTATTGATTTACTTAATCTAGCAATCGGGCAGTCATACACACTGGAGGATCTATTGAAAATTGGTGCACGCTCTGTTACAATGAAACGCATCTTCAATCTACGTGCCGGTCTTACACCTCAAAATGAGAAATTGCCTCAAGCCCTTCTTACTCCTCAAGCAGATAGCGTTACAGACGATTTTATCCCTGACCTGGATCTTCAACTAGAAGACTACTATAAATATAGAAAATGGGATCAGCTCACTGGAAGACCCACTAAAGAAGCCTTGCATGAACTTGGACTTGATATCAACTAGTAGTAGTTATGCTTTCAAGAGATGCTGCAATTTCATAAGATCCTTGGCTGGTCCATCTGCTTTGATTCTCCCACTCATGAACGCTCGCATTGCAGAGAGATTACCACCGAGAATATCGATGATAGTCTTACTATCAGTCTTGATAGTCATATCCGGAGATGCCGGTGCCCCTTTTTCAACCACTCCTTTACCATCTCTAAATATGACAGATATATCGATGTTCAGATCACTAAAAGTCATCATGAGACTCTTGTTATAGCCCTGAAAACGTTTCTCCATCTTTGGATCTTCAGTCCTTCTAATCATCTCATGAATGGCTGTCAGAAGTTCTTCCTCTGTTACCATAGACTGCAATCTCCCAACATACTGAATAGACCATATCTTTGCGAACTACTAAGGTTTAACGTGGTGATGCATCTTCCGGTAGCTTATTCCGCAGGAATACTTGCACTCACGATAGGTGTTGACCTTACAATCTCTACTAGAAACTACACTTCAATTTGGCCAATTCTATGGATTTATTGTAATTGGTTATCTAGTGGCTAAACTATCAGGAAAAGGAAAAGAGGTTAACAGGCATCTAAATTCGCTATTAGTCAATATTCTTGTCCCTGTCCTATTCATCTACACCCTCCTTACTGCCTCCCTGACAACTATGTCCGAAATTCCCTTGATCATTGTTATTGCTATCTTTGTCCATATCTTAGGACCAATTTTAATGTACATTCGATTGTGGGGTCGAAATCTTGACGAATCAACCAAGGGTGTTTTCTATATCTGTGTGACTTTCAACAATGCACTCTTCATTCCTCTTCCACTTGTTCTGATGTTCCTTGGAGCATCATGGATTCCAGTAGTAATCATTTTTTCATTAACTCAGATGACATTGTTGGCAACACTTGGTTCTTTTATGGGAGCTATTTTTGGAGGAAAGGATTCTAGCTATCAAAAAGTAGTGAAAGATGCACTCACATTTCCGCCATTCATTGCAGCAATAATTGGTGTATTCCTTCTAATAATCAATATTCATATTCCCTTTGAGATTGCCAGTCTCCTCTCATATACTGGTCCTCTGACTACCTATCTCTCATTGATCGCAGTGGGGCTTGCTATCGGCGTACGGTTCTCGCTTGTAGAGGTTCGGTCTGTTCTAGAAGTCATAGGCATTCGGCAAATACTGGTTCCCTTTATCGTGTTTCCCATCATCCTTCTATCTAGACTCTCACAAATCCCTGCAGCAATCATCATGCTCGAGGCTATGATGCCTCCTGCTGTTCTCACAGTGGTTTATGCAACTAGCTTCAATCTCGATGCTGAGAAGGCTGCCACAATTGTAACAGTAGGAACTCTCTTCCTCTTACCCTTCATACCAATCATTCCCTTACTACTGGCTTGATAAATTACCCAATCTTAAGGCATATATTGCCTACCGAGTGTGGTATCTATGAGTTGTCTAACTTGGGTAAACATGAAACTCGAGATCCTAAAGAGATTAGAGAATCATTAGATGATCTTGTTGATAAGCTAAATCAAGACACTGATTCTAGTGAGAGTTGGAATGAATCAGTAGCATCAAACAAGGAAGAGTGGGAATCACTTAAGATTAGAATCGGAGAACGTCAAAGAGAACTCAAACAATTAGTAACTGATAAAAAAGCAGGACTCATCGGAATTGATGAGTTCAATGAGAAATATCATAGACTTCAGGATGAACTTACTGAATTGGAAACTACCGTTTATAATATGCGGCTAGGAACTCATGTCGAATAATTCCTATTACTCTGCTCTAGCTCTTTGAATAAGAAGAACTGCTTCGATGGTTGCAATCACTCCAAGAACCCCTGAGAATACAATCAATCCAAAATTAACTGTTTGATCTGCAAGTTTTCCAGACCGCCCCTCAATTCCAGAAACAAGAGCTCCTAAATTATATGTCATTATTGAAAAATAGTCTGAAATCTCATAGAACACAGTCTTCCACCATATCAGAGTCCCTCCATAGTCTTCCTGAATCTGGTAGGCAAACTCTCCACCTGCCTGATATTGGGCAACATCTGAACCTAGAATTAATGTGACTGTACCATTTTTCAGGGCTGATTGAACTTCCAATAGTTTTCCACCAGACAAGGTGATGTCTTCAACTTGGAGGACTGCATCACATTGGATACCAAATGCCTCCGCCACATATGCTTCTGCAGGTGCTACAACGATTGCTCGCATCTGTGAAAATCCATGAATCTCATCAAGAGAATCAATCAAGGTATCAAGGCTGTTCATTTTCTCTATGAACGCGTTGAAATTACTATCCCAATAAACAGACAGTGTGGAGTTCAATGTAGTGAGTGCATATCGGGTTGCGTTCCCAATAGCAATTGCATTCTCCGGAAGCAGCCAATAAGCATGTGGATTTCCACTATCCCCATGTTCATCCTCTCCAATTGTGCTGCCCCCAGGCATTGGTGAGAGTTCTGCTCCGTAATCCTTATAGCTCTCCCACGCATTGATATCATCCAGTGTAATATATGGTGTTGCCGTCTGATTGGCTAGCTCTTCTTCCCAGTGAAAATGCCCTGACAGGACCAATAAGTCTGCATCATTTGCTATTTGCAAGGTAAGAGGAGTTATTGTAAAAGCATGCGGATCGGTTTCTTGATTAAGGAGTATCGAGATATTGATCAGATCTCCTCCAATCTCTTCAACTATGCCTGAAAGAGACGCAACAGATACCGCAACATTATGGACAGGTTGGGTCTGTGCTTGAACTTCCATGGAACCTCCTCCTATCATGAGTGTAATAAATAACAATACTAATGGAAAAACGACGGCTTTTCTGCACTTCATAACAATCACTTTTGTAATCCTAATAAGAGGGGACTCATGCATTTTAACAGCTCCTTCTGAAATATTATTAAGGATTATGAAATAGTTACTAACTCAATTAGCGAGATATCTGGTGGTCATCATGCCAATTGTAGCAATCTCTATGTCTGAATCCGATCTTGATGAGCTTGAGCGACTTCAAAATGAAGGGCAGTTCTCAAATAGATCTGAGGTTGTTCGACACGCTGTGCATACTTTGATGTCCAGACATCGTAATATTGAACGGGCTGCAGGGATGATAACAGCAGTTGTCACTGCACTTTACTACAAGAAAGGACAAGGTCACAATATCAGTGCTGTACAACACCAGTATCGAGAATATCTCACTGCTACAATTCATGCTCATACGACAGAGGGCAATTGCACAGAAGTCATGATCATCGACGCGGACGCAGATGTAGTACGAAAATTTCTCAAGAAGTTGAGGTCTCAGAAGAAAGTACTACGGGTTGATGTGAATCTTGTCGGAGGTGGTCATTGATGAAAGCACCTCCTTTGATTGAAGCAAATGATCTAGCTGTACGATATCCCAACGGAGAACTCGCTCTCCATCATGTGACATTTCGCATTGACTCTCCTAGTTTTACTGCTATCATTGGACCAAATGGTTCTGGCAAATCCACCTTGGTCAAGACAGCTCTTGGTTTGATCAAACCCTCCAGGGGAACAATTAGTGTGAATGGATATGACTCCGTGAAGAAGGCAGGTAAGATACGAAAGATGGTCCGATATGTGCCGCAACGTGATCGAATCGAGCTGGCTGTACCCATGAAAGTGAAAGATATCGTTCTAATGGGGCGACTTCTCAAGAAGCTTCCACCTCGATTCGCTACATCTAAAGACATCACTGCGGCAAAGGAAGCATTGCGCGAGGTCAACATGGAAGCCCTTTGGGACCGTCCCTTTCCTGAATTATCTGGTGGACAAAGACAGCGTGTGTTGGTCGCTCGCGCTCTAGCAAGCGAGGGTTCAATATTAGTCCTTGACGAACCTCTGACAGGCACTGATGTTGAGAGTCAAGACCTCATTGTAGAGGCCCTCGGTCGTTATCACAAGGAGAATGATGTGAGTATCATAATGATTACTCACGACCTTAACCCAATACATACATTGGTTCAAGATGTAATTCTTCTCAAGAATACAATTGTTGGAATCGGAGAACCTTGCTCGGTAATGGATCCAGAGCTTATCAAGAAAGTCTATGGACCTACTGCTCAAATTGTGGAATATTCCGGTCATAAGTACTGCATGACCCGTGACTCAGGATTGGATCGCCATGATTGATATACTTCAAATAATTCTCGAGAGTCCCTTTCTTCAAAGGGCTTTGATCGGAGCTCTCTTGGTAGCGATAATTGCTGCAGCAAGTGGAACCTTCCTTGTATTTCGAGGACTCTCATTCATGGCTTCAGGAGTAGCTCATGCAGCACTTGGTGGGACAGCTCTTGGAATCTTTCTTCAAGACTCAGGTCTTGTTCCTTGGTTTGATCCAGTTCTAGGAGCATTACTATTCAGTGTACTTGTAGCTGTCTTTACCGGTTATGCTGGCGAATCTGGAATCACACAAAAAATGGAAGTTGCTGTGGGTGTATCTTTTGCCCTATCGATGAGTATTGCTGTGTTCCTCATGTACTACATTCCTCCATACAGAGTTCCTCAAATCTGGGGTTATCTCGTTGGAGACATTCTTCTGTTGAATAATTTTGATATCATCCTGTTGGGTTGCACGACTATTCTACTTGCTGCAATTACGCTAATGTTCAACAAAGAATTCGTCTATGTGAGTGTTGATATGGAAGGCTCAACCGCTCACGGGATGAATGCTCGTGCCTATCATTATCTAATGCTCATTATTTCTTCCTTGGCGATTGCACTTGCAACAAAGGCTGTAGGGGCAATCTTAGTCTATGCAATTATGGTAGCTCCTGCAGCAGCATCGAACGAATTAGTGAAGTCCATACGAGGTGTAATCATATCTGTGTTCTTGATAGCACTGATATCCGAATTGATTGGTATCACAACATCGTTCGTCTTGCTTGTATCCCCTAGTGCAATTGCAGGAATTCTAGCCGCCCTATCTTACATACTGGCACTACAGATAAAGCGTATCCGAGAACGAGTCCATGTGTCAATCGATGATTTTAGTTCTGAAACGATGGAAATAGATCTACCCATAATAACCTCTATTGATGATGCACACGATCATGAACATTGAATGAAGTGCAGTGGGAACTCCTCGATTACTGCATTGAGGAACAGAATAGGTGGCGTGTATCTGTTGGACGACATTGAATCTGTCGGTATGTTTAAGAGTGAAACATAAAACCTCGATTTCTAAGGTCGGTGTGAACAACAGTGAGCGATGATACCCCCGAAAGAAACGAAATGGTACGCTCAACAGTGATTACAATAATATTCACAGTTGCATTCTTAATCTTGGGATTGACATTTTGGGCCTGGTCTTCACCAGATATCATTGAAACGAGTCCAATTGGTATCCTAAACAGTATGAATCTTTACGTCACCGTCCTTCTAGAATCTCTTACAATGCTAGGATTCTTCATTTTTCTCTCTGTTACAGTCTTCAATCTGCGTCTTTACGTGACTCAGATTCGGTCTGGTTGGTTTGACCTCTTAGCAATCTTCATTCTAGTCGTAGCTATGGCTTGGATTATGTTTGGTACTGCAGTAGGCGCTGTCACTGCAATCCTCTCTCTTGGATTTACAGTCTATCTATACCTCTTGCAGGAATAGTCTAAGAGTAATCCTACTAATACCAAGCATGTGATGGTCAATTCACGACGCACCAGAAGCTTTATGTGGCTAGGTCTGGAATTTGCAGTTAGCCTAGAGGCAGACCAGCCTAAGGCTGCAGTAATGGAGTCTTTCAACTCCTCGGAATTGTCAGGCAGTGCCCACGAGTGGGTTCTGGCTTCCGGAGAGTTCTAATGATATCCTGGAGGAATAAGTTATGTTTGGAATCTCGGGTGCAGGGTACGATATGAGTACTAGCATCTTCAGCCCAGATGGACGAATCTTTGCCGCTGAATATGCAAAGAAAGCAGTAGAGCAAGGCGCAACATCAATCGGTGTTCTTGTCAACGAAGGAGTTGTTCTCCTGACCGAGAAAAGATTGGAGGCTCTTCAAGAACCTGACAGCGTTGAGAAAATCTCTAAGATTGATGAACACATTGGAACTGCTACATCTGGTCTTATGGCTGACGCTCGAAAGCTTGTCTATGAAGCTAGGATAAAGGCACAGTCATACTGGCTCACATATGAGGAACCTGTTCCAGCTGAGGCTGTAGCAGAGCATATCTGCAATAAGAAAGCAGAGTTCACTCAAGGTGGCGGTGCGAGACCCTATGGTGTAGCTATGATCATCGGATCTATTGATTTCGATGGTTCACCAAGACTCTTTGTAACTGACCCTGTTGGTACATATTGGGGTTTCCTTGCTGCAGTAATTGGAAAAGGCACATCGAAGGCTGGAGAATATCTCGAGAAGAACTATTCACGAGAAAAATCGCTATCGGAAGCAGTGAAATTAGCTCTCGGTGCATTACGTGAAACAAGTGAGCGAGACCTCACCGCAGATATAGTTGAGATTGCTAGGATTCCATTGAGCACACGCAAGTTTGAGAAGCTCTCCAATGCAGAAATTGAGAAGTTTCTTAATCCAACCAAACCTGTAAAGAAGGAGTAGGAGTTGACCAAAATTTGATGGGTGGAGGTTCAGGTAGAAAATCCGGTGATACATGGATTGACATTGATGCAGTTGTAGTAGGTATAAAAAAGGGTCATCTCAGATTTGAGTTATTTGTTGATCCAGATTTAGCCTTCAGATACAGACGCGGCGAGAATATTCCTCTTGAGGATATACTCAAGTCTTATGATATCTACGAAGATGCAAAGAGAGGCGAACATGCGACTGATAGTTTGGTTAAAGATGCATTTGGCTCTGATGAAATCTTTGATATTGCACCTGAAATCATCAAGCAAGGAGAATTCAAACTCACCCATGAGCAACGCGTTCAACTAGTCGAAGAGAAGATCGAAGCAATTATCGATAATCTATCGAAGCGTGCAATGAATCCTCAGACTGGTCATCCCCATCCCCCTGACCGAATCCGTCAGGCGATGGAAGAGGCTAAAGTTCGAATCGACCCATTCATTGGAATCGATGAACAGATTCCAAGTGTAGTAAAAGCTCTAAGAGTCATAATTCCAATATCCTTTGAAAGCGTAAAACTACAGATTACCATACCTGCAGCTTATTCAGGTAAAGGATACAACATGGTTTCAACAACAAGTGTAATCAAATCAGAAATTTGGAATCCTGATGGTTCTTGGACAGGTCTAGTCGAAATACCAGCTCAAAAGAGACAAGAGCTTTACGATGAGCTAAACAAGCTAACAAAGGGTCAGATTCGGATAGAGGTAGTCAGATAGTTGAATCCTACGACAAAGGATAATGAAGATGAAATTAGATTACAGAGGGAATAGATAATTGGCAGTATACTTTCAAAAACGAGAGGTCGTAGTTCCCGGGCAGCTCCTTGCAGAAGGTAGGTACCGGGCATCCTATGGCACATTTGATGATGGTGGAAAAATTTACTCCACCCTCGTGGGTCTAGCCGAGCTCAGAGGCAATACGGTTAAAGTTGTTGCACTTGAAGGAGTCTACATACCCAAAGAAGGCGACTTGGTCATTGGTATTATAACAGCTGTAGCTGGAAATAACTGGAAGGTCAGCATTGGCGGCCCATATGGTGCATCTCTTCACGCAAATAACGCGCTCCGAAGACCATACTCAGATGATATCTCAGAGTACATGGATCTTGGTGATGTTATTGCGGCAGAGGTTATTGCATTTGATCGTCAGACAGGACCATTCCTATCAATGAAAGGTAGAGGTCTTAGAGTATTGGAACGCGGAATGTTGTTGGATGTTAGTCCTGCAAAGATACCTCGAATCATTGGTAGGAGAGGATCTATGATTAACATGATCACAGACCACTTGAAAATACAGACAGTCGTCGGACAGAATGGTCGTATATGGATTAAAGCAACTGATATTGCATCTCTACGACTGGCGATTAAAGCATTCAAGACAATTGAAGCACAAGCGCATACCTCCAATCTGACAGAGCGAATAAATCGAATGCTATCAGAGGAGCTTGCAGAAATACGTGAATCCACACCTCTAGAACCTGATGAAATAGATATGGAGAACGAGGTTGTGGAAGAAGAAACAGATGAATTGGAACCAGAGCCAGATGTGGATGAATCTATGGAAATCGAAATCATAGAAGAGGCTTCGGTTGATGATGATGAAGAAATTGATGATATTGATGAAATGGAGGAAGTGAACGAATAATGAGTCCAGAAACAAAGCCCGATTTCTTGATTAGTCCGGAGGGCTTACGAGTTGATGGTCGAAGACCTGATGAGTTGCGACCTGTAGAGCTGAAAGTTGGTGTACTGAAACAAGCTGATGGTTCTGCATCAATTAGACAGGGAAAGACCTACATAATTGCAGGAGTCTATGGCCCGAGAGAGTTACATCCAAGACACCTAACCATGAATGATAGAGCATATCTTAGAGTAGTATACAGAATGGCTACATTCTCAGTTCCTGATAGAAAGAGACCAGCTCCCTCTCGAAGAGAAAAGGAGATTTCTATGGTCATAGCCAATGCGCTCATGCCAGCTCTCTTTCTTGAAGAATTTCCCCGAGCAGTAGTTGATGTGTTTATCCAAGTAATCCAAGCTGACGGTGGGACTCGATGTGCTGCGATCAATGCTGCATCATTGGCTCTTGCCGATGCAGGAATTCCAATGCGAAGTCTTGTTCCAGCAGTTGCTGTCGGAAAAGCAGATGGAGTCCTTGTAGTAGACTTGGGCGATGAAGAGGATAAGTATGGCCAAGGTGATGTACCCATGGCGATTATTCCCGCAACTGAGGAAATTACCCTCCTTCAGCAGGATGGTTTCTTTTCTCGTGAGGAACTCATGGAAGCTATACAGATGGGAATCAGCTCCTGTAAATATCTTCACGAACTCCAGAAGGATGCTCTGAAGAAGGCCTATGTCAAGAAAGGTCCAGATGATGAGGATGACATGGATGATGATGAATTTGATGACGACCTCGAAACCGATCTTGGTGAGGCAGATATAATGGAGGATGAATAAAGTGGGTGACTTTTCTTCAGAAACAATTAGTCGAATTGACCGCGAGTTTATTGCCGATCTTCTTAACAAAGGCAATCGAATTGATGGTCGTGCATTCGATGAATACCGCCCAATTGAGATTGAAGCGAATGTGGTTCCCGCAAAGGCGGAGGGCTCTGCTCTCGTACGACTTGGCGATACAAGTGTGGTAGCTGGAGTCAAGGTCCTCGTTGGAGAACCTTACCCTGATTCACCAGATGAAGGAGTCACTATGGTGGCTGCAGAGATGTCCCCCATAGCGTCACCGCTCTTTGAATTGGGTCCTCCTAAAGAGGATGCTATCGAGCTTGCTAGAATAGTAGACAGAGGAGTTCGTGAATCTGAAACTATTGATAACAAGCAATTATGCATTGTTGAGGGCAAAAAGGTCTACATGGTCTTCGCTGATGTATATCCTCTCGAATACGATGGTAACTTGATTGATGCATCATCTATTGCAGTGAATGTTGCGCTTATGACAACAAAATATCCAGAGATGGTTGTAGAAGAGAAAGAACTTGTGCCCTCCGGCAAAGTACTCAATCTCCCAATCAAGAATATTGCAGTTGAACACACTATTTCAAAGATAGGTGAACATCTAATCGTAGACCCAATTCTCAAGGAAGAATTTGTCCAAGATTGCAGGTTGACAATGGCAGTTGATCAGAATAACAACTTTACAGCCCTACAGAAAGGCGGTGCAGCTGGACCTATGTCTGTCGATCTTATCGATCAAGCTATGGGACTGGCTCTTGACAAATCCAAAGAAATCCGTGATATTATCAACGAAGCTGTAAAAGCTGTGCAATAGACTGAAATTGTGCTCCAGGTCTTTCTGTGAGCACTTTTTCTCTAGAAACAGATAGGTATGCTAATAAGCAAAACTTACGGGCGACTGATAGGCTCCAACAGCCATCAATCGCACTGTGTGTGAATAATAACTAGGAGAATACTAAATTGGCAGGAACCAAAAAGGTTGGTAGTACAGGAAGATTCGGAGCAAGATATGGTGCCAAATTACGACGTCGTGTCTTGGATATAGAGAAGAAGACAAGTGAGCCCGTTCGATGTCCTGCCTGTGCAACAAGAGCATTAAAGAGAAAAGCTGTTGGACTTTGGAAGTGCACCAAGTGTGACCTTCTCTTTGCAGGTGGTGCATACGTACCATTCACAGATGCAGGCAAGGCCGCCAAGCGTGCAATTACTCAGAGAGTTACGGGAGACTTTCTCGCTCTTCGTGATGATGAAGACATTGAAGACGTTCTTGAATTCCTTCCGAATGTTGACAAGGATGAAGAGATCGTACTTGATGCTAAGACAGTTTCCACTTCTGATACAGAGGACCTCTCTGATGAGTAGTTCAGAGCCGAATTGACTTGCCGAGTCTATTGCTTACAACTTCGCGGAAGACATCTAACAGAGTCCGTTCTTTTTTGCGTGACTTATCTTCAGTCCTTCCAGGAACTGAACGATTCAATCGTGGTGGAATGGGTCTTCAAGAATTAGTTGCTCGAATTAATCAATCTGGAGCTCAAGGGGCACTTGTAATATCAATATGGAGAGGGAATCCAGGAGAACTTACCTTTATCTCTCCTACTGGGTCGGAGATGCTAAAACTTCGCCTCGATACTGTCCTTCTTAGACGCGAGGTGAATGCGAATGGCTCTGCAAGAATTGGTAGAGCTGAGTTCGTAGCAGTACCAACAATGAGCAGTGAAAGAGTAAAGATACTTGCTACAGATATTGCGACATTACTCAACATCAATATTCAAGAACATCAGAGCGCTACTGAATTGGTTGGAGCTAATGACCAAAGTTGTATCTGGTTTGAAGATACTCCCTCTGGGAAACTACTTTGGACCCATTACGATATTAATAATCAGATAGAGATTGGTCCAAGAATTCGTATTAGCACTGTCTGGAGGAAATTTGGAAATGAGTCTGAGTGAAGTAAAAGGAAGAACGGTACTTGAGATTCCTCTTGAATCAAACCAGGTGGCTAAGATTCTATATTCTGCTTTGGTACCAGAAACAGAGTCCATCCCCTCAGACCGTGCGACTACTATGGTCTCTGTGAAGGGCAAATCATTACTTATCGAAATTGAAGCTAGTGATTTAACTGCCATGCGGGCAGCCATTAATTCTTACATTGCTTGGATCTCTGCATGTATGCGAACAATCAAGTCTATAGACGAGAAGAGGCTTGATGCAAAGCCTTAAGTCACAAGTCCTAACGCGCAAATTGAAACGGCGCTTTTGTCGATTTTGGGAGAGAAATAGTTATGGCTCAGAAAATACCCCCTGCATTGGAAGCAGAACTTCAAAAGTTTGACACCATGCGTAGAAACCACGAGACCCTCACTACAATGTCGCAAGCACTTCAGACTGAATTGACTGAGGTGAAGGGGACATTGGATGAACTTGTTAAACAACCCGATGATGTTGTGGTCTACAAGTCAGTTGGTCAGGTCATGTTCAAAGCAGAGAAACCTGCTCTAGTAGAAGAGCTTGATGACCGCCAAAAAACCCTTGAGATGCGCTTGGCATCCACAAAGAAACAGCTTGAAAGCTTAACCGAGAAGCTTCAAGAGCTGCAGAACAAGATCCAAATTGAACTATCCAAGCAGAACTTACGTCTCCAGTGAATGAGATGACAAGAATTACTGATATCGGGCTTCCAGATATCTCAGAGGAAGAAATCGAACAGCTAGCGGAAGAGTGTGAAGTTCAGATTACTAAATATCTTGTTAATAAGATACCAGAGAAAAGTATTGAGAATCTGTTCATCAACTGTACCCTTAGCCTACTTGATAATCAATTGGATGTTGATGTCGATATTGAGATTGATCAGACATTCGACACTGGACAATCTCTTAAAGACCTCCTTCAGGAAGCAACTGATTGTGGCATAGAGTGGCTTGAGAATCAGTTGATGGAGATGAAGAAGAAATGAATCTGAGGTCTCTTCTTTCCGAATCAAAAAGCCCTCTAATACTTGGTCATCAAAATGCTGATCCTGATGCGGTATGCTCGATGATTGCTTTCTCGAAATTATTCAAATTTATCAATCCGGATGGAAATCCTATACTGATGGCTGATGATCTCAGTCGACTATCTCAACAGGTTATCGAGTCCTTCGCTCCAGATTCTCACATACTTGAACCATCTATTGTAGATTATGATTTAGCAGTCCTTATGGACACAAATAGTAGATTCCAGCTTGGTCTCATCTATCAAGAGTTCCTTCAAAATCCGGATAGAACTGTGGTAATTGATCATCATGAGTACAATCCAGAAACTGAAACACTTTCAAAGCACCTCTTTGTAAGAACCGATCGTTACTCAACGTGTGAGATGATGGTCCCTATCTTTGAGGAACTAGAAGCGCCGCTTGATCCTATGATTGCCAATCTCCTTCTTACTGGAATGATATTTGATACAAGACGGTTCTTTTTTGCAGACCTGAATACACTTCAGACTGTAACCAAGCTCATCGAGTCTGGAGCAGACTACGAAAGGTGTGTGAGGTCTCTGCAAGTACGACCTGACCGCTCAGAGCGAATTGCTCGGCTAAAAGCAGCTGGAAGGGTACGTGTATTTCTTATTGGCTATTGGATCATTGCTGTTTCGAAGATTAGGTCCTTTGAAGCTAGCGTCTGTCGGGGACTAATTGACATGGGTGCAGATGTAGCAATAGTTGGGGGGAAGCCATCTAAATCTGCAATCAGAATCAGTTCTCGAAGCACTAGAGAATTCTCTGAAAAGACCAAAATCAGCCTAGGCAAAGATGTCATGGAACCTCTTGGCAGTCTGATTGAAGGCGAGGGTGGAGGACATGTCAATGCTGCTGGAGCTAATGGGAAGAAGAATCTTGATGAAGCCATATCAAAATCAGTTGAATTGATAAGACATCTAGTTGAGAATATATCCTCATCCTCTATCGAATCCTAGGAGTATTCTTACGATGCCTCTAATTGAGTTTCAAGACTTCAGCTTCAAGTACTACGGAGCTGACTTCCTTGCCCTCAAGAAAATCAGCTTCTCAGTAGAGGAAGGTGAGTATCTCGTAATTACAGGTCCGAGTGGTTGTGGAAAGACTACTTTATGCAGAACTATTAATGGTTTGGTTCCACAATTTCACCGAGGCTATATCGCCGGAAATGTCATTGTGGATGGAAAAAACACTCGTGACAATAGTGTAGCTCAACTAGCTCAGACCGCTGGTCTAGTATTTCAACAACCCGAGAATCAACTTGTCACACTCAATGTAGAGAAAGAGATTGCTTTTGGTCCCGAGAATCTTGGTATTGATCCTATTGAAGTACGTCGTCGAGTTGAAGAACTCATCAGTTTACTAGAACTTGAACATCTTAGAGAAAAACATCCCCATGAGATGTCTGGTGGAGAACAGCAGCGAGTAGCTATTGCGGCCACATTAGCACTAAAACCAAAGATATTGGTTGCAGACGAACCAACATCAAATCTGGATCCCAAGAGTGCTGAATTAATTTTGGATATAATAGCAAGTCTGAACAAACGCGATATGACTGTAGTCTTGGTGGAACACCGATTAGACCTAGTTTCAAAAGATGCAAGCAGAATTCTACTAATGAACGATGGTCGAATTGTTGCTGATGGTCCTCCTAGAGAGATTCTTACATTAGACCTCTGCCAAGAAATTGGTGTAGGCGTACCAAAGGCAACTATGGTATACAAGCGTCTTCTGCAACATGGTTTACATCTGAAACAAGTACCACTGACTGGTGAGGATCTTGCATTGCTAGTGAAGGAGGCTGCTAGATCTTGATCATTCTGGAGGATGTGCATTTTGCCTATGATGGTCTGTATACAGCACTCCAAGGAGTCTCTCTCCAGATTGATAATGGCGAGAGAATTGCCATCATGGGTACAAATGGTGCTGGGAAGACCACTCTGGTGAAACATCTCAATGGACTCTTACGCCCTTCTAAGGGCAGAGTCATTCTCGATGGCATCGATGCCAAACACTATTCAGTGGCCGAGCTTGCGCGAGTAATTGGTCTTGTTATGCAAAATCCTGACCATCAGCTCTTTCTAGACAGCGTGGAAAAAGAAGTCGTCTTTGGATTGAAACAACTCGGGTTTTCAGAACTGGAATCAAAGGAACGGTGCGACAGAACACTATCCAGTCTTGGGCTTGAAGGTCTCTCTGAACGGTCACCATTTACATTATCTGGTGGTGAACGAAAAAGAGTTGCACTAGCCTCAGTTCTAGCTACCGAACCACAAGTTCTCGCACTTGATGAGCCAACAATTGGTCAAGATGCGAAACAAAAAGAAAATCTTGCAGAGATGCTCATTGATCTGAATCAAAAAGGTCGGACTGTTATTGTCGTGACCCATGACATTGAATTCGTCATTGAGAATTTTCCTCGAACTATTGCCATGGCTAATGGTCGAATCGTCGCTGATGGTCCAACTAACTCTGTACTAAGCAATCCTATTGTGATAGACCGTTGTTCTCTTACGACTCCACAACTAAATGCAGCAGCCTGTTCAATCCATGAAGTGTTTCCAGATGTTTCCGAGAGACTGACTCTCTTATCAGAACTGGAATCTGAGATTGTCCGTATCTTGGGAGGTGAATAGTTGTCATTTCTTGAAGTATTTCAATATACCCGCCAAGATTCTATAATCCACCGACTTGATCCAAGAGCGAAGTTGCTGATGTCGATTGTGTCCGCAACTATATCTCTCCTATTCCTTGAGATTATCCCGTTGCTCATTGTCCTTGGCTTTTTGATACCTTTACTTGTTGCAGCCAAGTCTCTTGGTCGTTGGTTAAAGAGTATGAAAGGACTTGCTGTACTACTGGTGTTCATCCTTGTATTCAACACCCTTCTCTCAACAGCTCCCAATCCTGTGAATCATTCTATCTCATTGACTCTCAGATTGGTCTGTCTAATGACATCATTCTCAATCTTCTTCCTTACAGTTCATCCCGATGAGCTCTCTCAAGCTTTAATCCAAATGAGAGTACCATTTGAGTTTGCCTTTGCAATGAGTATGGCAATGAGGTATGTACCTACTCTAGGTCAAGAAGCCTATGCGATTATGGATGCACAAAAAGCACGAGGAGTCGAGCTAGATAAGGGCAATCTCCTCAAACGCATACGAAATATAATCCCAATCATAGTCCCTCTCATAATAGTATCAATTCGTCGAGCTCTCTCAATAGCAGAGAGTATGGAATCTCGAGGATTTGGTGCTAGTAAGACCAGAACTTATATGGATACACTATCTTTCAGAAAACGTGATTGGGGTGTTGTGATTCTATCACTCCTGGCACTTCTTATTGTCTTTTATCTCCGATTTTTTGTCACTCTACCGAGCTGGAGCCTTCCATTTTGACGTTTTTTGATTTTCAATACATTCTGTAATGATTTATCTGATAGAATAGCACACATATTCACATATTCAGAGGGTGAAATGGCTTTGCAACTGCCTACTAGAAAGAAGTACGCTGTAAAAGATGTCATGAATGATTTAAAAAAGATAGGACCCACGCCAAGCCAACTTAGTGAAATTGGGTCAAAGCTGATTTATTACGAGTGGAGTTGTTGTGAGAATCTCCTCGGTGATGATCACCCAGTCACAGTAAATCTCAGCGATACTTTGCAATTCATGGAACATGGTTATGAAGAATTACTTGTTACTGGAGAATTATGGCGAATCAAGGATACACCTCAAGGTGCAATTAATGATTTCTTGAGAGGCCGTCCTAAGGAATTCCTAGAGTATACACTTGATAGATCTGCAGACTATATTAGAGGTCTTCTCGAATCAGTTGCAGATGAGAGAAGAGATGAGATTAAGCAATATAAGAAGATGGAATCTGCTGTAAAGCGTGAAATCAAAGAGTCTCCCAAGGACCCTGAGGTTTGGAACAAATTGCGCCTTCTTTTATGGATTGTTGGCAAATACTCTGAAGCAAGTGAAGCTTTCAAAACAGCTAAGAGTCTTGGTTGGTCCAAGGAAACCAGTGCAATTGTGGCACTCTGATATATTCTTGATGATTCATTCAGATACTTGGGAAGATGTAAATACATCCCATAAAACCTGTATTTGGGGATTAAAATCAAGTCAAGTGACAATCCTTCAGATGCTTTGAAACCAATGGTTTTGCGAAATGCTACAGGTGATTCTTCGATAATTAGAGCAATTGCTGTTGACGACGACAATTTGTACATAGCTTCTAGTACTGGTAACCTAGCAATCTGGAAGAAGCCTGAATTTGTTTCGCCAATGATAATCCCCGGACAAACATCCACACAGATTGAATCACTTTTAACTGATGGGCAATACTTGTATAGTGGAGGTATAACAGGAGATACCACAATCCGAATCTATGATAGAGACCTTGTTCTTGTTCACATTGTAAGAGGACATGCCGGAACGATTTTTGATATGGCTTGTGATAATAACCATCTAATCTCAGGCTCTGGTGATGCCACTGTCAAGATCTGGTTGAAAGATGATTGGAACCTAGAGGCATCCATCCTTGCTCAGGCTCATTTTGTTCTGACTGTTGCATTAGACAGCTCTTACATCTATGCTGGTGGAATCGATAATTGTACAAATGTCTTCAATCGTTCATCGATGAAACGAATAACTTCACTGCATGGTCATGATGCGAATATTCTGTCTCTGGATGTTGATGATCAATTTGTCTACTCTGGGTCTGGAGAACTATGGTGGGGCGGTCCTGGTTCTCCTCGACCAAGTTCCTTTGAGAGCGCAATTAGAGTCTGGGATAAGAGTGATTGGAGTTGTGTCGCAGTGCTTGGGGGTCATCGGGACAATGTAAATGCTATAGGTAATGACTCACGGTATGTCTATACAGCATCTGATGATGGGACTGCACGTATCTACTCGAAGTCCGACTGGTCCGAAGTAACCTCCATCGATTTTGGAGTAGGACGAGTAATTGGATTGACCAAAGACACTGAAACCATTTTCTACGCTTGTGCTGATGGGAATATATACCATCTATCCCTCTCCACTCTCTGAAATCATTCGAATCCTATAGGTTCTATTGGACCCAGGAATGTTTGAAACTCCAAAGCCCTACCTTCTGGGTCTTTGGCGAAGAACTGGTATATATCATATCTCTCATTTTCAATTGGCGTCGTTGTAGCAATATGCTTTAACATATCATACATGACATCAACATCCTCCTTAGTTGGATAGAACAACGTGATCATCCCTTCCAGTTCAGCTGTGTCACGATTACAAAATCCAAGTAGAAGATTTCCGTGACTAAGAATTGTACAATCTTCCTGTTCTAACCAGATGTGCATTCCTAGTTCATTGATATAAAAATCAGTAATCTCTTGCAATCTGGTAGTTCTAAAGAATACTATGCCTGCCACTAGAAGCACCTCCATGAATATAATTCTCTCTCCTCATATCCTTTTGGAACCTCAAGAACTAGATAATATGTGCGGCGCACAAAACCGCAGTAGTTGTTTCGTTTTTTAGCTGTTTTTGTTTGTTGTTCTGTTCATATCCCAACGTCTGAGTTCACGCACATAGATATTCATTCTCGTCAGCTATTGTATACAAGTATTTCAGAATGAGGTTGAACAAAATTGTCCATAAAACCCGGAAGAACACCAAAGAGCGCAATCTTAGTCTTAGGCACTCTAGCAAAGGATGGACCAATGTGCCCCAACGAAATAAGTGAGAAGCTGAATATGGCTCCCCGTACAGTGAGCTTCGCTATACGAAGTCTACTTGGCTGGAAGATGCTACGTAGAATTCCGAATCTCACGGATATGCGGTGTCCTAAGTATCATGTGAATATGGACCTAGCTAAAGGACTTCTTCAGAAGTATAATGATTCTATCTTTACTTCTCAGCCATCAGCCATGTCTTGGAATCGAAAGATCTGATATGATGGTAAGCTGCTAGGAGCAAACATATCCATTGCCAGAAATGATTGACCTTCCAACGAAATATCGCGAAATCATTAGGCAACAAAAAGATGCTGCACCTCATCATGATAACTCAGAATCAGTATCTCTTCTCTTCAAGACTGATTGGGTTCGTATACTAGTAGTACAATCAGCTGATAACACGGACGTTGTTTCCATAGAAATTGAAATGTCCATGTTCGACTCCTCTCTTTCCCCCTCCTCCAGCTCTCCTCTCCCAAAACCTGAGAAGAATGCTAGCACTATACTAGAGCAATTAATTGAGCATATCCACTATCTTCTCAGGCTTGAATCCCTAGGATTCACTTTAGAACTCGTCAGTACTGGTTGTTTACTACTGGCATATCGGGATTTTTCTGAAGATCCAAGTGATGAGACCTTCAAGCTCCTTCTACCGCCATCATTCTCTCAAGAATGTGTGTAGAGGGAGCTATCACTATTTTTCCCATTAACCAAGAAATCTCTTGACAATCTCAAGATATCCCAGATACGTTAGTTCAATAGTCCGGAGTGGTATTCTTTCATCAGTCCCGTGGAACAATGACATTATCTCAGCGGTTGTTAGACTGCCATCATGAATACTAAAACCATAGGCATTGGTTCCAAATGCTCTCCTGAAGAACCTTGAATCAGTGGCCCCTGGAGATACCATTGGAACAAGTGCATAATCAGAGCCTCTCAAGTCTCTGACTACATTTTCAATTATACTTACAAGAGGAGAATGGATATCACTCTTATTTCCTGCTGAGTAGTCGCCCCCCATCTCAAGTGGCACTCTCTCTATCATTGCCTCGCTACTGAGATTACCAAGTGCTTTTCGAAAGTGGTGTCTTACATACTCCTCATCCTGACCTGGCAATATTCGAACATCCACATCAAGACATGCTTGTCCGGGTATTGTGTTCACTTTTGCTCCGCCCTCGCAAACATTTGGTGATAATGTCATTTGGCTAAGTGAATGCAAGAAGGCTGCTTCTTTCTTATTTCTCTTAGACAGTAGTGTGAGTATCAATCCCAAGAACCATCGGTTTCCCATTAGTCCTCTTGTTATTCTTCCCATACCCATGCCCTTTATGAAAGGTTTCAGAACCGAGGTATCTCTAGGAGGTTGATACTCTGAAATCTTCTTTATAGCTTTAGCCATCTTCACAACTGCATTATCTGATTTGAAAGGAGCTGAACCATGCTGCTCCACACCCTTGAATCTCAATCTTGTCCATGCGGTCCCCTTTTCTCCGTAGAGATAGGTCAATCGATTTTCTGCAATAGGGTCTCCTCCCGCTTCGGTGATTAAGTAATCAGTTTGTACTTTGTCTGGATAGTTCTGAACCATCCAACTTGCACCAACTGTTCCAGCTGCTTCTTCATCAGCAACCACTAGTAATTTCAAATCTCCCCTTGGTGTAAATCCTTCATTATGAAGTTGCGTGAAAGCAACGACTTGACTAGCTACTATATAGAGCATATCAAGTGCACCTCTCCCCCAGAGACAACTATCTCTAATTTCACCACTAAAGGGTGGGACTATCCAATCCTCTTCATTCTCAACAGGAACCACATCGACATGCCCCGGTCCAAGCATCAAACTTGGGTGATTTCCCACCCCCTTCATCACTGCCAGCAGATTGCCCCTCTCCGATTCGGCTTCAAAAATTTCTGGTTCAATTCCATATGACTGAAGATACTTCTCTATTGTCCGAATAGACCGCATCTCACCACCTGGTGGGTTCACGCATTTATTACGAATCATCTCTTGCATCAGGGCTGTTATTTCACTGAGAATCTCCATCAAAATCATATACAAAATTAAGATTTCCAACTAAAAAGGACTATGTATGCTTCTATCTTGTATCTTCTTATCTTAGGTGCATATTTCCGAATCTCCAAGTTCAAAAATCTACGTTATACTTAGGAAAAATGTTGTATCCTGAACTCTGCTTCTCGCATGAATAGATATGCCTTCTATGCACTGTATTACATACGAAATCATAGGATGCTTAACGATGCTATCAGGAATACGATTACCAAAGAGTGCTGTACTAGTACTGGATTATTTGAACAAAAGAGGACCACTTCCACCCAGAGTCATCAGTGAAGAAGCCAAAGTTCCTCTCAGAACTGTGACCTTTGCTTTAGATCGTCTTGTTGATACAGAAATCTGTAGAAAAGTACCCAATCTCGCAGATATGCGTTGTACATTGTACACAATAAATCAAGAGAAAGCCCGCGCTGTTTTTGATAGATACGGGTTGCGTTTCTCGTAGATTCCGGTTGTTATCTGTATTCTAAGGTGTGGCAAATGATGCTATCTCCCTCTGAAATGAATCAACGGTATCAAGAAATAGTGCATGCGCCTATTAGTTCAGTTGATAGTGAATGTGGGGAGTCCATTTCCAATTTATGCAACACGGATTGGATCCAGATATTAGTAGTACGTAATCTCGATTCTCCAAATATATGTAATATCGAAATTGAGATCTCCATGCCCACATGTGTCGTAGAGCCATCTCTAACCTTACCGCAACCTCTACGAGAAAAAGCTCGGACGCATATTGAGAACACAATCAATCATCTAAAGTACTTGCTAAATTTGGAATCTGTGGGAATGACTCTTGGAGTGCTCTCAGCTGAAGGAATTTGGAGTGCAGTACTCGAAATGAAGGACTCTCCTGATGATACTCTGTTCGAAAAAATCTCCCCTCCTGTGGTGATCTAGCCCAGCTTCTCAATTGCTCTCTATTCGCTTCTCACATCAATTTCGTGTAAGTCGAGTCCTTTATGAGGAAGCAAACATTTTTTGAAACCACTCAATGGAAGTGTCTCTATGACAGTTGATGTATCAAAGGCAATGACGATTAAATTATCGTCTGAGCTTCCTCCAAAACCTGTTTTCGATCCCAAGATACGTCGAGCTCCTAATCGCGGATTCGATCTCAATCCTCGGGAAACTATTATCGCAGTGAAGAATGCACTACGCTATATTCCTGAGAGTCTTCACAAGGCACTCGCTCCTGAATTCTTGGATGAACTGCTCACACGAGGTCGTATCTACGGGTATCGATATCGCCCACAGGGTGCCATCAAAGCAAGACCTGTTGATGAATACAAGGGAATTCTAGAAGCTCGTGCCATTCAACTGATGATTGACAATAACCTTGACTTTGATGTGGCTCTTTATCCATATGAGCTTGTGACGTATGGCGAGTCAGGTCAAGTATGTCAAAATTGGATGGAATATATTCTCATCAAAAAATATCTTGAAGCCATGACCGACGAGCAGACCCTTGTGGTAAGTTCCGGTCATCCTGTCGGCCTCTTTCCATCTCGTAAAGAAGCTCCTCGAGTCCTCTCTACAAACGGTCTCATGGTGGGCATGTTCGACACTTCTGAAGGTTTCCATCACGCTGCGCAACTTGGATCGGCAAATTACGGACAGATGACAGCAGGGGGGTGGATGTACATTGGACCACAAGGCATTGTTCATGGAACTTACATCACTCTGCTTAATGCGGGACGACTATATCTTGGTCTTCCTGATAATAAGGACCTTCGTGGGAAAGTCTTCTTAACGTCTGGTCTTGGCGGGATGAGTGGTGCTCAAGGAAAGGCTATTGAGATAGCTGGAGGAATAGGCATCATAGCAGAGGTTGACAAGAGTAGAATTGATACGCGACACGAACAGGGTTGGCTGAGGAGGTTCTCTTCTGACTTGGATGAGATATTCAAATGGGTTGATGAATACAGAACCAAGGCTGAACCCGTATCCATTGGATACTATGGTAATGTCGTTGACTTGTGGGAATATGTTCTTGAGAACAATATTACCATTGAGCTTGCCTCGGATCAGACTTCCTGCCATGATGTCTATGGTGGTGGTTACACTCCACAGGGTGTTTCATTCGAAGAGGGGCGCGAGCTTCTCAAGACTGATAGAGACCGATTCAAGAAACTAGTGGATGCTTCTCTACGTCGTCAGTTTGAACTCATCGATGGGATGTCAAAGCGTGGTACCTACTTTTGGGACTATGGAAATTCATTCATGAAAGCTGTCTTTGATGCTGGTGCGAAGAGGATAGCCAAGAATGGAAATGATACCTCTGAGGGCTTTGTCTTCCCCTCCTACGTTGAGGACATCATGGGGCCAATCTGCTTCGATTATGGCTATGGTCCATTCAGATGGGTTTGTCTAAGTGGAAAACATGAAGACCTGAATCGAACAGATGCCGCAGCAATGTCTTGCATTGACCCGAACCGTCGAGGACAGGACCGAGATAATCACCATTGGATTCGAGATGCTGAGAAGAATGCACTTGTGGTTGGTTCTCAAGCAAGAATCCTCTATGCTGATGCACAGGGTCGAGTAAATATTGCACTGGAATTTAACAGACTGGTTCGAGAGGGAAAAGTAGGTCCTATCATGCTTGGTAGAGACCATCATGATACCGCAGGGACTGATTCTCCATTCCGAGAGACCGCTAACATATACGATGGTAGCAATGTCATGAGTGATATGGCTCATCAGTGTTGGTCTGGAAATGCAGCTCGAGGAATGACAATGTGTGTTCTCTCAAATGGAGGCGGTGTTGGAACAGGGAAAGCAATCAACGGTGGATTCGGACTTGTTCTCGATGGCAGTGACCGTGTAGATAGAATCATTCAACTTGCTCTTGACTGGGATGTCATGGGCGGCGTTGCTCGTCGCGCCTGGGCAAGAAATCCACCCGCGATTGAGACCGCGGCAGAGTGGAACAAACGAAATACAACCCATGGTCAAATCTCACTTCCATTCATTCCAGAAGACGGTCTTGTAGAAGATCTGGTCAAGAAACGATTTGAGGAGGACTAATCCTCTCTATCATCAAGCAGTTCTCTGGACAATCGGTGCGCTTGGCGCAAGACTTCAGGATAGCCCTCTATGCATGAGTTTCTTACAATTTGTACAGCTGTTTCTAATGAGACTCTATGTCCTATTGAGATATAGATTGGTCTTTTTTTATTCATCCACAATGCTCGTCCAAGAAGTTCGTCTTCATGGATAATATCCGCAGTGTTTCCTGAACGTACTCCTAGCTCCCCTAGCATGAGTTTCTTCGCTACTCCTACAGTCTGAAGATTCATCGTTAATCCTACATAAGAGGCAAGGCCAAATCGTCGAGGGTGAAGTATTCCATTTCCATCAATCAGGACAATTCCAGATGGTACTTTCAATCTCTGAAGTAACTTGATAAGTATCGGTCCTTCTCGTAGTTGGAAAAATCCCGGAATATATTCTGATTCAATACCGGAAGTGACTGTAGTAGAGTATATTATCTCCCTTGTAGTGATGTCTGAAACCACAGCACATCCAAACGCAATGCTGTCACTATATGAAACATCAACGCCAGTCACGACCGTACCAATATCCTGAGGCTCATCATATCTCTTGACAAAATTAGAAAGTTCTTCTTGATCTGTTGCCAAGGTCTTCAGATTCACTGTTCTATCACTCTCTCTTCTACTAGGTTTCTTTACTAAAATGGATTTATCGGACCTTTTGTGCTTGTTCGATAACTACTAAAGAGAGCTTCTGTGAATTTCTCCTGACAGGTACGTCTTCATACCGTTTACTAGTCAGAGGTTGTTCCTACGATGATTTTGATAGATGGAGAAAGTCTTTCGATTGAGGATGTTGTTCAAGTTGCTCGTTATAAGAAGAAAGTCGAGCTTGCTGTAGCAGCAATTGAAAAGATCAAAAAGAGTCGTGATGTCGTCGAGACTGCCATCAATGAAGGACGTACTGTATATGGAGTGAATACTGGTTTTGGTGAACTTGCAAGTGTTTCCATCAGTAGAGTAGATTTAGCGAGTCTTCAAGTGAATTTAATCCGAAGTCATTGTGTTGGTGTTGGTGACCCCTTCGTAGTTGAGGTCGTCAGAGGAATGATGCTTCTTCGAGCAAACGCTCTCGCTAAAGGATATTCAGGGGTTCGACCTGATGTGATAATCACTTTGATTGAAATGCTTAATGCTGGAGTGGTTCCAGTCGTTCCCCAACAGGGATCCGTTGGTTCAAGCGGTGATCTTGCGCCTCTTGCCCATATGGTCTTAGTGATGATTGGTGAGGGTGAGGCTTTCTACAAAGGAAAGCGAGTGCCCGGCTGGGATGCCATGGAGAAAGCAAAAATCAAACCGTTGGTTCTTCAAGCGAAGGAAGGCGTAGCGCTCATCAATGGAACGCAGCCAATGACATCAATAGGAGTTCTTGCAGTATATGATGCACTGTCTACAATTAAGGATGCAACTATTGCTGCTTCAATGAGTCTTGAAGCTCTTCGAGGAACACGTGCAGCGCTTGATTCAAGAATACATTCACTTCGTCCGCATGAAGGGCAGGTTGAGATAGCTGATGCAATGCGCCGAGTCCTTCTTGACAGCGAGATTAATCAATCACATGCAAACTGTGGTAAAGTCCAGGATGCCTATTCACTCCGGTGTTCTCCCCAAGTCATCGGGGCATCCTTAGACACAATACGTTATGTCCAGAGTATCTTGGAGACCGAGATAAATTCTGCAACTGATAATCCTCTTGTCTTCCCGGAAAACGGAACTGTTGTATCTGGTGGGAACTTTCATGGTCAGCCTATAGCCCTAGCAATGGACTTTCTTTCTATTGCTCTATCAGAGCTTGCAAACATCGCTGAGCGAAGAATCAATCGGCTCGTCAACCCTCATCTAAGTGGTCTTCCTGCCTTCCTCACCACTGAGAGTGGACTTGAATCAGGGATGATGATAGCTCAGTATACTGCAGCAGCTCTTGTATCAGAGAATAAGGTACTTGCACACCCTGCAAGTGTTGACTCAATTCCTACAAGTGCTGACCAAGAAGATCATGTCAGTATGGGTACGATTGCGGCACGAAAGGCTTCTACCATTCTAGAGAATGTCAAGAATGTCATAGCAATCGAGTATATGTGTGCCGCCCAAGGCATTGACCTACTTTCCCCTCTAAGACCATCAGGACCTCTCCAAACCGGTCATTCAACACTACGAAAAGCTATCACTAAACTCGAAGACGATCGAGTTCTTAGTGAGGATATCTCCAAGATTCGTGAATTAATGGACCAAGGTGCTATAGTGAAAAGTGTTGAGACCATCACGGGTCATCTGTTGGATGTCTAATTCTAGGGACCAAATTTTGTATGTACTAATTGCCCATTCACAACCACGGTATGAACAAGATTGACTCCAAATCTCCAAGTAAGAAATTCAGGATTCGGACAATCAAGAATTAGAATGTCTGCTCTCTTACCTTCTTCTATGCTTCCTATAGAGTCAGCTCGATCAATAGCGTGTGCTGCGTTAATCGTGACTGCAGATATGGCTTCTCGAGGTTGCATCTTCATCTTATAGCACGCTAGTGCAATTGTAAAGAACATGGACTCGTTGGCGCAATTGGGGTTGAAATCCGTAGCAAGGGCTACAGGCAATCCCATCTCTATCATCTTGCGTGCGTCTGCATAGTTTGTATTGAGGCTAAATGCAGTTGCTGGGAGTAGGGTTGCAATAGTACCTGCCTTCAACATTGCCTCTAATCCATCATCTGAGGCCATCAGTAAGTGGTCTGCTGATATGGCTCCCATCTCAGCCGCTAGTTCTGCACCCCCTAGCTGAACGATCTCATCAGCGTGAACTTTCAATTTCATGCCTGAGCATTTTGCAGCGTATAGAATATTACGTGACTGTTCAACTTCAAAGACTCCTTTTTCACAGAAGACATCACAGAATTCCGCCAATTTCTTTTCAGCAACCGCAGGTATCATCTCATTGATGAGAAGGTCCACATAATCCTCAGCACGTCCCTTGAATTCTGGTGGGATTGCATGTGCCCCTAAGAATGTTGAGACCAGACCTGATGGTATCATTCGACCAAGCTCTTGAACAGCTTGGAGCATCTTGAGCTCATTTTCGGTGTTTAATCCATAGCCACTCTTTGCCTCAATGGTCGTGGTTCCCATGCTCAACATACTCTCTGCGTAAGAGAACGCATTGCTGACAAGCTGATCTTTTGTTGAAGCTCTCGTATGCTTCAATGTATTAAGAATCCCACCTCCTGCTTCAAGAATCTCTAGATAGTTCTTTCCTTCCAATTTCATCGAGAAGTCCTTCTCTCGAGACCCTCCAAATGTAAGGTGGGTATGACTATCAACAAAACCCGGTATGGCAAACATACCTGGGAATTCGATAGGTGGCAAGTCTGGCATCTCTGTGATGTTTGCAAGAATCTCGTCAGTCCTTCCCACATCAATGATAATCCCATCCTTTATTGCTATTGCACCATTTTCAATGATGGTCAACTCCTTCAAGGCTTCCCCCTTTTTTGGTGTGTTGCTATAACCTGCTAGGGTCGCCATTTGGCCAATGTTTGTGAGGAGGAGGTCAGGTTTCATTTCATTCACCTGCTTTTTACATACATAGTGATTGATTTAGGTTGTGCTCCTCGTAGAGGCATTAATTAGGTAGCTAATCACGAGATGTACAAGCACAACTCGAGGCATTACTCATGGACTACTTAATTCTGAGCTGGCAAGATGTGTATAATCTAACTCTACAGCTATCAGAGAAGATTGTTTCAAGTGGGTTTAAACCTGATATCATTGTAGGGATTGCACGTGGTGGATGGATTCCTGCTAGAATTCTCTCGGATGTATTGTATATGGAGTCTTTACACAATATTCGTATCGAATACTATACAGATGTGGGAGTCAAGGGGAAAGAACCAAAGATAACCCAACCATTATCTGGGTCTCTTGAAGGGCATACTGTTCTCTTGGTTGATGAAATTGCAGATACAGGAGATAGTCTGTATCATGCCATTAATCATGCTAAATCTCTTGGTGTGAAGAATCTGCGTTCAGCTGTACTCCATCTCAAACCCACATCAAGAGTGATTCCTGATTACTATATGGTAAAGACGAGTAGTTGGACTGTCTATCCTTGGGAAAATCGAGAATCAATAATTTCATTGGTCAAGATATTCAAGAACGAAAATCCCGCGCAGTCGATGAAAGATATTCGTGATAAATTGGTCTTCGAAGTTGGATTTGAACCAACTGTAGCCGATTACTTCATCAGTCGTCTGTAGTTCACGCATCATTGAGGACTGTCTAATGTTACTTGAAACAATCATATGGAATGATGAAGAATTCCACGTAGGAATCTCTGAGATTATGGTTTCCAAACAACTTGACAGGGATGTACTATTGAATCTAGCCAGCATGTTATCTGAAAAAGTGTTTGCCCTGCAATTCTTCAATAGTGCTATGATTGTTGATGAAGTACATCTTCTCTCGGCAGCTCAGAATGCAATGAATGCAATGAAAGGCAACTACATGATATCGCGAACCTTCGATGTTGAGATTGCTATCTATGCATCTGCTCAACATCAAATTGGGCGAGCTCTTGAGATGATGGGTGTTACTGATGATACGAAAAGTGTCTGTGTCGTCATCGTGGATTTGAAGAGTGCTGCCATTCGTGAATGTATGTCAGAACTCATCGATACTCTGGGGCAAGAAGCCAAACCTCAATTCAAGGCAACAGCTGAGAAAATCAGTGATTTAATGAGAGTGTTCAATATCAGTGAGGTTGAGATGAATCAATTTACTAATGACCTTAGTATTGACTCAAGAAAGAAAGCTCTGCTAAAATGCGTAGTGAGTAGAGTATCGCAAGCAACACTTGCATCATGAATTCTAGTATTGGTCATCTCTCATTGTCATTATGGATAGGATATCATCCTCTTCCTTTAGGATAGCCATTCCTGTCCATTCTCCCACTATCTCGACCCATATGTTCTTGTCTGGATTATCAAGATTCACAGTTCTCGGTATCTCGTGGGCAACGACTTCAACTACTTCCATATGTTCTAAGTTAGTATGTCTTCTTCGTACAGTCACCCGGAATGTTTCATCCTCTGATATCTTCTCCAAAAGTCTTCGCGCGACTTCTGCGATTGTTTCTAAATTAGATTCTACGCAATATTCGAATGGGGTGAATCTGATTGAATATCGAAATTGATATGGATTCTCAATGGCGAATTCTCGCAGTCTGTGAACCACTTCAAAGGGATCTAACGACGTCTTACAACTAATCAACCCGGATATTGGAGTCCTTGAGATATGAAGGTCCTCATCACCCAGGAGATCTCCAATAAAATATTGGACCTCCGACTTAGCAGCACGTTCACGGTCTCTTGGACAGGCTACCAGTAGATTGTATTCTCGCAGTAAGTTTCCCTCACATGTCTGCAAAGATGATGCGTGTTGTCCAGAGCCTCAGTGCATCTGAGTCAACCTTCAGATTGGCTTCTAGATCATTGATTGTTAGTGCTCCCTCTCTGTATACTTTGATATTCAATGATTCTGTTTCTTCAGCTCTCTCAACGCCAATTATGGTGGAGTTTTCAGAGAGCTTGGATGGTCCTGCATCAATGTATAGGTCCACCTCATCACCTAACTGCTCCAAGGCTACTGAAACATCAAAAGGACTTGCTCCTCCACTTCTATTTGCGCTGGTTCCTACTATTGGGCCTCCAATCATACCTGCTATACCTCTTGGTACAATATGATTTGGGACTCGGATTGCAATTGAGTCTCTCCCTGCAGTAATATGTTCAGGAATTTCAGGTCTTGGTTTGACAATAAGCGTAAGAGCTCCTGGCCAGAACAGTTTTGCAATGACAGTTTCTAGGGTACCAAATTCATGATATACTTCACACTGTGAGATATCTGAAAATAGAAGTGGCACTCCTAATTGACGGTCTCGTCTCTTGACTGAAATAAGTCGACTTAGAGCATCAGCATTTTGTGCATCACAGCCTAGCCCATAGCTTGTATCAGTTGGATAGACGACAATGCCTCCATCTTTAATCACGTTTGCTGCCCTTTGGATGATGGAATCACAATCACTCAGATTCTCAATGCTCATTATCTCAGCTGTCAATTGACTTCCCATTCTGAATCCTGCAAACATACATATGGCCCTTACGCTCCATGTTCATCAAGCGGAGGAATAGAAATTTTCGGAGTAATCTTGGCTGCAGGCAAGGGCGAGCGAATGAACCCTCTCACCCTTGAGATTCCAAAGGCTCTTGTCTATGTTGCAGGTAAGACTCTCCTAGAATGGAGTCTAGAACGTCTCTTTCTTTCCGGATGTAATGATATCATTGTAGCAACTGGTTGGAAGAGTGAACTAATCAAAGACGCATTAGACGCGATAAAAATGCCTTCAGTTGAAAAGACATCAGGATCAGTATCAATTATTGAAGTACCAGAATACGAACGAGGTCCCTTGCAGACATTTGTAACAGCAACAGGTATGGTCCATGGTTCTACCAACATCCTCAATCCTGTCGATCTGATTATCTCAATGAATGACGTCAAAGCAATCATATCCGCTCATCCAAAACATGACCAATATGCTGTTACCTTGGCAATCGATTACGATAGCAATCGAGGAAGTGAGGTCTCTCTCGGTTCAGATGGCCAAATTCTAGCAATCAATCAAGAAATTCGAAAAGGCTCCAAGAAGGCAAAGAGTGCGCTGTTACTCACATTCTCTTCGGGAGTCATTGAGCTTTGCAAGAATGAGTTAGACCGTGGTGAGAGCCGAATCTTTCCCGTACTAAATAATATGATACAAGTCAGGGATCATAAGGTACATGGGTATTCTGTCACCGGTATCTGGTATGATGTTGATACAATTCACGATGTATTGAGTGCTAACAAACATCTTCTTGGTTCTGTGATTAAGCAGAAACCCGACTCTGTGTATATTCCAGATGGTGATACAATGCAAATAGAAGACTTCCTATCCCTCGATTCTGGAATCCGTATAGGTCGTGGTGTTCTCTTGAAAGGACCCTGTTTAATCGAAAAGAATTCATCAATAGGGGACAAATGCATCATTGGTCCTTACGTTAGCATGGCGGAAGATACGATTATCGGAGATAATAGTGAAGTTCAAAATACAGTCATCTTTGGTTCGTCCAATGTGCCCATCAACAGTCGAATTGATGGGACCATCATCTATCAATCAAATTACTATCGAGAGGAGGCTTAGTAAATGCCAAGTAAATTCCGCGTTCGGGGATTCTTTCGAGGAATTGTCCTTAGAATTGCCCGACCTCTTGCACGAGCTGGGGTCTCACCAAATTCCATTACCTATGCTAGTCTATTTTTTGCTCTCTGTGCATTTCTCGTGCTGCCGCTCACAGACTCTCCTATCCTTTTTGGAATACTCGTCTTTGTCACAGGATTACTGGATGGCGTTGATGGAAGTGTAGCACGACTTACCGAGTCCTCATCTACTACTGGCGGACTAATCGACTCGGTTGTCGATAAAGCTTCTGAAGTACTGATCCTCACAGGAATTGCTCTTCGATACCAAGACGCTATCTTTCTTGGCCTTTCAGTTGAATTATGGGTGATCTTTGCAATTTTTGGATGGTTGATGACGAGCTACACGCGTGCACGCGCTGAGAGTCTTGAGGTGTCTGATCTGGATATCGGTGTAGGAGGGCGTTCTGAACGCTTACTCACTCTAGTGATATTCTCAATCTTTGGATTTATTCTATGGGGCCTGCTTGTTGTTACAATAATGGGGTTTGCAACTGCTGGATACAGATTATATCACTACAAACAGCAACTTTCTGCCCGAGAATCAAACAACTAGTTGATGCACCGCCATACTTAAGAGTAAGTCAAAAAAGGCCGCCATAGAATCAGCTTACGGAGACAATTTTCGATGGCCAAATTCAGAGCGGATCACTATCTAATTGCAGAATTTGAAACTACACCTGATACCAAAAAGGTAGGAGAGAACGTCCTAGCCGCCTTAAAGGAACTTTCTGAGATGAAGGATCTTGCCATTGTATCTAAACGCATGGAAGGAAAATCTTGGTCCGAAATAGTAGGTCGTATCGATATTCCAGCTGGCTCGAAAGCATTCTGGGCGATGATTAAGAAGGAACTATCTGAGCGAGAGCCATATCACCTCTTCATCCGTTTTGATATGAATGCAGAAGGAGCAAATATTGACGAAGCTCGTTCAGCTGTGAAATCTTGGATAGAAACCAATATTGTTCCGAAAATTAAGGCTAAGACCTCAATCAAGAGTTTGAAAGTACTTCAACCAAATGAGGTCTATATGCCCAAACTTGACTAGATCTCTCACTCTTCTAATACATCAATGATGTGCAAATTGCTACCTACTGCTTGCACAATCTCGTATCGATTATCTCCATCTATATCCCCGGCGGCAACAATGGATTCCGTCGATTTCTTGGTTGTCTTGAGCGTGGTTTCCTCATTGATTCGATTTCCGATCAATGAGAGTATCGCAATTGTAGAGTTTGCATGACTCACAACCATCTGTCCCTGTTGATGGTCCAAATCCCAAAATTTACCCATTCTAATCGAGCTCACTGGACTTGGCGCTCGTATAGAATCTAGTTTTTCCATCGTACCTTTTACAAATCCGAATAGACTGAGTGTACGACCATCCGAGACAGTAAGTGTTTCATAATTCTCATCGTTGGTGATATCGCCTGTAGCTACTAGACCAACCTCACCACCAACACTGATCTTTGCTCGTTCATGTAGTCGATCATCTGCATATTGATAGATGTAAAAATAACCCGAGTCATCTCCAAACACGAAACGACTGTACGGCATCCCCTTGGTCATCAGAGGTCGTATCGATAGTACGGGTCTCTCAAGTACCTTATGCGCGAGTTTATCGAGAGCAACATCATACCACCCATAACACCTCATACTACCATCACTGGTTGATACCACAACTTCAGAGCTCTCATCATCAAGGACGTTTAAGACTGCAATTGCTGTTGTTAGACTACCTAGAGGAGTTGATGCTTTGACACTAATACTATCATCCATGTACACAAATACGCGCAGGATGTTGTCAAGCCCCCCCATTACAAAATCCGGTATACCATCGCCAGTCACATCTCCTATTCCGATGGCAGCTAATGGCGGGAGTCCTCCTATGTTACACCGCTCTTTGAGCGGTTTTTTATCATCACGATTGAAATCATATACTCTTACATCGCCATTAAGCGTGGTAGTGATTATATTGGTCGTTCCATCTCTCTGTAGGTCCACAAGCTCGACAGATGTAATTGCTTCCTTGAAAGCAACTTTTGCAGCAATGTCTAGCTTAGTCATTATTCCGAGGGCCTCTTAAAATTGGAGCATGATGGAGTAGGTTGAGGTTCTTGATACCATTTAAGAGTTCTTAGATTGTTGCTAGTTCCCCTGAACTTATGTGCTTAAGTCTGAGAATATGGGACTTGATAGTATGAGCAAAGAGGAACAATTGCCAATCCTTGACACCAAAGAGTGGACCAGCACTCCAGAGACCGTTGCAGACGAACTCAGGTCTTTTGTTAAAGAATTCGAGTTGTTTACGCCTGAGCTCTTTGCTGAAGTCAATTTTCATCTCCTACGACAATCTGGTCTTACAAAAAGCAGCCGACAAGCATTGTGCGAAATATCCATCTTCAATAAGACTTGTCCCAAGTGTGAACTTCTGTACAGTGCCAAGAAATGTCCTCTCTGGTCCCGACTCTACAAAATAGTGACTTGGGATATAGTCGAAAGAGCGCCTCCTTGTATTCGATTAGCCTTTGCAAAAAAGACAATAAAGACTGTGACTAACTATCTTGTTGCTGTTAATCTGGTGAGCCCACCTTTTTTCAAATCCCGCGGAGCACCATCCTGTAATGCAATGCGAAGATGGGGGTATTGCCATCCCAATGAATATTGCAAAGCAATGGAGACCGATAACACATTCGAATACAATGCTGCACGAGAACGAGTGAAATTATCACGGGCTCTCTAATCAAAGGATTCAAGTCATGGCTTAAATACTGCTCCAGACCTATGAGAAGACACGGGGCAGGTCATTGTGATCGACGAAATCAATGTTGAACATGTTCAACTCATTCGCTTGACTGGACTTAGAGAGGATCTTCTTCAAAATGCCCGTGTGGAGAATGGGACGTCTTGGAGTAATATCTCTCAGACTATCAGTGAACATGAACGTATTATTTCAATGGGCGAAAGGCATAGTAGACAAAAAGCAATTCAAGATCCTGTTCATGGGGCGATTATTTTAGAACCCTGGGAACTCGACACGATTTCTACTTGGGAGATGCTCAGACTCAGATATGTAATGCAACTTGGCCCTGCTCACATAGTTTATCCTGGAGCCACGCATACACGCTTTCAACACTGTCTGGGAACTAACTTTCTTGCTCAGAAATCAATACGAGTTGTGAATTATTGCGAAGACCTTGATACAGCGTGTTTTGTCCCCTTCTCCGGTCTCCTTGATGATTATCAAAAGAAGCTATTCAGAGCTGCAGCATTACTTCATGATGTTGGTCATCCACCAACTTCTCACACAATAGAGTACGCCCTAGAATCTTGGGCAAATCTTGACCACACAGACTTGGGCGAATTCCTGATTCTACATAGCGGTCTTACTGACGTACTCAAACAGAATGATATTGAACCAATTGATGTTGTAAACATACTGAAGAAGCGTACGAAAGACCCGATTATGCTACTCTTGAATGAGTTTCTTGACCACCCCTTGGATATTGACAAGACCGATTATCTCATCAGAGATGCGTATTTCAGTGGAGTCCAGCTCGGGGTCTTTCCCGCAGAACGTGTTTTACTTACCAATCGTGTAGTCCTCGATAAGAATGGGAAATATGTCCGTGCATTTATGTTGAAAGCCATCCATTCTCTGGAAGCCCTCATGTTAAGTCGGAATTGGATGTTCTCAGACCTCTATTTGCATCACGCAGTCAAACTGGCTGAGGCGCTCATTTCCAAAGCAACTTACTTCAGAATGGAAGAAGAATCTCTTACTAAGAATGAATGTATTGGATTCTTTACACGAATGACAGACAGTGACCTATTTCGGTGGCTTTCAGATTCTGAAATTCCCTTTGTTAGGGAGTATATCTCACGAATAACATATCGACGACTCTTCAAAGTTGCTCTCTCACGACCCATTATCTCATTTGAGCCGGATGCTCAGAAAGAGATTCTCTCGATGAGAGATAATATCCAGCGGCTTCTCACTCTTGAGGATGAGTTGGCTGATAAGAGGGGGAGTGTTGTTGTAGATATTGTTATTCCAGAGTTAGGCGAGAAGCTCCTAAGCAAGATCCCACTCTTGATTGGTGGCGAACGGGGGTTCGATCTTGTAGCGCTAAATGAACTCCAAGAGGGTCGCCCCCTATTGCAAACGCTGAAACAACAGACACATACAATTCCCTCAGTGCGAGTATATACTGACCCATCTATTGCAAGTACTATTCGTAAGAAATTCGAAAAACGATTCCCATTAGCACATATGCCTGAGCATCGAGATGATGAATACGATTTGATTGAGTACTAAAGCAAATGTTTGATACTCTCGCGAACCTTTGGAAATCCATACTCCATTTGGATTATTCCATAGATTGCCTCAATGAGGGTTCCTTTGTCATGTTCAATCTCTGACTTGCTTGGAGTCGCAGGGTCGAAATGTATCCTATGTTCATAGAGCTGCCATCGGTCGCAGAGGTCCGCCATATGCTGGTTACTGACAATCTCAGCTTTCTTCTGAGTCAACTGACCGACATCATCCAGATTATTCTGCCAGAGGCGGTATAGTACTCCCATTGAAATCGCTGCATCTCCAAGAAGTGCGAATACTTTGGCAATCTCACTGACCGATATCAGAGTTACAAACTCATCACTACTTAGAGGAACATCTTTCTCGTTTCGATATTGAATCTCTAGCTCCAAAAACAAGTTCTTAGTACTTGGTTGAAACATGGCAACTATGAGAAGTTCCTTATTTTTTATCTTGAAGCCGAGTGTTCTTTCAAGTTGTGGAGCAATTCGGTTCTTGATATAATCTGTCTTATCATGAATCTGGAGTATCTGTTCTTCCCATCGATTAAGCTTCTCTGCAAATCGAGTCTTGTTGAATGGATTCTCGTCTTTGGAATGACGAATGATCTCTAGCAATTTATCTAACTTCTTCTCAATGTGAATTGGTTTCCATTCAAGGCTTTTCCGACTCATGATATCTCAACTCTCAATAGTAGCTGAGTTCAGCATTCGAAACATCATATCTAGTAACATGAAACGCAGTAATTGAATACTCTGTTGAAAGCTTAGCCATTGCAAGAGTAATCAACGACGGACCCAGAGTCAGGTCCATGACCATATCGTGGATGAATATGTTATCAATGATTGCTGCCTCCATAAAATCAACAGTCTGCTGTAAGTGACCGTATTCAGTTGCATCGTCTGTTCCTGTTACTTCATCAGGCACCTCAATCCACTCAGTAGTCCATCGTCTGAATGCATCATCGGGTATGAACCTATCAACAATTCTCGAAACACCTCTTGTCCAATGCCTTGCTTCTACAAAGACAAGCAATTTTCTTGGATTGAAATGAGGATTATTCGTCAACCACTGTACAAAGGGTCTTTGATCCTCAGGACGGCTCAAAGAAGTAACATACAAAAGGGGTTTTGTTATCCCCAGAGCTCTACGCACCGGATGAATTGCTTTCGGTTCTAATTCAAATAGGCGGTATTGCGATTGCTTCCAACTTACAATGATTCCAAGCTCCTCGAGTCTTGTAGTATTGTGATAGAGCTTGGGACTGGTAACCTCGACTTTCTCAATCTCTTTCTTACTTGCTCCTTCCACCATCTTCTGAGCCTTTATATCAGTGGCAATCTTCTCTCGCAGCTCTGCTCCCGTCTTCAATCCGCCTTCAAGTTGATCCAAGATAATCCTTCTCGCTCTTACTGTCTCTATCTCTTCCTTGACGAGTTCTTCAACAGTCTTGTTGAGCATTATAACCATTCATCCGCGGATATATTAGCTAGTAATTACAAGTACTAACCTTTTATACTTATCTAATATAATGTCGAATTAGAGCCTAAAAATGGTCCAAAAAGACGATACAATATACATTCCTAAGATACTTTTCGAAATAATCGACACCCGTCCGACGAACCCTTAAATAGAATTTGGCAGAAGCCTGTACTAGCAAGGAGCTTCAAAGCTCTGAACTGACGAATCTGAATTTCTGGATTTGTCCAAAACTAAATTAAAAAACGAGGACCGAAAAATGGCTGAAGACGAGTTTCTTGGCGCAAAGCCGATTGTCATTGACAACGGCACAGGTTTGAGCAAGAACGGATACGCCGGCGAAGATCAGCCACGAAGTGTCTGGCCTACCTTGATTGGCTACCCACGATACGAGTCAATCATGACTGATGTTGATCACTACACACGTGACTACTACATTGGTGAAGAGGCTATCAATCTACGTGGTGTCCTACGCCTGGTTTACCCGATCTCTCATGGAATCGTAGAAGACTGGGATGCAATCGAGAAGATTTGGAGTTACACCTTCTATAACGACTTGAAGGTAGATCCCAGCGAGAACCCGGTGCTCCTCACTGAAGCACCATTCAACCCCAGAGAGAACAGAGAACGCATGGCCTCCGTAATGTTTGACAACTTCGGAGTACCTGCAGTATACGTTGCCACACAGGCAGTACTGTCACTGTACGCATCTGGTCGAACAACCGGTCTGGTCATCGACTCTGGTGACGGTGTGACCCACATAGTACCAATCTATGAGGGCTTCTCAATCAATCACGCTATCCGCAGAATTGACTTGGCTGGAAGAGACATCACTGAATACCTCCGCAGACTACTCAGGCAGAGAGGATACTCCTTCGTGAGTGGTGCAGAGAAAGAGATTGTCAGAGACATCAAAGAGAAGCTCTGTTATGTAGCTCTCGATCCCGAGAGGGAGCGAACAGTCGCTGACAAGGCTGGTGTCGACAAGCCCTACATGCTCCCTGATGGTGAAGTCATCACTGTCGGTGCAGAGCGATTCCAGGGTCCAGAGTTGTTCTTCAACCCAAGTGCAATTGGTCTTGACACAATGCCTCTCGATGAGCACATTGTCGAGTCAATCAAGGCTTGTGATGTCGACTTGCGACGTGACCTATACGCCAACATCGTATTGTCCGGTGGCTCAACCATGTTCCCAGGACTCAAGGAGAGACTCCACAAGGAGATCACCGAACTAGTCCCAGAGAACATCGAAGTCCGAATCATTGCTCCTCCAGAGAGACAGTACTCTGTCTGGATTGGTGGTAGCATTCTTGGCTCACTCAAGACATTCCAGAAGATGTGGGTGTCAAAGAAGGAGTTCGAAGAAGTCGGACCCGAAGTGATACACCGCTGTATCTAGTACATACACAGTTTAACGAAGGTGGGCTTCGTGCCCCCTTCGCTCTCTTGTTTTTGACAATTTATCCCACAAGAAAATCATCCGTGGATTCGCTCTCATTATTTTCATCTGCCCATAATTCAAGAGGTTTGGGAGGTTTCACCACTTTCAAAATGATAACTCCACCAATGAGCAACAGTGGTATTGGAACATCAGCTATCTGGATCATACCATATAACAAACCATTGAATAAGTGGTACATCATAATACTGAATTGCCAAAGTTCACTTATCACTCCGATATACAGAGCACGACGTATTGTTGATTTTCTAGTATAACATCTATACATTTCAAAGACAAACCAAAAACGTAGTAGCGTATTGATTGGATAACTCAGCAACAGAAAAGGTGCGAAGATGAAGTATGGCATCACGTTGGAATAATGTACCCACGTCAGAGAAGACATCCATATCACAAAGATACCATCAGAGGGCTCGAAATATCGAGTAAACGTATACGGAGTAAAGAGTGCAACAACCGCCATTATGATTGCAATAATCTTTGCTCTAGTGCCTAGATTTAGACGGAAACACTCTCTATCTTCTCCCATTTTCCTAACCTGTTTCTAATCAACATATACTTCAGATAAATCCATTCTTTTTTCTTCTCATTCCTGTCTTTTCCTAAATCTTCTCTTTGCATTTATGTGAACTGCTATAATCTAATTCTATTGATTAAAGAGAACTAGAATGGACGTTGTTAGTATAAAACTGGAAATAAGAAAATTCCACGAGACAAATTCTAATGCACGTACCTAGTTAATCTACGAATAAAGCATATGACAGTCGCATTTTTCATGTCTTGCCCCAGCCAGGTAATTGGCTAGCTTGCTTAATCCAACTAACGAGTTGAGCTTCGTTAATCTCATCATTCTCGTAGATGTTGAGGTAGCGCACATTCTTGTCCTTAGACTCACCTGGCGGGAGAGGACTTAATGACACGCCGTTGAAGAAAGCAACTTTGATGTACTTTGTGAAACAATGGTAGTTGAGGAACCAGCCCTGGCCTTCCATACCATAAAACGGTGAATTCCACCTGACTGCTTTACGAACGTTGGGGACTGTACGTGTGATGAGTGCATCAAGGCGTCGTCCTACATCGCGTTTCCAGCCAGGTATAGCTTCTATATAGGCCTGTACAGGCGCGTCTCCATCGCCCTTCGCAATTTGGGGATTACCACCTGCGAGGAGAGCTGGTTTTGTGATGATGCCCTTTTTTTGAACTTTCTTTGCGACCTTAACTGATTTATCGGACATTTTGTTTGTCATCATGCTAGCTCCAAATGACCATCTTGTTATTAAATATAGTTAATTCTAGAGTATTTTAAGAATCTGCTATAGGCAGAAATCCATACCTGAAACAATACCAATCTGGAATTAGGCAAACAAATTACTCTTCAAACATCACTATCTATCCATCTTCTTAAGCATCAATTTCAGATATTTCGCATTACTATTGATCTCTCTTATTCACCTCTTGAGATTTTGATTTTAAACTATGTGAGAATCCATCAGGATTGCTCGTTAAATATTATAATCCAGATATTTTATCTTTTTTAATGGAAGATGAATTTGATAGAAACTCTCCCCTGGATGGAGTTCTTGCCGCTAGTCATAGACGAGGAGAGGATGCCAAGTCCCTGAGAATTGTTCACATTCAAGACTCATATTTCAATAATTAGACAGATTGCTTTCTTAGTGAGATGTAAGATTGTTCGTCGCTTCCTAGACTCCCATTATTACTTTGACGAATGTCTTCTCTCTTGACATTCTAGCAATCATTGGAACCCACGTTGTCCTAAGGCTGGCGACGTCGATATACTAGGATTAAGACGATGACCACTCCTGCCACTACGACTCCTCCTATCACAAGCGATTCCAGTGGAAAAGATGCTGTGGTTTGAGTAGTCGTTGTTGTTGCTCCAACAGTTGTGAAGACAAAACGGTCGTGGCTCCAGACCTCATCTGAATTCATTGCGTAAACATCAAGTGTATGTAATCCATTGGCATTTGGAAGACCGATTAGTTCTGTTTGATTTGCAACTGAATCCCAGCAATAGTATTTCTCAATTGGAATTTCACTAAAGTATATCTCTGGTAGTGTGTTAGGTTGTTTTGAGCTTCCATTCCAGATTGCTCGAAGTGCTATCTCAATTGGTCCTGTGTAAGGCAGCTGATAGTTGTGGCCTATTTCACCACTCAGTTTGACAGAAGATATGTTCACATGGTTGTAACTCGAATCAACTCTAGTGTAATGATAGTATGCACCACCCCATTGAGTATAAACTAATGGCGCACCTCCACCGCCAGATATGATATGTACGAGGCCATTTACTGTGAGTCTATTGAACAAGTGATCGTGACCACATATGTATGCAGTAACATTGTGTTCTTCGAAGAGTTGTTGCAGTCTAATTCTCTCATCTGGTTTACTGTCAATAGAATCGCCTAGATGATTCAATGGGTACATTGGACGATGTCCGATTACATATTTCATTGGGCAATCCGTGGATTCGAGGTCGTTGACCAACCAATTGTATTGATCGCCTGTAATCCTTCCTTCTAAATACTGCTGTTCTGTGTCCAAGAAAATGAAATGAACTCCTGCATAGTCAAATGAGAAATATGTAGATGGCTCGTCATACTGCTCAAATGCGTCAAAGTAATAATCGAGATTAAGTGTTCCAGTCTTAGCACCAGTATCATGGTTACCGAGAGCACCATAGATTGGTGCATAGTGGCCTATTGAATCAGATATATTAGTGAAAGCCGCCCAACCAGCGAGATTGTCTTCATGATTCTCATTGACTTCTAGGACATAGTCTCCAGACATCACAACGATATGAGGATCTTCATCTACTATCATCTGGGATAGCTCCTTGAATTCCTCTGGTTGTATGTAGCTAACTAAGGTCGGTCGATTGTCACCAATTATGATCATTCTAAACCTAGCCCCATCCGCAGGGGCTGTCCTGAAATGATAAAGTTGGCTCTCTGTATTATTCGAGGAAACCTTGTAGAAGTACCTAGTGTCAATATCCAATCCAATCAGTGGCACACGATGGTTAATGTCAAGTGTAGTATTCTCAATTTTTTCTATAACTGATTCATTCAGACCATACCAAACAGTAGCATTCGTCACTCCCTCAGTTCGCCAGAATATCATCGCCGACTCATTTGTGACCATGTTGACAGTAGGTCCTCTAATAAAGAACGATGAGTCTGCTATAATTGCAGAGTCCACCAAAGATGTTATTTGAATGCCTCTGTTGCCCATCAATGTTAGGGGTATAGGACTGATAAGAATTGCCAATAGCATTAGAGGCAACCAGGTGCGAGACAAAAATATCACCGTATACTATAAGCAAAATGTTTCTAATAAATCATAGGCTCAACTGGCTCCTCGAAATGAATATGATATTAATGGAATCTTGCGAATACCGGCTTTTTACATGTAGTTTCAATTACATGTTTTACATTCTCACGGACCAGTGAATTATGGCTCTACTTGGTAGAATCAGAAGTACTTACAGAGTTGAAGGTTCGCCTGAACGAGGATTCACGGTTACACTCTGATTTCTTCATTATGAAAAAGACGTCAGCACGCATTAGTATTCATCTCAGGTGCCCAATAATAGAATTGCTTATAGTATACATCTTCAAATCCAAATTTCCTGTAGAGTTTCTTTGCTGGAAGATTTGTTATTGACATATCCAGAGTCACATTGGCAAATCCACTATCTTTCAATGCCTTTAGTGCGCTAACAAGTAGATATTGGCCTAGTCCTTTTCTTCTAGCGTTTGGAACAAGCCCAATCGGTCCAATCTCTGGTTCGTTATCTTTTTCACGTGTTATGACAAAACCAACGACTTTCTCCTGGCTCACAAGTACTAGTGATGCATCTTCAATGTGAGGTTTTGATTTGTCAAAGAAATACTGGATTGTTATCTTTTGTTCCTCAAGACTCATAGAGGAAAACAGACCGTCTTTGCTATCCTCGAATGCCTGATATCCTGGCGTTTCCAATAATTCATAAGGCATCTCAGAGAATTTCCGGGTCTGATATCCTTGAGGTAGATCTAGTTGAGGCAGATCAACTGCTGTCAGGTCTGACTCCATATGAACTTCTTCCGCAGCAAATTGAAAACCTGCTGCTCTATACCATTTGACATACTTTTCTGAACATGCTCTGTGTGCAGGAGTTGGTAGTTTAAATTCGACTTCAAGTCGAGTATGCCCAATTTCCGTTATACTCTTTTTTGCTATTTCAATGAGTGATAATGCAATCTCTTTGGGATTACGTGATTTGTCTATGATTGGCAGAAATCCTTCAATGAAAGCCATCAGGGGGAATGCAATATAATAGTAAATGCATCCCACTATGTTTCCGTTTTCCCCTATTCCAGTTAGTATCTGATATTCATCGTTCATAGATATCTTCTCAAAGAAATCTACAACGGATTCCATATCTCTATTGGACTCCAGTGGCGTTTTCTCTCTTGCCGTTACGAAAATCCTTGCGAGTGAATGACAATCTTCCTTACTTAGTTTCCTTGATTCTATTTTAAACATCACAATCACGATCCATAGTGAGTGACTCTTTTTGATTCTTTAACTGCTTTGCATAATCATTCTGGGTTGAATCATTAGTACTTCGACCCACGTAAGAAGTTGACCATTCATGTCGATAATCAATACAATGGCATTGTTGCTTCCTTACATACTATTGTATTCAAGGACTATGTTCTACACTTTATTATGATACTGTAATCTGGTCAATATATTGAACGATTCCTAGGTGTCTTTCCAACGATGATGGTTATTACCACGAAAAAGATACGTTATTTCATTACCAGATAGATTGCTCTATAAGTCAGAATTCTCTCGAATTATTGCTGATGTAGATTTGGCTGTGACTTCTTGGATTCCTCTGATTGCATTGATTATTGTCTTCATTCTGATTATCCTAAGAAAGGTCGGAAGCTTCAAGGTCAAGATCTGGCAGGCTATGGCCCTTGGTGCACTATTGGTTTTATTGACAGGTCAAATCTCACCTGTTGATGCACTCTACTCAGTCAATATTGATGTCATGCTCTTTCTCTTTGGCATGTTTGTCGTGGGAGAATCAATGCAGAGGAGTGGGTATCTCAATAGTTTATCCTACAGACTGTTTCGAAGAGCGAAGAGTGTAAATCATCTCATACTCCTTATCCTTTTTCCAATTGGTCTTCTCTCAGCAATTCTCATGAATGATACCTTGGCGATAATTGGTACTCCTGTAGTTCTTTCCATATCAAGGAAACAGAACATCTCATCCAAATTGCTACTAATGACTCTGGCTATTGCTGTTACAACGGGAAGTGTTTTGAGTCCAATAGGGAACCCACAGAATCTTCTCATAGCAAATTCTGAGCCACTGACCAATCCATTCATCTCGTTTCTTCAGTACCTTCTTATTCCTTCTTTGATTTGCTTGGCTCTTGCATTCATTGTGTTGAAGATATTTTTCAGGAAAGAATTCTATAAACAGATTGAACCAAACAACAACGATGAATCAAATTCGGATCATCAGCTGATTATACTATCAAAGACTGCTCTGGCAATACTTGTAATTCTAATTCTGGTAAAAATCAATCTGGCACTATTTTGGCCGGTATTAGAATTGCAGCTTGCTCTCATTGCAATCATCGCTGCAGTACCGATTATTGTAATCAGTCGACAGAGAATCCAAATTCTCAAGAATATCGATTGGTCAACCTTGCTGTTCTTCGTATCGATGTTTATTCTTATGTCAAGTGTCTGGCAGAGTGGCGTTTTTCAAGAGCTGATTGTCAATCTCACATTAGATGTTACATCGATTCCCGTAATCCTTGTACTTGGTACCCTTCTAAGTCAATTGATATCCAATGTTCCGCTTGTTGCACTGTATCTACCCCTGCTGACCGTTTCAGGCGCATCAATTCCACAATTAATGGCACTAGCAGCTGGAAGTACCATAGCTGGTAACATGCTTATCCTTGGAGCAGCTAGCAATGTAATAATAATTCAAAATGCTGAGAAGCAAGGAGCCACCCTCACATTCTTCGAATTTGCTAAGGTTGGAATACCCCTTATCATTCTACAGATGATGGTATACCTTCTCTTTTTAGGATTCATGTTCTAAATCTGCTTTTTCTATCTAAGTTGTCCAGAACACCCATCCGTCATCCATCATTTCGCCCACTAATCTTCCCTTTTTCTCCCATCGTTTTACTGTCGTATAGATCATCTTATCCCTTCCTTTAGCTCTAGGGTCTTTTTCAATAAGTGTTCTCATGATTTCATCCATTGATCGTTTTTCTGGTAGTTTGAAATAGCCATTCAGTATGAGACCGGAAAGGGACTTGGACGCTGACCAAGGATCTGGTTTCTCTGCTACATCAACCTCTAGCTTGTCTCTTGCTTCTTTGAACCTCTTTTCTAGTGTATCCAGAGAAACACCGACTACATCAATCCTATCCAGATCGCCTATTCCAAGTTTCTTCTCTACAAAGGCCTGAATCAACTCGTTCTTCTGGAGTTTAATACCAGCGAGATGCAATCCTAACGCTTCGACTGCTACTGCATCACGTCCAACAAACAGGAAATCTGTCCTTATTTTGGCACTCTTGCCCTTAAAGAACTGAGAGAAGTATGTGGCATCAAGTACTGCGAGATCAATACCGCCTACTGTTTCATAGAGCGTTGTCAAGAGATTGAAGAAGATCTCGGCCTTATGGTATTGAACTTTCTTTCTCGTAGGTGGTAGACCAAAGAGATTCTTGAGAATGCTTCCCCTTGTGTATGACCTCATGACATGCGTGTCCACAAACACACGCGGCTTTAAGACCAATTTGGCAAGATCTATGGTGACCTTCCTAATTGGATTAGGCACTTCAACAGGAACCGTTTCAATCTCATCTGAGAGATTTACTGGGATGACAGAATCCGAGAATAATTTCTCCCATACCTTCAGTCGATCCGTTCCTGTTCCTTGATAGTTATCAGTTTCAACAAGGTATTTCTTCGGAGTATGCTTGAAGGCTTTAATGATTCCGTCAACCGTTTCAACTGTTGAGTACCAACCACTCTCAGGATAGAATACACCTACCTTGATAGCGACATCCCGGTTCGGGACATCGATATCATCTATCCCTCCTATCAGATCGCAAGCTTCTCTTACAGCATTGCGTCTATGTTTACTCAAGTCTATAGCTGCTACGATTGATTTCATTCTAGCAACGCCTCTCTGAGAACACACCCTAGTCATGGCTTATTCTTAATTCATTCACTCGAAAGCCCCGAGCTAGAGGAATAGAAGCGTGACCTGAATGAATTTGTTCCTACCAGATCTGTTACGCTTTGTTGCAGAGTCTTTCTATGGTTGATTCAGTTGCCCCTGCAATTCATTATCACGTTTTCTTTCTCCTCTTCCAAGGCAAACGCAAGATCAGTAACAAAGTCCAGGACCTCCAAGACACAGGAGTATTGCACTAATCAAATTGGAATTATTAGCAGGATTTTCAAGAGGATAAACTGTCAACCATGCTATCAATCCAACTACGATTATTGAAACCACGACTGCTATGATAGTGTTGACAACAAAGTCACCGGCAGCCATACAATAATATGAGCAGTAATTCCTTCTGAAAGCTCCACCTACATAGGCTCGCTGTTCAAAGGTTGTTAGTTGGCCACACCACGCACATCTCTGTGTAGTGTCACCATATGCTCCTCGTCTTGGATAATGTGGATATTCTGAATGCCTCTCACTCACGTTTGGATACTGCCTCCACGATACCTAGTTTCCATGTACCTATTATTTTGAAGGCTCTTAAATCTGCAGAGTGTCACTATCAACTATCAGTCCAGGATCTCCAATGTTATAGGGACTATACCTCTTGACTCTTCAGCTGGGCAATCTTCTCTCTTACTTTGTCTAACTCGCGAACTCGTTTCTGAATGGCATCTTCTGTCTTGTTAATATTCTTCTGTATGTTTTTCACACGGTCTTCAATATTAGAGACTTCCTTCTTACGCCGTTTTTCTGCTGTATCAAATTCAGCTTTAGCATCATCCCATTCTTGCTTAGCAAGACGCATCTGTTCATTTACACTCTCATAGTGAATTCTCTTGACCTCAGCTTTATTATGACTCTCTCGCACTCTCGCATCGAATTGAGAGCTGATTGCAATCTGGTTTGCAGTTGTCTGTTGCAATTCCATATGTAGACTAGAAAGATTTGAGATGAGATCTTTGATCTTATGGTCTTGAAGGTCTTCTGGTTCCGTTATGCATGTTAATACTGCATCTATTTTTTCTCTTGAGGTATCCTTGATCTTTCTTTCTGCTGTTGCGAGTAATTCTTCAATTGTTGGTTCAGGAGTACTCCCAACCTTTTGCGGTTTCACACCCGGTCTTGAAACAGGGGGCACAGGCAGATCTGGAACCCTCTCTACCTTCTTAGCTGATACTGTAGGTTCTTGTACTTCAGAATGTACTGGCGGTGGTTGTTCAATCGGTCGTTGAATTACGTGGGTCATAGGTGTTTCTTCTGTAAGAGTATCTCTGGGTCTGACATTCGGTATTGAAGGTGGTGATGGAGTTGGTTTTGCTTCCATACCCATTGATGATGCTGGTGAGGGGGTTTCTGATTGGGTAGGTATCCTCTCCATAAGTTCTCTTACCTCACTTGCCCTGAGCATTCTGGTCTCAACAATCCCTTCTCCTTCTTCTTGGATACCGACTTCTTCAGCCTTGGCAAATGCTTCTCTTGCCTTTTCCATCTCAGATTTGCCTTTACTTGAAGAGGTCGTTCTCATCCTGTCCGGAGATACTTCACTGGGTCTTACCCAACGATCATCCGTTGTGACTTTTGTCGAATCTGTTTTAGATGCTATAGGTTGATCTGGAATCTTTTCTGGAGTCTTGACCTCAGAACTCCCGATCCTATTACCTGGGGCTGCTGGTTTAACAGTAGGTTCTTCCGTTGAAGAATAGAGTGATTTTCCACAACGAACACAATGGCTTCGCGTAGGATTGTTAGCCTTCCCACAACTTGGACATATTCTCAATCAAGAATCATCCCCTAATCGTAGGTCTACCTATTCGAATCATACACTGTAAAGGTTTTCCATAGCAATTTCAGTAGGCATGAATTCTTACTATTGTAGTATCCCCTTGAGAATCTGAAACGATTGCACACTATTGGGACTCTTTGTAACCTGCTTGTTCTCTTGCAATCTTAAGAGGTGGTTTGATATCCTTTGGTACTGGCGATTTGTACACTCTGCCTGCTTTTCTTGTTACGAACTCATCTTGTACCTTCTTTAGGACCTCTGGCTCTGTGATGAGATCAATGACAGATCCTACCATAGCCTTTGCGGCAAACAAGAGTGACTTATGTCCAATTCCTGCACCACTGCATGCAACAACCTGCCAAGAATGGGCTCCTATCCCCAATACGTACGTAGAAGTAGTGAATTCCATGGTCGGAGTGACCCAACTCACATCTCCGACATCTGTCGATCCTGGCCAGACAATACCTTCATCCCACGGGTCCATGATCTCGGTATCAATCACTTCATCAATAAGACCTTGCCATCCAGGTCTCTTTGACAGTCTCAATTCTTCAATCTTGTCTTCCCTTGGTACAGTCGTTGAAATCTCTTCAGCGAATTTCAGATCTTGCTTTGAATATTCTGGAGTTCCTATCTCTCTCATGTTTGCTGTGACAACATCGCTTAGGCCCTTGTTTGGAAGAACATTATACACACCTTCGATGAACTCGACTTTGTGAGTTGTCCTTGCCATTAAATCTGCACCATCTGCAATTTTCAATACCCACTCATAGATATGATCGACTTGTTCTCGTTCTGGAGCACGTACATAATGCCAACTCCGTGCATATGGCGGTACAACATTAGGTTGCATTCCGCCGTCCTCAACAACATAATGAATTCGTGCCTCTTGGACAATGTGTTCTCTCATGAAGTTGATACCAACATTCATCAGCTCCACTGCATCAAGTGCACTCTTACCGAGAAATGGTGTGTAAGCTGCATGCGAAGACACTCCATGAAAATGAAACTTGACAGAATTGATAGCCAGACTACTTCCTATACCTGCGACATTGGAACTGCCAGGGTGATGGCTTAGTACTGCATCCACATCATCGTACAGTCCATCCCGAACCATGAACATCTTTCCACTATAGGTCTCCTCAGCTGGAGTGCCATAGAACCTGATTGTACCTTTGCTACCATTCTTCTCCATAGCGATTTTTGCAGCAATTGCTGCACCCAATGCACTCACTCCATGGATATTATGACCGCATCCATGTCCTGGAGCCCCTTGAACGATGGGTTCTCTGTGCGTTGTCACTTTCTGAGATAGTCCGGGGAGTGCATCGTACTCTCCCTGAACCCCGATGATTGGCTTTCCACTACCCCATGATGCAACGAATGCAGTGGGCATCTCTGCAACTCCTCTTCTGACCTTGAACCCATTTTCTTCAAGTGATTTTGCCAGAATCTCTGATGATTTGTATTCAACAAGTCCGAGCTCTGCTAGATTCCAAATCTTATCGCTAGTTTCGATTAATTTACTCTCATTATCAGAGAGCCATTTCCAAGCAGTTTCCTTCATTTACGAATGCTCCTATTGGGTTTCTTTTACTTGCAACAGTATATCCTTCCAATATATTATATATCTCATAAATGTGAGTGGAAACGCAAACTCCCGTAAAATGCTCAGATGCAACTTCTTATCTCAAAACGATATTTGATTATACTGGGGATTCGTGATGAACAAACGAGATGCACCATGGTATAGAGAGGTCCGACTCAGCTCCGGGATGATTCTAAGGCGCGTATTTGTTCTCTTTCTCATCATTGATTTAATGGGTATGGTCTATGTGACTAGATACGTATTTGGGAACTTGGAAGATGGATTTGAATGGGGTTCTCCAGGTCATGTCTTATTCCCATTTCCCTATGAGTGGCAAACCATGGTGCCCGTCACACAACCTCTTAACCCTCTTGAAACATTCACCTATGTTCTATTCATAGCAAATGGTCTATGGTTGCTATGGGTGACAATAGGTCTTCTCTATATTTTCTCTCCATATATTGAAAAATTCCGTAAAAGAAATGTCTGATCCATTCACTCAATAGCCATGAGGAGAATCAATCCTTAGCTGGAAGCTTGATCTCAAATGATGCTCCCTTCATGCCTTCTCTTTGCATTAGACCAATCGTTCCACCATAACCTTCAATGACTTTCTTGGATAGATAGAGACCATATCCACCGCCTGTTGTTGAAGCTCCCTTGTTGAACAACTTTGGTCTAATTTCATCTGGGATGCCTGGACCATTATCATGGACTTCTATCCGAATCATATCATCAATTCTGGATACATTAATCGTAATCAGTACAGCTTTGTCAGAGAATTCAGCCGCATTACGAAAAAGGTTGTCAAATACAAGTGGAATCAACCGAGCGCCTAGAATTTGCGTGTCTTTGATGTATGAATTGATAGTTACTCTCATTCCTGAATGAGCTTTTACTGCTCTTGATTTTGCATCTTCTATTATCTTGATAATGTCCATCTCATCTGCATCTGCAGGTTTCCCAAAGACATCAAGAAGACTGACCATTCTTTCAGATGTTGCTTGGACAATCTCAACATATTCAGATGCTTGTGATTCTTTATCAAGGATCATTAGAGCGGCCTCTGCATGGTTCATAAGAATTTGAAGGTCATTCCTCATATCATGAGACAAGAAGGATGCATATAACTCAAGATCCTGATTGGACCGTCTGATTCTTTCCTCAGCAACTACATTTTTTGTGATATCTTCTTTTACTGCGACAAAGTGAGTTATCTTTCCTTCTTGTGTGTGTATCGGAGAAATCCATGCATCTTCCCAATATATCGTTCCGTCCTTCTTTCTGTTGATGAAACGTCCACGCCATATTTTGCCTGATTTGATTGTAGCCCATAACTCTTCATACACTTCCGGAGATGTTCTTCCTGATTTTAGTAATCGTGGATTTTTGCCAATAGCCTCCTCAATTGAGTAACCTGTCAAATCGGAAAATTTTGGATTGACATATTCAATAGTCCCCTCAGTATCAGTGATTACAACAGAAGTTGGACTCGCTTCTATTGCTCCAGACAGCTTAAGCAGTTCCAACTCTCGTTCCTTTTCAACAGTAACATCAAACACAATAGCCATTGTGCCAATTACATTGTCTTGTTCATCTCGTCTTGGTACACCTGAGATTTTTACCACTATAACACCGTGGTCTTTTCTTATCATTTTCAAATTGTATACAGAAGATACTCCCACCTTTCGTTTAGCGTTCTCTGTGAGAAGTATATCAATTTCACTCTCAATTATTATCTCTCTGTAATTCTTTCCAATCAATTCTTTTGGATCATAACCTAACATATTCGCAAATTCATCATTCACAAATTGCAGATTCATTTCTAAGTCTGTGATGCAAAATCCCTCTGGAAGATGCGTGATAAAATCACGGTAATGTTTCTCGTCTATTATTTTCTCAGAACAGTCTTCGTTGCCTGGGGGCATTTGTGCATCTCTCTTTTCCAATTTGATTGGACTACTTTATTGTACAAACTAATTGTTGGTTGATACCCATGCAATATAATATGCATGATAGTTACTCAATAAATATTGTGAGCCATATATTACAGTAGGCTCTTATAGAGCCATTTTCAAATAGTACTCGATGGAGATTGATATCCGATGACCTCTCCCAAATCAGCTTTAAATATTACTATCTTCTGGGATGTCGAGAATGTTTCTGATGATTTGGCTACGCACAGGAACATGACCGAGAAGATCAAACAGACTGGAAACGTAGTGAAAGCCTATGCATTTGCAGATTGGGACACTCGACGGCAGATGGCAATCGACCTGTATCAACTTGGGTATGATTTACTCCATGTCCCCGACACCAAAGATAATGCTAGCGATTACAAGATGGCTTCGTACATCTTGGATCATCTTATCCACTACCCCAAAACATCTCGTTACGTACTTGTTACTGGGGATGGAGATTTCAAATTGCTTGCAGGGGCTCTTAAAGAACGTGGAGTTGATATTTGGCTTATCAGCAATCCAATCATCACAGCATCCGAGCTCCATGACATTGCATCAACTTATAGTGACATATTCTCTTTCAGACCTGGTTTGGATTGTGTAAATCCTGAAGACTGCGATGAGTCTGTCCAGAGTATAGTTCAACTTCGACATTTAGCTGCTGTTCAACTTCAGGAAGTCATTCGGTTGATAACCAACACTGGCAATAAGCCTGGAGTTGGTCATGCTAAACATGTCATGACCTCGCTTAACCCTGATTTTAATGAGAATGATCTAGGTTTCAAACACTGGCACGATTTCCTTGATTGGGCTGAGGCTGAAGGATATATCAAACATGAAAGAGATCTACCCAGCTCGCTACTGAAACTTCCTACAGAATTACCCCCTCATTCTGTAACAATATCAACAGAAGTAAGTCAGGCCTTCGCGTTTATTGCAAAAGTTGCTGAAGATAGTCTTACTGAAGGAAAACCCATATCATTGATGGAACTCGGAACAAGAATCCGCCAGCTCGGTTTGGAGTTTGAGAAAATTGGGTACCGACGATTTTCCGACTTTGTACTCGCCGCTGAAAAACGTGGTATAATACGAATTTTCGCTCCAAAAAAGGAAGGAGAGTCACCCATCGTTCTTCCGGTATATACAATTGAGCACTTACAGGATTGGTTTGAGGAAAATGTTGAACGAATATTCGGAGCCTCTGTCAATGTTCCCAAGGCCCCATTCTTGAAGAAGATCTCACAGACTCTACTTGAGACTCAGACGAGTCTCTCTGAACTTGAAAATTATCTCACAGCTCCGCCTGTCAAAAACGCCTATAGTGTAATATTACAAGCGAGTGACATTCCATTCTTACCACCATACCAACAATCGCTTGCACACATACTAATTGGAAAGGGTATCGAGTGCAATGATGTTGTTACAAAGGTGAACTTAGAATTAAGCCCATTGGGCATAAAATTACAATGTCCAACTTGACAGAAGACTAATCAACTCCTCTGTATATACGCAAAGGGACGTGTCAAAGATGAATTCCTATGAGAAATTGGCAGCAACATTGGACAAGATTCCTAATGGATTTCCTGCAGTTGAAGATGGCACTCATCTTCGGATACTTGAATGGATTTTCACCCCCGAGGAAGCTGATTTGGCTAGCCAACTCAAACTTCGAGGTGAGACCTTGGAAGAGTTAGCGAGGCGCTTAAATCTTCCAAAAGAAGATCTAGAATCACGTCTGGATATTATGATTTCAAAAGGACAAATCAATTCTTGGATATCTAAGAGTGCAGGTGCAAGAAAGTATTCCTTACTTCCATTTGCTGTTGGAATATTTGAAGAACAACTTGGGCGTATGGATGAAGAATTGGCTCGAATGTTAGATAGTTACTTTCAATACGGATTCAAGAAAATCACTGCCACTGAACCTGTGATATTCAAGGTAATTCCAGTTAATCAGAGTCTAAGCTCGGATTTGAACGTCCACCCCTACGAACAAGCCGAACAACTTTTGGAGAATGCTGCATCTTGGGGAGTACGTGAGTGCATTTGTAAGAAACAGAAAGCACTCATAGGAGAACCCTGCAGCTATCCAACAACAGTCTGTCTTGTATTTGCAAAGAACAAAGTTGATGCATTTGAACATGATGAGCTGACAAAGACAATTACAAAAGAAGAATCACTCAAGCTCTTAAAAGACGCAGAAAATGCTGGTCTGGTCCATTGCTCCTACAATACACAGTCTGGTCATAACTACATTTGTAACTGTTGTACCTGCTGTTGCGGTGTTCTCAGAGGAGTCAATGCTACTGAGCACCCAAGGGAGTACATCAAGACCGATTTCCTAATCTCAATAGATACTGATTTGTGCTCAGGGTGTGGTACTTGCCTCGACCGCTGTCAGTTTGAAGCACTGAGTGTTCCTGAGGATATCTGTGTGGTAGATCCGGAACGGTGTATAGGGTGTGGCGTCTGTGCTATTGTGTGTCCTGAAAACGCTCTATCCCTGGTCAGAAAGAGCAGTCCTGATAAACCACCATCTCCTGAAAATACTCTGGATTGGATGACTCAACGTGCAATCTCTAGAAATGTTGATCCCTCTGACATTTTGTGAGTACTCCAGTGTATGATTACTCTTAAGAAGAACTGATGAGAAACACTTGTTGGAATTACTGATGACCCTCGGTACCGACTCAAGTAAGAAACAAACAAAGGCAAAGAAGAATCGCTCAAAGGCGTATATCCCCCATCTTGCTGAGTTTTTCTTCGAACCAACATTTGATTGGAGCTACGATGAGGCTAAGCATCTATTTGAGCTAACTGCAAAAAAACATGATTTTGTTCAATTGGATACTGTTGAGTTTAGAGAATGTATAGATGGAATGAGATGTCTTCCAGATTCTTCAGTGAATTTGATTATTGCTGACCCTCCCTTTGGAATAGATTTCAATGGTAAAAGTAGTGTCTATAACCGTGATGATGAACTTGTCATTGCTGGATATGAAGAGGTTCAGGGTTCATACCGGGCGTTTTCCAAAGCTTGGATGAAAGAACTCCTTCGAATAATGAAGCAGGATGCTTCAGCTTACATATTCAGTGGGTGGACAAATCTTGATGCTATACTGGCTGGTGCAAACGATGCTGGTCTTAAAGTACTAAATCATTTGATCTGGCACTATCCTTTTGGTGTCTACACAAAACGTAGGTTTGTCACAAGTCATTATCATATTCTCCTTCTTGTTAAGGACTTAAAGTCGTATTATTTCAATAAGATAGAGAATTACCCTGAAGATGTTTGGATAGTGAAGCGGAAGTATAGAACTGGACTTGAAAAGAATGGAACAAAATTGCCTCTTGAAGTTGTAGCACGTTGCGTTGACTTTTCTTCAAGACCTGGTGACATTGTACTTGACCCATTCTTGGGAAATGGTACAACTGCTGTAGCTGCTAAATCGTCTTTCAGACATTTCATAGGGTTTGAGATCAATGAGGAATTGAAGCCCTTACTGAAGCGTGAGATTAATGCAGTCATTCCTGGTCAATCCTACAGACCCTATAGAGAACGACTTCCGACCCTGAAGGATTTGTCACAGCTATACCCTAGGGCTTATCGAGAATATTTGAAAAGAGCGGGAGAGAAATAAGCAGAGATCCGTATTAGTTGGTGTGAATGACCTATGGACCCTGAAGATTTGTTTGTAGAACATGGTTCTTCGTTCGACAGACTTGCAGATGCTTCTAGTCCAAGTGATATTTTCACAAGGCAATTCGGTACTGAGTTCACCCAATGGGAATTCATGTTTTTACAAAGATTCCACGAGCGCCTATCTGGGAAAAAATCCCTCTATCGTGGGTTTGTTCACCATACACGTGATACATCTCTAGTTCTTCTTACACCAAGTCCTTGGTTAATGGAGGGCGAATTTATCTTTTTCAAGGATGACCAAAAACTACCTGCTGATGGCTCTTATATTGAGGTAATTGGGCGGCGAATTGCTGATGCTGGGGCATTACAAAGATCTAAGACATTGCTTCGAGCAATCTCAGTCGATTCCTATCAGATGCTTCCTATGGACTTCATGGAGCAAATCGCGCCACCTATGAGTCTTAAAGAACTATCATCACTTCTGTTTGAACGGGTTGGTATGGCCGAGGCAAGCAAACGGGTCTTTGCCAGACTCTTTGTTTCTAGTCCTCCTTACCAGAATGCTATTGGTGGTCTTACTACTGGTATTCAAGCAATTGCATCACAGACACAGATCAAACGATTTCTTTCGTTTATACGTCGTGTCCTCCCACCATCGATAGCACGAAGAACTGCAACTAATATGGATGTACGAGGAATTAAGGTCATGAATCCAAGAATTTTCAGAGTCGATATTGGTTCACTATCCCATTCAAGACTGGAAAATCTCTGTATAGAAAGACGCGACCCCTCTGGGTTTAGAGAGGTCTCTATAGGTACCCTTACTGAATCGGAAACTGCTATACTTCCAGATATTCCTCTTGCTCTTGCATCAGAGGATTTCTGGATTGAAACTGGTAACCCAATGGAGCTCCGTTTACCCATTCTTAAATCTGCAATCACATATCAGCTACTTACTCCCTCGCTGTCACAACGTACTATTGATTCGACCACAAAACATGTTCTTTCACGACTCGAGGACCTTCAGGAGAGTTTTGGCCTTGATGAAAGTGCTTTGGCTCGAGGGCACGTTCTTGATGCAGACACTCTTGGTAAACCGCTTAGCACATTGAAGATTGCTCGTTCTACAGCTAGAGCATCATGGAAGGATAAGGTCACAACCAAGGAGATGAAGTCCGCTTGGGACAAAATTCTAGAACCTGCACTCAAGGAATTTCTAGAACTCTCTGAGATACGGAAGGTATCGGAGGAAGACTGGGGTAAAGGTGCTCGTTTTGATAAGTTCAACACGAAAGTTCTGAAAGCTATCCGAGACCTTGATTCTGGAAAGAGAGGATCCCTTGGACCAACCTTACAGGAAATAGCCGAGGAAGCTGGAGTAGAGCGTCATGTGGCTGCAGAGACCCTGAGTCGAATGAAGGACAGTGGAGTTCTCTATGAACCGAGACCGGGTCACTACCGGCTTGTCTGAGATAATCTATGGAAATGCCTTGAGGAATTTCTCATATTCATTTCCTTCTTCAATAATCTCGATGTCTTAAACACAAGGACCTGGTACATCATACCTTCGTCAAATCACAGGAAAATAATGTACAATAAACGAATTGCATCAAAAAAATTGCGGAAAGTACTAGAAAAGAATATAGTGCTAAAAACCCGGAACAGCTCGAATGGAATGTAATGCATAACACCAATTCCTTCCAATTAGTTGGATTGTTTTGTTATTTGATTCATTCTTTTTACAAAGGCATGGGAACGAGAAAATATGTCAAAGAACGAAATTCCTGAATATATCCAATCACTTCGGACCGATTTAGGATTTGATTTTGTTGACCTTTACCAACAAGGTCAGAGAGTCATTGCTACAGTTTCACCTGAACAGTATTCATATGTTTTAGAATTGACAAAAGCGCGAGTCGAACAAGACTATCAAGCAGGAAAATTAGACTTAATCACTGCGAGTACGATTTTTCTCACCGTTCTTCAATTGAGTAATGAAGTAGAGGATTTAGAATCTCAAATTATAACACTTTGTAACTTGGGAATAATGTATCAAAATTCACGTGCATATGATGTGGCGTTAACATTTGCAGCTGAAGCGATTAAAATTGCGCATAAACATAATTTACTTGAGATGAAACTCAAAGCTCTGCAGGTAGTTTCCCTAGTATATACTAATACCTCAGAAAGTCAGAAACATATCGACGTTTTGGAAGAGGTAGCAAAAATCTATGGAAAACTAGGACAACTGGACAAAAAGGCAGAAATCGAGGCGCAGATTAAGCAATTTAAGGAGTTTATGGCGATTCTAGGAAGGTCTTAGTGAAAGTTGATGTATATCATTGAAAATCAGGTAGCTATCGTCATAAAAAGGAAATGGCGTGAGGGGATTCCCTCACTTAATTAATGTAATAGAATATCAGGGAAATGCCTTAAGAAACTCTTCTGGTTCATCTCCTTCCTCAATAATTTCGATGTCTTGAACACCAACCCGTTCAGCATCATATCTACGAGCAAGAATGTTCCCATCGAACTTCTCCCTAGCCGAGGCTTCCTTTCCTCGCCATACAAAGATGTCATCCCATGTATCAAGGATGAAGACATCATCAGTCTTGAGAGATTTTCTATTGACAGGAACTTCAGCAAAGAAGGTCTCGTCACCTTCTCGGTGGACCTTCCAGAGCTTGTACTCGTGAGTCTCAAGGTGAACTTTTCGTAGAATTCCCTCTGTATCTTGATCAGTAAGCTGAAAATCATCGAACAGACTCTTGAATTCCTGTGGTTCATTCCCTCCTTCTATACGGTCAATATCTGCTTTTCCCTCGCGTTCTGTGTCACGCATGACGGCAGCAGCCGCAGTCAGGAATTTCTCATCAACAGTCGACTTAGGTCCAATCCAGAGGTAAATCTTCAGTCCAGCATCGACAAGATAACAGTCTCCTCGACCAAATTTTCCTGGATCTGGCATCCTAACAAGTCGGCCCTTTTGAATATGATAAACGATTGGTTCCGGCATGAAGCAAAATTATACTTTTCAGTCCTTAAATGATTGTGTGATTCATTCATATCAGTTCCAATCAGCTCTCTAATTGCAGTCTATCAGACTCATTGTGACATTATAGAAGTATTTGACCAATCCAGAGAAATTCCATGCAGAATAGGTCATGACTGAAGGAACTCCTGTAATCGTTGATGTGATCGTAAGCCATACATACCCCCGTTGGTCCTCATATGAATAATGACCAACTGAGAATTCCTCTCGCAAAGACCTTGACAGGTATGATTCTATGGTCTGATTTACGAATTCGGGGATAGTATCCGGATAGAAAGAATCCAATATTGGCCACGGTCCGACTGGAAGAAAACATCTAGAACATACTGTATCTAGTTCACTATAGAGTGTCAAGGGAATCTCTGTTCCATTCTCGAAGACCACATCCGTCTTCATATATTCGATTATCTGTTCAGAGAATTGATTTCCACTAAGAATAATTGACTTGTTGGGAAGTGTGACCAGCTCGATAAGTATGTAGCTATTGTTTAGAACTGCTTGCGGTATTGGATAGAAAAAATGCCCCGACTCCCGATATCCTACTACTGAAACGTTGTAGACGAACTGGTCGTTCTCTTCGACTTTCCAATCAAAGAATAGATACTGTCGTAGACTATCTGTTATTGTGGCAACTCCTACGGTAATGATTATAGTAATTGCAATGGCAGCCATTAATTTTCTACGATAGTTCATTGGGAAGTCCCTACCCTTGATACTGTTGCGTACAGACTCCCTTTTGGTCATTACGATTTGAGAGTAACATACTATTCTTATCTGTAGAACGTTCCTGGAAAATGAAATGCCCGAACTCCCTGAATTAGAAGTCATCAGTGCCCACCTAACGAATTTGCTTGTTGGTGAAAGCATCACTAAGGTCTCTGTACACAATCCACTTGTCATTCATGGGCTCCCAATTGATGATTTCATTCAAGGGGCAATTAACGAGAGGTTCGATAGTTTTCGGGCAGATGGCAAATTCCTGATAGCAAGTCTTGAGAACCATGATCTGGTAGTCAATCCTATGCTTACTGGTAGATTCAGAGTTATCCCTCGACACAAAAAGCCAACGAAGGTCGATATGTTCTCTATTCAAACCAGTGGTCACACTTTTTGGTATTCTGATACCAAAAAGATGGGGCGTGTCTACCTTGTTACTAGGGGCGACTATTCTAATGTGGCTGGTTTTGCTAATAGAGGTCCGTCACCTTTTGATACTATTTTGACCTCCAATTTTTTCCAAGAACGCCTCAAACACCATACTGGCCAAATCAAGAACGTACTACGGAATCAGCGTTTCGTGAAAGGCATCGGTAATGCCTATGCTGATGAAATCCTTCTCTATGCAGGTATCTCACCTTTTAGAAAATGTTCATCACTAAGTCACGATGAAGTGGAACAACTCTATACAGCCATGAAGAAGGTTCTAATTAAAATCTATGACATTCTTCAGACTAGAACTCTGGATGATATAGCAGTTGAGAAACGCGACTTTCTAATGATCCATAATAGAGGTGGAGAAATCTGTCCTCTCTGTGGAGGACGAGTATCTGAAGTGCGAGCGAACCGGTATAAGACGAATTATTGTCAGACTTGTCAGAAATAGCACGGTGTCATAATACTAATCAGTCAGATTGAGTGTATATTTCATCAATACTGGGAGCTGATTAGAGTTGGACAAATGGGAAGAGACCTTCCTTCGTGAGATTGTTGAACTGGACACGAATAGCGATGAGAAGAAAAACTACCAAGCATGTGTTGATATCATCCAAAAATACTGCGAAGATGCTGGATTAAAGGTTGAGGTCTTCGACTCGAAGCATGATGGAATACCACAGCCCAATATCGTTGCAACAATGGATGCTAGTGCTAAGACCACGGTTCTTCTATGTACTCATTATGACGTTGTTCCTCCTGGAGATACTGCGGATTGGACCTATCCTCCCTTCAAATTAACAATGAAGGGTAGCAAAGCCTATGGCCGGGGTGTGACTGATGATAAAGGGAATATAGTTGCATCGGTGAGTGCGGCAAAAGAGCTCATCAAGAGAGGTAGCTCGAAAGTAAATTGGAAGATTCTGATTAGTCCCAACGAAGAAATCGGTGGTGAGTGGGGCATAGACTACCTCATGAACGGACCTCCAAAGATTCGAGGTGATTTTGGTATAGTAGTGGACTCGGGACCTGAGTATGTCAGTATTGGTGCAAGTGGCGTGATTGCTGGAACAATAACAGTTCATGGAACTCAAGGGCATGCCGGCTATCCATTCAAGTTTGCGAATGCTATCCATCTCTCAATTCCAGTTATGCAGTCAATGCTGGACTATGTAGATCTTCGTAGAAAGGTTGAGTCTGAATATCCTGCTCCTCCAGGAAGCCCTCATCGTACACTCTGGGGACGTTTCTCTATGACAGTCTATCAGGCTGGAAGCAAGACCAACACAATTCCTGGCAAGGCTGAAATCTCCTTCGACTGTCGTACTATCCCAGAGGAGGATGTTGAGGAGGTCGCTAAAGATCTTGAGCAGTTCTTTAAGCGTGTGAAAGAAGAGACCTGTGTTGAGGCATCTCTTGCTTTTAAAACAAAACATGACGGATGGGGGTCGGACAAAGATCATCCAATGATACAAAAATTTCACTCCACGGTGAAGGAATTAGTAGACCCTGCGATAGTGATATCCGCAGATCTTGGTGGAAATGACGGTCACTATTTCACATCACATAGGATTCCCACAGTCTGTTTTGGCACGCTGAGAGATGATAATAACTATCATGGACTCGATGAGTTTATGCACATCGATGATTTTGATACAGTGAAAAATGTTCTAATCCACTTTGCAGAGACGTGTGAATGAATGGTTAACATGCATGACTTGGAGATTGGAGCTCCTGGACCTTTTCTTCCGCCCTGGGAAAACGCCCTAAAGAATGCAAAGACTATCGACTCTCTTGGATATGATAGTATGGCATTTCCTGACCATCTTGCAGGATTTATTCCTGAGAGTATCTGGACACCTGATATTACTCCCCTTGCTTTTCTTCAGCAATCACCACATACCTACTATGACATGGCAACGATTATGGGTGCATGTGCAGCAGTCACAGAAAACGTGAAACTGGTATCCGCAGTAACTGAACCGATACGAAGACACCCCGCACTCATCGCACAGACATTTCTAACACTTGATCATATTAGTAATGGTCGAGTCGTTCTGGGTATAGGTGCAGGTGAGATAGAGAATGTAGAACCTTACGGATTATCTTATGCTGGTCAAGTTGGAAGACTTCGTGAATCTCTCAAAATTATCAAACTGATTTGGAGCACTCATGAACCATTTGATTTTGAGGGTAAGTTCTGGTCGATGAAAGATGCGGTGATGTCACTTCGTCCTGCAGTTGAAGGAAGTCCTCCTCCAATATGGATTGCTGCCCATGGTCCTAAGATGCTTGAAATCACCGCAGAATTTGGTGATGGTTGGATCCCCACCTTGCTCCCGCCTAAGGACTATGGCGAAAAATTAAGGACCATCCAATCACTTCGAAAGAAGAATGACAGAGAGGGTCCGTTTACAGCAGCCCTTTGGAACTGGTGCGTTCTAGACAATGATGTTTCTGAATGCGAAAGAATGATGAATACCCCTCTGGCAAAGGCATTTGCCCTCTTATTGCCAGCAAGCGAGTGGAAACGTCTTGGTTTTAATCATCCCTTTGGAGATACTTTCCACTCACTCACTGATTACATCCCTATGCGATACGATAGGGAAGCTACTCTCAAAGCAATAGAAGCTGTTCCAATGGAGATACTTGACAATTTCTATATGTCTGGCGATGCTGAGTCTATGATAAAGCAGCTCGAAAATTATGCTCACCAAGGACTCAATCACATTATTCTATGGAATGCAACAGGCATGTATGATCTATCAAAGACCAAGTCATCTTATAGCGTAATGAAGGAGGTTTTATCGTATGTCAAAGGATAGGATCGTTCTTGTTACACAGAACAAGCACAAGCTTGCAGAGATCACCTCTCTCTTTAACGAATACAAAATCTCTTTTGACACTACTGACTTGGAAAAATTGGAAATACGTTCTCAGAACGTTAAGTCGATAGCAATAGCCGCGGCGAAACATGCATATGAAACCCTCCAACGCCCTGTTGTGGTCGATGATACAGGATTCTTCGTGGAAGCTTTGAACAATTTTCCAGGTTCCTATGCCGCATATGTCTTACAGACAATAGATTGTGCTGGAATACTCAGACTTCTCGAAGGTGAAAAAAATCGTAATGCAAAGTTTGTTACAGCTGTAGCATTTTGTGACCACAATCATCTCGAAGTATTTCTTGGCGAGATGACTGGTACTGTAAGTCAGAAACCATCTGGGAAGGGAGGCTTTGGATACGATCCTATCTTCATTCCAGAGGGCTACTCCCAAACTTATGCCGAATTATCCTTCTCTGAAAAAGTTAGAATCTCTCATCGAACACGTGCATTTCGAGCATTTCTTGAATGGAAAACCCACATACCTGACAATCCTTAAGTCAGAATATTGTGCCCATAAAATAGGTGTTTAGATGTCCGTCAGTGAGGCAACCATCAAAGCCTTGAAACAACTTGGCCTTACGGAATATGAAACTCAGGCATATCTTGCCCTGATTGGAGGTGGTCAGATGGGCGCCTCAGATGTTTCTACGAAGTCAAAGGTTCCATTCTCTAGGATTTATGATGTACTTGGACGCCTCGAGGAAAAGCAGTTCATCCAAGTACGGAAAGGGCGTCCTACAACCTACGTGGCTAAGGCACCTACTGAGGTTATGCGGCTCATCCGGCTTGACTGGGAGGAGCGGCTCAAAGAATCAAGTTCTCTTGTTATCTCCGAGTTGCAACCATTATATGAGCGAGAAGAACATGCTACAACAAGAGATGTGTGGGTTGTTCATGGTCGGGCATCTATCCTGGCGAAGGCCATGGAGATGCTTGACTCCGCAAAGGAAGAGGTTCTTCTCTCATTGCCTTCTTTTGATTTCTCTGCTGAAGATGTAGATGCTATAGTCGAACGTGTTTTGGGTGTGAAGGCTAAGGTTCGTATTCTGACATCTTCTATTGCAGATACACTCAAAGAACTCATACCTCGCCAGTTCGAAGTCAGAACTCGAGACAGAGTCTTTGGCGCAGGCTTGGTCGTAGATCAGAGAGATACTCTAATCATGTTGGCTGGGGGTGAACAGAGTGACGAGTTCTTGGGCATCTATAGCAGTCATGCTATCTTCGCGGCAATGAGTTCATCATACTTTGAATCATTATGGAAGGACTCAACTCCACTTTAGGACCTTATATCCCTCGCATGAGAAAATAATGATTGGTAACACACGATTTGAATTATTGCGGTGGGGTAGTGATGACACAATCCGATACTGGTGGTACAGCTCAGGAAGATACTTCGATGCCAGCTGAAGACAAAGTAAAACTCCAGAAGAAACTCTCTCCAAGTGCTCAAGCAATTCTTCGATTTGTGCAACTATTTGAAGAAAAGGGTGAGATAGATGTATTCCAAGAAGATGCTGAATTCAAGCGGCTTCGTCAAATCGTCCTGTCCTATCGAGGAAGCCTCTACTCTCTGTTAGAAAGAAGATTACAAGAAGTGATTGACCTTGGTGGGGTTGAGATAATTACCCAGAGAGATATTATGAGTCTCATAGTCCAGCTATGGGAAGATAATATCTCCAAATTAACGAAGACAGAAGTACCATATCTTGAAGCCACTCTAAAATACCCTGGCGACTCCCTGAACCCCCTCTCCAAATGGGCTGGAATGAGTTATGCCCAAGCCCGACGTGCTCAGAAAAGGCTCAGTGATAGTGAAGTTCTTAAAATCGGTGGTATGTTAAATTTAGAACAACTTGGTCTTGAACGTGTTTTAATCATCTTGGAATCGCCTTCCCTTGTCCTTTCTGGCCCTTACTGTCAGACAATGCTGTTTATCGATGGTCATTCTCCACGTGTTCTGATTGTTGCTATAGTTCCTAGCAATAAACGAGAAGATCTTCTTGATACTGTAAGAAGTTTCAGGAATACTACCACAAATGCATCTGTCTACAATCTATCCCCAGGTAAACCGAGTTTCAGCGGACTTTATTCGGATCCAAAGAAGGGATGGAATCTTGACCTCCTCCATTTTCGTCTCATGCTCAGGAAAGGTGGTGATCCTATCACCCTCTCAGATGTCCCTCCCCCTTCACTCTCAGAACCTACCAAGTTCACATATTCCGAAACAAGAGTGATGGATGCGATGACTGAGAGTCTGGACCGAACAGCCCAAGAAATCGTAGCAGCAACAAAACTCTCACCCTCAACAGTCTTTAGAAAACGCGCTCAGTTCCTTAGCAATGGCACTATTCTCCCCAGAGCCAGAGTCAACATACCTGCGCTCAATGATAGGCTTCTTCTTCTCCTCAGTCCAGAAGTTGGTGGCAATATCAGTCCAGCTTGGCAAAATCTACCATTGACCTATTCTAGTCATATTACTAATCTCGAGGATAAATCCGAAAGAAAAGTTCTACTCCTATCTGCACTCCCAACTGGCTCTGGATCCTCTGTACTCGATATTTTAAATGACGAGACCTCAAAGATCGATGATTATTCTGCTTGGAGTGTTGCTGCAGGGATTGGTGGATTGACTAAAGTATCAAATCTCTATGACCGTAGAAAGAATAGTTGGGCTTGGGATGTTTCTAGACATTTCGATGCAATAGGCTATAGTGCAGCTCGACACGAGGCCAGTTCATCAAACACACCTCTTGATCTAGCCTAAGGTGTCATATGGCGCAATTCATATCTTGTGTTATGTATCAGTCGTAAGTGAGTCACAAATGTTAGATCTGGTATTCCTCGGAACTGGAGGAAGCATGCCGACTGAGAATCGGAATCTTCCAGCGATAGCAATTCGATTTGAGGGGTGGATCTTTCTTTTTGATGCTGGAGAAGATGTTCAGAGACAATTCGAGACCGCTCAACTCGGACTGAACAAGAACATGGCAATCTTCATTTCCCATATGCATGCAGACCATGTGCTTGGTCTGGCTGGACTCCTATTGAGATTCTCACTCCTTGGGCGTCAAAAGCCCTTGAAGATCTATGGTCCTAAGGAGCTAATTGAATTTGTAAAGGTGAATCAATCCACTATCAATCTTGGTACGACCTTTGAAACCACTGTTCACGCCATCGAGCCGGGACTGGTATTTCAAGAAGGTCCTGTCAATATTCGAGCCTTTCCTGTGGACCACCGTGGGTATGCATTAGGGTACGAATTCACTATTCAAAAACCCACTGGCGAATTCTTACCGGAGAAGGCCGAAGATCTTGGTGTTCCAAAGGGTCCCTTGTGGGGAAAGCTCGCAGATGGTGAGTCCGTTGCTCTTCAGAATGGTTCGACGGTCTCTCCTGATGATGTAACAGGACCAGCTCCCAAGCCTTTGAGAGTTGTCTACTCTGGTGATACGCGACCATGCCGCTCTCTGAGAGATGCCATGATAAGCGCAGACATAGCAATCTCTGAAGCTATGTATACTGTAGAACATGCAGATCTTGCAGAAGAACGGGGTCATTCAACTGCAAAAGATATTGCTGAGATGGCGTTAGAATCAGGAGTGAAACTTCTCATTTTAACACATTATAGTCCGCGATATTTTGACGGAACGGCAATCTTGGAGGAGGGACAGAGCATCTTTCCAAATACAATTCTCGCTCGTGATTTGCTTCATCTTCAGATGGACAAGTATGGGAATAGTATAGTCATCAAGTCCGGTCTCATGCCTCCAACTAAAGATCAAACTTGATGGTCTTTAATGGATGCCTCGTTAGCATTCTTCTGTAAATACGTCTCTTGAGGTTTGAGAACGGACTCACTCTTGCAAGAACATCTATCAGATACTCCCCTATAACAGGGTCTTCTGATGCGATTTTCGAAATGAGTTCAATGTTCTTACTCGACCTGTAAAGAATATTGGCGAGTTGCCGTAGATTGTCTAGTTCCTTATTCAGTCCCTGTTTCAGTCTCCTATCATATTCCGCAATATGAACCGGTGACTTATCTCTCACCGCCTCATATGCAACATCGGCTGCCAATATCCCTGATTCTATTGCATACGAAATACCCTCACCCGATATTGGTGACACAAGACCCGCGGCATCTCCGATGAGCATAGATCGTCTGGCAATGACTCTCCCAGTTATTCCTCCAATTGGCACTCTTGCTGATGTTCTCTGTGATACATCAAGACTGATACCTTTTGTCCTTTCAATATGAGATATAATGCTCTCCCATGCGTTCCGAAGATTTCTTGCATATTCTACACGGCATCCAATACCAACATTCAGAGTATTCGTTTTTGGGAAGCACCAACCATATCCCCAATCAATGAGACCAAAGTATAGGTCCAAGGCTATTTGCGCTGGATTATCATCAACTCGTGCTATTCGTGCAATCTCTGACTCTTTCATTGGGACCTCAGCATTGATGCAGACAGCTATATTATCAGCCTGCCATCGTTTTCTAATCCCAAGAATTCGCGCAGATAATCCGTTGACTCCATCAGCTCCCACAAGAAGATGTGCCTTATACGAGTCTCCAACTCCTAAAGCCCTAACACCTTTACGAAGTTGTTCTATTCCCACAATTTTTGTATCTTGTCTTACCTCTACACCTGCTTCAATTGCTTTTTTGAGAAGAAACTCATCAAATGTTGGTCGATCTATCATTAGTCCTGTGAGTCCTTCTCGTGTTAGCACCGTTGTCCTACCAGATGGGGTATGAACTCTTGCTGCATGAAACTCTCCTCTAGCAATTTGTGAAAGGTCATACCTCAGTAGTTCTATTGCTCGCGGACTTATTGCACCACCACATGGTTTCTTTCTTGGATGGATACATCTTTCAATAAGAGCAACATCGAGCCCTCTCTCAGCAGCCCTTCTAGCGCATGTTGACCCTGCAGGGCCTCCACCTATGACTAGAAGGTCGTACATTGTCAAATACCTCTCTTTAATAGTATAGCAAAACATGGATAAATCTACTAGTGTCACAATTTGCATAGGGGATATGCGTTGACCAATACGACTGCCAAAATATGCCTGATTGCAACAGGAGGAACTATCTCAAGTATCTATGATGAGCAGACAGAGGCTCTGCGCCCAGGACTCTCAGTAGATGCGCTTCTTGATAGACTTCCTAAAGGTATGGGTGATATTGAGGTCATTAAACGAGAACTGTTTCAACTTGACTCTGCTAATGCTCAACCTCATCATTGGCAGACAATTGCTGGAGCCATCAAAAAGGTCAGTGAAGAGATCTCAGACCTCGATGGAATAGTCATCACTCACGGCACTGATACTATGGTCTACTCTGCGTCTGCGGTCAGTTTCATGGTTCAAGACTTTGGTAAGCCTATCGTCTTTACAGGCGCCCAGATTCCAGCAAGTGTTCCTTGGAGTGATGGACCACGGAACATCTTGGATGCGATGCGTGTTGCAGCATTTGGAGACCTCGGTGAAGTCTGCATTGTCTTCAATGGTGAGATACATCGAGCCACAAGAACAAAGAAAGTTCGTGTCAATTCCTACGATGCATTCGATTCTATGGATCCATCACCTATTGGAATCCTCGCACGAGATATTGTTCTTTATGAGGGTAGAAAGAAACGTGACCATTCCTTGATTCCCCGTTTTGACACAAGATTGGATGACAGGGTCTTTCTTCTGAAAATCTTCCCGGGACTTCCCCCTCAGACTCTGGCGCGTATCGTTGACCTGGGATATCATGGCATCATTCTCGAAGGTTTTGGTTCTGGTAATATTCCTACTGATGAAAATGCTCTAACAGGAGGTATTCTTCAAGCCATCGACCAAGGTTGTTTTGTAATAGTGAGTTCACAATGTGCCTTTGGTCAAGCGGACCTCTCAGTCTATGAGGTCGGTCGAGCCGCAATGGATGTCGGAGCCCTGAGTGCATATGATATGACCTCTGAGGCTGCTCTTGTGAAGCTAGCCTGGGTGCTTGGGCATACACATGAACCAGACCGAGTGAAAGAGATGATGTCAATTAGCTATGTTGGTGAGATATCATTTCATCCTGAAGTAGTACATCGATAAAATCACAAAATATCAACAGATTATGATCTGAAACCCATAACCTACAGAAAAATGGCGCCCGGAATGAGATTCGAACTCATGCCTCCCGGAGGAGAACAGCTATCCTTGCAAGAGTTACAAAGACAACTATTGTTTCCAGGCTGTCGCCGTAATCCTGGCTTGGCTATCCGGGCTTATCAGTGATGATTTCTATATCCCTTTTCATCTTTTCTCTTAGATACAATATGTAAAATAAGAACTCTGCATGTTATTTCGTATGCAGAGTTACTTCTGGTGCAATCAGATCAATTGCACCGTCGGTTAGATGCTTTCTTATTGGAGCTATTTTTTATGTTTTGTTTCGAAGATGTGGTTTACATCTCCATGCTTTCCTACTAATGGTTGAATAATTGTGTTGAGTGACTCTTTTCGTGTCACATATTCCTCCAAAGTAAGTGGTTCTCTATCCGGCGCATATGCCTGCCTCGCAAGTTCTAAGGCTAAGAATGATGATAGGCCTCCAATATCGACTCCTTGTCCTTTACCTTTCTCTCCCCACTGCGGAATATCTGCTACGAACTCAGAATCCGCCTTCAGATTGTCTGGAATGTCTTGAATCGTTCTCAGCAGATGATAGGCTATCCCAAAGTTTGGAGGATATGTTGCACCAACTTCATGTTTCCTGTCCTTTCCCTCTACAGGGATTGGGACTTGGTAGCCTTTTGTCTTTCCTTTATCAGGGGCATAAGAGATGAAGTTTGCAGTCACGATAGTCTTTCCGTGCCTAGGTATTACATGCAATGCTGGGTTGAGCTCTGACTCAAGGGTGACAGCATTCAGGCCTGACATCTGATACTTATTTTTCCGAGGGAGTGCGTTCATGTTCTTAGCAAATTTGGAGAGTTTGCTGTTCTGAATTTCCTCCCGAAGTAAAGCAAACAGTGGGCTCGAATCAGTCTTGCTTGGTTGATGACCACTATTCTTCAACGGGATTATCTCTAATTTGCCTGTATTCGTAACTACGAATCCTGAAGGAAGACTGAAATCAAAGACAGTACCTAGGTGACTGATCCAGAAGATTCCTTTATCATCTCTCAACCCTTGAACGCAACCCTGATGGAGTCCATAGAGCTGAGAGTCTATTCCACCCACCTTGAACTTCTGTAGTAGCCATTGGTGAACCGAAATAGTCTTTGTCATCGTCACTCTTGGTACTGTTACAAGTTCATAGAGTGGCTCCTCAGCTAGAGCTTCGCCAAATGCGTCTTTGACTAGTTGATTATAACCTCCTAGAATTGCCAATTCAAGTGGATTTTTTGGTTCATATTGACTCATCTTGATACTCTCCTCAATATTGTTGTCCGCATCCAGGACAGGTCAAGTTTGTACTTACAAACGCAGACCCACATTTTTGACAGAAGGTAGATACCATCTGGTTTTCTCTCATTGCTGTAGAGATTTGTGCTGGTGCATCAGCTTTGAAATCATAGACAAAAAATCCCTTTCCGCACTTGCATCTCACAGCAATTCCATGATTCGGGTCTTCAGACCACTGGTCTTGTCCGATCTTTGTAAGGAGGGGTTGCCAATTTCCTCCTTTTAGATTCTTGAATTCATCTTTGTTCTTGTCCGAACTAACTTTGAATTTTGTAGAATTACAATGTGGACATATTATTTCTGTGTCTCCCATTATTCCGCCTCCAATCTATTGATTATTGTAGTAAGCGATTTCACTTACTCAAAAGCCCATACTACGTTTTAAACTAGTTATCAAGCTTGTATCCTATGAGTATCATAGCAACTCCTATTATGCCAACAATTGCAGATTGAGTCCAATATTCTGGAACTACGTAACTCCAACTAGGCGCAGAAATTGCCCAACCAGCTATTGTTGCAGCTAGCCCTAGTAAGAATATACCCAGCCATGTCACAATTCTGCCAATACCCATTTTTGCTCCCTGTACAGGAGTTTTCTTCTCCGGTTTCGGAGGTTCAATATCTTTGAAATCCGGTGTTGCCATCTTTTCCACCACCCCAATATACTACAAGCCTGATTGCTAGAACCAACATATTAAGTTTCTTGGAAATAGAGAAAATCTGATTTTCCTATTGACATCTTTTTCTGCCTAAGATGAAAGAATCTCAATAGATACTTCAAAGAATGTTAGAATATTCTATCTGAATTTCTCTTAAATGGAAGCGTTGGATTTTGTTGTAGGTAGAACGAAAAACAATCTGAAAACCCGTCAAGATTTGCAATGACTCGAAGCATAGAGAAGAGGTGTGAGAAATGATTCATAGTACTGTACTGCTTAGATCAACGAGCGGGAGAACAATTGCCTCATCTCAATACTGGACCATCCAAGTCCCCAAAAAAGACATCACTGAGTTTCTCAAGGTTCGAGAGCAACTGCTGAAGGTCTCTACGGACCGAGGAGATGTATCTCTCACAGTTGCTGGGAATAAATACTTTGGACGTGAGATAAACTCCGACTTATTCCTGATTTTCATCGCTGACATCGAAGAGAATGACCGCAGTGTAAATGAGAAAATAACTAATGCGGCTAATACTATACGAGAAGTCCTCAAGCTTGAGAATATCACGTACATAAAGAAGCAGTATGATAAATTGATCAGCTCCTTTGTGCACTCGAAATTGAAGGTTGCTCTCGTGGGGGAAGGTGGTGTTGGTAAGACAACAACACTTCATCTCTTGATGGGAAAGCGCCCACCCACCCAATACATACCCACAATAGCACTTGCTATGGAAGTGATTGAGAACATCCATTTTGCCAATTATAGCCTGGTTCTGTGGGACTTTGCAGGTCAGGAGCGATTTCGAAAGCTCTGGAAGCTCTATTTTCAGGGAGCCGATATTGTCTTTCTTTTGACTGATTCAACGCTCAGAAATATTCTCATCTCGAAAGAAATGTTTCAAATGATCCGCCGAGATGCACCACACGTACCAATCATCGTAATTGCTAACAAGCAGGACTGTCCAAATGCCCTAGATCCCTCTATAATAGAACGAGTCATTGGAGCAGAGACCTATCCCCTCGTCGCTATCGATATGACTTACCGCGATGATATCTTAAAGCTCCTTCTGAACACTGCAGCCAAACATGTGAATATTCCTATACCTGATTTGCCTCCTGAAGAGTTGCTTCGTTTCTCTGAGGATGAAGAGTCTAGCAAAGTAGCAGGAGAATAAAACACGATATTTTTCCTAGACGTATTAGATATATTTTAAGAGTGCTTTTCATTCATTGTTTTTATCTAATGACATCATACATTGAGCGTGCCAGCTCTGATATAATAAATTCGCACTCAAACAAGAGGTATAATCCATGATCTATAGCGTCGTCTTAGCCAATTTGACAAGTCGACGTAAGATCGCCTCAGTGGATTATTGGATTCATAAGGTTTCGACACCCCAATTGAAACGATATCTTTCAACACTTGCAGAGATGAAAAAACAATCGGACCGCTTGAAGTATAAAGCCGCTGTGATTGATGATGATTTCAAGTTCTTCAGCCGCGAGTGTGGAGATGATCACGCTGTAGTGTTCGTGACAGATGTCCATGAGCCTGATGGGGATATTGTTAGCAAGATAAACCGTGTAGCACGAAGTCTGAGATCAACTTTTACAGTAGAGTCACAAAAACATGTCAAGAAAAATATCTTGCAGATTGTAGATCCATTCATCCAATCCCGATTTGTTATTGCCTTGGTTGGCGAGAGTGGTGTTGGAAAGACTTCACTACTACACCTGCTTATGGGTAAGCAACCCCCAGAGGAACATCACCCGACTATTGCTATAAACACTGAAATAATCGAAAATATACGATTTGCTAATTATGAGATAATGATCTTTGATTTTGCTGGGCAAGAGCAATCTCGAAAGATGTGGGATTTTAGTAGCACAAATATGATCTTCCTCATCACCGACTCAACTCTCAAGAATCTCATTGCAACAAAGGGTATCATGTCCCAGATCAACAAGGATTATCCGAACCTTCCCGTGATCATCTTTGCGAATAAACAGGACCTCCCGAACGCCCTCGATCCATCTGCAATTAGTAAAATTATGGGGATTGACGTTGAATCGATGGTGGCTGTTGACCTTGCATATAGAAACAATCTTCTCTCTATTCTTGCCAAGTTGTTCTGTGGCCATTTTGGACTTGATGTTCCCGATGTGTCTCTAGAGGACCTACTCATTTTCAATCCCGAGTAGTATCATGAATCTTACAAAAATGGACAATCCGAACCATTGGATACAATCCCAAGAATTAGATTTCCTCGTACTTCGTCATATTTGAAGACACGAAATTGAAGTTCCATTCCATCATATTGGACTACTACTTCTCCAATTCTTATGTAATGATTGAAGAGTAATCTACATTGTTCTCTAATCTTTTGAAAGAGTGTTCGATAATGTCTACGTTGAGAGGACCTAATACTCCATCTCTTGAAGATGAATTGATTTGCAAGGCTATTACTTGAAACAAGAATACTTCTTCGTTTGTTATCAGAACTGTTTGTAATTGTTTCAATGAGAGTCTGTTTTAGTACATCTGGTATTGCTGCAATAATAGATGGCGTTAGAGCTGGTTCAGACATCTCTATCTCTCCATATATTATGGCCTTTCGATGACCTATAAAGCCCCTTGAAAATCAGCTTCTCTATGGTAATGGTTATAAGCAACGCAAAAGAGGCGAACTAGCCTCTAGCCAGTCAGAATGAGGTTATAGACCATGTCAGAAGATTACAAACATATCATCCGTGTCGGTGGATCCGATATTGATGGCCAAGAGAGCCTTATTCAGGGTCTTACTAGGATTAAAGGAGTAGGCCTAAGAATGTCTAAGGTCATCATAGCACAACTCAAGCTTAATCCTAATGATAGACTCGGATACATCAACGATGCAACCATTGACGCTATTGAGACCATCCTTGAAAATCCTATAGCTGCAGGATTTCCTGAATGGTATGTTAACAGACCAAGAGATAGAATGAGCGGAAGGATGCTCCACCTGACTGGCTCTGACCTCGATTTTGCTCATAGAAATGATATTGACAGACTTCGAAGAATCAAATCTTGGCGAGGCGTAAGACACTCACTAGGTCTAAAGGTGAGGGGTCAACATACTCGAACAACTGGTCGCGGCGGAATGGCTGTCGGCGTGTCAAGAAAGAAAGTATAGAGAGGTATGAAAAATGGGTGATCCACGCAGACAGAAGAAAAAGTACGTATCTCCTAAACGCCCCTTTGATACTGATCGATTTGAGCAAGAACTCCAGCTGGTCGGTACTTATGGAATGCGAAACAAGAAAGAACTTTGGGGTCATAGAACTGAGTTGTCCAACTACCGAAGACAGGCTCGAAACCTACTTGCTCTCCCACCTTCAGAGAGAGCTCAACTTGAGAAGGAGCTTGTTCAAAAACTCATTCGAATCGGTATTCTCACAGCAGAACCCACTCTAGATAGTGTTCTTGACCTTACATTGGATGACCTTCTAGAAAGACGCTTACAGACTATTGTCTTTAGAAAAGGATATTCTGCATCTATGCATCATGCACGACAACTTGTCACTCATGGGCACATTGGTCTTGATGGCGCACGAATAACCACTCCTGCCAGACTAATCACAATTAAAGAAGCTGAAAGAATCGCTTACACAGCCAAGTCCCCATTGAATGATCAATCCCATCCTGCAAGGATTGCTGCATCAGATGCAGCTACAAGGATATCAGCCGTTCCTGAGGATGTTGAACCTGAACGTGAACGTGAACGTCCACGACGTAGATTAGAGGGTAAGGAAGAACCTGTGACAAATGAAGATATAGACGAGATTGGAGATGAAGCACTTGAGTAGTGAAGAAAAGCGGGACAAATGGGCAATTGCTCATATTTTCGCATCATATAACGATACAATCATACATGTGACAGACATCACAGGTGCTGAGACCTTAGCACGATATTCAGGTGGAATGATGGTAAAAGCTGATAGGAATGAATCATCACCACATGCAGCAATGCAAGCAGCATTTCAAGCCGCACGCGAAGCAAAAGACAAAGGTATCTATGGCATTCATATCCGTGTTCGCGCTCCCGGCGGGTCTGGTCCAAAGACACCCGGTCCAGGAGCTCAAGCTGCAATTCGTGCCCTTAGCCGAGCAGGTCTCAGAATTGGAATAATCGATGAAGTCACTCCTATTCCTCATGATGGGACTCGAAAGGCTGGCGGGCGTCGCGGTAGACGAGTGTAGAACTCTCAGGTCTTAACTCACCTTTTATCCAAATTCAGAGGCTATGCCATTTTTCGATCAGATGCTTTGGTCTACCTGAGTTTCTATGTTCATTTCTTGCAAAGGGTCGTGTCAGGTGTCTTTGCGCACTAAGAGGCGGAAGGTACAATCCTATCTCAATAGGTCTCTCTTTGTGAGTCTCAATTTTGTTCATGGTTGCTCCTCTGAATCCGCATTTATCGCATTTGTATCCTTTTCCTCGACCTGCGCTCTTCATCCGGCGTAAGCAATGTGGACATAGTGGATTCAATGATTGAATCAGAGGTGATAATTTTAGAACCTCAAGTCCTTCCACATTTAGAGTAAGCCCATGTGTTTTTGATCTTGGTCGTACATTCACATGTAATCTAATCTCGTCATTTCTACGCAGTTTCATAACAGTTTCCCGAAAACTACGGGTCGGCTCATACGCAGCACAGTCAATTACAGACTTACGGTCAGTAATTTTGAAGATGACATACCCCCCCTCCATCATCCTCGGCGGGGTCTCCACGAACCCGTGAACAATAGCGGCCATGTATGGTCTCAGGTCTCCGATGCTCATCGTATGTACGAGGTGTTCTCCAGTTCCCTGGTTTGTTCTGAAGACTGTCCATCTTTCAACCTTCTGTTCACTCTTAATATAACTAGCAGCTCTGATAACCGACTTGGCAGTCTCTCCACGGATTCCATAAAGAACTGGGTCCGGACCATGAGGTTCTATGAGAATTCTATACTTTTTATCATCCACGTTTGAAAAGACACTATCTCCCATCTTTTCATCCATTTGTTTGACAGATAGAGCATCTACACCCCGTGTATCTCCACACTGATCCATTGAACGATAGGCAATATACTCGTACGTATGATCCCTCAAGAGCTGGTTTCCTATCGATGCCAGTCCTCCAATCAAGCCTCGACCGTTTCCACTTGAATAATGTACGAGATTATGTTCATCGATTATCCTCTTGGCAAGTGCAATAGGAATTGTTCTCCAGAGTGCTTTCTTTGAGAATCTACTAATCGCTTCAGGAATCTTTCCTGTTACAATGACAACACCAGGATTCGTGTTAGGGTATAATCTATCTACATAGTCGTTGATCATTAGCTCAATCTGATGCAGAATCTCATCTGGTTCAATTGTATCTGTGGTAAATCGTAGAGATACAGCTCCATTTCCTCTTGTTCTGAAAGGGATACCCGGATTCAATCTGATTAGGTTAGGATAATCATTCCAATTGACAGAATGCTTTGAGAGATATTCAACCAAGAGACTTGCAAAGTGAGTTGTGCAACCACCACTAGGACTGTCGATGTCATCAAGACCTAGGTGGATCTCTTCTTCGCTCATACTTCTCTCTTCCGGCATTCATAACATATTGTTGATTCATCTATCTTAGTTCCGTGGTCCTCACAGACAAGTTTTCCACAGACATTGCAGGCTCTAGCAGCCAGATATTCACTACAGATGTAGCATCTTGCTTCAATGCAGTTCAAACAGACATTCTCTTCTTGATTAAAACAATCACTACAGACTTCTGCTCCACATAGTCTGCATCTCTTGAAATTTTGTCCCTCTTGGTCGCAAATTTCACATACTTTTTGAGATATCAACTGCATTCTCACAAATTCCTCTTGGCTTTGGCTTATGAAAACACAGAAATCCTTTCCCTTTTTGAGTGATGTGAATGGTGAAACTATCTTGTTGAAACAACCTCGTGTTCTCATCTTTCATGCTGACCAATGTGACCCAAAGAAATGCACTGGCTTGCGCCTGAATAGGATGAGAAAGGGGATCATTCTCAAGACGATGAAACAGATTCCTGCCGGAGGTGTAGTGCTCAATCCAGTCTCAGAGACCGCTCTTTCAAGAACTGATAGGGATGCTATGATTCATTCTGGTCTGATTGCCCTTGACTGTTCTTGGAAACTAGCTGAGGACATCTTTGCAAATTCAAAATTAGGTATCCAACGCGCTCTGCCCTTCCTTATCGCTGCAAATCCAGTCAATACTTACAAACCAATCAAATTGTCGACAGCTGAAGCTATAGCAGCTGCATTGTATATTGTGGGATTCAAAGAATTTGCAGAGGAAATAATGTCCGTCTTCAAATGGGGTCCAGCATTTCTCACACTGAATCAAGAGCTCCTTGAAGAGTATTCAAAATGTACCACAAGTAGTGAAGTTGTGGAGATTCAGAAGGAATATCTTGCTCTGCAGAATCGATGATTGATATAATGTAGCTCTGGTCCAGTGAGTAACCCCAATTCTGTTCCACCCATGACTGTCGCCAGTCTTGGATCTTGCAACATCGAACTATGCTTCCTACCCTACACCTCAGGCCGACACTTCAACAGTGTATTCTTGGAATTGCTCAACCGGTGGTGGGTCGTTTAAACCTGTCCAACTGAGTTCTCAACAGATTTAGGTTCTGTATCATTGTCGTTTCTCATTTGGGGGTGTCGTTTCTGTTCCCAGAGCGAGACTCTCGCCTCCTTGCTTTCACAAGACCGGTGTCGACACGAGTCGGGAGTTTCCTCAGCTCTTGTCCTCACGGACAAGTACCGTCAGTTGCGCTTTTGCTCCAGAGCTACATCCCTCTCACAGGGATTTTGTTGATAAAAAGTTGGTTAATGCTTCAGACTCTACTCATTATCTGCATGTTTCTTCCACATCTGTGGATATCGTCCCCGCTCCATTAAGACACGTTCACTAGTGGCAACTATGCCGCTCTTTGCTTTAGCAATTCTCTCACTGATATCATTACTTTTAGCTAGTGCGACCGCCTCATCTTTCAATGTCCTGATGACAACCATAGTTCCCCTCTTTATTCCTGTACTGAGAGAAATGACTCCAGTTGCAGCAAGATTTGCACCATGGCAGATAGCGTCTACTGCGCTGTCACGTATCTTGATGAAGGGTAGGTGACTAAGTGCAAATTCTACAGGCAGGAGATACTTTCGAATAAAGGTCTCATCACCATCTTCCTTCCAGAAAATGTATGCATCTTTGAGATCGTAGAGAGAGCAAAGGTGTTCACCCTCTCTGAAAGAGCCAACCCGGGTTCTTCTCAGTTCTCTCATATGCCCACCAACACCTAGGGCTTCACCAATATCAAAGCAGAGTTTTCTCACATATGTTCCTGCTTGACAACCAACGCGAAAGAGTACGACTCTGCCCTTTATCTCCAAGATATTGTTGTAGTATATCTCACGAACCCTCATCACTCTCTTTACAGAGGATCTCAGAGGTGGTTTCTGATACAACTTACCAGTGAATTCATTGAACACTCTTCGTATATCTTCCTCTGAAGCTGCGTGGTGAAGCTCAAGAACACAGACATACTCTTTGCCTGCATGGAGAAGTGCTTGCATTGCCTTTGTGGCATTTCCAATACCTACAGGCAGAATTCCTGTCACGCCAGGATCTAATGTTCCTCCATGACCAACTCGATCGACGTTGAGTATCTTCCGTACCCACGTTGCTACTTCATGACTCGTTGGTCCTGCAGGCTTATCTAGGACAATAACACCGTTCTCAAGTAGAAACTCGATCGGTAGATTATCCAGAGATAAAAATCCATGTTCGGGATTGGTTGTGTCTGAAGCTCTGAGAATTTCCTCACGAGGTTGGTCTGCAGGCAAGAAGCCTCCCATTATCAGACACTCCTATTATCTATAGATTCAGTCAGCATTAAATTCGAATCTTCTCTCTGAACTTTTGTGTGAGACCTGCATCTGTTAGTGCTTTTTCAACAGCCTCATCATTAGCTCCAGAAGAGATTGGAAGAACTGTTTCTAAAGGTTCAAGGTGTCTAATATTGCAACTGCGTCTCCTGACACCACTGATATGCTTAGGTCCAGTAACCACTACATAGTTCTTATCCTTCACTTCCACAACAACACAGTAGCTACCGGTTTCGCGGCCTACTATCTTCACACAAGTTCTTCCTATATCGTACAATTTCATAGCAATGCACCTCGCCTTGTCCATAGTCTGCATCCGAGTCACCTCGGTGTATCATCCATTTAGACTGGGAGAATATTGCTCCCTCAAAATATTTACAATAAGAGCTTTCCGCTAGAGCTTGATTCTTCTCTATTTTGCCTCTCTAGCAAAGAAGGTCTCAACTGCTGTAATAATGATCTTGTTGACATCCTCTAGGGTGTAGATGCCTGTATTGAGAATGAGATCGTATATTGAGAGGTCCGAGACATCGACTTTGTAATATTCCTCGTATCTTGCTTTTTCACTACCCTCTCGTACAATTGTTTCACGCCGTGCATACTCAAAGTCTGAATTATCTCTTGCAGCGATTCGTTTTATTCTCACTTCTAATGGTGCAGTGAGAAGAATTTTCAGATCTGCGTGCTCTCTAGCCATCCAAGCCGCGAGTTGCCCGTCAATGACAGCGTTCCCCTTCTCAGCCTCAATTCGTTGTGTATCATCAATAAGTCGATCAATCTCCCCATCGCCTTCAGCTACTCTGCAGAATTCTTCAAGAGTCATTCCCCTCTCCTTAGCAAGTTTGCGGAATGCATCTCCTGCAGATACTCGTCTTAGATTGAAGTGTTTTGCAACAGCATTAGCAACTGAGCTCTTACCAGTTCCGTGAAGTCCGCCAATGGTAATGACTCGCTTCATTATGCTACTCTCGTATCTTGTTTATTGTTGCGCGGCGTACAGCTTGTGATGAGTAGACGCCACCATAAGGACGATTAGGTCGTTTCGCAGAACGACTGGCCTTTCTACTAAGCCCGAACATGGATTTCTTAGGTAGTTGTAGTTCTGAACCAGTCAATGAACATATGCCACCGGTCTTGAAGAACTTCTGACGATGAACTACTTTTCTTCCACCAGGAGTCTTCACTATACGATTTGCTCTTCCTCTTGTTAAATTACCAGGTCGTGGCATCTTCAAACACCATTCTATTCTATTTAATGGGACGCTCTTTTCTTCTCTTTTAAGGAAAGCGGTGAGTCGGTTTCTCTTTCTGAATTATTGAGCGGTCATGACCTGAGTGCCCATGATACGCTGAAGAATACTTGAGAGTCCTAGACCTACAAGGAAGTAGAATGCATAATATGTCAGTCCAAAACCGGCTGCTGTTCCGATTCCTGCCAGTCCCTCAAAGAAGGGTAGTACTTTCTGAATGTTGAAAGGTAGGACCGCGACTATCATATCTATACCCCCTTCAGTATAGAAACCTCTTAGAATCGTGAATATCAGCATGAATGGGATGAGGAATATCAGAGATGGTTTGCAACGGGCACCAAGTTGTTCTCTCTGTATTCGATCTATGTATGCCTTTCTTCTCTTCACTTTCTTGAGTAATTTCTCATTCTGCGTTCGTCGAGCCTCTTTCTCCATCTCTTGGTACTGCTTGATCTCTGTCTGATGGCGCTGCAATCGTCTCATATCTGTGAATCGTCGCATAGCAAGGTTACTCAATGTCGATACGAACATAGAGATCATTAAGATGAATGGTCCTGACAATGGTGGGGTTCGAAATATCTGAAAGGTCGTTGCGAACCAGATTGCAAAGTCAGTGAAGAGATCCTGCAATAGTATTCTACTCCATTATTGTTTCAGCCAATTCTTTAGCAGCTTCCTCTACTTTACCTTCTCGGTTTTTAATGATTCGAACCGTTGAGCCTGTAATTGTTCCCACTGACACTGCAGCACCTCTACACATCTCTTGATGAATCTGTATATCCGTGACTGCCTGTGCATCGCGAGTTCGAGTTTCATCACTACTTCTTCTACTGGCAATCTTATCAGAATCTGCTTCTACAAGCACAACCGTCTTTGGTTGAATTGCTCTCACTACCCACTCGGGGAGTCCAATCAAGTACCCATTGTTTGTTTGAATAAGTGTGTGCGTATCTACAATCACCTTTGCAGATTTGGCCTTCTCAGCAATAGCCTCTCCTGCAAGTTTCTGATTTGCTCTTTGCTGCGCGGTAGGCATCTTCCGCATCTCATCACGGTCCTTGACTTGGCCTGCTTTCACTGCGACTTCAAACATCTCAGTTCCAAAATTCAATACTAGGACGTCTTCGCCATATTTCTCTTTGACGATGTCCACTGCGGTGTTGATCACAGTGGTCTTTCCAACACCTGGGATACCTGTTACAATCACAATGTTTCTAGACTCGCTCATCGGGGCTGTTCACCTTTTCGATGATTTGGCCTCACGGTCAAATGAGGTGGTTATAATTCCTTCTGTGCATGAAAATCAACCAAGTTCTGCGAATCGTTTTAGCATTCGACAGATTATGAGAGCAATCCAGAGGTTGTATTCTTTATCCCCACCACCCCTTAACATATGTACGGTCCAACTTCCATCATTCTTCTGTTCTTTTGCAAACCACGCAATCCCCTCATCAATACCAGGATACTCGGGAGGAACTCGCAATTTCGAGAGAGAGTCCAAGGTTGAGAGAATATCTGTGAACCAGAATGGAAATGTTACGCTTGTCCAATACTCTGGAGCTCTTCTGTCAGTATAGCTATCCGTTTTGAATATTCGAGATGCTAGGAGCTCACCTGCGCGAAGAACGTTCTGGTTCATGATATATTCTGGATGAGCTGCAAATGCTCGAAGTACGACTCCAGTGGCTAAATGTGATGATGCTCTCTCCCTTCGCGGTTGTACCGGTTCTCTCAATTGCTTTACCTCTCCCCATCTCAGGTGTTCGGTTCTCAGAGGTACTACCCACCCGCCATCATCTTGGCGCAGGGAGAGTAACCATTCAAGACCCCGCTTCACGTGGGGGTCTTTAGTGTATCCTGCTTTAATCAGTATCTCCAGAAAAGCAGCAGTATAGTTCGGGCTATATTGGTCGAGATAGATTCCTCTGAAATCCCCCTCCTCTGTCTGGTGACTGAAGAGGAACTCTGCGGCTCTTTGAACTGAAGGATGGTCCTTGTTCAAGAGGTACTTCTCAACAAGCAGACCCAGTTGTCTAAAGGTCTCCAACTGGCTGTATCCTGATATCTCGCGGGGATCTGTCTTCTTCTTTGGATACTTCCATGATCCATCTTCTTGTTGTTTTTTTAAAATATTGAGAACTGGAGTCAATTTCCATAGTTCGGTCACTGGACCCATGGTCTCTCCCATTAGATCTCGAGAAACCTGATATATTATGGCTCGATTGGAAACTGAATAGAATTGTTGTAGTGGATTGTATTTCAGAAATCGTTCCCAGTTCACATGTATCAACCTCCCTCAGTATATAGTGGCTAGATGGACTATGTCCTAATGAACTCTACACCTCATTGTTTAGATGAGAACAAAGAAGGGGCCTGGAGCGGTTACAGAGACCCCCTTGAACCTATGAAATATGCAATAGCTTTACTAAAAGAGCATAAAAAGACTGGATCTGGTTCTCGATACATAATTTGGATACATTCAAATGATGTCATACATTTAGAGAGATGTGGGAGAGGATAATGGGTCTCGAAGTCTTACTTATTGGAACCGTCCTGTTTGTTGCATCAATAATGCTGTTTCTGGTACTACATCATGATGTAAGTGCACATCTTGAGAATGAAAAACCATTCTATTTCATGATGCATCCAAAATTATTCCAGATGATTTTTTACATGATGTTCTGGGCATTTCCAATTAATCTCGGGATTGTTGTTCTATTGTATACAGAATCGATAAGTATACATGAGGCAGGAGGAATAATTACATTCATTTTTTTAATGTGGCCAACATTCACATATTTCTTCTATAGGAGTCTTAGAGGATTATCATTGAAACTTGGGTTGGTTACTGGACCAAGTATAGAGTCTGATCCTGTTCTTATTGCAAAACTCAAAATGACTGGATGGATTGGTTCTCTCTTCTCATTTGTTGCCCTATTATTCATCAAGTTATCGGAAACTGAAACAATATTGGAAGTACCATTATTATTCTTCTCTTTTTTTGGCGTTCCCCTTCTTCTGCCATCTAGGAAATCGCTAGCTATCATTCGTGGAAACCAATTGGAAAAAAATACTAAGAGCTGAACTGTGCAATTTAAAGAGTAAGAAAGAGAGGTGGATGGAGGTTATCCCCATCCACTTTTCGATAGAATCGTATCATAGAATGCCTAAGAGCCCAGCTACACCTTCTCCGCCCATCTCCGAGAGTTGCGCCTTTGCGATCTGCTCGTAGTACTGCTTTATAATCGACACCATCAGCAGTATACCAGTTCCACTAGCCAAGGCTCCCATGATATCTGCGGTTGCAGCAAGGATACCAATGAGGAAACCGCCAAGTCCTGCGACCACTGGGATGTAGCGCTCAAGGAGTCGTTCCATTACCTTCTCGCTTGTTCTAAAGCCGGGTACCATGTATCCAGAGTTTAGAAGTTGTCTTGATACATCTCGAGGAGCGATTCCACTGATATCTACCCACACCTTTGAAAAGCCCCAACAGAGCAGGATCATTACACCCGCATATACGAAGATATGAAGCCAGCCTTCAATACCCTCATTTAGTATATGAAAGAGTCCTTGTGGCGGCGTTATGTACTTCGCTAAGCCCCAAGTTGCGATAAGACGACCACTACTCGGATCTTTTTCGAATATCCCAATCCATCCGAGAAACGGATTAGACCCGTCAGAATTGAATGAGCCCCAGATCATCTGTCCAAAGAAGAGAATGTTTGCAAAGAGTGCTTGGGCTAGAATGACTGGAATATTCGAGGTGTAGAGAAGCTTGATTGGATAACGTGCCTTCATTCCACGATATTTCGCGTATTGCAAGGGTATCTCGACACGTACAGACTCCAACCATATGACAGCACCAAATATGACGAATGTTATAGTCAGGGTGAAGAGACTTGGTGTACTATACGCAGGGTCTCGGATGACCAACCACATTGCATCCACAGCATTTGCATTACCTAGACCAAATGCTCTCATGATATTTGATAGGATTGCTGCAATGATTCCATTGGGTAGACCAGTCGCATCAGTTCCATCGGGTCCAATGTAGCCAAAGGGCCCTGTCGATTCGACCTGGGTGAAGTCTAACATGTTCCAGAGAACCTGGCCTGCAACATTGGTCATGATGAACAATGACACACCAGAACCTAAGCCCCACCCCTTCTGTACGAGTTCGTCCATCAGGATTACAACGACTCCTGATATGAAGAGCTGAGCGAATACAATGATCTGATTTGTTGGTGTCAATGCACCATATGCTTGTCCAATAATGTAAGCGATGGCCTGGAAAGCAGTCATGAACAGAGCTAAGACTTTCTGACCTCCGGTGAAGAGAGCTCTGTCTTCAGGGTCTCCAAAGTCCACATTGATGATCTTTGAGCCTGATAGGAGTTGCATGACCAGACCTGCAGTGACGATTGGCCCAATTCCTAGCTCCATCAATGTGCCTCTTGTACTGGCGAGAATAACTCGCATTGCCCATAGATAGTCTGTTCCTACATCTGGGTCAACACCATATAATGGCAGGTGTGACATGATGAGGAAGACAACGAGCACAATAAGAGTCCATACGATCTTCTCTCGAAATGAGACCTCTCTGTCAGGTGCCTTTACTTCAGGCATTACCCTGACAAATGGTGATAGGATTTTGAGAAATGTGCTAGGCATTCACATAGTGCCTCCTGCAGGTACTTTTCGGGTCCAGCTGACCTGTACCTTTAAAGCTATTGCTCAGTAGGGAATTGTACTCTACTCAGCTGGTAGGTCAATGGTTCCGCCTATACCGGTGACCTTCTCTCTTGCCCTGTTGGTAATGGCCTGAACACCAGTCAAGTCAAGCTTCTTGAGGACTTTGCCAGACCCCAGAATTCTGTCAATCCCCAGCTTGGATACATCAATCTTGTATCTCTTGCCTGTCATGGTAGCAAGACCATTTGCTACAAGTCTATCTGCAGCCTCATCAATTTCACCAACATTCAGAGCCACTTTATTTTCGATGACCTTCTGAGGTCGTTTGAAACCCCACTTACCGAAATAATGGGGATTCTCAGTCATGACCTTGATGTAATGATGTTTCTTTGTACCGGCCATTCCTTTTCCACCGCGTTGGCCTGCTGCTCTATGTCCCTTTGTAAATCCATATCCGGCTGATCTTTGGCCTCTTAGTTTGTTGATCTTTTTCGGGGTTCTCTTCTGCATGGCTGATTTCTCCTTTCTATTCTTTTTTCAATCGTACTTCCAGCACGCCGTTGCGAATTGCTGATTTTGCTTCGTCTTTCTTTACTTTAGAGGGTAGTTCGATTTCCTTGTGGTAGGGTCTGTCTGGATTATCTGCATGAATTGTTAGTGTCGTTCCTTTGATTCGAACTTTGATCTCATCTCTCTCAACTCCGGGAACCTCTGCAACGACAACTATCTCACCATCTTCTTCAACAATATCAACCAATGGTTCTAGAAGATGTTCATCACTCTCTCCACTAGGTTTATTCCCAAATCTCTTCATTATTGGTTTTCCATCTGGTCCAATGTTCACCGAGAAACCAAATAGGAATGGATTGGTACCTTCTTGATTTCTGAGCATCTCTTCAAAGACCTCTGGATCAACAAATGACCCATTGCTCATCTCAGACATCATACGCTCCATCATCTCTTCGATTTGTTTGAGCATATCTTCTGGGATGAAATCGCCGAACCATCGGCGGAGTCTCCTTTTGGCTTCATCGTCATCATAGTCCCAGGACATAGTATCACCTTATATCATTCTTAGTGCAAGGTCGCTTATACTTTCACCTCTGTAACCAGTAATGCCGCCCATACCCACTCCCATGGTTTTCTTACCATCATATCCTTTCTTGGGAGGAGTGAGTCGAAAGACTGGTTTCAGACCTTCAACATCATTGACAGAGGCTTTTCCTGAAGCGATTGCTTTGGCTAGTGCCTTTATGCTAGCATAACTTGAGTTCTTCTTCACATATGCATCAGTGAGTCGAGCATTTCCTGGCAATCGGCCTCTCTTTGTGAGAAGTCTCTCAATGAACTCTTCGGAGACCTCACCCCAGGTGATGTAGTCCTTCACCTTAGTGATCATTCCCTCCAAGCTTGGTGTCATCTTGAAGAGTCTTGCCTGATGAAGTCGTCCCAATAGGAGTTTGTCTAATGAGTCCTCTATCTGAGGTCGTACACGTACTTGTCCTCTGATTCTAATAGCAAGTACAACCTTTTCATCTTCACTCATTATTCAGTTCCTCCTGACGATATCCATTCTTGTGGTGGTAGCATTCTATATGTCTGTGTGAGGGCTTTAACGAATGCTTTTGCAAAGTTAGATGATGTCCTTGAACGGCCTTTTGTAATCGACCAGACGTCATTTAGACCTGCAATCCTAAGCACAATTTTACCGACATCTGCTGTAACAAGACCTGTTCCTTTTGGTGCTGGTCTAAGAGTGACACTTACTGATCCTGCTTCTCCCTTCACTTCGAATGGGATACTATGAGGATCATGGCATCGACACTCCCATGAGCCGCAACCTCTTCTGAACATAGTAATGTTAAGTTTAGCTCGAGACTCGGCTGCTCTGACTGCTGGAACAAATTCAGGTGCTTTTCCCACCCCAATACCAAGGACACCTTCACCGTTTCCAACAACAACAGTGATTCTAAAGCTCTTTTGCTGACCACTGTCAGACTGACGTTGTACCATGCTAACATCTACAACTTCCTGTCTGAGTTCTGGAAATAGGGCATCTACAATCTCAGGCTCTCTGATTCTATAGTTATTACTCAAGATTTCCTCAATACTGTTGATGTGACCATCTTTGACCAGTCTTCCTAACTTGGTCTTTGGAATCCACTCATCCAGTGGGTTGATTTCTGCTCGAGGTGCTCTTCGCCTTCTCTGTTTACTCATCATTCATCATCCCCTATTGCTTGGCCTTTTTGCCCTTCTTACCCTTACCTCGGGCAATAAGCTTCTTCGGTTTGGGTTTTCTTGGTACAGCACGCGGAGGCTTCGTGGTCGGAATTTCCTTCTTTGCCTTCTTTGCTGGTTTCTCTGCTGCAGCCTTTGTAGGAGCTTTCTTGGTCTTTTTCTTCTTCAAGTCAGCAGCTGGGATTGCAAGAAGTGTCTTCTTTACAGCTTCAACTTGTTTGGGTATTGTCGTAATTGTTGTCTTCTTCTTTCCGAGTTTGCTGAACATCAATGATTTGTCTACATTGCTGAAGTGTTCGTATCCAGCAACAATATGCTCTCCTGATATTCTAGAATCATCAGGAAGTATATCGGAATTATGAGGAATCTCGAGTCCTGCATCGATAGCTCCTCTCAAGGCAGCATAGATTCTTGAACCTTTGATTGGAGGAATCAATCCAATATCAAGAACAGCTTCGTTGATTCCGCGGCTCTTAGCTCGTAGTCCTGCCAGCAAGCCTGTTAGATATGCTGCAGGTAAATTGCCTGTTCCTGCACTCCATCCATGAGCTGGAAGTTCTGTAGCCATTGCTGAAGCAACGGTCATATCTCCCACAACATTGGCATTTATGATCTGGACTATTACGTTTGTGTTAGTTTTTCTCACTACAAGTCGTGGACGTCTTGACATTAGGAGTCTTCGACGACGATAGTAATTTGTCTTACCTTCGCGACGTCTACGGAACTTAACGCGATATGTTGGTCCCTGTGCCATTATTTGGACACCTCCAGTTTGCGCTCAGCTATGTGCGTCTTGAGGTGGGCTCTATTTCTGAACGCATTTCCTTTAGCTTTCAGGTACAGCTCTCTGTACACTCTCGGTGTGATTCTCCCTGCATCACGGAGCGATTTCAGTTCCTTACGCATCGGTCGAATCTTCATCATCCATCGCTCTTTGCCACTAAGTTTGGATGTTGCTTTACCTTTCTTTCTACCAGGACCTTGTCTCTGACCTTTTCGTTTCTGTTGGAGCACGTATCGAGCTCTGCCTCTACTTACACCAGTAGCAGGTTTCTTCTGGATAGCTCCTTCATCTATGAGGCGTCTGACATCATTTCTGGTGATTGCTAGGCTAATCTCATCTTCAAAATCGGGATCTAACCAGATCCTTGATGTACCGACCTTCATTACTTCGGCTGCTAGTCTTTTCTGAGTGGATAGTTTCATTACTAGTCCTCCTCTAAATCAAGGTCCATGAAGAGATCTTCTTCACCAATCTCCTCTGTTGTGCCTGGATTCAACACTCGCAGCATCTTTTCATCAGCAACTGCTAGTATCTGCTGTTTCTTCCTATTTCCAACTGTTGTTCCAATGCGTATTGCATGGACATCTGGATCAAGGTTCTCAAGATCTGCTGGTCTGTAGACAGGGACTTCAACGAATAATGATGGGTGAAGATGTCGTGTGATCTTAGGAGTACGATATCCCAAGCTAGCAACAGCAATTCTACCCTTCTTCTTTTGGCGAGTGTAACTGTCAATCCCACGGACCTTGCGCCATCTGTTACTCACACGCTTCCATCTGTGTGCGTTCTCTGCGCGGAATCTAGGCATGGACTTTTTCTTATCACGTGTGATCCTCACCAATCTCTGGTCAATGTTCAGAAATCTGGGTGGGGTTTCTCGTTTCTCTTTCTTTGTAACCTTCTTCTTTGGCTTAGCCAATTCGGCTGGAGCCTTCTTTTTAGTTGGCTTTGGTTTGACCTTTTCCTTTTCAGATTCGACCTTTGTTTTCTTAGGTTTGACTTCCTTCTTCGGAGCTTCAGCCTTCTTCGGTTTTGCTACCTCCTTTGGAGGTGCAGCTTTCTTAGATTCAGTGACCTTCTTTGGAGTAGAAGTACTTGATAAGAGTTCTTGGGCGGCTGCAATGAACTCTGCAGCACGATTTTCACTGAGTCCATCGACCTTCTCAGCGAGCTTGTCTGCTTTTGCCCTTGATAGATTGAGTACAGTCTTAATACCGGCCTCATTTAGCTTCTCTACGAGCTTGCCACCCAATCCACTTATGTCGTGTAATTCTGGCTTCTTTGACATCTTTCTGTCTCCTATACTATCGACTTCACCACGTCGCCCTTGGTCTTCTTAATTACATAGATACCGTCTAGGAAGACTCGGCGGTCCTTGTCGCGAATTTTGCATGCTTGTTGGATATTAGCAGCACTCTGCGATACATGCTCGATATCTATACCATTAATGAAGATCTCATCTTCTGTAGTACGTACCTTCACGTCATCAAAGATGCGTGCTTTCCTAACTCCACGTTCTCCAATGAAGTTCTTGATAATCACCGATGTTTCCTGAACATCAACAGTGATTGGAAAGTGACTGTAGACTATCTTCATCTCATATTCATAGCCCATTTGAACCCCGATGAGCATATTTCGAACATGAGCGATGACAGTACCGACAAGGGCTCTTGCACGTTTTCTACTAATCTGAGTCGATACGACTAACTCATTCTCTTTTATTTCAAATGCGGTCTGTGGTTCTGGGAAAGATCTCTTAAGAGTCCCCTTCGGACCTGTCACTGTGATAGTCTTGTCTTCTAAAGAGACCTGACATTCACTGGGAATCTCAATCGTTTGGTTGTAGACTGCTTCAGACATTTGTCAAATCTCCTTAGTATACATATGCTAACAATCTTCCACCAATGCCTCGTGTCTTGGCATCTTGGTGAGTCATTACACCAGCTGGCGTTGTGACAATCAAGATTCCATAGTTATAAGCTGGGAGAAACCGCTTCTCATATTGCTCAAAGCCGTCTCTTCTAACTGGGAATCTTGGTTTGATTACGCCGCATTTGTTCGTACGGCCCATGAGTTGAATTCGAAACCTACCTGCTTTTCCATCATCGATTCGTTCGAACTCACCAATGTATCCTTTTGTTTGCATCACATGCAATACTTTCTCAATTAGATTGGATGCTGGTGCAATCACCACTTCGGATTTTCCGACCATCTCACTATTGTAGATGTTCGACATTGCATCAGCCAATGGGTCTAGTAGTGCCATTTTCTCTTAGACCTCCTTACTCATATTTCCGAAATCCGAGCTTATTCGCCGTTTCTCTGAAACAGCGCCGGCACATATACAACCCATATGATCGAATGATTGCTTGATGTGTGCCGCAACGGACGCATGTTCTGCTGCCCTTGCCCATTTTCTTTCTCTGTCGTGTCCGGTCTTTCTTTGTACTCATCATTTATCACCTCAAAACAGGTAGGTTCGTTCACGCTCCTTTTCGAGTATCTCGATACCGAACTTGTTTTTTACAAACACCATGCTCTCTTCAGGAGTCAATCGATGTTTGTAAGGTACTTTTGCTTTCCTTCTGCGTCTTCGTTTCACCCGGTATCCAGGTCGCTCAACGCAGACGGTGATATTCATTCCTTGAACTCCCAATTGGGGATCATATTTTACATTCGGGAGATCTATGTGTTCAGATATACCAAAGGCAAAATTACCATCATCATCCCAGTTCTTAAGAAGAAGAACATCATCCTTAGCTTTCATGGCCTTCCGAAGGAATTCTTCTGCACGTTCGTTTCTGAGAGTCACTCTGACAGCTATTGGTTCTCTTTTTCTAATACCAAAGTCACGAATTGTCTGTCTTGCTCTAGATTGAATTGGAGTCTGACCAGTTAACATCTCGAGTATAGTAGAAGCCTTGTTGAGTTCTTCGCCTCCACCTGTGCAGATATCCACAACAACTTTGGATATGAAGGGCTCCCTCATCGGGAATGCCTTCCAATCATCAGTGTAGACGTGTTCATTTTCTATGCTCATTATGAACTTCCTCCCTGTGCCTGAAGACTAACTTCTGGGTTTGTTTTTCCAACAACGAAGACGTATTCTAAGGCTGTCTGGAATCTGTTACCTTCTGGATCTTCCAATGTGACAGTGCTTGCGTGTGTTCCTAGTCGCTTTGCAATTTCAATGATCTTTCCTTGAATCCCAATGTTTTTCCCGCGGGATACAATCGCATAAACTCCCTTTTCTAGAGAAATCGAATTCATGAGTTTTTGATCAGGAATTGCGACTTTCAATGTATCAAGAGTACTGTACTTCTCTGGCTTTTCATTCTCTGGTAGTCGCAATATTCGTCCATCATGAAGTCCTAGCTGTACAACTCCGCCCTTGACCATGGTCTTCTTCTCTACTCGGCAGAGCTTGAATCCAGCTTCAGTCTCGTCAATCTTAACAAGCTTTAGTCCACCACGCTTCTTTGGAATGAGTCTGAAGCGTTCTCCAGAAGTTGTTATCTCAATAACATCCATCATTCCAACCGGAAACCGTGGGTCTTTTCGAATCTTACCATCTACTTTTACTTGACCTGTGGAGAGGATTGCCCTAACCTCGCGCATACTCTCTGCATAATCCAATACCTCTCTGAGAATAAGTGCTAAGGTCATGCAATGTTCTCGTGGGTGTGGGCCTGGAATAACGCGTGTTGTGAATTTGCCTGCTTTCCTCTTGATTGGCCAATGCCTTGGAGCTGGCAGACGTTTCAGATGTTTCTTCTGACCTCTTCTTGTCATTTATTCCTCACTCTCCGCGACAGTCAATAATTTGCGCTCTATGATCTTCTTTCGTTCGTCGTCAAGTTCTAACTTGACAATCATTAGATTGGAGGGATGTACAGGTACTGGTGCCTCCTTACCGTCAGCCTTCGTGACAACAGCACTATCGAGATAGACTCTGATATCTTTGTAATCAACCCGAGTAACCTTTGCCTCAGTGTCTCGAAATTGGCCACGCATTATCTTCACAAGGTCACCCTTCTTGACAACAAGGGTCTTTATGCCATGCTCCTCTTGCAGGAATTCATCAAGTTTGCACTTGAGCATGTTTTTGTGAGTATGTAACGGGGAGTTCTGTACCTTGTTTCGCTGTTTCCTGGGGGACTTTGAACTAATCTTCTTCACCAACTATTTCACCCTCATACAATCTTTGATGCAATCGCAGCAACACGAGGCCACTTCAGAGTGACCTCTCTTGCCATTGGTCCTCTAAGCTCAGAACCTTGGGGTTCTCCACCTGGTTTTACTAAGACTGCTGCATTATCCTCAAACTGCATCCAAGTACCATCTGGTCTTCTGAATGGTTTTTTCTGCCTAACAACGACTGCTTGTAGTACTTGTTTTCTCAGTTCTTGTTTTCCTTTGGTGACAGAGACATTCACCAAGTCTCCAATTCCAGCCTTTCCGATTTTTCTTAATTTACCTTTATATCCAAAGACTGTGATGAGCTGGAGTTCTTTTGCACCTGAGTTATCTGCACACATTAGTGTGGCGCCAACAGGCAACCCACGAGCAATCCGGGGTATGAACCTTCTCATGCCTCTTCCGACTTTTCTTGACATTGATTACTCCTCCTGGGTTTCCTCTGTTTTTACCACAGAAATCACAACATTGGAAACATTCTTACTCAGCGGTCTACATTCAACAACCTTGACAATGTCTCCAACTTTGATATCTAGACATGGTGGGTGATGGGCAAGTTTCTTTGATCTTCGACGTTCGTACCTCGAGTATTTCTTGACCAGGCTAAGAAAGTCCTGCTGGAATGAAAGTGTATTATGCATCATTGTGCTGGTCACGGTTCCCTCCATCACTCTACCCCTTACTGGAAGGTCGCCATGGAATGGACAATGCATGTCATCGCATGACTTCTCTGGAGGCTCCACATTTGGAATGCCAATATTTCGAACTTTTGTCTTCGTCTTAGCCATTGTTACCAGCTCCTATTGAAACGTTTTTTCATTCTGTCTTCTGGTCTTCCTCTCAGTACATTGCCTTCAATACGGACCATTGTACCTCCCGGAAGGGTCACATCAAATACACAGATTTTCTTGGGAACCATGACTTCTCCCAAGTCTGTTCGTAAGTGAATCATCTCTTTTGATTCGCCAAGGATAGTACCCTGCTTACATACAAGATTTGGATCGCTTGACTCAACGATATGTGTTGACAAGCCAGTGAGTTCATGTCTTACTATATTCTCTGGAGTGATTTTCATTTAGATCCCTCCAGTTCTTCTTCATGCTGAATGGTTAGAATACGAGCTATTGCTCGTCTCACATTTCGAATCCTGTATGGGTTTTCTGTACCTCCACCTGTCGCCGCCTCGATTCGGATACTGGATTTCTCATCATATAGCTCTTCCAGTTTCTTCTGGCGTTCAGTAGGTGTAAGTGCACGGATATCTTTTGGAGTGAGATTCGCCATTATTCATCTACCTCCTCATCGAGTGAATCTAGCTCCTCAAGGTCCTCTATGATCTTCTCATCTACTTTCTTGCTAGATTCGACTTCTGGCTCCTTTTTAGTTTCAACAGGAGCTTCTGATTCCTCCTCCGGAGGTTCAATAGCATCATCAGGAGTAGTAACATCTTCCACGAGCTCTAGACCATCAAGTTCTTCCAATTCTCGTAGTTCATCGATGTCTGTAATTCCTTCAAGTGATTCCTCCATGACCTCTTCTTCCTCAGGTGTGACCTCCTCGTCTGGTTTTTTGACGAGTTCAATCTCCTCAGGCTTCTTTGGTTTCGGAGGTTTAATATTAACAACACCAGGCAATTTTGCATCTGGTCTCATAATTCTGACTTTGATTCCGATGACTCCTGGTTTCAGGACTGCTCTGTCATCTGCTTCATCAACAAATATGTCCGCAGGTTCTCCAGTTTTGGCAATTGTTCCTTGCTTAAATTTCTGGTAACGTGCTCGTCTGCTGGAGAGTTTTCCCTTCACAATGATTTCGCACCCAATAGCTCCAGCTCGCATGACTCTTCTTAGAATCCAATATGCCATTCTTCTGAATCTAACGCCTCTCTCTAGTTGTCTTGCAAGTCTTGAGGCCATTACTGATGCATCCAACCATGGATTCTCAATCTCACTGACCTCTACCTGTACATTCTCTATACCAAACTCATTCTCTAGAATATAGGTCAGTTCTCGAATCTTAGATCCACGTCGACCAATTACAACTCCTGGCCTTGAGGCCTGAATGACCACTTCAGTTTTCATTGGCATCTTTCTTATCTCAACGCCTCCATATCCGGCAGCGTTGAGTTCTGTTGCCAGGAACTCGTCAATAGCAAGCTTTCGTGAGTTCTGATCTATGAAATACTTTACAGCCGACATTATGCCACCTCTTCCAATACAATTTCCACATGTGAAGTCTGTTCAAAGTAGGGTGAACTTCGTCCAAAAGCCCTCTCGATGTATTTCTTGTAGACTCTGCCTCGATGAGTCACTGAATGAACAATTCGAAGGCGGTCAATGTCCAATCCTTTATTGTCAGCATTGGCCTCCGCGTTTTTCAAGACCTTCAAAATAATACTTGAGGCTTTCACCGGATGACCACCAGCTACCCATTTCTTCATACCTGGGTGGTGACCACGTTTCTTATAGTGGCGCTTGTAGGGAATCCATGCCTTTTCTTCGATAACAGCTTCAAGTAACTCTATTGCCTTATCGAGCATCATTCCCCGGATTTCGGTACAGACTTCTCTACACTGCTTTGGAGAAACCCGCATGTTTCTGCCGCTAGCAATGGCTGTTCTATCTGGGTCAATGCCTATGATTGAATATCCATATGATGGCATATTGCCTCACTTCCACTGTGGGACTTTTCTAAGCTCACATAATTTTGCAAGCCTGCAAGTCAATGTTGCATAATACATCCACTCCAGACCCTACTGGCACACGTCTACAGGCTGTTCTCGCGAGCAGAACTAAGATGCCTGTACTGCTTCCTTTGAGTCTGAAACAGCTGCTTATCTAATAGCAACAGTCCGCTCTCGGAAATATTTCGCATTTAAACATTGTCACATGTCCGAGAACGAGACTCACGGATTATCTCCAAACTCTGCGGTGACACGTTTGAGAATAGGAGTTCTTATTGATCTCTTGACTAGCTCTACTCCCGAATCCGTCAGAGTTCCTTTGATATAATGCACACCTGCAGACTGAATATACACAAATCCCTTTTTCTTCAGATTCTGTAGGCTTCCAAGGACGATCTGAGTCAGTTCCTCCTCAGTAACTTCTAGGCCGCCTCCAGGTATCTGTAAGGTCTCACTCATTCTCAGAATATTTCGCATTGAACTAAGTTGTCTACGATGGCTATCATATGGATTGGAATACATCCACAATAAAACAATCAAATCTACAACATCTAACCCAATGTCTGGATTCATCTCCAAGGCTTTCTTTGCAACAAGTTCGACAATGGGCATTATTACCACGACATTACTGATTTGAAACCTATTCAATGAATCGAAGTGCTCATACCAATTTCACTAATCTGACACTTGGTTGAAATATATCGCCACCGTGTATAAGTCGCTCGAGAGAACTATCAACCGAGGCCTCTGATATGCCTAGTTTGCCAAAATGGTGAACAATCTCGTTGATTTCAAGTACGCCTCCTCTATTTTTCAACAATGCTATAATTTCTGACGAGATATCTCTCTTCGCTGATTCGCTCGATGACTCGTCCTCTTCAATATCAACAAGTTGCACAGCCCATGGTCTTGGAAAGATGAGCACACCACTATTTGATAGCCCTTCAAGTGTTTTCTCCACCCACTCCCACTTCAGACCATCACTTTCGCAGAGTTCCTCTAATTTGTCTAGTGAGCAGAGCTTCCCCTGTGCTTCTCTTCCAAGGATGGTCATCAACCTCTTCCTTTTACCCAGCATGGGTGTGTCTTCCTCTTCACTCTCAATGTCCTCTACCTTGACGGTCTCTTTTGGCATCAATGCACGTACTCTCTCATGGGACCGTTCTACTGCCTCCTTGAACTCATCTCCTCCCCTTGCAGCATTGAACTCCTTAACAGCGGCTGCCGCTTGTTCCGGGCTATCAAATAATGCACGATTGGCTTTGGTGATATCAATGATAGTGCCGCAATAACTACATCTCCTATGTCTTTGACCTACTGGAGCATTTGTGAAGTTCCTACACTTTGGGCACATGAACACGAAGAACTGTTTCAAAAAATAACACCTACTTCAATACACTATCTAACGTTGTGGTATTAAAGGTCCCTCTCTCTGGTCAAATGAATATTGTTATATCTCGCACACTCGCGAAACCTCATGGGATTCAGAAATGACCAAGACCGCCAAGCAAATTCACATCGATGCCAGACTCTGCAAAGGTTGTCACATATGCATCACTGTGTGTCCACATGGTGTCCTTAGGAAGGCTGAGGTGGTTGATAATCGTGGCTTCTTTCTTCCTGAAGTAGCTGATATCGAAGCCTGTCGTGTTTGCCGACTCTGTGAATTGGAATGTCCCGATTTTGCGATTTGCGTCGAAGAAATAACAGACTAATCCTTTTGAAACACTCGGTTTCTACGAGCACTAATAATACATGGAATGATATATGTTTAGACACTGACTTGAAGAGTCTGCAGTCCAAGTAGGTGTATGAATTGGAGAATACAGATATCCAGCTCTTGCTGAATATTCGAACAAAACTCAATGAAGAGATTGATCGATTGAAGGATATGATTGCTCGTTTAGAGGAGCATATAGAGACACTAGATGAACAGATTGCAAAAGGTAGTTTTGCCACTGCAGATGTTGCAATGACGAAAGGGATTGTGAGAGAACCTACAACTCCAAGTGAACCTCTCTTTGGGAGCGAGGAGTCTCAGAGTATTGTAATCACCAATAAGGCAGGCAATCTCGAATTGGGAACTATCGAGATTATTGAACAGACAATCAGAGTGATTCCAGCTGAACACGCCATTTATGACATCACTCGTGGAGCCTTTGCCAGATTCTTCATGGAGCGAATTCTAGGCAAATTCCAACAAGATGACCGTCATCGAGTTGAGAATGGAGAAATCGAATGGGATGATGCCTTTGACTTCGAGGTACACGCTGAGGACAATATACTCGAAGAGATGGTCATCAGAAACTTCGGTGATGATGCTCGACTGAAGGAAATTCAAAATACCCTTCAATGGGCTCTAGAAAAGACATATAGTGCAAGATGATTCCATGATGGCGCCCTTGAGAACTCACCCTAACTTCCTTTGCAAAAGAATATAACTTACATCTCTCTATTTTTGGAAGTAGAAAGTAGAGAGTTCCTTGGAGTGGCATAGATGGCTTCCCACAATATTGACAACGATCTTGCAGTTAATCCTCAAGTCATTGTGGAAACCGTTCGTAATGCACATGAGTTCTTTTCTGAACACAGAATCGATGAACGTTATGAGAAAATGGCCCTAGACCTCGTGCGGAGATATGTTTCACAGGAAGGAAACCCTCGTGAGGAGGATCCCTTCTTTGCTGCCTCCCTCTATATGGTTACTAGACACCCTTGGAGTCATCCCAATCCCCTTACAAAGACTGAGTTTGCTAACAAGCTGAATATGAAGGAGTCTAGCTTGGAATGGTACACAGATACAATAGGCATGAAACTTGGATTTTCAATCTTTCATGATTCCTCTCAACTACCCTTCTTTTTAGACCCGCAAGGAACCATTGCTAGTGTCGTTGATTCCATTGTAATATCAAATGTTGGCGAAGAGGTAGTCAGTAGTATTGTAAGTCGAAATGTTCTCTCACCTGACCAACTTGCAGAAAAAATCGTAGATCAACTATGCAGTGTTGTCAAGATTATCCCTGCCGTATTTGAACAGGAACTCTATAGTTTGGTTCGTAAGAAAATCGAGGTGGAGAGTAAACGGCTCTCCGACCAATTGATGCGGCGTTAAGTTGTCTATGAATTCTCTGGTTGCAGTGTCACTTCTTCAACAAGTCTCTTTCCTGCAACAACTTGATCAATCGAGTGGATCACAGCTCCTGCCTGCTCAAGAATATCCTTGATGCTATCATAGCTAAGATCGTCTCCTTCAAGAGTGATTGTGATACTCTCAGTATTCTGGTCCACTTCTTTCAGGGTGATGTTGAGTCCACTTACCCGATCATCTCGGGTCATCATTAAAGCAAGGTCCGTCAAACGTGGACTGTGCGGTTTCAAAACGTCTAGTACTATTCTTCGTATGCCTTGAGGCAATAATCGCATTCCCCATAATTGACCATTTGGCCTTATTTTCTACAGATGTTGCCACTGGAATTTGCTTGTTAAACCTTACGACAACGGAACAAATACGTTTTTCCATTATTTTTATCGTCGCCCTGTATTCTGGCGCCAATAAGTGTGACAAGAGTGGGAAGCTCCCCAAGGCTTATATCAACATCCAGATGAATTCTATGTTGTACCCTTCTTAGGGGTACGCCGGGAAAATATAGGTGGACGCTTGCTTGACATTGAAACAGGAGAGACTTACTAGACAAACCAAGGACATTCCTTCAACGAAGGACTTGCCTAATATCCGATCCATCAAATACGAGTCAGGCTTGACCATCGATATTGATGTTGCAGATTTCAAAGGTCATCCTTTATGGAACATTCTCATAGAAACAGCTCGTAATAATCCTCTCTTTCCTGGAAGATCTGGTTATGCTCATAACCATATCATCCCGGAGAATCCTAAGATAACCCCGAAAGAGCTAGCCAGCAAACTGTCAATCACTGTGGGTGAGGCATTGGCAATTCTAGAGGGTTATGAAAAAACTGGTTAAACTTGCCACAAGTCTTCATTTTTAAGCTATATCTCTCTAGGGTATAATGGATTGATATCATGAGTGAATCGACCGGATTCAGAGATGCTAGATATGCTCACGCGCTCAAGAGAGAGATAGAGACTCTCAGCAATGAAAAGAAGATACGGATTGTTCATGTATGTGGCACACATGAAGACACCATTAGTCAACATGGAATTCGTTCATTACTTCCAGAGAGCATGAGTCTAGTTGCTGGGCCTGGATGTCCTGTCTGTGTCTGTGCAGCTGAAGATGTAGATATGGCAATCGAGCTAGCTCGTCAAGGTCATATTGTAACATCTTTCGGTGACATGATTCGTGTGCCAGCAACAGATACATCCTTGGCAAAGGAACGAACAAAGGGTGCTGATGTTCGTATTGTCTATGGGGCAAATGATGCAGTAGAGATAGCAAAGAAGAATCCCGACAAAGAAGTTGTCTTTGTAGGAGCTGGCTTTGAGACTACTGCTCCTACAATCGCTATTGAGCTATTACGAAAACCGCCTTCTAACTTCTCGATTCTCACATCACTGAAAGTCATTCCCCCCGCAATGGAGCTGCTTGTGAAGATTGAAGGATTTGCAGTCGATGGATTCATCACTCCCGGTCATGTAGCGACCATAATAGGAACTGAAGCATTCAAGCCCTTTGCAGAGAAACATGGAGTGCCTTGTGTGACTGCTGGATTTGAGCCGTTAGATGTCCTTGAGGCAATTCGTATGATATTGATTCAGATTGCTGAAGGTCGAGCCACCTCTGAGAACGAATATACACGAGTTGTGCGCCTGGAGGGTAACCTTGCGGCACAGAAAGCACTAGAACAAGCCTTTAGGATTGGTGATGTACCATGGAGGGGTCTTGGGATCATTGAAAGCTCAGGGTACTTCATTAGAGATGAGTTTTCTGAGCATGATGCTCGCAAGAGATTTGATTTTCCAGAAATAGAATCTATTGACATTCTTCCTGGATGTAGGTGTCACGAAGTAATTCTGGGAATGGTCGATCCTGTTGAATGTCCACTTTTTGGAAAACGGTGCACACCCGAAGACCCCTATGGTCCCTGTATGGTAGGCCATGAAGGAACCTGTCGAATTCGTCACGAGTTTCAAGGAATCTGAAAAAGGTATCAGTGAGTTCTATGTCTCTTTTCAGCCATCTTCAGGTCTCTCTGCGTGTTAAGGTTCGTAAAGGTCTCTAACTCTGAGTCAAACTGCTTCAAGGTCTCTGTAGAAATATACAACACATGTTGTATCTGTTTCAATAGATCACTCATTCGATACTGACCACTCTCTATAATCTCGAGTCCCTTTGAGTAGGCATGCTCAGCCAAGTAGACTGAGTGTATTGGTTCAATATACCCTGATGGCCAGATTGGTACTACTGCTCCATGCCCTGGAGACAATCGTATGAGTACCTTGAGTAATTCTGGTTGTGTGAATGGTGCATCCACTGGCAATAGAAGTGTGTACTGTGTTGAGGTATATTCAAATGCCGTTAGTGCTCCGTTCAGAGCTGATTTTATACTGCCATCTGGGTCAGTAACAACTCGTACATTCTTGACCAGTGGTTTGATTTTGGTAGCTTGTTCTTCCTCTGAAACCACTATGAGGAGTTCTGGTGAGATCGTACGAGCTATTTCTAACATGTGGGCAATTAGTGGTTTCTGATGAAATGTAGTTGTGAACTTATCTGCTCCAAATCGTTTCGAGGCGCCTCCTGCCAAGATTGCAACAGTCACATCTTGCATCTTTTCTAAGACCTCGATATGATTTGAAGACACCCACCTTATCAGCTCTCTTCTCGAGGGGTAAGATACTCAGTAATCATTGCAGCAATCTGTCCGTCTGTGTAATGTTGTGACGATATTGCACCACTGGCGCAGGTCGATGTGCAGGTCCCACATCCCTTGCATAGAGCTGGATTAACCTCTGCAAATCCTCTCTCATTTAGCGCAATCGCATTGAATGGACAGACTGAGATACAGACTTGACATCCTGCGCACTTATCCTCGTCCACGATAGAGTAGTAAGGTTCCACGTTGATCTTCCCTTTGCCCATTAGAGCCATTGCTCCAGCAGCTGCAGCCTTTGCTTGAGCTACAGTGTCTGGAATGTCTTTGGGTCCCTGTGCCATTCCTGCTACAAATATACCATCGTTGAACGAGTCTACCGGACGGAGTTTGGGATGTGCCTCAAGTAAGAAACCATCAGCTGAAACACTAAGATTGAGTATGTGTGCAATCTGTTTTGCAGACTCCGGTGCCACGACACCTGTAGATAATACGACGAGGTCAACATCCTTCAGCTCGATGGGTTTTCCAAGTAGTGTGTCCTCACCTCTCACAGTGAGGGACATCGTCTTGTCGTTCTGAAATACTTCACCCACTCTACCTCTGATGAAAGTTACACCCGCTGCGGCTGTACTCTCATAGAACTCCTCGTAACCCTTTCCAAAGGTCCTGAGGTCGATATAGAAGATGTACACATCAATACCCAACTTATCACGAATCATTCTAGCTTGTTTGATGGCAGTCATGCAACATACACGAGAGCAGTATTTGTTCGTCAGTTCATCACGGCTTCCTACACATTGTACGTAGACCATCTTCTTTGGTTCTTTGAGGTCTGAGGGTCTCACCATATGACCCTGTGTAGGTCCTGCAGAACTTAGCATTCGCTCGACTTCACCGATATTGACAACATTTGGAAACTCACCATATCCGTATTCTGGCTTTTTCGTAGCATCAAACAAATCGAATCCTGTAGCAACAATAATGGTACCTACTTCAATCTCGATTATCTTCTCATGATCATCGTAATTGATTGCCTCAGCATCGCATTTGTCCTTGCACTTTCCACATCTAACTGCATCTACACCAAGACAATTCTCCATATCGAGGAGATAGGCTGATGGGACTGCTTGCGCAAATGGGATATAGATTGCTTTTCTGTAGGAGAGTTGGGCTTCAAACTCTGCGGGGACATCCACTGGGCAGACACTACTGCAGTCTCCACATGATGTGCACTTTGCAACGTCTACATACCTCGGATGCTGTCGAATCTTCACCTTGAAATTACCAACATAGCCATCAACCTCATCCACCTCAGCAAAGGTCAATAGTTCGATATTGGGATGAGCCCCGATCTCTGCCATTCTAGGAGTCAGAATACATGAACTGCAATCAAGAGTGGGGAATGTCTTATCCCAACGTGCCATCTTTCCACCAATGCTTGGTTCTTTCTCGACCATATAGACCTTGAAGCCAGCATTGGCAAGATCAAGGGCTGCAGAGATACCCGCAATTCCTGCTCCTACAATCAGGGTGGACTTCTTGATTGAGACCTCTGGTTCTTCTAATGGTTCTAAGAGTCTTGCTCGTGCTACAGCCATGCGAATCAGGTCAATGGCTTTCTCAGTTGCTGCGGCAGGATCATCTGAATGAATCCAGGAATCATGTTCTCTGATGTTAGCAATCTCCAAGAGAAATGGATTGAGTCCAACCTCACGCATCACTTGTCTGAAGGTAGGCTCATGCATTCTTGGAGAGCATGCGGCAACAACGACGCCATCTAATCTACTATTCTTAATGTGGTCCTTCACTATCTGCTGACCCGGTTTTGAACAGACATATTTGTAGTCATCAATAACTTCGACATTAGGAAGCTTAGCAATGGCTTCCTTGACTTTCTCAATATCAACAACACCAGCTATGTTACTTCCACAGTGGCAGATGAAGACACCAATCTTTCTATCAGACATCTAAGGTTCCTCGGATTCAAGCATAGTGATATCAATGCGAATGGATACAGGCGCCGTTGAATGTAGGCAATAAAGTGTTTCGGGAGCTGGCATAGCTCTTTAAGAACATTCTCTGAGGTGAGAATTCCTACCAAAAGCGTAAAAAGCGCATTTCACGGCACACTCAGCTACCCGGAGGCTATACTTTGCCTGGAAAGGTCTGGAACTATATAATCGATAAGCTAACAAAAGAAGGCGCCCTTCATTTCTCTTTACTGGACCCTGACCCTCTTTCCACAACCATCGAGGAAGTGGTTGAGCTGGCTGAGCTAGCAGAGAAGGCAGGGAGTGACGCAATAATGATAGGTGGAAGCACAGTCTTTGGTGTGATTGATGATGCAGTTGCAAAGATCACAGAAGCAGTAGATATTCCAACCATTCTCTTTCCCGGTAATATCACGGGGGTTTCAGAGCATGCTGATGCAATGTTCTTCATGACCCTACTGAATAGCACCAATCCCTATTGGATTATTGGTGCTCAGGCTCTTGCTGCTCCAAAGATCAAACTTGTTGGCATAGAGACTATTCCAATGGCGTATCTTATGGTGGCTCCTGGAAAGACAGCTGCATGGGTCGGAGATGCAAAGCCCTTTCTCCGTGACAAACCCAAGATACCTGCAATGTATGCTATTGCTGCAGAGTTACTTGGCATGAAACTCGTGTATCTTGAAGCAGGAAGTGGTGCTGAAGGCGGTGGAGTTCCTCCTGAGATGATTTCTGCTGTTTCCAAGTTCATTGACATACCTGTTATCACCGGTGGCGGTTTCAATGATGCAGAATCTGTTGTCCGAGCAGTTGATGCTGGAGCTTCCATTGTTGTCCAAGGAACCTACCTCGAGAAAAATGTCAAAAAAGATAAGGGCGAGGGACTCGCGAAGATTATAAAATCGTTGAAAGAAGCAGGCGCCAAGAGAGTTTAAATACTTGGCACCCCTCTTTCATCCAGTTTCAATGGGAGGTTAAAACACCTTTGTCTTCCAAGACCGATATGTTGAAAGAACTTTTATTAGATTTGAGTAGAGCCTCCCAAGGAAATGTGGAAGCTAGCGTTATCATCTCAAAGTCCCAGGGACTTCCAATCTATTCTCTTTATCCTGATGGTGTTGATGACAAACGAATTCCCGATGAGGACGTCATAGCAGGGAGATCCACTCAGATACAAGAAGCCACACGAAAAGTCTTCAAGCAGTTAAAACGTGGCCCTCTAATCCGAATGCTTATTGAAGGCGAAACTGGATATGTCATAATCTGTGATGCAGGGGATGATGCAATCCTTGTTGTTCTTACAAATAAGCGTGCAAATATTGGATATATGTTCTTCTCGATGTCTAGAACTGCTCGTCGTATTCAACAAGTGTTGTCATAATCCTACGTCCCATCGTCACTTTTATCTATCCACTAAATGAGGACCAATAAGACTGGTGATTATAGTGTCCAAAGAAAAGCAGAATGAAAACAATAGTGATACAGCATCCGAAGATGTGTGGGAGAAATGGCGTCGAGCAGGAGTAGTCGCCCGTGAAGCTCTTGCATTGGCACGACCGATGATTGAACCTGGTGTGAAAGTAATTGATATCATCGATACTGTAGAGAACTATATTCGTGAGAATTCCTCGGGAACCTCATTTCCATGCAATGTATCGCTGAACAACATTGCAGCACACTATACCTCTCCCCTTAATGATGAAACAGTGATTGAGGCGGGCGATCTTGTGACTGTTGACTGTGGCTCGCATGTTGACGGATGTATCGCTGACACTGCATTCACCATAGCTTTGAATCCTGACCATGAAGCTCTTGTCAAGGCATCTGTAGATGCTACAAACGTAGCTATCAAGATGATGAGACCTGGTGCGAAACTCAATACTATTGGCGCCCTCATTGAAGACACTATCACTAGTGCAGGATTCAGGCCTATCAAACAATTGACTGGACACCAACTCAAGGAGTATGAGCTACACGCAGAAAAACAGGTTCCATGTGTATCTGGTAAATCAGAGGTTCTTGTAGAAGAGGGCGAGGTCTATGCTGTTGAGACCTTTGCTAGTACTGGTTCAGGGAATATCACTGACCTACCAAATCCAACTATCTATCAACTTCTTCCAATGCGCGTACCTTTGCGATTCAGCGGCTCCAAGCAGTTTGCAGGAATTGCTAGGAAGGAGTATCGTGAATTTCCATTTGCAGAGCGATGGCTTGCACAGCGTATGAAGCATGCCACCCTAAAGATGGCTATCAGAGAGCTCCAACAGAATGGGGCACTCTTTGGTCACAAGATTCTTGCAGAGGAGAAGGGTGAGTTTGTGTCTCAACATGAGCATACAATAATCATCACAAAGGATGGTTATGAACAGACGACATGAGGTGCAGTATTTCGACACCCCCGACGATTCTCCGGTTCTTTCTTCGGTCAACACAGAAGTGTTAAAAGTCTATAATCTAAGTTATTCTATTGTGGGTCCCGGGAAACTGTCATCGGTGCTTTGACTTCTCTATGAATACTGGCGGTTACTAACCGGTTCCAACACTTGGAGGAGAGAGATTGGACCGCATCCGTAGTACTGATGATAAGAAGGGAGCTGCCGAATCTTCCATTGAACTAATTTGTTGCCCAGAGTGTAAGTCTACTACCGTAGTTGAGGATACCACTCGAGGTGAACGAGTGTGCGGCGGTTGTGGTCTTGTACTATCCGACCATCGTATTGATACCGGAGCCGAATGGCGTGCATTCAGTACTGAAGAGAGTGACTCTCGAAGTAGAGTTGGAGCACCACTTCGCTATACCGTGCATGATAAGGGACTCTCAACAGTTATTGACTGGAGAGATCGGGACACCTCTGGGAAGAAGTTGAGTCCGACACGAAGGTCGGAGATCTATCGATTGCGTAAATGGCAGATACGGTCTAGAGTACATTCGAGCATGGATCGTAATCTTGCACAGGCTATGTCCGAACTCGAACGATTGTCCTCACAGCTTGGAATCCCTGAACCAATTCGTGAGCTTGCAGCACTTCTCTACAGAAAATCTATCATCAAGAAACTAGTCCGTGGACGAAGTATTGAAGCTATGGTGGCAGCAACGCTCTATGCTGCATGCAGGATACGGGAAAAACCCCGTCCTCTTGACGAGGTTGCTGATGCTTCGCGTATCGATAGAAAGAAATTGGGACAGTGTTATCGACTTCTTCTAAGAAATCTAGCAATCAAGATCCCACTCTCTAATCCAGTCGCTTACATCTCCCGTTTTGCATCACAACTCGAACTCTCGAGCCCTGTGCAGCTCCGGACCGTTGAGATTTTGCAAAGAAGTCGCGATATTGGTCTCACAATAGGTCGTGACCCGCTTGGTCTTGCAGCGGCAGCAATTTACGTCGCCTCTATCATGTTAGATGAACGCCGGACACAACGAGAGATTGCTGAGGTCGCAAGGGTCACTGAAGTCACAGTACGCAATCGCTACAAAGAGATCGTAAAGAAGCTCAGTATTGATTCCATGGGTCTTGAACCTATAGAACACTGATCTCTCGCTCACTCTACCTGCAATAGTACTAACATGTGTTGAGGATTGGTTATATGCTACCTTCTTCCAGTCTGTTGGAATGACCAATCGACCTGAACCATTTGTTCTGGGAATCCAAGCTTTGACAAGACGTCTCCAATGACCCCTCTATGATCTCCTTGCAGTTCAATATGGCCATGTTTTGCGGCTCCTCCGCAAGCAAGCTTGGCTTTCAGTTTTGTAGCCAAATCACCAAGGTCAATATTCTTGTCAAAACCTTCAAGAATTATGTTTTAGTTTCTAAAGAGTCCTAATGACATTTGGATGTGTTTTTTCATTTCTTCTGACATGCATATTACTTCAGATTGATACTTCTTGAATTCATCACGGGATGAGAAATCCAATGTGTGTACAGTAAAACCTGATTTTTTAAAAGCATCAAAGATGGTCTGTACATTCTGTTTTGAGTAATTATTAACAATCTTTCTATCCAAATTCTTAAGGATTTCATAGCCGTATGCTGTGTAAAGAAACGTATCCCACTGGGGTCTGTTTCTAAGAACAGGTAACTTGATTCGCTCCATCTCTTCTTGTCTTATCTCTAGAATTAATTTACTCAGTCTTGCACATTCTGCATTCTCAAGGAAATTGTCATTAATGACTATTCCCACAGTAGACCTTCCAGTTTCCACTTGGTCACACATTGTTTCAATAACAACAGGTTCGAGAGTTCTCTTTACATTTTCAATACTTGTGTCTGGAGGTATCTCAAGAATAAGTTCCAGCAAATCCTTTTCTAATAACCCATATTGTCCAAGACTCAATCCGTTTAAGACACTAGTTTGAGCAGTGATATGTGATGTTCTTCCTTTCACAACCTCTAGCTGGGTATGAATAGGTTCCCAAGCCTGTATATTCTCTAATGGCTTATATTTTATCTTGTAAGGTGACCCTCTTGTGAATCCCCAGAAGTCATTTGTGTCAAGCCAAGTACTCACATCACTTCCTATTTGAAAATAAACTGGGTCATCCTCTGATACGTGTTGGAGTGATTCAAAGAGTGGTGTGATATCCCAAGGCATACTCAGAAGTCCACAAACTGTCACATCAATACTTCTAACATTCTTGAGTCTGGCCAAGGGGCATAGACTCATCTCTGTTAAGTATTGAAATCCATTTAGTTTTAATGACCTAAAATTAGTGAAGTCGGCGAGTCCGGAGAGGTCAATAGAAACGTATTTCGGTTCATTATAGCCCTGCATACTAGCTCCATACAGTTCGATATAGTCCTTTTGATATCCTCGTAAAATTTCCTCTACTTCCGACTGGTGAATCTCTTCTTGTTCGGTTTTAAATTTCAGATATGCCTTTGAACTCATTACGTTGATTTTTACTGCATCAGTCAATTTAAGACTCACTGTGATTGTTGATTTATCATCTCCTTGATGAATATTCGAGTGAAGCTAGATTAATCATGCAGACTTCCAAAGGCGTACTGGTCACGAGATGCTGCGAAGTTAATTGCCAGTAATGGTTCATCTGTTGAGCTTGTGCTGAACACATTGGGCTTATCGAGGCCGCTATCAGTGAGCGACCATCCCACCATCTCAGTATAGCCGAAGTTGACATCATGGGGAACTGAGAGCTTCCCATTCATGCCCTCAGGGAGGTCTACGAACACATTGAGGATTGTAAAGAAGGAGAGTTCTACATTCAGACCTGTATCCGTGAAGTTCACGTTCTCTGTGAAGATGATGTTGCAGATGCCTTCATTGGTACTGATTTTGACGTCCTGACCTGCAAGCTCTGCCCCATTGTCATAAATTAGTGTAACATTCAGATTACGACCATCAATGAAGACCTGATAGTAGGTGGCAGTTCCAAGGATCACATCAATAGATGCTATCTTGTAATCACCCATTCCATCAAGGACTAGATGGTAAGCATCTGGATCGTATGATGGCTCGTAGAGAGAGTAGTGATGATGCATTCCGGGTTCATACTGAACCACATCTATGGAATAGAGAAGATTGGGATTGTCCACAAAGGTGATGGTGACGTTTGTCGATGGTGCGCGGAGGGCTCTTAGGAATAACACAGCATGTTTGGTACTTCCAGCAGGATAGGCGCACTCGTAGTGGAAATGAGTCTGAACCAAGGGGATACCTACGAACACCACCAGACCCACCACTACAATGACTCCCACACTGATTGAGACCATTTTTCTTCGTTCCATTCTCACTCACCTCTCACTTCTCGTGTTCGAATTTATGTTCATCGCATATTCCCCAGCATGACAGGGATACGCATAACGAGCATAGCCATGTTCAGACTTAATGCAATTGAGGGAAGTATCAGTCTAGCCTTACTTGCTTGTATCCTTGTTGAACCGTCTTCCAAGGTGACAAGCGAGATTCCTCTCCTCCCCATTGCCCGAAGCAGTCCACTGGTGATGATGGAGAGCGTCATGGCAGTGAAGAAGACCTCTCCGCCGCCTATTGGTTGTGCGCTCTTATCATACCGGAGAACATTATCGAAGGCCATCTCAAAGATGACCTCGCCAACCAGTTCAAAATACTCTTTGACTCCACGATAGAGTAACGAGCCCAGCTCTCGGGCTGAACTCATCTGAGAGATCTTCTTCAGGGTACTACTGAAGCCGAGGTCAAGCAGGTCATCTATCGTTGTCCCGAATCGACTGAGAACACTGCTTCCAGTACGTCGTAGCCCTGCACCTAACGCTCCAAGGTCTGCAAAGTTCTCTGCAAGGACTCCACCGAACCTGTTCCCTGCCCACCTAGCAAATCTTCCAAGACCCTTCGCTGCGGCCCCAATGCCAAAGGAGATACCGTTTGATAATGCTTCGGTCAGGATGAGGTTCCATCCTTGGTCAGAAGTGATACCCCAGATACTGAAGTTACCGATGTAGTTCCTGTCAACTCCAAGAGCCTGCATGGCACCAAGCAGGATGTGGTCGAACATGGGCCACGATTTTTGTCCACCCCTCCTAGTCCCCCGACCTCCACCCCCACCACTCCCCTTTTTCCTTTTTTGTTTCTAAGCATGTATAATTGAAACACGTTCTCGAATTGATTCTATCTTCTTCCAGTCTGCTGGAATGACCAATCTATGTTGATTGCTTCTTTTGGAAATCCGAGTTTTTCCAGAACTTCTCCTATATTTGCCCTATGGTCTCCCTGCAGCTCGATATGACCGTGTTTTGCAGCTCCTCCACAGGCAAGCTTGGCTTTCAACTTCGTGGCAAGGTCGTTTAGATCGATATTTTTATCGAAGCCTTCTAAGATCAAAGTCAAACGACCCCATTTACGGCGCTCGACAGTCACATTAATTCTTGCCTCTTCCTGAGCGATTGTTTCGCACACACAGAGATCCTGAGGCAAACCACAATTCGGGCAGATTCCGCCTTCGTCGTTACTCACGCATTTATGTACTCCTGAGATTTAGTTATAGCAATATGCTAAGGGAAGAGAGCCCTCTCGTACATATAAGTTATGCTTTACCCTATCAAAATAAAAAAGATGCGTAAAAGAGCAAGAATTAAGCGGAAAAACAGACCCAAGAAACTATGATGTCCGACTCTGTACTCATCATCGATGCATTAAGCGCTGGGTCTGGGAAACGAACCAGTTCTAGGGATTCTATCGGTTGTGGACCCAGAAGCGTAGCAGGGATTTTTGAGAAGCATGGATTTGACTGCAGAATCTATAGGGCTGAAGAGATTCTTGAGAAAAAGAGTATAATGAGAAAGTTCGATCACATTGCTATCAGCTCTATGACCATGGACATGCCAGCTACTAGGAAGATCATGAACCTGTGGCGGAGCGGGGCTCGACATTCTGGTAGAGCTATTATTGGAGGTCCTATCGCTTCAGATTCTCGGGTGATTATAAAATTAGGTGCAGATCTCCTCGTTATTGGTGAAGGTGAGGCTACACTCGAGGAGTTGATTGAGCGGGACTATTTCCATGAGAAGATCGAGTTGTTGGACGTTCTTGGAATTGCTTTTGCAATCAATGGAAGAGTAGCATATACAAGGCCTCGTGAATTCATATCATCAGAATCTCTCTCATCTGATTTTCTACCATCCACCACACGAATACTTGACTACAAGGCGTATCAAGCAAGTAAGGTCTATGTGGAGGTAACTCGGGGTTGCTCCAATTTTAGAAGGACTCGACTTCCCCTGTTAAATGGAAGTCAATGTTCTGAATGTGGAAATTGCGATGCTGACGAACCCGAAACACGTTTAGATTGCCCAGAAGATATTCCGCCTGGTTGTGGATTCTGTAGCGTTCCCGGAACGTGGGGCCCTCCAAGAAGCAGGTCTGCAGTGAGTATTGTGAGAGAGATCAAAGAACTTCTGGACTTAGGGGTCCATAAAATTGTCCTCGAGTCTCCTGGTTTCCTAGACTACTTCCGTGGATCCGAACCCCTCACAGATCCCTGTCATCCACCAGCTAATCTGTCTGCTATCAAGGATTTACTAGGGCAGATCAATAATCTGCCTCAAGTGATTGATGGAACTGCTCACATTACCATTGAGAACATGAAAGCGTGCCTGTTTACTGATGAGGTTGCACAGATGTTAGTTGAGTCAATGATGTCGAGTTCTCCAAATATTGGTCTTGAGACCGGTTCTGAAAAGCACATGCATCAGATCGGTAAATGTGGAAATCCGCAGGATGTCCTTTCTGCTGTGAAAATTGCGAGTAAGTATGGAATGAAACCCTTTGTGTATTTCATCTATGGTCTCCCTGGAGAGGATGAAGACAGTGTGAACGATTCTATTACCATGATGCGGCAAATCAGTGAGGCTGGAGCTGAGAGAATAATTCTGTATGGCTTTAGATCCTTGCCTGGGTCTGCCTTTGAGAACTACCCCTCCTCCTCAACCAGTAATCCACTTGGGGCTATACTCAGGAGGGAAGCTGATAGAATCAATCGAGTGAAGAAGGATGACTACATCGGAAAGATTGTTCGTGGTATTGCAGCTGAACAATCCTGGGTCAATAGAGGATACACCATGGTCTATCCCTTGGAAGAAGGTCCCCTCATGACAGTGCCTGGCGGCTTTTCTGCAGGAACACTCCTGAACATTCGAATAACCAAGGTTCTTAGTAGCGGCCTCCTTGAGGGAGTGGCCCTTCAATCATCCTAACAGCTCTAGGCAAAGCTTCATATTATCATATCTTTGAGAAACTGAGTGGTGGTTCACCGTGGTATACACCTGTCATAATTGTCATAGAGAAGTAACCCCTGATGGTCTGAAGACCCTCCCAGGAGTCAAATGTCCGTACTGCGGTGGTAGAATTCTCTACAAGGTTCGTCCGCCAGTTGTCAAAAGGGTCAAGGGTGCTTGATTCGACTCCTTTTCTAATCTATATTAGTCCCAGAAGTAACATTGTTGTGATTACTGTAGAGGCAATCAGCAGTACCAAGAAACAGACCGAATACACCTTTCTTCTAGTTTCGCGTTTCATTTTCAGTCCTCCGTGTGATTGTTTCCAATGAGAATTTCGCCAAGTCTAGTGAGCCCTTCAATACCTCTAATCTCACCATCAAACAGAGGTACTTCTGTAAGGTCTAAGTCTGAGTAGAGGTCCCTGATATCATTAAGGTTTGCCTGTTGCATCTCGTATCGCTTTGTACAGAACTGACAGGTAGGATTTGGTGGTACAAGTTGATTGACAACCATATTATTGGCTGGAATGTGCCACGTATTCAGACTGGCTAAAAGTCGTTGAGTTTCAAAGACTGCCATTGCTTCCGGAATCATGACCACAACGAACTGTGTTGTGTCCGGATCTGAGAGTTCAATTCTTGCCTGTCGAATCTTATCCTTTGTCTGTTGGATCATCTTCCAAGAATCGTCTTCTTGCTCTTGCCCCCCACCAAACAGTCCTCTTAGACCTCCAAGCATCGAACTCAACCTCTGGCGAAGTGTTAGCATTTTTCCCAGCCAGCTATCAAGAAGATCTGGCAACTCCAGAAGTTTCAAAGTATGTCCTGTCGGAGCAGTATCGAAGATGACCCTGTCATAGGACGAGTCTTCTATAAACTCCAAGATCTTGCCAAATGCCATAGCCTCATCTGATCCCGGTGGTGACATTCCTGTCATATCCCCCATCAGATTCGCAGCCATCTGAGCTTCGGGACCAGCCATACCATCGCCTACTATGTTCTGAAATTCCTGCATACCCTTCTCAGCATTGATCTCCATTCCCCAAAGATTATCAAAACCCTTGATAGGAATAACTTCTCCGCCTGAGAGATCTTGGTCAAAACTATCACTCAGACTATGAGCTGGGTCAGTAGATAGAACGAGTGTTCGAAAACCATGTCTTGCAGATAGTACTGCCATAGCCCCTGCACAACTTGTCTTTCCGACACCACCCTTGCCTCCAGAGAGGATGAACTTGAGAGAGTCCTTGTATACAACATCGCGGAGAGTCATGAATCGACCTCAATGTGGTCAAAAAACCGAATTCCACATTAATCCTTCCATAGGTTAAAGAGGTCACAAGGAGCTCATAGAGTGAATGCACGCATCCAAAGACAGCTGACAAAACTTATTGAGTACTCTTTGGCACCCAATTTACTGTATATAGAGGGAAGAGGAATGTCGTTTCCACAAGTCCGAACAACAGCTATCGAGTTCCCATCTACATTATTGGCACTCTTAGGACTTGAGATACCTGATGGTCTGTATCCTGCAAATGATGAACTGACCAAGAAGTTCAATCCCAAAGCAGTGGTTCTAGTTGTGATAGATAACTTTGGTCTCTTTGAGGCTGTAGTCTATAAACCGGAGGCTTTGATTAAGAATATGGAAGCCTTAGCACTCATAGAAACCGATGATCCCTATGCAGTTCCTCTGATGAAGACCATATTTGCAGGGTCCCGTGACGGGTTTCACTTGATTAACTATGTAAAGAATTCTGGAAAGGTCACAAAGGTCATCTGTAGAGAGCAAGACATTGCCACTTTTGGGTTTGATCCTTCATATACTGTTAGTCCGCGCGATGACATGGCTACGTATATCGAATCAACTAAACATATCTTCAAGAGTGAATTACTATATCTTCACTTCTTGGACTTTGAGAGTCTTTACGCTCAATATGGGCACAGGACACCACCGAAGACCCTTCTTGAGAAGATTGTTAGACGTACAGATAATTGGATTAAGGTACTACTACGTCAGGCACGTGATGATACTCTCTTTGTAGTAATAGGCAATCATGGGCGCCATCCTGTACCCTTAAACTATGAGGGGAAGCTGGCTGAATGGCGAAATGCCAATGCTCCTATTGCAATCATATTCCAGAAGCGAAAGTCGTCTACCTAGACCAAAGGTAGGAGTGTTGGCAATCCAAATACTATTGCTATCATGGCTAGGACAAGACAGAGCTTCCAGAAGCTGATTTTTCGAGCCAGGCGTAGCAGGAACTCCATGGAAAGAAGACCAACAACGAATACTATCAGCTCTATGAGTATCAGGTCTATGATATCTATGCTAGCTGGAATAGTATTGCCTGTAACTATCTCTACTGCAAGAATACCTAAGACTGCTGGAACACTCATCAAGAAGCTGAATCTAAGGGCGGTTTCTTTGTCAATTCTCTGCATGAGAAGAGCTGAAACAGTCACGCCTGATCGGCTCAGTCCTGGTAACACAGAGCTCCCTTGAACAAGTCCAGTCACTAAGGCTTCCCGGTTGGTAGGTTCCCTTATCTCTGATGGTGTTGAATTCTCTTCAGTCTTTTGACGCGTTGGCAAGTAGAGCATAATCGCTGTGATCAGTAGAAGTACACCAACAAGGATGTTCAACATCTCTCCTTGGAAAGCAGCTATACTGTCCTTCAAAAAGACATACAGAGGAATCGCAGTGATCGCTGTTGCTACTGTGGCAATAAGTAATAATCTTGTCAACTGTCTATCTTTGAGCGAAATGATGTTGAGGATGATCCTCGGGTACCGAACAATAACTGCTAGGGCAGTGCCCAAATGGAGCCAAACAACTAGGGAAACAATCTCACTTGCAGGGACTGACGTAAAATTATAGATAAAGAACACAACCTGTCCTTCACTACTGATTGGCAACCATTCAACAAGTCCTTGCAAGAGAGCCACAATTATCTGCCAGAGCTCCATTTCTCATCAAATCCTACCCATTCGCGATATGCAGAAGAATTAAAAAGATAGTCCAACCGACTCCAGCTTAACGTGGGTGCCTTCAATGGTGTTAGATAATGAACGATTCCTAAGTTCCGAACTTGCAAACATTAGTCAGATGCTGGAAGAGCATTTTCGAGCAGCTTTGTCGGCAAGTAAAATTGTGCACGTTGCAGTAACCGATTGGTTGAATGGCAAAAAAGCAATCGACCCGGAAGAGCTGCAAAAGGTCACTGCTCTTGAAGAGAAGGGTGATGAACTAAAACACACTATACTCAATGAACTGGCAAAAGCGAGTACATTGATGCAGCGCGAGGACCTTCTCCGACTTGTACATTATAACGATAAACTTACAGATGGCGCTGAATGGTGTATTTACCACTTGTCAGCCATCATAGGTTTCTGGACTCCTGATGGTGAGATAAAGGATAAGATTGCTAAGATGAGTGATTTGGTGCTGGAGGAGATTACCCAGCAACGAGAAGCTGTGCGATTCCTTTCTATCAATATGCAAGAGTCTATGAAGCGTGCTGATGAAATCTGTAAGATTGAGAAACAGATAGATGTTCTTCAGAGAGAGATTGTGACATTGCTCTATCCAGCCCAAATCCCTCTTGCTGTGCTATTGAGATTCCGTGATTTTATCAATATGATGGAGGACATAGCTAACTTCGGTGAGGATGCAGCCATCACAATCAGGGCACTCTCACTCACTCTGAATATGTGATTTAGCTGGTGTCATTGATTGACTGAAGATAATCATGGGGTCGCAGTTGCCAAACTTATCGGTGATCGGGCAATAGTCTGGAATCCCGATGATGGGATGCGGCTCTATGATCAAGGGTATTATGGACAACCTGTGGGCATAAGGAAACCCAAGTCACCAGTCTTTGATAAGCCTCTTGAGCTCTCGTTAGTAGAATGTGCTTACCTGACGCGGGAAAATATAGTACAGGTTGTCGACTCAACTGATAATCATATTCTTACCCTTGATGAGCTTCTTTCAATGGGATTGAAGATATCTGATGATTTCAAAGACAGATTCTTAGTCTATGCACAGCTGCGAGAGCGTGGTTACATTGTACGTCCCGGATTGAAATTTGGTACTGATTTTGCAGTATATGAGAAAGGACCTGGTATAGATCATGCACCTTTTCTTGTTCATGTGATTGCCCAGAAGACTGGTGTGGTTCCTCTGGATATTGTTCGTGCTGGAAGACTCGCAACCAGCGTAAAGAAGCGATTCATCATTGCCACGGTGAAGGAGAATGGGGAGATAGCTCATTATTCATTCATCTGGCACCGACCATAATACCAGGATTATCCATGAGCAAAACAATTAAGTTGGCAATCGCGAAGATGATAGTAACATCTAGCCCCTGAGGATGAATCCTGATGGCTAATAAAGCTGAGAACGCGAAGGCTTTTGGTTTGCTGTTGGCCGAAGCCTGGGAGAACACTCCCTCATTCATATGCAGCAACGAGGACTACATATATTGTTTGTATCCTGCCGATGAGACGAAGGTCAAGTGGGTGGAAGCATCACTCACCTTTCCAGATGGATCTTTGGATAAGAAAGATATTGATCCTGTCAAGGCGATAGCACTATTGGTAGAGGAACTTAAGGTACTCCCCAATTATGGTGCAGATACCATAGTGACTACGAAAGCCCAACTGGATGAAGTTGCGGGTCGCCTTGGTAGCCTGACATAGTGCGATGGTCTATGGTCCTTTGTTTGGGACCAAATCATGTCACGGACGGAGCGGGATTATGCCGGAAGTACTAGTTGTATGTCCTTCGTGTGGAAAAGAAGTTCCTGAAGGGAAATTCTGTAATATCTGTGGGGAGCTCCTTCCTCCATTACAAGATGATATTGGTTCTAGGTCAGAGGATGTCACTTCTACTCAGAACCATGATATGATTTCTACAGAAGATAAAGCCCCACTAGAGCCCCTTTCACTACCACATTTCGATGTGGTCATAGAGGATATGCCTTATGAAGCCGCAGTCATTCTACTATCAAGTTCGGAGCTTGTTGAAATCGACAAAGAACTAGACCGGATAATAGAGCAGACAAAAGCAACGCGCCAAGCACTTCAGCTGCAACAGGCTGATAGGACCGTTCTCACAGCACGCGCAGAAACACTACGACAGCAGTTTGAAAAGACTCGAGAGCGTCGTCGCGAACTAATCTCAGTTAAAGATAGGCTCGTTCTTGAGAAGATTCTTGAGGCTCTTGACAAACAAGAAGCACGACTATCCAAACTGGATGAAATTGCTGGTACGCTGGATAAGGAGGTCTATCAGGAGCAACGAGTAGAAATTCTTCACGCGATCAAAGATCTCCGAATGAACCTCAAAGAGGCAACAAAATCTGGCACAAAGTGGTCTAAGGGCATTAAGACCACTCTGAAGAAGCTTGGTAAAGAATTGAATCGACTTGATGCTAAATTCAAGATTGGTGATGTTTCAAGAGAAAAATATGAGGAGTCAACATCAAGATTAGAACGAAGCGTTCGAATTGTCGAAGGTGGTCTGAAGCGACTAGATGAATCACTCAGTATAGCTAGGAAGAGATAAGAAAATAGAAGCATGATCTTGGAGCGTAAAAATATGGCAACAGGATATGTTGAATGTACTGCATTGTGCAAGAGTTTCAAGTGTGACAAACAACCTCCAGCTCTGAAGATTATCCAGAAGAGCGGTAAGAAAACAATCTGGTGTACCTGGATTGATGAGGAATGTGACGGTCCATGGTGTAAATTTTCAAAATGCATGGAACGACGTATGACTGATGATGGACGATGTAAGCCTCCAATCAAAAAGGTCGAACCAGCAGTCCGTCAAGCCGATGACTTCGAATACCCTGATGCTATTCCAAAGGATATAGCTAAAAAACTCGGTAAGCGTTGAGACCTAGTGCCTAGACTTTTGTATAGGCCCCGCAATGTCTATAAGTAATACGAAGTCACTCGCACTCACACAAAGGTGAAATCAAGTGTTTGAGGAAATCCGTCCAGAGATGAGAGCTCTCATCTATTTCATGGTTGGAATATCGTTCTTAGGCATTGGCATCCTGTTAGGTCAGGCTGCTTTCGCTATCGGTTTTTTGACTTGGCCATAGAAGCGCAGCGCCTGTAAGTCAGGGTGATTGCCTTTTGACACGAATTGATGATATTCTCGAACTATTGACCAATTTTGACGGCATTTCTCGTAAGTTTGTGTTACCATCAATTATAGACAAATTACGACTCAGTTCCTATAAGGGTGACACGCCCCATAGTTTGGGGGAAGACTCAGCTGCAATAGGTACAAACTCTGATGACTTTGTCCTTCTCACTACTGATGCAATTGTTGAAGATCTCTGTCTCGGTCACCCGCGAGCGGCTGGATTCAATGCAGTTCTTGCTAATGCAATGGATATCTATGCTGCGGGAGGTACTCCTACATCCTTTGCTGTTGCTCTTTCCTATGCAGATCCGAAGATAGGAGAGGCTATTCTGGATGGATTAATTACAGGTTCTCATACATTCAAGATACCTATTGTCAGAGGCCATACAAATCCTCGTTCATCCTCTACATATGTTGTTGGATCTGCGACAGGAACTGTGCAGAAGAACAGTCTTCTTACAGCCGGTGGGGCCGAAGATGGTGACATATTGGTCATGCTCTTTGATAGGACCGGACAACGAGGGGCACATTATCATCTTGGATGGGATTCCGTAACGGATAGATCCTCTGAGAATGTTGTGAAACGATTGAGTGTTATGAATGAGATTGCTGGTAGACAATTAGTTACTGCTTCAAAGGATGTATCTGTTGCAGGTATCGTTGGTACAGCAGCTATGATGTTGGAATATTCAGGAAAGGGGGGAACACTCGAACTGAATGCGATAGACAAAGCCAGGCCAAAAGATATCCCTCTTGAGGACTGGTTACGTATGTATATCTCTCTCGGGTTCCTAGTTGCTACTCCTCTAAGCCATATCAATAACCTGAAGAAGATTGCACAGGCACATGAGCTCTCTGCGTGTCGAATTGGTGTGGTCGATGATACCCGAGAGGTGAAGCTCTCACTTGATGGAGAGGTCCGTGTCATGTTTGATTTTACTAAGGGTCCTGTGTTGACTCCAAAGACTGGACATGTCTGATAGATAGCTGCGTTATAGTTATAATGTCCAAACATAGCTAGACTAGTGAAGTGTCCCAAGTGTCGACAATCAAGGAGTGCAGCATTCTTGGCTGCAGAAAAACATCAAAGAGGTCTTTCGCCACAGTGCGAATCATGGAGAGTATCACCAACTCTAGTCTAAAAGTAAAGGACGCTCGAGCAAGGAAGATCTACCTGTGTGCAGATCACTGGAAGATTGTAAAGAAAGCCTTCAAGAAGGATACAAAGGGTGAGCGGCTTCGCTGGGGCCATTAGTTTAGCATGGTATTGGAATGAGAGGCATTCCAATCAAGAGAAGGGGTGTTCCTATGTCCAAACAGGGCAATAAACCTGGTGACCTAAAACCAAACTTCAAACTCTGGTTTGAGAGCGATGATGAGTATATCTTCGGTCCCGGAGCCTGTGCAATTCTCAAGTCAATACATGAGGAAGGCACAATCACCAAGGGAGCTGAAAAACTTGGAATGTCTTACCGTTATGCATGGGGAGTAATTCGGAGGATCGAAAAGAAACTTGATACACATCTCATCGAGACATACAAGGGTGGACAGACTGGCGGGGGCGGTGCTCGAGTTACCGAATTTGGTCTACACTTGATCGAGACGTATACTAATCTAAACGATACACTTGAGCGTGCAGTTCAACGGTCTGGTCATATTACTCTATGAGAATCGTATAACAATTGCATCATTCGGACAGTGGCTCTTGCATTCAAGGCACATGATACAGTCAGGGCTATGCATGTGCTGATATGGAAATCTTCGAATTCTAATGTTCATTGGACAGACAACCTCACAGACATTACATGTATCTGGGGTACAACGTGCTGGGTTTCTTCCAATTCCTATCAATGCCTCACGAGAGAATACACTATAGAGCCATCCTGCTGGACAGATCCATCTACAAAACCATCTGGGTATCCAGAAAGACACGATGAATACGAATATCACGAAGGCTAGTTGAAGGAGTACAAAGCCCCATTGGGTGATATACCAAAGGGTTGCCAGGCTTGTTGGCCACAATCCTGTTGTCTGGTCTGGAAATATCTCAAAGAGAATAGTTGCAGGATTGAATGGTGCAAATGCATCATTTGCAAAGGCTCCCAAGGTTGCCTCGAGGGCTGCTTCCGTGCCAGTTGCCTTAGCAAATCCATACCAGACAGCTAGTCCAACGACAATCACAAAGATGTAGATTTTGATTTTGCGTAGGTCCTGTTCAGTATTTGGGGCTGGTCTGACTTTCGTGCGCTTTGGTAAGGTGACAAAGTCCTGGATGGTTCCGATTGGACATATCCATCCACAGGGTGCCCGTCCAACGAAAATCAAGATAATAATCATAGCACCGATGGTGAAGAAAGGAAATGCTCCTGAAGTGAATGTCCGTTGCATTACATCGAACGAACCTGCTATTACACCAAATGGTGCCTCCAAAGGAGCAATGATTGGTAAGGTTGGCAGGAGATCCCTAAATCCTGTCCAGAACGCTGTGATATAATCTGCACCGAACCATGCGGTGAAAATGTAGGCATTGATACCTATGAAGAAGAAAATCTGGACTACTCGACGAAGCATTCTCAAATTGAATATGAAGCCAAGAGGATTGCTTCTGACCTTCTTTACTTTCTCTTTGTCCTTCTCTTTGACTGGTTCTTCAACCAATTCTTCTGGCTCAAGAAGTTCTTCTTCCTCGCCAGTGTCTTCTAGCCTCTCGGCATCTTCTGCCATGAATTCATTCCTCGCCTGGAGCGCTGATGACGGCGAAAACTTGCGCCTGATTAAAAACGTTATGCTGGATTGAAAGAGCTTGGTTTGCATACAAATAATTGTCTATGCGGGTCAAATGAGGCTGTAAGTGATATAAATCACGTTTGATTCCAATGTAAAGGTCATGTTGTAATTTCCGGATTCAGTTGGTGGGCTAATTACGATTGGATGTAAGAACGTTTCAGACCAGATTGCATTACTTGCTGGAGGGTCCACTCCTAGATTCAGAGTTATGATTAGAGTGTAATCACTATCCGTCGTTATACTGATTCCTGCAGGTAGATAGACCTGGATTGACCGGCTATCATACTCTCCCACGTCAACTTGTCGTGTAGCATTGAATATCTGTTGTGCAGCGAGCTCTCCTTCTTGCAGGTGTTGGGTCGTTGCCATTGTGTCAATTGCGTAGAGTAGCACCGGAACCCCAATAATCACTGCTGTTGAGAGTCCCACAGCAATCAGCATCATTTTTTCCAGAGACCGTGATACCATATTTTTCTATCCGACACTCTCCCACATAAACTACTCTGAAACTAAAACAGCAGCGAGCAAGATTTTATCTTTGGTTCTACCAGTTGTGTGAGTGGCGATATTATGGATGCTCTAGTTCCAATTCATATTGGTCTCATGGGTCATATCGACCATGGTAAGACCGCTCTAGCTAGAGCATTGAGTGAAAGGGTCTCTACAGCTGGACTCGATAAACATCCACAGGCAATTCAGCGTGGTATCACAATAGACCTCGGATTCACGATGTTCATACTCGACAAGTACCTTGTGACCCTTGTTGATTCACCAGGTCATGCAGATCTAATACAGAGTGTCGTTGCAGGGGCGAATATCATTGATTCCGCTATCCTTGTTGTGGCCGCTGATGAAGGACCAAAGATACAGACTGGTGAACATCTCATAGTTCTTCGATCTATGGGTATCACATCAATTGTCGTGGTCATTAGTAAGATAGATCTTGTCACAGAAAAACAGGTGCAAGATGTAGAGAACAGAATGCGATCAATAGTTCGTGATGTGGGCATTCAGACAGTCGAATACGTACATCTCTCCGCCAATGAAAAGAAGGGTATCGATGAACTTCGGGATGCGATTCTCCGGATTATCACTCCTAGAGAACGAGTCACGAAAGGAACCTTACTAATGCCAATTGACCATGCGTTTCCCGTAAAAGGTCATGGTACTGTTGTCACAGGAACTATCCTTAGAGGGCATTTGAGCATCAATGATCAAGTGGAGCTTGTTCCTTCTGGCGCAAGAGGAAGGGTACGTTCAATTCAGACATTCAGCGAAAATAGAGCACTTGTGCAAGCAGGTGACCGTGTTGGTATTAATGTCCCTGAATTCATCCCTTCTGAAATAACACGTGGCGACTACATATGTGCTCCTGGGACCATATCATCCTCTGACAAGGTCATTGTTCAAATCCGAATCAATCCTCTCTATAGAGGTCGTATCACAAAGAGAATGACAGTGAATGCAGCGATTGGGATGCCAATATCAACTGCACAGATTTTCCCTTTCATCGAACAGGACTCGTTGAGAGTCATCGTGGATGCTGTCGATACTGAGGACTTCAAAGCAGCCTTGGTCCTTCAACGCCCAGTGGCTATAGATAAAGATGCAAAGATCCTGCTTCTCCGTACTGATCTGCCACCAACACAGATGAGAGTCATTGGCTCAGGATCCATAATTGAAATTCCACATGACGTTACACTCAACAAGAAGAAACTGAGAATCGGTAGAGTACAACGGATACGCGATGAAGATGTTCTTGTTGAGGGTCTTGCCTCTACAAAAAAAGTGGCTGAGGCTCTGATAAATGCAAGAGTCCAATCATCTGGAGGAGCGGAGGGTATTGTTAAGAGTCCATTCGGAACACGAGGAGTTGTGTCTGTGATATTTAGCACTCCCGTTCGAGAGTCTGAAGATATCTACTATGAACGGTTTATCGAGGAGGAATACAGATTTGGACAATGATGAGATTGAACGAGTTCTGGACAGAATCATCCCTGAGAGTATGACTCGTCGTGGTCATACAGCAATTGACGCCTTCACTGCTCCTATTAGGGACGTTCTAAATCGGAGAATCTTTCCGGATGTCGCCTTGACAGACGACCAACTGAGATTGATGATCCAGATTCTCTCATCAATGGACACTGACAAAGATCCAAAGGCTGCAAGAGTTGGTGAAAGAGAGGCCCGTATTGCCTCTCCATTCATTGGTAGTCTATCTGCGGGATTCAATCATGGTATTGGAAGAAGTGGTCAACTCACAGCACCTCAACCAAAGGCTGTAGGTGCGTCTCTTATGCAACAAGTAGCAAACAATGTTGCACTTGATGCTATTCGAAAGTTAGGCCTTAGTAATACTCAAGCTGGTCTGGTCACTCCCCTGTCAACTGGAATGACAATTGCCTTAGTATTAAGTGCGCTCCGTAGGGAATTGGGTATCAAGACAGTTCTCTATCCTCGAATTGATCATATCTCTCCTCAGCGAGGAATATCTCTGACAGGTCTGATCGAACTCCCTGTCTTGACAACAATACGTGGCGATGCTGTCAATACAGATCTGAGTGATCTTGAGAAAAAAATATCCAAGAATGAGTCCTGTGCAGTCCTCTCAACAACAACTTTCTTTCCTCCTCGAGAAGCAGATCCAGTGAAGGATATAGCAAAACTCTGCTCTGCTAATGACATTCCATTCATAATTAACAATGCGTATGGTGTTCAATCAGAAGCAACTATGAGTCTGATCCGATCTGCAATAGACGCAGGTCGTGTGGATGCCGTAATCCAAAGTAGTGACAAGAACTTCATGGCGCCTGTTGGGGGATCTATTGTTGTGTCTCCCAATCAGGAGACAATCAATTGGATAGCTGACTCATATGCAGGTCGTGCGACAGCGGCACCGGTTGTGCAGACACTCGCAGCACTATTGGCTCTTGGTTTAGAACGGTACAAAGAACTACAAGGTCAACAAATTATCAATCATGCCTTCTTAAAAGAAAAGATGCAGGATATTGCCAATAAGCTTGGACAACGAGTGCTTGAAGTTGAAAATCATATTGCTGTAGCCATTACGATGGATGGTCTGAATGTCCGTGATATTGGCGCAAGACTGTATAATGCTAGGGTCACAGGACCTCGAGCAGTTGAGAAGGGAGCCTTTGGTTCGTCTGTTGACGACTACCCCCATAGCTATTTTGTCATGAATGCTGCAATTGGAGCAAGTCATGGTGATGTAGAAACAGCGACAACGAAGTTCTATAAGGAAGCAATCAATAGATAACAAGTCCTTGAGGGAGGGCTAGACACGTGGATAAAACAGATGAAATGGTTGAGGTCTCTCAAATCCAGAAATACCTGTCTGAAGATTCTGCTACGGTCTTCAGAATCACTTGGTATGAGATCGCATCTAAACCCAATGTTCTTCTTGAGGAATATAATGAGGCTGAGAGTCAGGTATTCCAAGGTACTGCTCGATTCTCCTTGCAAATTGGCGGTGAGAAGGCCTTTGCTAGTGTCTTAGTAGATGGTAGCCAGTCCTCTACTGAGATACGAGCTCAAGGAAAGGATGAGGTTGCTCTCAAAATCTATCTGGACGCACTAATGGAATCATTAAAGGACGCTCTTGGAAAATATGAATCTCTTCCAGAAGAGGACCGGGCGAAGGTGAAGAGGGCACTGGTCGCGAAGACCTGTTGGGATAGAATGGTCAGAAAGATACTGAACAAAGAATCACTAGGTGCAGTCTACTACCAAGTTGCTCATGGTCGAGAGATGTTCATCAAGGCTACTGAGGGTGAGAGTGGTGCGCACCCTGTTGCTCTCACAACATCTGCCTGGCTCTCTCGAATAGAGTCTCTTCCTCATGAAGAACCTATTCCCGGCAATATTGCCACAGAGCTTGCAAAGAAGAGTGTTGAATGGAAACGTGGAACCCAGGAAGTCATAGGCCGTTACATTTAGATTCGTTTTCATTTTGGTCTGAGTACTGCATTGGGTCTAATTTTGGCCTCCTACAGAAACGGTGGTCCGGTTCCGCGGGCTTCAAACCCGTGATCGTGCAAGCGATGAGAGTTCGATTCTCTTAGGAGGCCGCCATCATAATAACTTCGAGAGATCTGCCCAGAGTATTTTCCGAATTCCTCTTACAGGTATCCTGCTCTCACTTGCTCTTCCAAGAATACTGCGGCGGATAATTGATACTTCCCTATTCCCTCTTAGTTCAGGATATTTCTCTAAAAACTCTGATACTATCAATCGTGTTTCCACGTCCAGCCTCTCGTACTCAGTGCTAGTCACCAATCTTGGTCTAGGTCTTGTGGCAGGTTCTAATTCCTCAAGCACCCCTAAGAAATCATCCACAGCATGACCGAGTTCGTCTTTCTCCATATCCACTTCCAAGTCTGAATTATCCCAGAGATAACGCCTCCCAGGGTTGTCAAATCTCTCTGAGATATCCTCAATGACACTATCCGGAATCGGTGTGTTAGGTCTCTCTCTGTTCCATCGTAGAGAGGTGGTTACCGGTGTAGTTACATGAATAATTACGAATCCACACCTGTTCTCTACAGCAATCTCAAACAACTCGTGTCTCATACTTGTGTAATAGTTCGTATCATCATGAATTACATTCTTACCTTCTATAATCAGTTGTCTGACCCTTGCTAATGCTCTCTCTCTGACAATTCCTTCCTTCTCGGGTTTCCAATCAGTATAATACGAGCTATCACGCCACTCATCGGTTCTCACAATCTCTACGTTGAACTCCAAAGCCCGTTGGATGGCATCAGCAAGGGTTGATTTTCCAGAAGATGGTAGTCCACAGAGAGCCAAGATGAACTGGGTCATGATAATGTGAAAGAAGGATTTGCAACAAATGAATTTAGTGGATAGAAAAAGAGAGATGAGTGATTGGGAAAATACCCAACCACTATGGTTTGATTGTAATCTTTAGGCTGTTTGCTAGGTCCTTGTAACGATTGCGCACTGTGACTTCTGTTACATTTGATGCTTCAGCAATCTCTCTTTGTGTGCGTCTATCATCCTCAATGATCCCTGCAATATAGAGGGCCGCTGCAGCAAGACCGCCTGGGTCTTTTCCTGCTGTGATACCTCTGTCTCTAGCCTCATTGATGATATTCATTGCAGTCTGTACAGTCTTTCCATCAAGATTGAGATCTGCTGAAATTCTTGGCATGAGGTCGTTTGCTGATGGTATTGGTACTTTTACATCGACATTTCGTAGGATGAGTCGTACACACTGACCAAGTTCCTTCCTGTTAACCCTCGCCTCAGTAACGATCTCATCGAGTTGTCTAGGAATCTTGTGTATTCTGCAGGAGAGATAGATGGTTGCAGCTACCATTCCCTCAATACTTCTGCCTCGGACAAGACGTCTGCTGAGAGCCTTTCGATAGATGAGTGCGGCTGTCTCCTTGGTCTCATGAGGAACTCCTAGCTGTGATGTGAGTCTGTCCATCTCTGACATAGCAATGCTAAGGTTCCTGTGCTGAGAGCTATGAACAAGAGTTCTAATCTGCCACTTTCTCATTCGGTAAATAGCGGCTCTACTATTGGCTGCGATTGCACGTCCATTTGCATCTCTGTCGCTCCAGCCTATAGTTGTTGCAAGGCCCTTGTCAGCCATAGTCAAGGTCATTGGAGAACCTGTTCTAGCCCTTGCATTACGTTCTTCAGCAGTAAATGCTCGCCATTCAGGACCTGAGTCCATAACACGTTCGCTCATCACGCATCCACATGAGGTACAAATATTCTCACCGCGAGTGAGGTCCTCATAGAATTCGCTGCCGCCACATACTGAACAGATAATCATCCCTTTCCGTCTATCAGCTGCAGCTCGTACTGGTCTTGCCATTTGTGTCACCTATCGTGTCCTTCTTGGAAGATAGCCGCGGATGTACTGTACAGTCACATATAAAATCGCAGCCCAAGGAGGATTCTTCCCCAAGCGCCGCTTGAAGTATATATAAGTCTAAGCATGAAAGAGCTATTGTACAATACATCTCATATTTCAAAGAAAACATATTATCCTCAATAGTATGTATGTACTTTTTTCACTGTATGACTATTCTTCCTGACACATTGGATGAATCTTCAACAAGTCCATCGAGAATCATCCTCCTCAGATGTGAGTTGAAGTACTCTTCTAACTCCTTTTCTGATCTAAGAGTGATTCTCAGCTTAGTTGTCGCAATTGAGTTGATTACCTCAACCTTTGCATCTTGTCCTGACTCTCTGAGTCTCTCAACCTCTCTAAGAGCCATGCGTACCTCTTCCCATCCAATCATGTAATTCTCATTCAGATCCTTCATCTCTTGAAACACAGTTGCACTCCCACTATATTCTTTGAATCTAGATTCTCCGGTTTCAATATAATCTCCTACAAACATAGAAGTGATTTGATGAAAAATAAGGGGCGAGGTGAACGTCCGACAGCGAAAGGAAGTCCAGCTGTGTGGGGGCAGCCGGATCAAGGAGATGTTCGGACGTTCGACCTCAGGAATAGTGATGTTTCTATTCCAGACAAGCCCACTGTTTTACGGTGGCTTCTGGAATTATGTGGATATTTTCATAATACTCATGACCATCATCTAAGACGGTTTTAGAGAGGGCTATCTTGAGTAGACCATTGTCCTTACCAAGCATGTATCCCGCTATGTATTGTAGGGGAACTTGTGCCTTCTCTGCCTCTTCTTTGGTCATTGCACAGCATTCAACACCAGGACTTTCAAAGATGACCTCGATTGTCTTATGGTCCTCACATGCAGGTTGTCTCTCAAGCTGCTTTGTTCTCTCCTTTATACTATCGTCACCACTCAGGGACTCAACCCTGCTGTGGTCGTAGTGAAAGGGATCTCCTGTGAGTCGATGAATAGCTGAAGTCATGTAAATGGTCTTTTCTGAGAATTCTGCTACTTTGTCGCTGCCACTGTCTACAAATCGTTTCTCATTGCTCTCTCCCACGAGATAACGAATCTTGTAGTGCTTAGCATCGACTTTCTTCTTATCGTCACCCTCCTTAACGGTGACCATTGTGTTTTCCCACATCTCTACAGGTGTGAAAGGATTTTTTGTTGCTTCTGTCATTTATTGTTCACCTGAAAAGGAACATTAATTAACTATTGTTATTTACACAATAGTTAACTTATAAGGATTCTGTCTTAGGCTTATGACTGGTCTATGATGTTATGAGGAATATCTAATGATTGAATACCTAGTGATTGTTCTGGCATCGACTATCTTTGGACTCCAACATAGTGGCGTGTCATCATTGAGAGTAAAGAGTAGGATTATCGATAGATGGGGGAAGACCGGATATGGTAAGATCTTCAACGCAACAAGCGTATTGACCCTTCTTATCGCATTTCTATCAATGAACTTCTGGAACTGGCTCTATTTCATTACAGAACCAAGTCTAGTGCAACCCCTCCTCTTTATTCTTGGCATCTTATTGGGCATCTTCGGTGTAATCGTTGCCATGAAGGCTTCTCAAGTGATCTCTGTTAGCACTGTAGCAGATATGCGTACTGATAGAAAGCCGGAGCTCATAACAGGAGGAATTTACGCTAGGGTACGACACCCACTCTATCTTGCAACAATTATGGTCTTTGGTGCAATGGCTTTGATTTATCCCTTCTTAGTAGTCATAGTCTTTGCACTCTCAATGATCTTCTACACAATGATTGGTGCGTACTTTGAGGAACGGAAACTTATGATCCAATATGGGACTGAATATGAAAAATACAAGAAACATGCTGGATTCATCGTTCCAAAACTATGATTGGTCTATGCGAGATTTACTCCAGCATTTTTTGAATCTTAGACAAGTGTCTTGAGTGTTTCACGGCCTTGTCTGAGACTTCATAGACCTGTCCCTTTTCAACGACATAGTGATGTGTCGTAATCTCAGGTGCGAAATGTCGTTTGATATCTTCGATGCTGTAGTGTAATTGAACACAGTGGGGGCTTCCATCAACAGTAAGTACAGTGACTTCTTTGATGCCCGAGTATTTCACAATGGAACCAATCTTGAATCCAGCCTGATTAGCATGGGTCTCTTCTAGACAGACATGCAGTACAGCTTGACCTCCATCTCGTTCTGAGAATTCCTTGATGATGTCTGGATATCGGTCCATGCAACTGCCAATGAGTAGCAGTCTTCCCTTACTCCGAAGTCTCTGATCTCCAACATTGATTCTCATGAGATGATTCGGTTCACAGCCCTCTTCATTCACAATTACCATTTCCTACGTTTTGGTACTGGTTCCTCCTCTTGAGTCTCAATTCGAGATCTATTGTCTCCAAGAGGTGGTGCCACTCGAGCAATAATATCCCCCTCAAAAACATAGTTCATTCTGCTTAGAGACACAATGACACCATCAAATGGTGTTACGATTTCTATCTTATCTTGTATCGTGCCTATGATACCACCACTCTGAATATTTTCACCTAGATTGACCTGTGGTATGAAGAAACCCTCTGTGTCAATATTGATGTGTTGCATTCTTCCTGATAGGGTAACTGATGTTTCTATTCGCTCCCCTGAGATCATGTCCTTGAGCCGCATGAAGTTCAAGATTGCCTCTCGTACTTCTACTGCCGCCTGCGAGTCCACCTGGTCAATATCACCCCTCATCTCAATTGAAACGACAGGAATACCCTCGTGGGCAGCCTCAGTGAGCAGAGAACCCCGCTGCCCCGAACATTGAACTGCATTTGGCAGGGCTATCTGCGAAGCCAGATTTCTCACATGAATATACTCTCGATGCATCGCTACAATATGGCTGATACAATTCTGCCAGCCTGTTCTCAAGTGTATGATATAGTCTGCCTGTGATGCTCTTCTCCAGATCTCCCATGCAGTGCGTTCTGTCACTGTTCCATGCTCATCTCCCGGAAAGACAGAATCCAAGTCTTTGGAGTCTAGGGGTGATACTTTTGCTCCAAGTCGAAAAGCTAGCGGATTGGCTACTGGCAAGATAGTCACCGAACCGTAAATCCTGTCCAAACCCTCAAGATGCTTCAATATGAGATAACTTGCATAGACATCAGTAGCTGACCCACCATCCATGGCTGCGATGATTAAGAGGTTAGGTCTCTCTTCCCCAAATGAGTAAAAACCAAGGGTTGTTCCAGTCTTGGGATCGATGTCCACTGCATCAACTATGGATTTCACCATGACAAGACCTTCTATCGACTGATGAGCTATTTGGGTTCTGTGATAATATGAAGCGGTGTATGACCTTCAATCGAGTTCCTTTCTATTGTGCCTAACAGTTGAAGAGGAACACATCTGTTTTGAAGTTCTTTTCTTTGAACGAGTCATGTCTGCTGAGTGCAAATCTACTATTGAGCTGTCTATGAGACCTCTGAAAGATATCTTGATGTCCGCACATCTCAGGATTCCCAATCCATGCTAAGGGAATTCCCGATACAGCGATTTCAATGCCAGTCATGGATAGATATGGTTCCCAACTCAGCACGATGAATGAAGGATTGTATTTCCTTATTGCTTCTAGAGCATCAAGTGTCTCTATCCACTTTGGATAGGCAATACTATACCTACCATCTTTTGCATCCGTTGCAATGACTCTTGTATGGACCTGTGTCTGGAGAAACTCCGTGAATCTTCCATCACCACTCATCACTTCGAGGATGGTGCCCTCTTTCTCTTTTCTCAGTACATGGTTGATAACAGACACAAGTTCATCAATGAACTCCTTGCTATATATCTGGAAGAACCAGCGTCCCGCGCAATTAGACCCATTACAATATGATTTGACATCTCCATTTTCTTCGAGCTTCTCGAGGAACGTAAGAACGTCGCTATAGGGAAGCAAGGTCTCATGGATGTCTGCATATTCATTGTCGGGACACATAGGCACCAAGACCACAATCCAAGGTTGAGAACGAAATATCCCGTTCAAAATGGTTTCGAACTGAGCTAAAAATGCTCTTGGTATAGCCAATTCCAGCTAACCATAGCTCTAATAAGCAACCTTAGCCATTCCACACGAAGAGAGTGAAGCAGGATGGATTGCGTTCTCGATAACTGATGTACCCTCCTTTTGCGAGTCCTTTATAGCGGATACCATCTTGAACTCTTCTAATCCTTCAGTATCAACAGAGGTTACTGTACATGAGTGAATTTGCTAAGATTGAGAAGAAATGGCAGAAGCGTTGGGCAAAGGACAAGATCTTCGAAGCTGATCCAGATCCCAAGCGGAAGAAGTTCTTCTTGACTGTGCCCTATCCTTATGTTAACGGAGCATTGCATATTGGTCATGGTCGGACATACACCATTGGCGACCTGATAGCTCGATACAAACGTATGCAGGGTTTCAATGTTCTATTTCCAATGGCTTCGCATATGACAGGAACCCCAGTCCAAGGTATGGTAGACCGCGTTCTAGCTGGTGACCCTGACGCAATAGAGATGTACAAACGCGATTTGCGTCTCTACTTCGATACTGAGGAAAAGGCTGATGCGCAGTTAGCCAAATTCAAGGATGCTGCTACGACTGCCGCATTTTTTGCCAAGGTAATCTCACAAGATTTTGATGCTCTAGGATATAGTATTGATTGGCGTCGAAGATTTACCACCGGAGATGCTACCTATAACAAGTTCATAGAATGGCAATATCACAAATTTATGAAAAAAGGATACGTGAAACAAGGTGACTACCCACTCCTATACTGCCCGAAGGATGCAAATCCTGTTGGCGAAGATGATCTATTGGAGGGTGGTTCTGCAAAGATCAAGGAGTTCACTGCAATCAAATGGCCCTTCAAGGATGGTTACCTAGTAGCTGCTACATTGCGTCCGGAGACCATCTTTGGAGTGACCAACATGTGGATCAATCCCAAAGCGAAGTACGTCTTGGCATTGGTAGATGGTGAGAAATGGATTATCTCTAAGGCGGCTGTTGAGAAACTCAAATTGCAGGCCAAGAACGTCGAAGTGTTGGAAACATTTCCTGGGTCTAAGATTATTGGAGAGAACTTCCGAGCAATTCATGATGACCACGAGATTCCAATCCTACCTGCAGCCTTCGTAAACCCACACAATGCTACTGGAGTAGTGTACTCTGTTCCTGGACATGCTCCCTTCGACTATATTGCTCTGAGAGACCTATGGGAGGATCCATCCGGTCTTGAGCAGTATGGAATCTCAGCTGAGGATGTACGGAATATCAAGATTATTGGCATGATTGATATGAAAGGCTACAGCGAATACCCTGCTAAAGATGCTGTAGAGCGTAGAGGTATCAAATCTCAGAGTGAGGGTGAGAAACTGGAGGCCGCGACTCAAGAGATCTACAAGGCTGAATTTTATGATGGTGTCATGAAAGACAACTGTGCCCAGTTCTCGGGTCGAATGATCAAAGATGTCAAAGATGATGTTGTGTCCTGGATGAAATCGATTAATCGGTCAGATGTCATCTATGAGCCAGATCAACGACCAGTTATCTGTAGATGTGGGACAGAGGTTGAGGTCGGAGTTTTTGCAGGGCAGTGGTTCTTGGACTACCAGAGTCCTGGGTGGAAAGAATCCGCTTGGAACGCCCTGAATGAAATGAAGATAGTTCCTGACATCTTTCGGAATCTCTTCGAGGCAACTTTTGAATGGTTGGGACAACGTCCCTGCGCTCGGAAAAGAGGTATTGGAACACGATTACCCTTTGACCCTGATTGGATAATCGAGTCTCTATCAGACTCAACTATCTACATGGCATTCTATACTATTGCACATTACATCCGAATGAATAAACTGAAGCCAGAACAATTGAATTTGGACTTCTTTGACTATGTATTCCTAGGAAAAGGAATCCCTGCAAAGGTGACACAGACCACAGGTATTGATAGCGCTCTATTGAAGATCATGCGTGAAGAGTTCATGTACTGGTATCCAAACGATCAACGTCATACTGCGCCTTCACACATATCGAATCACCTGAGCTTTGCCATCTTCCATCATGTTTCGATCTTCCCTGAGAAATACTGGATACAGATGATAAGTATCAGTGAACATATGAATATGGAAGGGAAGAAGATGAGTAAGAGCAAGGGAAATGTCATTCCTTTGGTGGAGATTCCCGATAAGTATGGTGCAGACATCTTTCGTATCTATGTGATTTCAGCAGCAGAACCAGGAACCGTTATGGACTGGAGAGAGAAAGATGTGCCAGCCATGAGAAACCGAGTGCGTCAATTCATCGATATCGTCTCCAAATATAGCAAATATCCTCCTCAGGTTCCTGCAAAGAAAGACAGACCCACTATGGTCACACAATGGATCTTGTCTAGGGTCAATTCTCTGGTTGCTGAATGTACTGACATGATTGAGAACTTCAAGCTCAGAGATTATGCAATCCATGCCTCATTAGAGATGGTCCGTGTAGTGAATCATTACCTGAACAGAACGGGCGTTCCCACGGATGAGCGTAATAGTACAATGGCCTACATCTGTGACATATGGGTTAGAATGATTGCTCCACTAACGCCTCATATCTGCGAAGAACTATGGTCGAAGATGGGACATGATACATATGTCTCTCTCAGCACATGGCCAAGACCTGACAAAAAACTGATTGACAGAAACGCTGAGATGGCGCATGAAGTTGTAGAATCTACAATCAAGGACATACGTGAGATTCGTAAATTGCTCAAAGGCAAGAAGGCGACCAAAGCTCATGTCTATGTTGCCCCTGAGTGGATGTTCAAGGCAATGAATAGCATTCGAGAGGCGAAGGTCCCAACTATTGTTGGTGATATCATGAAGCATCTCATGTCCAATGAGGACTTCAGAAAACATGGTAAAGATGTCAAGAACATAGTCGACCGTATCGCAAAAGAAAATGGTCTTTGGGACCACTCAGCTAGTTCCAGGACTGAGATGGCAGCCCTGATCGACTCAGCGAGCCACATTGGCTCAGAATTGAAACTAGAGGTGGTTGTTCATAGTTCTGAGAATCCCACGTACGATCCCCAGAACAAAGCACGATTTGCTTTGCCTGGACGTGTTTCACTCTTCTTAGAATAATCGGGAGGTCTTCCTCCCTTCCTGTTTCTATTCAGGAAAAAAGTGCTATCACTGTAGACTATAGATATGCTAAATATTGCTGACCTATTACGCAAAAAGAAACTAATATACGCTATTGATTTATATTAGGTTCAAGACGGTCTGATACTTAGATTTGATACGCAAGACCAAATCCCATATTGGTGAGAAAGATGCAAGACCTACACCTCGTGTTAGACTATGTCATGGCAGTTGCTTTTATTACGTTCTATGGCACAGTCACATGGAGTCTCTTTAGATACTCCACGCGTAAGATGTATAGGTATTGGGCTTTGGGTTGGGTAGTTTACACTATTGGAGCATTTGTAGGTGTCATTATATCGTCAGATATTCTAGTTATTACCGACGTTTTTCCACTTGCTGCAATGTATTGTGGCGGAACTCTAATTGTAGATGGAAGTCTAGGAAAACAATTTACGAGAAAAAGAAGTATAATGTACATTCTCGGCGTAGCTATACTTCATAGCCTATTGATCATAGGACTCTTTTTCTCATGGCCATTCTATCTTGTTTTCATTCCGCTAGGTCTACAACTGATCAATGTATGTTTCCGATCTGCAAAGACAGTATACGAAATTGAGGAGCCAGTTGGACAGCCAAAATATTGGTTAATGATCGGCCTGGCCACATGGGGCATTTCATGGATACTCTTTCCCATTGTCGCAATAATTCCTGAGTTCTATCTTGTGTTCATGGTCATCCAAGCTGTTGGTGTACTTGTATCAGGCGCATCCATGTTGACGCTGTTTATGAGAACCGTGACATTGGATCTTGAAAGACAACACAGAGTTACTCAAATCATATCTGGACTTGTTCAACATGATATACGAAATTACATTCAAGTTGCAAAACTCTCTCTGGAACTCATTGATAATCTAGGGATCTCGAATGACCATTGGATAGATGTTGCCTCAGATGCTTTAGATGGCGCAAAGGACTTTGTTGAAGAGATGCGTAGGATGACCTATATGCTTGCTCGTGAAAAGATCAGATCAGAACCAGTTGTCCTACTAGATGTAATTCAATCTGTAGGGAGTAGGGTGGTATCCGAGTATTCTCTGAACCCCGATCAAATTAGAGTTCAGGTATCAGAGGACACTAAAGTCCTTACCTGTCCCCTAGCCAAGGAACTCCTTTGGAATATTTTTGATAATGCTTTCAAACACAAGAGCGATATCCTGATTGTTAATCAGAGATTCAGAGATAATTCGAGTGTAGATATAGAGATAATCGATCACGGCGGAGGACTACCAGATGATATGAAGAACTATCTGAATGATCCAATCTCTTTTTCAGAACAGACTGCACCCGGATTGGGTCTCGGAGTCCTACTTATTCAGGGATTATCAGCCATGTGTGGAGCTCGAATCCATGTCGAGGATGCAATTGAAGGTTCAATGGTCATTGGAACCAGATATTCATTGACTTTTCGCATAGCCAAGTAATCACTTGATTATTGGATCCGGCAATTTTAGGCTCTCATGTGCCTTCTTCTCAAAGATCTGTTTGGCAGCATCCATTAGACTCTTCTCAATACCCGCAATATTGTTGTTTGTGGCAACGACCATGTTGACCTTGGTGATGATGCCTCTCTCATCGGTCCAGTAATGATGGAGCAAAGTACCTCTTGGAGCTTCAACACAACCGACGCCATCGCCCTTCTTTGGTTGCACATCCGAGAGCTTCACATCAGTACTCACAATGTCTGGATCCTTCAGGAGTCCTTCAATCTCTTCCACAGCCTGAACAATCTCGATAACACGTGCCCAGTGATAGGCAAAGGTCGCATGAATGGGTCGACCCAATGCATCTCGCATCTCTTGAAGTGCTTCTTGAGCGATAGGTGTAGCCATCTTATCTGCAACATTGACTCTGGCTAGTGAGTTTGCTCGCCAGATTCCGTCTGGGTATCCTACAGGCAAGTAATAGATATGAGTTGCATAGCTATGATTGGACACATACTCTCCATAGTACTTACGATAGTCCTTCGGTTTGAAGTCCTCAACAATCTTGCCATCAGGATCCATCACTCTTAGGTTTCCATCATAGATCTCTAGGTTCCCTTTGTTGTGCATCCCCAGATAGTATGTCGGAGTGACTGCCAGTTTTGTAATCGGGTCCCAGTAGTCTTCAACCACCTTCTTTGCAAGGGCAACAGTTTCCATTGTCTGTTCCTTTGCTTTTTCTACACGTTTGAGGAAGAGATCACGCTTTTCTTCAGAGAACGGGTTCAACATTCCTCCTGGTGTCGAGGTCACTGGATGGATTGCTTTTCCTCCCACTGCAGCAGCCAGATCCTGACCGAACTGCATTACTTCTAGGGCCATCTTACCAACATCTGGTAGTGCTTTGATGATAGCCACCACGTTGCGGAGAGCAGGGTCTCCAAGGGGTCCAGCGAGAAAGTCCGGAGCTGCTAGGGCAAAGAAATGTAATGCATGACTGCTAAACTGCTTCGCATTGATCAGAAGTCTTCTGAGCTTCACAGCTGCTGGCGGCGGAGTCACATTCCACGCTGCTTCCACTGCCTTTGTTGCAGCTAGATGGTGTGGTTCTGGGCAGATACCACAGATGCGGGGCGCGATTCGCGGAGCCTCTTCAGCAAAGCGTCCCTCTAGGAACTTCTCGAAGAATCGTGTAGAGGAAACATTGAACTGAACATCTTTTACCTTACCCGTCTTGGTGAGTTTGATTGTGAGTTCTCCATGCCCCTCAAGTCTTGTCACGGGGGCGATTCTAATGGTCTTCTCATCATTACTCATTTCTTCTTCTCACTCCTCTGTTTCTGCCGAATCTTCGAGAGGTATGAAGCCGCATAATCTGTGAAATAGAAGGATCCTAACGGGTCTGGGAATGACTTCTCAAGTTGTTCAGGCGTCATGTCAGCAATGGCACCTAGTGCTGAGATGATCTTTGCACCGTGGTCTGCAATACCCGGTGGGGGTCCAAAGCATCCCTTGCATGGAGTATTCACTGTGGGGCACTGCGCTCCACAGAGCCCAATTGTCGCAAATCCAAGGCAGAGGTATCCCTGGTCAAGAAGGCAGAGATTGGGATCGATATGACCCTCGTGCGCTCTATGGAATTGCTTGATGTTCTTCTCTTTTCGCTCCTTAGGACACTGGTCACAGACCGTCTTATTGGGCAGGTCATAGGGTTTTCCTGTAATGAGAGCAGTGAGCGCTTCAGCTGTGTTATCAGGAGTTGGCGGACATCCGGGGAGAATGACTTCGAAAGGTACAATGGATGGATTTGGAACGATTTGCTCAGTGAATCCTGGAAGGTTTTCCGTAGGAATTCGAGAGTCAGTGATCGTATCCGCCAAGAGGAACTTTCTCTCAAGCAGATCCTCAAGGTCCCATTGGTTTCCAAGACCCTGTACTCCACCATAGGCTGAGCATGAGCCCCAGGCCACAAGCACCTTGCTCTTCTCTCTCATCACCTTGAGGAGATGTTCATCTTCCTTTGTCCGACAGCTCCCTTCAACAAAACCAAAGTGAATGGAGTCCTTTGGCATGCTTTCTAGGTCTGCAAGTTTGTAGTCTACCACTGCTGGCCAATAGACAATCTCCAGCTGCGGCAGTACATCAAGAAGCCTGAGATGTAAGTCGACAAGGGACTGGTCGCACCCCCAGCAGGAACTGAGCTGTGCTAGTGCTATTCGCTTGACCATGATCAGGCACCTCTTGTCACGGGATTTGGACCAAGTTTCTTTACTCTCTCTACCATCTTGGTGATTCCTCGGGCGAAGACATCACCCTCTGCTGCAGAGGCCCACTGTAGGTGGACTCTCTCTGGCTCAAAACCCGCCTCAGCAAGAAGACTCTTCAATAGCACAAACCTCGAGCGTAATTTCAGGTTTCCGGATGTATAGTGGCAATCTCCCGGATGACATCCTGAGATGAGCACTCCGTCGGCTCCCTGGTAGAGGGCTTTTAGAATGAAGGAGATATCGATTCTTCCCGTGCAATTTACTCTAATAATGCGCACATTCGGAGGCATCTGCATTCGGCTTGTCCCTGCGAGGTCTGCCCCGGCATACGAGCACCAGTTACAGCAGAACGCCACAATCCTGGGTTCAAAGCCTTTCTTTTTGCTCTTAGACTTGGTCTTTGCAGGAGCTGTTGATTTCGGAGTTATTGTGGTCAAACATGGACCTCCGTTGAATGACTCGGCCTCATACTCCACCGCTATTAAGCTTCCTGCTTCGGGTTCAGAGAAAATCTTCATTACAGAGGAATGGCATTCCTTGCAGCAATAAGTGAATATTCGCCCTTAGGGAACATTTATGAAACACTTAGTATTGCAAGAAGTCCATAACCATAGGTGGGTTGTCAGTGATCATCGCATTCATTATGGCAAAAGTCGAGTCGACAAAGTCACGAAGCATTCTTGAAGAGATACGACATCTGGAAGAAGTTGAGGAAGCATACCTCATCTACGGAGCTTATGACCTTCTCATCAAGTGTGTGTTCAAGACACCAGAGGCTTTGAGTTCCTTCGTTGTTAATGAACTCCGCAAGGTGGATGGTATCAAGGACACAATAACGAACGTGTGCGCATCCTGCGACTAGAGGGTCGAACAATGAGTGAAGTCTACAGCCGTAGAATCTACACCTTTACACCACGCTTCGGATATCAGCTCAATATGCAAGCAGCTGAGATCCGTGCTGCCGTGTTGAATATAGGGCATGAAGTTCTCGGGAATGAATTCGATGCTGAGATTCTCAGTGAGGACGATAACACAATTGAGGTCCGATGTTCTGCTGCGACTGGTCAGCTGGTCTACTCCATGGATACGCGATTGATGGTAAAGATAATCAATTTCTGCGAGACTCATAACCTTGACTTCTCTGTAGCAGACCTAGAGGTCAAGACTCCAGATATGGATGAGTGGCAATAGTTACCGTTCATTGTAAGGTATACAATCTTGGACACCAGAGTGAAGTGCTCCCAGAAACGGCACTGGGTGGACTCTGTGAGGTCAGAGCTGTGTTGTTTCGACCTCACGCTTGAGTCACCGGACTGGACTAGAAAAGGTCCACTATGATCTCTCAAAGACTCATCTACGAGATGTCCAACATTGTCCAAGGTTTCAGCAGCTGTTGACAACCCTCAGATGTCATCCAGGTCAAGTCGTTCCAGTGTTTTCTTTAGTGGGAGCCCTGTCGTAAGGTCCCAGCCCCTCACTCTATAGTACTCATCTAACATCTGGTCAAGTTCAACCACTTCTCCAGCAGATGGTCCAACTGGAGCTTTCTCTTTGGTCAGTCGGTCTGGAAGACAGTCATCTTTCCTGGTCACACCAAGTCGTGCATTGAACAATCGATTGAGATTCACGATACGTTCTCCAATGGTTTGAAGGTCCTCTCGTGTGAGGTCTAATCCATTGTGGACCCTTAGTGCTAATGCAATATCATCATAGTAGAACTCTGGTGGGATTTGTGTGCCATACTTGCAGAGCCCCACACTCTCGACCATGACCATGAAGTCTTCACATTCTTTTACCATGATGCCCTTATACTTTGGATTCAATCGATCCGCCATCTCTGGAAGGTATTCCTCACCAAAACGTTTCTTGATGTCTTCATCAAAACCTGCCTCATCAAGGACTGGAAATGCATAGAGGTGATCTGCACCTCTGGCTGCAGTCACTGCCGCTAGTCCCATGGACTTCTGAGCTCTAGGTTCTTGACCAGCAATCTCCTGTTTCTTCACAGTCATGACAAACTTGTCAGTACTTCGACCAATCCTCTCAGCTGCACGTTCACTTCCCTCTGCGAGGACATCGCCAAAACCCTCACGAAGTGCAATCATCTCTGTCAATCGCACAATGGTCTCTGCATTACCCCAGCTGAGGTCAATTCCTCCAGTGTCCTCTGCTGTCAGGAGACCCTCGTCCCATGCCTCCATTGCCCATGAGATCGTACCTCCTAGTGAGATGGTATCCATCCCATACTGATTGGCAAGATGATGCCCATATAGCACAGACTCAAGATTGTCGTTTCCACACCGTGATCCCATGGATGATTGGGTCTCGAACTCTGGGGCTCCTCCTTCAAAGGCAAAGGGGCCACTTCGAACTGCAGTATATCTGCCGCACCTCTGTAGGCAGGACCAGTCGGCTCTTGCTTTTACAAGGTACTTCTCGTTGATCGCGTCACCACTTATCTTATCGTACCCATCAAAGACACCCTGTCTCATATTATAGCTGGGAAGGCGACCAATGTGTTGCATCAGTTCGACAAGACTTGTTGTACCATACTTAACACGACCCGGCGTGAAGGGATTGGCGAGCATTCTCCTGTAGAATTCATCCATCTGTTTCAGGTAGTTCTTTGGGTCCGCGACATCAATCTTACCGCTTCCCCTTACAGCTATGGCTTTCAGTCTCTTGGAACCCATGACTGCTCCAAGTCCAGACCGGGCGGAGGCACGGTCTCGGTCATTCATCACCGCGGCAAATCGCACTAGATTTTCGCCAGCCTGACCAATTGAGAGTGTTCGGTATCTTCTATTATGGTCCTTTCGGAGAATGTCGTCTGTTTCAAAGACGTCTTTTCCCCAAAGATGAGTAGCATCAAGTAGTTCAACGTTTGCGTCTTGAATGTGCAGATAGACAGGATCCTTAGAGGCTCCAGTGAACATGATTGCGTCATACCCTGCAAGCTTCAGTTCTGGTCCGAAGAAACCTGCAGCATGGCTCTCACCCCAGACTTCAGTGAGTGGGGAGAGTGCGGCAACTACATGTCTTGATGACTGCGGGAACATGGAAGCAGTGAGAAGACCAGTAGCAATTCCCAGCACATTGTTCTTTCCAAGTGGATCAGTCCCTGCAGGAATCATATCATATAGGACCTTCGAGAGAAAACCAGCCCCTAGAAGATACTTATTGACAAGGTCCTCATCCAGAGGTCTCTTCTCGATATTTCCCTTTGTCATATCTACCCAGATGATTTCTCCTCCGACCCCGAACATTAGGCCTCCTCCTTGTTGTAGAGCTCTGCCTTATGTCGTTCGTATAGGCTCTTCATCCTTCCGTCCTTGTCCCTCTTCGTTAAGTCTTCTTCACTAGTCATGAACAAGGCATCTGCGGGACAGCGGTCTACACATTGTCCGCACTGAATGCATTTTATCGCCTTACCCGTGTCTGGGTTGATATGTATTGCATAGTACGGGCATGCAATGACACAATCACCTGTTCCCTTGCATTTGGCATTGTTCACGATGACAGTTCCCTTCGAAGTACGACTCAGAGCACCCTCTGGACATGCCGTGATACATGGTGCATCCTCGCAGTTGCGGCAGAATAACGGATAATCAAGCGCAGGTTCGATACGGAGCACTCTCACTCGCGACCGCTCAGGACCAATCACTTTGAAGTAATACATACTGCATACATTGACACACACCATACAGCCCGAGCAAATATCCGGGTCTCCAAAGACGAATTTCAATTCTGCCAATTGTTACTCTCCTGCTGGTCTTTCCCCACTTCCCATTGCCTGAAATCTACCATGTCCCGGTCTTGTCAGTATCTTTCCCTCTCCAAAGACCTGGACTCCTCTCACGAAGGTCATCTCTGGACTGCCTCTCATGGTCATACCCTCATATAGAGTCCATCCACACTTCGAAAACATCATGTCCGCGGTCAATTTCTCCTCTCTATTGGGATCGAAGATCACAAAATCCGCGTCTGAGCCAACCCTGATGACACCCTTCTTTGGATAGAGCCCAAAGATACGGGCTGGATTCCGCGAACTGACCCTGAGAAGCCTTGAGTATGATAATCTTCCCTTGTTTATTCCTTCTGAGAGCAACACTCTGAGTATCATCTGAGTCCCATCCACACCAGACCATGCTTCTCGAATATCCTCAAGACCTGCCTCTTTCTTTTCAATCGGACATGGTGCATGGTCACTGACTGTAATATCGATCATCCCCCGAAGGAGTGCTGACCAGAGGGCAGCTTTATCCTCTCTGGTTCTGAGTGGAGGGTTCATCTTGCTCATTGGTCCCAACCTGTTCATATCATCTCTATAGAACATAAGGTGATGCGGACAGACCTCTGTGGTCACCATTATCCCTCGAAGTTTACCCCGCTCAATCTCATTGACTCCTTCCCGAGTGGTGACATGGGCAATATGGAGGTGTCCTCCTGTGTGGGAGGCAATGGAGATGTTCTGTCTTATTGCTAGAAATTCTGCAAGGTTCGGTCGGCTAAGTGAGTGGCTGACAGGTGCGTCCCATTCTCCTTCCATATCCTTTTTGAACTCATCAAGTACACCTTGGTCTTCAGAGTGTATCGTAAGATGCCCGCCTACTTCAGACACCTCACTCAATGCCCGTGTCAATACCCCTGGATTAGTCTGATAGGGTTCACACGAGAATGCCTTGAATGCTCCAATCCCTCGCTCTACAAGAGTTGGAATGACCTTGTAATTATTCTCATTAATCATGCCTCCATAGAAGGAGAAATCGACCACTGAGTCTTCCTCACCCTGTCTGATCTTCTCTGTCACTATCTCTTCTGAATCTACTTGGTTTGTCAAGGGCATATCGATGAAAGTTGTCACACCACCTCCCGCGGCCGCCCGTGATCCTGATTTGAAGCTCTCATGCGACAGCATGGTAGGATCGTTGATGTGTGCATGACCATCGATTAATCCCGGCATCAATATCTTCTGACCCGCATCAATAATGACATCAGCATCAGGTAGATGCTCATCAGAGGCGATGACTGAAAATACTCCATCTGAGACTCCAATACCTCCTCTGACCAGTCCTGATTCCAAGAGAAGGCGTGCATTATGCACAACAAGGTCGATACTTCTTCGTTCTGTTTGCTTCCTATGCTTTGATGTGAGTGAACTACTCATGCGAACCCCCTCCAACTGGTGGAAACAAGGCCACTGCATCATTATCAGTCAATTCTGTATCGTAGCCATTCAGAAGTTCAATCCGTTTTCCGTTGATCATACAGGAGTAGAACTGCTTCAGTCTACCAGTCTTGTCATCGAATACAGTGTTGGTGAATCTTGGCCCAAAGGATACCTTCAACGCTTCAAGAAGATCTTTGATGGTACTAGCTTCCATCTCCTTACTCTTCATACCAGTGATCTCCCGAACAGTTGCGAAGAATTTCACAGTGACCCGAGCCAAGGTCTCACACTCAATCCGATGAAATGGTTTCAATCGATTAAAACAATTGCCTTCTGTTCTGTTTTGACGCTGGCATAGAAGTTAAAGGGAAAATGAGCCTCACGCACATCGGTTAACCGCATTCGGTCGTGACATATTGCATGGAGCTTGTAGTTGTTGGTCATCTGAGTAGGGACTTGCTAATCACACCTACAACTACAAAGGAGGCATTGGGCGGAGGAACCGCATACGCAATGATAGCACCCTCAATTGGTGTTTCAAGTGGAATTGTCACAAAAGTAGGAGATGACTTCGAAACAAATTATCACAAAACACTGGAATCTTCTGGTCTTAATCTCACGGGGCTCATTGCTGATGGTAAACGAACGACCCGCTTTGTTAACAAATATGATCCTGTGGGGAACAGAACGCAATTTGTCGAGGCAATCGCTCCACAAATATTACCTGAAGATTTCTCACAGCAACACTTGGAGTCTAAGATCATCCACTTCTCTCCACTCACCGCTCATGATATTCATCCTACATGTATAGAGCAGGCACATAATACTGGGGCTTTAACATCGATTGATGTTCAGGGCTATCTTCGAGCAATTGACAAGGGTGGACAGGTTATCGCACAAGAATGGTCCCACCATGATAACATTCTGAAGATGGTTGATGTTGTAAAATTTCACCAAGACGAACTGCAAATGACTCTCAGAGCTGAGTCCGAACCCTCTGCAGTGAAGGCGATACTTGATTTGGGTCCCAAGATTATACTAGTGACTCGTGACTTGAGAGGTTCCACAATATACACACGGGAAGGATACGTGGACATACCCCTAATTCCAGCCAATGTGCAAGTTGATACGACTGGATGTGGGGATACCTATACCATTGGCTTCTTGGTTGATTACCTTCATTCTGGTGATGTGAGACATGCAGGATTCTTTGCAGCAACCTGCTCATCATTCAATGTCGAAACCCTTGGTCCCTATGGGATGCCATCACGAGGGGATGTCGATTCTCGAATGAAGAGGTACTTCACAACCTAGACAGAAGCCTTTTACAGCAAATTATTAGCTCTCAATTCTAGGCGAAAACAATGCTCGAAGATCTTGACCAGCTTATGGAGAAATATGGAATAGATGGTCTACTAGTCAATGGCAGTGCCTTTGAGAATCAAGACATCTATTGGCTAACAGGATTCCGTTCATCAGATGAAATCATCTATCTCAAGAACCGGGGTGATGAGCCCTTGGTTGCTTCATCATTCCTCGCACTTGAGCGGGTCAAGAAAGAGAGCCTCATTACCCAAACCCATGATCTTACTGAGGTCCATCTACAGATCCTACGCGAGAAGAAGAAAGTCCGCGATAACCAGGATCGAATATATGGAGATCTTCTGAAGAAGCAGTTCTCTGGAAAAGTCCTCGGTGTTCCCGACATATTTCCAGCAAGTATTCTTGTCATGCTTCAGAAGATGGGGTACACAATCAAGGTTGTTCGAGACCTAGTGATGGAAGCCAGGGCGACCAAGTCTCCACGAGAGATCAAGACTCTGAAGAAGGCTGGCGATGCCACGACCGCTGCAATTGCTCAAATCGTTGAGATGGTGAAAGAAAGTACAATTGGTCCCAATAAGATACTGATGCATAGAGGCGAGCCGCTCACAGTGAGGAAGGTCAAACTTGCTCTGGAGCACTTCCTACTCGATAAAGGAGCTGAATCTGCTGATGATGCTATTGTTGCTGTAGGAAAGAAGGCCTTTGACTGGCATTATCTTGGCGTGAGTGGTGACAAGTTCAAGAGTGAGACTCCCATCATTATGGATGTCTTCCCCCGTCTCAAACAGGAACGCTACATTGCTGATGTGACCCGTACAATAGTGAAAGGTTCTGTACCAAAGCGTGTACGCGAGATGTTTGATGCGGTACATAGCGCAGCTGAGGCAACCGTTGATGCTCTTAGGGACAATGTAGTGATTGAGGACGTAAACCTTGCCTGCTTTAATACCCTCAAGAAACACGGGTTTGATTCAAAGGGACTCAATCCTGATGCCAAGGATGGAATGACACACGGACTGGGTCATGGAATTGGTCTTGATGTTCACGAACTCCCAAGTACCTACAGCTGTGAGGAGAGGTATGTTGAGGGAAATGTCATGGCCATAGAGCCTGGTGTATACCTAGCATCCATCGGTGGTGTTCGTATCGAGAATGACTACGTGGTGACAAAGGGAAAAGCAAAACGGCTGACCACAGGTCTCGATGATATTATCTATGTCTAGTAACTGAGAGCATAATATGGACATACTGAAACACACATCCCACAGGCTTCACACCTGTTTGCATCAATGGCAAAGAAGTTCTCAGCCTTATTCACCCTGATTGCTCCATAGACACAAGACTTCTCACATAGTCCACATCGTGTGCATCTCTCAAGGTCGACTGTCGGTGGTGGATCCAGAGAGACCCCCTCTTTCAGATTTGGAAGGGCAATTCCGCGTATCTCTTCCAAGGAAGTATATCCGTGATTATCCAGCCAGTCTTCTACCTCACCTGCAATCTTTCCGTAGACTGTATCTCCCTCAAGAATTGCCGCTGTACACACCTGCACTGCGGACGCTCCCACCATGAAGAACTCTATGGCATCCTCACCAGTCATGACTCCACCTACACCAATGACTGGAATCTTCACCACTTTGGCAATATCAGCTACACATCGTATCGCAATAGGTTTGAGGGCAGAACCACTCATCCACCCGTACCCACCATCGCTTCCCAATAATGGTCTCCCGGTCTCGATATCTATGCGAAGGCATGGACCAAAGGTATTGATTGCGGCTATGGCATCCACATGAGGTTCCAGGGCTTTGGCGACCTCCGCAACATCCACCTTGGGGCTTAGTTTTGCTATGATGGGGATGTTCACTGCCTCTCTGAGAGCCTTGGCTATTTCGACATGACCACCGACATAGTGCGTACTGAACTCTATTGCTTTGACTCCTGCTTTCTCTAGCTTTGGTGCAATCTGGCGTACATCCTCAGGTGTGTATCCAACACTGGCAATCAAGGGGAGATTTGCACTGAGCGCTATCGGGTATTCTCTCTCCAACCAGGTTTCAAGGGGAAGCTCACTCCAGAGTTCTGCATTGAGTATTCCCCTCCTCGAACCAACTCGACCCTCCTTGAGTGCTGCCATGTTTGGTTTTGGGACATCGGCAGGAGATACACTCACAGTCTTTGCCACGAGCCCTCCCACACCCCCCGCTGCGGCATTCAGGAGGGTCATTCCATCTCTTGATGTAGGGCCTGCGGCTGTGAGAACTGGATTTCTGAACTTAAGTCCGAGAAGATCAACACTGATGTCTGCCATAATGTTACCTTATGGAACCTCCAACATAAACCATTCGTAGAAGATTACCCAGACATACGAATAATCTCTGCAGGAGTAATGTCTTCCACATCAATTCCTTCTTTTTGCAGTTTGATGATGGCTAATTCGTATGCTTTGAGTACGTCTGCTTTTGTGATGTAACCAATCATGACATCAGGATGCATAGGATCGACTATGACAGCATGTCCTTCATCACGTCTCATCATGGCCTGTACGACCCCATCCATTGTGCAGTCCGGGGCTAGATGTAAGAAGTCTGGATTCATGAGGTCACGAACTCTAGTTTCATTGGGATTTTCATTGTGAAACAGGTCTTCAGCTATTAGGATGCCAACTATCTTGTTGCTTTCAACAACTGGGAATTTAGTATGATGCGTCTTATCGATGATCTTGAAGACCTCGGTGGTGGTCATCTCCGGAGTGAGAATAGTAGGTTCCTTTGTCATTATGTCTTTCACAACAAGTGATTTCAGAGCACCAATATGTGTGCCCCTTCTGATGTGCACTCCACGTCGAGCCAGTTTCATGGTGTAGATACTCTCTGGTTCGATGAGTGATGAGACAAGAAAGGCTGAGGATACTGCGACCATTAGAGGGAGAATCAAGAGATAGTCTCCGGTCATCTCCATAATTATGATGATGCAAGTAATCGGAGCTCTACCAGAACCTCCGAAGAGGGCTGCCATACCAACCAATGCAAATACCATGGCACTAGTGGGAGGAACAATCGTAGGTGCAAAGAAAGCAAAAATCCAGCCTAAGGCACCACCTAGACCTGCGCCAATGAATAGTGTTGGTGCGAATACACCTCCTGAGCCTCCCGATCCAAGTGTTGTACTTGTTGTTAGTACCTTGAAGACACTGAAGATGGCAAGAGTTCCAAGGAGAGCTAATCCTCCAGCTGTTACATTTGGAATGAGGAATAGCGCATCAATGAAGGCGTATTCTACTCCCATGACTGCAGGGAAATATGGTTGATCGCCAAATGCTCCTGAATATGAAAATGCTTGCTCGAAGTAGATTATAGATATGCCTAAGATTCCAGTACAGGCTCCACCAATAGCGGGCAAGAGGTACTTTGAGACTCGAATTCGTTCAAATAATCCCTCAATGAAATAGAATCCTCTCATCCAGATCACACTCACAATCCCTAGAAAGATTCCGAGGATTAGGAAAAAGACTAGTTCTGCAGGATTGCTCATGAAGAAGGCTGGTGCATTGAATGAAAGACTAAGAGAATGACCAAGAATTAGCTGTATGGATATCCCTGCAACTGCAGTAGCTACAACACAAGATAAAATGACAGGAAGAACTGAGAAACCAAGGATACCACCTGCGACAATCTCGATTCCGAAGAGCGCTCCTCCCAGAGGCGCATTGAAGGTAGCTGCAATACCAGACGAGAGTCCACAAAGGAGTAGGGTCTTAGTATCATTCTTTCCCATGTTCAACTTATTGGCAATGCCCGACCCTACGCCAGCCCCAATCTGTGCAATTGGTCCCTCTCGCCCACATGACCCTCCTGAGCCTATTGTAATAGCTGAGGCTAAGCTCTTGAGGGCTGGAACACGTAGACGCATCTTGCCTCCACGAATGACATATGATTCCATGACCTCTGGAACACCATGGCCCTTTGCCTCAGGTGCATAACGTACGACAATGAATGCAGTCAATAGACCTCCAATTGTTGGCACAATGATCCACCCAATCACTCCAAGGAATTGAGGAATGACAACAAAGACCAGGCTGATACCCATGATGAGGAATCTGAAGAGTACAGCAACTAGACCAGAAACTGCTCCAACGAGAGCTCCAAGAGAATAGAGGTAGACTTGTCGAGACATGTCTTGATTTGAAATCATCTGCGAGATTCGCCTTCTGTATACTAGTATAACCAATAGCCTGTATTTGGCGGCCTAAGTGATGTTTTATTAAAGTTGACCCTGTGGGAACTGGTTTTTTAATCTACCTTGTCAATCCTTTGGGCTTGAGTTCATCTACAACAAAGTCTAAACCGAGTTCATGTAGCTTGGTTTCTTTGGGGAATCCGGTTTCCTTGTCACATCCCCGATACTCATAGTATTCATCAAGCATCTCATCAAGATCTGGAAGACCGCCCTTTGCAGGTCCTGTGGGCATTGGTTCTTTCAAGAGTCTAGGTGGAAGTGTTTCCTCTTTTCTGGTCACTCCTAATCTGTGGTTGAATGCACGTCTGAGATGACTAATTCTCTCTGCTGTCTGGCGTACGTATTTTTGATTACCCCACTCCTCCATCCCTGTTAAGGATGGAATGACATTCACAAAGGTATCAAAGTAGAACACTGGAGGCCACATGGTTGCATATTTGCAGATAACTGCTGAGTCAACGAGGGCATAGAGGTCTTCCATATCCCACACAACCTGACCCTTATACTTCGGTGACATGATGTCAAGTATTTCATCTGCCTTCTCTTTTCCAAAACGTTCAATGACAATATCTGGATATCCGAGCTCTTCGAGACTTGAGAGGCTCCGGAGGTGATCTGCTCCTCGTACATTAGTTGCATAAGTCAGGCCAATACTCTGGTGCGCCCGTGGGTCCTGTCCAGAGGCCTCGAGACCCTTCACATGCACTGCATATCTCCAGGCATCTCCACCTATCTGTTCTGCTGCCTTTCTAACACCATTTGCCAGGATCTTACCAATCCCTTTACGCTTTGCAATCAGCTCAACTAGCTGGACCTGAGCCTCTTGATTGCCCCATGTGAGTTCAATTCCATCAGTGTCTTTCTTTGTCAAGATACCTTTCTCATAGAGTTCCATTGCGAATCCAATGGTCTTTCCACAAGAGATGGTGTCAAGTCCGAGAAGGTCACACCGCTTCCCAAGGTGAAAGATAGACTCGATGTCATTGTTCAGGCAGTTCGAACCGAAGGCCATAAGCGTCTCATACTCCGGTCCTCCAATGGGATCTGTCGGATAGTCACCATCATTGACTCGGATGATGTATTTACAACCAACTGCACACCCATGACATGCTTCCTGTGCAATCCTGTATTTCTCAGCAATGATCTCCGGACCGATATCATCTGCAAACTCGTAGAATCCTGTCCAGTGGTTCTTTGTTGGTAGTCTTCCTATCTCATTGATGACTGCAACAAGGTCTGTAGTCCCATACTTACGGAGTGATGCCAAGGAGTCCTTCCAGAGTGGGTCACTGAGTTTCTCCATCTCACGAGCATTAGCCTCAAGATATTTGTCCATGTCGTAAGCTTCGATACCAAGCGAGCCCGAGGCTGCCAGACCCTTTACATTCTTTGAACCCAAAACAGCTCCGAGACCAGCTCTTCCTGCAGCACGATAGAAATCAACGATGACCGAGCTATAGGGTACGCCATTCTCACCTGCAGGTCCAATAACTGCAGTCTCTATTGTTGGGTCTTTAAGTCCCTCTCGAATCATCTGGGTTGTGATGTTTGTTTCCTGGCCCCAGAGATGTGATGCATCCTTGAGTTCAGCCTTTCCATCGTTCATGAAGAGATAGACAGGTCTCTTTGAACGACCATTGAAGATTACGAAGTCAAATCCTGCGTACTTCATCTCTGGTCCAAAGAAACCACCAACGTGACTCTCAGCCCATACACCTGTTAGAGGACCTCTTGCTGCAAACATCATTCTCCCTGAAGGAGAGAACATGGAACCAGTGAGGGGTCCTGTTCCAACTATAAGTACATTATCTGGTGAGAGTGGGTCAGTCTTTGGTCCGGTCCGCTCCCAGAGAATCTTGGATGCTACACCACTACCTCCCAGGTATAGTCTAGCCCACTCTTTCTCCATCTCCTTTTTGTGAACGATACCTTTGGTGAGATCAACCTCGAGGTAATGGCCTGCATAACCCTTGTATGGAAATGTCATTCTTGCCCCTCCTCAATCTGAATTCTTAGTGTTCTAAAGGCTGGAGTGACTCCTCTTCTTCGCTGTTGAAGACCTGATGGTTCTCGCTTTACTAGAGTGATAGCTCCATACTCACATGCCTTCGCGCATGCAGGGTCTCCTGAGCATAGGTCACACTTCACTGCCTTCTTTGTCACTGGATCGATAGCAATGCCGCCATATACACATGCAGTCACACAGTTCATGCAACCAATACAGAGCGCACTATCTACATAGAGAATACCATATTCGTTCTCAATAATTGCTCCATTGGGACATGCTTCTTGGCACAGCGGGTCTTCGCATTGGAGACATACCATTGGTAACAACATATTCCTCACCTCGTCCTTCAGAATCTGTATCCTTGACCGCTTAGGATTGAAGGACTGGGAGTGCACCACGGAACAGGCAAGTTCACAATTACGACACCCGGTACAACGATTGATGTCGATGGTAAGTATCTCGCTCATGAGACAATCACTCCAGTGATTTAATCGGCTTCTTCCTTCTCTTTATCATGCCTTTAAGGTGTTCCTCTTGGACGCCATACATCCTACAAACATATTAGTGGAGCAGATTTTGATTTCCTATCTCAGCATATTGTGTTCACTATGCCCTGAACTCGTAAAAGTAATAGCTGTAGATGTGGGACTATGAGACCGTCATATCAACGAGAGCCGTCCCCAGAGAGGCTACAATTTAGACAAGTCGCAGATGAAATGCTCATACCAGTAGTTGAGTTCGATCTAGATTTTATTATGCAATATGCCAATCCTGCTGCCATCGAGATGCTGCAACTGAATGTGCATCGATTCAATGCAGGTATTCATGCTGATGATCTAGTACTTGCTGAACAACAGGCTCTTATCCATGAAGGTCTGAATCTTTTACGTGCCGGGTCTGTTCCCACGTCAATCTCCCTTCGTCTCATCAAGGGGACTGGTGTAGCTATTCCTTCTCAAGTCTATGCTGATGCTATCACCAATGGGTCTGATGTGGCTGGATTTGTTGTCTATGCTGTTGACTTGACTCGGAGAGAGGCTGCAGAAGCAAAGATACTCTCTCGTAAAGAAGTCTTAGAGTTCATGGTTGACTATTACAGCTTTAGCGGCATTATCATCGTGGATAACAAGTATACCTTTGAGTATGTTAATGACAAGATGTGCGACATCCTTGGAAGGATGCGTAGTGAGGTCCTTGGGCATGACTTTCGTGAATTCCTCCATCACGATAGTGTTGATCTGGTGGCTGACCGCTATCGAAGGCGGCAGATGGGCGAAGAGGTTCCATCTGAGTATGAACTCAAGATTGTTCGGAAGGATGGAGAAATTCGTGATATTCGAATGAATGTGGGTGCAATTCAGGGAAAGGATGGAAAGACCCGGACGGTTGCTCAACTCCTCGATATCACTGATGAGAATCGCCGTGCTCATGCGCTTGAAGAATCTGAACATAGATACCGTTCTCTCATCGAGACCATGGATTCTGGCCTAAGTGTTGATAATGGCGATGGTAGGATGGTGCTGGTCAATAATGCTCTTTGTAGAATGTTGGGCTATGATTCTCCTCCAGAACTCATTGGTCATCGTATAACCGAGATTCTTCACGGGTGGACTGAAAACCATGTCCATGAGAAGGTCGAGGCACGAAAGGCTGGAAAGATCGAGCATTACGAGGCGCAACTTATCCACAAGACTGGCGGCGTGGTCCCGGTTGTGGTCACTGCCACACCAGTATTAGATAAGAATGGGCAATATATGGGATCCATGGGAGTCTTTACAGATATCTCTGAGCTCAAGAAGACAGAAGCAGAGGTACACTTTCTCTTGGACCTCCTTCTTCACGATATTGGCAATCAATTGCAATTGATCATCGCAGGTGGAGACTTCTTAGAAAAAGACATACCGTCTGAACAGATACTCCGATCAAAACGCTACATAATGGACGGAGCCTTAAGATGTCTTGAACTGATCCAAAAGGTGCGACGTGCTGAGGAGTCGAAGTCTGAACCTTTATCTCCTACTCATCTGTGCACCGTAGCCGAGGCGGAAGCAGAGCTTCTATTCAAACAAAGGGGTGTCCGTGCAGACCTCTGTGGGTTGGAGCAAGATGTCGTTGTCTATGCAGATCAGGCATTGAGCCAATTGATCTGGAACCTTCTTGAGAATGCAGTGATTCATAATAATAAGGAAGACAAAGACAAGAACATCGAGGTATCTGGACGGTCCGAGGATGACCAATTCATACTTACAATCGCTGATAATGGTCCCGGTATTCCAAATGGCAAGAAGAACGAGCTCTTTGACCCTACTAGACGATACGGCGGGGTCGGCCTGCATCTGGTCCGTCGTCTTGCTGAGAAGTATAGTGGAAGCTCACCTATTGTTCGAGACCGTGTGACTGACCATCCCGAAGAGGGTCTGGCCATCGATATACGCTTCCGCGTAGTCAAGTGAATTTTGAGTGACCGCAAGCATTATGTCATATCGTTGTAAGAGGTGACTCCGTATTGGAGGAACATCGAATATGTGCCCAGACTCTATATTGATCAAGAACGGGTATATCCTGACCCTGAATCCACAACGTCACATCATTCAGGATGGTGCGATCCATATTGAGGGAAACAAGATTGTTGATATTGGAAAGACTGAGAGTCTAAAGAGACATAAGGCAGAGACCATCATTGATGCAACGAATAAGATAGTCATGCCTGGTCTTATTGACACCCACATGCACCTTGCACAGGCATTGATTCGTGGGTGTGCTGATGATGTATCCCTTGTTGACTGGTTGAAGAAGTATGTCTGGGTACTTCAGGGCAACTTCACCAAGGAGGATGGTAAGGTCTCTGCAGAACTCTGTATGGCTGAGATGATCCGAACAGGGACTACATCATTCATTGAATGCATGATTCATACACGCTATGGCTTTGACGGGATTGCCAAGAGTCTTGAGAGGGTTGGAATGCGAGGTGCCTTGTCTAAGATAGTGATGGACTCCACCGGATACGCTGATAGCTCTGAGATTATGTATCCCGGGATGGTCGAGGATGCCGAGGCATGTCTTGCAGAGGTTGAACAGATGTATCCTCGTTGGCATGGCAAGGCGAATGGACGGATACAGGTATGGTATGGTCTCCGGTCTCTTGGTGGTGTCACTCCTGAGTTATTCCGAGAGGTTGCTCATCTGACCCGAGAGAAGAAGACCAAGATGACCATGCATCTAGGCGAGGTGGTTGATGACGTCCGCTTTGTCAAAGATAACTATGGTACAAATCTTACCGGATTCGCAAGACAGAACAATCTACTTGGTCCTGAGATGATCTTCGCACACGGTATTCATTTTGAGGATGCCGAATTGAAGATCCTTGCAGAAACCCGATCGAACATCTGCCATTGTCCGGCAAGCAATACAAAACTTGCCTCTGGATTTGCGAAGATACCTCAGATGCTAGAGCTCGGAGTCCCTGTGTCCCTCGGGTGTGATGGTGGTCCCAGTAACAATACCTATGATATGATTCGCGAGATGCGACTTGCAGCTCTCATCCACAAACCCATCGCGAAGGACCCTCTTGTCGTGAGTGCTGAGGATGTCATCGAAATGGCTACTCTGGGGGGTGCAGTTGCCATGGGGACTGATGATAAGGTTGGGTCTCTCGAAGTCGGGAAACTTGCAGACATCATCCTGATAGACATGCATGAGTTAGGACTGACCCCTGCGGTGAATCCTGTGTCCAGTCTTGTATATAGCGGGAGTGGTCAGAGCGTCGACACTGTGATTGTTGATGGGAAGGCGCTCATGAGTGACAAGCAGTTGCTGACTCTTGATGTCGAGAGTATCATGACTAAAGCTCGGTCGCATATAGTTGATCTTCTAGAACGCTCAGAGGTGGACATCCATCCGAAGTGGCCTGTTCTCTAGTACTCTATGAGATGATGGCCTCTCGTTCGAACAATTTTGCACCGATGAGCAGGAACACTATGGTAAAGCCCATCATGTAGGCGACATTGATAGAGAGCCCTATTAGAGTCCCAGTCCCTGCGAGTACTGCATTCAGGAAGAGAATCGCATGACTGAATGGTATAGCAAGGATGAACCATCCTAAGACCCCGCCATATTGCAGAATACTTCCCGTGAAACCGAGTATTCCTATGACGAAGGTTGGGATGAGCATGACCATGCTGTTCACTGACTCTGCAGTTGCTCTGTCCTTTGCAAGGCATGATATCACCACTCCTATCCCGATCGCACACAGAAGTACCAGGAACTGACAGAACATGATGAGCGGAATTGTGTTCGCGTTCACTGTATAGGTGTTGATGTTTACCTGTTGATATTCGGGGGGAAGTCCTGCAACTCTCAGAATGATTGAGTAGTTGTAGGTGAGAATTCCTACTGCGGTGAACACAGAATAGATTGCCGTGAGAGCCACGCCTGCAACAAGCTTTGAACCAAGTATCTTGATTCGACTCATTGGAACTACCAGTAATGCCTCAAGTGTCTTTGACTCTCGCTCCCCTGCAAAAGACTTGCTAATGTATGGTGCAGGCGCGAGAACCGAGGTCAACATGACCAGGAAGATGGCCAACTGATGTCCGTAATTTGCTTCTGGGGCTATTGTATACCAGTTCACACTGAGGTCTCGCACGACGATAACCTCGTTGATGACAATCTTTGAGAAGGCGTCTAATCGTGCTGCCGCAGCAGTTGCCCTGAAATTACCAGTATTCACCCAGATCACCATGGTGGTTTCGTTATTGAGCAGTAGATCTTGCGTAAAGTTCTCAGGTATCCACACCCACACCGAGACCGTCTTTTCTATGACCATCCTCTCTCCTTCAGCCCGTGATACATTGACAAGGGGGTCAATCAGGAGTATTGTTTTGTTCTTCACAATCTCCTCGTACAATGTTCTGGCCCATTCACCATCATCCTCAACAGTAATGTAGACCATCTCTGATTCTTCTGATGTTTGGGCAACAATGAAGGATAGAAATGCTCCTTGGAACACCCACGCAAACATCGGACTGATGATGAAACCAAGGATGAGCCAACGCGAGCGGAAGACCTCCCTGACCTCTTTCCGTATCATCCAGAGTGTCTTGACATCTAATGCTGGCCGTTTCATAGTGCACCCTCTCCATACACTCCTTCACCTGTCACGAGACCGGTGAATACTTCCTCAAGATTAGCAGCCTTGAATTTCTCTTCCAATTGACTTGGTTTTCCTACAGCAATTAGCTTCCCCTCGTTGAGGATTCCCACCCTATCACAGAGCTCTTTCACCTCATTGAGGTCGTGTGTTGTGAGGATTATTGTCCGCTGCTCCTCAGCGCTCAGTTTCTTCAGAAGATTCCGAACCACTCGTGCTCCCAGTGTGTCTATTGCAGTGGTTGGTTCATCAAGGAACAGAATCTCTGGCTCAATGACCAAGGCTCGTGCAACAAGCACCTTGCGTTTCATACCACCACTAAAACCCTTTACCTGATAGTCCTCTTTGTCTTTCAATCCTACTATCTGAAGCAGTCTATCAGCTCTCTTTTCCAGATCCTCTTCTGGGATTCCGTAGAGCCCTCCATAATAGACCAGGTTCTCTCGTGCCGTGAGTCTATCGTAGATCCCTGCCTCTTGAGGCAGGAGCCCTACTCGTTCTCGAATGTAGTCGATGTCTTCAGTGACATCTTTTCCCAGAACGAATGCCCTTCCCTCAGTAGGGGTAAGCAAGCCTACCAGGATACGAATGAGAGTTGTCTTCCCGGCACCATTGGTTCCAAGGAGTCCAAAGACCTCTCCTCTGTGAATCTCTAGGTCGACGTTATCGAGAGCTCGCACTTCTCTCTTTTTGCCCTTCTCAAAGATCTTTGTGAGTCCTTCAGTTCTGATGACAATATCTCCTTCTATTACCATGTCTTCTTGCTCCTTCTGGGCGGAATTATTTTACATGCTCAACCTTTGGAAATGGTGGTTCGCCTTTCAGGTCAAGGAGATACTCGTAGGCTCTAGCGGTCTCCTCATCCCCACCCTCGATAAACAGAGTTACTGAACCCTCAGCTCCATTTACACCGCCTGCGGCAATTGGAATTGCTTCCACTTCAAAGAGTGCCTCTAAAGCCTCAATCTCTGTGAAGGTGATACCTTGCGTCACTGCCATAATGCCTACTGGAGTACCAATCGCATAGTCCCAGTCATCCTTGCCAAATTGACCGCAGAACTCATCATATGATGCAGGAATGCACTTCTCAAGACCAACAGCCATGATGATTTTGATATTCTTCGCACAGGCTGCTCCAATGAAGGCTCCGACAGTACCCCCGGTGGGACTTGCAAGCAATACGAGTGGCGTGTAGTTCTCATCTATAGCATTTGCATTCTTGATGATGACATCATCCGGACCAAGCTTGTCCAAGATGTCCACGACCTTGGTGTTCTCCACATACTGGCCCTTATGGAAGATGGCATCTGTATACCTCTTTGTCCCATCTGTGATTGCTAGACCTTTCGGGACCACAATACCTGCAATATGTCGTGTCTTGTCGTACTCTCCAAGTATCTCCTCGACGATGTATCCCGAGGTTGTCCCCATGGTTATACAGAGGTAGCCATTCTTTAGAGCATTCTGCACCACATTAGTCGCCAGAATACCTCTTGCTATCAGTCGTTTGCTCTCTGCTGGTGTCAGTGTCACGAGTAGTTTCTTCATTGGCTTCACTCCAGTGTCTTTGTATATTCTAATTCTGCATTTTGGACGATATGTCTTGAAACCTCGCGAATGCTATTATAGTATTCTTCAATATTGACCTTGTCCATGTCAAGGATTTCCTTCAGCTCCGAGTCTGAGCGGACTGCATCAAAGAGTCCGGTCTTCTTCTCCTTTGCGTACACGCTGAATGACCTGAGCTTCTCATGCGCCTTTGGTCTTTCAAGACCAGCCTTCGTGAGCAGTGTGACAATGTACTCGCTGAAAATTGAATCGCCTGCAAGGCTGAGGTTCTTCTCTATTGCTGAGGTATCAATCTCCAGTCCGTCAATCACACGGGTCAGTTCCCTCACAAGATAGTCTGTGAGGATGAATGCCTGGGGGATGACAAATCTCTCGGTGGAGGAGTGTGATATGTCCCGTTCTTCCCAGCTCACTACGTTCTCAAGGGCTGGTGCTGCCAGAGCCCTCACTAGTCGTGCAAGACCTGAAATCTTTTCACAGGTCACAGGATTTCTCTTATGGGGCATGGCTGATGAGCCTACCTGTTTTCCTCTAGCAAAGGGTTCGAAGGTCTCAGCAATCTCAGTTCTCTGAAGATTTCTCAGGTCTGTGGCAATCTTATCGATACTAGCTGAGAGATTAGCAAGAGCTGAGACCGCTTCCGCAATGCGGTCACGTTGGATGATCTGGGTTGTGGCAATCGGAACCTGTAAGCCTAGGTTCTCGAGGACCTTTTTCTGCATCTCAAGACCCTGCAATCCAAGCGCAGCATGACTACCAGTTGCTCCTGAGATCTTTCCAACCATTGTTGATAATTTTGCATTTCTTATACGTCTCTTGTGGCGGATCATCTCATCCAGCCAGACTGAGAATCTAATACCGTAGGTTATTGGTACCGCGTGCTGGCCATGGGACCTCCCTACTGCAATCAGGTCCTTTGTTTCATGAGCCTTCATGAGAAGGGCTTCACATAGGATATCGATCTGAGGCAAGAGAACTTCAAAGGCCTCTTTCAATTGCAGTCCAAGAGCTGTGTCCTTGATGTCATTACTTGTCAGACCAAAATGGACCCATCGCGCTCCGGGACCCGAGCACTTCTCAGCAATCGCCTCGAAGAGTGCCGTAACATCATGTCTTGTCTTACTCTCAATCTCCATTGTCCGTTCAAGAGTGACAATGTCCGGTCGCGCAGTCTTCTTGATATCCTTTGCAGCCTCTTTAGGGATCATTGCTAGGTCTGATTGTGCCTCCGCTACCGCGGCCTCTATCTCAAGCCATAGTGCATGCCGCTTTTCCTCTTCAAAGATAGTGACCATATCTTGATGGCCATAACGTCCATAATCAATTGGGCTGACAGGCATGATACTTCCTTCTTACTTCTTCTTGAATTCTCATCCTTGATATGGTTTACCTTCTATCCCGTACTGTACTATGAAACAGTTATCTGCATGTTACGGCTTGTCATTCCTATGGACCACAAGACTGCCTCTGAGATTCTTCGTATTGCCTCAGAGATTGAATCCAATGGTTTTGCTGATGTTGCTAGAGGTATCACTGAATCAAAGGTTCTAGGACTGCTATTTCATGGTGCTACTCTCCGTGATAGTTCTATCTGTAATCTTGCTGCTGCTAGATTGAATATGCAATCAGTCGACCTCAGTTGGAGCGATGTTGATTTTGCAGATTCCAACACCCTACTTGAGGAATTGAAGATGGCAAGTGATGCAGTAGACTTGCTTGTCACTATTTTTTCCGGTCATGAAACATTTGGCGAAGGAAGAAGGCTCACAACGAAGTTTCCAGATTATTCATCGGTACCGGTCATTAGCCTCCGTGATGACATCTACGACTGGCAATCTGCTCTCTCTCACATCCGTGGATTCCAGAGAGAATTGGGGGATATTCAGGGGAAGCAGATTGTGATCAACTGGGCCTTCGGATCCACATTTGCAAGTCCTTCTATAGCCCATGGTCTGTTGGCGTTGAGTGCGCTCCTTGGAGCCAATGTCAGGGTGGTTGCACCACCTGAGTTCTCCCTTCTAAACCGCGTCCGACGGAAGGCAAAAGAGATTGCTAGTGAAACCGGTTCTACCTACGCAGAGGCCTCTCAATTCGATGATGCCTTCAAGGATGCTGACGCGGTCTTTTCTCTGAACTGGTTTCGACTTGATGATTTCAACCATCCTGAGAGAAATCCACAGTATGCTAGCAAGTACAAGGACTGGTACATGACTCAGGAGATCATTCCTGAGCACTGCGTCTTCTCAACTGAGCCTACTATGCAGACAGATCTAACGCTTGATTCCTCTCTCCTTGGAGATTCACGGAATATCACAAGGTCTTGGCTAGTACGGCGTGTACGTGTTCTTGCTGCAGGAACTCTTCATACGCTTCGTAAAAACGGAAATGTAACTGATTCTTCCATTGTATAGTATCAATAATATGATAGGATGTCAAAGCGTATTCAATTAACTTCTCACTCAACTTCAAGCATATGTTTCTTGCTTTCTCCATTTTTTTTCAATTAGTAGCAACCTACGCAGCTGATAATACTGCTAGTTCATCGGAAAGTACCTCATCTACTTGTGGTAAGTTCAGCACGATGAAAAATATCATAATACCTCATCATATTCTGTCTATTCTGTTCCAGTGGATTCATCCTCACTTTCGTCGTGGAGCGGATTCTCGATATTGATACCAAAGATTGAACCTATCACAAAGCCAATGATTACAAAGGCTGGAAGTGCAATCCAGTACGATTCTAGTACCTCTAAGAAATATGAAGGTGTAAACAATAGTAAAACAGACCATATTGTCACAATGACAAGACCAAAGTGCATCGCTGAAAACAGACCTTCCTTAACAGGACTATTGATATTATTTGCATACCATAATCCGCGTTCACCTTGCTTTATTGCTACGCTCTTCGACTGATTCGCTAGATTCAATCCCCACAGCTTATACCGAAACACGGCTAACCAGACGATAACCGCCATCAGAATGGCTACAGTCAAATAGCCAACCTCAACAGTACCTGATTGCATCATAATTCCACACTCTTTGCTTTAATCAATAAAAAGACAGCAGCTTTATAGGTTTGTATGACCCTAAAACTGCTGTCATGATGTTCCTGCTTAGAAAATCGCATCTATTATCATAATATCTCTCTAGTTCCTATGAAGGCAATAACTAATAGAAGTAATAGACAACTCAGAGAGTTTGATACCACTTCTCCAAAAACAGTTGGGATCAACGCTAATGAAGTGAGCCAGAGGAAGAAGAAAGGAAACGAAAATACAAAAAGACTGAATAAGCTATACTTGATTTGCTCGTTCAGCTTTCTTGCAAGGGTATGGAAAAAATTCACTCTTTCTAATTCAGAAATACGAAGCTGATTCCTCGCGCCTGCTACCTTTAGCCAGATATAAAATAATGTGACACTCATAAGAGAGTCTATAATGATTAATTGCAGCAAGGCAAATCCCTCAGCTTCGATTAGTCAACAATAGAACTACATTTCTAACTATCATTTCTCTTTTTTAGTATATAGGCAAACAATGCTATCAATATACTTGCAACTACTCCAAGTTCTATGATTATTGTAAAATTGGTTGGATCAATCACAAGAGATACCATACAACCAGCTAGTCCGAACAAGTCTGATAGAACTATGACTCTCGTATATGACACAAGAATTGAGTTCCAAAACCATGGGAAATTTCTCATTGCTTCAACGAATCCGTATGACAGAAGGATTGTGAATAATGCTAGACACCACCCCAAGATAAAACTGAACATGTTCCAGCTCAAGGAGAGGGAGAATAAGTTCGAAATGGTTAATCCAGTTATGAGAATAGCATATATTCCAGCTAGTCTGTAACTACTTTTTTCCCCCATAGAATGCTACGAACCTCCTTGGTCCATTTACGTATTTATTTTAGTAATACTACGAAAATGAACTAACAGTACACCCATAAAAAGTACTGGATTACTATAGAACGAACAGTCCATATTGTCCAAGTCTTCCATTTTTTCAGTGCAGCAGCGGTATTGAGCACTAACACGATAAACTCATTCATCTGGACTATCGTCATTTCGTTATCGAGTGCCGTATCACCTGTACTGTCTTCGAATCCTAAATTAAAGAAGAGATCGAAAGACATATGCAAGTCTGCAATCCCTCCAGCTAATGTGATAACTGACCGGAGTATATGAACACGAAGCCACAACCCGACCCGGCACAAGATAATTTTGATTTTCAAGTACCTCTCGTGTCCTCTTGCCTAGTACTTTTTGAGGGAAATAGTCATGGTGAGTTGGAAATCTTGCATCTCACCCACCTTTCTATGAACAGACGTAATGGCACAATAGAGATGTATATGACTATCATGAATAGGATTAGAAACGTTACGTAGCTTGAGATGGGTTCTTGCAGAATTGTGGGCCAGAGGATGAGTCCAATGAAGCAGGTGAATATTGGTATCATAAATACTACTGACTGGATTAAGCCACCGTACTTACCTTGTACGAATCGACTAGCCCAAGTCTCGTACTTCGATTCGGGTCTGACTGCAACTCCCATTATCTGCAATGTGCGACGAAGCCTTATCCCCTGAAATAGCAGAGTAGGTAAGATGAATATTATAATGACAACGATATAAACAAGAAATAGTACAATTTCCACTATTCACCATCTCCTACAAAGAGTTAGATAAGGCAATGGGAATCCAATAATTGAAGAACAACAACCACGGGTCACCATGCATCAAGTTTATACCTCCAGTACTACAGCAGGTAAGACCCTCTTTGAATCCACGCCTGCCATCTAGTCCTTTTGTTATTAGGTCATCGAAGAGTTATTACCTGATAATGAGTCCTTTGAAAATAGCCCATTTTCCAATATATTATGCCTTATTTGATGTATCTTCCAGATGAACAAGGCTAGCAGAATCCACATAATAATTGTTCCTCCAATTGTAGTGTATGGAGGCGCATATCCTGTCAACACCTCAAAGATAAATGTCAGAAGATATGCGCTCCAAAAATAACTGACAACGAAAGATGGTATCAAAGACATAACGTCAAATATGTAATCGATCCTTGTTTGATGGCTTCCATATGTCTTCACATTATTTGTGGATGCTCCAATCCATCGAAATGTCAACCCTCCAATGAACGCAGGAATGCAAACTATAAGGATCCCAGTAAAGGTCAGAAGAACAATTCCTACTATCATGTCTATCATTTTAGAAATCTCCCGTCCTGTATGCCAAAGCAAATGTCAGCAGCAATAGACCAGTCACGATTAGCACAAGTCTAACTGCAAGTGAACCTATTGTTAATGCCTCTGCAACTTTCCAAATAAAGAATGTTGCTGGAGGATATAGTAGACTTATTATTGTTGCAGGAATTGCTGCCAAGTACCCACCAAAAGCTGATATCAGACAACCAGCTCCGCAAACAAGACAGACCCAAGCTGCCCAACCTAGCCCCTTTAAACCTGACATAAGCCAAAGGTCAATGTTTATTCTCAGTGATACTATTGCAGCGACCCATAATCCGACTGCAACTGCTCCCACACCGCTAATAAATCCCAGTCCAGCTGTCGCCTCAATAAATTTAATCGTTAGAAGACAAAGGGTCATGAATGTTGAGAACGCGATGAATGGAGCCAATTCTTCTATTGCTTCTTCCCAAAATTCTTGTTCATCATCTTCTTGTCACGACGAAGCTGGAGTAAATTCTAAAACCGTTGTTCTGTCAAGTAGATCACGTTTTGCATGGAAATAGATGTCTTCCATTTGTTCACCCTGTTCTGGATGCGCACGTCCAGCAGGAGGTGCTGGAATTGACGGGGTTTGAAGAGAGGCACTTGATTATGAATCTCTCTGTATATTGATTTTGTTTGATAGTACATCCTGAGCCACGGAGCCGACCCAGTCGCTTCTTTTTGCTATTATTTGAATCGCTTCCTGATAGTATTCATACCCAGTATCTTCAACTTTCATGTGGTACATTAGAAGAAACCGCTTCAAGCTCTCTGAAGAACGATTCCATGTCCGTGCTCTGAAGATCCAAATGCTTGCTAATCGATTAGAGTAGGGCGGAAACACCCATTGAAAAGATGGATGCCGGTACAATCCAGCAACAAGGACTCCATACGCGAGGATGATGAACATCCATTCTCCCATGGATATCAACAAATATGAGGATGTCACTTCTGATGTGATGCCGACTCCCAAACCAAGACGAAATCCGCTTAGATAACTCTTCGCGGTCCAGAAGACTATCGAAACAAGTAGAACATAGAGAATCAACGTTCGCTTGATTCCACCAAAGAACAAAACTCCTGTTCTTTGAATCAAGTACGGCCCTCGTTTCCAAGTAGAACTATAGTTCAGTATGGGCAGCACTACAACTGTGATGCACCCAAACACCGTCCAGAAAATCACATCCATCTATGCAGCCCCCACGTCTCTCATTGCTTGTTCATAGAAGATTCCATACATATGTAAAGTTACTATCGCCACGGATATTTTTAAGGCTATCAGAAAGATAGCCCAATACCCCTTTAGACCATTGTTATCAAACAGCGATGGGAAATCTTCATAGGTCTTTCCAAGCCAAGCAGCACCAGCCCAGAAACCAGCGAACAAAACAACATCGAAAAGAAAAGCTTCTTGGAAATTCGCCATCCAAGCACAGGCCTGTATTGCGGACAGAAATCCTTGGTTAACGTACTCAAGCATCCACCAAATCCATATACCGAACGCAGCGCACCATAAAAGAATCGCCACCGAAAAAGCAGTCTGTGTGCCAGGTACTAGCAATAGGGCCGCCAGTATATCTATTGCCGCAAGGGAATATCCAAGATATCGGCCAAAAGCAGCAAACCAACCGCCGCGAGCTTCCCAAATTTGGTCATCTACTGAGGCTTGAAGAGCTTCCAGCTGCTGTGTTGTAAGATCATCATCAAGTGTCGTATCATAGAGTATCTCTTCAACTCTCACAGATCCTAAAATATCAACAGAAAAATGCAAAAGTAGAGAGCTTGTCGATGACGGTGCCGCAGTATAATACGCATGAAGTCGTGGCCAGAGTTGCTCCCACCAATACAATGCATTTGCTGCCAGTGATAGAAGGTAGTTCGTTTGGGTTTTAGATTCTGGACTTTCTGGGTCATCTCCATCGTACGTCCCGTCCGCCACCTCCGGCTCAGGGACCAGGGTCTCCTGGTCAGCGTAGAGGTTGACCGCATGGAGACGCATCTGGTTAAGCGCATAGGTCCTCGGAGAGTTGAACGATAGTTACCCCTGCACCGCTATTAGCGTTATCAGCTGTCCACGCAGTTACTGCGACAAGCTGCAGTGAAAGTTTCTCGGATGAGGCGGTGGGGGTCGGTCACTGGGCCAAGTATCAGTTACTTAAATTGAAAGAGCACATTACTTGGTTTCATCAAAGAATGAAGTTATGAAAATCTTTTCCATTAATGTTGTATCTTTGTTCCATCACTCATTACCATCAGCATAAGAATCACGAATCTGCTTTAAAAGAGGTTCTAGCTCAGGTATGTCTTCCTTTATCACGAGCCACACAGCTTCATAGTCAACAGTAAAATAACTATGGATTATCTTATCTCTCATCCCTGCCATCGCACGCCATGGAATCGAAGGATAACGAGCACGCACCTCTTCCGGTATTTGTTTGGTTGCCTCTCCAATGACTTCAAGACATCGAATTGCTGCATCACTGGTCTTTTGATCGGTTGAGAATTCACTGAACGACAGCCCCTCAATATAGGTAGTAGCTCGTCCCATATATTCAATGATGTCATCAACATAAATCCGGATGGCCCTTTTCACAGAGGAATTGCCTCCCCTAATATGGCACGCCGTAGCTCCTGCCGTATACTCCTTCTTAGGATGACATCCACTTGGACGCCCAAGAGATCGGTCAGATGATTCTCAAGGGAAATAATGTGAAGCAGACTGACTGGACTGGAAAACTCCACTAGAAGATCCACATCACTCTCTTCTCTCTGTTGGCCTCTCACATATGAACCAAAGATAGCAATGCTCTTGACTTTGAATTGCTGTTCAAGTTCATCCCTATATTGCTTGAGAATGGCCTTGACCTCATCTGCAGTCTGCAATAGAATCACCAGTGTCTAACATGAGTTCTTGTTCATATATCATTTACCAATAGCTCAAGGATAAGCCATTCGTTTCGTAATGGGGACTATCCTGCTAGACATCTATTCACAGGACACTGGTGCGGATGGCTCTAAATGAAGTGAGTTCATCTTCTACTGGCAATAGCTACGCACTTCAGGACACTCAGCATTCTCCCCTTTGTACGAACGATCAAAAATCCAAGCTTCTGTAGCACTTTAACCAGCTGTTGACCTTCGATAACAGAAAGTCGTGACATGTTTGTACCACCTGAAAGTAATATAAAAAAGAGAGCCACTAGAAAGGTCTCTACGGAATAATGATCTCTATCTCTCGGAATCCAATGAATTGATTCAAACTAGCCACCTCTTCCCCTTCAAGGCACATATCGATGACTTCTCTCAGATTTTCCAGAGCCTCATCGATAGTTTCCCCATATGAGTGGCATCCTTTGAACACGGGGCAACTCACGATATAGACCCCGTCCTCGTCGATCTCCACAAGAACAGGTAAGTTGAGTTTGCTCATCCTCTACACTTCCACAAATCTATCCGCCATATCCAGATAAATTCCTTTGGAGATTTGACTTCATCTCTTCTGATATATCCATCATCATAAGAATGCTCTCCATCTTGAAAA